>CAWHZU010000024.1:0-178483 GCA_963833885.1 uncultured Actinomycetota bacterium | reverse complement strand
GCCGCTCCCCGTGGGCCAACCGGCCACTGCGCTCCGCCGCGGGGAGGACCGCCAGCGTGGGTACTCCCGAGCTGCGCTCCAGCTGGGCCGGAGTGCGCACCCGATCGTCGAATGCGTCTCGGATAAAGGCGAGCACCAGCCCGATGAGCAGGCCGAGCAAGATGCCGAGCGTCAAGATCACTTTGCGCCCCAGCCCGGATCGTGTGGTGGGCAGAGCGGCACTGATCTGGCTGCCACCGCTGATGTTGTAGTTCGCCAGTGACGCAAGCGAGCTGGAGATATTGGTGCCCTGCTGGCGAAGCTGGGTGAGCTGGAAGTACAGCCGCGCGAGGGCGGGCGAACGCGGCTGGGCTCGGTTCACCTGCCCGGTGAGCTGCGAGATCTGGTTCCCGATGGAGCTCAGCTCCCGTTCATACCCGGTGCGGAGATTCGCGACCTGACCCTCGAGCTCGCGGTGCCGGTACGACAAGTACGCGGCGGCGAAGGCGTTCGCGCCGGTCTGGGCGGCCTGCGCGGTGGGTGCCGTCCAGGTGATCTGCAGCACGTTGGAGGTGGTGAGCGTGCTGGCCGGGACCGTGACGGTGAGTCGCTTTGCCGCCGCGTTCTGCAGCGTGGCCGACTGCACCCCGATGATCTTTGCTGTCTGTGCGACAACTGCGGGAGACTCGGCGATCGCCTGTTCGGTACTCATGTTGACCTGAGGATTGACCCCCGACGTCTGACTTGATGAGGCAGTTCCCTGGGTGAGGCCGAAGACCACGACCTGTGACGTTGCCGCGTATTTCGGGCCACTGGCGACAAGGTATCCTGCCGCGGCGACGGCGCCGATCAGCGTGACGGCGAGGATGAGCCCCCATCGGCGGCAGATGATCTGCCAGCCCTCACGGAGGTCGATCGAGCGCGGCTCGGCGTCGTCGTGCGTCGCGGGAGAGCTTCCTGCAGTCATCTGAATAGTCCTGACGTCATGAGCTGGGCTGGCGGCCCAGGTGCGGGGGGGCGGCACGGAAGTAGGGATCGAGAGCGAGCGCGCGGAAGGCGGCAAGCGACGACCGGGACGAAGTCGCACGCCAGTCAAAATACCTGCCAAAGTTTTCGTGGTTGGATTCAAAGTACACAACCGCACGGATTTGAGGGAACTGGGTGCGAAGGGCGTCCTCAGCCTGGGCGAACCAGGCGGCTTTGGCTCCCGGCGGGCCCTCGACCGTGCCGAATTCCCCAATAAGCATTGGCTTGCGGCGCGGAAGGCCCCACAGGTAGAAAGTCCGGAAAATTTCAGAGAAGGTTCTCCAGCCTGCCCCCGGAAGCCCCGGACCCCAGTTGTAACCATCGGCACATATCCAGTCAACATAGGCGTTGCCCGGATAATAGGCCTGGGCGGTTCCCTGGGCAAAGGCCGCGGTGCTCGGGCACCAGACCCAGCGGACGTTGACCGCGCCCGCGCGCTGGAAGATGCGGTGCATCCGCCGCCAGGCGGCCACGAACGTGGCCGGTGAACCGATCTCTGGCCGGTAGCCCGTGCGGTTCATCTCGAAGAACCAGCGCAGCAACACAGGCGCGTGCAGCGCCTTGAGACGCCGCGCCTCGGCCCGGATCCACCCGTCGTCGGTACCGGCAGCTACCTGGTCAGCGCGCGTGCCAGCCCAGGAGATCATGGGAATGGTGCCCCGGGCCAGATCCCACCGCGCGGCCGAAGGCATCGGCCCCTTCCACGACATGTACAGGTTGTTGATCGCTAGCGTGCGGCCGATCTCTCGCTCGAAGGTAGCGATGGCCGCTTGCTGAGCGCGGGCCCCGGGACCACCGGGCTGGACCCAAGCCCCGAGCAACGCACCGTGGGCGGGCGCCAGCGAGGATGCCGCGAAAACGACTGGTGGCTCCTTGCCAGCGACGGGCGCTGCGGGGGAGTCTCGGCCGTGAGGCACGCTGGCGAGCACCGCGACGGTCACGCCGACGGCGAGCACCGACGCCGCCGTGATCACCGCGGCACGCCAGCCGGAGCGGCGCCCCCGCTCGCGGGCGCGCTCCGGCTGGCGCGGTGTGTTCGTCACCGGGAACTGGCCGATCCGTGGCCGCCCCGGCTGGCCCTCTCGCTGGCTATGTGCCGACCTCCTACTGCTGGCTCAGCCCGGCCGCGTAGTGCGCAGCGACCTGAGCTGCCGACAGCGCGGTCGGGTACACCGCGACGTCGGCGATCGTGCCGTTGAAGTAGTAGCTGTGCGGCTGGGTTGTGCCCTGGCTGTTGCTGCCCCAGGGGTCGAGATTCCAGGCGTTCAGGTTGTCACCGCCAACCCGCCAGTAGCCGCTGTAGTTCTGCGCGGAACTGGTGCTGTTCGTGCCGATCAGCTGGCCGTCGACGTAGAGCGCCACGGCGCCGGTCGAGGAGTTGTAGGTGGCCACGACGTAATGCCATTGGCCGTCGTTGTAGACGTTGGGCGTCTCGATGGTCACGGTCTGGTTGTTATAGACGCCAAACACCAACTGACCGTCGTTCATCATGTAGATGTGCCGGTCATAGTTAGAACTCATGCCGGTCTGGTTGTTGCCGAAACCGACGAGCTTGCCGCCATCGTTGGTGGTGGTGTTGAACCATAGCTCGATCGAGAACACCTGCGGCCCGACCACCTGGTTCGCCGACGTCACCAGGCCGGTGTTGCCGTCGAACGAGGTCCCGCTGGTGCCGGTGAACGGGCCGGCGACACCCTGTGTGGTGCCGGATTCGTAGATGCCGGTAAACCCGTTGCCTGAGGCGTCGGCCGCGGTGCCGCCGCTGTCGTTCAGCGGCCACAGGAACGACGGGTGGTCTGCTAGCACCGTCTGCTGATAGCCCTGCGCCGGGCTCGTGCTGGACACCGTCACCGGGGCCGACGTCGGCGACTTGGCGCTGCCGACGCCGTCGTAGGCCTGGTAGCTGTAGGTGTGCTGGCTCCCCGGCGTCAGCCCCTCGTCCTGGTAGTGCAGCACTGGCAGGGCCCAGGGCCAGGAGGTAGCGGTCAGGGTGGCGATGGGGGTGGTGCCGCCGTCGCGGAAAATCTTGTAGGACAAGGTGCCGGCGTCTTGGCTGGACACGGCGGGGAAACTGACTGAGTCCACCCCAGCCGAGGTGCTGGTCACCGTCGGCGCTGTGGTCGGCTTGGCCGGGGCGACGGGGCTGGTGGCGGCGGGGAAGATGGCAATTCCCTGCTGCGGTTTGCTGTTGACGGTGGTGAAGTCCCCGCCGACGAACAACTGGCTGCCGTCGGTGGCCATCGCGTGCGGACCCAGGGTGCCGGTGCCCGACCACGTGGAGCCCGTGTTGGTGGCGGGGGTCCAATGCCCGAGCGTGCCGTCGGACAGCGACTGGTCCAGCAGGTGCCAGGTGACCCAGCCGCCGCCAGCGGCGTTGACCTGCGGGAAACCGCCAGGCGTATATGCGCAGTCATGCGCGTGCGAGCCCTTGAACAGGTACCCGTTGACGACCTCGACGGCCTGAGTCGCGCCCAGGCAGTCGTTTTGCCACAGCAGCGAGTCGGTGCTGCCAAGGCTGACCGCGAAGTCACCGTCGAAGCAGCCGCCGCCGTTGCCCTCGGCGGCCAGGTAGGCGGTGCTGCCGCTTATCACCACATCCTTGACATCGGACTGGCAGCCCGAGTACCGCGGCACAATGTTGGCAGTCCACGGGATGTTGGTGGTGCCGTTCACCGGGTCGACCGCCCCGGCGGCGTTTTGCGACACCCCGTTGATGGTCTGGAAGAAACCACCCAGAACCACCTGGGAGTCGTCGGGGGCCACCTTCAGCGAATACACCGTGCTGTCCAGCACCGGCGCCCAGGGCAGCAGCTGGTTCGAGGAACTCACCGCCCCGGCATAGGTCCGCGCCGTTCCCTTGAGCTTGGCTAGGTCACCTCCGATATAGATCGCTGACCCGTTCGGCGACACCGAAAGCGTATCCACCTTGCCGGCCGCAGCCGGATTCCAGCTAGTCAGCGCTCCGGTGGAGGTGTTGAACGCGGCCAGGTTGCTGCGGGCTGACCCGTCGACGTGGTCGAAGATCCCGCCCACATACAGCGTGCTGCCGTCTGGCGACACTGTCAGCGCGTACACCCCCGGGTGCGCGTTCGACCCCGAATAGGTGATCGTCGGATCGAACGAAGTGATCAGCGCGCCTGTGGTCGAGTTGAACGCTGCGAGGAACGTGCGCGAGACCTCTCCGCTGGTATCCCCGGCCGCCTGACCCGGCGGGATGGCGTTGCTGAACGTGCCACCCGCATAGATCACTCCATTGGCGTAGGCCAGTGCGAAGACGATGCCATCCGTCTGCCAGGATGACAACGCCGTCGAACCGACGTTGCCGTCGATCTGCCCCACCGTCGGGCTGGCCGCCACCGCCCGCGGTGCCGCCGTCGAGGCGATGGCCGTCGGCACCGCCACCGTGCCCATCGCGGCAGCGAGCGCCAGCGCGATCGTGCCGAAGAGGGTTCGCTTCATCGTTGCTCCTCGTCCATCAGTTCGCTGACCTCGGCGCTCGTCTGGCCGTCTTGGACGTTCCATTTCGTACTCGATTCCGGTGTCGGTCTCGGCGGCATATTCAGGTCCATGGCCGCCGGGGAGTGGTTTGGTTGACGAATGACAGGAACTCGCCGGCTTCGGTGCCATGGCGGCAGTCGGCGCCGGGGACGGGGGATGAGCTCTTCGACGAGTTGGCCGAATCGCGCGACGGCCGCATTGGTGTCAGCAGCTGGCACGCATGCCCGCAGGCGGGAATGATCGCGCGTGGCTTCCGAAAGGTTGCTGGCGAACTCTGCCGGTGTCTGCGCGAGCCACACACGGCCGAGTTCTGCCATTTTCAAGCAGAAGTGCACCTGGTGGTCATCCACATGCTCACCAAGCTGCGGCAGCCTCGGCACCACGATGGGCAGCAGCCCGCGCTCCCAGGCCGTCGCAATAGACTCCGGGCCGCCGTGGCAGACAATCACATCCGCCTCGTCGAGCACCTTGGTCATATGTCTCGTGTCCAGGAACCGCGACGACGGGCAGGCAGGGATCGCCGATACGGTGCCTGATTGGACGAAGAACCCAGCCGCCTGTTCCGGATGAGAGCGAAGCCAGTCGTTGGTCCAGCCGATGAGGCGGTCGAACGGATGATGATCCGTTCCGACGGTTACCACGACTCGTGGCGAAAATGACTTGAGGCCGAATGCCGACGTGGTCATAGCAGGCATCCGATCAACTTGCCGCGTGGATAGCTGATGGCCTGTTCGGGCCACTGCACGAGAAACAGTGACGAGAGCGGATAGCAAAGCCTGCCGGTCAGCGTTGGACGCGTAATCCGGTCGTAGACCTCCAGGTAGACGGTATGGACCCCAAGCAGCCTGGCCACGATGAAGAACGGGAAGGCCAGCCCGGCGCCATCGGAGATCACCACATCGGGGCGCTCGGCGCGGATGACCTTGATCGCGAGTCGCAGATTCCTCGCTGCATTGGGGATATTGCGTGTCGTCGGGGAGAACGCCGGGACCATCCCTTCGCCCCGGAGCAAGGACACTGCTTGCGGGTGGCCGAATGTGACCCAGACGCGCTCGTGCCGGCTCCACCACGGGCGAAGCCGGTACAGCTGGGCGAGGTGGCCGCCCGAAGAGCAGACCAGCAAGACCTTCACAGCGCTCTTCCCCTCGCCCATGGGCCAGCCATCAACCCGTGCGGACTGGCGAGTGTCCGCTCAAGCACCTGCGTCACGGCCGGGTAGAAGCGGCCGTCCGCCTCGCCAGTGCTCTGGCGGGCCTCCTCATGGCGGAGAGCCACCTCCAACAGATGCAGGATCGGGACCAAGTGACGCGCCCGTTCAAAGACCCCCAGCGCTTCAAGGGCGGCGTTCGCACGTCCCGCCGCGATCGCCACCGCCTCGGCGAGCGGGCGCTTCCGGGCGATGAACGCGACCGAGTAGCAGAAGTGCACCGCGTCGAAGCCGAGCGGGACGTCAGGCGTGCTGCTCTCCCAGTCCCATGCGTACAGGCGACCACCGGACCGGCCGAGATTCCATGGCACCAGATCGCCGTGCCAGGCACCGAACGCCAGCGGGACATGGCCGTGAGCCGCTTCGACACGCTCAGCGGCCTGCTCAATAGCAGACCGGGCCGCCGACTGGGCTACGCCCTGGATTCTTGATTGAACGCTGAGCCACCACGGACTCGCGGCGAGCTCTGAAGTCGAGCCGGGTGCCAGCTCACTGATCTCCCGGAGCGTCCCGACGTTCGGCAGTTCGCTGTCGATGGCCAGTCCCCGGATGTCGCGGGGCAGCGGACCCGTAACGAGGAGATCGAGGCCGCGCCAGCTCGAGAGACCGAGAAGCGGCGGGACGCCGAGCAGCGTCTGGTGTTTCACGCAGGCCTGGAGTGCGTCGGCCTCGCGGCTGACCGCCTCGCGGGTCCAGTCGTTCCAGCCCACCTTGATGTAGCCGAGCGGCACCCCGTTGGCGGCGAAGACCTGCAGCACGGGCTTGCAATATGGGCCACTGCCACTACCGACCGCCATGACAACCGGCCCACGGCCGAAAAGATGCTGGAGGTGGTCGCCGAGCACGTTCTCCGCCAACTCGGCCGATGTTGCGTCACTCATGACCCCGATGTCGATCTTGTCTCGCAGCAGCGGCTGCGCCAAGCCCGCGCGCAGGCCAAGTCCGAGCACGCGACGCGCGAGCCGGGCACGGCCGGAGCGCAGGGAGTTGTAAGAGGTCAGCGCCGACGAAGCGCCGCGTCGGGAGCCGAGCGATAGCACAAAGGTCCGTCCGGGCGCGGCCCGGAGCAAGGCAAATTTATCGGCGCGCTGGTATCCGGCAGGCAGGTTCCCTGCCGCGACCCACCTGACGGTGGGCGCGCCCCCAAAGAGAAGGTTGAACAGCCAGACATGATCTGGGGAAGTTCGGGCAATTCGGTGCATAAGCCTACTTCCCCACTTTGCACGACCGTGCAGGCATGCTTGCTGACATATCGTCGACGCATACGTGACCGGCTTGGTTTACACGTTAGCCCCCGGCCTGTAACTTTTGCGATGTTCGCTCAGGCGGCGACCGCAGTCAAGTGCGGCGGGACTTGGCAGGCTTCTGTTCAGGACGTCTCGTGTCCGGTCAGCCGCATGCCAGCGGCACGCTTCCGCCAGCCTGGCCGCTAACTGTCATCGACCCTGCTGCCGCGGGCGGCGCGGCATGCAAACGAAACTGTCTGCTCACCCCGCAACCCCGAGCGCTGCGCTGAGCACCACCTACATGCCGCGGCACACCGCCGTGCGGTTGGATTCGCCCTTAGCTGCTGAATTCCTCCGCGGGTTGGACCGAGTGGGCAGTCGGTTTGGCGTGCTCTTGGAGGGTGGAGACGTGTGGGAGGCTGACGTGCTTCCCGATGGGGACGGCCTAGGTGCGCTCGTTGGGAAGGAGACGGGCATGCCTTCGGCAGAGCGGGTTACCGCGGTCCGCCAAGTCACGATGGATGCACTGTCGTGGAGCACCATCCACGGAAACCCTGAAGCATCAAAGAGCGTCCCGAATAGCGCCCCGTTGTCGTCCAGGTAATTGGCCACCTCGTTCAACCATTGCGGCCTGTCCGTCTGCGTGCCGAGAGCAAATTCGGCAAAGCCGAAGGGCAGACCGATGCTCTTCGAGGCGGCTACATCCGGACCCATGAACTGAGCGGGCAGGGTTGGCTGCGGGTCCTGGTCCGCCACGGTGCCCACTGGATACGCATCCCAGCCAAGGGTGCTGATAATGCCACCCGGCGGCAAGTAGTCCCGGAAGTTATATTCGTCGCCCGGGCGCGCGTCCTGACCCTGCAGGATCAGCGTGGAATGTAGATATGAGTTGTGCGCCTTGTCGGCGATTGCCACGATGTGGGCCCATGCCGCCTTATATTGGGCCAGGGTGAACTGACCCTGCCTGATAGGCAGTTCAGGCTCGTGATAGTAGGAATAGTAGATGGGATGCCCTGTCGGGGCGGCGTCGAAGAAATGGGCCAGCGCAGAGTCATCGGCGCCTGAGAGGATTTGCGCCGGCGGCGGCTTGAAGCTGACTACCACCGACGAGTCGCTGCGCCCAAGCAAACCTGTGCTCCACTGCGACCCGCCAGGTATACCTTTATAATAGGCGCGGATGACTGGCATGTGCCCGAATTCCGCAGTCGCGGCATCGAGCCCACTTACGCCGCTAACGTTAGCGCCGAGCGGCGTGGTAGCAGATTCGTCGGCACTGAGCCGTACCGGTGAGCAGTTCAGTTTCGAGAGCGCCGCAGCGTTTCCGCGGTTAGCCGCGGCATGCGTCGCGGCCAGCGCTATCAGCAGGGAGAAGGCCGTGACCAGAGCCAGGCTCCCGCACAACGCCGTCTTCCTGCGCCGTCGTGACGAGATCCTCGCCGGAGCTTGCCGTATCCTCGCCACACCTTGCCGTGCCTGACGTGGGTCACGGGAGTGCTGTGCTGCGTGCCTGCCGCGGGGCATGAACGCTCCTCTCCTCGGCCGCCTACCGGGTTAGCTGACGGGTTCGGGCCGGAGGAGCCCTATGGCGGCCGACCGCGCTAGGCCGCTCACCAATTCACCCCGGGGGACGGTGGGTCCCCGGCTCCCTGGTCACACGCAGGGATTCGGCGGTCTGCTGCCCGCCGCAAGGGAGCGACGGCTGCAGATAACAGATTGGACATTAACGGAAGAGAGATGAAGCAGCAGCAAGAACACGGAAATCGGCGTGCCGGGCGTCGTGGCCGCCTTGCCCGACTTAGTAGGCGCCCGCGCCGCGCCGGACCGCGGCCAACGTCTTCCAAAGGATCTGCACGTCAAGAACGAATGACCAGTTCTCCACGTACCGCAGGTCGAGCCGGACCGATTCCTCCCAGGACAGGTCGGCGCGGCCGTTGACCTGCCACAGACCGGTGAGGCCAGGCCGGACCACCAGTCTGCGTCGGACGTGATCGCGGTACAGCGCCGCCTCCTCCGGGAGGGCGGGGCGTGGTCCGACGAGTGACATGTCACCACGCAGCACGTTGATCAGCTGCGGTAGCTCGTCCAACGACCAGCGCCGCAGCCACGAGCCGACGGGGGTAATACGCGGGTCGTTACGGATCTTGAACAGCACGGCATCGGTCTCGTTCAACTGCGCGAGTTTGGCCTTCTGGACCTCCGCGTCCGGCACCATCGTCCGGAACTTGAACAAGATGAACGGTCTGCCGTCCTTGCCCACCCTGACCTGGCGGAAAAGGGCAGGCCCGCCGTCGGAGCAACGGATGATGACGCAGAGGATCACAAACAGCGGGCTCAGCAGCACCAGCGCCGTCGCGGCGAAGACCCGGTCGAACGCTGTCTTGATGACCTGACGCGCTCCCGTGAACTCTGGATGATCCATGTGCAGCAGCGGCAGACCCGCGACGGGCCTGATCGTGGTGCGAGGACCCGCGACATCGAGGAGAGCGGGGGCCACACAGAGGTCAGTATCGGTTTTCTCCAGTTCCCAGGCCAGTTCGCGCAGGCGTACACCACTCATCTCCGGGCAAGCGAGTACGGCCACGGTGTCAGCCCCGAACGCCTCCACAACCTCGGCCACGCGGTCAAAGCCGACCATCGCCGGGACTCCGGCGATCTCGGTCAGCAAAGACGCATCTGGCCACCCGGCCACGCAAGCTGCTACAACCGACAGACCGTGATAGGTGGCGCGGCCCAGCTCGACCGCAAGTTTGGCGGCCACGTCGGCGTGGCCGACCACCACCACCCTCCGGAGGCAACGACCCCGGCCGCGCCATTTGTGCAGGCGCTTGCGGAGTGCATACCTGGCAAGGAGGTCGAACAGAGTGGCGCACGGCAGCGCTATGACCACGTAGCCGCGTGCGATGTCGGCTTTCGTTGCGTAGGCCAAGACGGCGACGGCCGCCGTGAGGCACACCCCAGCATTGACGACCTTGCGAAACTCGTCGGAGCCAACGCCGATGAAGCGAGGATCGTACCCCCCCGCCAGCGCCACCGACAGCAGCCAGAGCAACGGCAGGATCAGACTGATGGCTAGGTACTCTGCCGCGGCGTGACCGCGCTCATCGAAAAACCGTGCCTCGTATGCGAGGAGCCCCGCGGCCAGGGCACACACGCAGTCGGCGACTCGCGCCACGCCGATGTAGCCACTCATCCAGGACGCTGGAGCCTGCGAGGCCAGCCGCGCGGTGAGCCGACCTCTACCCTGGCGGGCGCCTGTTACAACCTGACCTGCCACATCGTCACCGCTCCCGTCACCGGCCGGTTAATCCGATGACACCCCGTATGCACCTGTCCGTAACATAGACAAGACGCTTGGGCGTTTACGGTGGTTGACGTGAACTTTGCAATTAACAAACAGCGGGCTATGCGCGGGTAAACTATCTATTTTCTCTATTAGAAATGTAGATTTTTCTCCTGGCTATCTGCCAGGCAATCGTCAACGACGGCTCCATTACCCCGGCCGCCGCGCCTTGTGCACGGCGACCACGCCCATGGTCAGGTTTCGCCAGCTCACCCCGCGCCAGCCCGCGGCGGCTATCCGCCGGGCGAGCTCGGGCTGGGCGGGCCACTGCCCGATCGACTCCGCCAGATAGCTGTACGCCTCGCCGCTGCCGGACACCCGGCGGGCGATCATCGGCAGAGCCGCGGCCAGGTACCTGGAGTAGACCGCGTCGAGCCTGCGCGCCGGCAGGTGGCTGAACTCGCACACCACCAGCCGGCCCCCAGGCCGGGTCACCCGGAGCATCTCGTTCAGGGCGGCGTCCGGGTCAACGACATTGCGGAGCCCGAACGAGATCGTCACCGCGTTGAAGGAGAGATCCTGGAACGGGAGGTCGAGCGCATCCCCGGCCACGAACCGGACCCTGGCCGCGGGCTTGGCGGCACCGGCCCGCAGCATGCCGAGGGAGAAGTCGCAGGCCACGCACTGCGCCCCGGCGCTGGTGAACGCGCGCGACGAGGTGCCGGTACCGGCAGCGATGTCGAGCACCCGCTCGCCGGGCCCGGCGCCGACCGCCGCGGCCACGATCCGCCGCCAGCGCCGGTCCTGGCCCGCCGACAGCACATCGTTCAGCAGGTCATAGCGATCGGCGAGGCCGTCGAACATGGCGGCGACGTCACCGGGCTTCTTGTCCAGCTGGGCGCGGGTCACCTGTCTATTGTCACAGCAACTCGGGCTGCTGCCACTGCTCGCCGAGCACGTGCTCGGCCAGGAACGCGTAGATGGTCTCGTACCAGACGATCACGTGACCGGGCTTCAGGATCCAGTGGTTCTCGTCGGGGAAGTACAGGAACCTGGCGCCTGGCACCTTGCCCTGTGCATCCGACCAGAGCCGCAGCGCCTCGCCGACCGGGACGCGGTAGTCCTTGTCCCCGTGAATCACCAGCATCGGCGTGCGGATCGCGCCGAGGCTCCGGTTGGGCGAGTTGGCCGCGTAGCGCTCCGGCTGGGTAACCGGGTCACCGAAAATCCTGCGCCAGTACGACGGCAGGTCGGTGGTGCCGAACATCTGGTCAAGGACCCACAGCCCGGCGTGGCTGACGATCGCGGCGAACCGGTCGGTGTGGCCAGCGATCCAGTTGGCCATGTAGCCGCCGAACGAGCCGCCCATCATCGCGGTGCGCGCCTCGTCGATGTCAGGCCTGGCCACCGCCGCATCGGTGATCGTCATTACGTCGGAATATGGCCGCTTTCCCCACGTCCCGTGGCCACGGGCAATGAACGCCTGGCCGTAACCGGTCGACAGTGCGGGGTCGGGCAGCAGTACCGCGTATCCCCTGGCGGCCATCAGCCACGGGTTCCAGCGCCAGGACCACGCATTCCAGCTCATCACCGGTCCGCCGTGCACCCATAGCAGCAGCGGAGCGGGGCTGGATTCGCTCGCGCCGTCCGGCAGCACCAGCCACGCCCGGACCGGCGTCCCATCGTCGGCCTGGACCTCCATCTCCTCGAGCCGCCCCGGCAACTCCAGCGGCGAGCCCGGGCTAGCCAGCGGGGTCGGCTCGCTGCCCGGGGCCGTGACGTCGATCCGCACCGGCGTCGGCGGCTGGTCAACGGCCGAGCGCAGCGCGTAGAGGAACCGGCCGTCCGGCGCCGGGCACAGGCTTTCGTAAGCGCCCTCGTCCGTCAGCCTGGTGACCTGGCCAGACTCGAGGTCGCTGCGGTACACCGGCCGCCTGCCCCGGTCGTCTGCGGTGAAGTAGACCGCGCTGGAGTCCGGCGCCCACGCGATCTCCTGCGGGCGCCGGTCGAAGCCGGTCAGCAGGTCACGCGCGGCGGCTTCGCCGTCGAGCGGAACCACGACCAGGGTTACGTCGCCGGGTGCCGCATAGCTGTCGTGCTCCGAGCGCCTGCAGGCGACGAGGTGGCCATCCGGCGCGATGCGCGGGCCGCCGAAGTCGTAGCCGGGCGCAGCCAGCAAAGTACGGCGCTGCCCGGTCGCCGTGTCGATGACGTCGATCTCGTCGCGCTGGTTCCCGGCGTCATCCCACACCGACCAGCCAGTGACCACGCGGGAGCCGTCCGGGGTGACCTCGAACGTGTTCTCGTCAAGCGCCCGGCCCGGGGCCGGTGTGAGCTCGCTGGCTTCGGGCTCCACGTCGTCGCCGGCATCGCCGATCTCGGCGAACCGCAGCCGCAGGCTGTCCGGGCCGAGGTCATGATCCCAGTACCGGACCGGTCCCGACTCGTGCAGGATCGCCGTGACCCCCGCGTCCTTGCGGGCCTTACGGCGGACGAGGTCGTCGTCGGCGCCGTCGGCGCCGTGCAGCGTAGCAGCGGCGAACACGACGGCCCGGCTTCCGCGCGCCGCCGTGACACCAGCGACGCCGCCGGCCGGACCGGCGATCCTGCGTGACTCCCCGCCGCCCGCTGGCAGCAGCCACAGTGCCGGTTTGTCCTTCGACAGTTCGCCGTCGCCTTGCGTAATGGCCGGCGATCCCGGTCGCTTCGAGACGAACAAGAGTGAGCCGTCGGGGAGGAATACCGGGTCGCCCTCGCCCTCGGCACCGCGGGTCAGCCGAACCGGCCTGGTGTCCTGAGCGTGCGGGTCGATCCGCCAGATGCTGGTCAGGTACTTCTTCGGCTCGCCGCCAAGGGTCTGCACCGCGGCCGCAAGCCAGGAACCGTCGGGGGACAGCCGCAACCCGGTTACCCGGGGTATCGCCACATACTCGCTGAGATCGTGGAAGCTGGTCACAGCCTTTAGTCTGCTCCACCGTAGCGCCGGACGGCTGCCAGGATCCGCTGGTAGGCGGGACTCAGCTCGCCCTCGAACTGCGCGGTGAGCGCGGCCACGCGGGTCAGCGCCTCGCACGGCACACGCTGCAGCATGGCGTCGAGCAGCCACCACGACAGGACGTCGAGCGCCGCCCGCACCGCGGCGGCGTCTCCGCTGGCACAGGCGTCCTGCAGCGCCAGCAGCGATGTGCCCGGCTGCTCACAGGACGCGAACAGCACCGGGAACGCGTCGGTTACCCGGCCGGGCACCTGCTGCACGTGAACCGCCTCGAACGCGCTCAGCAGCGGGCTCACCTCGCCGGCGGTCCGCGGGTCGTACAGGCCGGGGAACGGCTTGCTCTCGTAGCCGGGGTCGTAGCCGCTGAAGTAGACGGGTGCCTCGGAGCCGGTCTTGGCCAGCACGCCGAGCGCGAGGTCGAGCAGGCTGACCGGCCAGCCCAAGTCGGTGATCGCGTGCGCCCGTAGTTCCGCAGGACCGGGCGGACAGGCCCGGCGTGCAGCAGCAACTGTGCGGACTCCAGCGCCGACTGCGCGTAGAACAGGATGTCGGCGGCGTGCAGCCGGATCACGCCGCCGCCGCACCAGCCGAGCAGCCGCTGGTAGATGATCGAGTTGTCGATCACGTGCGTGAACCTGGCCGCCGCGCAGGTGACCTCGCCGCGGCGCGCGGCGTCGGCGACGAGCCATTCGGCGGCGCGCTTGGACGCCGTGTACACCTCTCGCGAGTACGGGCGCAGGGCCTTGCCCGTCGAAGCGAACACGAGCTGCGGCACCTGGGCTTCCTCAGAAGCCGCGATGACGTTCCTGGTGCCGAGCACGTTGGTGGTCACGGTGCGGTGGATCTCGCGCTCGGCAAGCCCCGGATCGCGCTGCGCGGCCAGGTGGAACACCACGTCGGGACGGACCTCACCGAAGATCGTGGCCAGGCCGGGCCGGTCCCTGATGTCCGCGTGGAGGTACTCGGCTCCCGCGAGCCGCGGCCATCCGCTGGTCAGGCCGCGGCTGACGCTGACCAGCCGCGCCGGGCGCCAGCGGGCGATCTGCGCCATCAGCGTCGAGCCGATGCAGCCGGTCCCGCCGGTCACCAGGACGGTCGCGCCGCCGAGCCATTCGGCGAGCTCCGTCTCGGGAACCGCGATGCCCCGCTGGCCAAGGGCCAGGAACCTCTCGTACTCCTCGCTCGCGTCGGGTCTGGCGGCGATCAGCGCCTGCGTCAGGCTGCTCAGTTCTCCCAGCACCCGGTCGTCGGGCTGCTGCCGCCCGGGCGGCGCGGCCTCGTGCATCGCCGAGATGATCTCGGAAGGGGTCGCCACAGCTGTACCCTGTCCCCTTAAATCTGACCGGTTTTGTCCATAGCTATATATGACAAGTCGGGACATGCGGGTAGGTCGGCCGACCTGCGACTGCCATAGATTGCCAGACATCCAGACCTCATGCAGCCATTACGCGATATTGTCAGGCACCTGTCCGAGTTCCTGCCTGAAAGGTGCAGGTACGCCATCGGTGGCCGGATCGGGTCGAGACGTCAGCCGAGCTCGCTCACCTGGTCATCCGAACACGCGCCGGTGCAATTCGGTCGTTTCACGTTCGGGGCCGCTGGCACCTGACTACCCTCTGTTCTACAAACTGCCGGTACGTTACGTCCGCAACGCTGGCCCGAGCTTGCCGACATCTGGGCGTACGAAAAGTGGGGTCTGGTATGGCTGTTGTCGCCAAAGGGGCGCGTTCGGCGCGCTCAGCGGCGGCAAAGCACCGTAAGGCCTCGGCGACCTCGCGCGAGCCGCTGACCCCGCGCAAGCGGCAGGTTGATGACGAGCCGAGCCCGGTGCTCCCGGTCCCGCCGACCGACGCGGAGAAGTACTCCTACGTCCGGCGGCACGTATGGATGCTCTCGGTCTTCGCCGCGCTCAGCGTCCCGCCGCTGCTGTACGGCCAGGTGCGGATGGTCCTGAACTCGACGTGGTTCTATGTCTACGTCCCGTTCGCACTGTTCGGCGTCTTGTGCTTCCTGCTCTCGGTTACCGCGGACGGCATGAGCCGCGGCTTCGACCTGGCCGAGCACAAGCGGATCGTGGCCGGCTGGAGGCCGCTGTGGTATCCGTCGGTCGACGTGTTCCTGCCGGTGTGCGGTGAGCCGCTCGAGGTGCTGCGCAACGCCTGGACCCACGTCGCGCAGTTGCGCCACCAGTACCGCGGCATCGTCACCCCGTACGTCCTCGACGACTCGGCCAGCCCGCAGATCAAGGCGATGGCCCGCCGGTTCGGCTTCGCCTACGCGACCCGCCCGAACCGGGGCTGGTTCAAGAAGTCGGGCAACCTGCTGTACGGGTTCGGCATCTCGGACAGCGACTACATCCTGCTGCTGGACGCCGACTTCGCGCCGCGGCCGGACCTGCTCGACGAGACCCTGCCGTACATGGACATGCACCCCGACGTCGGGATCGTGCAGACCCCGCAGTTCTTCCACGTCCTCGACGAGCAGACCTGGGTAGAGCGCGGGGCCGGGGCGGCACAGGAGCTGTTCTACCGGTCGATCCAGACCGCCAGGTCCAACCGGGACGCTGCGGTGTGCGTGGGCAGTTGCGCCGTCTACCGGAGGAAGGCGCTCGAGGCGAACCGGGGAATGTCGCTCGCGGAGCACTCGGAGGACCTGCACACCGGCTTCGACCTGCGCCGGATGGGCTGGACGATGCGGTACATCCCGATCGCGCTCTCCACCGGAAACTGCCCGGACAACATCCTGGCGTTCCTCAACCAGCAATACCGCTGGTGCTCAGGCACCATGAGCCTGCTGGGCAACAAGAAGTTCTGGAAGACCAAGCTGTCGCTGCGCACCCGGCTGTGTTACCTGTCCGGGTTCCTCTACTACATCAACACCGCGCTGTTCGCGTTCGTGATCCCGCTGCTGTCCATCGCCCTGCTGGCGTTCGACCCCGGCATCCTGCAGCTGAAAAACCTGATCTTCTTCGCCCCGATCCTGATCTATTCGGGCGTGATCTACCCGATGTGGCACCGGGTGCCCTACCGCCTGGAGGCCTGGTCGGTGCGGGAGATCTCCGCGTGGGCACACATCTTCGCGCTGTCCGACATCATGCGCGGCAACCTGCGCGGATGGCAGCCCTCGGGCAGCAGCAAGACCAAGCAGGACGGAAGGCGGCGGTTCTGGATCGGCCTCGTCGGGTGGAGCTTCGGCTCGGCCGTGGTCTGGGCCGCCCTGGCGCTGTGGCGAACGCTGACGATGAACCCCTACAACTTCTCCCTGCTCCTGATTCTCGGCGTGTTCCAGGTCGTCGTGGTCGGGCGCATCCTGCTCCAGCCGAAAGCCGGGATTGGCTCGTGAGGCCGGTCAGCCGCGCCCTCCTCGTTCCGGCCCTCGCCGCAGCCGCGGCGGTCACCCTGCTTGGCGGCTGTGGGGTGATCTCCCCGCATAGCCAGACCGTCGGCAACGCTGGCAGCAGCACCCACAGCAATGCGCCGACCGCCACGCCATCGACCAGCCTGCCGTACAACATGTCCGGGCTGCTCGACCCCACCGGGGGCAAGTTCCTCGGCGTCGAGGCCCAGGATGCGCCGGCGCTCGCGCCCGTCAACGCGTTTGCCACCGGCATCGGCAAGAAGCCGGACATCATCGGCCAGTACGTGGCCTGGAACACCTCGTTCGATTCGCAGGCCGTAACCACAGCGTGGTCCTATGGCGCCCTGTACTACATCGCGTGGGAGCCCTACGACACCACCGTTCAGGCGATCGCCAATGGCCAGAGCGACGGGTACATCACGAAGTTCGCCGATGCGGTCCGAGCGCTCAACCTGCCGGTCGCGATCAGCTTCGGCCATGAAATGAACGGCAACTGGTATCCGTGGGGCACCGACCAGGCCTCGGCGTCAGCGTTCGTGGCCGCCTGGCGGCACATCCACAACCTGTTCGTCCAGGCCGGCGCCAGCAACGTGATCTGGGTCTGGAACCCGAACATCATCAACCCGGTGCCGCAGGTCCAGCTCCAGCCCTACTGGCCCGGTGACGCCTACGTCGACTGGGTCGGCATCACCGGCTACTTCCCGACCTCGGGCCCGGAGACCTTCGCCAGCCTCTACGACCCCACGATCGCGGAGATCAAGAAGTTCACCACCAAACCAATGATCATCGCCGAGACCTCGGTCGAGACCGGGCCATCCGAGATTGAGGCCACCCGCAGCCTGATCACCGGCGTGAAACGGCACCCGAATGTGCTCGGCTTCATCTGGTTCGACTTCGACAAGGACGGGGTCGACTGGCAGCTCGAATCGCGGCCCACGGTGCGCGCCGCGATGGCCACGGACGTAGCCAGACTCGCCGTGATCAATCCGAAGAAATGACCAAGCGGCCGCGCAGCTCGCCGCCGCCGGCCAGGCCCGGTCCCGCTCGCCGCGGCGGCGCGGCGACACCTTACAAGCGCCCGGTTCAGTCGCCGGACGCCGAGACGGTCATGCTGGCCAAGTTCACGGCCGAGCCGGATGTCGAGCCGGAAGCCCCCGATGCGGACCGGCCCGATGCGCAGCAGCTGACACCCCAGCAGGAGGTCGCGGAGCTGTCCGCTGCGAAGAAATTCAGCGTCCGTCACCGGCGAGAGCCCGACATCCCGGCCGAGGACGAGTTTGCCGAGCCGAGTACCCGGGTGCTCGTCCTGCCGCGCGCGAAGCGCGGCTCGGGGCCCGAGCTGTTCAGCGCGCCAAGCGCCCGCCGGACCTGGGTCAGCCGATCGGTCCTCGGCGGGCTCCTGTGCGTCCAGGCCATCCTGTCGTTGCGGCTGCAGAACACGGCATTCGGCGACGAGGCGCTCTATCTTTACGCCGGCCACATGGAGACGGCGCACCTGCTGCACGGCGCGGCGCTGCAGGGAACCTATGCCACCTACTTCCCGGGCATCCCCGTCCTTTATCCGGTGCTGGCCGCCGCCGCCAACAGCATCGGCGGGCTCGCGGCCGCGCGGGCGGTCAGCCTGCTCGCGATGCTGATCACCACCGTGCTGCTGTACGCGATGACCCGCAGGCTCTTCAATGAGCGCGTCGGGCTCTGTACGGTCGTCCTGTTCTGCGTGACCGAGGGCACGACCCTCGCCGGCCACCTGGCCACCAATGACGCTGTATCGCTCTGCTTGCTGGCGCTGGCCTCCTGGATCGTGGTCAGGACCGCGCCGTGGCGCTGGCGCGCCTACCTGCTGGCTGCGCCCGTGGCCGCTCTCGCGATCGGGACCGACTACTGGGCGCTGCTCTACCTGCCCACGCTTGCCCTCCTCGCGGGCCTCGCGGCAGATCCCTACCTCGGCCGTACGGCGCTCACGCGAACGCTGGTGCTGGGGGCGGTAACGGTGGAACTGTTTGCCATCGGCGTCCTGATCGGAGGCCGGACCTACGTCACGGCCGCCGTGGCCACTTTGGCGACGCGCTCGCCCGGCGGCGATCAAGCGCTGCACATCCTCGCCGAGGCCGGCGAATGGGGTGGGCTCGTCGCCGCGCTCGCCGCGTTCGGCGCGGCCAGGTACGCCGTCGAGGCGAGGAACGAGCGGAACGAGCTCGTCGCGCTCCCCGGAAGCCGCCGCCGGAGGAGCGCGCTCGGCGTTGTGCTGGCCGGTACCGCGCTGCTGGCGCTCGCCGAACACCTGTACCAGAACACGGACAACCTGCTGGACACCCAGATTTGCTTTGGGCTGTTCTTTGCCGCGCCGATGGCGGGCGTCGGGCTGGCCAGGCTGGTCGGGGACCATTTCCGGCGGGCGCAGATCGGCATCGTGGTCTGGGCCGCGGCGCTCGTCCTCGGGCTCGCCCAGGCCACCCAGGCCTTCGGCAGCTGGCCGAACTCATCCACCCAGGTGATGGAGCTGTCGCGCTATCTCGGGCCGGGCGACCGGTACCTCGTCGAGAACGACGATGTTGCCATCTACTACCTGATGGGCAACCCGGACGCGCAGCCTGACCAGTTCACCTCCACGTACTTCATGTCCTACCGCAACCGCAAGGGTCAGCTGCTCACCGGGACCCCGGCGTACCTGGCTGCGTTGCAGGCGGGTTACTTCCACGTGGTGATCTACGACAGCTCGGTCACCCCGGCGCTGGACAAGTCGCTCGCGGCCGCCCTGGAATCCGACCCCCGCTACCGGCTGGCGGGGGCAGTGCCCGAGGACGCGCGCGACTTCCGCACCACGTGCTACGTGTGGGTCCGGACCTGAGTCAGGCCTGGCGGCGCCGCCGGTGCGCGTGCTTGCGGTGCGCGGGCACCGGCGGCTTCGGGATCCGCTGGAAGATCTCGTAATGGCCCGGCCCGTAGGACGTCCGGTACGGGATGGTGTCGATCAGCCGGTAATTGTGATCGGTGTTCATGTCCTGCACTATGGCCTGGTCCTGGCCAAAGGTGTCGCCGAAGGCCAGCACGATGTCGTTGAAGTAGCCGCGGCTAATCGAGTCCGCGAAGGCCGCGTAGCCGATCAGCAACTTGTGCGTCTGCGGGTCGGTGTAGCTGAAGTTGGCGTATGTGCTGTCAATGTGGCTGAACGGGACCTTTGAGCCGAGGTAGTAGGTGGCCACGCTCGGATCCTCGACCATGTAGTAGCCGCTGGGCGTGACCAGCTTGCTCATCTCGGAGATCATCGGGCCGGAGTCCGCCCAGTCGCCGTACTGGCCGTTGGCGACCGGGATGTCGTACACCCCTGCGACCAGCACCACCGCCAACGCGATCGTCCCGCCGGTCACCAGGGCCCAGCGCGGGCGGACCCCGGCGCCGGGCGCCCTGGCTGCCTTGGCCACCCTGCTCAGCCGCGCGAGCAGCCCTGGCAGCTCGGCCAGCAGGAAGCCGCCGATCACGCAGGCAAACCACGCGCCGTAGCCAACGTGCTTGAACAGGCTGGTCAGGGTGTGGATTCTGGCCTGCTCCGCTGGAGCAAGGAACTCCGCCCCGGCCAGCGTGCAGGCCAGCAGCACGGTCGTCCAGCCCGGACGCCGGACGATGATGACGATCGCGCCGAGCACGGCCAGCACAGCGACGATACCGGTCGCGTTGGTCGACACGTTCAGAACCGACCGCACGGAGGCGACCCCCTGCGACCGGGTCAACGTGGTCGACGTGATGCCTGCCCCGTACGAGGACCCGCCCACGTCATACCCGACGGTCAACGGGACAGCCGCTGCCAGCAGCATGGCGCCGGCAGCGTCCAGCGCCGTCCTTCGGCCGTCAGCCCGCCAGGCGGCCAGCAGCACGACACCGATCACGACGGGGTTGAACAGTGTCGAGGCGTACTTGGCAGCGTCAGCGAGCGCTATCGAAAGACCGCCGGCGGCCAGCAGGCCGTAACGCAGCCAGTAATCCGCGTCGATGGCCCGCACGCCGAGCCAGGTGGCGACCGCAAGCAGCATCAGGGCCATCGCATCGTAGGTCGCGAACGCGCCGAGGAACTCCGCCGTGCCAAGCCAGGCGAACAGGGCCGCCGCGTAGAACGCCGCGGGCCTGCTGGACAGCAGCCGCCTGGTCACACCGTGCAGTGCGGTGGTGGCGATCAGCATGAAGACCAGGCTCAGCAGGCGGGCTCCGGCCAGGCCGCCGATGTCGTCCGCGATGGCGGCCAGCGGCGGGTAGACGACCGGGGAGCCGGAGAGGTAAGTGGCGACGTTCGGCATCGGTGCATGATGCAAGAGATGGGCGAGCTCCAGCCGTCCGACGGTCAGGTACTCACCCTCGTCGAGGAAGGCCGTCGCACTCCACACCAGGCGCAGCGACAGCGCTGCCTGGATCGCCAGCACGACAGCCAGCGGCCAGAACCTGACATTGAGGAGCCGCTCCAGCCCCGAACCCGTCCCGGCGGGCTGCGCCTCGAGGTCAGCGTCTTCGACCGAATGGGCCGCCGGGGCTGGCTTGGCCGCACGCTCGAAGCTGCCCGGTGCCGGGCGCCAGTCCGGCAGCGTATCCGACCGAAAGTTCACCACCGGCTTGCGGGCCGCCCGCTGGCTCAGACCATTGCGGCCACCGCCGCCAACCCCCACCAACTCGCCGGGCGGCTCGGGTTCCGGAGCCTGCTCCCGCTTCAGCGCCGGATCGGGCTTCGGAGCCGGATCGGGTTCCGGAGCCTGCTCCCGCTTCAGCGCCGGATCGGGCTTCGGAGCCGGTTCGGGCTTCGGGGCCGGTTCGGGCTCGGGAGCCGGATCGCGCTCCAGTACCGGTTCGGGCTTGGGTGCAGGTCCGGACCTCGGAGCCGGTCTTGATTCCGAAGCTAGCTCTGGCTGGGCGGCCGGTCTTGGTTCGGGAGCTGATCCCGGTTCCGGAGACCGCTTTCGTTCCGGAGCCCGCGCTGGCTCCCAGAGCCCGCGCACGCGAGGTCCGGGCTTCGGCCTCGCGTCCTCCTGCTGCTCGGACTCCAGCGTCCAGGGCTCCCAGACGCCAAAGTCCGACTTCGGCGTGGCCGACTCGGGCGCGGCACGTTCCGGCTGAGCAGCCTCGGGGTTAGCAGGCCCGGACGGCGCGATCACATCGTTCGGGGCGCTGTGCCGGTGGCGCCCCCGTGGCGGCGAGGTTCCCCCGTCTTCTGCCGCCACTGTCCGCGTTCGTCCTTTCGGGCTGATCGCCACGCAAATCCGTCATTCAATGGGGATCAGCGTATATAGCTCAAGCCCGCCTGGTGCGCCATTCGCTTGCAAGGCCTCACCTGGCGGGCGCAGGCTCGCTGAGCTGCCAGTTACCTGGCGTCGGTGATCACGGCGGCACCGACGGTGGCGTTGGTTGCCTCGTCGATCAGAATCAGCGAGCCGGTGAGCCGGTTGCGGGTGTAGGGGTCGCAGAACACCGGCTGGGTGAGCCGCAGCGTCACCCGCCCGATCTCGTTGAGCCCCAGTTCGGCAGCACTCTCGTCCCGATGCAGCGTGTTCACGTCGAGCCGGTAGTGCAGGTCGCGGACGATCGCCTTCACGGTCCGCGTGGTGTGCTTCACGATCAGCCGGCTGCGCGGGCTCAGCGACCGGGCGTCGGTCATCCAGCAGACCAGCGCCTCGACATCCTGGACTACCGGTGGCTGGTTGTGCGGACGGCAGAACATGTCGCCCCTGGACACGTCCAGATCGTCGTCCAGCAGCAGGGTTACCGACATCGGCGGGAAGGCCTCGGCCACGGCGCCGCGGGCGGTGTCGATGCGCGAGATCGTCGTGGTCAGCCCCGACGGGAGGTGCATCACCTCGTCGCCGGGCTTCAGCACGCCGCCCGCCACCTGGCCGGCGTAGCCGCGGTAGTCGTGCAGTTCCGGGTCGGTGGCCTGATGTGGCCGGATCACGTACTGCACCGGGAACCTGACGTCGATGAGGTTCCGGTCCGAGGCGATGTGCACGTGCTCCAGGTGGTGCAGCAGCGACGGGCCGTCGTACCACGGCATGCTGGCCGAGCGCTGCACGACGTTGTCACCGTGCAGGGCGGATATGGGGATGAACGTCAGGTCGCTGATCTCCAGCTTGGTCGCGAACGACGTGAACTCCTCGGCGATCCGCTCGAACACCGCTGCGTCGTAGTCGACGAGGTCCATCTTGTTCACCGCGAGCACCAGGTGCGGGACCCGCAGCAGGGTGGCGAGGAACGCGTGTCGCCTGCTCTGCTCGGTGAGCCCGTTGCGGGCGTCGACCAGGACGATCGCCAGGTCGGCGGTTGACGCGCCGGTGACCATGTTCCTCGTGTACTGAATGTGGCCCGGGGTGTCGGCGATGATGAACTTCCGCCGCGGCGTGGCGAAGTAGCGATAGGCCACGTCGATCGTGATGCCCTGCTCGCGCTCGGCGCGCAGCCCATCGGTCAGCAGGGCCAGGTTCGTGTACCCCTCGCCGCGATCCTTGCTGGTGCGCTCGACCGCCGCGAGCTGGTCCTCAAAGATGGCCTTGGAGTCGAACAGCAACCGTCCGATGAGCGTGCTCTTGCCGTCGTCGACCGACCCGGCGGTGGCCAGCCGCAGCATGTCGCTGTGCCGGTCCAGCGGAGGCTGGACGACCTCACCAGTGTGACCGGTCTCTGGGTTCGTCATCAGAAGTAGCCCTCTCGCTTGCGGTCTTCCATCGCCGCCTCGCTGGCGCGGTCGTCGGCGCGCGTCTGGCCCCGCTCGGTGATCCGGGTCGCGGCGATTTCGGTGATCACGTCGGGGATCGTCGCGGCCGTCGACTCGACCGCCCCGGTGCACGTCATGTCCCCGACCGTGCGGTAGCGGACGGACGCGTCGTAGAGCTGCTCGTCCTCGCCCCGCGTCACATATGAGCTGTCGGCAAGCAGGATGCCATCGCGCTCGAACACCTGGCGCTGGTGCGCAAAGTAGATGGACGGGATCTCGAGATCCTCCCGCCAGATGTAGTGCCACACATCGAGCTCGGTCCAGTTAGACAGCGGGAACACCCGGATGTGCTCGCCGCGGTGCAGCTTGGTGTTGTAAAGGTTCCACAGCTCGGGCCGCTGGTTCTTCGGATCCCACTGCCCGAACTCGTCGCGGAAGGAGAACATGCGCTCCTTCGCTCTGGCCTTCTCCTCGTCGCGTCTCGCGCCGCCGAACACCGCGTCGAACCGGTTCTCCTCGATCGCGTCGAGCAGCGTGGTGGTCTGCAGCCGGTTCCGGCTGGCCCAGCGGCCGGTCTCGTCGGCGACCCGGCCGGCGTTGATCGAGTCCTGTACCGACGCGACGATCAGCCGGGCGTCCGCCTGCTGCACCCGGCGGTCCCGGAACTCGAGCACCTCGGCGAAGTTGTGCCCGGTGTCCACGTGCATCACCGGGAACGGGAACCGCGCGGGCCAGAACGCGCGCTCGGCCAGGGCCAGCATCACGATCGAGTCCTTGCCGCCGGAGAACAGCAGCACCGGCCGCTCGAATTCGGCTGCCACCTCGCGGATGACGTGTATCGACTCGGCCTCGAGCATGTCGAGCTGCGAAAGCTGGTAGTCGGAACGCGGCGTCGTGGCCATTGGGGGAACTCCAGGGGGTGGCGAGGACTATCGAACCGAGCTGATCGCCTCGAGCAGCGGATCGGCGAGCGCGGCCTGGCAGATCAGGATATCCGGCAGCGAAGGCTTCGCCTGGTTGTAGGAAAGCTTGGAGCCGTCAATCCTAGACGCGTGCAGCCCGGACGCAACTGCCACGGCAACCGGGGCGGCCGAGTCCCACTCGTACTGCCCGCCGCTGTGCACGTACGCCTCAGCGTCCCCGCAGATCACCGCCGCGGCCTTGGCGCCGGCCGAGCCCAGCGGCACCAGCTCGGCGTCGAGCTTGCGGGCCAGCCGCGTCATGAACTCCGGCGGCCTGGTCCGACTGACCAGGAGACGGAGCGTACCGGGGGGGTATGGGGGGGTCGTCCCCCCGCGGGCCAGCACAGTGGCGGGCGGGGCAGCGGGCGGCTTCGCCGGGTCAGCGGTGGACAGAACCTTGTCCTGGGCCGGGAGCGCCACCGCGCCGGCGGTCAGCTCGCCGCGCTCCCACAACGCGACGTGCACCGCCCAGTCGCTGCGGCCCGGCTCGCCGAACTCCCGCGTCCCGTCCAGCGGGTCCACGATCCAGACCCGGTCGGCCGAGAGCCGGGCCAGGTCGTCGGCACCCTCCTCGGACAGCACCGCGTCACCAGGCCGCTGCCGGGCCAGCTCGGCGGCGAGGAATTCATGCGAGCTCCGGTCGCCGGCCCGGCGCAGCTCATCGGCGGCGCCACCGGCCGCGCGCAATGCCAGCAGCCGACGGCCTGCCTCCGCGGCCAGGTCAGCGGCTAGACGGTCGTCATCAGAGATCATTTATGGTTGCCTTTACGCTACGGTTGCGCCGACTCTGCGGCGCCATGGAACTCGTTCTGCGCCGCGGCCAAGCCCCGCTGCAGCAGGACCTCCACCGCGTCGGCGCAGCGTTCGAGCACATCGGGCAGTACTTTCCGCTCCGCTGCGGAGAAATCGTGCAGCACGAAATCCGCTGGGTCCATCCGCCCCGGCGGCCGGCCAATGCCTACGCGAAGCCGCAGGTAGTCGCGCGAGCCAAGGGCGGCGGTCACCGACCGCAGGCCGTTGTGGCCGTTGTCTCCGCCGCCCTGCTTGAGCCTGATCGTGCCGAACGGTAGGTCGAGCTCGTCGTGGATCACGACGATGCGCTCCACCGGGATCTTGTAGAAGGTCCGCAGCGCGGCCACCGGGCGGCCGGAAAGGTTCATGAAGGTCTGCGGCTTCGCGAGCGTGACCGGGTAGCCGGAGAGCCGGCCGGTGGCAACCCGCGCTCGCGACCGGTCTCGCTTGAAGGGCGCGCGCATCCGGTCGGCGAGCACGTCGGCAACCATGAACCCGCAGTTGTGCCGGTTGCCCGCGTACCCGTCGCCCGGGTTGCCGAGCCCGGCTATGAGCCACCGCTCGGTGCTGGCTCCATCCATGCCATGACCGGATCGTCGTCCAGGCTAGGACGACTGGTCGCCGGCCGACTCGGCCGCGGGCCGCTCGCCGCCCTCGCCGGAAGGCGGAGCAGGAGCCTCGGGCGGGGCCTCGCCAGCCTCGACCTCCTCGCCTTCGGGCAGGCCAAGCTCGGCCTCGAGCTGCTCGGCGGTTGGCGCGGCGATCACGTGCAGCACCAGGATGTCGGGCTCG
This sequence comes from uncultured Actinomycetota bacterium, assembly GCA_963833885.1. Taxonomy (GTDB): domain Bacteria; phylum Actinomycetota; class Actinomycetes; order Streptosporangiales; family Streptosporangiaceae; genus JASHPR01. Next base: position 152,684 of record CAWHZU010000024.1, on the reverse strand, counting down.
ACCGCGAGCGTCACACCCCCCGGCAGCGTGAGGTCTCCGGCGTGCACGGAGGCGCCGATGGCCATGCCCTCGACGTCGACCTCGATGCCCGGCGGGATGTTGGTCGCCTCCGCCTCCACCGAGATCTGGACAAGCTGCTGGTCGAGCAAGCCGTCCGGGGCCACCTCGCCGGTCACGTTGAGCGGGATCTCGACGGTGACCTTCTCGCCGCGCCTGACCATGATCAGGTCGACGTGCTCGACGGAGCCCCTGATCGCGTCCCGCTGGACCGCCTTCGGCAGCGCGAGTTGGCTGCCGCCGGGCAGGCCCTCGAGCCGGATCAGCACGTTCGCCGTGCGCAGCGCGAGCAGCACGTCGTGACCGGGCAGGCTTACGTGCCGCGGTTCGCTTCCGTGGCCGTACAGGACGGCCGGAACCCGGCCGGCGCGCCGCTCCCTGCGGGCCGGCCCCTTGCCGAACTCGATGCGGGGCTCGGCGGCGATGCGTACCTCAGGCACGGTGAAACTCCTCAACTACACCAAGGTGAACCCGAAGGAGTCTAGCCGAGAACCGGCGACGCCGAGACCGCGCCGCCCTCGCGGCCGACTCCCGCGGGTGAGCGGCGGCAACAGCGCCGTCGCCGCCGCTCATACGGCTGACGACCCTCGCGGCCGCTAGTCCTCATGGGGCCGTGGCTTGGCCCCGTCTTCGTACGGGTCGGTTATGGTGACCGGCGGCGGCTTCACGCCGTCTTCGTACGGGTCGGTCACGCCGACCGGGCGCGGCTTGGCACCGTCTTCATACGGGTCGGTCACGCCACCTGGCTGCGGCTTGTCGCCATGGCCCGGGTGCTGCGGGTCGTCCCTGTGATCTGCCATTGCTGTCCCCTTTCATGTCCAGGCTCGGATGAGCCTGGGCCCCGCATGATGCATTGGCCTTGCCGGCGACAGCATAATCGGCCCTTAGCACAAGAATCCGGAAGAGTTGTCAATTTCCGGATGAACCCGTCGCTATTCCGCGCTTTGGCCCGACCTCATGCCCGCCGGGCCCGGAGATCCTCCAGCTGCGCGTCGATCAGCTCCGCCTGCGTGTCTTCCCCGAGACCCTGGAAGAGGTCGCGCGCGTGGGTCCAAGCCCGATCGGCCTCGGCGAGCTGGCCCGACCGGGCACGAGCGGTGCCGATGTGCTCCATGACCTGCGCCTCGCCGTACCTGTTGCCCGCGGCACGATGGATGGCCAGCGCCTGGTCCAGCAGGTCTGATGCCTCAGCGGGATGCCCGAGCTCCAGGTGCGCGCGGCCGAGGTTGTACAGCGCGTAGCCCTCGTCGCGCACCGAGCCGACTTCCCGGACGATGGCGAGCGCCTCCTGCGACCGGGCGATCGCCTCCTCGTGCCGCCCGAGTTCCAGGTACGCCTCGCCGAGGTTGCACAGCGCGACACCCTCGCCATACCGGCGGCCGACCTCGCGTTGCAGTTCGAGGGCGCCGAGCAGCGCCGTGACCGCCTCCTGGTATCGCCCGAGGACCAGGTAGGTGAACGCCAGGTTGTTCGCAGCTCGTGCCTGCTCCCGGCGGTCGCCGACCTCATGAAGGATCGCCACCGCCCGCTCGAAGTAGCTGATGGCGTCGCCCAGCCCTTGCCTGCCGAACACCATGCCAAGGTTGTTCAGCACCCATGCCTCGCCGCGCCGGTCACCGAGTTCACGCACACTGGCCAGGGCAATCCGGTGTGTGGTGAGCCATTCGGCCCGGTATCCGTGGCGATCGAAGCACACTACGGCGGCGACCGGAAGCTTCCACGCGATGTCGTGCAGCCCGTATGAGGCTGCCTGGCGGGTCGCCGCGACCAAATTGCCGCGCTCCTGCTCGAACCAGTGCAGCGCCTGTCCCGAGGTTGCGAACGACAACGGCTGGCAACCTGGCTCCAGCGGGTCCACAGGTACCGGCACCCGGTCGCGGTATGGCGGCGCGACGATGCTCGCCGCAGCGTCCGCCGTGCTCAGGTACCAGCCGAGCAGCCGGTGCACCGCCTCCTCGACAGCCTGTGCAGGCTCGTCGGCCTCGGCCCGCTCGGCCGCATAGTCGCGCAGCAGGTCGTGCAGCCGGTACCGGTCCGGGGCCGGGGATTCCAGCAGGTGCGCGTCGACGAGTACCTCCAAACAGTCGCCGACCAGGGCCTCGGGCTGGCCGACGAGCGCCGCGGCCCCGTTCAGCCCGATGGACGGCCCCTGCCAGAGGCCGAGCATCCGGAACAGCGACGCCGGGTCCGCACCGCCGCCGCTCTTACCGCGGGCCAGCGCGTCGAAGCTCACCTGGAAGCAGGCACGGACGGCCAGATCGCCCGCTGTGAGCTCGTCTATCCGGCGACGCTGGTCGGCGAGGCGGTTGGCGAGCGACCGGATCTTCCAGCCGCGACGGGCGGCCAGCCGGGCGCCCGCGATCCTGATCGCCAATGGCAAACCCGCGCAGATGGCGACGACGTCGCGCACCGCATCGGGCTCGGCGTCGGCGCGCTCGGCTCCGATGATGCGTACGAAAAGCTCAGTCGCCTCGGGGTCATCGAGCACATCGAGATCGATCAGCCGACTGCCCGCAAGATCGGACAGGCGATGCCGAGATGTCACGATCACCGCGCACGAGCCGCTGCCGGGGAGCAGCGGGCGAACCTGCGCGGCGTTCCTCGCGTCGTCAAGCACGATCAGCATCTGTCGTTCGGCCAGGCGGGTGCGGTACAAGGCGGCCCGCTCTTCGGCGTCCACCGGAATCCGGGCCCCGTCCACGCCGAGGTCCCGCAGGAACCTGGCGAGCACCTCGTCCGGTGGCACGGGCTGTTCACTCCCGCCGCGCAAGCTGACGTAGAGCTGGCCGTCCGGGAAATCCCGCCGCAACGCGTGTGCGGCGTGGACGGCGAGCGCGGTCTTACCCAGGCCGGGAGCCCCAGCCACCACGGCGACCGCCACCGCCGGATTATCCCGCCGCCCAGCGTCCGACATCGCGGCGCGCAGTTGCTCCAGGTTCGCCTCGCGGCCGGTGAAGTCGGCGACATCGGCGGGAAGCTGGGCGGGCACGCGCCGTAGCGACGACCCAGCGCTTGGCCTGCGCGGAAACCTCCCGGCGGGCATCTCTCCGTCATGCGAGACAGCCGCCGGGGTAGCGAGCTCAGCAGCAGACGGCGCCCCGGGGACAGCAGCAGATGGCGCCGCGGGGACAGCAGCAGCTGGCGCGGCAGGGGCACCCGCGGGCCGTGCGGTGCCGCCAATGGCCGCCGCGGTGGCCCGCGTGACCGCGCCGCTCTGCTGCTTGGGCACCAGGTCAGCGGTGAGAAGCGCCTGGTACAGCCGCTGCAGTTCCGGCCCGGGATCGACGCCGAGCTCCTCGGCGATCACTTCCCGGGCCTGGCCGTAGGCGGCCAGCGCCTCCGCATGCCTCCCGGCGGCGTCCAGCGCCTGCATCAGCAGTCCCCACAGCCCCTCACGGAGCGGCTGGTCGGAGAGCAGCCTGCGCAGCTCGGGCACCAGCTGGGCGTGCATACCGCAGCCGAGGTCCGCTTCAGTACGCAACTCCAGCGCAGTCAGCCGCGATTCCTCGAGCCGTTCCGCTTCGGCCGTCACCAGCGCGAACGGCGGGACGTCGGCTAGTGCCCTGCCCCGCCACAGCCCGAGCGCCTCGGCCAGCACGTCGGCGGCGGCGCGGAAGTCGCCCTCGGCAAGGGTCCGCCTGCCCTGGCCGGCCAGTGCCTGGAACTGCTCCGCGTCCAGCTCACCGGGCTGCAGCCGCAGCTGATATCCAGGAGCACGGGTGGTCAGCAGGTGACCATCCCGGTCGCCGAGCACACGGCGCAGCCGGAGCACGTAGATGCTGACCAGGTTGGCCGCCCGGTCCGGCGGGCGATCACCCCAGAGCTCGGCGATCAGCCGGTCGGTCGAGACGGCCTGGCCCTGGCTGAGGAGCAGCACGGCGAGGAGCGCCCGCCACTTGGGCGCCCCTATGCCGCTCCAGTCCTGACCGGTCCAGACCTCGAGCGGCCCCAGTACCCGAAACCGCAGCATGCATCCCCGTCCGGGCCCGCCAGTCCCCGCCATTCCGCAGGACCCATCCGCGTCGCCGACGGATCGGCGCCGAGCGAACGACGCCTTAACCATTACTCAATCATGACGTAATAGCACGCCGCCACGCTGGGGTCGCCGATCGGCAGGATAGCCGTAATCGGTACTCAAGCAGGACGAAACACTGCGCGATCATCCTTGAGGTGGTCGCGCTGCTCCTGCTCCCCGCTCACCGCAGGAATCTCCTCCTCCTGCGGCCGAAGAGATGCAAGCAGCATCGCGGGTGTCCTTGGACCGGCTCACGGGGGCGCAGTCCGAGGGCGGTACAGCTGGTGGTCGCTGGCCTCCCTTCGAGGTTGGGGGGCGGGGCCAGCGGTCACCTCCGGCTCACCGGGTGGCGTTTGGCCAACCGGCAGGCGGTACCGGTCAGCTCTGGCCGTCGAACAGGCTGGTCACCGATCCGTCACTGAACACCTCGCTGATCGCCCTGGCGATCAGCGGCGCGATCGAGAGCACGGTGAGCTTGTCGAACCGCTTCTCGTTCGGGATCGGCAGCGTGTTGGTGACGATCAGCTCGCTGATCCTGGAGTTCTTCAGCAGGTCGACCGCGGGCCCGGACAGCACCCCGTGCGTGGCGGTGACGATCACCTGCGCGGCACCCTGGTTGAACAGCGCGTCGACGGCGTTCACGATCGTGGAACCGGTGTCGATCATGTCGTCCACGATGATGCAGGTCCGGCCGTCGACCTGGCCGACCACCTCGAGGACCTTGACCTGGTTCGCGACGTCTGGATCACGCCGCTTGTGGATGATCGCCAGCGGGCAGCCGAGCCGGTCGGTCCACCGTTCACAGACGCGCACCCGCCCGGCGTCCGGCGCCACCACGGTAACCCGGCTGGTGTCGAGCTTGTCCTCTATATAAGAGGCCAGGATCGGCAGCGCGAACAGGTGGTCGACCGGGCCGTCGAAGAAGCCCTGGATCTGCGCGGTGTGCAGGTCCACAGCCATGATCCGGTCCGCGCCCGCGGTGAGGAACAAGTCAGCGATGAGCCGGGCCGAGATCGGCTCCCTGCCGCGGCTCTTCTTGTCCTGGCGCGCGTAACCGAAGAACGGGGCGACCACGGTGATCCGCTTGGCCGACGCGCGCTTGAGCGCGTCCACCATGATCAGCTGCTCCATGATCCAGTGGTTGATCGGCGCGGTGTGGCTCTGCAGCACGAACGCGTCGCAGCCTCGCACGGACTCGAGGAACCGAACGAAGATCTCCCCGTTGGCGAAGTCGTACAGCGTGGTAGGAGTGGGCTCGACGCCTAGGCAGGCGGCGATCTCGTCGGTGAGCTCTGGGTGGGATCGGCCGGAAAGTAGTAGCAGCTTCTTCTGGTTGGCGGCGGTAATGCTGGTCACAGGTCCCGACCTCTCACTACGGGGTTCGTCCTCCGCTCAGATGAGCAAACGGCCCGACGGTCACGCCGGGTCCGATAACCGCTGATTCACAGACCGAGTTGACCACGGTTGCGCCCGCGGCGACCGTGGTGTCCCGCAGCATGCAGCCGGGGCCGACCTTCGCCCCGGCAGCGACCGCGGTGTTGCCTTCAAGCTGGGTCGACGGGCCGAGGTAGACCCCGGGCTCGAGCGTGACGCCCACATCGATCCAGGTGCTCGCCGGGTCGACGATCGTCACCCCGGCCCGCATCCAGTCGTCGAGCAGCCGCTCGTTGAGCACCCGCCGTGCCCAGGCCAGCTGCGCCTGGTCGTTCACGCCCAGTACCTCTTGGGGATCGGCGCACGCGGCCGTCGCCACCGGGTAGCCGTCGCCGCGCAGGATCGACACGACGTCGGTCAGGTACTCCTCGCCCTTGGCATTGTCGGTCGGCACGCGCTTGACCGTGTCGGCGAGCAGGTCGCCGTCGAACGCGTACATGCCCGAATTGATCTCGGTGATGGCCCGCTGCTCGGGGGTCGCGTCCGATTCCTCGACGATGCCGGTAAACGCGCCGTCGGCGTCCCTGATGATCCGGCCGTAGCCCTTCGGCTCGTCCAGCCTGGCGGTGAGGACGGTGACCGCCGCGTCCTGCGCCCGGTGCGCCGCGACGAGCTCGTTGAGCGTGCTTCCGCGCAGCAGCGGCGTGTCGGCGTAGGTCACGACCACCGTGCCGTGGATCAGGCCGAGAGCCTCGATGACCACCCGCACCGCGTGCCCGGTCCCGCCGCGCCGGTCCTGGACCACGATCTCGGCATCGGCGGCGTGCTCGGCCAGGTGCGCGGTGACCTTGTCGCGGCCATGCCCCGTCACGACGATGAGACGCCCCGGCGTGAGCTCCCTGGAAGCGGCGATGACATGCCCCAGCATGCTCCGGCCGCACACCTGGTTCAGCACCTTGGGCGTCTGGTTCCTCATTCGGGTGCCCTCACCCGCCGCAAGGATGATTACGGCGGCCGGACCGCTCAGGCTCACTCGGCTCGGCTCCTCGGTATCGCTGCAGGCACCCGGGCTGACACCCGCTGGTGCACTCCCCCGGGACAGTTCACGCTCCCGACCCTCGCAGGATACCGCCCGGCTGCCCGGCAGGTTCCGCCATGGCCTCATCTGTGCGCTCTATCACCTGCGGCGGAGCGGATCGTAAATCCGCGCGCACCCACGCGCCGCCAACGAGTCCGCATCGGGCAGGCCGTTTTGTCGGTGGCTAGCTCTAATATTCGAATATGAGAAATAGAGCAGCATTAATCGAGTTACGCGAGCAGGCAATTGCACTCCGCCGCGCGGGCAAGTCCCGCCGCGAGATCAAGGAGTTGCTCGCCATCACCAGCAATTGGACCCTGAACGAGGTGCTCCGCGGTGAGCCGCCGCAGCCGTGGACTTGGCGCCCCAACGCCAAAGACGACCTCCGGGCCAAGGCCAGGGACCTGCGAGAACAGGGCCTTGACTACGAGGAAATCGTCGCCGAACTAGGAGTATCCAAAAGCTCCGTCTCACTTTGGGTCAGAGACATGCCCCGCCCGCCGGGCCTCAGCTACGAAGAATCCCGCAAGCGGTCGGCCGATGGGGTCCGCAAGTACTGGGCCGTCGAGGGTCCCCTCCGCGAAGCCGAGCGAAAGGCCATTTCTGCGACTGCCGCCGCCCAGATCGGCCAGCTCAACGACCGCGAGATCCTCATCGCTGGCGCGATCGCGTACTGGTGCGAGGGCGTCAAAAACAAGCCCTATCGCCGAACCGACCGAGTCGCCTTCATGAACAGCGACCCAAGACTGATCAGATTCTTCCTGCGCTTCCTCGAAGCGGCCGGAGTCGAGCGCGAGGGGTTTGTCTACCGCCTGCAGATCCACGAGACCGCCGACGTCGAAGCGGCGCAGCGATTCTGGCTCGACGTGACGCAGGCCCACCCAACTCAGTTCCGGCGGCCGACACTCAAGCGGCACAACCCAAAAACCGTACGGAAGAACACCGGCGGCGACTACCACGGCTGCCTGCGCATCGACGTCCTGCGCGGTAGCGCCCTCTATCGCCAGATCGAGGGTTGGGCAACAGCCGCGATGGCCGGCCTTGAAAATTCGGGCCAATCCGCCATGCCAGGACCTGAGACCTGGGTCTGACACTCGGTATCGTGGTTCGTAGCCTGGCGGCAGACGATGTTCTGCCACCTTGCTCCGGCGTAGGGTAATTGGCAACCCACCAGGCCTTGGACCTGGGCAATCCTGGTTCGAGTCCAGGCGCCGGAACACTGGGTTCGCGTCCTGGCCCGAAGCGCGGGCTCCCGGCCCGCGGCGATGACCAAAAGCGCGGCTGCCGCATAGGCGTCTTGATTCTGGGTAGGGTCACCCCTTCACGCTTAGCCCGAGTTCCTGCGGGCGTGACCTTCACCACAAGTTCCGAAAAGTTTGCCCAGGTACTTGCACTACCTACGGTAGCGTAGCCTACGGTTACGTAAGCGTATTTGCATTGCCCTAGACCCGGTACGTGCGGAGCGCTCAACGACTGGCCGCAAACCCAACGCTGAGCGAGGACACAGTGACCACCACCGCAGACACCAACACCCCGGGCAGCGCCACGCTAGCCCCGCCGCCAACGGCGGCACTGCCCGTCAATGGCCGGGCCGCCCTGCCGGAGATCGACCCGGAACCGAACGGCACCTTCGAGCGAGTCCTGACCGGCGTCTTCGTCGCGGTGCCGATGCTCGCGTTGCTCGCCGCGGTCCCGCTGGCCTGGGGCTGGGGCCTCGGCTGGCGCGAAGTCGTGATCGCCGTGGTGTTCTACGCGATCTCGGGGCTCGGGATCAGCATGGGCTTCCACCGCTACTTCACCCACGGCTCGTTCAAAGCGACCCGCGGGTTCAAGATCGCGCTCGCGGTCGCCGGCACGCTGGCCATCGAGGGACCGCTGCTCACCTGGGTCGCCGATCACCGCAGGCATCACAAGTACAGCGACAAGGAAGGCGACCCGCACTCGCCCTGGCGGTACGGCACCGACTGGAAGGCGCTGACCAAGGGCCTGGGCTTCGCCCACATCGGCTGGCTGTTTGACACCAACCGCACCTCGCAGGAGAAGTTCTGCCCGGACTGGCTCGCCGACGACGACATTGTCAAGATCTCCCGGTGGTTCCCCTGGCTGGTGGCCGTCTCGCTGCTGGCACCCGCCTTGATCGGCGGCCTGTGGACGTGGTCCTGGCAGGGGGCGGTCATCGCGTTCTTCTGGGCCAGCCTGGTCCGCGTCGCGTTCCTGCACCACGTGACTTGGTCGATCAACTCGATCTGCCACACGTTCGGCAAGGAGGAGTTCGAGGTCAGGGACAGGTCGCGGAACGTGAACTGGCTGGCGATCCTTTCCTTCGGCGAGTCCTGGCACAACCTGCACCACGCCGACCCGACGTGCGCGAGGCACGGGGTGCTCAAGGGACAGATCGACATCGCCGCCCGGCTCATCTGGGTAGCCGAGAAACTGGGCTGGGTCTACGACGTCCGCTGGCCGGACGAGGCCAGGCTTACCGGGAAGCAGACCGGCAGCTCGAGGAAGCTCGGCTCCATGACCAAGCGGGCCGTGACCCGCGCGATTGGCTGACTAGCCGGCCGGTTGACATGATGGGTCAGTGACAAGCCAGCCCCCGTCAGGCTCGGGTCGCAGGAGAATGACCGGCAAAGAGCGCCGAGAGCAGCTGCTCGACATTTCCCGTCGGCTGTTCGCCGAGCGCGGCCTGGACGGCACCTCGATCGAGGAGATCGCCGCCAGGGCTGACGTCTCCAAGCCCGTCGTCTACGAGCACTTCGGCGGGAAGGAAGGGCTCTACGCCGTCGTCGTCGACCGAGAGGTCGAGCGCTTCATCGCGATGGCAACCCGGCTGCTCGCTGGCGAGGACAACACCACGGAGAAGTTTGAGGTCGCCGCCGTCGAACTGCTCAGGTACATCCAGGACAACTCCGACGGCTTCCGGATCCTGGTGCGCGACTCGAACCCGTCGTCCGGCTCCGGTACCTTCGCCAGCCTGATCAGCGACATCGCCAACCAGGTCGAGTACATCCTCGGCGACGTGCTCAAGGAACGCGGCTACGACCCAAAGCTCGCGCCGCTCTATGCGCAGATGCTCGTCGGGATGGTCGCGTTCACCGGCCAGTGGTGGCTGGACGCGCGCAAGCCGGAACTCGAGGAGGTTGCGGCGCACCTGGTGAACCTGGCCTGGAACGGACTTTCCCAGCTTGATCCCAAGCCTCAGCTATCCCCGGAGGCCACGCGGCGGCTGCGCGAGAACGGCGCGTAGGAAAATCTTGACGTCAAGAGATAGACTGGCTGGATGGGGCCAGGATCGCGAGAGCCGCGCGGCGAGGGGGAACTGCGCGACGAGGTCGACGAGCTCGCCACACAGTGGCATGCCGAGCGCCCCGACCTTGATGTCGAGCCGCTCCAGGTGCTCAGCCGGGTGTCCAGGCTGGCCAAGCACCTGGACCGGGCGCGGACGACGGCGTTCGCCTCGCACGGCCTGCAGGCCTGGGAGTTCGACGTTCTTTCGGCGCTGCGCCGGCAGGGCCCGCCCTACCAGCTGAGCCCGGGCGCGCTGCTGCGCGCCACGCTGGTGACCTCGGGCACGATGACGAACCGGATCGACCGCCTGACCGAGACCGGCCTCGTCAGCAGGCACCCCGACCCGCAGGACAAGCGCGGCGTGCTGGTCACGCTGACCGCGCGTGGCCGGGCCGTTGTGGACGCAGCCCTCGAGGACCTGCTGCGCAGCGAGCGCGTGCTGCTGACCGGTCTCGATCGCGGCCAGCGGCGCGAGCTCGCGTCGCTGCTGCGGATCCTGCTTGCGCCGTTCGACGCATCCCCGGCGCCCGAATCCAGGGGCGCATAACCCTAGCGGTTACTGCGACTGCGGTCGTGTGGTCAGCAGGTAGAGAATCGCCGCGTAGCAGGCAAGGGAGCCGAACGCGAGCAGGGCCATGAATATCGAGCTGCTGTTGTTCTGGAAGTCCAGGAAGCTCAGGCCCTTGAAGCCAGCCAAGATCACCATCAGCCCGCCGACCACCGACAGGATCGCGATCACCCAGCGGCGCAGCCGTATGGCGTAGACCGCGACGCCGATCACCAGCACCGCGAGCGCAAGCCCGAGCACGGCGTGGACCACCAGTTGGCGCGAGCCATGTGCCAGCGCCCAGGCAAGGCTGTGCGTTGATCCGCCGAGATAATTGGAGAAGGGCGGGTTCGCGCCCGGGTGTTTCAGCGGGATCGTCACGTAGAGGTTCACGTACATGCCGATCGCTGACTGGACGAGAACCAGCACCATCGCGCCGAGGACTATGCGCCTAAGGCGCGCCGTGATTCTCTGGCGGGTCTCGGATTCACGCGCGGGTGTGCTGCCCTCGCGCGTTCCAGCTGAGCCCCCCCGCAGGGCCTGTGGCCCTCCTGCAGCCTGAGTAGAATCCATCATTGGTGAATTATGACACTCCAATTCACGGGTGCCGAAATCTGGGTGCCAATACGGCGTGTGATGATGTCGACACGTTGCGTGACGATGGTAGCACGGCATGTGATGACGTCGCCCTGGCCGGGGACCCCGTGAGCCGGGCTGGGCGGCGGCCCGGCGCAGCCGATACCCGGGCCGGGAACTCGTGAGCCGGGCTGGGCGGCGGCCGGGCGGAGCCGATACCCGGGCGGAGATCCTCGACGCCGCGCGGGCCGAGTTCGGCGAGCGCGGTTACACCGCGGCCACGGTCCGGCAGGTGGCCCGGCGCGCCCACGTCGATCCCGCGCTCGTCTACCACTACTTCGCCGACAAGGCCGGCCTGTTCGTGGCCTGCCTCGACCTGCCGGCTGACCCGCGCGCGGTGCAGACCCAGGCCCGGGGCGCCGACCTCGACGGCGCCCGCATCGTCGACCGGTTCCTGGCCCAGTGGGAGGAGGGCACGGACGAGCCGGGGAAGCCGTTCGTGACGCTCACCCAGGCGGTGTCGAGTTCGCCCGAGGTGGCGCGCGCCGTGCGCGAGTTCATCACCGAGCGGGTGTGGGCCCGCGCGCCGGGCAGCGGCGGGGAGGCCGCGGCCAGGACCACGGCGCTGGTGTCGTCCCAGTTGCTCGGCGCGGCCTGGGCCCGCTACGTGATCCGCATGGAGCCGTTCGCTTCGGCGAGCAGATCCGAGGTGGCCAGCTGGATCGGGCCGACCATAGAGGCTTACATCACCGGCCGGCTCGGCAAGCCGACCGCCAGCAAGGAAGAGGGCGAGTAGCCGGGCGCTCGGCCTACGCCTGCGCAGCAAGCAGGTAGAAAGCCGCCGAGTAGCACGCCACGGCGCCAAAGGCCAGCAGGGCCATAATCAGAGAGCTGATGTCGTTGTTGAAATCCAGGAAGCTCGCCCCGTTGAAGCCCGCACCGATCACGAGCAGGCCGGCCAGCACCGACCAGGCGCTGATCGGCCGGTGCCCAAGCCGGACGGCGTACAGGGCGACGCCGATCACGAGCAAGGCGAGCGCAAGCCCGAGCACAGCGTGGGCCACCAGGGCGGGCGCGCCATGAGCGACGGCCCATGCGACGCTGCGCACCGAGCCGCTGAAGAAGGAGGATGGGCGCGCGCCGGGATGCTGGGTGGGGATCGCCACGAAGAGGTTTACGTCCATGCCGATTCCTGACTGGACGAGGACCAACACGATCGCTGTCAGGATCATCCGCCGAAGGCGCGCAACAACACGAGGGCGGGTTCCGGTTCGGGCCTCGCCCGCGCGCAGCGGCCGCAACCCAGCCGAATCCTGATCAGAATCCATCACTGGTGAATTATGACACAAAATTCACGGACGATGAAATACCGGCGCTGGCCTGGTTCCGCCGGAGGTGCGGTGCGCCGCGTCGCCACCCTCGTAGTGCTGGCCGTCACCGTGGCCACGGGGGCGCTCGCCTGCTCGGCCAGCTCCTCGGCTGCGCGCCACGCCAGCGTCAGGGTCGGCTACTACCTCTCCCTCGGCGACTCGCTGTCGGTGGGCGTTCAGCCCGACGCGGCCGGGAAGAGCCTGCCGACCGGGCAGGGCTATGCCAACCAGCTTTACGCCGCGCTGCACGCCGGCGACCCCGGCCTGCGCCTGGTCAAGCTTGGCTGCTCCGGCGAGACCACGCACACGATGATCGACGGAGGCATCTGCTCCTACCCGGCGCACTCGCAGCTTGCCGAGGCGATCCACTTCCTGCGCGCGCACCGCGGCAAGGTTTCGCTGGTCACGATCGACATCGGGGCCAACGACCCTGACTCCTGCATCAGCCGGGCCAGCCTCGGCGCGGCCGTCTCCTGCGTCACCAAGAGCTTTCCGGAAACCGTGGCCAACCTGACGAAGATCATGAGCAGCATCCGGGCCGCGGCCGGTGACAAGGTCCGCATCGTCGGCATGAACTACTACGTGCCCGCGCTGTCCCAGTGGCGCGACGGGCCACTCGGCCAGCAGCTCGCGCGGCTGTCCGAGCGGCTGGTGGTCGGCTACAACAAGCTGCTGGCCACCGTGTACCAGCAGTTCGGCGCCCGGGTCGCGAACGTGTTCGGCGCATTCCACAGCGGCGACTTCACCGACCAGGTACGGGTTCCCGGGCTCGGCACGGTCCCGCGGAACGTGGCCGCGATCTGCCTGTGGACCTGGGAGTGCGCCGCGGCCCCACGCGGCCCGAACGAGCACGCGCGGCCGATCGGCTACGGCGTGATCGCGCTGGCGTTCTTGCTCGCCGACCGGGGCTGAGCTGGCGTCTGGCGTCCGGACCGCCACGCCAGGATCGACCGGCTTGACCTGCCCGACAGGATCGAGTGGTCCGACAGCACCGACAGGATCGAGTGCACGCTGGCCAGGGAGCCGGCCGAGCCCGTCGACAGGATCGAGCCAGCGGAGCCGACCGACAGGATCGAGCCTGCCGAGCCGATCGACAGGATCGAGCCGACCGAGCCGATGGACAGGATCGCCCCCTTCGACCCGATGCTCAGGATCGAGTTCTCGGAGCCGACCGACCACTTCGAGCCTTTGCGATCGTTCATGCCCGGCATTCTCGCATCAGTCGTCACCCGGACAGGTCCTCGGCGAGGGCCAGCCAGCGGTCCTCCAGGCCGGCCTTCTCATCCTGGATCTCACGCAGCTGCGCGCCGAGCTCGATCAGCTTGGCGTAGTCGCTGGCGTGCTCGGCCAGCGTCTCTGTCAGCTCGGTCTCCTGGCTGGACAGCTTGCTGAGCTGGCGTTCCACCCGGGCGAGCTCCTTCTGTGCGGTCCGCTGCCGAGCCGCCCGGCCGACGGCCGGGCGTGTCGTTTGGTTTTCGGGAGATTGGCGCGTGGTTTTGACCTTGGGGGGTTCGCGGGGGGTGTCCCCCCGCGGGTGGGTGTCCCCCCGCCTGTCTAGGTATTCGGCGACCCCGCCAGGCAGGTAAGCCAGCTTCTCGTCGAGCAGCGCGACCACGTGGTCGCACGCCCGCTCCAGGAAGTACCTGTCGTGGCTGACCACCACTATCGAGCCCGGCCAGCCGTCCAGCATGTCCTCGAGCTCGGTGAGCGTCTCGATGTCCAGGTCGTTGGTTGGCTCGTCGAGCAGCAGCACGTTCGGCTCGGCCAGCAGGACCAGCATCAGCTGCAGCCGCCGGCGCTCGCCGCCGGACAGCTCGGCCACCGGCACCCACTGCCGCTCGCCGCGCAGGCCGAGCTGGTCGAGCAGCTGGCTGGCCGACATCTCCCGGCCGCCGACCCGGACGAGGCTGCGAACCTGTTCGGCCGCCTCGAGGGCGCGCAGCCCTGGATCGACCGACACGGGCTCCTGGGTCAGGTAGCCGATCCGCACCGTCTTGCCGCGCACCACCCGGCCGGTGGCGACCAGGGAGCCGGGCAGGGTCCCGGCGATCAGCTGCAGCAGCGTGGTCTTGCCGGTCCCGTTCACGCCGACCACGCCGACCCGCTCGCCCGGCCCGAGCTGCCAGGTCACATCGTCGAGCAGCCGCCGATCCCCGGCCACCACCGAGACGTCCTCGAGGTCGATCACGGTCTTGCCGAGCCGCGCCGTGGCCAGCCGGGACAGCTCCACGCTGTCGCGCGGCGGAGGCTCGCCCGCGATCAGGGCGGTGGCGGCCTCCACCCGGAACTTGGGCTTGCTGGTCCGGGCCTGCGGGCCGCGCCTGAGCCAGGCCAGCTCCTTGCGCAGCAGGTTTCGGCGCCGGGCGTCGGTGGCGTCGGCGATCCGGGCTCGCTCCGCCCTGGCCAGCACGTACGCCGAGTAGCCGCCCTCGTACGCATAGACGTGGCCATCCGCGACCTCCCAGGTCCGCTCCGTGACCGCGTCGAGGAACCAGCGGTCGTGCGTCACCACGACAAAGGACCGGGCGTGCTCACGCAGATACCCGGCCAGCCACTGAACCGCGTCGATGTCGAGATGGTTGGTCGGCTCGTCGAGCAGCAGCAGGTCGTGCGGCGCCAGCAGCAGCCTGGCCAGCGCCACCCGGCGGCGCTCGCCACCGGACATCCGCTCCGCCGCGGCCTCAGGGTCGATTCCCGGCAGCAGCGCCGCGATCACCGAGCGGCCGCGCGCGTCCCCGGCCCACTCGTGCTCGGGCAGCGAGCCGAACACCAGCTTGCGGACCGTGCCGGTCAGCTCCTCGGCCTGCGGCAGGTAGCCGATGTCCAGGTCGCGGGCCCGGGTGGCGCGGCCGGAGTCGAGGCCGCCATGCCCGGCGAGCACCTCGAGCAGCGTGCTCTTGCCGACGCCGTTGCGGCCCACGACCCCGATCCGGTCGCCGACCGCCACGCCGAGCGACACCTGGTCGAGCAGCACCCGCGGCCCATACGCCTTGGTGGCCGCCTCCAGCGTGACCAGCGGATGGACCGGGCTCATCTGGCCTTCGCCGCGGCCAGCGCGGCGCCCGCGGCGGGGCCCTTGACCCTGACCACGCCGCGGCAGACGCCGGCACCGGTCAGCGCCACCGCGAGTTCGCGGGCGCGCGCGGCGTCCGCGGCAAGGAACGCACAGGTCGGGCCGGAACCGGAGACGATCGCGCCGAGCGCGCCGAACTCCTTGCCCGCCTCGAGCGTGCGGCGCAGGCCCGGGCGCAGCGAGACCGCCGCCGCCTGCAGGTCGTTGCTGAGCAGCGGGCCGACCGCGGCTGAGTCCCCGGACCGCAGCGCTGACATGAGCTCGGTGCTCAGCGCGGGCGGACCGACCTCAGCCGCTGCCGCGGGCGCCGAGGTTCCGCGGGTCGCCGGGTTCGCGGGGGCCGTCGCGTAACGGGCTCCCGAAGGGCCCGCGGCCCGCAGCCGGTCACACGCCGCGTATACCTCGGGGGTGGACAGCGCGCCGGAGGAGAACGCCAGCACCCAGTGATAGGTCCCGGTGGTGAGCGCGGCGGTGAGCAGCTCGCCGCGGCCCTGGCCGATCGCGGTCCCGCCGAGGAGCGCGAACGGGACGTCGCTGCCCACGGTGGCTGCGACCTCGCGGAGTTCGGCGTGCGTGAGGCCGGTGCCCCAGAGCTCGTTGCAGGCCACCAGCGCGGCCGCGGCGTCCGCGCTGCCGCCGGCCAGGCCTGCCGCCACCGGGATCCGCTTGCGGATGTCGATGCGCACCGCGGGCTTGCTGCGGCGCGCCAGCGCGACGGAGGCCAGGGCGCGGGCCGCGCGCACCGCGAGGTTCGAGCGCCCGGCCGGAACCGACGCCGCGCCCTCCCCGGTCACCCGGACGCTGGCCCGGTCAGCGGGCCGCACGGTCACCTCATCGAAAAGTGACACGGCGTGAAATACGGTCACCAGATCGTGATAGCCATCGCCACGCGGAGGTCCCACAGAGAGCTGCAGGTTCACCTTCGCCGGAACCCGCACAGTCACAGGCGTCACGATCAGTCAATCGTACGCGGTGCAGCGGCTAGAGCGGTGGCCGCTGGACCGGCGCGCCCGGCAACCGGAGCCGGCGGCCGGCGATGGCGATCTGGGCGAACTCGGTCACGCCGAGCGACTCGCCGCGGCGCGCCGGGTCGATTCCCGCCTGCCTGAGCACCTGCTCCGCCGCGGCGGCCGAGCCCGCCCACGGCGCCAGCGCGGCGCGCAGCGTCTTGCGCCGCTGCGAGAACGCCGCGTCCACGACCGCGAACACCTCGTCGCGGTCCGCGCCGGGTGGCGGCTCCCGCCTGGTGAAGGCCACCAGGCCGGAGTCCACCCTGGGCACCGGCCAGAACACGCTCCGCGGCACCTGCCCGGCCCGCCGGACCTGGGCGAACCAGGCGAGCTTGACCGAGGGAACGCCGTAGGTCCTGCTGCCCGGCGGTGCGGTCATCCGGTCGGCGACCTCGGCCTGCACCATGACCAGCCCGTGGCCCAGCGACGGCACGGTGGCCAGCAGATGCAGCATGATCGGCACCGCCGCGCTGTAGGGGAGGTTGGCCGCGAGCACGGTCGGCCGGCCCGGCAGGTTCCGCACCCTGGCCGCGTCGGCGGTCACCACGGTCAGCCGCAGGCCAAGGCCGGGGCGCGAGCGGCCACGGTGCGCGGCAGCTCCGCGGCGAGTGCCTCGTCGATCTCGACGGCGATCACGCTGGCGGCGGCCGCCAGCAGCGGCAGGGTGAGCGAGCCGAGTCCGGGGCCGACCTCGAGCACGACGTCGGCGGCGTCCAGGCCGGCCAGCGCGGTGATCCGGCGCACGGTCCCGGCGTCGATGACGAAGTTCTGGCCCAGCCGCTTGGCCGGCCGCAGGCCCAGCTTGCCCACGATCTGCCTGACGTCGGCGGGCCCCAGCAGCCGGGGATCCGGTGCCGCTCCGCGGGCCGCAGCCACTCCGGGGGCCATAGCCGGGCCCGCGTCCGGCGGCACCCCGGGAGCCGTGGCCGGGGCCGTGCCCGGCGGCACCCCGGTGGCCTCGTCGGGCATCTCGCTCACATCGGCAACCGTAGCGGCCGGTCCCGTTTAGCCGAAGCTGATCTTCAGCGCTCCGGCCTGCAGCGCGCCTGCGGTGACCAGCGGCTGTTCAGTGGTCACCTTGGTCAGCGTCAGCGTCAGCGCGCCGGTGACGCCGCTTGCCAGCCGCAACAGCACGGTGACCGCGTTGTCCGGGGTCAGGGTCACGCACAGCGGGCCGAGGCAGCCGGACAGCCGGGTCGCGTACAGCACGACGTCGCCGCTGAACGCCAGCGTGGGGCTGGTGGTGAGCGTGGTTACTGATCGTGTCCCGCCCGCGCCACCCTTCCCGCCCGCGTCACCCTTCCCGCCCGGACCGCGCTGGGTCACCGACGCGGTGACGTCGCCTGACAGCGTGATCGACGTCGCGGTGAACTTCATCATCCGTACGGTGCCGCCCCCGCCTGCCGGAACGTTCGCGGCGCCCTGGTAGGCGAGGTGGACCAGGGTGGCCGAGCCCGCCGTGATCACGGACGTGGCGGTCGCGGCCACCAGGCCGCCGCCGGCGGCAGCGCGGCGCTGCGCGGCGCGGCGTTTGCCCGGGTTCCCCGCTGCTGTGCTCGAGCCCGGCGTGCCTGCCGATGGCTGCGGCGCGGCGGACGCCCCCGGCGACGGGCTCGGTGTGGGGGTCGTCGGGGTGGGCGTCGGGCTTGGCAGGCAGATGATGAGCAGGATGCAGCTCCCGCCGGACCCTTGCGGGGCTGCCGTGGCCGCGCGGGCGCCCGGCGCGCCCAGCACGCTGGCCAGCATGACCGCGGGCAACGCGGTGACCGCGAGCATCCGCTGCCCCTGCGCGCCGGGTACGGCTGCGCCGGGTGGCTCGTCCGCCAGCGTCCACGCGAACGCCATGGAACCGCCGGCGATCGCGAGCAGCATCCCAACGAAGAAGCCGCCCAGGTTGGACGCCGGGAACGAGAGGATGCCGAGCAGCACACCGGCTATCCCGTAGAAGACCCGGTGCGCCGGGTTGAGGCAGACCGCCACGCCGCACGCGATCAGCAGCACACCGATCAGCACGCCGAATACGCCGCCGATACCGATGTAGATGACGAGCTTGACCGCGCCGTGGCTGAGCAGGCCGCTCAGCGGGATGCCGATCAGCTCGACGCCGGCCGCTGTGAGCAGCAGGCCACCCCAGAACGGGCGAGTCCGCCGCCACACCCGCCACGACGTATGCCGGAGATCAGCCATGGTTACCGGCAGCTGCCGCCGAAGCTGACGTGCAGACCTGGCAGGGTGAACGTGCCAGCTGTGGTCAGCCAGGTGTGCTGGACCAGGTTGCGGATCGTGACCGTCTCGGCCTGCTCGCCGAACCCCCCGGCCGCACCGGCCGTTCCGGGTGTAGCCGTGAGCGTTCCCGCGTCCTGGCCGATGGTGATGCCGTGGAAGGTCGCGGAACTCCCGGCGAGGGAGCTCGCGTCGACGATCAGGTTGGTGGCGGACACGGGCGTGCTACCGCCGCCCGCGGTGAGCCGCAGGGTGAGCGGCCCCGCCTTCACGGCCTGGCACAGGTTGCTGAGCGAGGCCGACCCGATTCCGGACACGATCACCGGCTGGGTGCCGGATCCGGCCGAGACCTCCGAGCCGAACTGCTCGAAGCCGGTCCCGTTCAGCTGAGTCGCGGTGACCAGGAACTGCTGGCCGGATACGGAGACGTTGGCGGCGATCGCTCCCTGGGCGGTGAGACCGACGAGGGTGGCGGCGATCGCTCCGGCGGGCACGAGGATGACGGCCAGCCGCTTCCACCTGACCCGGCCGGCCGGAGCTGATGCGGACGTTCGGTGCCTTGCGACCATGACGCTCCCTACCCGTGCCTGCCTGGGCTGCGCTGTTTCCTATTTCTTCCGGATCAGCGCGCTCACTACCCTGCCCATCTGGGAGCGCGCTGCCGCCGCGCGCACCTGGGCAGCACGCTCGCTATCGCCATCCACCTGGGTAACTCCCATAAGTTACGTGCCAGTAAGGTCGATGTCCAGCGATTCGGAGCGATCGGATGCGCTGTTAAGAATTTGCAATCTCTTCCGGTCTCTTCTGAGGCGAGGTTCCCGCTTCTTCCGACGCGTCAGTACCCGTTGCCGGAAGGGCGGTGACCAGCAGCGACCGGCCCGGCTCTGCCCCCGTGCCCAGCTCCGCGGCGTCGACGCGGTTGCTTACCTGCCAGCCGGCCAGGCCGAGGAGCTCCAGGTGGGCCGCTGCCGGCAGGATCGTCAGCCAGGATTCGCGGGGGTGACCGCGCCGTGAGTTCGCGACGGCGGCGACCTGCCCGGAGTCGAGGCCCTCGCGGTGCGTTGCCAGGCTCACGGCCAGCTCGCTCCCGATGGCCGCCCTCGCCCGCAGCGCGCCGAGCAGGCGCACGCAGGTGGGCTGGTCCAGATAGACCAGGAGGCCCTCACAGATGAACAGCGTGGGCTGGCCAGCGTCGTGCCCGCTGGCCTCGAGCACGCCCGCGACGTCGTCATCTCGGAAGTCGGCCGGGGCCAGCGTCGGCCCGCCGGAGCCGGGCTTCGCCGCCCGCAGCGAGCGGAGCCGCCGCGCCTTGTCGGCCTGGGTGGCGGGATGGTCAAGCTCGAAGAAGCGGACGCCCGGCGAGCGGAACCGAAGCGCGCGGTCGTCGTAGCCCGCGCCGAGGATTACGACCTGGCCGGTCCCGGCGGAGATCGCGGCGAGCACTCGCTCGTCGAAGAACCGGGTGCGGGCGATGATGCTGGGCCCCAGCCGCCCGGCGCTGGCGGGCGGCATCCCGCGGCAGAGCCTGCGCTGCGCACCGGGATCCCCGCTGGGCGTGTGCGGCCGGGCCAACCGGGCCCTGGTCATCGCAACTGCCTGGCTTGTCCGCGAAGGGCGGCGACCGGAACGGAACAGCCGAGTCAGGAAATCCATACGCTGCAGCTTATGTTATCTGCGGAATATAAGCCGAATAAGACGATACTTTGTACGTGCTAGCGTACTACCTGTGGACGACGAAGACCTCCTGGTTACGGCGACGGTCCTGCGCCAGGGAACGACGAGGCTGGCCAGGCGGCTGCGCATCGAACGCCCCGAGTCCGCCCAGACCTCGCTCGAGATGGGCATCCTGGCGCACCTGAACCGGCGCGGCCCGACGACGCCGGGCGCGCTCGCCACCGCCGAGCGCGTGCAGCCTCAGTCGCTGACCCGCACCCTGGCCAGCCTGGAGCGCCAGTTCCTGGCCGTCCGGGAGCCCGACGACCGAGACGGCCGGCGCTCGCTGCTGGCCATCACCGACGGCGGGCGGCAGGCCCTCGCCCGGGACATGGCCCGGCGGGACGCCTGGCTGGCCCGCGCGATGGCCCTCGGGCTCACCCGGGCCGAGCAGGAACTGCTGCGGATTGCCGGTGAGCTGATGGACCGCCTAGCCGACACCGACACCGACACCGACACCGACACCGACACCGACACCGACACCGACACCGACGAACCCTAGGTGCGTGATCCCGGCGCATGACACGCGCGGGTGCCTGTTATCAGTCGGCCAGCTCGAGTTGTGGAGTGGCTTCGGGCGCAGCGGGCGGGGCCGGGGGCGAGACCCGCAGGATGCGCGCGGCGGCGGCGGGGAAACGCCAGTTCCAGCTGCCGAACAGGGAGACGGCGGCGGGCACGAGGAGGGCGCGGATGACGGTGGCGTCCAGGAGGATGCCAACGCCCAAGCCGGTGGCCATGACCTTGATCAGGGTGATGGGGGCGGTGCTCATCGCCACGAAGGCCAGGAACAGGATCAGCGCGGCGCTGGTGACCAGGCGGCCGGTGCGGCCGATCCCGCGCACGATCGCGGTGTCGGTCGACCCGGTGGCGTCGTATTCTTCCCGCATCCGGCTGAGGATGAACACCTCGTAGTCCATAGTCAGCCCGAACAGGAACGCGAACACGATCACCGGCAGCCAGGACGGGATGGAGCCGATCGCCGGGATGCCCCACAGGGCGTTTGACCCGTATCCCTTCTGCCAGATCAGGGTGAGCGCGCCCCAGGCGGCGGCGATGGACAGGATGTTGAGGACGACGGCCTTGGCGGGGAGCAGCAGCGAGCGGAAGGCCCGGGCCAGCAGGACGAAGCCGAGCACCGCGATCAGGGCGATCATCAGCGGGAAGCTACCGTAGACGGCGGAGATGAAGTCGCTGTTCTGGGCGTCGATCCCGCCGACCCCGATGCCCGGCCCGTATGCGTGCGCGGTGTCCCGCACGCTGGCCAGCGCGGCGGCGCTGTTGTCATGGGTGAACACGTCGACGATCGCCGTGGCGCCGCGATGCCAGGCGGCTGTCTGGGGGGCGGTCGCGCCCTGCACGCCGGGCAGATCGTTCAGTCGGTGCGCCAGGCCGGCCGAGTCGCCACGAGGGGCGACGATCTCGATCGGGGTCAGCGCGCCGGACCCGATGCCGGAGTGCTCGAGCGCGGTCAGCGCGGTCTTGGCGCGGCCAGCCTGGCTGAGGGTGTTCGGGTTGCCGTTGGCCGGGCCCAGGGTCATCGTGGTCGCCGCGCCCGCCAGCAGGCCGAGCACGATGACCGCGGCCGCCGCCGCGGCCAAGCGGTGGCGGACGACAAGACCCGCCCACGCGGTCCAGGCGCGGCTGGCGCGGCGGTCGGTGCGGCGGTGCGGCCAGTCGAGGCGGGGGCCGACGGTAGCCAGGATGACCGGCAGCAGCGTGACCGTGGCCGCGACGCTGACCAGCGGGATCAGCATCCCGCCGTAGCCGAGGCTGCGCAGGAAGGGAACCGGCATCACGATGAGGCAGAGCAGGCCGAGCGCCACCGCGGTGCCGCTGAACACCACGGCCCGCCCGGCGGTGTTCATCGCGGCCACGATCGCCGCATCACCGCGCAGGCCCCGGGCTCGTTCCTCGCGCCAGCGCACCACGATCAGCAGCGTGTAGTCGATCGCGATGCCGAGGCCGACCAGCGCAATCAGGTACTGCACGACGATTGATACCGATGTCGTGCTGGCGAGGCCCCAGACGGCCAGGAAGCTCGTCATGATCGAGGCCAGCGCGATCACCAGCGGCACGACGGCCAGGAACGAAGCGAACACAAAGCCCAGCACGATCAGCGCGCCCAAGGCGCCGATCATCCCTTCGGCGAGGAGGCTCTTGCCGCCGCCTGCCTGAGCGTCCAGCACGTCGTAGCCGGTCAACCGCACCGGGGCACCCGCGACCGCGACGCCCCGCAGCGCCGCCTGCACCGCATTCTGCGCCCGCGGGCTCTGCCCGAAGCTGCCCGGCTCCGGCGGCGGGTAGTCGATCACGAACGTGGTGCGGCCGTCGCGGGAGATGAATGCGGAATCCCGGGTCGTGGTGTAGGACGCCACCCGTGAGCCCGGCACCGCCCGCTCGATACGCCCGGTGACCTGCGCCACGGCGGCCGTAACCGCCGGCGAGCTCGCGGTCGTCCCGGCCGGCAGCGTGACGACGGCGACCAGCGGCGAGCTGTCCCCGCCGCCGCCGTACTTGCTGCTGATATACGTGTTTGTCACATAACTTTGATGGCCCGGGAGCGAGTACTCCTGGCTCAGCGCGGACGTCGCCTTCTTCGCGAACCCCATCCCCAGGATGGTCAGTATCAGCCAGAAGCCGATCACAAGACGCTTATGGCGCAAAGCCCAGTGGGTGATCCCCGTCACCGGCGCACGTTCCTTCCCCCGCCACGTCCCTGTCGTCGTTTCCCCGCGGCGGTCAGCAGACATGACTCGACGCCGCCGGCAACGGACGTGATCGTTGTTCTCCCCCGTAAGAGCGGCCATTCCCGCTGGCCACTCAATTCCCTTTCATCGCCCCTTGCACACCTGGGCGGCTACAGCCAGGGGCCGAAGGCCCGCTCACCGGCCGCGGTGACGGCCCCACACAGTTCCGCCACGTCGACGTGCTTGACCTCGGCGATCGCCCGCAGCGTGTGCGCCACCATCGCGGGCGAGTTCGGCTTGCCGCGGTTCGGCACCGGGGTGAGGAACGGCGCGTCGGTCTCGACCAGGATGAGCTCGAGCGGGGCCGCCGCCGCCGCGTCGCGGAGCGGCTGAGCGCTGGAGAACGTGACGTTGCCAGCGAAGCTCATCAAGTACCCCGCCTCGGCACACCGCTTCGCCATCGCCGCGTCTCCGGAGAAGCAGTGGAACACGACCCGTTCCGGCGGTCCCTCTTCATCCAGGATCCGCAGCACGTCCTCGTGCGCCTCGCGGTCATGGATCACCAGGGCCCGGCCGGTCCGCTTGGCGATGTCGATGTGCGCACGGAACCACTCCCGCTGCACCTCGGCCGGTGCCCAGTCGCGGTAGTAGTCGAGGCCGGTCTCGCCGATGGCCCGCACCCGCGGCCGCTCGGCCAGCACGGCGATCTCGGCCAGCACCGCGTCGCGCGCCCCGGCGGACGCGGCTGCCCGCGCGGTGTCGTTCGGGTGGATAGCCACGGCCGCGTACACGTCCGGGTGCTCATCCGCGCAGTCCGCCGCCCACCGTGAGGTCGGCAGGTCGACGCCGATCGTGACCACCTTGACGATGCCGGCCGCCCGCGCCTCGGCCAGCACCTCCGGAACCGGCCGCTCGATCAGGTCCAGGTGGCAGTGGCTGTCCAGCGCCTCGGCGGGCAGTGGCTCGGGCGGCGGGGCGGGCGGGGCCTCTGTCACGCCTTCTCCAGCCTGGCCAGCTCCTCGTCGGCAAGCCCCGGGTCGAGCTTGGTGAACAACGGCGTAGGCGGCTGCAGCGCCGTGCCCGGCTTGATCGGCTCGGACTGCCACCGAGCCGCGCCGCGGTAGTCGCCAGTGATCACCGGGTACGGAGCGCCGCCCTCCTCGGTGACCTCGTCGATCCTCGGCATGGATGACCAGGTGCCGGATCCGCCGAGCATCTCGTAGACCTTCTGCGACGAGCGCGGCAGGAACGGGGTGAGCAGCGTCTTGCCGTCGTCCACGAGCTGCAGCGCCACGTGCAGGATCGTCCGCATCCGCTCCGGGTCGGATTCCCGGAGCTTCCACGGCGCCTGCTCGGACAGGTACTTGTTGGCATCCGCGAGCGTGCGCATCACCTCGTTGATCGCGGCCTTGAAGCGCGACCGGGACAGTGCATCGCCGACTTCCTTGAACGCGCCGCGTGACCGCTGAATGAGCTCGTTGTCCGCGTCGGTCAGCGTGCCCGCTTCCGGGATGGCGCCGATGTTGCGCGCGGCGAACGACACGCTCCGGTTCACCAGGTTCCCCCAGTTCGCCAGCAGCTCGTCGTTGTTGCGCCGGATGAACTCGCTCCAGGTGAAGTCGGTGTCCTGGGTCTCGGGGCTGGCCACGGCCAGGTAGTAGCGGAGTGCGTCGACGTCGTAACGTTCCAGGAAGTCGCGCACGTAGATGACGACCGAGCGGGACGAGGAGAACTTACGGCCCTCCATCGTGAGGTATTCGCTCGCCACCACGTCGGTCGGCAGGTTCAGCGCGCCGAGCGCGCCCGGCGTTCCGCCCTTGGCGCCCTTGCCGCCGTAGCCGAGCAGCATGGCCGGCCAGATCTCGGCGTGGAAGACGATGTTGTCCTTGCCCATGAAGTAGTAGGACTCGGCGTCCGGACCCTGCCACCAGGAACGCCAGGCGTCCGGGTCGCCGGACCGCCGGGCCCACTCGACGGACGCGGACAGGTACCCGATGACGGCGTCGAACCAGACGTAGATCCGCTTGTCCGGTCGGTCCCGCCAGCCGTCCAGCGGGACCGGGACCCCCCAGTCGAGGTCCCGCGTCACCGCGCGGGGCTTGAGGTCATCGAGCAGGTTCAGCGAGAACTTGAGCACGTTGGGCCGCCACAGCCCGCTCTTGCTCTGCAGCCAGGTGCCGAGCACGTCGGCGAACGCGGGCAGGTCGAGGAAGAAGTGCTCGGTCTCCACGAACTCCGGGGTCTCGCCGTTGATCTTCGAGCGGGGGTCGATCAGGTCGGCCGGGTCGAGCTGGTTGCCGCAGTTGTCGCACTGGTCGCCGCGCGCGCTCTCGTAGCCGCAGATCGGGCACGTTCCCTCGATGTACCGGTCGGGCAGGGTCCGGCCGGTCGACGGCGAGATCGCGCCCATGGTCTTGCGGGGGAACAGGTAGCCGTTCTCGTACAGGCCCTTGAAGATCTCCTGCGTGATCGCGTAGTGGTTCCGCGTGGTAGTCCGGGTGAACAGGTCGTAGGACATGTCCAGGCCGACGAGGTCCTCGGCGATGACCCGGTTGTAACGGTCGGCGAGTTCCCTGGCGCTCACGCCCGCCGCGTCCGCCTGGACCTGGATCGGCGTGCCGTGCTCGTCGGTGCCGCTGACCATCAGCACCTTGTTCCCGGCCATCCGCTGGTAGCGGGCGAACATATCGGCGGGCAGCCCGAACCCGGACACGTGCCCGATGTGCCGGGGGCCGTTGGCGTACGGCCAGGCCGGCGCGGTCAGTATGTGGCGGCTGGACATGGCCCACAGGCTAGTGCACCGCCCGCGGCGCCCAGGCCCGCCGTGCCGCACCGCGCGGGTCAGCGTGCGTCGGGGGCGCGGCGGACGACGGCGTCGTAGAGCTCGCGCTTACGCAGGCCGAGTTCCCTTGCCACTTCGGCGATGGCTGCCTTGCGCGGGGTTCCGGCCCGCTCACGCGCGGCGACCTCTCCGGCGGCGTCGGCCGGGTCCGCCCGGGGCCCCCGCGGTGCCCCGGCCACCACGATCGTGACCTCGCCGAGCACGCCCTCCGCCGCCCATTCGGCCAGGTCGCCGACTGCGCCGCGGATGACCTCCTCGTGCGTCTTGGTAAGCTCCCGGCACACCACGGCAGCGCGGTCCTTGCCGAATGCCTCGGCGAGTCCCGCGAGCGTCGCGGCCAGCCGGCGCGGGGATTCGAAGAAGATCAGCGTCCGCTGCTCAGCCGCCAGATCGGCGAACCTGCGGGCTCGCTCGCCCGCCCGGCGCGGCGGGAATCCCTCGAAGCAGAACCGGTCGCTGGGCAGGCCGGAGACGGCGAGTGCCGCGGTCACGGCCGAGGGTCCCGGCAGCACACTGACCCGGATGCCGGCCTGGGCCGCGGCGGCCACCAACCGGTAGCCGGGGTCGCTGATACCGGGCATGCCGGCGTCCGTCACCAGCAGGACGTCGCGGCCGGCCTGCAGCTCGGCCAGCAGCCCGGGCACCCGTGCCGCCTCGACGCCGTCGTAGTACGAGATCACGCTGCCGGTCAGCCGCACGCCGAGCGCGCTGGCCAGCCTGCGCACCCTGCGGGTGTCCTCGGCCGCCACGATCGGCGCCTCGCCGAGCGCGGCGATCAGCCGCGGCGAGGCGTCCTGCGGCGTGCCGATCGGCACCGCGGCAAGCGTGAGCGTCCCGCCCGCGCCGCGTTCCTGAGCCCGATCCGTGCCGCGTTCTTGGGCGCCATCCGGGCCGCCTGGCGCGTTATCGGCCGTGACGTGACGATAGGCGCCGACGCCGCCGTCTCGTTCACTGGCTCGTTCCATTTCGTGCCCCACGCTAACGCCCTCCCCCGCCTACCATGGCAGGCAATGACGGCATACGAGACCGAGCCTGTGGCTGCCGAGCGGGCCAGCCGCGCTGCTGCCCTCCGGGATCAGCTGGCTCCAGCGATCCCTGGCAGCCCGGTCTGGGGCTGGGTAGGGCCGCTGCTGGTTACGGTCTTCGGTGCGTTTCTGCGTTTCTACCGGCTGGGCGTGCCCAAAGCCGTCGTCTTCGACGAGACCTATTACGTCGGCGACGCCTACGGCATCCTGCGCCATGGCGTGGAGATCAACCACAAGTCGAACGCGAACGCACTGCTGCTGCAGGGAAAGAGCGACATCCTCGCCAAGGGCGGCGAGCTCGTCGTGCACCCGCCGCTCGGCAAGATCCTCATGGCCGGGGGCGAATGGCTGTTCGGGCTGACGCCCTTCGGCTGGCGGTTCTCCGTCGCCGTGGTTGGCTCGCTCTCCATCCTGATGACGGCCCGGATCGCGCGCCGGATGACCAGGTCAACCATGCTCGGCTGCGTGGCCGGCCTGTTGCTGGCGCTGGACGGGCTCGAGCTCGTGATGAGCCGGACCGCGCTGCTCGACATCTTCGTGATGTTCTGGGTGCTCGCCGCGTTCGGCTGCCTGGTGGTCGACAGGGACCGCTCCCGGGCCAGGATCGCCGTGGCCGCGGCCGATGAGACGGCGGACGAGGCAGGCCCCGCGCTCGGCATCCGCTGGTGGCGGGTGGCGGCCGGCGTCTGCCTGGGCTGCGCCGTCGCGTCCAAGTGGAACGGAATCTGGTACCTGCCCGCGTTCGCGGCCCTGACCATCGCCTGGGACCTTGGCGCACGCCGCGCCGCCGGGTACACCCTGCCGTGGCGGGGTGCACTGCTGCGCGACGGGAAGTGGCTGCCGGTCTCGTTCGCTGTCGTGCCGGTTGCCGCCTACCTGGCATCGTGGAGCGGCTGGCTCGCTTCGCCCTACGGCTACGACAGGAACTGGGCGGCGCAGCACGGCAACCACACGCCGGTGCTCTCGGCCCTCGACTCGCTGTATCAGTACAACAAGTTCATGCTCCAGTTCGGCCTCGGCCTGACGACGGGGCACCCGTACAAATCGCAGCCGTGGACCTGGCTGTGGCTGTGGACCACACGGCCGGTCTCGTTCTACTACGCGACCCCGAAGACCTGCGGCGTGCCGAACTGCTCCCAGGAAGTGCTGGCCATCGGCACCCCCTTCATCTGGTCACTGGCGATCCCGGTCCTGCTGGCCTGCATCGTCTGGTGGCTGGTTCGGCGGGACTGGCGGGCGGGTGCCGTGCTCATGGGCATCGCCGCTGGATGGCTGCCGTGGTTCTGGTTCGCCCTGCACGACCACAGGACCGAGTTCTACTTCTACTCGGTCGTCTTCGACCCGTTCCTTGTGATCGCGATCACGCTATGCCTCGGGCTGATCATCGGGCCGGCCCGTGCCGCGCCCGCGCGGCGCGCCATCGGAGCCGTTCTGACCGGCGGCTACCTGCTGGCGGTCCTGTGGGACTTCTACTACATGTATCCGGTGCTTGCCGCCCAGGTGGTGCCGTATACCACCTGGTTCTCGCGGATGTGGTACCACGGCTGGATATAGCAAGCCGGGCGAATCCTGAACGCAGGCTGAGCGATTCCGCAGCGTAACCACATTGTTGCGCAGATCATGCATCGCATCAGCAATCGTGTGCGTCTATAGAGAGACAGGCGCGGTGAACAGCTGCCCCCGCAGCTACGTGAGTACATATGTGAGCTGGCCAAACGAGACGGCCGGCGGAGGAGCGGAGCGACGATGAGGCCTGAGGACCTGACCCCGGACCGTAAGGCGGTGTTCGAGCACGACGTTGTGCCCTTCATGGGCCAGCTCTACCCGGCGGCGCTCCGCATGACCAAGAACCCGAGCGACGCCGAGGACCTCGTGCAGGAGACGATCGCCAAGGCGTACGTTGCGTTCCATCAGTTCCGGCCGGGCACGAACCTGCGCGCATGGCTGCACCGGATCCTGGCCAACACGTTCATCAACAGCTACCGGAAGCGGCGGCGCGAGCCCGTACAGGCACCGGGCGCCGAATTCCAGGAGGACTGGCAGGTTAACGCGGACCGGCTGTCCGCGCCGGTGCGCTCCGCAGAAGCGGAGGCGCTGGACCGGCTCGCCGACTCCGACGTCCTGAGCGCCTTGCGCGACCTGCCGGAGGACTTCCGGGTTGCCATCTACCTCGCCGACATCGAGGGCTACCCGTACCGCGAGATCGCCGAGATGATGGGCACGCCGATCGGCACGGTGATGTCGCGCCTGCACCGCGGCAGGAGCAGGCTGCGCGAGAAGCTCGCCAGGTACGCACCGCAGCCCGGCCTGGAGGCACTCTACGGCTGAGACGCCCGCGGCAAGGATCTCCGCTGGCGCTGCGGGGCCGGCACGGAAAACTTCCGTTCAGGTAAGGGAGCTAGCCCAAGAACCCTGGCATCGCGGCTGTATGTCAAGCTCCGCGTCAAGGCCTAAGTGCAGCTAGAGGGCGGGCCACCTGCGAATGCTTGATGCGGAGGGCTGCGCTGCGCATGCCTGAACGGGCAGTGTGCAGAAGATCTGCAGGGGCAGGGCTCATAGGCGGATGTGTCGTAAGTGTCCGGTCCTAAGTGGCTGTAGGAGGCTAGAAATTGAAAAAGTAGCTTCCGCAATCGGTTGGGTTGGCTAAAGATGGGCAGTAGTGTCTGGCCCAGTCTCCCTTGGGGGGGAGCCCCCGATGCCACAGCTGGCTTTGCGTCGCGCCGCTCGACGAGCGGCGCAGTGCGCGATGCTGGCTGCCGGGATCCTGCTCGTCTTGCTGGTGTTCTCCCGGCAGGCGCACGCTGCGACGGCGCCTGCTGCGGCCACCACCTCCGGTTCCGCCGCTTCGCCGGTCACCAGCACGCTCACCTCGGCCGTGACATCGACCACCTCTTCCGTGACGTCCGCGGCTAGCTCGACGGTCACGTCCGCCACATCGGCGGTCAGTTCCGCGGCTCCCTCGACCGCCACGTCCGCGGCGCAAGGCACCACAGCCGCCACCACCGCGAGATTCACCCAGCAAGCCGCCGCCAAGCGCCCCGGCCACCTCTGCGGCCTCTGCGGCCACCACAACCGGCGCAGACACCCCAGCGAGTACGGCGCCGCCCGCCTCCAACCCGGTCGCGAGCACGGTCACGTCCGCCACATCTGCGGTCAGCTCCGCGGCTACCTCGACCGCCACGGCCTCTGCGCAAGACGCCACGGCCACCCCTAGCGCCGCGGACTCACCCAGCACGCCGCCGCCCGCGACCACCCCGGCCCCCTCGACCTCCCCCGCCAGCGCGGCCACCACCCCGCCGCCCGCGACCACCCCGGCCAGCGCGGCCACCACGCCGCCGCCCACCTCCAACCCGGTCGCGAGCGCGGTCACCTCGGTCACCACGTCCGCCGCCTCCACGGTCACCTCAACCGTCACCCCCGCGGCGCAGGACGCCACAGCCGTCGCCGACTCGGGCACCGGCCCCAGCTCGAGCAGTTCTGCGGCAGCGGCGGCTCCCAAGGCCGCGAGCGCCGCAAGCGCCCTGACCCCGGTCACCAGCGGGCTGGCGCCCGCCACCAACGCGGTCGCACCCGCGGCAGCAACGGCCACTGGTTCGGCAGCCCCGGTCGCGAGCGCCATAGCGCCGGTCGTACCGACAGCTACCGGCGCGGCCGCCCCGGCCACCGCCGCTCCCGCCCCGGCCACCAGCGCCCTCGCCCCGGTGGGATCGACGGTCACCGGCGCAGTCGCACCTGCCACTAACGCCGTGACGCCGGTCACTAGTGCGCTGGCTCCCGTGACCTCAGCGGCAACCGGAGCGGTCGCACCCGTCGCCGCAACAGCCACCAGTGCCCTCGCACCCGTGGTCACGACGGCCCCCGCCGCCGTCGCCCCGGCCGTGACGACCGTCACCGGCGCAGTCGCGCCCGTCACCGGCGCAGTCGCGCCCGTCGCGGCGACGGTAGTTGGCGCCGTCGCCCCAGTCACCAACGCCGTCGCGCCGGTCGTGACGACAGCTACCGGCGCCCTGGCTCCGGTGGTATCGACGGTCACCGGCACCGTCGCCCCAGTCACCAACGCCCTGGCGCCCGTCGTCTCCACTGTCACCGGCGCGGTCGCCCCGGTGACCGGCGCGCTAACCCCCGTCGTCTCCACCGTCACCGGCGCGGTCGCCCCTGTCACCAACGCACTGGCTCCCGTGGTCTCCACAGTGACCGGCGCCCTCGCACCCGTCACGAACGCCGTCGCACCGGTCGTCTCGACCGTCACCGGCACCCTCGCACCCGTCACCGGCGCCCTGGCACCCGTCGTCTCCACCGTCACGGACGTGGTCGCTCCCGTCACCAACGCTCTCGCCCCCGTCGTCTCGACCGTCACCGGCGCGCTGGCACCCGTCACCGGCACCCTGACCCCCGTCGTCTCGACCGTCACCGGCGCCCTGGCACCCGTCGTCTCCACCGTCACGGACGTGGTCGCTCCCGTCACCAACGCTCTCGCCCCCGTCGTCTCGACCGTCACCGGCGCGCTGGCACCGGTGACCGGCGCCCTGACCCCGGTCGTCTCGACCGTCACCGGCGCCCTCGCCCCGGTCACCAACGCCCTCGCTCCCGTTGTCTCGACCGTGACCGGCGCCCTGACCCCCGTCGTCTCCACCGTCACCGGCGCACTCGCACCGGTCACCAGCGCCCTTGCACCGGTCGTCTCGACCGTCACGGGTGCGCTGGCACCGGTCGTGACGACGGGCACCAGCGTCGTCGCCCCGGTCGTATCGACAGCAACGAGCACGGTCGCTCCGGTCGCCAGCAGCGTGCCCCCGGTCGTGTCCACTACCGGGGCACCGGGCCAGGGCGGCACTGGCGTATCGGGTACGACCTCACCGCTCCAGGCCGGGGGCACATCGACGGCCCCCGGCGCTGCTGCGTCCCCGATGTCGACGGAGCCAGGTGGCGGTGCACCGGCGTCGCCGGCGCTGACGCTCTCCTGGCTGACGTCTGGCGTGAGCGGCAGCGCCACAGGGGCCGCCGGGTCTGGCGGCGCTGGGAGCGGCGCAGGCGGCGTCCAGGCAGGCTTCGGCGCCGCTGTAACCACGTCGCTGGCCCTCGTGCTGCTGCGGCTGGTACGCCGCGCCGAGGCTAAGCGAATCTGGCGTTCCTACCTGCCGGAGGTGCCGCCGGCCTAAGTCCTTTCCTTCCCGAACGGTTCTTGCCTTCGGCGCCCGGGCCACGCAACGCCCGGCGCTGATCCCCTCAGGAAGGAAAGTGACAGCACCGTGCGTATGTGGACTAAGTCCGCGTGCGTCGTGCTCGCCTGGAGCATTCTGCTGATCGTCCTGGTGACGGTCTGCAGGCAGGGATCCATCCGCCAGACCCAGGCGAACATCCGCATTGCGAGTAGTGGTCAGGTCACCCTGACCAGCACGCTGCGCGGCGTAGCGACACCGGTGAGGGCGACGAGCCCCACCAGGAAGTACGTCGTGCAGCAGGGTGACACGTTGTCCGGCATCGCCGCGCAGCTCCGCGTGCGCGGCGGCTGGCCGGCACTGTACGCGGCCAACCGGCCGCTCATCGGCCCCGACCCGAACATCATCAACCCCGGCACCGTCCTGGTGCTCCCCGGCCACGAAGGGCCGGTCAGCTACACCGTCGCGGACGGCGACACGTTGTCGGGCATCGCGGCCGCGCTGGCCGTGCGCGGCGGCTGGCCGGCACTGTACGCCGCCAACCGGCCGATCATCGGTCCCGACCCGGACGCGATCCGTGCCGGAACCGTGCTCACCGTGCCGGTCCCGGCGGCACCGCCCACGTCCAAGCCGACACCACCCACATCAAGGCCGGCACCGCCTAAGTCGAGGCCGGCACCGCCGACGTCAAGGCCGACGCCTCACCAGCACCCGGCCCTGCCGTCACATCCTCGGCCGACGCGGAAGACGGCGCCCGCCGGCGTCGGCATGCCGCAATGGCTGAAGCTCATGCTGCTGGTCGCGGGGCTGATTGTCGCGCTGGTCTTCCTCGCGGAGCTGGCGCTCGTAGCCAGGCGGCAGCACCAGCTCCGGGTACGGGCTGCAAGGCTCGGCACGGTCAGCTCCCGCCTGGAGCCGGCCGGCGGCCCGCTGCCGGCGAACGGGGCTCGCATCGTCATGGCCGACTATCACCGGGTCATCGTGACCTGCAGCCAGCGCGACGAGACGATCGTCGTCCTGCGGCCCCCCGACGAAGACCCGAAGACGATCTTGGGGGTGGCGCGCCTGGTACTGCCCGAGGCGTACTACGCCGAGCTGGCCAGCCGACTGGGGATGCCTGCCAGCTGGCCGATCGTCATGGCCGACTATGACCGGGTCGTCGTGACCTGCAGCAAGCAAGACGACACGGTCTTCGTCCTGCGGCCCCCCGGCGAAGACCCGAAAGCGGTCTTGCGGGCCGCCCGCCTGGTACTGCCCGAGGGTCCCTACGGAGAACTGGCCGACCAACTAGGAGAGCCCGCGGGCTGGCCAATGGAGTAGCTATGTCCACACGAAGACGGGCCGGAGGGCGGCCGCCCCCGGCCCTGGTCGAGGTCGCCTGGGGTGATGGGTGGCGTTAGCTATCTGTCCGCTCCGTCGAGGCCCTGTTCCGCAGCGACTCGACCAGCGCGGCTACATGCCGCCGGTCCTCGGGCGTGAGTTCGTCGATGCTGGCGATCAGGAGGTCCCGTTCCTGGTCGCCCGGCGGCTGCTGCCCGGTCGGAGCGCTGTCGTAGTAGTGCAGCCCGGTGGACTCGGCTGCGGCGGCGCGGACCGCGGAGACGGGCACGTCGAGGCCCTTGGCCAGCGCATCGATCGTGGCCGGGCGGGGCGGCCTGGCCAGGTTCCGCGTGGTCGCGAGCGTGTAGACGGTGGACCGGGGCAATCCGCCGCGCCTGGCGACCTCACCGTAGGACCAGCCGCGTTCACGCAGCCGTTGCAGGATCAGACGCTGCAGCGGGTTGATGGGGTACTCCAGCGGTACGACTGCGGGCTGCGGCTGGGTGGGCGGCTCTCGATCCCCTCCCGTCGCATGCGCCGTCATGTCCACCAACCTAACCTGACCCCGTCCCCTGGGCTCAGCCATGTACCTCACATTGACTGGCCAGGCCTTTTATTGTACGCTGATCACCGTACAGCACGTACGTCAAGGAGCGTACACCTCGTCCGTGGCCCGGCGCCACAGGGGTGCCGGGCGGTTTCCGGAGGCTCCCTGCAGCCGGGAACGCGGGCAATTGTCCGGGCTGCCCGGCCCGGGCAGATAGTTCCCAAGGAGGGGACCATGTCTACCGATGTGACCATGCAGGACCTGGAACTCGAGACCGCCGAGCTGCTGCCCAGCCGCGAAACCCTGTGGAGCCACAGCGGCCACAGTGGGGGCATCAGCGCCTTCAACCCGTCTGCCACGGCGGTCAACTCTCAGAACGGGCTCATCAACGTCAACGTTCTCGGCGGCGACAACGTTCTCAGCGGCGACAACATCTTCCTGTAACCCGTACCCGGCTCGTATCGCCGAGCTGCTGCGCGCAGCCCGCGTGGGGAGGGGATGCGTAGCAGTAAGAGGAGGGCCGCCCCGGGATCCTCCGGGGCGGCCCTCCGCCTTGCACGCCTTGCGGGGGCGGCCCGGCCTGGCCGTCCCTGCAAGGGCCGACACGGGCCTTTCCTGACGTCGTTCCCTGGGCACCACGCCACACAGGAGCAGACCAGTGACCGTGACCGCAGCGCAGGTGACCGCCGGGCGCACAGCCCCCGGCTCGCCGTCCTTGACGACGCCCGGGCCGGCTGACCCGCCACGGCTGGCCGACGGGGTCGAACTGCTCGGCGAGTACCGGGACTCCGGTTACAGCCGGCCGCCGTCGCTGGTGCGCCGACCCGACGGCCAGGTCATTCAGATGTCGCCGCTGCTCTATCGGGTCACCAGCCGGATCGACGGTTCCCGGAACGCCGCCGCCGTCGCCGATCTGGTCAGCGCGGACCTTGGCCGGACACTGACCGCGGACCAGGTCCGCCATCTGATCACGGCCAAGCTCCAGCCCCTTGGCCTTCTCGCCGACCAGGGGTCGGCCGCTCCGCCAAAGGCGAGACCGCTGCTCGCGCTCAGGGCGCGGGGCACGCTGCTGCCCGAACCGGCCGCGAACGCCGTCGCGCTGCTGCTGCGGCCGCTGTTCCGGTGGCCGGTCGTGGCCGCGGTGACCGTCAGCTTCGTGGGGGTCGACTGCTGGCTGTTCGCCTCGCACGCGCTCAGCGCAGGGCTGGAGGAGATCCTAAGCAACCCGATCGGCCTGCTAGCCGTGTTCGGCCTGTCCGTGCTCTCCGGCGCGTTCCACGAGTGCGGTCACGCAACAGGCTGCCGGTACAGCGGAGCGCGACCCGGTGTGATCGGTATCGGCATCTATCTGGTCTATCCCTCGTTCTTCACCAACGTCACCGATTCCTACCGGCTCAGCCGGGCTGGCAGGCTGCGCACCGATCTCGGCGGCGTGTACTTCAACGCGGTCTTCATCCTGGTCCTGGCCGGCCTCTACGCGGCCACGTCGGCCCTGATCCTGCTGCTGGTCATCGCCATCACCCAAGTGGAGATGCTGCAGCAGCTGATCCCGGTCGTACGCTTTGACGGCTACTTCATCCTCAGCGACCTGGCCGGCGTGCCGGACATGTTCGCCCGCGTCGTCCCGATCGTGAAGAGCGTGCTGCCCGGCGGCCTCCCGGACCCGCGGGTGGCCGGCCTGCGGCGCGGCACCCGGATCCTCGTGACCTCGTGGGTCCTGGTCGTCATCCCGCTGCTCATCGCCTTCATGGGATACCTGCTGCTGCACCTGCCCGAGGTCAACCGCGCGCTGTGGCGTTCCGCCAGCCTGCAGGGCCACCTCATGGCTACGGCCGTCGCCGGCCACCACTACGCAATGGCCGCGGTTGACGCGCTCGGCGCCGCCCTGGTGAGCTTGTCACTCGTCGGCATGCTGTACATCACGACAGGCCTCGCGAGGCGCATGGTCAGCGCGGCCCGACGCTGGTCGGCAGGCCGTCCAGCGCGCCGCCTCGTAGCCGCCGCGGCCGGGCTGGCGGGCGCGGCCACACTCGCCACCGTGTGGACCGTTCAGGGCGGATTTCACGGGTGGTAGTCAGCCGCCGAAGATCCGGTCACAGGCCCGGGCCGCAGCCTTGCCGTCGTCCAGCGGGCAGAACTTGGCGGTGAACGCCTGGTACGCGGCGCGGTGCGCGGACGCCACCGCATCGATGTCGGCGATCGCCGACACCACCTCGTCCGAGGTGGCGAGCAGCGGCCCCGGGGCCTCCGCCGCGAAGTCGAAGTAGAACCCGCGCAGGTTGTCCCGGTACTGCTCGAGGTCGTAGGTGAAGAAGACCATTGGCCGGCCGGTTGGTGCGAAGTCGAACATCACCGATGAGTAGTCCGTGACCAGGACATCGCTGACCAGGAACAGCTCCGAGATGTCCGGGTACGCGGTCACGTTGATAGCGAAGTCGGGCCGGGTGCCGGGCGGCACGTCCTCAGCCATGTGGTGATGCCCCCGGATCAGGAACACGTAGTCGCCGCCGAGCTGGCGCCAGGCGCGCTCGAGGTCCAGCCGGAAGTCGAACCGGTACCGGCCCGAGGCGTAGAACTGGTTGTCCCGCCAGGTCGGCGCGTACAGCACTACGCGCTTTCCATGCGGCAGCCCGAGCCGCTTCCGCACGTCGGCGGCGATGCGGTCGGCTCCGCCGCTGCGCAGCACGTCGTTCCGCGGGTAGCCAGACTCGAGCACCTCGCCGTCGTAGCGGAACGCCCGGCGCATGATGGGCGTGCTGAACGGGTTGGGCGAGAGCAGCAGATCCCACTTGGCGACGTCGGCGGCCAGCACGTCGAAGTAGCCGACCCCGCTGATGAACTGCGGCTGGGTGATGTCAAAGCCGATCTTCTTCAGCGGTGTGCCGTGCCAGGTCTGCACGTAGAACTGGCCGTCCCGCTTGTGGTAGTTCAGGCCCATGTCGTCGTTCGCGATCACGTACCGCGACCGGCCAAGGGCCTCAAAGTAGTCCTCGGTCCCGGTCAGCACGGTCCTGGCTCCGTCCGGCGCGGGCACCGAGTAGTCCGCGACCGCCCAGATGTGCTCACGGTCGTCCCCGCGGCTGCGCAGTTCCTGCGCGATCGCGAGCGGGTTGTCAGCGCACTGCTTTCCCTTCCAGCTGACGAACACCACCGCGTCGCGCAGCGGGAGCTTCTGCTGCAGCGGGTAGTAGACGCCGCGGAGCATCCGCCGCTGCACCCGGCCATGCTCGGTGAGCTTGAGCGCGGGCCCGACACTGAGCATCGGCGTGTCATACCCGGACGTAGTGAACCGGTAGCTCTTCTGCCCGACGCTGAGCTTGCGGCCGTCGAGGTCACCCAGTCGCGAGTGGTCGTAGCCAGGCACGATCAGCTCACCGTCGGCCGCCCGCTCGCGGCGCAGGAACAGGTCCCAGCTCCCGTCCCGCAGCGGCAGCAGCCGCCCGAATGACGGCATGGCCGCCGCATTGATCTCGATCGTGAACCTGTCGCCGTCCCGCTGCACCGGGACCACGTGCTGTTGCGTGGATGACCGGCGAAGCAGCACAGCCTCAAATGAGCCCTCAACGGTAGCCGAGTAGTTGCCCTGGAGCGTGAGCCGGCCATCGTGGGCCCACGAATGCTCGTCGACAACCGGGCGCAGGCTGCGACGCGCGACCATCGCGTTGCCGTACCTGGTTCGCTCCAGGGCGATCTCCTGGTGGCCGGCGGGATAGCGGTACTCCGCGCGCCCGGCCGGGAACGCCACCCGGATCCGCTGCTGGCCCTCGGGCTGGATGTACAGGTCCCATTCGATTCCGGCATCGCCGCTGTCCCCGCCGCCAGCCTCGTTCGCGGCACCGTGGGCACTGCCCCGGTCGGCCCGGCCGACGGCGGTGGCCAGCACGCGCAGCGGCATCCTGCCCCGCACCAGTGCCGAATCGCCGTCCCGCCGCTCGACCGTGGCCGGGAACTCATGCGTCGCCGCACCCTTCGGCCTGGCCAGCAGGATCTCGACGCGGGCCTGCCGGTCCAGCGGGTTGACGTCCACGTCGATCACGAGTTCGTTGCCCGCGTGCTCGCACCCGTGCAGTACCGCCGGCGTCCTGGTCACCCCAATCTGCAGCCGCCGCCCCGCCCACCAGGCGCCGTATCTGATCCCGGGGGCCACCTGCTGGAACTCGGGACGCTCGGCCGGGCCGCGGGCCGGGGTGTGCAGGCGGGCCGGCCGCCACACGCCATGCCCGCGGACCAGGACGTAGCCTGCCCACTCGCCGGTGAGCCAGCGACCGCCGAGCCGGAACCAGCGAGGGCTGATCTCAGCGCGGAACCCGGCCCAGTCGTAGTGGTACTTATGCTGCCCCGACCACATGTCGGCCTCAGCGTGGCGCAGCGAGCGGGCCGGGAGGATGACCGGCAGCCTGCCCTTGGTCACCGGCCGCAGGAATATGATCTTGGACGCGTTCCTGCGCTTGACGATGTCGACCGACGGCACGAACGTGCATCCCGTGATGACCAGCCGGCTTCCGTCCCACTCGAGATTTTCGATCTTGACGAACGGGTCGAGCTCCCGCCAGTAGGGGCGGTACACCCAGTCAGGGATCTTCAGGCTCCGGCGTTCGGCCCAGAACGGGAGATCGGCGCGGATCCTGCCATGGCGCCGGACCATCGGGGTGGTCTTGATCGGCTGCTCGGCCTGCCACGCGTTGAACTCGAGCAGCTGCTCCAGCCGCCCGGCCTTGATCAGGTGGTACGCGAGCTTGTGCGTGGAGGGCAGCTTTGCCAGCACCCGCCGGCCGACCTGGCCCAGGTACTTGCGCCCGAGTTCGATGAACTCGGCCTGGTATTCGGCGCTGGTCCGGGACAGGTCGCAGACGTACAGCCACAGGTCGTTGACCAGTGCCTTGCGCTGATGCTGGCGGAGCAGCGTGGCTGAGGCGCGCTCGCGGAGGAAGCTGTCGATGTTGCTCAGCGCGGTGATCCGGTCCCTCAGGTTGCCGATGTCGGTCCTGGACTGGGTGATCGACAGCGCGCCCTTGCCGCGCTCGCGCCAGTAGTAGATCGTGTCCGGGATCACGTCCACGGCCTTGGCGAGCACGTGCGCCCTGGTCATGGCCTGCAGGTCCTCCCAGGCCCTGACCTCGGGGAAGGACAGCTTGCTGGCGTCCCAGAACGACTTGCGGAAGAGCTTGTTCCACACCGACACATCCCAGAACAGCTCCGGTGACCTGCTGATGTGCGTTCGGATCCGCCGGCCCTTGATCGCCCGCGCGTGCATGCCCGACGGCGTGACCCCCATCGGGCCGACCCTCTCGACCCCGCCGGAAACGAAATCCGAGCCGGACTCCTGCAGGGTGTGCAGCATGACCTCCAGGGCGTGGCTCGGCAGCATGTCGTCCGCGTCCACGAAGGCCAGGAACTCCCCGGTCGCCTGCTCGATGCCGCGGTTGCGGGAGAAGCCAGGCCCGCCGTTCGGGATCCTGATCAGGATGAACCTCGGGTCGGACTCGGCGCGGCGGCGGGCGATGTCCGCACTGCCGTCGGTGGAGCCGTCGTCCACCATGACGACCTCAAGGTTGGCGTGCGTCTGCCTGGCGATGGATCGCAGGCAGTCCTCCAGCAAGTCCTCGTTGTTGTAAAACGGCACAACAACGCTGATTAGCGGAGCCGTCATCGCTGCTCTCTCCCCTGGGCGTGCGCGCCCGCGGCTGCGTCTAAGCCGGGAAGCCCCAAAGATCAGGCTCAGTGCAAGTCACTCTAAGCGCCGCAGTGGTCACGCGGCGAAGTGATCACACCCCATACTCATTCACCGCGCCAGACCGGCGCACGCTTTTGGGCGAAGGCGGCAGCGCCTTCAGTCGCGTCCGCGGAGGTGAACACCGAGCCGAGCACTTCGCCCTGCCGGGCGAACGCCTCGCTGGTGCGCCAGTCCGCCGACTCGACGATGACTCGCTTGCTGGCGGCCAGCGCGAGCGGGGCGCCGAGAGCTACTTGTGCCGCCAGTTCCCTGGCGCCGGCCAGGGCCTGGCCGGCGCTGACCAGCCTACTGACCAGGCCAGCCTGGTGCAGCCGATCGGCGGGGAAGTGCTCACCGGTCAGCACGATCTCCATGGCCAGGTGGTAGGGCACCCGGCGGGGCAGCCTGAGCAGCCCGCCCGCGGCCGCCGCCAGGCCTCGCCTGACCTCGGGCAGCCCGAACTTCGCCGTCTCGCTCGCCACGATCAGGTCGCAGCTCAGGGCGAGTTCGAAGCCGCCGGCGAGCGCGTACCCCTCGACCGCGGCGATCATGGGCTTGGCGGGCGGCCGCTCGGTGATTCCGCCGAAGCCGCGGCCCGCCACGACCGGCGAGTCCCCGCTCAGGAAGCCCTTCAGGTCCATGCCCGCGCTGAACGTGCCGCCCGCGCCGGTCAGGATGATGACCCGCACATCCTCGGCGCCGTCGAACTCGTCCACCGCAGCGGCTATGCCGCGGGCAACCTCTCCGTTGACAGCGTTGCGCGCCTGGGGGCGATTGATCGTGATGACGGCGATTCCGCCGTCGCTGTCGGTGAGAACCGCGTCCGCCATCGGGCTATTGTCGCATCACCACGGCCGCCCCACGGGGCTGGCCCTCGTCTGCTGAGCGCGCAATAGCCGCCAACCAGGGCGGCGGGGCGGCCAAGCTCATGCCGCCGCTGGCGCGTTGCTTGGGCTGCTTCTGGTGAGGCGCCTGGCGTGACCCCCAGCGCACCGCTGGACCCCGATCTGACCTGCCTGACTGCCATGTACGGCCGTCGACCGCGGTTAGCCAGATGCGGCCCCTTTCCGCTGCCGACTTCCGGTCGCCGGGGTGCCACCGTCCCGTTGCGGCGGCTCCGCATGGGGCCACATACCTGCTAGCAGGAAGGCCGGGATTGCTGCTGGCCGGATGGTGGCCTGGGGGCTCGCTGCGATGTGCCGGAACCTCTGGCCGCGGCATCGTCGATTACGCGGCGGAATCGCCGGTATCCCCCGGCACAGAGGCCGGGGCGGTCCATGGCAAAGGAGAAACCAATGATCAAGCCACTCGCCCGGCTGGAGACATTCAAACGTCCCCGGCTGATGCTGGCCTTGCCGGCCGCGGCCGCAGTCGCGGCGGTACTCGCGGCCTGCGGTTCGTCTGGCAGCCCCTCTAGCAGTTCCTCGGGCACCAGCAATCACGCTGTGGCCTCCGTGAGCAGCCTCAAGACCTCCAAGATCGGCGGCGCGACGGTGCTGACCAACGCCGGCGGCTTCGCGGTGTACTCGTTCGGGCCCGATACCTCCACCATGTCCAACTGCAACGGGACATGCGCGCAGAACTGGCCGCCGGTGAAGGGGCCGGCATCGGCGTCCGGGGTCAAGGGCACGTTCGGCACGATCAAACGATCCAACGGCTCAACCCAGGCCACCTTCGACGGGCATCCGCTGTACACGTTCGTCGGTGACACTGCCCCCGGCGAGGCCAAGGGCAACGGCCTGAACGCGGACGGCGGACTGTGGCACGAGGTCACCGCGTCCGGGAACGCAGCGGCCGGCGGGTCCTCATCGGGCTCCGGCAGCGGCGGTTACGGGTACTGACCCAGACCGTACTAGGGCAACGCGGAGGACTGACAGATGACAGAGCGGGAAAGCATGATCAGGCCGGGAACGACAAGGGCAGCTGGGCGAGCCGGGCGGGAGCACGGAAAACCGCCGGGTGGCTGGCCTAGAGCCGTCGAGCGGGTGGTGGGTTCGGGTCTGCTGATCGCCACCGCAGCCATCCATCTCGATCTGTACCTGACCGGTTACCGGACCATCCCCACGATCGGCTGGCTTTTCCTGCTGCAGGTGATCGCGGCCTTCGGTCTTGGGCTGGCGGTGCTGGCCATCCCCAGCCGGCTTGTCATAACAGGCCGGCTGGCCGCCGCGGCCGGAGCCGGGTTCGCCCTCGCCACCCTCGGCGGGTACATCCTGTCGGTCTGGATCGGGCTTTTCGGCTTCAAGGAGGTACGCACGACCACCGGCATTGTCGCCGGCGCCGTGGAAGTGGCCGCCTTTGTGGTCCTGGCCGCGCTCGCCCTTGCCCCCGTGGCGAACGCCCCGGCGGGCGGCGCGGCAGCGGCGTCATTCCCTGCCCAGATCCCCTCGGCGATCACTCGGGCGGCCGGAGTGGCCGCCGCCGCGCTGGCCGCGGCAGCGCTGGTGCTATTCGGGGTGGCGCTGGCCGGGGCCAGCGCGCCGACCGCGGCCACCGGCACCGCCGCTGGCACGAGCACTGGCCTTAAGATCACCACGATCGGCGGAGCCACGGTCCTGACCAACGCCAAGGGCTTCACGCTCTACTCGTTCGCCCCCGACACGCCCACCACCTCGAAGTGCTACGGCAGCTGCGCGGCGTACTGGCCGCCGGTGACCGCTACTACCACGGCCGGGCAGGGCCTGCCGGGCAGGATCGGCACGATCACCCGCACCGGCGGCTCACACCAGCTCACCTACAACGGGCACCCGCTGTACACCTACATCGGCGACACCGCCCCCGGCCAGGCCAGGGGCAACAACCTCAACCTCAACGGCGGACTCTGGCACGAGGTGCCTGCCTCCCCCTGAGCGGACGCCACGGACGTCACCCCGAGGGCACCAGCCAGGCCTGTCCTGGGCCGCGAAGGAGAACCGATGACCCCACCGAATACCATGCCGCTCGCCGACAAGGCCGACTGGACGCTGATGACCGCGATCCACGAAGCGCTGCGGCGCGACCTGGACTGGCTGCTGCACACCACGGCCAGCCACGCACGGGCCCAGGCCCGCTGGAGCACATTCCGCAGTCAGCTGCGCTTCCACCTAGCCGCCGAGCACACGGCCATGTGGCCGCAGGTCCGGCGCAGACTGGCTGGCGACCCACACGGCCAGGCCCTGCTGGACGCCATGGACGACGAGCACCAGCTGATCGGCCCGTTGCAGGCCATGATTGACGACGCGTTCGCCATGCCAGCCGACCCCGGGCGGCTCCACCAGTTGCTGGCCCGGCTGCGGACCAGGCTGGCCAGTCACCTCGCCCACGAGGAAGCCGACGCGCTGCCGCTCATCAGCCAGATCCTGTGCCCCGCCGAACTCGGCGGGATCGCTACCGCCATCAGCGGCGGGCACAGCATCCGGCGCGCCGGGGCCACGGTCCCGTGGGCCCTCGCCGACGCCCGCCCCGACGTCCGCGAGCACGTACTGAGCCAGCTGCCAGCAGCCGCCCGGCTCCTCTACCGAACAGTCTGGCTGCCGCACTACACCCGCACCACCCCGCCGCTGTGAAGAACACCCGGGCCGGCCAGCCAGCGATATCGAAGGACGGCACCGACGGCCCGCGAACGGTGGTGAGCTCGCCAGATCGCGTGGCACCGATGGGCGGCCGGTTCACTGATCTAGCCTTGTGGGTTCTGGTCAACAGGCACGCCCGCTGTGCTGATGGTGGTCTCGATCCCGATCAGTGGTTCCCGCTCAGCGCCGATCCCGGCCGGGCCCGCCAGGAGGCAGCCGCGGCAATCGCTATCTGCACGGCCTGCCCAGTGCGCAGCCACTGCCTGACGCTATCGCTGCGGCACTGGGACATCGGTCAGCATGGTGTCTGGGGCGGCCTGGTCGCCGCCGACCGTGCACGACTGCGCCGCCGGCTGCCGGCCAGACGGACGGCAGACCGCGGGATCGCCGTCATCCGGGACGATGACGCGGCCTTCATGTCGCGGGCGTGATCTAGCGGCGCCGGCCCGCAGGTGAACATGGCTTGATTGGCGGCCAGCGACATCCCGGCCGATAATCGGGGGATGCCGACAGCGTCAGGGGCAGCTGAGACGGCGGCGGTGAACATGCCCGCACCCCGCGTGGTACTTGCCGATGACGATGTGCTGCTACGCGAGGGCCTGGCCAGCCTGCTCGACCGCTCGGGCTTTGAGGTTGTGGGCCAGGCTGGTGACGCCATCCGGCTGCTGGGCCTGGTCCGGTCGGCCCGGCCGGAACTGGCGATCATCGACATCCGGATGCCACCAGGGCACGCGACCGAAGGGCTGCAGGCGGCCCGGGTGATCCGCGACGAACTGCCCGGCACCGCGATCATCGTCCTATCCGCTCACGTCGAGGTGGACCAGGCGATGGATCTGCTTGCCGGCGGGGCGCGGCTGGGCTACCTGCTGAAGAGCCGGGTGACCGACGTGGCGGAGTTCATCGAGACAGTACGCCGGATCACCGCCGGCGCCTCGGTAGTGGACCCCTCCCTGGTGCAAGAGCTGGTAAGAGCCCGGCGGCGGCAGGATCCGCTCGACGTGCTGTCGCCGCGGGAGCGGCAGGTGCTCGCGCTCATGGCCGAAGGCGCCTCCAACGCGGGCATCGCCCGCCGGATCTTCGTCACCGAGGGCACCGTCGAAAAGCACGTCCGCAGCATCCTGACCAAGCTCAACCTGCCAGAGAGCGAGACCGAGCATCGGCGGG
This sequence comes from uncultured Actinomycetota bacterium, assembly GCA_963833885.1. Classification (GTDB taxonomy): domain Bacteria; phylum Actinomycetota; class Actinomycetes; order Streptosporangiales; family Streptosporangiaceae; genus JASHPR01. The sequence goes on along the minus strand of CAWHZU010000024.1, from coordinate 108,352 downwards.
TACTGGCGGTCCTCCGATTCCTTGAAGCCCGCTGACCCGGCCACTGCCTGCGCGACGTCGCCTTTTTCTTCTCTCATGTCGCCGCCATGAGCACGCGGCCGCCGCCAGCAGGAATCAGAGGACTCAGCGGAGCCGCAGCGGGAGCTCGACAACCACTACCGTCCCTGCGCCGGGAGGGCTGTTGACTTCAAGCGACCCGCCCAGGGCCTCCGCCCGGTCGCGGAGGCCGATCAGGCCCGACCCGGAGGCAGGATCGGCGCCACCCACGCCGTCGTCCCGAATCGACAGGTGGAGGCTGTCGCCTCGCTCCTTGACGACGACGCACACGAAAGACGCCTGCGCGTGCTTCGTCGCGTTCGTGAGCGCCTCCGACACGACGTAATACGCCGCCACCTCGATCGGCTCCGGCAGTCGCGGGATCGGATCGACATCGACCTTAATCTCGATGTCGACTGCGGCGCGGCGGCCGAGCGTCCGCAGGGCCGGCCTCAGCCCGCCATCGGACAAGATCGCCGGGTGGATGCCCCGAGCGATCTCGCGCAGATCCTCGACGACCGCGTTGAGCTCCCCCGCTATCCGGCCCATCTCTGTTGGCAGGCACGCGGGCGCCACGGACTGGGCGAGGCGAAGCTCGAGGCCGAGCGAGACCAGTCGCTGCTGGATCCCGTCGTGCAGGTCCCGCTCGATCCGCCGCCGGGTCTGATCCGCGGCGGCGACGATCCGCGTCCGCGACGCGTCGAGCTCGGCCCGGCTCTGGGCGTTGCCGACCGCCGTTCCCACGAGTTCAGTGAAATCTGCCAGCCGCGCCTCGGTGTCCGGCGGTAGCTCGACCGCGGACGCTATGACGACGATGCCCCACAGCCGGCCGGCGACGCTGATCGGCACGCCGGCCGCAGACCGGACATCCGCCTTGCGGGCGACGTCGGCGGCCATCCCGGAGGCTTTGCTGTAGTCGTCCATTCGCGCGGACCGGCCTGTCTGCAGCACCAGTGTGTGCACGTCATTCCCCCCGAGGCTCAGTCGGGTCCCGCCGGGAGCCGGGTCGGCGCCGCTAATGGTCCACGCGCCGACGATCGTGGCCGCGTCGTCCTGGTCGTACCGGCTCATGAGCGTAAAGTCGGCGGAAAGCAGCCGCCCGACCTCGGCCGTCACCGCTGCGAACACCTGCTCTGGCGGCACGGCCCGGGCTACAAGCGTCGCAACCCGGTGCAGCGCAGCCTGCTCCCGCACCAGGCGGGCGAGCTCGTCACGGCTCGCCTCCAGTGCGCCCCGGTCTTGCGCGTTCGCTACCGCGGTGGCGACTAGGTCGGTGAAATCCGTCATGCGATGCCCGGTGTCATGCGGCAGCGGCCCCTGCCCCGACCCGACGGCGATCACTCCCCATAGCCTGCCGTTGACGTGTATCGGTGTGGCGACCGCGGACCTTAGGCCCTCGCGGACATAAGGCTCCCCGCCCGGGATTTCGCGGTAATCATCGACATAGGCGGCGCGGCCGGTACGCCTGACGGTCGCTGTCAGCCCGGTCGGCGGATACCCCTCCCAGCGTTCCCCGACCCGCACGTGCGGGCCCGTTGTGCCTTCGTTGGCGAGGAGGGTCGCTGTTCCGTCGGGCTCGTACCGGATCAATCGGGCGGTACCGCCGCCAAAATGCCGGAGAGCCTCCCTGGTCGTCGCCGCGAACACCGCCTCGGGCGGTTCGCCCTGGGCGATCAGCGTGGCCAGGCGCCGCAGCGCCGCCTGGGTGTCGGCAAGCTCGCGCAGTTTCTTCTCGCCCTCGGCATTGGCGATCGCGGTCGCGGCAAGCTCGGTGAAGTCCGCCAGCCGCGCCTCGGTGCCGGGCGGGAAGTCCGCCCGCACGGTAGCGGCCACCGCCACACCCCAGAAGCGGGACTCCACCACGATGGGTGTGGCAACCGCGGCCCGCAACCCCAGCCTGCCCGTCAGGTCGCCGTACGGGCCTTTGGCCAGCTGGTCACCGCTCAAGCGGGCTGGGCGGCCCGTCTTGAGCGCGGCCACCGCGACCGACCCTGGCAGCAACGGGGAGCGGAACCCAACCGGTACTTCGTCGCGGGCGCGGCCATACGAAGCCTCGACGACGAGGGTCCCTTCGGGCTCGCCGTGCTCTCCGGCCGTCCTGCCTGCGGGTCCAGGCCCGTGGCCGCTGGAAAGGTCAACGCAGGACACGAACGAAAACTCCGCGCCGATGAACTTGGCCAGCTCATCGGCGACCACGCTGAACACCTCCGCGGCCCGGGCACCCCTGGCTACGAGTGCGGCCACCCGCCGCAGCGCGGCCTGCTCATCAACAAGCTGGCGCAGCCGTGTCTGGTCGGGCGGCCCGCGGCCCGCCCGGGCGCCTGCTGGCTGGCCCACCCCTGCGCCGGTACCTGGCGCGTTCATAGGCCGACGATAGCCCGGTGCCCGTCTCGCTGGAACCCTGGGACGCGTAGATCCCCGGCTGAATCCCTGCTAGCTGCAATGTTTCCGGCCGTGCGTTCCTGGCAGTCTGATCAGGTGCGCTTGCGCTGCCTTCTCGTTGACGACAATGACGCCTTCCTCAAGGCGGCGTCCGTCTTGCTCGAACGCGAGGGCGTGACGGTCGCGGGCGTGGCCTCCACCATCTCCGATGCACTGCAGCAGATTGATGCGCTCCGGCCGGACGTCATCCTCATCGACATCGGCCTCGGCGACGAAAGCGGGTTCGACCTTGCCCGGTGCGTGGCCCGGAACGGCAGCAGCGCCACCGTCATCATGATCTCGACGAGGGCCGGAGCGGACTATGCAGATCTGATCGCCGACAGCCCCGCGGTCGGGTTCTTGGCCAAGTCGGAGCTGTCCGGGGGAGGGATCGGCCGACTGCACGGCCGCACGCCGTGAACGCCCGCGGCACGGGGATCTGCGTTGCGCTGAGCTGGCGACAGCGCTGGCGGGAAACTCGCCACTGCACGCGGCCGGGATGGGGGGCGCCCAGCTGCCCGCCGGGCTGCTGCGGGCGGAGATGACCGGCACCGCTGGGGCCGTCGCGGCGGTCACAGGCCGAGGCGCCATCCGGCATGACGGCGGTTGACTCAAGTGACACAGCCTTGCGGAACCTGAGACAGCCTTGCGGAGCCTCAGCTCAGCCCAAGACGGCCCCGCGGGGTGAGGATCAGGGATGAGCGCAGGTCAGACGCTGTTTCCGGTTACTTGGGCTGGAACCTGATGCCGCCGTCGAACCGGATGACCTCGGCGTTCATGTAGTCGTTCTCGATCAGCGACCGCACCAGGTGCGCGAACTCGGCGGCCGTGCCCATCCGCTTGGGGAAGACAATCGGGGCGCTCAGCTTGGCCTTGAAGTCGGCGGCCGCGGCCCCTTCGCCGTAGATCGGGGTGTCGATGATCCCCGGGGCGATCGTGTTGACCCGCACCCCGATGGCGGCGAGGTCACGCGCGGCCGGGACGGTCATGCCGATGATTCCGCCCTTGGATGCCGAGTAGGCCACCTGGCCGGTCTGCCCCTCGATGCCGGCGACCGAGGCGGTGTTAATGACCACGCCCCGCTGCCCGTCGGCATCGGCGGCCTCGGTCTTGGCGATCGCGGCCGCACCGATCCGCATGAGATTGAACGTGCCGATCAGGTTGACGTCGATCACCTTCCGGTACGTGGCAAGGTCATGCGGGGAGCCGTCCCTGCCGACCGTGCGAGCGGCCCAGCCGATGCCGGCGCAGTTCACAACCGTCCGCAGCGGCGGGCCCGCCGATGCTGCGGCGTCGACCGCGGCCTGCACCGACTGCTCGTCGGAGACGTCAGTCCTGGCGAAGAGGCCGCCGATCGCTTCGGCCACTGCCTTGCCCTGCTGCTCGTTGAGGTCAGCGACGACAACCCGGGCACCCTTGGCGGCGAGTTCGCGCGCCGTGGCCTCGCCGAGCCCGCTCGCGCCGCCGGACACGATCGCCGCGGTTCCGTTCAGTTCCATGGGCGGGAGCTTACTGGCCGGCTTTTCCGGCGGACCGAACGGGGTTCGGTTGCCGTCCGCTGGCAGGCGCACGCCCAGATGTCGGTACCGCGGCCTAACATCGGAGTGAAAGCAATGCCGCGGTCACGGAATGCCCGCGCCGTGCTGGGCGCTGCCGCTTAGGCGCGTGGCACATGATGGCGCCGGGCACGGCGCTGAGCGTGACATCGGGCGGGACTTGGGCGCGGGCGCCGTGGCCCGGGCGGGCAGGGACACGGCGGGCTCGGCGCGGGCCCACAGCCTCCGGCTGGGACAGGCCGGCTGGGACAGGACTGCCTTACGGCTGAGGCAGGAACAGCCTTCGGCCCGCGCAGGAACAGCCTTCCGGCTGGGACAGGGATTGGGGAGGACGCGGTGCGGAAATACGCGGGGAACCCGTGGCTGGTGCTGCTGGTGGTCTCGCTCGGTTTTTTCATGACCTTGCTGGATTTGACCATCGTCAACATCGCGATCCCCAACATGATCACGAAGCTGCACGCTTCCCTTGACGACGTGCTGTGGGTGATCAACGCCTACGCCCTCGTGCTCGCGGTGCTAGTCATCACCGCCGGACGGCTCGGTGACCTGTTCGGGCCGCGCACGCTGTTCGCGGTGGGCGTGGCCGTGTTCACACTGGCATCGGCCGCTTGCGGCCTCTCCCCGAGCCCCGGCTGGCTGATCGGGTTCCGCGCGGTTCAGGGCCTGGGCGCGGCCATGCTGATGCCGCAGACCCTGACGATCATCACGAACACCTTCCCGCCGGAGCGTCGCGGCGCCGCGTTTGGCGTCTGGGGGGCGGTTGCCGGGGTGGCGACGATCGCCGGGCCCACCCTGGGCGGGCTGCTGGTGACCGCGTTCGACTGGCGCTACATCTTCTTCGTCAATCTGCCGATCGGCGTGATCGTGCTCGCCCTGACCTTCGTGATCATCCCTGACCTGCGGCTTGGCCGCAGGCACCGGATCGACGTGGTCGGCGTGCTGCTGGCCACGGCGGCCCTGCTCGCCATCTGCTACGGCCTGGTCGAGGGGCAGAAGTACAGCTGGGGAACGATCACCTCGTTCATCAGCATCCCGCTCATCCTGGGCCTGGGCGTTGTCCTGCTGGCGGTGTTCCTGCTGTACCAGAAGCTGACCCAGAACTCCGAACCGCTGGTTCCGTTCGCGCTGTTCCGCGACCGGAACTTCTCGGTGATGAACTGGGTTTCGGGGGTGCTCGCCGTCGGGATGATGGGGATCTTCCTTCCGTTCACCATCTACCTGCAGTCCGACCTTGGCTTCTCCGCGCTGAAGGCGGGCCTGGCGCTGGCGCCCGCGTCGCTGATCTCCGTGGTCGTCGCGCCCGTGGCCGGCCGGATGACCGACAAGATCGGCGGCAAGTACATCCTGATGAGCGGGCTGATCCTGTTCGGCGCCGGCATGGGCTGGCTGGCGCTGATCGCGACGCCGACGTCCTCCTGGCAGAGCTTCCTGGCGCCGCTGATCGTGGCCGGGTTCGGCATGGGCTGCGTGTTCGCCCCGCTCGTCACCACGGCCATGCGGAACATCGAGCCGCAGATGGCCGGCGCTGCGTCCGGGGTGCTGAATACCGTCAGGCAGGTCGGTCTCGTCATCGGCACCGCCACGGTTGGCGCCCTGCTGCAGAACCGCCTGGTGTCCGACATGACCAGCCAGGCCAAGATCCGCGGCGCTGCGCTGCCGGCGCAGGTGCGCGGCCGGTTCATCACCGAGATCCAGAAGGCTGCGAACAACGGCATCCAGGTCGGTGCCGGCCAGAACGGCGGGATCTCCAAGCAGGCGGGCCTTCCGGCCCAGCTGGCCGCCGAGGTGGCGAGGATTGGCCACGACGTGTTCACCTTTGGCTACGTGCAGGCCATGCGCACGACCATGCTGCTGCCCGTGATCCTGCTCGCCGTGGGCGCCGCGAGCTGCCTGGCGCTCAAGCAGCAGCGGGCGGCGAGGCAGGACGCCGGGCATGGAACGCCTGCGGCGGAGGCGCGCACACCGGATCAGGCCGACCGCGTGGCCTGAGCACATCCCCGCTCAACGGGTACGGCCCGCCAGGAAAAACCTGGCGGGCCGTACCCGTAGCGGGAGAATACTGCCGGAGGTCAGCTCAGCGACGCGAGCACCTCCGGTGCCCACAGGCCGGGAAGCTCCTCTGGGCTGGTGTCAAACGGGAACCGCGAGGCGAACGCGGGCTCGAGGTCGGACAGCCAGATCGCGTTCGGGTCGAATCGCGCGAAGAACGGCTTGCCGACGATGGACGGGTCGCGCGCCTGGATCATGTGCAGGGCGAACACCTTCTCGCCCGCCACCTCCACGACGCCATCGACGGACACCTTGCCCGGTGTCGCCGACATAGACGGACCTCGGACGGTCCGGCACAGGCCGGAGACGCTCGCATACGCGTCCCGGAAGATCTCATGCGCCCTGGCGAGCGGCACGGCGAAGTATCCCTGCGGGCCGGTATCGCGCTCCACGAACATGTAGTACGGCACCATGCCCATCCGCATCTGGGTCCGCCACATACCGGCCCACGTCGCGGCGTCGTCGTTGATGGACCGGATCAGCGGAGCCTGAGTGCGGATCACCCCTCCGGCCGACCTGATCCGGCGGACCGCGTCGGCAACCAGGGACGATTCGAGCTCCCTTGGGTGGGAGAAGTGCGCCATGAACGCCAGGCTCTTGCCCGCCGCGGCGACCTCCTCGAACAGCTGCAGGGTCTCGTCCGCGTCCGGGTCGGTGACAAATCGCTGCGGCCAGTAGCCCAGCGACTTGGTTCCGATCCGGATCGACTCAATGTGCTCGAGCTCCGGGGCAAGCAGCGGCTCGACGTACCGCCGCAGCACCGCCTCGCCCATGATCATCGGATCGCCGCCGGTGATCAGGACGCTCGTGACCTCGTCATGCTGCCGGAGGTAGTCGGTGATCCTCGCCATGTCGTCGGTTGCCATCTTGAGGTCTGGCTCATCCACGAACTGCGCCCACCGGAAGCAGTACGTGCAGTACGCGTGGCAGGTCTGGCCTTGCTTGGGAAAGATCAGCACGGTCTCGGGGTACTTGTGCTGGACCCCGGGCAGCGGCTCCTCGGCGAGTTCGGGGATGTTGAAGGCCAGCTGACCCGCGGGATGCGGGTTAAGCCGGGTGCGCACCGCATGCGCGGCCGCGCGGACCTCCGCATCCGGAGCGCCGCGGGCCAGCAGCCCGCCGATCTCCCTGACATCCGTTTCGGGAAGCATGTCCGATTGCGGGAACACCAGGCGGTAGATCGGGTCGTCTGGCGCCGCATCCCAGTCGATGAGGTGCTCGACGACGTACTCGTTGGTCCGGAATGGCAGCACTGTAGCCACGGCCCTGACCGCGAGCCGCTCATTGGCGTCCAGCCCTGCCCGGGTGGTCAGCATGTCCAGGTGCTTGACCGTGTAGGCGCGGAACCGGCGGCCCGTCGACGACGGGCCGGGCACCAGCAGAGGTAGTCCAGTCACGCATCTCCCTTCGGCAGTTCGCCGCTCCGGCGTGAGCCGCCCGAGCGGTCCCCTCAGTCTGGCGGCAAGATCGCCGCTGGTGAACCGGCTAACCCTTCAGACGCAGAACGCGTCGTTTATGCCGGTCTGTGAGCCGAAAAACTTGGTCACAATTCCAAATCAGCTAGCAAACTGCGGAGTGTTCCCCGCCGACCGGCCGTCCCAACGGCCGCTGTGGCTCCTCCAGTAGCTTCGGGCCCCACTCTGGATACGTTCTGGTTTCCCTGATGGTTCCCGGTCAAGCGCTCGGCATTCCATCAGTCTCTGTGGACTTCTCTGCCAGCCCGGGCGGGCGCTGGAGCGGATACGTGAGTGCCGGCGATGCGCGGTATTTCCAGCGGTGAGAAGCTTGGCGGCATGCGGGATCCGGTCATGCAGCCGCTGCGCGACGGTCCGCAACGGGTCCCGATAGCCGTGGACGCCATGGGCGGCGACCACGCCCCGGACGAGATCGTCGCCGGCGCAGTCCTGGCTGCCCGGGATGGCATCTCGGTCCTGCTGACCGGCCGTCCTGGGGTGCTGCGGCCGCTGCTGGCCAGGAACGGGGCGCTCGCCGACATCAAGATCGTGCCAGCCGAGGACTCGATCGCCATGCATGAGGGGGCGCTGGCGAGCTGGCGCAGGCCGCGGTCGAGCATCGCGGTGGCGTGCCAGCTGGTCAGGCGCGGCCTGGCCGCCGCCGTTGTCTCGGCGGGCTCGACCGGCGGTGTGGTGTCCACCGCCAGGCTCCGGCTGCGGCCGCTGCCCGGCACGCTCCGGCCGGCGCTGGCGGTCGTGCTGCCCACCCGGCCCGATCCCACGCTGCTGCTGGACGCGGGGGCTATCGCCGATCCCAAGCCGGAGATGCTGATTCAGTTCGCGCAGCTGGGTGTGGCCTACGCCCAGACCGGCTACGGGATTCTGGAGCCGCGGGTCGGCCTGCTCACGATTGGCGCCGAGCCAGAAAAGGGCAACAAGCTCGCCCGGCGGGCCCACGAGCTGCTGGACGGCGAGCCGCCGCACGGCGGGCTGCCGATCAGCTTCGTTGGCAACGTCGAGGGCGGCGACCTGCTGGCTGGCAAGGTCGACGTGATCGTGACCGACGGTTTCACGGGGAACGTGGCACTGAAGACGCTAGAGGGAGCGGTCAGCTACGCCACGCAGCAGTTCCGCGAAACCCTGACCGGATCAAGGACCGCGCGAGCCGGGGCGATGCTGCAGCGACGCGGCCTGCGGGAACTCGCCGAGCGCATGGACACGGAGACCTACGGCGGGGCAGCGCTGCTCGGGCTGGAGGGGACCGTGGTAATCGCCCACGGGGCGGCCAAGGCCCGTGGCGTCGCGGCCGCCTGCGCGCTGGCCGCGAACCTGGCGCGGGGCCAGATAACCGAGAAGATCACCGAAAGGCTCGGGCCACAGCGCGGTGGCCACTTCCTGCGCCGCCCGTGAGCCCGTAAAACGATGGCGGCGAGCCGATAGCCTAGGAACATGACCGATCCGCAGCAGGCCCTGGCCCGGCTGATGACCACCGCGCTCGCTGCGGCGTACGGCCCTGATCACGCGGACGCTGACCCGCTGATCCGGCCGTCCCAGTTCGCCGACTACCAGTCGAACGTCGCGCTGTCGCTGGCCAAGCGGCTGAACCGGCCCCCCCGCGAGATCGCTGCCGAGCTGGCCGGCCGCCTCGGCGACAGCGAGGTGATTGAAACAGCCGAGGTAAGCGGCCCCGGCTTCATCAACCTCACGCTGCGCGAGGACTGGATTGCCGCCCAGGCCACCGCCCAGCTCGCGGACCCACGGCTTGACGTTGCCGAGGCAGCCCCGGCGCAGACTACGGTCGTCGACTACTCGGGCCCGAACGTCGCGAAGGAACTGCATGTCGGTCATTTGCGGGCGACCGTCGTAGGGGACGCCGTGGTGCGGGTTCTCGAGCACCTCGGGCACAAGGTCGTCCGCGCCGCCCACCTCGGCGACTGGGGCACCCCGTTCGGGATGCTGATCGAGCACGCGCTGGACATCGGCGAGGAAGCGACGCACGATCAGCTGGCGACCGGTGAGTTCACCGCCTTCTACCAGGCGGCCAGGGCGAAATTCGATACTGATCCGGCATTCGCCGACCGGTCACGCGGGCGCGTGGTGAAGCTGCAGGCGGGCGACGAGCAGACGCTGCGGCTCTGGCGGCGGTTCGTCGACGACTCGATGGAGTACCTGCACAAGATCTACTCCGTGCTTGACATCACGCTGACCGACGCGGACATGGATCCGGAGAGCTTCTACAACCCGATGCTTGCCGACGTCTGCGCGGAACTCGAGGCCGATGGCGTCGCGGTGATCAGCGACGGCGCCCTGTGCGCCTTCCCGCCCGGCTTCACCGGCCGGGACGGAGGGCCGCTGCCGCTTATCCTGCGCAAGAGCGACGGCGGCTACGGCTACGCCACCACGGACGTGGCCGCGATCAGGTACCGGCTGGGGAAGCTCGGCGCGACCAGGCTGATCTACGTCGTCGGGTCGGAGCAGCACCAGCACCTGCTGATGGTGTTCGCCGTGGCCCGGCAGGCCGGCTGGCTGACCGATGCGGCAAGCGCCGAGCACGCAGAAATCGGCCTGGTGACTGCGCCGGGCGGAGGACGGCTGCGCACGCGCAGCGGTGACCAGGCCAAGCTGATCACGCTGATAGAGGAATCGATCGACCGCGCGGAGCGGGTCATCGCCGAGCGCTACGACGACCCGGGCGTCCGCCGCCAGATCGCCGAGGCGGTCGGAATCGGCGCGCTCAAGTACGGTGACCTGTCGGTCGCCCGCAACTCGAGTTACGCCCTTGACTTCGACCGGATGCTGGCGCTGACCGGGAACACCGGCCCGTACCTGCAGTACGCGACCGCGCGAATCCGCTCGATCTTCCGCAAGGGGGAAATCGGTCTGGACCAGGCCGCGGGCCCGGTCCGGATCACCGAGCACGCCGAGCGGGAGCTCGCGCTGCAGCTGCTCGGGTTCGGAGCGGCGGTGTGGCAGGTATCCGAGGCAGCCGAGCCACACAAGCTCGCGGCTTTCCTGTTCGAGACTGCCAGCGCGTTCACCACGTTCTACGAGAAGTGCCCGGTCCTGCAGGCGCCGGAGGAATCCGTCCGCAGCAGCAGGCTTGCCCTGTCCGCGCTGACCCTGCGGGTACTGCTGGCCGGACTGGATCTGCTCGGCATCCCCGTGCCTGAGCGCATGTAGTCCTTCCTGGGAGCGCATGACGCCCCCATCCGGGGGAGATTTTGGGGGCGTTCACAGACAGCTCCCAGGCTCTGCTGGCTGGTGTCCCAGACCATTACGGCAGCCTCGCTGTCATGGACAACATGCATGAACCCCCAAGCGGCGGCCCGCAGGAAAGCTGGCCGACCCAGGAGATTGGCCCGTCGGCCGGGCAGGCGGGACCGGGAGGCTCGGGCCAGCCATCGGCTCAGCCGGGACACGGTCAACCGGGGCACGGCCCGATACGGGACTGGGGCCAGGGACCACGGCTGGTCGGGCCCGAAGAGGGCTGGGGACAGCCATCCCAGTCCCGCGGCTCGGGCGGCTTGGGCGGCCCCGCTGGCCCAGGCGGGCCTACCGGCCCAGCCGGCCCGGGCGGCCCAGCCGCCCCGCCGCCCAGGCCCGTCAAGCCGCGACGGCACGGCACGGCAGCCTGGTGGGGAGCGGGGCTTGCGCTGGTCGCGCTGCTGGCCGGCGGCGGGGCCGCCGCCGCCCAGCTCACCAGCAGCTCTGCACCGGCGCCGACCGCGCTTACCGGGCAGGCCGCCCAGCTGAACACCCTGCTCAACTCGAGCTCCTCCAGCGGCTCGGGCGCCGCTGCCAGCAGCACCGCGGCAAGCTCTACGACCACCCACCCCTGCCTGAACCGGGCGAAGAAGCTCAAGGCAGCCGGCTACCCGCAGGCGGCCAGAGACGTGCTGCGGCTCTGCGGCCACGCCCTTCGGCGGCTGCGGCTGCTCGGCGGGATGCACGGCGAGTTCACGTTCGAGACCAAGACCGGGCCACGCACGATCGCGTTCGAGCGGGGCGTGATCGAGTCGGTCAGCGGCAGCAACGTTGTCGTGCAGGCCAAGGACGGGACCACCTGGACCTGGGTTCTGGAGAGCAGCACGGTGATCCGCCAGGGCGGTCAGAAGTCCGCAACCAGCGCGCTGTCGGACGGCGAGCATGTCTTCGCTGGCGGCTCTGTGATCAGCGGCGGGTACGACGCCAAGCTGATCGTGGTCAAGCCGGGTTCCGGCAGTTCGTCAACGACCCCGACGCCCACCCCGGCCACCGGTTCTTAGCCGATCGGCACGAGGCCGGTCACCCGTGCCGGGCAGCATCCGGGGCACATCACCCCGGATGCTGCCGCGTCGGTGATGGCTTGCGGCAGCGCCCTCCGCCGGCGCTTCATGGAATGCACGGCCGGTGTCCATGGCAGGCTGCCGGCGCGCGAGAATGAGCCCGATACCTGATGACAGACAATGACCGCATTCCCCAGGTGCTCGTCGTAGACGACGAGCCGAACATTCGCGAGCTGGTACAGGTCGCGCTGAAGTTTCATGGCTGCTCGGTGACCACGGCGGGAACGGGGAAGGACGCGCTGCGGCAGGCCGGGTCTGACCGGCCCGACCTGATCGTGCTCGACGTAATGCTGCCGGACATGGACGGCTTCGAGGTATGCCGCAGGCTGCGCGCGGCGGGCAACGAAGTCCCGGTGATCTTCCTGACGGCGCGGGACACGTCCTCGGACACCGTCACCGGCCTGGCGCTCGGCGGCGATGACTACGTCACGAAGCCGTTCTCGGTCGAGGCCCTGGTGGCCCGGGTCCGCGCGGTGCTGCGCCGTGCATCCCGCACCGCGCAGGGCGACCAGCGCGACGGCGACAGCGAGATCCTGCGCGCCGGCGACGTGGAACTCGACGAGGGACGCTGGACCGTGCACCGCGGCGGCGTCCCCGTCGAGCTGTCCCCAACCGAGTTCCGCCTGCTCGCATACCTGATGCGGCACCAGGGACGGGTGCTCACCCGGGCGCAGCTCCTCGAGAACGTATGGGGATGGGACTACGCCGGCGAGTCCCAGATCGTGGAGACCTACGTCAGCTATCTGCGGCGCAAGCTGGACCCGCTCGGGCCACCGATGATCCACACCCAGCGAGGGGTGGGCTACAGCCTCCGGCTGCGAGAGCGGGGGCAGGCCGGTCCGGGGTGAGAGCCGGGAGGGCGGCAAGGGCCGGGAGGGCGGGAAGGGCTGGGAGGGCGGGCCGATGACGAGTTCCCGCAGGCTGTCACTGCGCGCGCGCATGCTCATCCTGCTCATCGCCGTGACCGCGATCTTTCTGCTCATTATGGGGGCGGTCACCACCGCCGTGCTGAGCAAGCGGGTGAGCAACGTGTTCACCGCCGACCTGATCGCCGAGGCCACGCGCAGTCCGGCGAAGCTGGCCGACAACACGGACGGCTATCTGGCCGCGGCGGTCTCGGTGCGCACCGGCCAGATCGTGCAGATCACACCCGGGCAGCAGACAACCGCGCTCGGGGCCGCCCTGAGCGAGCTGAACCTGGCCGAGTACCGGGCGCAGTTCGCCCACCAGCCGGCCACGATCAGGACCACGGGCGGCGAGAAGGTCCGGGCGGTCGCGCGGGTGATCCCCTACACCGAGCTCGTCAACGCCGGCTTTAACGCGCCGCTGGGCCGCTACATCCTCGTCGTCGCGCACTCTGGCAACGCCGTGAACAGTCAGGTCGGCGCCGTGGTCGTCGCCGAGGTGATCACCGGCGGAGGGCTGCTCGCGCTGCTCGCCATCGGCGGCTGGTGGCTGATCGGCCGCGGCCTCGAACCCCTGGACGAGATGGCCAGCACCGCCAAGGACATCACCTCGCGGGGGGACCTCACCGCGCGGGTGGCCGATGCCGACGACCGGACCGAGGTGGGCCTGCGGGTCGGCCATCAACACGATGCTCGACCGGATCCAGCAGGCGTTCGGAGCGCGGTTGCGTTCCGAGCAGAAGGTGCGCGAGTTCGCCGCCGACGCCTCGCACGAGCTGCGCACGCCGCTGACCACCATCCGCGGCTACGCCGAGCTGTACCGGCAGGGCGCGCTGGGCCCCGACCAGCTGCCCGACGCCATGCGCCGGATCGAGCAGGAGGCGCAGCGGATGAGCACGCTCGTGGCCGAACTGCTCGAGCTGGCCAGGCTGGACCGGACCTCCTCACTCGACCTGGCCGAGACGGATCTCGCGGGCGTGGTACGGGACGCAGTCGCCGACGCGGCCGCGGTAGAGCCCGAGCGCCCGGTGCGGGCCGAGGCACCGCCCCGGCTCGTGGCCACGGTCGATGAGGCACGGATCCGCCAGGTGCTCGCGAACCTGCTCGGCAACGTCCGCGCGCACACGCCGGTGACGACGCCGGTCGCAGTAAGGCTCGGCGCCCTTACCGGGGGGGTGCTGCTGGAGGTGGCCGACGCCGGTCCCGGGATGTCCGCCGAAGATGCGGCCAGGGCCTTCGACCGGTTCCACCGCGTCACCGACCAGTCAAACGGCGGCGGTGAGGAACGCGCGGCGAGCAACGGCGGCGGGGGCGGCAGCGGTCTGGGACTTTCGATTGTCCAGGCTATCGCCAGGGCGCACGGCGGGCAGGCGACGCTGGAATCGTGGCCGGGCCACGGCACCCGGGTCCGCATCTGGCTGCCCACCCGCGTGGCCCCGCACGGCGAGCCGTAGCTAGCCGGCAGGCGGGACCGCAGGCGCCTGAGCGTCGTCGGTGAGGGGGGCCGGCAGCTGATTGAACATGTAGAAGACTGCCAGCAGGCCATAGACCGCCAGTGCCCCTGCCGCCGACCCAGCCAGGGCCACGACGACGCCGAGCAGGTAGCCGACCAGGCCGATACTCCAGCGCGGGATCCTCAGCCTGCCCCCGACCCGCGGCAGCGACGCCAGCAGCTGCTGCTTGGTGAACCGGGCCCCGAGCGCGCTGGCGTGGCCGATCAGGTGCAGCCAGATGGCGTTGTAGAACAGCGAGATCACGACCATGACGAGCCCGTAGACCACGGCGGCGGGCCGCCCGCCCGAAGCGTTCGGGCCGATGAGGTGATCGGCCACGAGCGCGGTGGGGAACGGGATCGCGACCACGCCCATGAGCAGCAGCATGTTCAGCAGCAGCAGCGGCCGGTCGACGAGCCGGACGTGCCCGAACAAGGTGTGATGGTTCATCCACATGATTCCGATGGTCAGGAAGCTCACCACGTAGGCGGCGTACTGCGGCCACGCGTGACCCAGCGACCGGTAGCTGAGCGCCCCCTGACCGATCGGGAGCAGGCTGAAGATCAGCAGTGTGATCGCAACGGCGAACACGCCGTCGCTGAACGACTCGAGCCGCCGGGAGTCCATGCGATGAGATACCGGGGCCGACGGTCAGCCGGAGTCGCCGGTACCCGGCTGCTCCGCATCCGACGACACCGGATCAGCCGCGGCGGCGGCGACCGGCGGGCGGACGGAGCGCACGAGGATCTGGGCCACATCAACGACCTCTAGCGATTCGGCGGCCTCACCGGAACTGCGCTTGGCGCTGACCGCGTCGCCGAGCATGACCAGGCAGTACGGGCACCCCGTCGAGATCGTGTCCGGGTTGGTGCCGAGCGCCTCGTCGATCCGCTCGGTATTGATCCGCTTGCCGATCCGCTCCTCCATCCACATCCGCGCCCCGCCCGCGCCGCAGCAGAACCCGCGCTCCTTGCACCGGGGCATCTCCTGCGCCTGCACGCCAGGCACCCGCTCCATGATCTCCCGTGGCGCCGTGAAGATCCGGTTGTGCCTGCCGAGGAAGCACGGGTCGTGGTAAGTGATCTTCTCCTCGACCGGGGTCACCGGGGTAAGCTTGCCCTCTTCCACGAGCCGGGCCAGCAGCTGGGTGTGATGGATGACCTCGTAGTTGCCGCCTAGCTGCGGGTACTCCTTAGCCAGCGTGTTGAAGCAATGCGGGCAGCTGGCAACGATCTTGCGCGCGCCCACCTCGTTCAGCGTCGCGATGTTCTGCTCGGCCAGCATCGAGTAGACAAACTCGTTGCCGATCCGCCGGGCCGGGTCTCCGGTGCACGTCTCGGCCGGGCCGAGCACCGCGAACGAGACCCCCGCGGTGTGCAGCAGCTCGGCGATCGCCCGCGTGGTCTTGCGGGCCCGGTCTTCGAGCGCCCCGGCGCAGCCCACCCAGAACAGGTACTCGACGTCCGGGCCGATCGTGCCGTCGACGACCGGCACCTCGAAGTCGAGGCCTTCGGCCCATTCCAGCCGCCTGGCCTCGCCCATGCCCCACGGATCGCCCTTGTTCTCCAGGTTCTTCAGCATCGACGACGCCTCGGTGGGGAACGCGGACTCGATCAGCACCTGGTGCCGGCGCATGTCGGAGATGTGGTCGATGTGCTCGATGTCGACGGGGCACTCCTCGACGCACGCGCCGCAGTTCGTGCACGACCAGAGCACGTCGGGATCGATTACCCCGTTGGCGGCCTCGTCGCCGACCAGCGGGCGCTCGGCCTCGGCCTTCACCGCGTCCGGCAGCTTCTCCCTCGCCTCGTCCGACCCGGCCAGGAGGTACGGGGCCTTGGCAAACGCGTGGTCGCGCAGGTCCAGGATCAGCATCTTCGGCGACAGGGGCTTGTCGGTTATCCAGGCCGGGCACTGGGACTGGCAACGCCCGCACTCGGTGCAGGTGGCCATATCCAGCATGCCCTTCCAGGTGAAGTCCTCGATCTTGCCGCGGCCGAAGATGTCGGTGTCAGGGTCGGCCTCCTCGAAGTCGAGCACCTTGCCGCCCGACCGCATCGGCTGCAGCGCGCCGAGACCGTTCGGGCGCCGGGAGAACAGCACGTTCAGCGGGGCCACCGCGATGTGCAGGTGCTTGGAGTACGTCACGAACACGCCGAAGCCAAGGATCACCGCGAGCTGCAGCAGGATGAACGTCGTCTCCAGCGCCTTGTTCGCGCCCACACCCAGCGGGTGCAGCCAGTGCCCGACTATCTGTGACGCGAACGCGCCGTGGGCGTAGGGAAAGTCGCCGGTGTTGATCTGCGCGCCGCGGTAGATCAGCAGCGTCGCGATCACCAGAAAGATCAGGGCCAGAACGAGCCACGCGGCGCCGGTGTGCGACCCATCGAACCGTGACTTCCGGCCTTCCCGCTTCGGGCTGGTCCGCAGCCGGATGATCGCGAACGTTGCGATGCCGACAAGCACGGCGACGGCGAACAGGTCCTCAAGGAAACCGACCCAGGCCCAGTGCCCGATCCCGGGGATCGCGAACGTGCGGCTGAACAGGTCGCCGTACGCCTCGATGATGGTCAGGATCAGGATGATGAATCCCCAGAACGTCAGGAAGTGGGCCACCCCGGGGACCGACCACTTCAGCAGCTTGCGCTGCCCGAAGACCTCACTGGCCTGTACCTCGGCGTCTCTTCCCGGGTGAGTCCGGACCGCCTCGATGCGCTCAGGCGCGGGCTGGCCGGTCCGGCCGAGGCTGTAGAGCCACCACAACCGGCGGCCGGCCAGCACAGCCGCGACCGCGGTCAGGGCGAGTCCGATGATGATGCGCAGCACCAAGGTGACCTCCTGCAACAGGCTGGGTGCCAGCGTACGCCTGCGACATAGTAGGCAATAGCCGCGACCCTACCGGCCGGTAACTTTGTTTGGTCATCTCCGCCAGGCGAGCACGCTTCCGAATTCGAACGACGGCCGGCCGAAGAGCCGCTGCAGGTACCGTCCGAGCGCCGAGTCGAGCGGGGCGACGGCCACCACCGCGGCCGGGCGCCAGTTGTCCAGGTCGGCCCGGACCTGCGACGCCGAAGGAACGGACGCGGCCGGGCCGCCCCAGAGCGAGTCCAGGTACTGCGCGGTGGCCGCGACGCCGTTGCCTTCGACGTAGGCCTGGCCGTTCCACGCGGGCCCGACGAAGTAGCCGCCGATGATCGAGCCGGGCTCACCGGTATCGGCCTGCCAGCGCAGCGCGGCGGTGATCGTCGCCGTGGGGACCGGCACGACCAATACTCTGGCGTTCTGCGGCAGATGCAACGCCGCGAAGGTAGCCGACCAGCCGGCCGGGAGCGGCATGGGGGTGGCCGCGGGTAGCGGCAGCGGCAAAAGCGGAAGGCAGGCCACGACTGCCACGGCGGTCGCCACCGCCCCGGCCCATCGCGCGGCGGCCCTGCGCGCACCAGCCGACCACGCCCTCGCCCGGTCGAGCGAGAACGCCAGCAGCGCGGCGGCGGCGCCGTCGGCGACGATCGACAGCCTGTTGGGCAGCGCGGTGCCGATCACGGGCACGGACTCGAGCCAGTGCCAGGGCAGCGTGATGCCGGGCTGAGCTGCGCCGCCGACCAGTGGATGACCGCCGAGCGAGAGCAGTGCGAGCACGGCCAGGGTCACCGCGGTGGCGCGGGCGGCCGACTGCCGGCAGCAGACGACCGCCGCGACGGCGAGCAGCGCTATCAGCGGCCAGCCCAGGTAGGCCAGGTACTCGGGAGCCCCGCCCTGGTAGCTGGCCGCCGACGCCGCGCTCGCCGCGGTATGGAACAGCAGATACTTGGACGGGGTGACGAACCCGGTCACGTCGTTCTTGAAGAAGTCGGGGGTGAAGGAGCTGCCGTGCTGCGTCAGCGGGCCGAAGAACTGCACCCACAGCGCGTAGCCGGCCAGCAGCAGCGTGACCGCGGCCGCGACCCCGAACCCTGCGGCAGCCGGCAGGCACCTGCGGGGTACCTCGCGCGGCCGACCCAGCGCGAGCACCACGATCAGCGCCGTCGCGGCGATGCCGGTGAGCAGCAGCAGCTCTTCCCCGGTGAACAGCTGCGCCGTGGCGAGCACGCCGAGCAGGATGCCATCACGCACCGGTGACCGTGAGCGCACGCACAGGCCCACAGCCAGGTCGATGATCAGCGGCGGAAGCACGGCGAACTGCAGGTTGTAATGGCCGATCGCGGCCTGCAGCAACGCCGGGGAGAACCCGTAGACCGCACCGGCCAGCGCGGCGGACCCGATGCTCACATCCCAGCGCCGCAGCACCAGGAACAGGCTGGCCGCCGAGCCGGCGAAGCCCAGCGTGGTGAGCACGGTGAGCGAGGTCTGCGGGCCTGCGAGCAGCGTCACCGGCGCGAGCAGCACACCCGGCAGCAGCATCGAGGTGTTCCACATCACGTTGATGCCCTGCGGCGCGTTCATCGCGGCCGTGACCAGCGCGGGCAGCCTGCCATGCGTCAGCGCGGTGGCGTCGTACCGCATGAACCACGCGAAGAAGTCGGCGTCGTTCGGGTTCCCCGCGACCGTGTGCGACGCGGGGTCGGCCCACAGCCGCCAGGTCACGGCCACGGCGGCCAGCAGATAGCAGGCGAGGATCAGCGCGATTGCCAGGCCGTTCCCGCGCAGCCGCCCGCCGGCCGCGGCCGCCGGGGGCGACGCGGTCGTGGGCACGGCTCGCGCCAACGGGACTCCTTTCTGCCCACCCGGCCCTCCCCTGGCCTGGCCGACGCGTATCGCTGACTAGCCGGCGGGCGCCCCGGATCTGATGAAGACGTAGACGCCGTCGCTCGAGTAGATCTGGCGGTAGCGCACGCCGTGGTTCAGGTTTTCGACGAAGCTAAGCACGTTGCTGGGCGGCGGCTGCCAGTCCGTGCTCGCCGTGTCAAAGACGATGTACTGGGTGGGCGGATTGGTGGCGAAGTTCCCGAGCCAGAACGTGTCGGTCCTGGCCGCCAGCGGAGCCAGCAGGTCAAGGTCGGTGGCGACCGTCGCGCCGTCCGGAACCCGCGCCATGGCGGCCCTGGCCGCGGCCACATGCTGATCGATGCTGTAGGTCTGCGGGGTCCACAGCTGGCTGAGCGGGAACTGGAAGGCCAGTGCCGCGGCGATGCCCAGCATCAGCGGCGCTCCGTTCCGGGCCAGGAGGGCCGCTGGCCGGTTCGGGCCCACGGCGGCCCGGTCAGCGCTCGCGGCGCGAATCCGGGCTATCCCGTCGATTGCGGCGATGAACACGATCGGCATCACGGTCGCGTTGTAATGCCAGGCCGTGCCCCAGTAGGAGCTGTTCGTCCCGACGAAACGCAACGCGAGGCTGGGCAGGGCGGCGAGCACGAGCGGTGACCGGAGCGCCAGGAAGGCCGTGGGCAGCAAGATCAGCGCGAGCGTCGGCACCTTGGTCGCCCACCCGGTGGCCAGCTGGCTGATCACCCCGCTGACCGAGAAATGGCCGCCAACCGGGCTGACTGTGCCGCCGTCGGCCCAGTACAGGTAGTGACCCGTCGGGCTGAAGTGCGGGATGATCACGATGATGGCCAGGAAGGACCAGGCCAGGCCCCAGATCGCAAGGAACATCCCGGCCCGCGGGCGCTTGTACACGATCACCATGAGCAGCCCGATGGCGGCGAGCGTGAACCCCTGGTCCTCCTTGACGAAGACCAGCGGCAGAGCCCACCACACCGCCGCCCGCATCCGGCCCCGGACCAGCGCGGACAGCGAGCAGGCCAGCAGCGGCACGGCGAAGGCGATCTCGTGGAAGTCGTAGTTGACCATCTGCTGCAGGCCCCAGGAGAAGCCGTAAGCCGCGCCGATCGCGCGGCCCGCTCCGGTCCCGAGCTTGTCCGCCGCCGCCCGGCTTACCGGCACCACGGATACCGCGGCGAGCAGGGCCTGCGCCACCAGCAGCGTTACCGGGGTCGGGAATATCCGGAAAAACGGGGCGATCAGCACGACGATGGGATGAAAGTGATCCCCAAGCAGGTTAAAGCCGGCGCCTCTGATGTCGGCGATCGGCGCGTGCAGGCCGGCGTACTGCTTGACGTACTCGGTGAAGATGCCAAGGTCCCAGGACGTGGGGTCGAGCCGCAGGTACCGGAACAGCGAGATCGGCAGGTACGCGGCGAACACCGCCAGGGCGATCAGCCACGGCACCCGGTCCGCCCGCACGCGGCTGTCTGCGGGGAGCTCGGCACGCCGCTGGGCGCCGGTATCCCGCCGGGCCCCGGCATCCGGCGGGGATTCGCCTTCCGGCGGGGATTCGCCTTCCGGCGGGGATTCGCCTTCCGGCGGGGCGCCGTCATCGGGAAGGGCCTGCGCCTCGACGGCCTGCTCGGCGTCAGCGCCAAGCAGATGGTCGTCTCGGCGCATGCTCACGGCTCCTCGTGGTCCCTTCACGCAGTTCTCGTGCAGTGCGACCGTACCGAGACGGCCAGCGTGCGGCCTGGCTTCGCAGGCCGCCTTCATCGTAGACAGGCCTGGGTGAGCCACCTAGTGTCCGCGTGAACTCAGGTGCCCACTTCGGACAATGACGGCGCGTCGGGGGAGGCGCGGGCGTCATCGCGAGCCCCGGCGCTCGCAGATGCGAGGCAGCGGCGAAGCAAGCGCTCGGTCACCTAGGGCCGGGCAGCCCGGGCCATGTGGAATTATCCACCGGACGCCCCTGCTTTACGAGCTGGGAATTCCGCCCTCAGCTGGGATTCCGACCCGGCGGTCCGGGCGGACGGGAGCCTCGCCCAAACTTTCCGCCCGGCGGGGAATGCCGGAGGGCTCTGCAAAGTTGAGCACAGTAGGCTCAAGTCATTTGCCAGGCCAACCGCAGCATGGCAAACTTGCGCCGACAAGACTCAAGTTATCAACACAACACACAAGGACTGAACTCATGGCACGAGCGGTAGGCATTGACCTGGGAACGACCAACTCCGTCGTCGCAGTTCTCGAGGGTGGCGAGCCCACGGTCATAGCGAACGCGGAAGGCTCCCGGACCACACCGTCTGTTGTCGCCTTCGCGAAGAACGGCGAAGTGCTCGTCGGCGAGGTCGCCAAGCGGCAGGCCGTGACCAACGTGGACCGGACGATCCGCTCGGTCAAGCGCCAGATGGGCACCGACTGGTCCGTCGCCATCGACGGCAAGAAGTTTACGGCGCAGCAGATCAGCGCCTTCATCCTGCAGAAGCTGAAGAGGGACGCCGAGGCGTACCTTGGCGAGACCATCGCCGACGCCGTGATCACCGTTCCGGCGTACTTCAGCGACGCTCAGCGGCAGGCGACCAAGGAGGCCGGCCAGATCGCGGGCCTGAACGTGCTCCGCATCATCAACGAGCCCACCTCGGCCGCGCTGGCGTACCACCTGGACAAGGACAACGAGGCCACGATCCTGGTCTTCGACCTGGGCGGCGGCACGTTTGACGTCTCCCTGCTCGAGGTCGGCGAGGGCGTCGTGGAGGTCAAGGCAACCAGCGGCGACAACCACCTCGGTGGTGACGACTGGGACCAGCGGATCGTGGACTGGCTGGTCAAGGACTTCAAGAACAGCTACGGCATCGACCTGTCCAAGGACAAGATGGCGCTGCAGCGGCTGCGGGAGACCGCGGAGAAGACCAAGATCGAGCTGTCCAGCTCGACCGAGTCGCAGATCAACCTGCCCTACATCACCCACTCGGATCAGGGCCCGCTGCACCTGGACACCAAGCTGTCCCGGGCCGAGTTCCAGAAGATGACCTCCGACCTGCTCGACCGCTGCAAGGGGCCGTTCCAGCAGGTGATCAAGGACGCCGGGATCAAGCTGGACGCCATCCAGCACGTGGTGCTGGTCGGCGGTTCCACCCGGATGCCCGCCGTGGTTGACCTGGTCAAGGACCTGACCGGCGGCAAGGAGCCGAACAAGGGCGTCAACCCGGACGAGGTCGTGGCGGTCGGCGCTTCGCTGCAGGCCGGCGTGCTCAAGGGCGAGGTCAAGGACGTCCTGCTGCTCGACGTGACCCCGCTGTCGCTGGGCATCGAGACCAAGGGCGGCATCTTCACCAAGCTGATCGAGCGCAACACCACGATCCCGACCAAGCGGTCGGAGATCTTCACCACGGCCGAGGACAACCAGCCGTCCGTGCAGATCCAGGTGTTCCAGGGTGAGCGCGAGATCGCCGCGTACAACAAGAAGCTCGGCATGTTCGAGCTGGCCGGCCTGGCTCCGGCGCCGCGGGGCATCCCGCAGATCGAGGTCACCTTCGACATCGACGCGAACGGCATCGTGAACGTCTCGGCGAAGGACCTCGGCACCGGCAAGCAGCAGTCCGTCACGATCTCCGGCGGCTCCGCGCTGGCCAAGGACGACATCGAGCGGATGATGGCCGACGCCGAGAAGTACGCGGAGGAGGACCGCCAGCGCCGCGAGGAGGCTGAGGTCCGCAACCGCGGCGAGAGCCTGGCCTACACCACGGAGAAGTTCCTCGCCGAGAACGCCGACAAGGTTCCGGATGACGTCAAGTCCGAGGTCGAGTCCGCGATCGCCGAGCTGAAGAAGGCGCTCGAGGGCACCGACAACGAGGCGATCCGGACCACCACCGAGCACGCGGCACAGGTCAGCCAGAAGATGGGCACGGCCATCTACGCCCAGTCGCAGCAGGCCGCGAGCGCCGCAGGCGCCGAGGGTGCGGCAGGCCAGGAGGACGCGTCCGGCGACGACGACGTGGTCGAGGCCGAGATCGTCGACGACGACAAGCCTGAGGGTGGCGCCGCCTGATGAGGTCACCTGACGAGGAGAGCCAGGGCCCGGTCATCCGTGACCGGCGTCGCATTGACCCGGTCACGGGCCAGGTACGCGACGGCGACCGGCAGTCCGGCCAGGGCCAGGGGAGTCCGCAGCGCGGACCCGCCCAGCCCCGGCCGGGCAGGCACGCGGTATCCCGGCCGGGCAACGCCTCCGGGGGCAACCCCGGAGGCGGCCAGCCCGCCCGGGACGGCCAGGACAACGGCAATCAGAACAACGGACCGGCTCCCGACCCGCCCAACCGGGCCGAGCGGGATGCCGAGGTGGAGAAGATGGCAGCTCAGCTCGCCGACCGCACGGCGGATTTGCAGCGGCTGCAGGCCGAGTATGCGAACTACCGCAAGCGGGTCGAGCGGGACCGGATAGCCGTCCGGGAGCAGGCGCTAGCCAACGTGCTCACCGAACTGCTGCCCGTGCTCGACGACATCGGCCGGGCCAGGGAACACGGAGAGCTCGTCGGCGGCTTCAAGTCAGTCGCCGAGTCACTGGAGGCGGCGACCGTCAAGCTGGGCCTGAACAGCTACGGCGAGGACGGTGACCCGTTCGACCCGAACCTGCACGATGCGCTGATGCACTCGTACTCCCCGGACGTGACGGAGACGACGTGCGTCCGCATCCTGCAGCCCGGCTACAAGGTCGGTGACCGGATCCTGCGCCCGGCGCGGGTTGCGGTCGCCGAGCCCGGCGAGCCAGACGAAGACGAAGGCGGCGGAGACGACGCAAGCACTTACCATCCGGCTGACACCAGCGGTGGAGACTAAGAACCGACGGGGAGGATTCCGATGAGTACCAAGGACTTCCTCGAGAAGGACTACTACAAGGTCCTCGGCGTCGCCAAGAGCGCAAACCCCGACGAGATCAAGAAGTCGTACCGCAAGCTGGCCCGGAAGTACCACCCGGACGCGAACAAGGGCGATGCTGGCGCCGAGGAGCGCTTCAAGGAGATCTCCGAGGCCTACAACGTCCTGTCCGACGAGAAGCGGCGCAAGGAGTACGACGACGCCCGCTCACTCTTCGGCGGCGGCGTCCGGATGCCCGGCTCGGGCGGCGGCGCTGGCGGCTACAACTTCGACCTCGGCGATCTCTTCGGAGGCACCTCCGGTGGCGGAGCCAGCACCGGTGGGCGGCTCGGCGACCTGCTCGGCGGCGTGTTTGGCGGGGGGCGCTCGACCCAGCAGCAGCGGCCCCGGCGCGGCGCGGATGTCGAGACCGAGGCGTCGCTCAGCTTCGCCGACGCGATCAACGGCGCGACGGTGGCGCTGAGCCTGGCCGGCGAAGGCCCGTGCAAGGCGTGCATGGGCACAGGGGCCAAGGCCGGCACCGTCCCGAGGGTGTGTCCCACCTGCGAGGGCACCGGCCAGGGCAGCAGGAACCTGGGCAACTTCGCGTTCTCGGAGCCCTGCAAGACCTGCCGCGGCCGCGGGCTCGTCGTTGACGACCCGTGCCCGGTCTGCTCGGGCAGCGGGCGGGCGATGAGCACCAGGACGATCCAGGCCCGCATCCCCGCCGGGGTCGCGGACGGCCAGCGGATCAAGCTCAAGGGCAAGGGCGCCCCTGGCGAGCGCGGCGGGCCGGCCGGAGACCTGTATGTGCGCGTGCACGTCGAGTCGCATCCGGTGTTCGGCAGGTCGGGGCACAACCTGACCATTACCGTGCCGATCACGCTGCCGGAGGCCGCGCTTGGCGCCGAGATCAAGGTGCCCACGCACGGCGGCATGCCGGTGAGCCTGCGGATCCCGCCGGGTACGCCCAACGGGCGCACCTTCCGGGTTCGCGGCAAGGGCGTGCGGCGCCAGGACAGCACCTACGGCGACCTGCTGGTCACCGTGGATGTGCGGGTGCCAAAGGACATCAACGGCGAGGCCCGCGAGGCACTGGAGACGCTCAGGAAGCTCGCGCCCGGCGAGGACCAGCGCGACGATCTGCTGCGCCGGGCCAAGGCCGTGTGAGCCGCGTGTACCGATGAACGCGGGTCAGGGACGAGAAGTAGCGGGAGGACGACCACATGAAAGGAGATGACATGATCCAGTTCGACCTTTCGGATGACACGCCCGTCTATGTCATCTCCGTGGCCGCCCAGCTATCCGGGCTGCATGCGCAGACACTGCGCGCCTACGACCGGCTCGGCCTGGTATCGCCGGGCCGGTCGGCTGGGGGCGGTCGGCGTTACTCGCTGCGTGACGTGCTGGCCCTGCGCGAGGTCCAGCGACTGTCCCAGGAAGAGGGCGTCAACCTGTCCGGGATCAAGCGGATCCTGGAGCTCGAGGACCAGGAGCAGCGCAGCCGGGTGCGGCTCGTCGAGCTGCACGCCGAGATCGCCCAGCTCCGCGCGGAGCTCGAGTCCACCCGCGCCGTGGCCGCCCGGCTTGCCGGGCTGCTGCGGAGCCGGAACAGGGGTGCCGACCTGGTCCCGGTGCGCCGCTCGGACGTATCAGTAACTGCTCAGCCGCCCGCCAGTGCGGCACGGGCCCAGGAGGGCCGTTCCGGGGCGGGGGCACTAGGACGAACCGCGGAGTTGCGAGAAACAAACGATGGCTAACGAGAAATTCACCCGCAGGAGCCAGGAGGCGCTGTCCGAAGCGATCCGGACCGCTGCCGCGGCCGGGAACCCGAACGTCGACGGCCTGCACCTTCTTGCCGCTTTGATCGCGCAGAAGAATGACGGGACGGTGTACCCGCTGCTGCAGGCGGCGGGCGCCGACCCCGAGGCGGTGCTCAAGACCGTCAGCGAGCGGCTGGCCAGGCTGCCGAGGGCCGCCGGGGCCACGCTGAGCGCCCCGGAGACCTCGCGGCCGCTGCTCGCCGCGCTCAACACCGCGGAGAAGCGGGCCAGCGAGATGGGCGACGAGTACATCTCCACCGAGCACCTTCTGGTGGGGCTGGCCGCCGACGGCGGCCAGGCAGCGACCGTCCTGCGCGAAGCCGGCGCGGGACCGGACGAGCTGCTCGCCGCGTTCGAGAAGGTCCGCGGGTCCGCCAAGGTCACCAGCCAGGACCCGGAGGGCACGTACCAGGCGCTGGAGAAGTACGGGATCGACCTGACCCGCAGCGCCCGTGAGGGCAAGCTCGACCCGGTCATCGGCCGGGACGCCGAGATCCGCCGCGTGATCCAGGTACTGTCCCGCCGGACCAAGAACAACCCGGTTCTGATCGGCGAACCCGGGGTCGGCAAGACCGCCGTGGTCGAGGGCCTGGCCCAGCGGATCGTCGCGGGCGACGTGCCCGAGTCGCTCAGGAACAAGCGCGTGGTCGCGCTCGACCTGGGCGCGATGGTGGCAGGCGCCAAGTACCGCGGCGAGTTCGAGGAGCGGCTGAAGGCGGTCCTGGCCGAGATCAAGGACAGCGACGGCCAGGTCATCACGTTCATCGACGAACTGCACACGGTCGTGGGCGCCGGCGCCGCCGAGGGCGCCATGGACGCTGGCAACATGCTCAAGCCGATGCTGGCCCGCGGTGAGCTGCGCATGGTCGGGGCCACGACGCTCGATGAGTACCGCGAGCGGATCGAGAAGGACGCAGCCCTGGAGCGCCGGTTCCAGCAGATCTTCGTCGGCGAGCCGTCGGTGGAGGACACGATCGCGATCCTGCGCGGGCTCAAGGGCCGGTACGAGGCGCACCACCAGGTGCAGATCTCGGATGCCGCGCTGGTTGCGGCCGCCACCCTGTCGGACCGGTACATCACCGCGCGGTTCCTCCCGGACAAGGCCATCGACCTGGTCGACGAGGCCGCATCCCGGCTCCGCATGGAGATCGACTCCCGGCCGGTGGAAATCGACGAACTGCAGCGCGCCGTCGACCGGATGAAGATGGAAGAGATGGCGCTGGAGCGGGAAGCCGACCCGGCAAGCAAGGAGCGGCTGGAGCGGCTGCGCGCTGACCTGGCGGACCGCCAGGAGCAGCTGACGGCGCTCATCGCCCGCTGGGAGCGGGAGAAGGCCGGCCTGAACAAGGTCGGCGAGCTGAAGAAGCTCCTGGACGACAAGCGCGGCGAGGCCGAGCGGGCCCAGCGCGAGGCGGACTACGCGACCGCGTCGCGGCTGATCTACGGAGAGATCCCGGCGCTGGAGCGCGAGATCGAGGAAGCCGCGGCGAGCGAGAACGCCGAGGCTTCCGAGCAGCCGGACGCGCCGATGGTCAAGGAAGAGGTCGGCCCCGACGACGTCGCGGACGTGGTGGCCTCGTGGACGGGCATACCCGCCGGCAGGCTGCTCGAAGGCGAGACCGGCAAGCTGCTGCGGATGGAATCCGAGCTCGGCAAGCGGCTGGTCGGCCAGACCCGCGCCGTCCAGGCCGTGTCCGACGCCGTCCGCAGGTCGCGGGCGGGCATCTCGGATCCGGATCGCCCGTCGGGATCGTTCCTGTTCCTGGGGCCGACCGGCGTCGGCAAGACGGAGCTGGCCAAGGCGCTGGCTGAGTTCCTGTTCGACGACGAGCGGGCGATAGTCCGCATCGACATGAGCGAGTACTCCGAGCGGCACTCGGTGGCCAGGCTGGTCGGGGCGCCCCCCGGCTACGTCGGCTATGAGGAGGGCGGTCAGCTCACCGAGGCGGTACGGCGGCGTCCCTACTGCGTGATCCTGCTGGACGAGGTGGAAAAGGCGCACCAGGAAGTCTTCGACATCCTGCTGCAGGTGCTCGATGACGGCCGGCTCACCGACGGCCAGGGCCGCACGGTCGACTTCCGCAACACGATCCTGATCCTCACCTCAAACCTGGGCTCGCAGTTCATCGCCGACCCCGTGCTGGACGAGGCGGCCAAGAAGGACGCGGTGATGAATGTCGTGCGGGCCACGTTCAAGCCGGAGTTCCTGAACCGGCTGGACGACGTGATCCTCTTCGACGCGCTGTCCACGGATGAGCTCGCCGAGATCGTCGACCTGCAGGTCGGCACGCTGGTCCGGCGGCTGGCCGGCCGCCGGCTGATGCTCGAGGTCACGCCGGCCGCAAGGGAATGGCTGGCCGTCACCGGGTTCGACCCGGTCTACGGCGCCAGGCCGCTGCGCAGGCTGATCCAGTCGGCCATCGGTGACCAGCTAGCCCGCAAGCTGCTGGCCGGCGAGATCACCGACGGTGACACCGTGCTCGTTGACCGCGATGAGGACGCCGACGCCCTGTCGGTGCGCCCAGCTTCCGAGGCTTCTGTCGCGGCTCAGGCTTCATCGAGCAGCGCGTCGTAACTGTCCTCGGGAAGCCCCAGGTCATTACGGATGCGGTAGCGAAGGCTGAGCAGCAGCCGCAGTTCGGCCTCGGCGTCATCTCTGCCGTTCGTCGGCCCCGGCGCCGGCCCGGGCTGCGGTGCGCCTTCGCTGCCGCGCCGGCGTCCCAGGCACAGTTCAACGCCTGCGGTCGCCCAGTCCAGCGCGCCGGGCAGGTCGGATCGCTCGACCAGCAGTTCGGCGACGAGGTCGCACATCCGCGGGTCGCGGCGGCCCTCCGCCTTGAGCTTGTCCAGCAGCGACTGCGCCTCGGCCGGCTTGTCCATCAGGAACAGCGCGCGGGCCAGCGGCACCCGAGGGTCCACGAAGACCGGGCCGCCGTCCGCCATCGCGAGCCGGAAGCCGCTCGCGGCCGCGGCGGGATCATCGGCCATCAGCCACTGCTCGCCGGCCCGCAGGAAAGCCTCAGAGCGCGGCATCGTCTCGGACTGAGTACCGATCACGGCCAGTTTGCTCATCCGCCGTGCTGCGGTCTGGTGGTCGCCACTAGCGGCGGCGTCAAACTCGATCGCGTCGAATTCCTCGCGGCTGAGAACAGGCACGTTACGTAAGGTACCCGGCGGAAGCGGGTCTACAACGCGTCATTTGGGCACTGGATCAGACTACCGGCGGGAGCGCTCGAGCGCGTCCCAGAAACCGCGCCGCAAAGAGTGCCTGACCTCGTCGTGCAGCAGTGAGTCGATCGGCAGGGCCGAGCCCTGCAGCAGCCTCGCCTCGAGATCGGAAGGCATCCGGGGCTTGCGGGCCAGGACCGCCTCCAGCCACAGGGCCGGGGCGTCCCGGGCAACCGCGTCACCAAAGCCAAATCCCTCGGCGTGCGCGGCCTGCACTGCATCCGCAAGGGACATCGCCATGGGCTGGGACACCGGGGCAGGAAGGGCCGCATGGGCGGCCGACTGCGGCCCGCTGTAGGGGCCCTGCTCTTGCTGCTGCGGTGGGTACCCGGGTGCCGGGCCCGACGCGCCTCCGTGCTGTCCGGGCTGAAGAGCCGGGTACTGCGGCGGGTAGGGCATCTGCCCGCCCCCACCGCCACCGAACGCGCCCGGCGGGGCGGGAGGATACTGAGCCGGTCCCGAAGCGTCGCCATACCGGCCCTGCGCAGGGCCTTCAGCGAACCGTGACGACGGAGGTCCTTCGGCAAACCGGGCCGGTGGATTGTCCAGGTACCGGCCCTGCCCCTGGCCGTCATACCGCTGCGCGGCGGGCAGCTCTCCGAACCGGCCCTGGGCCGACCCGCCCTGATTTGGCGAGCGGTAATCGCCCGGACCGGGGCCGAACCGCGCACCTCCCTGGCCGGCCTGCGGCGGCATCTGGGGCCCGGGCGATCCCTGGCGGCCGGGACTCGGGCCGACTTCGGCCGGCCACTGTCCGCCGGGGGGCGGCCCGTAGCCGGGCGGCGGTGTCGGGGCGGCCAGGTGCTGAGGCGCGGGCTGGGACTGAGGAGGCGCGGGCTGGAGAGCCTGCGCCGGTGGCGCCGGGAGCTGCGACGGCGCAAGTCCCGGCGACGGAGCAAGTCCCTGCGGCTGAGCCGGGGCCTGGGGCTGGGGCTGCACCTGCGGCTGAGCATGGGCGCCGCCCGGCGCCATCCCCTGAGCCTGAGGCGGTGCCTGGGCAGGGGCCTGTGCCACGGGCTGGGCACCGGCGGGCGCCTGGGCCCGCGGGACAGTCTGAGCCGTCAGCTGCTCTCCACCGGGCGCCTGGGCTTGCCGCGGATCCTGGGCCTGAGAGGCCAGAGCGTGGGCGACGGCTGCAGGCTGGGCGGGAATCTGAGGCTGCGCCGGGAGCCCGGGCTGGGACGGTCCTTGGGGCTGCGGAGCGACCTGGTCTGGTGAACCGGCGGGTGCCTGAGCCCGGCCCGGAGCCTGGGCCCGCGTGTCGGCGACGGGCGGCGGCGCCGGAGCCTGCGCTGGGGCGGGAGCCTGCGCCGCCATGGGCTGGACTGGAGCCGGCGCGGGTGGCTGCGCGGCCGGGTTCGGCGGCAAAGCCGGGGCCGGCGACTGCGATCCGGGAGGAGCCTGCGGCGGCTGCCCGCCGGGGCCCTGGAGCTGTGCCGCGGCAGCAGGCTGCTGCGGAGCCTGTGCCGGCGGCTGCGCGGCGGGGGCCTGCGGCTGCCCGGCGGCAGCCGACTGCGGGGCGCCCGCCGATGTCTGCTGATAATCCTCAGCTACCGGGCTGGCGTAGATCGTCGGCCCCGGGGGGAGTGCCGCAGCCGGGAGACCCTGATGGGTCACTGCGCCGATGCCGTTCCCATGCCCGTTGGTCAGGCTGCGCCGCTGATGATTGCCATTGCGGTACTGCTCGTCGGCGTCCGATGGCCCGGCCGCCGGGATGAGATCGACAAACGGCCGCAGGTGAGCGCCGGTCACCTCCACGATGTCGTCGGATTCCTGGCGCAGCGGCCTGGCGACCGTCCAGTTTCCCTCGGCCGCGATGTGCACGATGACGACCCGCAACCCGAGATCCTGCACCTCGGCGACGACCTCGGTGAGATCCTCCTCTGCGCTGACGATGACCGCATCACTCACTACGTGGTTTCTGGCCAGCGTCGTCAGGTCGCGGTGCATCTCGGCTTCGACGCCCTCGCGGCGCCCGGGACGGACCCGGCCGAGCCGCAGCTTGACCCCGGGGAGGTCGGCCAGTGCGTTGTGCTCGGAACTGCGCCGCCCTTCGACCGTCGCCTCATACCAGTAGCAGCGCAGCACCGGCAGGCCGGTGCGATCCCTGGACAGCCCGGTGAACAGCTTGACCAAGCCTGCGTAGTCCCAGGAGACGGACTCGCGCTGACGGGTTCCGTGGACGGCCATGGCGCCATCGGCAAGCGCATAGCTCGCATCCACGAAAAGCGCGCAACGATCCACCCGATACCGCCCTTCCCCTCGACGCGAGACGTTACCAGCGCATCGCGAGTGTCGTGACATAACGCGCAGATCACGGGTTATCTCTCAGCCGGCTCTCCCCACGTGACGATCGGGATGCCGATTTACGCCCGCCATCAGGGGATTGGCAAGCGCATAAGCTTGGCTGCCGTGACTGACCGCAGCGACCTGCTCAGTGCCATCAAGGCTAAGGCCGTCGTCCGTGGCGACGTCGTCCTCGCGTCCGGACAGCGGGCGAACTCGTACATCGACCTGCGCCGGGTGACGCTGGAGGGCAGTGCCGCACCACTCGCCGGCCGGGTGATGCTCGACCTGACCGCCGACTTGGACTTCGACGCGGTAGGTGGCTTGACACTGGGCGCGGATCCCGTGGCGACAGCCATGATGCACGCCGCGGGCGCCCGGGGCAGGAACCTGGACGCCTTCGTGGTGCGCAAGACCGAAAAGGCTCACGGCCTGCAGCGCAGGATCGAAGGCCCGGATGTGGCGGGCCGGAGGGTGTTGGCCGTTGAGGACACGTCGACCACGGGAAGTTCCGTGCTGGCCGCCGTGGACGCGCTGCTCGAGGCCGGGGCCGACGTCGTGGGCGTGGCCGTCATCGTGGACCGCGGCGCCAGGCAGCGGGTCACCGAGCGCGGCTTGCTGTACCGCGCCGCCTACGAGATGGCGGAAGTAGAGCCGGGCTGAGCGGTACCGCGGTCCGCTACGCGAGCCGTCGCGGGAGCGCTCAGGTCAGCGCGTGCAGCGTGGTGAACCCAACCACGAGCAGTGCGACGACGCCCAGCGTGACCATGGTGACCAGCAGGTACCGTAAATGCACTCGCGGGTCAGCGTCATGCAATCCCATGGGACTGACCATAGACGATGTCCGCGTCACCGCCCGTTAACCTGCACGAACCGCTGCGGCTATCTGCGCGTTCCGCCGCCAATACCGACCGCAATCCGGCGGTTTCAGCAATAAAGCCACGCGGAACCGCCCGCGCTTTCCCAGGCGCGCGCTTCCCCCGGGGGCTGCGCGGCTTTCCCGTCGCGAGCCGGGATACTGGAGGCGCACCGACTGAGAGGGAACGCCGTCATGCCTATCGCGACGCCAGAGATATACGGGCAGATGCTTGACCACGCCAAGGAGCACGGCTTCGCCTACCCGGCGATCAACGTGACGTCCAGCCAGACGCTGAACGCCGCTCTCCGGGGGTTCGCCGAAGCCGGCAGTGACGGGATCGTCCAGGTCTCCACCGGGGGCGCCGAGTACCTGTCCGGCCAGTCGGTCAAGAACATGGTGACCGGGGCGGAGGCGCTCGCCCACTTCGCCGACGTCGTGGCGGCCAAGTACCCAGTCCACATCGCGCTGCACACCGACCACTGCCCAAAGGACAAGCTGGACGGGTACATGCGCCCGCTGATCCAGATCTCAGCTGAGCGGGTGGCGCGAGGGGAGGATCCGCTATTCCAGTCGCACATGTGGGACGGCTCCGCGGTGCCGCTCGACGAGAACCTGCAGATCGCGAGCGAACTGCTCGAGAAGTGCGCCGCCGCGCACATCATCATGGAAATGGAGATCGGGGTTGTCGGCGGCGAGGAGGACGGCGTCACCGGCGAGATGAACGAGAAGCTGTACAGCACCCCGGAGGATGCGCTGGCCACGGCCGAAGCGCTGGGGCTCGGCGAGCGCGGCCGGTACATCCTGGCCGCAACGTTCGGCAACGTGCACGGAGTGTACAAGCCCGGCCACGTCCGGCTGCGGCCCGCGGTACTGAAGGAGATCCAGGACGCCGTCGGAGCCAAGTACGGCAAGGAGAACCCGTTCGACCTTGTGTTCCACGGCGGGTCCGGTTCCGGGCTGGACGACATCCGCGAGGCGATCTCGTACGGGGTAATCAAGATGAACGTGGACACCGACGCCCAGTACGCCTTCACCCGGCCGGTCGCGGGTCACATGTTCACCAACTACGACGGCGTGCTCAAGATCGACGGCGAGGTCGGCAACAAGAAGGCGTACGACCCGCGGACCTGGGGCAAGGCGGCCGAGGAGTCGATGACCGCCCGGGTCGTCCAGGCGTGCCAGGACCTGATGTCGGCCGGAAAGCAGATCGGCTAAGCGTCCAGCTCAGAAAGCCGGAGCCGGCGGGGCCAGCTCGGCCAGCGCACGGAACTGGTCGTCGGTCAGCTCGACCTCGGCGGCTTCGACGTTCTCCTCCAGGTGCTCCACCGTGCGGGTTCCCGGGATCGGCAGCATGACCGGCGACCGCCGCAGCAGCCAGGCCAGCGCCAGCTGAACCCCGGGGACGCCCGCCGGCGTGGCCAGCCGTGCCAGCGGTCCGTGTGGCGACGCGAACTGGCCGGTCGCTATCGGGCAGTACGGGATGAACCCGAGCCCTTCCCGCTCGCAGTAGTCGAGCACGTCCTCGGAACGGCGCTCGAGCACGTTGTACAAGTTCTGCACGGACGCGATCGGGGCCGTCAGCCTGGCCTCGCCGATTTCCGGCACGGTCACCTCGGACAGCCCGATGTGCCGGATCTTGCCCTCCTTGCGGAGGTCGGCCAGCTCGCCCACCTGGTCGGCGGCCGGGATCTGCGGATCGATCCGGTGCAGCTGGTACAGGTCGATCGTGTCCAGGCGGAGCCGGCGCAGGCTCATCTCCACGCACTGCCGCAGGTACTCGGGCCGGCCGACGGTCCCCCACTGATCCGGGCCGGAACGGGTAAGGCCTCCCTTGGTCGCGATGGTGAGGCCGGCGTAGGGATGCAGCGCCTCCCGGATCAGCTCCTCGCTGACGAACGGCCCGTAGGAGTCGGCTGTGTCGATGAAGTCGACCCCGAGCTCGACCGCCCGCCGCAGCACCCGGATCGCTTCCCCAGTGTCCGGCGGCGGCCCCCAGATGCCCCGGCCGGTGATCTGCATCGCTCCGTACCCGAGGCGGGTGACCGCCACATTGCCGCCAAGTGCGAACACACCGCTAGCTGCCGCAACGAGCTCGCCATCCAGCATGGAGCTAAACCTATCCGGCAGGATGGCTGCATGACACACGAGAACCTGTTCGGCGGCCCGCCGCCCACCTATCTGCTGGACGACCCTGAGGCCGACGAGGCTCTGCGGGCCGGCACCGACCCGGCCAGCGTGGCCGCGCGCCATCCCGCTAACTGCGCGGCCTGGGCCGCGCTCGCCGAGCGCGCGTTCGAGGCCGGTGACCCGGTCGCCGCGTACGCGTACGCGAGGACCGGCTACCACCGCGGCCTGGACCAGCTGCGCCGGTCCGGCTGGAAGGGCTACGGGCCGATCCCGTGGGAACACGAGCCGAACCGCGGCTTCCTGCGCTCGCTGCACATGCTCGGTGTCGCCGCCGCCGCGATCGGCGAGGACGACGAGGCGGAGCGCTGCCGCGAGTTCCTGCGGAACAGCAGCGCCGCCGCCGCCGAGGCGCTCGACCCGGCCTGACCAAGGCATCCGGTAGCATCGCAACGCAAGAGCCCCTGTCGCGCTTG
The DNA here is from genome assembly GCA_963833885.1 of uncultured Actinomycetota bacterium. Classification (GTDB taxonomy): domain Bacteria; phylum Actinomycetota; class Actinomycetes; order Streptosporangiales; family Streptosporangiaceae; genus JASHPR01. The sequence continues at coordinate 73,759 of CAWHZU010000024.1, read as the reverse complement.
CATGACCTGCAAGGCCGCGGACAGGGGTTTCGGCGTTATCCGAAGGGGCTTGATGAGATGCCCGCCATCGTGATCGTGGGCGCGCAGTGGGGCGACGAGGGCAAGGGCAAGGCGACCGACCTGGTCGGTGACGACGTCGACTACGTGGTCAGGTACCAGGGCGGCAACAACGCCGGGCACACCGTCGTCATCGGCGAAGAGAGCTACGCCCTGCACCTGCTGCCGGCCGGCGTGCTATCGAAGAAGGCCACGCCGGTGATCGGCAACGGCGTGGTGATCGACCCGGCGGTGCTGCTCGAGGAGATCGACGGGCTGCAGCGCCGCGGCGTGTCCTGCGACCGGCTCCTCATCTCGGCGAACGCGCACCTGATCATGCCGCACCACATAGCGCTCGACAAGGTGACGGAACGCTATCTCGGCAGCTCACGGATTGGCACCACCGGGCGCGGGATCGGCCCGACCTACAGCGACAAGGCCGCCAGGATGGGGATCCGGGTGCAGGACCTGCTGGACCCGGGGATCTTGTGCCAGAAGCTCGAGCTCGTGCTGCGCGAGAAGAACCAGGTGCTCACCAAGGTCTACAACCGCCGCGGGATCGACGCCGAGGCAGCGGCGAAGGAGTACCTGACCCACTTCGAGCGGCTGCAGCAGTACGTGGCCGACACCGGCCTGGTCCTCAACAAGGCGCTGGACCAAGGCAAGGCGGTCCTGCTCGAGGGCGCCCAGGCCACCCAGCTGGACGTGGACCACGGCACTTACCCGTTCGTTACCTCGTCGTCCCCAACGGCCGGCGGCGCCTGCGCCGGCTCGGGCGTGGGCCCGACCAGGATCACCAAGGTGATCGGGATCGTGAAGGCTTACACCACGCGGGTCGGCGCCGGACCGTTCCCAACCGAGCTCACCGACGAGAAAGGCGACTGGCTGCGCAAAACCGGCCACGAGTACGGCGTCACGACCGGCAGGCCGCGCCGCACCGGCTGGTTCGACGCGGTCATCGCCAGGTACGCCACCCGGATCAACGGGATCACCGACTACTTCCTCACCAAGCTCGACGTGCTGTCTGGCCTGGAGCGGGTTCCGGTGTGCGTGGCCTACAACGTGAACGGGACCAGGCACGACGAGGTGCCGATGACGCAGACCGAGTTCCACCATGCGGTGCCGGTTTACGAGTACCTGGACGGCTGGTGGGAGGACCTCTCCTCGGCCAAGCAGTTCGAGGACCTGCCCCGCAACGCCCAGGCGTACGTGCGGGCGCTCGAGGACATGATCGGCGCACCCGTGTGCGGGATCGGCGTGGGCCCGCGCCGCGACCAGACGCTCCAGATCCGGCCCCTGATCTGACGCCGTGGCCCGGGTGCGGGCCGGGTAACGCTGACCGCGCAGGAAACGCTCATCCAGCATGGTCAACTGGCCGATCAGCGAGTCAGCCTGCGATGAGCACGACCCGTATGAGCTGCTTCGCACTTCGTGGTCGGTACGAGTCTCCCGGCAGACTGCCGCGCGGCCCGCCATGGAGATCTACGCTGCGGACACCCTCCTGGACGTCGTGGTTGCGACCCCGCTCTCGGCCGGGACCCTCTCCGGGGCCAGCCGCATGGTCGCTGGCGGGCAGCACCACGCCATCGCGTGGGGCCGTCTCATCGGCAGTGCCTCAGGGATCACGGTCCGGTTCTCCCGGCGTCGCCTCGTCGGTGGCGGCCATACGGCCGACGTCATGCCGGTCAATGACTGGTTCTGGGTGGCCACCGCCGAAGGCCGCTTCGCCTCGGTCACCGTCACCTACCTGGGGGCCAGCCAACGGCGCCGGATCGCGGCGGTCTCCTCCTCGTAGCGTGCCGCACCGGCCGCGGCCGGTAGGCTCGCCGCCGTGCGCGTCCTCGTCATCGGATCCGGCGGCCGTGAGCACGCCCTGGTCCGCGCCCTAGCCGCCGACGGTGACGTCACCGGCCTGCACGCCGCCCCGGGCAACCCCGGCATCGCCCAGCTGGCCGACGTCCACCCGGTCGCCCCGGCCGACCCGGCAAGCGTGACCGCGCTGGCCGCAAAGACGGCGCCGGCCTGGTGGTTATCGGCCCCGAAGCGCCGCTGGTGGCCGGCCTGGCCGACGCACTGCGGGAGGCCGGGTTCGCCTGCTTCGGACCGGGCCGCGAGGCCGCCATGATCGAGGGCTCGAAGACGTTCGCCAAGCAGATCATGTCCGCGGCCGGGATCCCCACCGCGGCCGCCCGCACATGCCGCACCGGCGCTGAGGCCGCCGAGGCGCTCGACGCCTTCGGCCCGCCCTACGTGGTCAAGGCCGACGGGCTCGCCGCCGGCAAGGGCGTGGTGGTGACCAGTGACCGCGACGAGGCCGTGGCGCACGCCGCCGCCTGCGGCACGGTCGTGATCGAGGAGTTCCTCGACGGGCCCGAGGTGTCGGTGTTCGCTCTGGCCGACGGCGAGCGGGCGGTGCCGCTGCTCCCGGCGCAGGACTACAAGCGCGCCCACGACGGCGACGCAGGCCCGAACACCGGGGGCATGGGCGCCTACGCCCCGCTGCCGTGGGCCCCCGCAGGCCTGGCCGACGAGGTGCTCGACCGGGTGATCGTCCCGGCCGTGACCGAGCTGCGCCGCCGCGGCGCCCCGTACTCCGGCCTGCTGTACGCGGGCCTGTCCCTTACCGCGGCCGGCATCCGGGTGGTCGAGTTCAACGCCAGGTTCGGTGACCCGGAGACCCAGGTCGTACTGGACCGGCTGGCCACGCCGCTGGGCGGGCTGCTGCACGCCGCGGCCGTCGGCGACCTGGCCGCCGCCCCCCGGCTGCGCTGGGCGCCCGGCGCGGCGGTGACCGTCGTGCTCGCCGCCGAGGGATACCCGGGAGATCCGGTCAAGGGCGATCACATCGAAGGCATCGATGGGCCCGAACGTGACGCCGACGGCTACATCTTGCACGCCGGAACCTCGGCCGCCGCCGACGGCCGCATCGTATCCAGCGGCGGGCGGGTGCTCAACGCCGTCGGCACCGGCCCGGACCTGGCCGCGGCCCGCACGGCCGCATACCGGGTTGCCGGGGAAGTCCGGATGCGCGGTGGCTGGTACCGCAGCGACATCGCCGAGCGGCCTGGATGCGTCCCGGCACCGACCGGGCCATGACCGGGCCGAACCCCGAGCCCCCCAACCCCGGCGCCACCAGCACCCCGCCCACCGCCAACCCTGCAGCGGACAGCCCACCCCCGGCCGACCCCAGCGCCGCCGGAACGCCGCCGCCCACCGCCAGCCCAGGCGCGGACCCGGACCAGCTGCCGCTGCGGGTGACCACGCTCGAGCTCTTCTTTGACCTGGTCTTCGCGTTCACCCTGACCCAGCTCGCCTCGCTGCTGGCCAGCGGGTTCACCGCGGGCGCCCTGGCACGGGTGCTGCTGATCTTCGGGCTGCTGTGGTGGATGTACGAGGGCTACGCGTGGCTGACCAACGCCAGGCCGCCGGTGCACACGGCCGAGCGGTTGCTGCTCCTGGTGGGGATGGCGGGGTTCCTGACCATCGGGCTGGCGATCCCGGACGGCTTCGGCGGCGCCAGCCTCGCGCTCGGGCTCGGCTATCTCGCGGTGGTTCTCGTTCACGCCTGGCTGTATTTCAGGGTCAACCGGAACATCATCAGGGTCGCGCCGTTCAACGTGGCCTCGGCGCTGTTGGTGATCATCGCCAGCCAGCTGCACGGGCCGGGCGGCGGTGAGCGCCCGGCCGGCTATGTGCTGTGGGTCGTGGCGCTGGCCGTGCAGCTTGGCTCGCCGCTGATCGTGCACCCGAAGAACCTGTTCGACCTGCGGCCAGCGCACATGGCTGAGCGGCATAGCGATCTGGTCCTGGTGGCGCTCGGCGAGTCGGTCGCCGCGATCGGTGTCGGCGCCGGGCGGCTGGCGGGGCACTCCGCGGCGGACAACGCCAGGATCATCGTGGCCGCGGTGCTCGGCCTCGCGCTGGCCGCCGCGCTGTGGTGGATCGTGTTCGGCAGCAGTGACGAGGACGAAGCCGAACGGGTGCTCACCGAGGCCTCGAGCGAGCGCCGGATCACGCTGGCCCTGGGAGCGTTCTTCTACTGCAACATCCCGCTGCTGCTCGGGCTTATCGCGATGGCCGCCGGGGTGGAGGCGGCGATTGAGCGCTCCGGCAGAATCGCAGCGGGCCCGGCGGCGGCGGCCATCGCGCTCGCCGCTGGGGCGGCAGCGTTCCTGGCCGGCGAGGCGGCCATCCGGCGGCTGCTGCGGATAGGGCCCGTTCGGCTGCGCTCCGCCGCGGCGGTGCTGGCCCTCGCCACGGCGCTCATCGGCACCTTTGTGGCCCTCGAGGTGCAGGTCGCCGTGCTCACCCTGCTACTGGCGGGAACCCTGGTACTAGAGAGAAACCAGAGGTCCCCGGCTCCAGCAGCGCCGCCCGTGAATGTACCGTTCGACGGCCCCTGACCCGTCTTTTGGTTCATCCATAACCTTCATGATCACCTCAGCAGGGTGGGGGCACGGCCGGGACGCGGCCCCCTCGCCGTCCCCACCGGGGCGGGGCATGGGCGGGGAGCGGCGGCGCGGGTGGCGGGTGTGGTCGCAGGTTGCGGCAGGATAGAGGGGTGATCGAGCGGTACACCTTGCCCGAGATGGGACGTGTCTGGAGCGAGGCACACAAGTACGAGCTCTGGTGCAGGATCGAGACCCTGGTGCTCGAGGCGCACGCCCGCGCGGGCACCGTGCCCGCCGACTCCGTGCCGCCGGTGCGGGCGGCGGCGGCGCCCACCCCCGAGGCCGTGGCCGCGATCGAGGCGGTGACCGGCCACGACGTGATCGCGTTCCTGTCCGCGTGGGCGGACAACACGGTCCCTAGGGAAGCCGCCGCCTACGTCCACTTCGGCATGACCTCGTCCGACCTGCTGGACACCGGGCTGGCGCTGCAGCTCACCGAGGCCACGGACCTGTTGCTGGCCAAGGCCACCTCGCTGACCGCGGCGCTGCGCGAGCACGCGCTGGCCCACCGCGCCACGCTCCGGGTCGGCCGGACCCACGGCATTCACGCCGAGCCCGATCTCTGGGGCCACCGGGTCGCCGACTTCGCCTTCGCCATGGCCCGGTGCCGGGACCGGCTGCTGCACGCCCGCGAGGCGGTCGCGGTCGGCAAGCTCTCCGGGCCGGTGGGGAGCTACTCCAACATCGACCCGGCGATCGAGTCGCAGGTCATGGCCGAGCTCGGCCTGCGCCCGGCTCCCGTCGCCACCCAAGTCGTGTTCCGCGACGGGATCAGCGAGTGGGCTAGCGTTCTGGCCCTTGTCGCTAGCGTGTGCGAGGCGGTCGCCATAGAGATCAGGCTCGGGCAGCAGACGGAGATCTCTGAGCTTGCCGAGTCCTTCGGGCAGGGCCAGAAGGGCTCGTCGTCCATGCCGCACAAGAAGAACCCGGTCCGCTCGGAGCGGATCAGCGGCCTGGCACGGATCGTCCGCGCCCAGGTGGTCCCCGTGATGGAGGGCATCCCGCTATGGCACGAGCGGGACATCTCGCACTCCTCAACCGAGCGGGTCGCGCTGCCCGACTCCGCGGCCGCCACGGATTACCTCCTCGAGGAGACCACCAGGCTGATCCGTGGGCTGGTCGTGGACAAAACGCGAATGCTGGAAAACCTGAACGCCACGCGCGGCCTGATCTACACGTCGGCGGTGCTGCTCGAGCTCGTCGCCGCCGGGATGTCCCGCGAGGACGCATACACGTTGGTCCAGGCCGCGGCCATGGACACGTATCAAACCGGAACGCCATTCCGTGAGACGCTCCGCAAGCACGCGGCCACGGCCGGCCAGCCGCTGGACGAGGCCCGACTCGACGAGGCTTTCCGGCCCGAACGTTACGTCGAGCGGCTGGGTGCCGTGTTCGAGCGGCTCGAGTCGCTGGCATGAGGCACGTCTACTCGGGCAAAGTGCGCGAGGTCTACGAAACCGACGACGGCGTGCTGCTGCTGGTGGCCACGGACCGGATCTCGGCATTCGACTACGTGCTGGAGACCGAGATCCCGGACAAGGGGAAGATCCTTACCCAGCTATCGTTGTGGTGGTTTGAGCAGCTCACGGACATCGTCCCGAACCATTTGGTGGATGCGCCCATCCCGGCGGAGTTCGCGGGCCGGGCCACGGCCTGCAGACGGCTGAACATGATCCCGGTGGAGTGCGTGGTGCGCGGCTACCTGGCGGGCTCGGGACTCGCGGAGTACCGGGAGAGCGGGGCGGTGTGCGGCGTGCCGCTGCCCGCCGGGCTTGCCGATGGCTCGCGGCTTCCCGAGCCGATCTTCACGCCGGCCACCAAGGCGCCGCGCGGTGAGCACGACGAGAACATACCGGCCAGCGCGGTCGCTGAGATCGTCGGTGCCGACGCGGCCGCCGAGATCGAGCGGATCACGCTCGCGGTGTACGCCAGGGGCGCGGATGTCGCCGCCCGGCGCGGGATCATCGTGGCCGATACCAAGGTCGAACTCGGCTGCGACGCCGACGGCACGCTGCTGCTGGCCGACGAGGTGCTCACGCCGGACTCGTCGAGGTTCTGGCCGGCGGGCCAGTGGCAGCCGGGACGGAGCCAGCCTTCGCTCGACAAGCAGTACGTCCGGGACTGGCTCGCCTCGCCGGAGTCCGGCTGGGATCGTCACGGCGGTGAAGACCCGCCACCGCTCCCCGAACCGGTCGTCGAGCGCACCCGTGACAGGTATGTGAGCGCATACGAGAGCATTACCGGACGCCGTTGGGGGTAGGAATGGCGCGGCGGGCAAATGCTCGCCGATGTGGCGCCGGGACTTCGCCCATAACGGAACGGAACCCCCGCCTATAACCCGCAGGAACCCCCCGCTTATAACTAGATGTAGCTGATCGGCTACGCTACGTATCATCGCCGTCATGGTCTGGGGGGCACGAGAGCGGTGGAATACTGGACGACACATGAATCAGGCTGCCTACTATCGGGCGGCCTGCCGTCTGGTTGGCCAGAGGTCACGGAGTCGCAGTCGGCAGGCAGGGATGGCCCGGATAGTGATGCCGCTCAGTCGACCGACGGGAGCACCAGCACTATGACCACACGCCCTGAGACCCGCTATCGCGTACGCGGCGGCCAGCCTCTCCAGGGCACGGTCTTCGTGCAGGGTGCCAAGAACGCGGCCCTGAAGATGATCGCGGCCTCGCTGCTCGCCGAGAAGGGCCGCACGGTACTCAGGAACGTCCCGGTCATCGAGGACGTGCGCAGGGCGGTGGAGCTGGCTCAGGCCATAGGTGCGACGGTCAGGTTCCACGAGGCGGAGCGGACCCTGGTGGTCGACGCTTCGGAGCTGACCAGCCCGGTGCTGCCGGCCGAGATCGCGCGGCGGTTCCGCGCCTCGGTGCTGTTCGTGCCCGCGCTGCTGCACCGGCTCGGCGAGGCGACGATCGAGGGCGTCGGCGGGTGCAACCTCGGCAGCCGCAACCTGGACTTCCATTACCGTGGCTTTGCCCGTCTCGGGGCCACGGTGGACGAGGGCGAAACCACGATCCGGATCAAGGCCGACAACCTCCGCGGGACGCACCTCTACCTGGACACCCCGTCGCACACCGGCACCGAGAACCTGATCATGGCGGCGGCGCTAGCCCCGGGCACCACGGTGATCGACAACACCGCGATGGAGCCCGAGGTCCTCGACGTCATCTCGTTCCTGAGCAAGATGGGCGCCGACATCAGCGGTGGCGGCACCGGGTTCGTGACGGTCAACGGCGTGGACAAGCTGACGGCCGTCGAGCACACCGTCATGCCCGACCGCATCGACGCCGCGGTGTTCGCGATGGCGGCCGCCATCACCGGCGGTGAGCTGAGCCTGGTCGGCGCCTCCCTTGACCACTTCGGCGTGGTGCGCTGGAAGCTGGAGCAGATGGGTGTGGAGTTCTCCACCCACGGCGCCATCCTCCAGGTCCGCAGGGAGCGGGAGATGCGCCCGATCAACGTAATCACCAGCCCGTTCCCCGGGTTCGCGACCGATCTGCAGTCGCCGATCATGGCGCTCAGCACGCTAGCCGACGGCACCAGCTACATCAGGGAAACCATCTTCGACGGGCGTTACACGCTGGCCGGCGAACTCAACAAGCTGGGCGCGAAGGTAGAAGTGGCCAACAACGCGGCCATTGTTCACGGGCCGAGCACACTGAAAGGCGCCGAGGTCACCGCGCATGACCTGCGGTCCGGAATCGCGCTGATCCTGGCCGGCCTCGCCGCCGAAGGGGAGACCGTGGTCTCGCCTGGCTACATGATCGACCGCGGTCACGCTTCTGTGGCGGCGCGGCTGACCACGCTTGGTGCGGATATCGACGTGGAGATGGCCGACGACGCTCCGTGAGCTTGCAGGTCAGCAAGCTGACAGCACGTTTTTGTCGGGTAACTTTCGGCATGGGTTCAGTATCGTCACCGTCAAGGCACCCATAATTGGCCCTTTCCAGCGATCCTCTCCTTGAGTTAACAAATAGGGGAGGCATTCTCACATCGCGGGAAGGCTGACCGAAGATGGGAACTGACGTGGCCTTAGGAAGGCACAACGGGGGACCTCGCGCATCCAGCGCATCGAGGCCATGCAGCGCATCCCGGGGATCCCCGGGATGCAGCGGGTACAGCTCCTGCAGCGGATTCGGCTCATCGTGAACCGGCCGGCCCGGGTCCAGGGCGAGCTAACGATCGGCATCGTCGGGCCGCACGAGCTGGTCGAGCGGATCATGCTGTCGCCCTCGTCGGCGGCCGGGAAAGCCGGTACCGGTGTGGGCAGCGCTGGTCTCGGCCCAGAGTCCGGTCCGCCCAGGCGGCTGGTCGCTGCCGCGTACCGAGACGAGCAGGAGGCCGCCGATCAGGTCGTCCGGCTGGGCGCGGCGATCGACGTCTGCCTGTTCGCTAGCCGGGTCCCGTATGAGTACGCGCGTACCGCTGGCGTGCTTACGGTTCCCGCGACGTTCGTGCCTCTCGGCGGCAGCGCGCTGTATGCGGCGCTGCTAAAGGCCAGCGGCGACAGCGTGGGCACCGGCCTTGATCCGGCCCGGTCCAGCATCGACGTGCTGAGCCGTGCCGACGTCGAGGAGGCCTTTGCCGAGCTCGGCCTGCCCATGGCTGCCGTGCACGTGCGCGAGGATTCCGGCAGCCCGGCCGTTGTTGCCTCGTTCCACGAGCGGCTCTGGCGCCGCAACGAAACGTCCGTCGCGTTCACCTGCCTGCAGTCCGTTGCGGCGCGGCTGTCGGCCGCCGGGATTCCGGCGGTCACGCTGCGGCCGACGGGCAGCGACATCCGGGTGGCGCTGCGCACCGCCGCGCTGATCGGCGGGTACCGCAGGCTCGAGGACGCGCAGCTCGCCCTCGCGCTGGTGGAGGTGCCTGCGCTGCGGGACGGCGGGCGGCGCACCTCACCGCGGCAGTCCCGGGATGAGCTGCGGCTGACCGTGCACAGGTTCCTGGTCCAGGAGGCGCAGCGGATTCACGCGGCGGTCAGCCCGACCGGCGACCACGGCTTCCTGATCGTCGCCACCCGCGGCTCCCTCGCCCGGGCCACCGACGGATTCCGGGTCGCGCCGTTCGCCGACCGCGCGCGCAGCGAACTGGGCGTCGTCATCGAGGTGGGCATCGGCACGGGCCGGACCGCGGTGGAGGCCGAGGCACACGCCCGCGCCTCGCTGGGCCGCGCCCAGGCTGGGAGCGCGCTGCGCGGGTTCGCCTCGAGCCGGGAGGGGCACGCGCCGGTTCCGCCTCCGCGGCTGCCCGAGGCCGGAGCCCGCAGATCCCGGAGCCTGGAGACCTTGGCCCGGCTTGCCGAGAAGCTCTCGGAGAACGACGCCAACCTGGTCGTGGACGCGGAAACCGCCGGGCAGCTGCTCGCCGTCACCCCGCGAACGGCGCGGCGGCTGCTGCACATCCTGGTCGAGGAGGGCCTTGCCTGGCCGCTGCCGCCGAACCGGACACCACAGCCCGGCCGGCCCCGCCAGTTCTACCGGCTGGTGGTCGAGCAGCTCGAGCAGCGCCGGCGCGACGAGCCAGGCAAGCGCGCCACCCGCTAGCGGCCGGGGTAGCGGGCGATGACGTCGCGGCCGAAGCGGGCCATTTCCTGACGCTGCGGGGAGAACTGCAGCAGCATGAGGCCGACCCCGGCCCGCTGGTAAGCGCGGAGGCGGTCGATGATCTGGTCCGGGGTGCCGATAAGGCCGCTGCGCAGGCCCCGGTTGGACACGCTGTACTCCTCCAGGGACACCCGCGACTCGAGCTGGGAGCCCTCCACGAAGTTCTGGTACGACGCGTAGCCTTGCGGCGAGGACCGGACGTTGAGGATGCGGTCGAGCTCGGCCTGGGCCTCTGCCTCGGTGTCGCGGCAGATCACGTAGCCGGATACGCCGAACGACAGCGGCGGCTGCCCCGCGTGTTCTCGCCTGGCGCTCATGTCCGCGACCTTTTCGGCGATGACACCGGGGGCGTCTCCGTGCATCACGTACGCGTCCGCCTGGCTCGCGATGACCTCCTTGGCCTTGGGCGATTCGCCGCCCATGTAGACCGGCGGGAGGCGGCTGGGCTTCGGCTCGAGCACGGCGCTCTCGAGCTGGTACAGCGCCCCATGGTGGGTCACGGTCTGTTCGCGCAGCAGCCGTGAGACGACGTCCAGCCACTCCTCGGTGCGCGCGTACCGGGCATCGTGCACGTCGAACGGCGCGCCGTACTGCGCCGCTTCGTCCTTCCACCAGGACGACACCACGTTGAGCGACAGCCGACCCGGCGCGATCGTGTCCAGAGTGGAGAGCGCCTTGGCGGTCAGCGACGGTGAATGGTAGTTGGGCCGGACCGCGAGCATCAGCTCCAGCTTGCTGGTGACCGCGGCCACGGCTGGCGCGAGCGCCCAGCAGTCAAGCGACGGGGCGCGGTGGCCCTTGATGTCGTTGAGGTTCAGCTCGGCGATCAGGGATAGCTCGAAGCCCTGCTGCTCACTGGCGACCGCAAGGTCGCGGATGTAGGGCCACGCGATCGACATGCCCTCGTCATTGACGTTGCGCAGCCAGCCGCCGAAGATCGGCATCCAGTATCCGAACCGCATCAGCGCAGCCGTCTTCCTGCGGACTCCTCGGTAAGCAGCCTCCCGAGGAAGGCCGCCACCGCGGGCAGCGCGGGTCTCGGCGCGGCGGCCTCGATGTCCGCGTTGTAGTTGGTGGTGGTGTTCACGTCGTAGGTGACCATACGGCCGTCCGCGGTTTCGATGAACTCGAACCCGGCGACCTCGATGCCATGCTGGCGGGCGAAGCTCAGGTACCGGTCGATGATCGGGTGATCGAACCCCTCGCGCAGCGCGAACAGGCTGGGCGGGCCGGCGTCCGGCAGGCAGGCGAGCTGGCACCCGTCGGATCGGTGTCCAGCTGTTCGGTGTCCGGCAGGCCTGGCACGTCTACCGCGCACGCGTCCGCCGGGCAGAGCTCGAAACCGCCGCGCGCGGTGTCCGCGGTGATCGCGTAGATGTAGGCGCCGCCGACGATCTCGACCCTGGTGATGAACGGCTGCGCCGCCGGCAGGTACTCCTGCAGCAGGGTAATGCCGTCCACCGGGGCCTGATAATCGGGCGATTCGGTGTACGCGCTGAACTCGTCGTGGCTGGCGAACAGGCGCACCCCCAGGCCCTTGCCACCCTGGTTGTGCTTGCTGATGAACGGGACCGGCAGTTTCCTGGCCGCAGCAGGCAGATCGGTGATGCCGGCCACCGCGAGCGTCCGCGGCACGTCGAACCCGGCCGCCCGCAACGCGGTCAGCTGGGCCACCTTGCTCACTTCCAGCTCGAGCGCGCGCCGCCCGTTCACCACGCGCCGCTGGTGAGCCTCCAGCCAGCCAAGGACCCCGCGGGCGTGGTCCTTGGCGTAAGGATGGTCCCGCGTGTGCGACGACGCGCTCAGCCGCGACCAGAACACCCCCTCGGGCGGCAGCTCATCGAGGTCGAGCATGCCGTCCCCGATCAGCCACTGTTCGTACGGCACCGCGGCCGCGTCGAGCGCCGCGCCGATCGGGGTGAACCAGTCCGGGTTCTCGTGGAGCACATGAACCTTCACCGCTGCATAGCCCTCCGCGCTCGGTGCCGCCACGCACAGGCTATGGGACCGGCAGCGGTGACAGCCGCCCGGGATTGTCGTACCCAGCTGCTACAACTCGGTCAGGGGGGTAATCATGACCGAGTTGGTGCGCATGCCGGTCGACGGGCCGTTCTCGCTGGCGGCCGCGGCGGCGTTCGGCTTCGGCCCGAATATGGGCCGGCCGTGCCGAGGCCGGCGATGCGGTGATGCGGCTCGCCTTCGTGACCGACGACCTGAGGCACCAGGCGGGGGCGGTGATCAGGCAGGAGCCGGACGGCACCCTGGTTGCTGAGGTCAGCGGGACGGGCGATGTCGCGGCGACGGCGCGGCAGTTGCGCCGCATTCTCTCCGTGGACCGCCCGGCCGACGGCTGGATCGCGGCGGGCCACAAGGATCCGGTGCTTGGCCGCCTGCAGGCCGAGAGCCCAGGACTGCGCCCGGTGCTGTTCCACTCTCCATACGAGGCCGCGGCCTGGGCGATGATGTCGCAGCGCCGGCACCGGAGCCAGGCGGCCGCACTGCGGCGCCGGCTCTGCGAGGCGCTGGGGCGGCCGTTCGACCTCGATGGTCAGGCAGAGCACGCCTTCCCGCTCCCAGAGCAGCTGCTCGGCCTGGAGACGTTCCCCGGCCTGGAGCCGCAGCGCATCGAGCGCCTGCGCAGTGTCGCCGAGCGCGCGCTCGCCGGGGACCTCGACCCGGAGATGCTCGCTGCGACGGAGACCGACCGGGCAATGACGGCGCTCAAGACCATCCCGGGCCTTGGGCCGTTCTACGCCGGGCTGGTCCTGCTCCGGGCCTGCGGTGTCAGCGACGCACTCATCCTGGACGAACCCCGGCTGCGCTCCTACCTGCGCCACTACTACGGGCTGCCGGACGAGCCAGACGACGCGACGGTACGGCGGATCGCCGAGCCGTGGCGGCCGTTCCGCACCTGGGCCGCGGTGCTGATCCGGGCATCCGGCGACCGCGAAGGCCTGCCCTGGCGGCAAGCGGGCCGGCAGAGGTGAAAGCGCCGGCGACCTGAGGACACCGACGACCTGAGTCAATGACGGACGACCTGACTCAATGACGGCGGGGATAGGCCTGTGCGACCGCCAGGAACGCATTGTTCGCGTCGCGATCGCCGACCGACACGCGCGCGCCCTCACCGCCGAACGGCCGCACGCTGACGCCCTCGCGATCGCAGGCCTCGGCGAATTCGTCGGTGTCGTCGTCCAAGCGCAACCAGACGAAGTTCGCCTCGGTCGGCGGCACGGTCCAGCCCTGGGCCAGCAGTTCGCCGCGGACCCGCTCTCGCTCACTCACTACGCTGTCGACGCGCTCGAGCAGCTCGGGCTCGGCCGCAAGGGAGGCGATGGCGGCGGCCTGCGCCAGTGCGTTCACGGTGAAGGTGAGCATGGTCTTGCGGATCGCGGCCGCAACCGGCTCGTGCCCGATCAGAAAGCCGACCCGCAGCCCGGCCAGCCCGTAAGCCTTCGAGAACGTCCGCAGTACCGCCAGGTTTGGCCGGTCCCGGTACAGGTCCAGACCGTCGGGCACATCGGCGTCGGTGACGTACTGGGTGTACGCCTCGTCGAGCACGACCAGGCAGTCCTCCGGAACACGGTCGAGGAAGTTCTCGAGTTCGGTCCGGTGCACGACGGTCCCGGTCGGGTTGTTCGGGTTGCAGACGAACACCAGGCGCGTCCGCGAGGTGATCGCCTCCGCCATCGCGCCGAGGTCATGCGCTTCTTCGCGCAGCGGCACCCGCACCGAGGCGACACCGGCCAGGTCCGACAGGTACGGGTACGCCTCGAACGAACGCCACGCGTAGACGACCTCCGCGCCAGGGTCGCCCACGGCCTCGAGCAGCTGCTGGGCGACGCCGACGGACCCGCAGCCGACGGCCACGTGCGCAGGCGGGACGCGGAAGCGCTCGGCGATGGCCTGGGTGAGCTCGGCGGCACCGTTATCCGGGTACCTGTTGATGTTGCCGGCGGCCTCGGCGATCACCTTGAGCACGGAGGGCAGCGGGCCGAACGGCGACTCGTTGGACGAGAGCTTGAACGCGCGGCCTCCGGACGCGGACGGAGGCTTGCCCGGCTTGTAGGGTGCGAACTGGTCTAGGACCGGCCGGAATCGCGGAGACTGTGCGGACACCCTTGTCCTCTCGGCTAGGGGACGCCGTGGTCACAGGGTATCTGCGGAGGTCACCGGCTGAGTCCAGGCGGCTACCGGCCGCCAGAGAGTCCCGATAACCACCGCCTCCGATGGCCACCGGCTTGACCGCCTTTCCCGGCGTATCAGTGACCAGCTCGGCCGCAGCGGCCGCGGTTGGATATTCGGAGGTCACCGCATTTCGCGGGCGGCACCAAATGGCGCAGCCGCTCTCGGACCCCCGGAGCAGGGTGTTTTATGACCCCCGAGATGGGGTCATGAAAACACGAGCCAACCCGCATACGATTTTTAACGCTCCGCAAAAGTTGAGCCGAGGGCGGGTATCTCCGTAGCCCCAACTACCGGGTGGGGGGGTTCCGCGGCATGGGGTAAGGAGGGAGGTGCCCGTCCTCGACGGCTCGATAGTACAACTCTATTTTCGTGGGCGCCGCTCGGCCCGCCCTCGCGTACTTCAATCGAACCCTGCCAACATACTGCTTGACCGTCTCCTCACTGAGGGCCATTCTCCTGGCCACAGACTTCATCGGCATACCAGTGGCGTAAAGCCGCAGCGCACGCGTTTCTTGCGGGCTGAGAACCGGACGATCGGGGCCGTCGTCGGCGGCCAGGATGTATGCCAGGCGCGGCGAAATCCAGTCCATCCCGGCGGCGACCGCCTTGATGGCCGCCCGCACCTGGGAGGTCTCCTCGGACTTCAGCACGTAGCCGAGCGCCCCGGCACGGATGGCGGCCCGGACGGCGGGCGGCCGGTCGGACGCGGCAAGCACAAGGACCGCAGGCCCCGCCGCAAGGATCGCGGCGATGTTGCGGTCGACGGTCGTGCCGTCGCCGAGGTCGAGATCGAGCAGGACCACGTGTGCCTGGCTGCCCGGCCCGGCGAGCAGGGCGTCCACCGTGGGCGCCACGGCAACGACCCGGATGCCGCTTTCCGCGGCCATGACCCAGCCTGCTACGGCGTCGAGCACGATGGGATGATCATCTACGGCCGCGACGTCGATCACAGCGGACACGCCGCACTCCCTTCGTGGTGCCGTTATCCAAATGCGGCGTTCCGCCACCGGACCTCGAGGCATCCCGCCCCGGCGTCGTTGACGTCGAAGGCGGCGCTCCACTGTGCCTCGGCTGGCACGCGCTGCTGCAGCGCGCTCAGGTCCGGAGCGGTCGGCGGCGGGCACTCGAAGGCCACGTACAGTTCAACGTCGTCGCCGGCCGCGAGCACAGTGAGCAGCACCGGATCACGCACTGGGTGCGGCGGAAGAGCGCTCAGTGTGCTGTCCACCGCGGCCAGAGCGGCCGCCGCGACCTCAGGCGCCGGGCGCCCGGGCACGCCGACCACCTGAACCTCGACCGGCAGTCCCCGGGCGGCGGCGGAACGCAGCGCGGGTTCCAGTTCGGCCAGCAGGTCGGCCGCACGCGACTGGTCGGTGAGGACACGCCGTAGATCCGCGGCGTGCCTGGCACATCGTTCCCGCACCGCGGGGTCGGCCGGGTCGAGGATGCCGTCGGCGATCCCGCGCAGCAGCGGGAGCGCCTCCACCTCCAGCAGGTCAAGCCTGCGCCGCCGGTCCGCACGGACCGCCGCGACCGCCGCGCGCTCGGCAGCCGACCGGCTCGCCAGCGCGGCGCTGCGAGCGGCCAGGCCGGCGTGCGTGCGCATGGTCGGCCGCAGCGTCGCGAACACGACCAGGAACACCACGAGGATGAACGCGGCCGCCGAGAGGCGCTCGAGGCCCAGCGGGGTCACGCCGAGCAGGCGGATGACGAAGACGGCGTGGGCCGTGAACACTCCTGCCGCACCGCACGCCCATACCCAGGCCGGGCGGCTCAGCACGACGAGGGCGAGCAGCCAGGCGGTCCCGTAGACCGACCAGTCCACGGATCCGGTGGCACCCTGGATCCGACGGTCCCAGCCGACCAGGGTGACGGCACCGATCGCGATCGCGATCGCGGCCGCCGCCTCCGGGCCGGTCAGGCCACCCGCGCGGGCGCGCGGCACCAGCCATGCGGCGGCCACGAGCATGGCCAGCCACACCGCGATCGGCACCGCGGGCTGGCGGTAGTCACGGGCATAGATGACCACCGGGATCAGCAGGGTGAGCTGCCAGACGGCCGCCACGAGGCCGGCCACCCGTGGTATATCGGATTCCCAGCCGTCCCAGATGCCGCACGCATCCCGCGCGGCTGCCTCGGGGCTCACCGGGCCGCCCGCCGGGGATCGGGGAGGGGGACGGCGGGGCCGGGCGCCGCCCACGCGGGCCAGTAGAGGTCCACCACCGTGCCGCCGCCCGGCTGTGATCGCACGGACGCTCGACCGCCCAGGTCGGCGACGCGCTCAGCGATCGACCGGCGCAGACCCAGCCTGGCCGGGTCGACGGTGGACGGATCGAAGCCGACGCCGGCATCGCGGATCGTCACCCGCACACCGCCGTCGGCGGGTGGCCCGGCAAGGCTCACGTCGATCCACGCCTCGCCGGTGCCGGCGTGCGTGGCCACATTCACCAGCGCCTCACGGACCGCGTACGCCAGCGCGACGGCGACCTGCCCCGGCACCGGGGTGACCGGGCCGCAGACCCGGTCCGCCACCCCCACGTGCACCTCGAGGCCGCGGGCGCTCATCTCGATCGCTGCCGCCTCGATGCCGATGAGGAGGCCGCCGAACGGCCGGTCGGCCACCTTGGCGGGATCGCCGGGGTCACTGAGCACGTACTGCAGCAGCGCGACATCGCGCCGGCACCGGCCCACGAGCTGGCCCGGGTCGGCTCCGCCGGCGTCGGCTCCGCCGGCCCGGCCGATGGCGGTCAGCGTGTTCAGGACCGTGTCGTGCAGCAGGCGCTCGTGCTCGCGGCGCTCGGTGGTCCGAGACAGCGCGACCCGCTGCTCACGGGCTTCCCGGTCGGCCGTCGCTAATGTGGCGTCGGCCGCGAACGCACCGCGCTCGAGCAGCAGCCGGGCACACCAGGCAGCGGCGGCGATGGCCACCAGCACGGCCGCCGACACCGCCGCAGAGCTCCCGCCCGCCCGCGCCGCGGGGGTCACCACCGTGCCCGCCAGATAGGCGGCGGCCGAGATCAGCGCCAGCGGCGCCGCCGACGCCAGGGGAGTGAGCCAGGCCGGGACGAACAGCTGGCCCACCATGGCGATGTACAGCCAGTTCGTGGTGTCACCGCGCACGGCCGACGGCACGCACCATCCGGCGCCGAGCGCGAGCAGCACGCTGGCCGCCGAGTCGAGGCCGTCCCGCCACCACACCTGCCCCCACCGGCCACGCAGGTAGGCCACGACCAAAGCCGCCCAGGCCATCGCGGCGAGCGGCCCGGCGAGGCGCCACGGATCGGCGGAGTAGAACGAATGCCAGATGGCCACCTGGAGGGCGATGTACGCGATCGTCAGGCAGCGGATGACGCACGCGGTCGAGGCCGCCACGGCCCTGAGCGCCGTTATCGCAGGCCCGGCCGGTGTTCGCGCCGGAGTCACCGGAACGTAAACCGCGCGCTTACGCTGCGTTATCACGCTTGTCATCAAGCCCGTCATCAAGCGCAGCATGCCCGGTTGGCCGTACTCGCGCAATCCCATCCGCAATAACGGCCCGGACACCGTTTATGCCGTGATTCGGGATAAGTCCCGGCCCTGCAACGGGGGTTTGCGGATGGGTACAGTTACGACGTGAACCGTCTCGGCGAGCTTGAACGCGCGATCATGGACGTACTCTGGGAAAGCCCGGATCCGCTGACGGTCCGGCAGGTCAGCGGTAACCTCACCGAGCGTGACCTAGCGCACACCACGGTGATGACCGTCCTTGACCGGCTGGCCAAGAAGGGATTCGCTAGACGGGAGCGGGACGGCCGCGCCTGGCGTTATCGTGCCGCGGCGACAAGGGAAGCGTATGTGACCGAGCTCATGCTGAGCGCACTGGAGCAGACCGGGGACCGGCAGGCAGCCCTGGCCCGGTTTGCCCGCAGCGTGTCAGACACCGAGGCTGCGGCGCTGCGCCGTGCCCTCGAGGCGCTCGGCCAGGGGCCCACGGACAAAGTTCGCGGCGGCGGGGAGTGACTTCACGTGATCGCCGCGGCACTCATCCTTGCCCTCTTCGCGGCCGCCTGCATCCTCGCCGGATTCGCGCTTGCCGCGGCGCGCTGGCCTCGCAGGTCCCCGGCGGTCGCGATCGTGCTGTGGCAGGCGCTCGGGCTCGGATGGGGGCTGGCGGCCGTTGGTGCACTTGCCGGGTTCGGGGCGGCTGACGAGCGCTCGGGTGTGGCTGGTGGCGCGTTCGCGCTTGTCTCCCGGGTGCTCGGCCGGCACGCCTCGGCCGGAACCCGTCGCCTGCTGGCCGGGCTCCTTGGCCTGAGGCTCCTCGCGCTGGCCGCGGGCGCGGTGCTGCTGCTGCTGCTCTGCTGGATCCTGGTGGCCGCCTTCGCCGCCGTGGTCCGCGCTCGCAGGCGGCAGCGGATTCTGCTCAGCCTGCTCGCTCACGGCGACCCGAAGGTCCCCGGCGCACTCGTTGTCGACCACCCGGCGGCGGCCGCGTACTGCGTGCCAGGGCTGCGGTCCAGCTCCAGGATCGTGATCAGCGCCGGCGCCCTTGACTTGCTCGACCAGGCCGAACTCGCGGCCGTGATCGCGCACGAGCGGGCCCACCTGCGGGAGCGGCACGACCTCGTGCTGCTCCCGTTCATCGCGCTGCTCAGGGCGTTCCGCTGGTCCGCCGTGGCCCGCGAGGCGCACGCCGCCGTGGCGCTACTCGTCGAGATGCAGGCCGACGACCGGGCGCTGCGGCACCGCCCGGCCAGGGAGCTCGCCACGGCCCTGCTCAGGGTCGGCGCGGCCGGCGGCGTGCACCCGCCGAACGGCGCGCTCGCGGCAGCCGACGGCCAGGTGGCGGCCAGGGTTTCGCGGCTGCTGAAACCGACTCCGCGGCTGCCGGTGGCCGCGGTAGCGCTGATCGGGGTCGTCGCCATCGCGACGGTGGCGATTCCGGCGGCGTTCCTGACAATCCCCTTTTGAGCCCTTGACGCGACGTCAGCCGCCTGGTCGCGCCCGCAGTGAAGGGGGATGGGGAGTGGGCGGGGGGAGTCAGTCCGCGATCCGGATCCGCAGGCGGCGGAAGCCCTTCCCCTTGTTCTCGATCTTGACGACCTCGATTTTGCCGATCTGGCTGGTCGAGGCCACGTGCGTGCCCCCGTCCGCCTGCTGGTCCAGGCCGACGATGTCCACGATCCGGACGTCGGGCACGTCATCCGGGATGAGGTTCTTCGCGGTGCGGATGATGTCCGGGATCGCCAGCGCGTCATCACGGGGCAGCACCCGGACGTCGATCCGGCGCCCGGCCGCGATCTCGGCGTTGCAGGCCGTCTCCACGGCGTCCTTGAAGCCGTCCGGGACGACCGGCAGGTCAAAGTCCATCCTGGCGACGAACGGCTCCATGTTCCCGCCGGTCACCAGCGAGCCGTAGTCGCGGAACACCACACCGCAGAGCACGTGCAGGCCGGAATGGGTCCGCATCAGCGCGGTGCGCCGGTCGTCCTCGATCGCGCCGGCAACAGCGGTTCCTGGCGGCGGAACCGGGTCGCCTTCGGCCGGGATCAGGTACTCGTCGTCGCCCTTGCGCACTCCCTCGATCCGGGTCTGCACCCCGCCCCAGAGCAGCACGCCGTGGTCGGGAGGCTGACCGCCGCCGCCGGGGTAGAACGCCGAGCGGTCGAGCACGATCCCGTCCGGCCCGGCGTCAAGGACGGTGGCGTCCCACTCGCGCAGGGTCTGGTCGTCGAGATCGAGCCGGTGCGTGCGCCAGGCCGTCACCATGGCCCGTACGGGCCCATGTGGGACCCCGCGCCGCCGCTCCGGAAGTCTTTTACCTTGGGCCGGACGTCGGTGAGGTAGATGGCCGCGGCCACGAACGCCACCACGGACAGGATGCCAACGACCGAAAAGCTGCCGCTGGCCGCGGTGCCAACGCCGATCGCCGTGGCGACACCGGTGATGACCAGCCACAACGGCTTGGTCTGCTTGCTGACCGCGACGAACGCCTGCTTGGGCCGCCGGACCGCGTCCACGAACGCGAAGCCCTCGAACCCGAGCGCGGCTATGGCGAGCACCTCGAAGAACCAGTCGAGCACCGAGAGCGCCGCCGGATGACTGTAAATCACGATGTCACGCTACCTTGCCCGGCTCATCGGGAGGTACGGTCTCGCCAACCAGCACGGTCCGGGTCTTTTCCGCCGTCTCCTTGCGGAACGAGTCGTAGACCTCGAGCAGCATCTGCTTCTGCCGCTCGGTCAGGTCGGGGTCGGTGAGCACCGCGTCGCGAACCTCCAGGCCGGGCGGCCGGTCCTCGAGAAAGCCGGCCTGCACGTACAGCGCCTCAGCCGAGATCCGCAGGCCCCTTGCTATCTGCTGCAGGATGTCGGCACTCGGGCGGCGCAGGCCCCGCTCGATCTGGCTCAGGTAGGGGTTGGAGACGCCGGCCGCCTGGGCGAGCTGGCGGAGTGAGATCTTGGCCTGCTCCCGCTGTTCGCGGATGTAGGACCCGATCGCTGGCACGTTCACCGGACTCATGATTTCAGTCTCGCGCCAGGTGCTTGCAATTGCAAACTAGACCGGCCCGGCTGCGTTGCGTAACGGCCCCTAGAAGGGCAGGCTGATCCTCACCTCGCCCACTACCCGCCCGCCGCCGTACAGGAGAGGGCGGCCCAGCTCATCCGGAACGGGCACTTCAACGCCGAGAGCGCGCAGCGCCGCGACCGTCGCCGGGATCCGTACGCGCCGGGCGGCGTCGCCGTCGTCAACCTTGATCGCCACGGCCCGCCCGTCAGCGAGCGCGAAGCCCTGGACGCCCTCGGCGCCCGACTTCAGCAGCAGCCCGGGAACGGCCTCCACGATCTCCCGGTCCGGGCGCTTACTGCCCGAGGTCCACTTGGGGTTCGCGCGCATGGCGTCCGCGACCTTGCGCTCGCGGGAACCGGGCTCGGACGTGACCAGGGCGCTGAACGCCCGGGCCACGCCGGTCAGCGAGACCGCGAACACTGGGGCCCCGCAGGCGTCCACGCCGGGGGGCACGGTGATCTGCTCGCCGGTGAGCCGCTCGATCGTCCGCTTGACCTCGACCTGCAGTGGATGGCCGGGGTCGGTGTAGGTGGCCGTGTCCCAGCCAGCCGCCACGCACGTTGCGAGCATGGCCGAGTGCTTGCCCGAGCAGTTCATGTAGAGCCGGCGCTTCTCGCCGCCGGCCAGCAGCACCGCAAGCTTGGCGTCCTCGTCGCCCGGAAGATCGGGCGGGCAGTGCAGCGCGTCCTCGGTCAGCCCGGCCCCGGCCAGGATCTTCTGCGCCCCGGCGACGTGGAAGTCCTCGCCCGCATGGCTGGCCGCGGCCAGCGCCAGCAACTCCCCTTCCAGGTCCAGGCCGCTGGAGACCATGGCCACGGCCTGCATCGGCTTGTTCGACGACCGCGGGAAGATGGGCTCGTCCACCGCACCCGCCTGGTGCAGGAGACTGCCGTCTGGGCCGGTGATGACGATCGCGCCGCGGTGGCGTGATTCGACGAACCCGGACCTGATTACATCGGCGAGCACCGGATTCTCATGGGTCATGGGGGCAGAATTCCTTTTCGTGCGAGCAGTGGTGCAGCGGGCCAGTCAGGCCAGCGTCAAGGTGAACGGTGCGACGGTCGGCAGCTTGCCAGGTCCTGGCCTGGTGGTTCTCGTCGGGGTCACCCATACGGACACGGCGGCGACGGCTGCCACCCTGGCCAGGAAGATCTTTTATCTCCGGATCCTCCGCGACGAGAAATCGTGCGCGGACACCGGGGCGCCGCTGCTGGTGATCAGCCAGTTCACACTCTATGGAGACACCAGGAAGGGACGCCGGCCGACCTGGCAGGCGGCCGCTCCGGGGCCCGTCGCCGAGCCACTGGTCACCGCGTTCGCCGACGCGCTGACCGAACTCGGAGCGAGCGTGCAGACCGGTGTGTTCGGCGCGAACATGCAGGTCTTGCTCGTCAATGATGGGCCGGTCACGCTGATCCTGGATGCAGAGCCGCCCCGAGGTGCTGGCGGGTGAACGCGA
Organism: uncultured Actinomycetota bacterium; assembly: GCA_963833885.1. Classification (GTDB taxonomy): domain Bacteria; phylum Actinomycetota; class Actinomycetes; order Streptosporangiales; family Streptosporangiaceae; genus JASHPR01. Next base: position 51,461 of record CAWHZU010000024.1, on the reverse strand, counting down.
GCGCCTCGGTCAGCTCCGCGCGGCGCTCCTCGCTGGTCTGCGCGCGGCGGGTGTTCACCTCGAGCACCACCATGCCGGAGTAGCCGCGGGACCGCAGGCTGGCCAGCAGCGCCGCGCACGGCTGAGTGCCGCGGCCGGGGACTAGGTGCTCGTCGGGCAGGCCCGGGGCCGCGCCGTCGGCCATGTGCACATGTGCCAGCCTGCTGCCAAGCTCGTCGGCCATTGCCATCGCGTCAGACCCGGACACGGCGGTGTGTGAGAGGTCGAGCGTGGCGTGCGGGCAGTCGATCTCGACCGGGTTCCAGTTCGGCGCGTACGCGGTCACCTCGGCGGACCGCACCCGGAGCGTGTTCGCGCGCAGCGGATAGAGGTTCTCGACCGCGAATTTGACGTCGGTCTCGGCGTCCAGCTGCGCAAGGCCCACCTCGAAGTCCCTGGCGTACTCGCGCTGCCAGCGAAACGGCGGGTGCACCACGACCACCTTCGCGCCGAGCTTCTCCGCCACCTCCCTGGCGCGGTTCAGCTTGCCCCATGGCTCGCGTCCCCAGACCCACTGGGTGACCATCAGGCAGGGGGCATGCACGGCCAGGACCGGGACGCCGTGGTAGTCCGAGAGCCGGCGCAGGATATCCAGGTCCTGGCTGATCGGGTCCATGGTGACCATGACTTCGACGCCGTCATAGCCAAGTCGTGCCGCTGTCTCGAAAGCGTCCGGCGTCCGCTCGGGATAGACCGAGGACGTGGACAGCGCCACTTGGACACCCGCGGGCGGGGTGACCTGGCCCAAGGCATCTCCTCTGCGGCTGGCTGGGTAATTTCTGGGTGCTGCGCGCGTGGCGTCCTGCACTGCCAGCTTATGCCGACCGGACACGCTGTCGGCGCCAAGAAGCGGCTGTCGGTGCCTGCCGCTACGGTGCCATGCATGGGAAAGTCTGCGGCTGCGGCAGCGCTCTACCAGTGCTCGGAGTGCGGCTGGCAGACCACCAAGTGGGTCGGCCGGTGCGGCGAGTGCCAGCAGTGGGGCTCGGTTGCCGAGAGCAAGATTCCAGCGCGGGACCGGGTGCTGGACCAGGCCAGGGGCCGGGCCGCACGGAAGGGCCGGATGGGACCGCCCACTACGACCGCCGTGCCGATCGCCGAGGTGGACGCCACGGTGGCCCGCGCACTGCCCACCGGGCTCGGCGAGCTCGACCGGGTGCTCGGCGGCGGGCTCGTCCCCGGCGCCGTGGTCCTGCTGGCCGGGGAGCCCGGCGTGGGCAAGTCCACGCTGCTGCTCGAGGCGGGCGCCCTGGCCGCCGGCAACGGCCGGGTCCTGTACGTGACCGGGGAGGAATCGGCGGCGCAGGTGCGGATGCGCGCCGACCGCATCGGCGCGGTCAGCCAGAACCTCTTTCTCGCCGCCGAGACCGACATGGGCGCGCTGCTCGAGCACGTGGAGGCGGTGCAGCCGAGGCTGCTCATCGTCGACTCGGTGCAGACGATCTCGGTCGACGGTGTCGAGGGCGTGCCCGGCGGGGTCACCCAGATCCGCGAGGTCACCGGCGCGCTGACCGCGCTGGCCAAGCAGCGGACGCTGACCACCGTGCTGGTAGGCCACGTCACCAAGGACGGGTCGATCGCCGGGCCCCGCTCGCTCGAGCACCTGGTGGACGTCGTGCTGCACTTCGACGGGGACCGGCACGCACAGCTGCGCATGGTCCGCGCGCTGAAGAACCGGTTCGGCCCGACCGACGAGATCGGCTGCTTCGAGCTCGGCGAGGTCGGCCTGACCGAGTTGCCGGACCCGAGCGGGCTGTTCCTGTCCCGGCTGAGCGAACCGGTCCCGGGGACCTGCGTGACCGTCACCCTGGAGGGCCGGCGCCCGCTCGTGGCCGAGGTGCAGACCCTGATCTGCGAGGCGGTGTCCGACCCCGTGCAGCGGCGGACCTCGGGCCTCGACTCGTCCCGGGTGGCGATGCTCGTGGCCGTGCTGCAGGCCCGGGCCAACATGGGAATCGGCAAGAAGGACGTGTACTCGGCGACCGTCGGCGGGGTACGGCTGACCGAGCCGTCCGTGGACCTCGCGATCGCGCTCTCGCTGGCTAGCGCGCTGTCCAAGCTGAACCTGCCCGCCGGCCTCATCGCGATTGGCGAAGTCGGGCTGGCCGGAGAGATCCGCCGGGTTACCGGCGTGCAGCGGCGGCTCGCCGAGGCCGCGCGGATGGGGTTCCGGCAGGCGATCGTGCCGCCCGATTCACCGGGCCTGCCTCCCGGCGAGGACTCGGCGATGGTCGTCACAGAGGCCGGGCACATCAGACAGGCCATCGCCATCGCCCTGGGCACCCGGGCCGCGGACGGCTGAGGCTGTCGCGGCCGCAACCGGCGGGGCGTCTATACACTGGCGTCAATGACCCACCGTCCCGGGACCGGGTGCCTGCCGTGAGCAAGGACCAAGACGAGCGCCGCCGAGCCCTGGCGGCGGTCGCGCCGGGCACGGCCCTGCGGGACGGCCTCGAGCGGATACTGCGGGGCAGCACGGGTGCGCTCATCGTGCTCGGCTTCGATCAGGCCGTTGCCGATTTGTGCTCCGGCGGGTTCGAGCTGAACGCCGAGTTCTCGGCCACGCGGCTGCGCGAGCTGGCCAAGATGGACGGCGCCATCGTGCTCGACGGCGCCGCCGGCGCGATCGTGCGCGCAGCCGTCCAGCTGGTCCCCGACCCGGGCATACCGACCGACGAGGCGGGCACCAGGCACCGGACCGCGGAGCGGGTCTCGCGGCAGACCGGGCACACGGTGATCTCGGTCAGCAAGTCCATGCGGATCATCGCGCTGTTCATCGACGGGGCGCGGTTCGTGCTCCAGGACCCCGCAGCGATCCTGTCGCATGCCAATCAGGCCCTGGCCACCCTGGAGCGGTACCGGCGCAGGCTGGACGAGGTCTCCGGCGCGCTCTCGGGGCTCGAGCTCGAGGATCTTGCCACCGTCCGTGATGTCACGGCCGTGGCGCAGCGGCTCGAGATGGTCCGCAGGATCGCGGGCGAGATCGAGGGCTACATGGTGGAGCTGGGCACCGACGGCAGGCTGCTGGCCCTGCACCTCGACGAGCTCGTGGCCGGCACCGGCCAGGAGCGGGTGCTGCTGGCGCAGGACTACGTGCCCGCGCAGCTGCAGGACCGGGCCGGGGGTGCGGCCGCCGGGCTGGCCCGGCTGGAGAGCCTGAGCCTCGACGAGCTGCTCGACGTGGCCGCGGTTGCCGAGGTGCTCGGGCTCGGCGGGCCCGACGCCCTCGACGACGTGGTGAGCCCGCATGGGTACCGGCTGCTCGCCCGGATCCCGCGGATACCGATGCCGGTGGTGGACAGTCTCATCGAGCACTTCGGTGGGCTGCAGAAGCTGCTGGCCGCGGGTGTGGACGAGCTGAACCAGGTGGACGGCGTGGGAGCAGCGCACGCGCGCAGCGTCCGCGAGGGCCTGTCCCGGCTGGCCGAGTCGTCCGTCCTGGAACGCTACGTCTAGTGCCGCGTTTGGTGCCGCCCGGCCGGCGCCGTCAGCCGATCGTGAACCGCACCGGGCTGCTGGCCGCGCCGCCATCCGAGGCCGATGCGGTGTAACGCCCGGCCGGGGCCTGCTGGCCGGTGCCCCAGCAGGCGAGTGCCGAGGTCTGCCGGTTCCAGGAGACCGGCACGATCACCGGCACTCCCCTGGCCAGGTTGGTCGTGAGCGTGCCGTGCCCGGCGGCGCACTTGACCGAGGCCCAGACGCGCTTCCCGTGCGTCCGCACGACCAGCGAGAGGTGCTTCGCCCCGACGTTGAACCCGCAGGTCCTGGTCGCCGTCGACACCACGTTGACGTCGAACTCGGGCAGTTGCCCCTGGCCGTAGCTGTCCTGGTCGACGAACAGGCTGAGCACGACGTCGCCGGGCTTGCAGGCCCGCGCCGGATGCGGCGCGCGGCGCGGCGCGAAGGCGGCCAGCTGGGCAGGCGGGCGGTCGGCCTGCGCCAGCGCACCGGTTGCGGGCGAGGCGGACGGCCGGGCCGAAGCAGACGGCCGGGCCGCGGGCGACGCGGTGCTCTGGGGCTGAGTGGCGGGCCTGGACGCGCCCCCGGACCCGCCGGAACCCGCTGCGGTTCTGGCCGAATTTCCGTGCGATGTGCGCGCACCGCCGGCCGCAGTGCTGCCGCCAGCCTGGCTCGCGCCCAAAGTTCCGGAGAATGCCCAGGCAATCAGGGAAAGGATGCCGAGGCCGACCGTGAGCGCTATGAACCGGCGCCTCCAGTACGTCATCGCCCCGAGCTCGCGCCCATCCGGCTCGCGCCCAACGGGCTCATGCTCACCCTGCTCGCGACCACCCGGCTCATGCTCACCCTGCTCGCGGCCACGCGGCTCGAACCCACGCGGCTCGAGCCCATCCTGCTCGAACCCGTCCTGCTCGAACCCGTCCTGCTCACGCCCGTCCGGCTGATTACTGAGCGTGTCCCCTTCCATAACGCTGAGTATGCAAGAGAATGCGTTCAGCGGCGGCGAAGACCCGCCGGCCAGGTCATGCGAGGATCGTGTCCGTAATGACGAACACCTATGCCGCGCCGGTGCTGCGCTGGTATGCCGCGCACGCGCGGGACCTCCCTTGGCGGCGGCCCGAAGCGTCGCCGTGGTCGGTGCTGGTGAGCGAGATCATGCTGCAGCAGACACCGGTCGCGCGGGTGCTGCCGGCGCACGCGGCCTGGCTGGCCCGCTGGCCCACCCCGCCATCCCTGGCCGCGGCGGCCCCGGGCGACGCCGTGCGCCAGTGGGCGCGGCTTGGCTACCCGCGCAGGGCGCTGTGGCTGCACGCCGCTGCCAGGATCCTGGCCGACGAGCATGCTGGCCAGGTTCCTTCCTCGGTGCAGGCCCTGCGCGAGCTGCCGGGGGTGGGCAACTACACCGCTGCAGCCGTGGCCAGCTTCGCCTTCGGGCAGCGCCACGCGGTGCTGGATACGAACGTGCGCCGGGTGCTCGCCCGCCTGGTGCGGGGGGTGGAACTGCCGCCGCGCAGCACTTCCGCGGCCGAGGTCGCGCTGGCCGAGGCTCTGCTCCCGACACCGCCGCGGCGCGCCGCGCGCTGGTCAGTGGCTGTCATGGAACTAGGAGCGCTCGTCTGCACCGCCGCGAGTCCCGACTGCGCCGGCTGCCCAGTCGCGCGGCAGTGCGCGTGGCGGCGCGCCGGAAGCCCGGCGTCCGCGGCACGCCCAGCGGCGCAGCCGCGCTACGCCGGCAGCGACCGCGAGTGCCGCGGGCGGCTGCTGGGCATTCTGCGGGACGCGGCAGGCCCGGTCCCGGCGGCCCGGCTCGATGCCGCCTGGCCTGACCAGGCACAGCGGGCCAAAGCGCTGCGCACACTGGTGGTGGACGGCCTGGCCGAGGCGCTGGACTTCGACACGTACGCGCTGCCAGGCCACGAGGATGCCAGTTCGGAGCACTCCGTCCGAGCCTGAGCACCGCCCGCGCGCGGCCTGACCCCGCTGCTGCGCTCACACATGCTCCCGTGCGGCTCGGGGGCGGTCGATTCCTTTTCGCGGCAGCCGAGGTCTACCTGTCGACGGCGATCACATGCGCCGAGAAAGGAATGTCGATTGCCATGAGCATCCCTGCCACAATGCGCGCCCTGCAGCAGACCTCACTCAACGGCCCGCAGGACATGCGCCTGATCACCGACGCGCCGGTGCCGAGCCCTGGCGCGGGCGAGGTCCTGATCCGCGTCGCCGCCGCTGGCGTCAACTTTGCCGACATCTCGAAGGCCCGCGGCACATTTCTGGGCGGCCCGCGGCCACCGTACCTGGCCGGTTTCGAGGCCGCCGGCGAGATCATCGCGGTGGGCGAGGCGGTGACCGGCCCGCAGCCGGGGGCCCGCGTCGTCGGCGTCGGAGACGGCGCTTTCGCCGAGTACATGGCGCTGCCCGCGGCTGCGGCGATGCCGGTGCCTCCCGGCTGGACGGAGGAGCAGGCGCTGGGCCTGGTCGTGAACTGGCCCACCGCGCTGGCCGCACTCAAGCCTCTGGGCGGCGTCATCGCGGGGCAGACTGGCGGATGATCGCGACCGCCGCCAACGGTCAGCCCGCCTCCGCCGTGTATCACCGGGACTCCGGCGGTGTGCTCCGAGCCGACGGCGCCGTGGTGCTGGCCCCCACCGCCACTGGCGTCGCCCGCGTGATCAAATTCCACGATCCCGCGCTCGTCGCGATGTTCGGCTTCCCGGACGTGCTCACGCAATGACCCGGCAACGGGTACAGCCCGGGGCAGGTTCGCGCACCCATCGAGAAACACCCGCGCCCGGTCACCGAGGCTGGTGACCGGGCGCGGGATCGCCGCTCTGGCGGTTACTCGGCGGTGAGCCGTCCCTCGGTCCCGGCGGTGGGCCCGCTGCTGCTGACGCCCGTCGCGGCTGGCCGGGACTCGATCTCGGCCGGGGGCACGTCGGGAACGGCGTCGGGCTTCTGCTCGCCCTTGAAGGTGAACTGCGCCTCCGGCCCGGTGCCTCCCTCCGCGTCGACCATCACGATCTGGCCCGCCTTCAGCTCGCCGAAGAGGATCTTCTCGGACAGGTTGTCCTCGATCTCGCGCTGGATGGTCCGCCGCAGCGGCCTGGCGCCGAGGACCGGGTCGTAGCCTCGGGCCGACAGCAGCGCCTTGGCGGCCGGCTTGAGCTCGATGCCCATGTCGCGGTCCTTCAGCCGGTCGTCCACCTTGGCGATCATCAGGTCGACGATGCGGAAGATCTCATCCTGGCTGAGCTGGTGGAACACGATCGTGTCGTCCACCCGGTTGAGGAACTCGGGCCGGAAGTGCCCCTTCAGCTCGTCCGCGACCTTGGCCTTCATCCGGTCGTAGGAGCCCTTCGACTGGCCAGCGGTGCCGAACCCGACCGAGACTCCCTTGGAGATGTCCTTGGTGCCCAGGTTCGTGGTCATGATGATGACCGTGTTCTTGAAGTCCACGACCCGGCCCTGGGCGTCGGTGAGGCGCCCGTCCTCCAGGATCTGGAGCAGCGAGTTGAAGATGTCCGGGTGGGCCTTCTCGATCTCGTCGAAGAGCACCACCGAGAACGGCCTGCGGCGCACCTTCTCGGTGAGCTGGCCGCCCTCCTCGTACCCGACGTAGCCGGGCGGGGAGCCGAACAGCCGCGACACCGTGTGCTTCTCCATGTACTCGCTCATGTCCAGCTGGATCAGCGAGTCCTCGTCGCCGAACAGGAACTCGGCGAGCGTCTTGGAGAGCTCGGTCTTGCCGACACCGGACGGCCCGGCGAAGATGAACGATCCGCCGGGACGCTTCGGGTCCTTGAGGCCCGCCCGGGTACGCCGGATCGCCTGCGACAGCGACTTGATCGCCTCGTTCTGGCCGATCACCCGCCGGTGCAGCTCATCCTCCATGCGCAGCAGCCGCTGCGACTCTTCCTCGGTGAGCTTGAACACCGGGATGCCGGTAGCGGTCGCCAGCACCTCCGCGATCAGTTCCTCGTTCACCTCGGCGACGGCGTCCATGTCGCCGGCCTTCCACTCCTTCTCCCTGGTGTCCTTCTTGTCGATCAGCTGCTTCTCGCTGTCCCGCAGTGCAGCCGCCTTCTCGAAGTCCTGGGAGTCGATGGCCGACTCCTTTTCCCGCCGCACGTCGGCGATCTTCTCGTCGTACTCGCGCAGGTCCGGCGGCGCGGTCATGCGCCGGATACGCATCCGCGAGCCAGCCTCGTCGATCAGGTCGATCGCCTTGTCCGGCAGGAACCTGTCGCTGATGTAACGGTCGGCCAGCTGCGCCGCAGCGACCAGAGCGTCGTCGGTGATCGACACCCGGTGGTGCGCCTCGTACCGGTCGCGCAGGCCCTTGAGAATCTCGATCGTGTGCGAAATCGTCGGCTCGGCCACCTGAATTGGCTGGAAACGCCGCTCGAGCGCCGCGTCCTTCTCCAGGTGCTTCCGGTACTCATCGAGCGTCGTCGCGCCGATGGTCTGCAGTTCTCCGCGGGCCAGCATCGGCTTCAGGATCGAGGCGGCGTCGATCGCGCCCTCAGCGGCGCCCGCGCCGACCAGGGTGTGGATCTCGTCGATGAACAGGATGATGTCGCCGCGGGTGCGGATCTCCTTCAGGACCTTCTTCAGCCGCTCCTCGAAATCACCGCGATACCTCGAGCCGGCGACCAGCGCGCCCAGGTCGAGGGTGTAGAGCTGCTTGTCCTTGATGGTCTCCGGCACTTCGCTCTTGACGATCTTCTGGGCGAGCCCCTCTACGACCGCCGTCTTGCCCACGCCGGGCTCACCGACCAGCACCGGGTTGTTCTTGGTGCGGCGGGACAGCACCTGCATCACGCGCTCGATTTCCTTCTCCCGGCCGATCACCGGGTCGAGCTTGCCCTCACGGGCAGCGGCGGTGAGGTTCCGGCCGAACTGGTCGAGCACGAGCGAGGTGGACGGTGCACTCTCCGACGGCGCGCCAGCGGCGGCGGGCTCCTTGCCCTGGTAGCCGTGCAGCAGCTGGATGACCTGCTGCCGGACCCGGTTCAGGTCGGCGCCGAGGCGGACCAGCACCTGGGCGGCGACGCCTTCACCCTCGCGGATCAGGCCGAGCAGGATGTGCTCGGTGCCGATGTAGTTGTGGCCGAGCTGCAGCGCCTCGCGCAGCGACAGCTCCAGCACCTTCTTGGCCCGGGGCGTGAACGGGATGTGCCCCGACGGCGCCTGCTGCCCCTGGCCGATAATCTCCTCGACCTGCTGGCGCACCGCCTCCAGGCTGATGCCTAGCGACTCAAGCGCCTTGGCAGCGACGCCCTCACCCTCGTGGATGAGGCCGAGCAGGATATGCTCCGTGCCGATGTAGTTGTGGTTTAGCATCCTGGCCTCTTCTTGAGCCAGGACCACGACCCGGCGCGCCCGGTCGGTAAACCTCTCGAACATCTCGTCGCTCCCTTACAGGGCGGTCGCGGAGGCACACTGGATGCTGCCTCTTCTTTTCGCATGGTAGCCGGTGCGCCGGGCGACGCCTCGCGTGCAATGTGTCACACGTGTAAAACGTTCCCCGGCCACTGGGGGTTCACCCAGTAAAAACCTAGGCCAGAGGGACAGTGTTCCCGGCTACGCCGCGAGCGAACGCCCGGCCGGGAGGCGGTCAGAGGCTGGATCCGGCACGAGGGCAGATGAGCGGCCCAGCGTCGGCGTGACGCCTGCAGGATCCGCCACGCGGGAACGTCTGTTGCCGGGCACCGGGGCACGGCAGGGATGCAGAAGGGCCACGGCCAGTGCCACGGCCCGGATCCGGCTCGGTGAGAGGCAGGCAGCCCACGGCGGCGGGAAATGGAAGGCCCAGCCCCGACGTCACGGCGGGACATAGGAGATAGCGGGAGATTAGGAGATAGCGGGATATGGGAGATAGAAGGCCGAGAGCGCCGGTCCGGCCGGAATCCGGACACTGTGGGTTGTGCGGCCGGGTGTGGCCCCTGCCCCGCGATTCCGGGCCGTTACGCGACGCGCGGCGGCCGGTGCCCGCGCACCGGCGGCTGCCCGCGTTTGGCGCAACCCACGCGAGCCCGAATCATGCTGAACGAAGACCGGCGGCGCACCGCGCCTCGCTCAGATGAGCGGGGCATGGTTCGCCGCCGGCATTCCTGCTGCGCTTACCCGATTCCGCGTTTGCCCGATATAGGGCTGGCACATCGGGCCGCTCTGTTAAACCGCGCTTTGACTTGCCCGCCAGATGGCTCACGCCGGGGGGAGACGGCACCATCTCGCTGTGCAGTCTGGCGACTAATGCGATGCCTCGTACTCGGAGATGATCGTTGCCGGAATGCGGCCGCGCTCGCTTACCTTGTGTCCGCGCTGCCTAGCCCAAGCCCTGATCTCTGCGCTGCGCTCACGACCCGGGCCAGTTCTGGCGCGACGACGCCGACCACCGCCACCGCCCTTGCGAGCGTGGTCGATGTATGACTGAAAATCTTTGCGGAGCTTGCCCGCGTTATCCGAACTCAGGTCGATCTCGTAGGTAGTGCCGTCGAGACTGAACGACACAGTCTCCGACGCCTCGCCCCCATCGAGATCGTCGACGAGCAGCACCTGAACCTTCTGCGCCATGGGGAGCCAGCCTTTCTGCTGAGCAAGGTATTAGGGAGTCGCTAAAACATATACCAGAAGTCTTGCGTTTGCCAATTAGAGCCACAAAAATAGTTGACATGAGTTCCACATCACGAGCACATGACGGCAATCCGGAAGATGGTCGTAACTCTCCGTAATCAGCGCGGGAGTAGCCGTCGTCAATCGGCTCGAGATGCGCCCGCATCATCAGGGCGCGCTGTCGCTTGACTGCTTGTACTATCCGGAATCGTGCTCTCACCGGAAATATCGGCAGACTGATCCCGATCACGGCGCCTGCGCGATGCGACCATCTCATGTCGCAGGAACGCGCCAACCGCGATGAGGAATGCAGCGCACATCAGTAGCGGAGGCGTAAGCACAGTCAGGTCGTTCACCGGGCGCACCTCCCTTCGGCCCCCGCGATCTTTGCCTGTTACGGTCATCAGGCCCGCGCAGCAAGGGCTGGTCGCCCACGGCGGCCGTTGGGGCGCGACTCGCCCCGCCCACCTCCCCGTCCTTCTGCATTTCCCCTTCGCAGCATTCTCGCCGATCGCACCAACCGGTCGGCCGCCGGCCCACCCCGGGGCGGCGGCACGGCCCAATGAATGCGAAAGCCCCTACCCACCGGCCGCCTCCCCAGCCCCTTCGCTGTCCCGGCCCATTGGGTGCAACCTCCCCGCCCTGTCGGACCCGCGTGGCAGTATCGGATCGGCCAAGCCGCTGACAATAACAGGAGAGCGGACGACGACGGTATGTTCTACGCCGACCTGCACATCCACTCGAGGTTCTCCCGCGCCTGCAGCAGGGACTGCGATCTCGAGCATCTGGCCTGGTGGGCGCGCCGCAAGGGGATAACGGTCGTCGGAACGGGTGACTTCACGCACCCGGGCTGGGCGGAGGAGTTGCGCGAGTCGCTGGTCCCCGCCGAACCGGGCCTGTTCCGGCTCGGCAAGGAAGCCGAAGAGCGGCTGCAGCGCACCTCGGCCCCCAGTTGCACCGCAGAAGTGCGGTTCATGCTTTCCGCAGAGATATCCACGATCTACCGGGGCGGCGACCGGACAAGGAAAGTCCATCACCTTCTCTACGCGCCAACATTCGAGGCGGCGGACCGGATCACCCGGGCGCTATCGAAGATCGGCAATCTGGCGTCGGACGGCCGGCCGATCCTTGGCCTGGACTCACGCCATCTCCTCGAGATCACGCTCGACGGTGGGCCGGGCTGCTACCTGGTCCCTGCGCATGCGTGGACGCCCTGGTTTGCGGTGCTCGGATCTAAATCGGGGTTCAATGTCGTGGCGGACTGCTACGGCGATCTGGCCGCCGAAGTATTTGCGATCGAGACCGGGTTGTCGTCGGATCCGCCGATGAACTGGAGGTGCTCGTCACTAGATGGCTATCGCCTCGTGAGCAACTCGGACGCACATTCGCCGCCTATGCTCGGTCGCGAGGCCACGACCTTCGATGTTCAGCTTGATTTCTTCGCGATGGCCGACGCCCTGCGTACCGGGGACGGGCTGGCGGGCACGATCGAGTTCTATCCAGAAGAAGGCAAGTACCACCTCGACGGTCACCGGAAATGCGGCGTTCGCTTTGAGCCCGAGCAGAGCAGGGAGCACGAAGGCGCGTGCCCGGAGTGTGGCAAGCCGCTCACGATCGGCGTGCTCCATCGGGTCACCGAGCTCGCCGACAGGCCAGTCGGCTATCGGCCGCCCGGCGCACCAGGATTCACCAACTTGGTTCAACTGCCGCAGATAATCGGGGAAATTCTGGCCACCGGGCCGAAGAGTAAGAAAGTTAGTCACGAAGTCGGCAGGCTCGTCGCCGCGCTCGGGCCGGAGCTTCGGATCCTGACCGAGACCCCGGCCGACGATCTGCGCCGCGCCGGCGGCAGCCTGCTCGCGGAGGCCGTCGGCAGGCTGCGCCGTGGCGAGGTACGGCGCGAGGCCGGATACGACGGCGAGTACGGAATCGTCGCCTTGTTCCGCCGCGGAGAACTAGACGGCCCCGACGCGCTGTTCGATCTGCCTGTCCCGGCGGGAAAACAAGAGAAACCGCTGGGAAAGAACGCAGAGTCGCCCGCACCGGCCGGCCTAAAAAAGCAGCGAAAAGCGGTGCCTGCGCGCCGGTCGCCGGTCGGGCGCCCCGGCAGCGACCTCGATCCCGATCAGCTGGCGGCGGCTGAGGCGGATGGCCCACTGATGATCGTCGCCGGGCCGGGAACCGGCAAGACGCACACGCTGACGCACCGGATCGCCCGCCAGGTGGCGGGTTTTGGGGCCGGCCCGGGGTCATGCCTGGCGATCACGTTCACCCGCCGGGCCGCCGAGGAGATGCAGGCCCGGCTAACCGCCAAGCTGCCCGCCGGGGCGGAGCGGCGCGTCACGGTCACCACTCTGCACGGGCTCGGCCTGATGATCCTGCGGGAGCACCACGAGCTGGCCGGGCTTGCCACCGGATTCCGCGTGGCCGACGACACCGAACTACTCGAGGTCGCCGGCGAGCTCGCCGGATCCGCCGCCGCGGGCAAGCGGCTGCTCGCCGACGCGGTGGGCGACCCGGTCACCCGGGAGAAGCTGACCAAGGCCCTCGGCTCCCGGGACCTCGTTGACCTGGACGGCCTCATCGAGCTGCCCGCTGCCCTGCTGGCCGCGGAACCCGAGGTCGCCGAGTCGCTGCGCAGACGCTGGCCGCTAATCAGCGTCGATGAATACCAGGACATCGACGCCGCTCAGTACCGGCTGCTGCGACTGCTGGCCGGGGACGGCAGCGGGCTGACCGTGATCGGCGACCCTGATCAGGCCATCTACGGCTTCCGCGGCGCCGACGTCGGCGTGTTCCTTCGCTTCGGCAGCGACTACCCGGGCGCGGTGACCAGGGAGCTGACCCGGAACTACCGGTCCAGCCCGGCGATCGTCGGTGGCGCGCTCCAGGCCATAGCACCGTCCTCGCTCGTGGGTGGCCGGGTTCTGCAGGCTGCAGCCAGTCCGGGTGCTACCTGGCGCAACGCCGCTTTAATTGGTTTTCACGAGGCGGCCGACGAGCGCGGCGAGGCCGCATGGATCGCTCGCGAGATCGACCGGCTGCTCGGCGGCGCGTCTTTCCACGCGCTGGACACCGGCCGCGCCGGGGATCCCGGCCACGAAGGCCTCGGCCTGTCAGACATCGCGGTGCTCTACCGCACCGATGCGCAGGCGGAGCCGCTCGGTCAGGCCATGACCCGCGCCGGGCTGCCGTTCCAGAAGAGCTCGCACGACCTGCTGGAACGCCGCACCGGGGTTCCCGGCATCGTCAGGGAAATGCGGTTGGCCAGCCCGGGCAGCGCCACCGTGGCGGATTGGCTGCGCCGTGCGGTGCGGGCGCTCGCCGCGAGAGCCGGAGACGCGGCAGCCGAGGTGGACGTGCGCGCCGCCGGCGAGGTCCTTGCCCCACTCGCCCGGCGGTGTGGCAGCGACCTGGAGCAGTTTCTCACTGAGATCTCGCTGGGTGCCGAGGTCGACATGCTCGACCCCCGGGCCGACGCGGTCACGCTGCTGACGTTGCACGCGGCCAAGGGCCTGGAGTTCGAGGTGGTGTTCCTGGCCGGCTGCGAGAAGGACCTGCTGCCGCTGCGATTCCCCGGATCCGGCACCATCACCGACGCCGACCTGGCCGAGGAACGGCGGCTACTGTTCGTCGGCATCACTAGGGCGCGAGCGCGGCTGTACCTGACCTGTGCGAGCCGCCGGACTAGGCACGGCAGCACCGGCGCGACCGGCTCGTCGCCGTTCCTTGCGGCGATCGACCCCGCACTCCTTGATCGGTCCGGAGCGATGGAGCGGCCGGCCCGGCCCGGACGGGGCAGCCGGCAGCTCAGGCTGCTCTGAGTCGACGCCGTCAGAACCGGAGCAGCATCCTGGTATTGCCGAGCGTGTTCGGCTTCACCCGGTCCAGGTCGAGGAACTCGGCAACGCCCTCGTCGTAGGAGCGGAGCAGCTCGGCATAGACCTCGGGCGACGCGGCGTCCCCGGTGATCTCCTCGAAGCCGAGGCGGCCGAAGAACTTAACCGCGAACGTCAGCACGAAGACCCGGCTCACGCCGAGCTCGCGGGCGCGGGCGAGCAGGCTTTCCACGACCATCTGCCCGACGCCCTCGCGCTGGCAGGTCTCGTCAACGGCGATCGTGCGGATCTCCGCCAGGTCCTCCCACATGACGTGCAGCGCGCCGCAGCCGACGACCTGCCGGTCTCGGGCCCGCTCGGTGACCAGGAACTCCTGGATGTCCTCGTACAGCGTCACCGTCGCCTTGTCCAGCAGGCGGCCGGACGCGACATTCGCGTCCACCAGGCGGCGAATCGCACGCACGTCGCTGGTGCGAGCCGGCCGGACCGTGTAGTTCATCCCCGCGCCTTCTGTTATCTCTACCTGCGGGGGGCTCCGCCCCCCGCACTCCCCCCGACAAACCCAGCACACCGATCTGCCAAACAAACCTACGCGGGGGCTCCGCCCCCGCACTCCCCCAGCAATCCGCTCCACATCAACCCCGCCTGCGGCGGGGTTCGCGCCCAGCACCCTCCACCAAGCCCCGCACACCAATCTGACCAAACCTGCGGGAGGGCTCTGCCCCGCACGCCAACCCGCATACAGAACGTTAGCGAACAAGTACGGAATGCACAGACGCTCCGATGGAGTCATTTCTTTGCGCCGATCACGGGCTGATCACGAGTGCCTGCATAACGTATCAGCAGCGGGCTTCAGGATGGGCAGAAGGGCGCCCACGGGTGCAGATGTCCCTTGGGGGGGTGCTTTGCCGCACGTTTCTTGCGCAAGAATTTGGTCGTTTCACATGTGCACCATGGTCCACCTGGATTAACCTGCATCGCTGTCACCAAGTAGCGTCGCATCCTGCCCGGAGACGGCCGGATACGGTGCATGACCCGCCGAGTTCCTGGCGCACACAAACGTGTTCCGGGGAGCCGGGGACCCATCATCCCCGGGGTGAATCGACTGGTCACGGCCTGCCTTCGGGCGGACCGCGCCCAGCCGTAGGGCTGCTCCGGCCCGAACCCGTCAGCTAACCCGGTAGGCGGCCTAGGAGAGGAGAGGCTCCACGTGGAGTTCTTGCCCCGTACCGGATCCGGCAAGAGGCGTTCACGGGGGACTCGTGCCCGCGCCGTCTCACGACGTGCGTGGGGACGGGTGGCGATCCTGGCCGCCGCGGCCACGGCGATCAGCTTCGCTCTGCCCAGCGGCATCGGCAGCGCAGCCACGGCGAGCGCGCCGAAGACCCTGAAGCAGCTCGTGGCGGAAGCCAACACCCTGTCCAACCAGATCGATGCGCTCAGCCAGCAGTACGACGCGCTGAAGATTCAGCTGACCGAGGCACGCCAGGAAGCCGCGATCGCCAAGCAGACGGCGCAGCGCGACCACAAGGCGATGGGCTCCGGGGAGGCACAGCTCGGCCAGATTGCCTCGCAGAGTTACATGACGGGGGGCCTCGACCCGACCATCCAGATACTGCAGACCACGAACCCGCAGCAGTTCCTGAACCGCGCGTCGATCATGCTGCAGCTGCAGTACCAGCAGGGCGGCACGATGAGCCTGCTGCAATCGGCCGAGGACGCCGCCAACCGCGCGGAGCAGACGGCGACGCAGCAGGAAGCAAATGCCACCTCGCTCTCCGCGGTGATGAGCAAGAAGGTCGGTCAGATCCAGGCCAAGGAGAACGTGCTGAACAGCTCCGCGTTCAGCCAGGCCCTGTCCATCTTCCAGCAGACCGGCCACTACCCGGACATCCAGGTCACTGGCGATTCGCTCGGCGAGCAGGCCCTGAAGTGGGCGCTGACCAGGCTCGGCGACGCTTACGTCTGGGGTGCCGCCGGGCCCACCACCTTCGACTGCTCCGGCCTGGTGATGTGGGCTTACGCCCACGTCGGGATCAGCCTCCAGCACTTCACCGGCGACCAGTGGACCGAGGGCCAGCACATCTCCCGCAGCCAGCTGGAGCCGGGCGACCTGGTGTTCTTCTTCCAGGACATCAGCCACGTCGGCATGTACGTCGGCAACGGCATGATGGTGGACGCACCCACGTTCGGCCAGCCGGTGCAGATCCAGCCGGTCCTGTGGAACGTGTACGTCGGCGCGGTCCGCATCATCGCCTGAGGATCTGCCGTCAGAGGTCGATGCCGCTCGTGTCGCCGGTGATCAGGGCTGCGGGTGCAGGCACTGGGACGCTTATTCCGGACGGACGGTCGGGAACAGGATCGTCTCCCTGATCGTGGCCCCGGTGAGCAGGATCAGCAGCCGGTCGGTGCCCATGCCCATGCCACCACTCGGCGGCATGCCGTACTCCAGTGCCCGCAGGAATTCCTCGTCGAGCTGCATCGCATCCGGGTCCCCGCCGGCGGCGAGCAGGGACTGCGCTGTCAGCCGCTCGCGCTCCTGCACCGGGTCCACCAGCTCGCTGTAGCCAGTGCCGATCTCCGCGCCGAACGCGACCAGGTCCCAGCGCTCGGCGAGCCTGGGGTCGGTCCGGTGCTCGCGGGTCAGCGGCGACACCTCGACCGGGAAGTCGCGATAGAAGGTCGGCTCCACGGTCCGCGCCTCGACGAGGTGCTCGTAGAGCTCCAGCACTACCTGGCCGCGGCTCCACTTCGGTTCCTGGTGGATGCCGGCCCGCTCGGACAGCTGGCGCAGCGTCTCCTCGGTCGTATCGGGCGTGACCTCCTCGCCGAGGGCACGGGAGATCGCCTCGTGCACACCGACCCAGGGCCATTCGCCACCGATGTCGTGTTCCGAGCCGTCCAGCCGGCGCACGACCGTGCTGCCGAGCCCGGCAACCGCGGCGGCCTGGATGAGCTCCCTGGTCAGGGTGCCGATCGTGGTGTAGTCGCCGTAGGCCTCGTAGGCCTCGAGCATGGTGAACTCGGGGTTGTGGGTGGCGTCGGCGCCCTCGTTGCGGAAGATCCGGCCGATCTCGTAGACCTTCTCGATGCCGCCGACCACGAGGCGCTTCAGGTAGAGCTCGAGCGCGATCCTCAGGTAGAGCTGGATGTCGTAGGCGTTGCTGTGGGTGACGAACGGCCGGGCGTTCGCGCCGCCGTGCAGGACCTGCAGCACCGGCGTCTCCGCCTCGAGGAAGCCGCGGGCGTGCAGTTCCTCGCGCAGCGACCTGGTGACCGTGGCGCGCAGTTCGGCCATCCGCCGCGCCTCCGGGTTGATGATCAGGTCGAGGTAGCGCTGGCGCACGCGCGCCTCGGGGTCGTTCAGGCCGGCGTGCTTTTCCGGCAGCGGCCGCAGCGCCTTGGCGGTGATCGCGTAGGAGTCCGCGAGCACCGACAGCTCCCCGCTGCGCGAGGTGATTACCTCGCCCTCGACCCCGATGTGGTCCCCGAGGTCAACGTCGCTCTTCCAGGCGGCGAGCGCCGGCTCGCCGACCCGGTTCTGCGAGATCATGACCTGGATGTCGCCGGTGCCGTCCCTGATCGTCGCGAAGCAGAGCTTGCCCCCGATGCGGGACAGCACGACGCGCCCGGTGACGCCGACCTTCTCGCCGGTTGCGGTATCCGGCTCCAGGTCGGGGTGCTCCTCACGGATCTCGGCGATCGTCGTGGTACGCGGGAACCCGACCGGGTACGGGTCGCCACCGGCGGCCCGGATGCGGTCAACCTTGGCCAGGCGCACCTGCATCTGCTCGGGCAGGTGGCCACGATCATCGTCGGTCACCTGCCAGAGATTACCGGTCCCGCCTCGGCTCAGGCACCGGGGTTTCCTGCCCGGCCGGTGGCGATGGCCTCGCTCAGCCAGGCGAAGGCGGCCTGCTGCCAGAGCATCTGCCCCATTCCCTCGCAATGCCCTCCGCCGCCTTCGGCCGCGGTGAACTCGCGGTACTGCTTAGGGCAGGTCAGCGCGTCGAAGAGGATACCGCTCTGGCTGGCGAAGTCGCCCTCTCCCTCGGTGACCAGGGTAGGGCAGGCGATCTTCTCGGCCCGGCCGGCCAGCGTGTACCCGGCCATCGTACGCAGCCACCCGCCGAACGTGGTGGCTCCCATGGCCGTCATGCGTGCCCCGTAGAACTCCCGGTCCCGCGGTTTCGCGAGGAAGCCCTCGAGGTTGGCATCCATGCCGGGATCGGCGTCGACCACCTTCTGCCAGTCCTCGTCGCTGAACATCGACCGGAACCGCGAGACAAAGTCGAACTGGCCGGGATCGCAGACCAGCGCAGCGATCCTCGGCTCGCCGCTGGCACCGCGGGGAGCCAGGTAGCCGCCCAGGCTGCGGCCGACCAGCATCAGCCGCCGTGGATCGGCGAAGTCCGGCTGCTGGAGCGCCCAGTCGACGACCGCGGCGAGCACGACCTCGAAGTCCGGCCGCATGGCCACTCCGTGATCCACGAGCATGCCGCCCTGGCCCGGGCCGTCCCAGGCCACCGCGTTCCACCCGGCCTCGAGGGCGGCCGTGACGCCGTACTTGTAAAGTTCCTCCGCGGTGCCGTCGAAGCCGCCGGTGAACAGCACGGTCGGCCGCTGACCCGCCGGCGCCACCCGGTACGCGTAGCCGGGCATCGCCACGCCGTCGAAGGGGATGGAGACCGGTTCGACACCGAACGGCAGGAACGGCGCCGCCTTGCGGAACGCGTCCCGCTGCCGCTCATAACCGGTGTGCACGCGCCGGTCGGCGACGTCATGGCGGAGGAAGAAATAGGCCTGGCGCCAGTACTCCGCCGACCGCAGGTACCCCCGGGCCGCCATCACCCTATGCCCGCCGGCGGCCGCCGCCTCGGCGGCGCCCAGCGCGACCTCGGCCGTGTGCGCCCATTCCTCGTACCACTGGCTGTAATCGCCGGGCGCCACGCGCGCCGAAGTGGAGATGGCCTCTCCCAGATCGGCGGACCCGCAGTACGCCCCGAGCAGCGTCCGCTCAAGCTGGGCAGCCATGTCCGCATCGTCGTGCAGCGTTGCCATTCGGTTCCCCCCAGATGCTTCTCGACTCCCGGACGGCTAACCGCCCGGGGCGTTGCGTTCAAAGACAAGCCGAAGGCCGATCAGCGTCAGCCACGGTTCGTAGGCATCGATGATGCCGACCTCGTCAATGACCAGCGGGGCCAGACCTCCGGTAGCGATGATTGTCACCGAGTCGGGGTCACCGGGTGCAAGCTCGTCCGCCATCCGCCTGGCGATGCCCTCGACCTGGCCGGCGAAACCGAAGATTATCCCGGACTGCAGCGACTCCACGGTGCTGCGGCCGATCACCCGGCTGGGGCGGGTCAGCTCCACCTTGAGCAGCTGGGCCGCCCGGCGTGACAGCGCGTCGACCGAGATCTCGATGCCGGGGGCGAACGCACCGCCGATGAACTCGCCGTTCCTGCTGACCGCGTCGAAGTTCGTCGCGGTGCCGAAGTCGACCACGATGGCAGGACCGCCGTAGAGGTGCACGGCGGCCAGAGCGTTCATGATCCGGTCGCTGCCCACCTCCTTGGGATTATCGGTCCGCACGGGGACGCCGGTCCGCACCCCCGGCTCCACGATGACCGCTGGCACCTCCGGGTAGTAGCGCTGGAACATTTCCCGCATCTCATGCAGCACCGAGGGAACGGTCGAGCACAGCGACAGGCCGCTGATGTCAGGGGCCTTACCCGCCGCGCTCTGGTCCAGCAGGCCCTGCAGGATCACCGCCAGCTCGTCGGCGGTGCGGACCGGGTCGGTGGCGATCCGCCAGTGTTCGACCACCTCGTCACCGGAGAACACACCGAGCACGGTGTTGGTGTTGCCCACGTCGATCGTCAGCAGCATGGCGTTCCTCCACGGTCGCCGCAGAGCTCTACCGGCGCGTTGTCTATGAGCCGCGTCGCGCCGGACCTGGCAGCGACCAGCAGCAGCGCCTGGCCCTTGTAGCCATCGCTCACCCCGGTGAACGTCACCGGGTCAACCAGTTCCAGGTAGTCGATCACCAGCGGCGGGTCGGCGGCGGCGGCCTTGTCGAGCACGGCGCGCGCGGCGGCGAGCACCGCGTCAGGCCCCGAAGCCGCCGCTCGAGCCCCGGCCGCGAGCCCCCGGGACAGCGCCTGCGCCGTCGAACGCTCATCGGGCGAGAGGTACGCGTTCCTGCTGGAGACGGCCAGCCCGTCCGGATCCCGCACGATCGGGACACCCGCGACCTCCACGCCCAGGTCCAGGTCCGCAGCCATCTGGCGGACGAGCGCGAGCTGCTGCGCGTCCTTCTGGCCGAAGACCGCCACGTCGGGCCGGACCACTTCGAAGAGCTTCAGCACGATGGTCAGCACGCCGGTGAAGAAGCCGGGCCGCGAGCGGCCCTCCAGAAGCTGCCCGACCGGGCCGGGGTC
Organism: uncultured Actinomycetota bacterium; assembly: GCA_963833885.1. Taxonomy (GTDB): domain Bacteria; phylum Actinomycetota; class Actinomycetes; order Streptosporangiales; family Streptosporangiaceae; genus JASHPR01. The sequence goes on along the minus strand of CAWHZU010000024.1, from coordinate 31,072 downwards.
GACGCGGATCAGCGGTTGGGACGGGTACATCTCGTCCGGTGACGGGGCGAACACGGCCGCGACGCCCTCTTCGGCGCAGACGGCCAGGTCCGCATCCAGCGTCCGCGGGTACCTGCCGAAGTCCTCCCCGGCGCCGAACTGGAGCGGGTTGACGAACACGGACACCACGACGGTCCCGTTGCGCCCAGCGATCTCACGGGCCACGCGGAACAGGGTCCGGTGCGCATGATGCAGCGCCCCCATCGTGGGGACCAGCACCACCGGGCCGGAGGGCAGGCCCGCCCGCAGCGCGGCGAACTCTGCCTTGGTGCTCGTCAGTGCCGTGCCTCGGCCCACCCCCCCGCCCTCGCCCACCGCTCCACTCTCGCCCACCCTCCCATCCCTCTTCAATGCGGCGCTCCGCCGAGCACGCCGAGCAGCCGCTGCGCGTCCGGCGCGCTGAGCGTCCCGGCCGCGACCGCCCGGTCCGCGGTCAGCCGGGCCAGGGCGAGGTAGGCGGGCAGCGCCTCGGGTGCGTCGGCCCGCAGCGCGTTGACATGACTGGCCACCGTGTCCGCGTCGCCGCGCGCAACCGGGCCGGTGAGGGCGGCATCACCAAGGCGCAGCGCGTTGTCGAGCGCGGCCGAGAGCAGCGGGCCGAGCATCCGGGCCGGATGCGTCACGCCCGCGTCCCGCAGCAGGTCGCTGGCCTGTACCACGAGTGTCACCAGGTAGTTGGCGCCGCTGGCGAGTGCCGCATGGTACAGATCGCGCTGCTCCTCGGCGATGAACACCGGCTCGCCGCCCATCTCGACGACCAGCGCCTCGGCGACCGGCCGCAGCGGGTCCGGTGCGGTGACCCCGAAGCTGATCCCGGCCAGCCTGTCGATGTCGTCGGGTCGCCCGGTGAAGGTCATCACCGGGTGCAGCGCGAGCGGCAGCGCGCCGGCCCGGACAACCGGATCAAGCACCCCGAGGCCGTGGCGGCCGCTGGCGTGCGCGATCAGACGGCCCTCGACGGCGGCTCCGGTCGCGGCCAGGCCGGCCACCAGGCCCGGCAGGACGTCATCGGGAACGGTCATCAGGACGAGGTCGGCGCTCGCCACCACCTCGGGCGGATGCCTGATCGCAACGCCGGGCAGGCGCTGCTCGATCCGCCGGACCGACGCGTCGGACACGGCGGAAACGGCGGAAACCTCGTGACCCGCGCGGCCGAGCGCGACGGCGAGGGCGGTCCCCACCCGGCCTGCCCCGACGACACCCACCCGCAGTCTGGCCGGGTGTTCGCCCGGGATAGGCGAATTATCAGCGTTCATGTCGTTCCAGTCCTCGCCGGTACCGGACAGCGACGCTCAGGATATTCAATCTGCATCGTCGCGGTCGCGCGGCGGGGTGCGGCAGCAGCGCTCCAGGTACAGGGCGGCTGCGACCAGCGTGCCGGCCGCCACCGCCGTGATCCCGGCATTGATCGCGTCGCCACGCGGGACTGGCAGGTTGAGGAAGCCCGCGGAGTACACGAAGAACCCTGCGGCGAGTCCCCCGAACGCGGCGCCGCCGAGGGAGCTCGCCTTGGCCAGCGCGGCCATCCGGGTGACCGCGATCGGCGCGAAGGGCTTGCCGTCACGGCGGCCCATGATCTTCGCGCGCAGGTTCCGGCCGCTCAGGGTTTCGGCGGCGGCGAGCACGACCAGGGCGGGCGCCCCGGTCCACGGCAGCGTCGGCAGATCGGCAGCCGACGACCTGACGAACAGCCACGCCGCGACCGCGCAGGCGGCTGCGACGGCCAGCAGCGTCCACGGCCGGGTTGGGGTCATGAGGGTCTGCGCAGCGTCGCGTCGGGACACAGCCGGACGTCTGCGGTGCCGACCGCGGCGAGCAGATCGGCCACCCGGCCGCGCCCAGGGATAACGGCGCCGGGATCCACGTCGTGCCACGGAGCGAGCACGAAGGCCCGCTCGTGTGCCCGCGGGTGCGGCAGGGTGAGCTCGGGGTCGTCGCTGACCTCGGTCCCGTAGACGATGACATCGACGTCGATCCTGCGGGGTCCCCAGCGCTCTGTCCGGACCCGGCCCAGCGCGTTCTCGGCCTCCTGGCAGCGGTCCAGGACCGCCCGGGCGGACAGCGTCGTGGCCGCGACGAGTACGGCGTTCAGGTACTCGGGCTGGGCCGGGCCGCCGACCGGCGCGGTCTCGTACACCGGCGAGACCTGGACGCCGGACAGGCCCGGCCGGGCACATAGCGCGTCAACGCCGCCCTGCAGGCTGGCCAGCCGGTCGCCGAGGTTGCTGCCGAGGGCGAGCACCACCGTCGGCCCGGGATCCACCGCCGTCACGCACGGCTCCGGCGGATCGTCACGGTCACGTCCCGCAGCGACTGGACCAGCGGCGCGTGCGGCTTGTGCACGGTTATCTCGACCTCGCGCACGGCCTCGTGGGCGGACAGGCACGTGACGGCCAGGCGGCCGGCCAGCGTCTCGATCAGCGCGACCGGCTCTCCGGATACGACCGCCGCCAGCTGGCCGGCCACCGCCCCGTAGTCGACGGTCAGCGAAAGGTCATCGGTGGCCGCGGCCTGCCGGGTGTCAACCCAGAGCACCGCATCCACCACGAACTCCTGGCCGTCGCGGCGCTCGTGATCGAGCACGCCGTGCCGGCCGAATGCACGCAGGCCGAGCAGGCTGATGCGGTCCTGCGCCGCCCCGTCCATGCCGCTCATCACGCGGTTCCCGCCGCACGGGCCGGGTCGGCCGCCCCGGCACCGTTGGCCGGTCCGGCCGCCGGGACGGCCAGCCCAGAAGCCGCCGTCCAGCGGGCGGCGACCCGGACGGCATCGGCGTTCGCAGCGACGGCGTGCACTCGCACACACCACGCGCCGGCGGCCGCCACGAGCGCGGACACGGCGACCGTCGCCTCGTCCCGCTCGTCGGCCGGGCGCGGCTCGCCGTCGGTATCCCGAAGCAGCGAGCCGAGGAAGCTCTTGCGCGAAGCGCCGACCAGTACCGGGAACGGACGGTCGCCGCCGAGCCTGGCGATCTCACCGAGACTGGTCAGCAGGGCCCAGTTGTGCCCGTGCAGCTTGGCGAACCCGATACCCGGGTCCACGATGACCGCTGCTGGGTCGACCCCGGCGGCGACGACCGCGTCTACGCGCCGCCCGAGTTCGGCGCCGACCTCACGTACCACGTCGTCATACACCGCCCGCTCCTGCATATCGCGGCCGTATCCGCGCCAGTGCGTGACCACGTACGGCACGCCGGCCTCGGCGACCAATCGGGGCATCCGCGGGTCGGCCAGGCCCCCGCTGACGTCGTTCACCAGCCGGGCGCCGGCGCCGAGGGCGGCCTCGGCCACGCCGGCCCGCATGGTGTCCACGCTGACCGCAGCCCCGGCGGCGGCGAGCTCGGAGATCACCGGGCTGATCCGCCGCAGTTCCTCCGCCTCGTCCACCCGCTGCGCCCCGGGCCGGGTGGACTCGCCGCCGACGTCGACGATGTCCGCGCCCTCGGCGGCGAGCCTGAGGCCATGGGCCACGGCCGCGACCGGATCGAGCCACCTGCCGCCGTCGGAGAACGAATCCGGGGTCACGTTGACGATGCCCATGACCAGGCACCGGTCCGGCGCGGGCAGGCCCGGGAGAATGGTCATGGTGGTCAATCTACGGGCTGCCGGGCCGTACGCGGCCGCCGCCCTGCGGTGCGGAGCAACCGGCCTGGCTACCCGTGGAATGCGGCGCGCACGCGCCGCCTGGCTCTGCCGAGGCCGAGCCTGCGTGCGGCCTGCCGCGCGATCCTGCGCACCTCGACCGTGGGCCAGACGACGAAGGCCTCTGCCTCGAGCGCGGCCAGGCCGATCCTCGGGATGTCTCTGGTGCCGGTGTAGACGACGAACCGCGGCACCCACTCCGGGCAGAACTTCGCGTTGAACTTGTACAGCGACTCGATCTGGAACCACCGCGACGCGACCAGCAGCAGTCCGCGCCAGGCCCGCAGCACCGGCCCGGCCCCGATCCGCTCGCCGCGTTCCAGGGCCGCGCGGAACATGGCGAAGTTCAGCGAGATGCGCTTCACGCCGAGATCGGGCGCGCGCTTGATCACCTCCACGATGAGGAAGTCATTCAGGCCGGGCTGGGCGGCGCGGTCCCGGCGCATCAGGTCCAGCGAGAGGCCGTCCGGCCCCCAGGGCACGAAGTGCAGGATCGCGCGCAGCACGCCGTCCTCGGTGGCCGTGGCGATCACGCAGTCGTCGTCGCCCACGCCGCCGACCCGGCCAAGCGCCATCGAGAACCCGCGCTCGGTCGGGTTCCCCCGCCAGGAGTCGGCCTGCCGGTTCAGCCGGTCGATCTCCTCCCGGGGTACGTCGCCGATCCGGCGGACCTCGGCCACGTAGCCGTGTTTGCACACCCGGGTCACCATCTGCCGGACATTCCGCATGGACCGGCCCTGCAGGGTGAAGTCGGCCACGTTGACGATGGCCTCGTCGCCGAGTTCCAGCGCGGTCAGCCCGTCGCCCTCGCGGCACCAGGTCTCGGCGCCAAGCTCGCTGCACCCCAGCACCGCGGGCACCCAGGCATGCTGGGCCGCCTCATCGAGGAACGCGCTGATCGCGCCCGGCCAGGCCTCGGGATCGCCGAGCGGGTCGCCGCTGGCCAGCATGACCCCGGACTGGACCCGGTAGCCGATGCAGGACTTCCCGGTGGGCGACCAGATGATGCTCTTATCGGTGCGCAGCGTGAAATAGCCCAGCGAGTCCCGTTCCCCGTACTTGTCCAGCAGCTCGTGGATCCGCGCCGCGTCCTGCGCGCCGAGCCTGCCCACGCGCCGGGCCGGGCGCAGGAACAGGAACCCGGCGACGATGACGGTGAGCAGCCCGAGGCCCCCCATCACGACGCCGAACAGGTCGGCGCGAGTTTCGGTGACGAAGTGGACCGGGCCGTTGAAGCCGATCAGGTTGTAGATCGCTGACTGCAGGCGCTCGGCCGGCGTGTAGTCGGCCTGCAGGCCGCCGCCGACCGAAATGTAAGTGACGCCGATGATGATGTCGGCCACGGCGAGGCCGAAGAATGCCCACACCGCGCGCCACCGGGTACGCGGGTCGCCGGTCGCGTAGAACTCGCTGCGGTAGATCCACAGCAGGACCAGAAGAATCGCGGCGCCGGCCACGGCCACGAAGTGGTCCCGGTCCGGCAGCGAGGCATGCGCGATCGCTCGGACGGCGTGCACGATCACACTGAAGGCGAGCAGCAGCATCACGCCCTGCCAGGCACGCTTCTTCCGCCTGCGCAGGGCGTGCGCGAGCATCAGCAGCAGCATCCCGACGATGACGTCGGCGACCCGGGGGAACAGGCTCAGCACGCCCGGCGCGACCTCGTTGAGCTTGTGCAGGGAGTGCTCGAGATGGTTGTAAACCGGCCCGCTGCGCAGGCCCTCGATGATGTAGGCAAGGCCTACCAGCAGCGACAGCAGCGCCGCGGTGACGGGCACCCAGCGGCGCTGGTGCCTGCGGTCCGGCGGGCGGCCGGCCAGCAGGCGATCGAGCGGCGCTGCCGCCCGCGGGGCGATGCCCTGCGCCCCATCGCCGGTTCGGGGCTCGCCCTGCTCTGGCTCGCTGCGCTCAGTCATCTCGGACATCTGCGTCGAGCCCCGGATCACGGGGCACCAGGGTAGTCATCGCCGGCACGCAACGCGGGCAAACCCGTGAACACCACGGCTAGCCTCTTCCTGAGCGGCCTGCTTCGCCGCCCGGAGGGCGATAAGGCAGTCGCGTCCGTTGATCGTATGTCTGATTCAGCCATCTTTAAGACGCTCCCGGCGCCGGATCGGTTCTGCTTTCGCTGAGGAAATGCTCAGCGACGCCCAAGCAGCAAGCTCATAGCTTCGGCGCGAGTTCGGTCGGAGTCAAGGAACATGCCGCGCACGGCAGATGTCACCGTCTTGGCTCCGGGTTTCCGCACGCCGCGCATGGACATGCACAGGTGCTCGGCCTCTATCACTACGATAACGCCGCGCGGCTCGAGCACGCTCATGAGTGCGTCAGCGATCTGGCTGGTCATTCGCTCCTGGACCTGCGGCCGCCTCGCGTACAGGTCCACCAGCCTGGCCAGCTTGGACAGACCGGTGATCTGCCCCTTGTCGCTCGGTATGTACCCCACGTGAGCGGCCCCGAAGAACGGGGTGAGGTGATGCTCGCAGGTGCTGTACAGCTCAATGTCCTTAACCAAGACCATCTCGTCATGGTCGGCATCGAACACCGTGGTGAGCACGTCCTCGGGCCGTCCACGCAGCCCGGCGAACTGCTCCGTGTAGGCCCTGGCGACGCGCGCCGGGGTGTCGCGCAGGCCGTCCCGGTCCGGGTCCTCACCGATGGCCAGCAGGATCTCGCGCACCGCGCGCTCGATGCGGCCCTGGTCGATCGCTGGCGAGTCGTGCTCGCTCAATGAGTGAACCCTTTCATCCGGCTGTCTCACACCGGGTACGTGGCAGTAAAGGGAAGGACGAAAGGGTTCAGGAGCCGCCCGCCGGGCCACCGGCGGAACCGTCCGCAGGGGGTCCTCCCGGCGCACCGTTGTCCGGGCCCTGCGGTGAGCCGTAGCCCTGCGGCGGAGCGTATCCGCCAGACCCGGCCGGGCCGAGGGCCTGGCTAGGTCCGTCCGGCCCGCCGACGCCCAGAGCCTGCCCGTTCCCGCTGCCGGGCTGCTCGGAGCCGTCCGGCGCCGCGATAAGAGCCATCTCTTTGGGCGTCAGCACCGGCGGCCGGTCAGACGGCAGGCGCTTGCCGTAGCCGGTGTAGGAGCCACGGCTCGACCGCTGCCGGATCGGGCTGAAGATCTGGAGCACCTGATTCCTGGACAGGGTCTCGTGCTCTATCAGCTGCAGCACCAGGTTGTCGAGCACGTCACGGTACTGGACCAGGATCTCCCAGGCTTCGTCGTGCGCTGACTCGATCAGCCTGCGGACCTCCTCGTCGATCGCGGACGCGATCTCCTCCGAGTAGTCCCTGCTGTGCGACATCTCGCGGCCCAGGAACGGCTCGCCATCGCCGCTGCCGAACTTGCGTGCGCCGAGCCGCTCGCTCATCCCGTACTCGGTGATCATGCCGCGGGCGATCTGGCTGGCCTTCTCGATGTCGTTGGCGGCACCGGTGGTCGGCTCGTGGAACACCAGTTCCTCGGCCGTCCGCCCGCCGAGCAGCATGGCCAGCTGGTCCATCATCTCGGCGCGGCTGACCAGGAACTTGTCCTCGACAGGGGCCGACGCGGTGTAGCCCAGCGCCCGCCCACGCGGGATGATCGTGATCTTGTGCACCGGGTCGGCGTTCGGCAGCGCGTGCCCGACCAGCGCGTGGCCGCCCTCGTGGTAGGCGATGATCTTCCGCTCCTTCTCGGACAGGAGCACGCTCTTGCGCTTGGGGCCGGCCGTGACCCGGTCGATCGCCTCCTCCAGCGAGGCCATCGTGATCTGGGTGGCGTTCCACCGGGCGGTGAGCAGGGCGCCCTCGTTGATCACGTTGGCCAGGTCGGCGCCGGTGAACCCGGGCGTCCGGCGCGCGATCATGTCGAGCTCAACGTCGGGAGCGAACGGCTTGCCGCGCGCATGCACCCGCAGGATGCCCTTGCGCCCGGCGAGGTCGGGCTGGGCGACCACGATCTGGCGGTCGAACCGCCCCGGGCGCAGCAGCGCCGGGTCCAGGATGTCCGGCCGGTTCGTGGCCGCGATCACGATCACGCCGCCCTTGGTGTCGAAGCCGTCGAGCTCCACCAGCAGCTGGTTGAGCGTCTGCTCCCGCTCGTCGTGGCCGCCACCGAAGCCGGCCCCGCGGTGCCTGCCGACCGCGTCGATCTCGTCCACGAACACGATCGCCGGCGCGTTGGCCTTGGCCTGCTCGAACAGGTCGCGGACCCGGGAGGCGCCGACGCCGACGAACATCTCGACGAAGTCGGATCCGGAGATCGAGTAGAACGGGACGCCGGCCTCGCCGGCCACGGCCCGGGCCAGCAGGGTCTTGCCGGTGCCCGGCGGGCCGTACAGCAGCACGCCCTTGGGGATCTTGGCCCCGATCGACTGGAACTTGCCCGGGCTCTGCAGGAACTCCTTGATCTCCTGCAGTTCCTCGATCGCCTCATCCGCGCCGGCGACGTCGGCGAATGTGGTCTTCGGCGTGTCCTTGGTAATGAGCTTGGCCTTGGACTTCCCGAAGTTCATCACCCGGGATCCGCCGCCCTGCATCTGATTCATGATGAACAGGAAGAACAGGATGATGATGATGAACGGCAGCCAGTCAAAGATCACGTCGAAGATCGAGCTGCCCTTGGGCGCCTGGACGCTGTAGCCGCCGGGCAGGTTGCCCTTCGCGGCCTGCTGCTGCAGGGTGGTGGCCAGCTGCTGGCCCTGATTGCCGACCCAGGACGCCTGCAGCGGCTGGCTTCCGTTCTTCGGCGTGATCTGGATGCTCTGGGTGGAGTCAATCAGCAGGGCGGACTTGACCTGCCCCTTGTCGATCATGCTGACGACTGTCGAGGTGTCGGCCGCCTTGTATGACGTGCCGGAGCTTGCATAGCGGTACAGGAAGAAAAACAGCAGCAAGACTACGAGGACGGCAACAAACGGCCCGCGGAAATAACGCTTCACATCCATCGATGAACGGCCGCGCCGCTAGCGGGCCGACCCCTCCTGACGAGCCTCAGGTCCCGCCGACCTCCGGCAGGACTGCCTTGCGTACCAGCGCCCACGCGCAGCTTTCCTTTCTGCCCGCCTGATTAACGGCAATAATCGACGGTACACCGCGCCGGCCCGTGCTGACACGCAGGAGCCACGTTCCCGATCCCCGGCCTCCGCAAGGTTCCCTACCCCGGTGAACGTATTTCATCTCACTGTCTGTTCCCAGCGAGTTCCCCGCCGTCCCGGCCCCAGGTTGATACCCGGTGTTTCACTGCCCGCCGTAGACGTGCGGTGCCAGGGTCCCGATGAACGGCAGGTTACGGTAGCGCTCGGCGTAGTCGAGCCCGTAGCCGATGACGAACGCGTTGCCGATGTCGAAGCCGGTGTACGCCACGTCGACTTCCACCCGCGCGGCACCGGGTTTGCGCAGCAGGGCGCACACTTTCAGCGACGCAGGGCCGCGCGACTGCAGATTCCGGACCAGCCAGGACAAGGTCAGGCCGGAGTCGATGATGTCCTCGACGATCAGCACGTGACAGTCGGTGATGTCGGCGTCGAGGTCCTTGAGGATGCGCACCACACCGGACGACTTCGTGCCGGAGCCGTATGAGGACACCGCCATCCAGTCCATCTGGACCGGGAGCCGCATGGCGCGGGCCAGATCGGCCATCACCATGACCGCGCCCTTCAGCACGCCGACGAGCAGCAGTTCGCGATCGGCGTAATCCGCGTCGATCTGCTCCGCGAGCTCCGCGATGCGCTGCTGCAGCTGTTCCGCGGTGATGAGCACGTCCTCGAGGTCGGGGCCCATGTCATTCGCGTCCACCTGCGCCCTCCACATCGTCGCCCGAGCCGAACTGCAGCTTGCCATACCGGCGCCAAGCGCGGACACCGCCCGGCAGGTCGGTCCAGCGCTGACCGCGCCACCCGGTCACCAGGGCCTCGAGCCCTGTGACGTGGCGCGCGCTCAGCGCTCCCGGCGGGCACCCCGCGGCTATGGCCGCGTTCCTGAGCATCCGTGACCTGATCGCCTCTGGCAGCGCGGCCAGAGCGTCCAGCGGAAGCGAGTGGCCAGAGCCGGGAGGAGCTATGCGTTCCAGCTCGCTCTTCGCGAGTGCGTCAAGGAAATCGGCGTCAGCGCGCAGCAGCCGGGCACTGCGGGCCAGCGCTTCGGCCACGCCGGGCCCGAGCTCCGCCTCGAGTGCCGGGAGCAGCCGGTGCCGGACCCGGGCGCGGGCAAAGCCGGGGTCGGCGTTCTGCGGGTCATCCCATGACTCGAGGTCCTGCGCGGCGCAGGCGGCCCTGGTCGTGGCCCGGCTGATCCGCAGCAGCGGGCGCAGGAAGGGGCCGGTGCGCTCGGGCATCCCGGCCAGTGAGCGGGCGCCGGAGCCACGCGCCAGCCCCAGGAGCACGGTCTCGGCCTGGTCGTCCAGGGTGTGCCCGAGCAGTACCGCCGCGGCGCCGCACGCGCTGGCGGCCCGGTGCAGGGCCGCGTACCTGGCCTCCCGCGCCGCCGCCTCGGGACCGGGGTAGCCGGGGCCGCCCGGGCGTGCCACGGCCGCGGTGACGCTGTCCGCCGGCTGCAGGCCCATGCCCTTCAGGGCCTTTGCCGCCCTCCGCGCCTGCTCATCCGATCCGTCCTGCAGCCCGTGGTCCACGGTGACGCCACCGCCGCGCAGCCCCAGCCTGGGCGCCTCGAACGCCAGTGCCGAGGCCAGGGCCAGCGAGTCCGCCCCGCCGGAGCAGGCCGCGAGCACCAGGTCACCGGGCGCCAGGCCGGCCCGGACAGGCAACGGCGCACGGCGAGGCGAACCTGGGCGACCGCGGGGTGGGGGCCCATCCGGGGTCACTCCGCTCAGCCAGCAGCTGCGGCGCTGCCGTTCGCCTCGTGGCCGCCGCTGCCGCCGACCCGGTCCAGCCAGGCCTGCGGGCTGGCGATCTCGTCCTTGGTGGGGAGGGTCTCCGGGGAGGTCCAGACCTTGTTGAACACTTCCATCCCGGCCTCGTCAACGACCGCCTTGACGAACTTCGATCCCTGCTCGTACTGCTTCATCTTCAGGTCGATGCCGAGGACCCGGCGGATCGCCTGCTCGATCCGGCCGGCGCTGACCCGCCGGGCCGAGAACTTGGCCCTGATCTCCGCCACCGAGGGCACCACCTTGGGGCCCACCGCGTCCATCACGTAGTCGCCGTGCCCCTCGACCAGCGTCATCACCGACGTCAGCCGGTCCAGGATCTCGCGCTGGCGCGGGGTCTGGATCGCCTCGATCAGGCTCTCCCCGCCGCCGCGGACCGCGCCGGCCACCGCGTCCGCCGCCGACCTGATCCGGTCCAGGATCGAAGCCGGGTCCAGGTCCGAGGCCAGCAGGAACTCGGTCATCTGCTCTTGCACGTAGGGGCGCAGCCAGGGCACCGAGGTGAACTGGGTCCGGTGCGTCTCCTCGTGCAGGCAGACCCAGCGCCGGAAGTCGTGCGGGTCGACCCCGAGTTCGCGCTCCACCATGACGATGTTCGGCGCGACCAGGGTCAGCCTGCCCGCCGGGGCCTCGGACGCGCCGGAGTCCGGCGCGTCCGGGTCGGGCGGCAGGAACAGCTCGTACTGGCCGAGTACCCGGCCCGCCAGGTAGGCGAGGATCAGCCCGGCCTGCATGCCGGTGACCCGCGAGCCGACCGCGGTGATCACCGACCCTGCAGGCGGCGCCGAGCCGCGCTGCTGCATGTGCTCGACCAGCGGGTCGAGCACCACCCGGAACCCGTCGACGTTGGCCCGGATCCACCCGGGCCGGTCCACGACCGCGATCCTGCCGCCGTCGCCCGAGCCGGCCAGCCCGGTGAGCTCATGGACCGGCTCTTGCACGGCGGCCGCCAGGCTGCGGAGCTCGGCGACCACCTTTCTGGCCTCGGCCATGCTGACGGCGGGCCCCGGCCGAGCCCACCTGACACCGGTCGAGGTGGCGACGTTCCAGTCAATCATCTGAGAGCTGCTCACCCTCCCACCGTACGTTGGCCAGCCGGATGGCTCGCGCCGGGGCGAGCGCTCAGCCGCAGCCGCAGCCCGCCAGGGCCGTAGCGAGCCTGGTCAGATCGGACGCCCCGGCGTCCAGGCCGCTGCTGCTCAGCCGGTCGGCCATGAACGCGAACGCGAACAGCTGACCGTCCCTGGCCTCCGCGATCCCGGCCAGCGACACCACGGTCGACAGGTTTCCGGTCTTGGCCCGCACCACGCCGAGCCCGGCCTGGCCCACGTCGGGGAAGACGCTGCCGCCCGGGGCCAGCGTGCCGGAGAACCCCGCCACCGGCAGGCCGGTGATGACGGCCCGCAGGCCGGGCCGGCTCCGCGGCGGCGAGCCGGATCAGCTGGACCTCGGCGTTGGGCGCGATCCGGTCCCTCGGCGACAGCCCGCTGCCGTCGACCAGCCGGATCATGCCGCCGACGCCGAGCTTGCGCAGCACCGCCGTCTCCGCGGCGGCCGCGCCGCTGAACGAGGCGGGCCGCCCGGTGGCGATCGCGACCTGCCTGGCCAGGTTCTCCGCGATCACGTTGTTGCTCTGGCTGAGCATCCAGTAGACGATCTCGGCCAGCGGCGGCGACTTCACCGCGGCGATGGACGCCGCCCCGTGCGGCGCGGCCGTCTGGGTCACCACCCCGCGCACCCGGATCCCGTCACCGGCCAGGAAACCGGCGAAGGACTGCGCGGCCTCGGCCGCCGGGGCGAACGTGCGGGGCCGGAAGTTCTCCCCGTCGTTGGCGTCCTGCGGGGCGCCGCTCGCGGTCAGCCTGCCCTGATCCACCTCGAGCGAGGAGATGGGGGTGACGTTGCCGGTGGTGACGTAGCTGCGCGGCCACCCGGGCGCCAGCACCGGGCCGGTGAACAGCGACGTATCGTAGCCCAGCCGCACCGCGCGGACGCCCCTGGCCCGCAGTTCCCGCGCCGTCTGCCCGGCGAGCGAAGCCAGCGCGGCGGACTGGGGATAGTTCGAGGCGGGCGGGTGCCCGGCGGCCAGCGTGGGATCGCCGCCGCCGACAAGGACGATCGAGGACGCGGAGGAGCCGGCCACGACCCTGGTGGTGAACGTGGCGGCCGGGCCGAGCACGTCGAGCGCGGCTACCGCGACCGCGAGCTTGGCGGTGGAGGCCGGGGCAAAGCCCGAGCTTGCGTTGCGGGAGAGCAGCACCTGGCCGGAGGACAGGTCGTCGACCACCGCGCCAACGTGCTTGCCGAGCGTGGCCAGCCCGAGCACCGGGGAGAGCGCGGCTTCGACGCCGGCCGCGGTCGCGACCTGCTCGGAATAGCCGGAATGACCGGTCTGCATCGATCCGGCCGAGCCGTCAGCCGGGTCCGCAACCGGAACGAGCACCGAGCCGGCCCGGCGAGGCTGTGGCTGGCCACGGTGGGCAGCCGCCACAGCGCCAGCCGCGGCGGCAGCATGCGCGCCACGGCGACTCCTGCGGTGAGCGTGAACACGATGAGCAGGGCCAGCAACGCCGTGGCGGCACGGCGGAACCGACGCACCGGTTGTCTCCTCTCGGAAATGCTGGATCCCGCCTGACACTGGCCTACCCGGACCGGGTAGACCTCGAAGCACGGAGTCAATCATCCACGTGGCCGAGAGGTGGAGTCGTGAACTTCGATGTGACCATCGAAATACCTAAGGGCCAGCGGATGGCGCACCGCAGCGACATCGCGGACGTCTCGGAGTTTGAGCTCCTGGAGATTCAGCACTTCTTCGAGGTCTACAAGGAACTGGAGCCGGGCAAAGAGGTTGAGGCGGCCCGGTGGGTGGGCGCAGCCGAGGCACTGGCCGAGATCGACGACTGCCGCGAGCGCCTCGCCGACTCCGAAGGCGGACATCCCTGAGAGTCACCCGAGTGTTGCCTCAAGGGGTGCAAGTCGCGTCCTGGTGATCTATGGGCGACACTGAGTAGTAACTCCTGGAAGTGCGCGAGGAGGTGCCGTGGAGAACGCCGAGGACATGCTGCGGCGGGCGCCGCTGTTCGAGGCCCTTGACGATGAGGGGACGAAGGCGCTCCGGGCCGGGGTGACCGAGGTCGCGCTGGCCAGGGGCGAGCGGCTGTTCGACGAGGGCGAGACGGGTGACGCGCTGTACGTGGTACTCGATGGCAAGGTCAAGCTGACCAGGACGTCGGCGGACGGCAGAGAGAACCTGATCAGCCTCATCGGGCCGGGCGAGATGTTCGGCGAGCTCTCGCTGTTCGACCCGCGGCCGCGCACGATGAGCGCGTCGGCCGTCACAGACGTCCAGCTCGCCGCCCTGGCCCACGACGACCTGCGGAAATGGCTCACCGGACGGCCCGACGTGGCCATGCACCTGCTCGCGGCGCTGGCCCGGAGACTGCGGCGCACCAACGAGGTCATGTCCGACCTGGTCTTCACCGACGTGCCCGGCCGGGTTGCGAAGGCTCTGCTCGACCTGGCGGCGCGGTTCGGCACCCGGCAGGAGGACGGCCTGCAGGTCAATCACGACCTGACTCAGGAGGAACTCGCCCAGCTGGTCGGGGCCTCACGCGAGACGGTCAACAAGGCGCTCGCCGACTTCGTCGCGCGCGGCTGGATCCAGCTGCATCCCAAGTCGGTGCTGCTGATCGACCCGGAGCGGATGCGGAAGCGGGCCAGGTAAGGGCGGGTAGGGGCGGGTCAAGGGCGGGCAGGGCGGGTCAACTAATTAGGCACCTGCATGCCGGGCGGCAGCGCGCCGCGCTCGGCCAGGTAAGCGAGCTGCGCCCGCACCGACCACTCGGCGAACGGCCACAGCGCCTGGTCCACGTCCACGTACACCCTCGCCACGATGTCGGCCAGGGTCCGGCACCCGGCGGCGAGCGCAGCCTCGATCTCGGCGAGCCGCTCCGCCCGGTGCGCGATGTAGTAATCCAGGGTCTGCGCGGGCTGGCTGAGCAGCGGCCCGTGCCCGGGCAGCAGCACTCGCAGGCCGGGGTGGTCGGCCAGGGCCCGCAGCCGGTCAAGGGACCGCAGGTAGTCGGCCAGGTTCCCGTCGCTGGCGATCACGGTGGTGCCGCGGCCGAGCACGGTGTCCCCGGTCAGCACCGCGCCGTCCGCCTCCAGCAGCAGGCTCACCGAGTCGTCCGTGTGCCCCGGGGTCTCGATCACCCGCAGCAGCTCGGTGCCGCCCGCCCGCACCGTGTCCCCGGGGCCGAGCTCGGCGCTCGCCCCGACCCGGTGCTCGGGGTCGACCGCCAGGACCGGGGCCCCGGTGAGCTCGGCGAGCCGCCGCGCCCCGCCGGAGTGGTCCACGTGGCGGTGGGTGAGCACGATCGTCTCGATGTGCTGGCCCGCGCCGGCCGCGGTTGCCCGGACCCGGTTCAGGTGGCCCTCGTCGTCCGCCGGGCCGGGGTCCACGACGATGACCGCCTCCGCGCCAGGCTCGGCGATCAGCCAGGTGTTGGTGCCGTCCAGCGTCATCAGGGACGGATTAGGGGCCAGAACGCAGCGTGCGCGGGTGGTTCCGGATCCGTCGATGCTGGTCGCCTGCGGCTCGCTCACAGCGGGTACTCCAAGTCAGCGGGGATGGTGAGCCAGGCCGCGCCCTCGGCCAGGCTAGCCTCCGGCAGCACCGGCCTGACCTTGCGCGGCCTGAGCGCCTCCGCCACGTCGCCGCATGCCGCGAGCTCGGCCAGGCTCACCGCGGTCGGCGGCCACAGGAGAATCTCCCTGCGGCGCCCCATCGCGATCGCGGCGGCCGGGCTGACCCAGGCCACCTCGGCCGCCTCGCCGCCGACGTCCCTGGTGCGCTGCTGCGACGGCAGCGCGGCGGCGAAGAACCTGGCGTCAAAGCGGCGCTCCTCGATCACCGGCGTGATCCACCGGGACCAGGGCCTGAGCAGGTCGGACCGGAGCACCAGGCCGCGCCGGGCGAGCAGCTCGGCCAGCGAGAGCGAGCGGTCGAGCAGCGCCAGGCGGTCGGCCTCCCAGTCCGCTCCGGTCGTGTCGGCCACCACCGAGTCGGCGGACGGGCCGGCCAGAAGCACCCCGGACTCCTCGAACGTCTCCCGCACGGCGGCGCATACCAGCGCGCGGGCCAGTTGTGGCGGGGCGTCGAAGATCTGGCCCCACACGCCGGGCTCGGGCCCGGCCCAGGCCACCTGCTCGTCGGCGTCCCTGGTGTCGACCGAACCGCCGGGGAACACGTAGGCGCCGGGAGCGAACGCCATGGAGGACTTGCGGCGCAGCATGTAGACCTCGAGGCCCCCGCTGCCATCCGGCCCGCCGGCCGCGGCGGGCCGCAGCAGCATCACGGTGGCCGCGTCACGCGGCTGCGCGGGAGGCTGCTTCCCGGCGAGGACGTCGAGGGCCCGCTGGCCGAGCTGCCCGCCGATCCTGATCGGCCCCCGGCTAATCCCGGACCTCTGCGATCAGCTCGACCTCGACGGGGGCGTCGAGCGGGAGGACCGCCATCCCGACCGCGCTTCGCGCGTGCCGGCCCGCCTCGCCGAACACCTCGATCAGCAGCTCGCTGGCGCCGTTGATCACCTGGGCCTGCTCGGTGAAGTGCACATCGCTGGCCACGAAGCCGGTCACCTTGACGATGCGCACGATCGCATCAAGCCCGCCGGTCACCGTCGTCACGGCGGCCAGCGCGTTGAGGGCGCAGGTCCGGGCCAGGGCGGCGGCTTCGGCGGTGCCGATGTCGGCGCCGACCTTGCCGGTGGCCAGCAGCTTCCCGTCGACGACCGGCAGCTGCCCGGCCGTGTATACGTAGCTGCCGGTGCGCACCGCCGGCACATATGCGGCGAGCGGGGGCGTCACCTTCGGCAGCGTGAGCCCGAGCGCGGCAAGCCTTTCCCCGGGCGTGCGGTCGCCCTGCTCCGGGCTCACGACCGCTCCCGCTTCATATAGGCAACGAGCTGCTCGGAGTTCGGCCCGGGAACGACCGCCACGAGCTCCCAGCCGTCGTCACCCCAGTTGTCCAGGATTTCCTTGGTCGCGTGCACAAGCAGCGGAACCGTTACGTACTCCCACTTCGCCATACGGGAACGATAGCGGGGAGACGCTGCCTGCGGTGCGCCTCCCCACTGTGCCGGGCGGCTGACCGCCGCCGAGCGCTACGTGCCCGCGGAGTCGCCGCGCCCGGCCTGCCCTTCAGCCGCCTTGCCGTCATCCCCGGCACGTGCGTCCGCGGCGTGGCCGTCGGCCGAGATCGTGGTGGCCTCGGGTGCGGCGTCGGTAGCCACCTTGTCCAGGCCCGTGTCGGCCCCGGGCAGCTCCGGAATGGCCGGCACCTCCGGGATTTCGACCGGCGCTCCGCTCTCGATCTCGGCCTCTGCCTGTTCCACGTCCTCGCCGCCGAAGTCGGCCATCGAGGCCGAATCCGCGGCTGACCTCTGCCCGCCTCCAGGCGTCGTGGGAGTGAACTTGTCGAAGAACCGGAGCAGCTCGACCGGAACCGGCATGACCAGCGTGCTGTTGCGCTCGGCCGCGACCTCGACCACGGTCTGCAGCAGCCGCAGCTGCAGCGCGGCGGGGTCACGCGCCATGACGTTGGCCGCCGCGGCGAGGCGCTTGGAGGCCTGGTACTCACCGTCGGCGGTGATGATCCGCGCGCGCCGCTCCCGCTCCGCCTCCGCCTGCCGCGACATCGACCGCTTCATGCCCTCGGGGAGCGAGACGTCCTTGATCTCCACCCGCTCGACCCGGATCCCCCACGGGCCCTCGGTCGGCTCGTCGATGATCCGGCGCAGCTCCCGGTTCACGCTGTCCCGCTCGGCGAGCAGCTGGTCCATCTCCGACTGGCCGATGATCGAGCGCAGCGAGGTCTGCGCCTGCTGGGAGATCGCGAACATGTAGTTCTGCACGTTGATCGTGGCCTTGATCGGGTCCACCACCCGGAAGTAGACAACCGCATCGACCCGGACGCTCACGTTGTCCCTGGTGATGCCCTCCTGCGCGGGAACCGCCATCGCGATGATCTGCATGTTGACCTTCTGCATCCGGTCGCCGAACGGCCGGATGATGGTCAGCCCCGGGCCGCGGGTTCCGGGCAGTACCCGCCCGAACCTGAAAATGATGCCCTGCTCGTACTGCTGCACGACCTTCAGCATGCGCCCGGCGCCGACAAGCCCACCGAGGACGATTACCACGAGAATAATGACTATGGCGGCAACCATCACCTACACCTCTTTTCCGGTCACGGTTACGCCCCTACTTTCGCCCCAGCCTAGTGCTATTTCAGCGGGGCGCCAGAGACCGTGCAGCGCGCGCCGGCCTGCCACTAGGGTGCCGGGAGAGACCAGCGGGACGTTAGGGATAACGACACGGACCGCCGCGGGGTTCACGGTGCGCCGGCCCGGATAGCCTCCAAGGGGTGAGCACAAGGGACACGGACTGGGAAGGCGTGCGGCTGCACGTCGTGACCGGGAAAGGCGGGGCCGGCAAGACCACGGTCGCCAGCGCCCTGGCACTCGCGCTCGCGTCCGGCGGGAAGCGGGTGCTGCTGATCGAGGTGGAGGGCCGGCAGGGGATCGCCCAGGTTTTCGACTGCCCGCCGCTCCCCTACGAGGAGCGCAAGATCGCGGTGGCCCCGGCCACCGACACCCAGCCCGGCGGTGACGTGAACGCGCTGGTGGCGGACCCGGAGTCGGCCCTGCTCGAGTACCTCGAGATGTTCTACAACCTCCGGCACGCGGGCAAGGCGCTGACCAGGCTCGGCGTGATGGACTTCGCGACTACGATCGCCCCGGGGCTGCGCGACGTGCTGCTGACCGGGAAGGCGGCCGAGGCCGTCCGCAGGAAGAAGTCGGGCAGGCTCGTGTACGACGCGGTCGTGATGGACGCACCGCCGACCGGGCGGATCGGCCGGTTCCTCAACGTCACCTCGGAGGTGTCCGGGCTGGCCCGGGTGGGCCCGATCCGCAATCACGCCGACACCGTGCAGAAGGTGATCCGCTCCCCGGAGACCGCGGTGCACTTCGTCACCACGCTGGAGGAGATGCCGGTGCAGGAGGTCCTGGACGGCATCACCGAGCTGCGCGAGCTGCCCGGCGGCGGGATCCAGGTCGGCGGCATCCTGATCAACATGGTCCGGCCGATGGCACTGCCGCTGGCCCAGCTCGAGAAGGTGGCGGCCGGGTCGGTCGACGAGCACGAGCTCGCGATCGGCCTCAAGGCCGCCGGTCTCGACGACAGCGTGCGCCTCGCCGGGGAGCTCGCGGCCGAGCTCACCGAGCACGCGGTGGCGGCCGTCGGCCAGGAGCAGCAGCGGCGCAGGCTGGCCGAGGCCGGCCAGCCGAGCTACGACCTGCCCATGATCACCGACGGCATCGACCTGGGCGGGCTGTACCGGCTGGCCACCGCGCTCCGCGAGCAGGGGGCAGCCTGATGAGCAAGGTCAGCCCGCCGCATCTCGATGTCGACCGGCTCATCGATGACCGGCGCACCCGCGTCATCGTCTGCTGCGGTTCCGGCGGAGTCGGCAAGACCACGACAGCCGCCGCCATCGGCCTGCGCGCTGCCGAACGGGGCAGGAACGTGGTCGTGCTCACCGTCGACCCGGCGCGCAGGCTGGCCCAGTCGATGGGACTGTCCCGGCTGGACAACACCCCCCGCCCGGTCCCGTTCCCGGACCGGGTTCCCGCGGGCGTCAGCGTTAAAGGCACTGGTCCTGATGGGTCTGGCGGCGGCAGTCTGCACGCGATGATGCTGGACATGAAGCGGACCTTCGACGAAATCGTCGAGGCGCACGCGGACCCGGATCGCGCGGCCCAGATCCTGGCGAACCCGTTCTACCTGTCGCTGTCGTCCGGGTTCTCCGGGACGCAGGAGTACATGGCGATGGAGAAGCTCGGCCAGCTGCGCCGGGCCGAGGAGTGGGACCTGATCGTCGTGGACACCCCGCCGAGCCGGTCCGCGCTCGACTTCCTCGACGCGCCGCAGCGTCTTGGCAGGTTCCTCGACGGCCGGCTCATCCGGCTGCTCGTGGTCCCGGCGAAGGTCGGCGGCCGTGCGTATGTGAAGGTGCTGAACGCCGGCTTCGGCATGGTCACCGGGGTACTGACGAAGGTGCTCGGCGCCCAGGTGCTCAAGGACGTGCAGACGTTCGTTTCCGCCCTGGACACGATGTTCGGCGGGTTCCGCGAGCGGGCCGACTACACCTACCGGCTGCTGCGCGCCCCTGGCACCGCGTTCCTGGTGATCGCGGCGCCGGAGCCGGACGCGCTGCGCGAGGCCTCGTACTTTGTCGAGCGCCTGGCCGAGGAAGGCATGCCCCTGGCCGGCCTGGTCCTCAACCGGGTGCACCGCTCGCCGGCCGCACGCCTGTCGGCGGCCCGCAGCCTCGCGGCGTCCGAGACCCTGCAGGCCTCGGGCGGTGAGGACGGCGGCTCGCACGCGCTTACGGTGGCCGCACTGCGGCTGCACGCCGAGCGGATGCAGCAGTCAGCGATCGAGCACCGGGTGGCCCAGCCCTTCACCTCGGCCCACCCGCACGTGCCGGTGGCCGAAGTCCCGGCCCAGCCCGACGACGTGCATGACCTCGCCGGGCTTGCCGCTGTCGGGGACAGCTTCTGCACCGAATAACAGCCCGCCGCGGCTTTACGGCCACGGCGGGCGGGGCATCACGACGTTGTGATCAGGTTGTGCTCAGCTGGCGACGAGTTCGTCGCTGGCCTGCTCGTACTGGTTGCGCGCGCACTCGAGCAGGTCGCGCCATGAGGTCACGTCCGGCCGGCGGCGGAGCAGCGCACGCCGCTCGCGCTCGGTCATGCCACCCCACACGCCGAACTCGATCCGGTTGTCGAGTGCGTCGGCGAGGCACTCGGTCCGCACTGGGCAGCCCCGGCAGATCAGCTTTGCCCGGTTCTGCGCCGCGCCCTGAACGAAGAGCTCGTCAGGATCAGTTCCCTTGCACGCGGCACGGGCGGTCCAGTCCGTGATCCACATGTGGCCCACTCCTCCTGATCGTCACGCCCATGCTGGGTCGTCACGCCGGATGGCGTCTAGTTGCGGTCCGGGACACAGCGGTACGCCGGCCCCGTAGCGATGGTCGCGAAAAAGTAACTTACGGAAAACCGCCACGCAGCGCTAGACCCCGCCGGGCCCATTTCTCAAATAGCTCTCCTGGACTATGCGAACAGAAGTGACTAGTCACGGTCATGTTCCCCGCTCCGGTGGCCACCTGCTGGGCCGCGCTGAGAGTCGCGCGGTGCCGGTGACCTTGTCCACCTCCCCCGCTGAGGCGCCCCGACACGGGTTCCAGCTTCCTGGTACCCGCATTACGCGCGTCAGCGTAACCTGTTTGCGTGCTGAACTCAGAGCGCCGCGCCGGCGTCGCAAGTGTCGGCGCGGTAGGCAGGTTGTTGGCCGTCTCCGTTGGCGCCGGGCTGCTCGTAGCCGCCGTGGCGGTGCCACTGGTCGGGCTTGCGGGGGTCGCGACGCGCAACGTCGCGAACACGTTCAATACGCTCAAGGTGTCGTCGCTCGGGCAGATCCCGTCGCGCTCGGAGCTTCTGACGACCAACGGCAAGCTGATCGCGTACTACTACCCGAACAACATCTACCGCATTCCGGTCAGCTACAACCAGATCTCGCCGGTGATGCGGAACGCGATCGTCTCCATCGAGGACTCGCGGTTCTACCAGGACGGCGCGTTCGACCTGCGCGCTACCCTCCGCGCGATCGCCGCTGACGCGAACGGCAGTTCCCTCCAGGGCGCCTCCACGATCGCGCAGGAGTACGTCAAGAACGCCCTGATCCTGACCGCGACCACCAAGCAGGAGCAGCAAGCGGCGGTCGCTGACACGATCGGCCGGAAGATCCGCGAGCTCAAGATGGCGGCCAACGTCGAGCACGAGATGACCAAGGACGAGCTGCTCGCCGCTCTGCTCAACGTGGCGTACTACGACAACAGCTCGTACGGCATCGAGGTGGCCGCGGAGCGGTACTTCAGCACCAGCGCCGCGGATCTCACGCTGCCACAGGCGGCTCTGCTGGCCGGCCTGGTACGCGATCCCGTCCTCTACAACCCCTTCACCAACCCGACCAACGCCACCAACCGGCGCAATACGGTGCTCAACAGCATGGCCGTGGCTGGCTATATAACGCGGAAGCAGGCCACGGCTACCGAAAAGATGCCGCTGGACCTGCGCGAGTCGTCCGCGCCGCTGGAGCAGGGCTGCATCAGCCCGTCGGCGGCGAGCTACGCGTTCTTCTGCGACTACGTCATGTCCGAGATTAAGAACAACACCGCGTACGCCAACGTGAAGTCGGACCTGAACTCGGTCGGTGGCCTGAAGATCTACACCACGCTGAGCACGGCCGACCAGAACGCGGCAAACCGCGCGGTCAACTGGGTGCTCCCGGCGCATAACGGGTACTTCAACCCCAACAACGACGTCGACACCGAGGCCATGATCCAGCCGGGCACCGGCAAGATCCGGGCCATCGCCGTGGACCGTCCCTACGGCACCGGCCCCGGGCAGACCACGGTCGACTACGCGGTGCCTACCCCGTATGACGGCGGTGCGGGGGTCCAAACCGGGTCGTCCAGCAAGATCTTCACTCTGCTTACCGCGCTCAAGCAGGGCGTTCCCTTCGGCTTCAGCCAGAGCGTGACCTCCCCGTCCACGGTCGGTCCTTATTACAACTGCCAGAACAATTTTCAGGGCATGTACACGCTCAACAACGCCGAAGGAAACACGAGCAAGCCCGAGACGTTCACGCTGTACAACGGCACCACACAGTCGATCAACGTGTTCTATGCGCACCTGGAGCAGAAGGTCGGCCTGTGCAACGTGGTCAAGACCGCGGTGAGCCTGGGCATGACCCGCGCGGACGGCAAGTCGCTGTTCGCGCCCGACGGCAAGCCGCACACCGCCGGCTACCAGTACCCAGCCGACGACACCCCGTCCTTCACACTCGGATCGGTCTACGTGTCGCCGCTGCAAATGGCCAACGCCTACGCGACCGTGGCAGCAAACGGGATCTACTGCAGCCCGATCGCGATCAACCAGGTCCTGACCTCCAGCGGCAAGAGCCTGCCGGTGATGGGCGCGAACTGCCACCGGGTGCTCTCGGCCGATGTGGCCGAGGCGGCCAACTACATCCTGCAGGGCGTCCTGGTGTCGCCGGGCACGGCGGCGGGCCGCGGGATCAACCGCCCTGCAGCGGCCAAGACCGGCACCGCCAACAGCGGCTTCTACGCCGCGTTCGCCGGCTATACGCCGCACCTGGCCGGCTACGTCTCGGTGTTCAACCCGATCGACCCCACCACCGGCGGCCAGATGATCAACCAGGACTCCATCTACCGGGAGGACCTGCAGGCCGGTGGCGGCCTGGCCGACCCGGGCCAGATGTTCGGCGACAACGCCCCGGGCGCGACCTGGCAGATGAGCTTCACCAGCGGCGCCAACCTGGGCAGCCCGGCGTCGTTCGTCCCGCTGCCGGGAGACAGCCCGTTCTTCTCCGAGGGCACCGGCATCAACTCGCCGAAGCCCGCCAAGGGAGGTAAGGGTGGCAAGGGCGGTAAGGGCGGCAACGGTGGAGGTAACGGCGGGGGCACGGGCGGCGGCAACCCGCCGATAGGCCCGCTGGCCGACGTCCCGGTGGGAACCCGGACCTAGCCCGCCAGGGCGCGACGGACCTCGGCGGCCACCCGGCCGCCCTCGGCCCGGCCTGCCACGCGTGGGGTGACCGCCTTCATCACCTGTCCCATCGCGCCCATGCCGGACGCTCCGGTCTCGCTGATCACGTCGGCGACGATCGAGGCCACTTCGGCGTCGCTGAGCTGCGCGGGAAGGTACTCGGCCAGGACCTGGTCCTCGGCGCGCTCGGCGGCCGCCTGGTCGGTGCGCCCGGCCGCATCGAACGCCTCCGCCGCCTCCCGGCGCCGCCTGGCCTCCCTGGCGATCAGCCGCAGCACGTCGTCATCGCTGAGCTCGTGGGCCGTACCCGACACCTCCTCGTTGGAGACCGAGGTAAGGACCATGCGCAGCGTTCTGGTCCGCACTGCATCGCGTGCCTTCATCGCCGCGGTCAGGTCCGTGCGGAGCCGATCCTTCAGTCCAGCCATGAGGACATCCTGCCGTGTCCGCGGCGAGCGCGCCCGGCTCCCCGGTGCCCACGGCGCCCCCGGTGCCCGTGGCGCCCGTGGCGCCCGTGGCGCCCGCGGGCTGGCGTCGAGGCGGCCCGATGGTGCTGGGCATGACACCATATGTAGATGCGACGACAAGTCCTCATCGGCACCGCAGCGGCAGGGGCTGGCCTTATCGGCTACGCGTCGGTCATCGAGCGCAACTGGTTTGCGCTGCGCCGCTACGACGTCCCGGTGCTTTCCCCCGGCGCCAGGCCGATACGGCTGCTGCACATATCCGACATGCACCTGACCCCTGGCCGGCACCGGCTGCTGTCCTTCATCAGGTCTCTGGATGCCCTGCAGCCCGACCTGATAGTCAACACGGGTGACTCGATAGCCCACCCCGACGCCATCGAGCCGCTCCTGGATGCGCTCGGGCCGCTGCTCGACCGCCCGGGTGTGTTCGTCTACGGCTCCAACGACCTTTACACACCGAAGCCACGCAATCCCGTGCGCTACCTGTGGCGCGACAGCGAGTTGCGAGCGCGCGACGTACCCGACCTGCCCTGGGCCGAGCTCGGCGCCGGCATGGAGGCCGCGGGCTGGATGAACGCGAACAACAGGCGCGGCATGATCAAGGCAGGCGACCTGAACATCGCGGTGGCCGGCGTGCATGACTCGCACATCGACTACGACCGGTACGACGAGATCGCCGGTCCCGCCGACCCGGCAGCCGACCTGCGGCTCGGCGTGCTGCACTCACCCGAGCCCTCGGTCATGGACAAGTTCGCCGCGGACGGCTACGACCTCCTGCTGGCCGGGCACACCCATGGCGGCCAGGTCTGCCTGCCGTGGCGCGGCACGCTCGTGACCAACTGCGGCATCGACCCGGAGCGGGCGCGCGGCCTGCACCGGCACCCGGCGGACGCCGAAGACCCGAAGCAGCCATGGATAGAGGTGTCGGCTGGCCTCGGCACCTCGCCGTGGGCGCCGCTCCGGTTCTGCTGCCGCCCGGAAGCCTCGCTGCTGACGCTGGTTCCGCGGATCAGCTGAGCGCGCACCACCGCGCAGCGTCCGCTAGACTTCCATGGCGGTCGCCGGGGTGTAGCGCAGCTTGGCAGCGCGCTTCGTTCGGGACGAAGAGGCCGCCGGTTCAAATCCGGCCACCCCGACCAGCTCACAGGCCACTTGCGATCTCCGTGAGTGGCCTCTTACATGGGCCGAGTAACTGTAATCCGACGACTGATCCGCGCAATCCGTACTTGGATCAAGGCGGCGCCCGCGGCGCCGCTGGCCCGCTGACTCCCCGGATCAACCAGGCTCACTCGTTGCCCAGACCGGCACTGCACATGGCCGTCTTCCCGGCGCTCCATTGTCCCGCTCGTAGGTTCCGCGTCTAGGCCGTCCTGGGGGCGCCGCTTCGCGATGGCGTCGCCAGCCTGGACCCGGAACCCACTCGCAAGGAATCGGGGCCTGTCGGGAAGACGAGGCCGAGTGAACCTCGTCCGCCCAGGAAATAGTTCACCCCCGCGGGGGTGAAGCCAGGAAGCCTTATCGCGCCGCAAGGTGGCAGTGTGCGCAGGCGCTTCAGGGCTGGGAGGGCGACATGACGAGATCAGGACAAGGTGCCGGGAGGCCGCCGCTAGCCAACATCGCGGCGGGCAGCAGCAGCGCGGCGGCGCAGCCGGGGAACTCGGGCTTTGCCGGTAGGGCGGCGCTGGGGCTGGTCGGGCTGGGCGTGGTGGGTCATGTGCTGCGAAGCCGCCGCTTCTATAAGCGGGTGATCGTCGGCGCCATCGTACTGGGGGCGCTGCGAGGGCTGGGTCAGGAGAACCGGGCTAGCGCCTTCGAGCGCCTGGCTGCCTGGAATAAACAGCAGGTCCAGCTCCTTGAGCGCAAAGCTGAACGGCACGTCCGGCGCCTTGAACGCAAAGCTAGGCGCCTTGAGCGCAAAGCTAAACGGCAGACCCGGCGCCTTACTGTAGGGGCAAACTTAAGGATCCGCAGGCATAGAGCTGGGCAACGGACGGCCAGCTAGCGGCGGGTGCCGCTGAGCGCTCGGGCTGTTTGGCGGGATGGCTGGTTAGCCCGCCGACCGCGTATAACGGTCGACGCCCGGCCTCCGGCGTCTCGCACACCATCTAGGCTGCGGTCCCGAGCCCGAGACGGCATCACCCACGCACGGTGATAAGCGCGTGCAGCGATACTGATCGGAATGACGCGCCGAGGTT
Source organism: uncultured Actinomycetota bacterium (assembly GCA_963833885.1). Classification (GTDB taxonomy): domain Bacteria; phylum Actinomycetota; class Actinomycetes; order Streptosporangiales; family Streptosporangiaceae; genus JASHPR01. Next base: position 5,167 of record CAWHZU010000024.1, on the reverse strand, counting down.
GGTCACCGTGTTCTGAACCCCACCGACTTCGCCGCGTTGCCCATCAGGCACCGATGAGACGGTCACGCTCCCGAGCTGGGAGGACAGCGCGCCCGCGAGCCGCCAGGTCCTGGGTAACATACGCACACGAGGTGGTCGATGAGGAGGTCGGCATGACCAACCTGGAGAAGGTCGACCACATCGTCGTTTTGATGCTCGAGAACCGCTCGTTTGATCACATGCTCGGGTACCTGTCCCTTGAGGGTGGCCGCGGCGATGTCGACGGTTTGCGGAGGGAATTCGCCAACGAGTACGGCGGGCGCAGCTATCCCATCCACCATCTCGGCAGCACGGCGATCGCGGATGATCCCGATCATTCCGCCAGCTCGGTCGACCTGCAGGCCGGTGGCGGCGCGATGAACGGCTTCGTCACGAGCTTCGCCGATACGCTCGCGCGCCGCGGTGTCCGGGATGGGGATCCGGGCCGGGTGATGGGTTACTACAACGCCGCCGATGTCCCGGTCTACGATCACCTGGCGCGCGAGTTCGCGGTGTGCGATCGGTGGTTCAGCTCGGTTCCCGGGGCGACCTGGCCGAACAGGCTGTACGCGATTTGCGGCCGCGCCGCGGGCAGCCGCGATGACCTGCCGCACAACCTTCCCCCGCTGTATGACCAGCCGTCGTTTGTGCGGCATCTGGACGCCCACGGCATCTCGTGGCGCTGGTATTCGTTCGAAGCTGCGGGCACCTTGCGTTTCGCCGACGCCCGCTATGCGCTCGGCCACCACGACAGGTTCGCGTTCTTCAGCGGGACCAAACTGAACTGGAAAACCAGGATCGAGAGAGTCGACGCTGATGCGGCGAGCTTTCTCGATGACGCCGCCCGGGGCACGCTGCCGTCGGTTGCCTGGATCGATCCGAACTTCAGCAACTTCAACCCCGTCGGCTTCCAGCCCAATGACGACCATGCACCGGCGGACATCAAGGATGGCCAGGAGCTGGTGCTTGCCGTCTACCATGCGCTGGCCGCCAGCCCGCGGTGGGAGCAAACACTGCTGGTCATCTCCTATGACGAGCATGGCGGCTTCTTCGATCACGTCGCGCCGCCCGGCGCGCCGGACGACGACCCGCAGGTGTTCGGCCGCTACGGGCCGCGGGTACCGGCGCTGGTCGTCTCGCCGTGGATCGAGCCGCGCACAGTGTCACATACGGTCTTGGATCACACGTCGATTATCAAGACGATCCTGCTGCGGTTCTGCCCCGACGCGCTTAACGACCCCGAGTCGCATCACGGGCTGCTCGCGCGGGTCACGAGCGCCGGGCGCGCGCATCCCATGGGAACGCGGGTGGCGCACGCCCATGATCTGGGGGAGCTGCTCACCCGTACCGTGCCACGGCCAGCTCCGGCCCGGTACGCGCTGATCCACGACGCCGCGGCGCGCGCGGCAACCAGAACGCGAGGCGAGCCAATCGACGGGGACCCCCTCGGCCGCCACCCAGCGACCGATCTCCAGATCCGCATCGCCGCGGCGATACGCGAGCTGAGAAGACGAGGGCACCCGGCCAACAGGTCGTAGGTCCAACCTTCAGCGCGGAAAACGGGTTGCTAGGGCGAGGATTCCAGGGCGAAGGTGCGGTGCATGGCCGTTGTGCTGGATGTCGCCGCTGACGGAGACCAGCCAGCGCTCTGTCTCAGGCCATGGCTCCTTGCGGACATGCCGGACCTGCTGGCAGCGACGGCGGATGAATATCCCAGCCAGGGTCTCGGGTCGCATCCCGATCTTTCTCACCTGTTTCAAGAGCGATGGAGCGGTCCCCGTGACGCCGAGGAAGCCGGGCTGTGGCTATCGGGTCAAGAGCGGGGCTGGGAGCACGGCGACTGGCTGACCTTTGCTGTGACGGACGTGTCGCAGGACAAAGCCGTCGGTCATGTCGGGCTGTGGAACCGCGATGGCGGCCAGGTCGGCAGCGGCGAGCAGGGTGAGATCGGCTACTGGACGGCGGCTGACTCCCGCGGTCGCGGCATCGCGCCGGCCGCCGTACGGGCCGTGACAGGCTGGGCCTTCGACAATTTCGGCTCCGGCGGCCTGCCCCGCATCATGCTGGTTCACGATCTGGGCAACCCTGCGTCGTGCCGGGTAGCGGCGAAGAGTGGTTATCCGTTTCAGCGACTTAGCTCCGCGAACCCACCCCACTGGTTCACCGACGGACACATCCACGTGGCCGAGGCGCCTGCCCGCGGGCACCTGTGACATCCCAGGGCGAGTACAACAGCGAAGTACAGCAGCGCACCGTGACAACCTCAGACACGCTGGGTCTGTCGCACGAACGGTGTTTCCGGCATGGCTGGTTAGTAGGTCTCGGCGGCCGGCCAGCGGTCACCGAACGTGATGGCGAAGACGTTGATCACGGGCTTCCAGCGCATCGTCCACCGGGTGCGGCCTGTCCCGGTCGGGTCCAGGCTGCGAGTCACAAGATACAGGCACTTCAGCGCGGCCTGCTCGCTGGGAAAGTGGCCCCGGGCCCGGACCGCGCGCCGGTAACGCGCATTCAGGGATTCGATCGCATTCGTGGAGCAGATCACCGTCCTTATTTCGGTGTCGTAGTCGAGGAACGGAATGAATTCGTTCCATGCATTACGCCACAGCCGGATCATCGCCGCATATTTATCACCCCATTTCTGTTCGAGTTCATCCAGCGCCGCGGCAGCCGCCTGGGCGGTGGGCGCGGTATAGATCGGCTTGATGTCCCGCTTGATCGCGTCGGAATCCCGCCGGGAAGTGAGCCGGAACGTATTGCGGATGAGATGGATAATGCAGGTCTGGACGATAGCCAGCGGCCACACATTCCCCACCACCTCGGGCAGCCCTTTCAGCCCGTCGCATACCAGGAAGAACACATCTTTGACGCCGCGGTTTTTCAGGTCGGTGAGCACGCTCATCCAGAACCGGGCGCCCTCGCCGCCGGTGCCGGCCCACAGGCCCAGCACGTCCTTGCAGCCCTCTACGGTGACGCCGATGGCCGCGTAGACGGGACGGTTGGCCACCTGGCCGTCCCGGACCTTGACCATGATGGCGTCGATAAAGACCGCCACATACACAGCATCCAGCGGCCGGGTGGCCCACTCGGCCATCTCGGCCACGACTTTCTCGGTGATCCGGGACACGGTTTCCCTCGAAATAGACGCGCCGTAGATCTCCGCGAAATGCGCCGAGATCTCTCCCGTCGTCAATCCCTTCGCATACAGCGACAGCACGATCTCGTCCACATCGGACAGCCGCCGCTGCCTCTTTTTCACGATCTGCGGCTCGAACGTCCCGTCCCGGTCGCGGGGAACGTCGATGCAGACCTCGCCCGCCGCATCGGAGATAACCGTCTTGGAACGGGCGCCGTTGCGCACATTCACCGACTGGCGCCCGGGCCCAGCCTGGTGTTTCTCATATCCCAGATGCTCGGTGATCTCCTCGTTCAGCGCCGTTTCCAGCACATTTTTGGTGAACAGCTTCAGCAGCCCACCCGGGCCGGTCAGCTCCAGGCCCCGCTGGCGGGCCTCGGCCACCATCGCCGCCGCGGCGGCCTGCTCCGGCGACAGCTGCCGCCCCTCGTCACTCTTGTCTCTCTTGTGTGCATTCACAGCATCCGATGTCATCACTCACAGTGCCCATCCCGCCGGACCTCAGCCCGGCGTGTCGGGCCGGAAACACCGTTCGCTGCACAGTCCCGAAAAGGCCTTTCGCCCACGCGCGCAGCGCCGCGACAAGGTCATCGAAGCACGTAGTAAGGCGGGTAGTCGTTCGACAGCGTGCCGTGGGACCTGGTAGTCAGGGTCGTCCAGGCGAACACCGACCTGCCGTGGGTGGTGCTATATGTGCGGCGGTGGCTAGAGGCGCCGCTGCAGCTGCCCGGCGGGACCCTGCGGCAGCGCGACCGGGGGACCCCGCAAGGGTCCTCGGTGTCGCCCGTGCTCGCCAACCTGTTCCTGCACTACGCGTTTGATGCCTGGATGGCCCGGGAGTTTCCGGGCGTCCGGTTCGAGCGGTACGTGGATGACGCGGTGGTGCACTGCGCCAGCGAGGCCCAGGCCCGCGAGGTCCTGGCCGCGCTGCAGGAACGGATGGCGCAGGTCGGGCTCACGCTGCACCCGGATAAGACCCGGATCGTGTACTGCAAGGACGGCAGGCGGACGGGCTCAGGTGAGCACACGTCGTTCACGTTCCTCGGGTATACCTTCCGGGCCAGGGGAGTGCGGACGAAGACCGGGAAAATGATGACCGGCTTCACCCCCGCAATCAGCAAGGACGCCCTGAACAGGCTCAGTGCGCAGGTGCGGTCCTGGGGACTGCACCGGCGAACGGGCCTGTCCGAAGCGGACCTCGCCCGGTGGATCAATCCCATCGTGCGGGGCTGGATGAACTACTACGGTGCCTTCCGCCGGTCGGCGCTGTATCCCCTCCTGACGCGCATCAACGCCTACCTGCTGCGCTGGCTGCGCAAGAAGCATCCGCGGTTGCGGGGACGGAGAAAGGCACAGGACGCATGGGCAAGGGCCTGTCAGCAACGGCCCCGGTACTTCGCCCACTGGGCCTGGGTCATGACCATTCCCGCTGTCTGGTGATCAGGACGACAAGAGCCGTATGACGGGAGACTGTCACGTACGGATCTGTGAGGGCGGAGGGCGAAACTCCCTCCGGCTACTCGACACTCGCGCACAGCATCTGAGCTGGGCTTCTATCCTCTGCACTCGTGCTATTCCGCCTCCTCTGCTTGCTGATGGCCCGGTTGTTCGGCTGGCTGGCGCTGCTCGCCCGCAGCGACACCTCCAAAGAGGTGGAGATCTTGGTACTGCGGCACGAGGTCGCGGTCCTGCGCCGTCAGGTCGCCCGTCCGAAGCTGGACTGGGCGGATCGGGCCGTGATCGCCGCGCTCGCGCGACTGCTGCCCGGGCACCTGAGGCTGCACCGGCTCGTGACGCCCGGCACCCTGCTCGCCTGGCACCGGCGCCTGATCAAGAACAAGTGGACCTACCCGAACACCGCCGGACGCCCGCCGGTCCCGGAGGAGGTCCGTGAGCTGGTCCAGCGGCTGGCCAGGCAGAACCCGCGGTGGGGTCACCGCCGCATCCAGGGCGAGCTCCTAGGCCTCGGGTACCGCATCGGCGCGGGAACAATCCGCCGGATCCTGGCCGCGG
>CAWHZU010000023.1:0-366306 GCA_963833885.1 uncultured Actinomycetota bacterium | reverse complement strand
TGCCCTGTGGCAGGGTCGCTGCCGTCTGGCCCGGTGCTGAGGGCTTCGGGTCCGACGTGCACGATCACCTGGTAGATGTCCGGGTTGCCCGCGGCGGCGATCTTCCCGGTCAGGTACGCCCCGGCGACCTGCACCAGCGCGTCGGCCAGGCTCGCCCGGCAGGTCGAGGCACCCCGCCCGGAATGCTCGGCGGGCCTGGTGTCCTCGGCAGTGTCGTCGTGCGGGCGGTGCGGGTGCTCGCAGTCACCCGCAGCTGCGCGCAGCGCCTGCAGCACCACCGCGCCGTCGGCAGCGGGCAGCTTGGCGCTGATCGTCATTGACCCGTCCTCGCCTACGTGGACGCTCACCCGCCGCCCCGCCCAGCTCGCCAGTTCCTCGGTGTCGGACGCTTTGCGGTGCGCGGCGACGAACCGCTCGCACTGCGCGGCGGTCATCGGCCCGGCGATCTCGGCCAGGTCCGCCTCGGTCGCCGTGGTCGCGATCCGGGTCAGCGCCCGCACCTTGGCGTACGACATCCGCCCCGCTGCGAACTCCGCGGTGATGCGCGGCAGGCTGGCCAGGGCCCGGGCGACCCGGACCTGCTCGCGGGCGGTGCCCGGGGCGACCTGGCACTTCCACGCCAGCCATGCCGCGCACGACGGCAGGTCCCACGTCGCCCAGCCACCGCGGGCGTCGAACTCGGCGACCAGCTGGAGGAAGCGGCATGTCCCGGCGGCAAGGTGCGCGGCCAGCTCGCAGATCCGCTCCTCCAGCCGCTCCAACGGCACCAGCACCGGACCCGGTTCCTGCGGTCCCGGCTCGGCCGGGCCGTCGGCTCGCAAATCATCGGCGGCGCTTAACAGAAGGTTATCGCTCATGCATTTGATGATAAATGACGCCTCTGACATTTCATCAAACTCCTGTTCGCAAAACGGAGTGACCGGGACCAGGGGTGGTTCGAGAGGTGTTGCGCGCGGTCGGCGTGATCAACCGGTTGGCGCCAGGCCTGGCACGGCGCCGCGTTCAAGGCCTGTCTCGTGGGCTGGCGGTGCAGCCCTGTTCGGGATCTTGAACGTTACGCCCCGTGGCCGGCGGGCTCGTAACACAGCTCGAGGATGCCGGACGGAAACGCCGTGGTCTTGACCAGGCTCAGGGTCACCGGCCGGGCCAGCCCGGTGAACAGCGGCGCGCCCTGTCCGACCGCGGCGGGCAGCACCCAGAGCCGGTAGTCGTCCACCAGGCCGAGCCGGATCAGGGACCGCGCGAACTGGGTTCCGCCGTGGGCGATGATCTCCCCGCCAGGTTCCTGCTTCAGCCGCGCCAGTTCCTCCGCCGTGTCCCCGCGGGCGATCCGGGCCGGGGGCCAGGTCGCGGATTGGAGGCTGGCGGAGAACGCGACCTTGGGGATCTCCTTTATGGGTGCCGCGATCGGGTGGTCGGAGCTGGGCCAGAACTTGGCCATCTCTTCGTAGGTGACCCGTCCCATGATGTGGGTTCCCGCCTGCCGAGTCGGCCGACGAATATTCCTCCTGCTCGGGATCCTCTATTTCTTCCATGAGGCGGTAGAGCTCTGTGTCTTCGTCGCAGCTGTAGCCGTCGAGGGAGAGCCAGAACTGCAGGACTACGTGCCGCATCAACTGCCTCCATCCGTCCCGCCCGGCCGGAACGGCTGCCGCCGGGCCCAGCAACGTTGCGGGTGTTAAGACGATGCACCGCCGACGTATTCATCGCCGCATAGCCTGACCGTGTTCCCTAAGACCCGTCAGCACGACCAGCGGCAGCCCAATCCAGGGCTGGTACCGACCTGTTCTCGGCAAGGCCCGCGTCGGCGGGGAGGAACTGTGGCGGCCAAGGAAAAGCTGATCCGGGACAGGGTCCCGCAGATCATCCGCGCTCAGGGTGATGAGCCCATCGTACGGTTCGCTGACTCTGGCGAGTACCGGGAACTTCTGCGCGCCAAGCTCGTCGAGGAAGCCCACGAGGTCGCCACGGCAGACGATGCGCACGTTCCCGAGGAATTGGCCGATGTTCTTGAAGTCGTGCTGGCGCTCGCCGCCGATCTCGGTCTCGATGCTGGCGGACTCGAGAGGCTGCGCTCGGCCAAGGCCGTTGAACGGGGCAGCTTCACCGAGCGAATCGTCTGGTGCGGCAACCTCGGCTCCTGACCGCTCTTGGCCATGCCGCCGCAGGAAGTCATCGCGTCGTACCAGCGGGCAGTTGCTCACGCGATGTCGATGACGATGCCAGGACGGACGTGCGTTATGTCCACCCGCCCGGTGCCAAGCCAGAACGCGAGCTGGCCTGGCGGGAGATGGCGGTAAATCGACCTGGCGACTGCCAGGGTCCCGCGAGCGTCTGAGTCCCACCCGCAGGAACTGGCGAGCTGGGCCAACGCGCCTTCGTGTTCGAGATTCCGGTCGGCCCAGGCGTCGACCAGCGGGGAGGCCGGCAGGAGATCGCGCTTGTCGTTGTTGCAAGCGCTATCGGCAAGGCGAGGTTTTCGACAGCATCAATACCGCAGCGAACACGCGGTATGAAGTGGTCGGCGTCCGGTGCCCGGCGGAACGGCTTGCGGCAGTAAAAACAGCGCCCGGCTTGCAGCTCGGCCAGACCATCGCGCAGCGCCTTGGGCGGGGTCAGCCGGTCTCGCCCGAAAAGGTGGCGGTGAAGGTCCTGCTCTTCGGTGGCGACTTTGTTGATCGTCGCGACCATCCTGGTCCAGTGCAGCTCGACCAGCGGCCGGATCAGTGGGGCCAGCCGCACGAGTTGGTCGCCGACGCCAGGGCGCAGCCGTACCGGGAGCCCGGCGGGATCATCGCGGTGCAGTCGGCGCGGGGAGAATGACGCCCGCGTCCCCCAGCCGATGTCGTACAGGAACGGCAGTGTCTGCTCGCCTCAGCCGGCGATCTGCAAGCGCGGCAGAGGCTGTTCGACTACCGCAACCTCCACGCGGTCCAGCATCTGCGAGTACTCGCGTACCAGCCGCTGGCGGGCGAGGGTCAGCGAGGTGGCGCCGGCCGCCTCGGCAGCCCGGCGGAACTCCAGCACCGCCTCGGTGATTGCCGAGCGCGGCAGCGTGATCTACCGGAGCTGAATTACCTCTGGCCCCCGCCGGTAATCCATCACTTGCGGTCAGTAGATTGCCGCGATCCGCTCGGCGATTTCCCGGGTGTACAGCACGCTGGGTGGACTCCCGGCGGCGTCGGCACGTCGCGCGCAGAGGTCGATCAAAGACATAAGTAGCGCCAGCTTATAGGTCGCTGTCCGGCGGCCCGAGTCGATGAGCTCGAGCACTCGTTCGGCAAAGCCTGCATCGGCCGCTAGCGGAGGTTCGGCGCCTGTGATTTCGCCACCGCCTCAGCTGGCGTTCCAGCGGCAGAGGCTGTGGACGTCGCATCGGCGGCAGCGGGGGCCGGGGTTAGCGTGGAAGATACGCTGGCGCAGGTCGGCGACGGAAGCCTCGATGGTTTGCTCGCTGGCGGTGATTGCGGCGGCGGAGACGTCAATGGGCTGGCGGTCGGCTGCCTTGAGGTCGTGGATGTAGGCGGCCTCAATAGGCAGTCCCTCGCGTCGGCCGGCGTCGGCGTAGATGGCGAGCTGCAGCGCGTAGTCGTCACCGGCCGCAGGGTCCGCGGAGGTCTTATAGTCCACGATCGTCAAGGAGCGGACCCCGCCGTTCTCGGTGTCCAGGATCACGTCGGCGCGTCCGCTGATGATCGCGGTCGGCAGGTGCAGCTCGAACGCCCGCTCGGTTTCCCTTACCCGAAGCAGGTCATCGCACTCCGCTACATAGGAGCGCACGATTCGGCGGGCTGCCTCCTTTAGTTGGTAGTAGGCAGTTTCGCTAGCGACGGGCAGGAAAGAAGCCCTCGTCTAGCATCCGGCTGATCTGCTGGCCGTCGGGCGGGTAGCCGTGTGCCATGGTGAACTCGGCGACCGCCCGCATGATGTGATGCACGGCCTTGCCATAGCCCAGTTCTGGCGCGAGGAACGGCTGGAAGCCGAACACGCTACGGAGGCGATAGGAAAATCCGCAGGCGCGATACGCGGCAAGATCGCTGAACGTCAGCGTGACCGGCTCGTCGGCGTGGCCGTTCCGGAGCGGTTCCATAGAGGGGAGCGGGAGGGGGAGTTCGGCGACGTGGCCGGTGACTTCCTGGTGGTACGGAGAGGCGTCGACGCATCCGTCGGCGGTGCGCTCGTGCCGGGACAGCGACAGCCAGTCTCGTGCCCTGGTCATCGCGACGTAGAACACGCGTCGTTCGTCGGCGTCGGAGCCCTCGTACCGTTGTGGGCTGAACAGGTGCCGTGGGACCAGCCAGTCTCGGGGCCGCCCGGTTTGTGATGACGGGAAGCGGCTGGTAGTCAGCGAGGGAACGAACACCGCGTCCCACTCGAGGCCCTTGGCCTTGTGGATCGTCGTCAGATCAACGGCGTCGACCAGCACGTCGGGCTCGCCGTCGAAGTCCTCGTAGGCGCCCTTGGCGTAGTTGGCGATGTAGGTCGCCAGGTTGAAGTAGTACCAGTGGCCGCGGTCCTGTCCGCCGGTCTGGGCGCCGCCTTCCGCCGGGTACGACCTGCTGCGCCGGCGGACAGCCTCGTAGTCGGCCAAGATCGACGAACACCGGGCAAGCGTGCCTAGCCGGGAGCTAGTCATCGGGTCGTCGGCGTCCCAGCCGGCCACACCGAGGTCGCCGAGCAGCTGATAGAAGTCGGCGACCAGGCTGACTGGTTGCTCATCGCTAGGGACGCTGTCCTTCAAGGCCAGCAGCCGTTCCCGTACTTGTTTCTCCTGCAGGTCGTCCAAGCCGTATAGGTCGCCGTACCCGTCGAAGACCTCGTTATCGGTGGGGGTCTCCCAGCCGCGGAGCTCGGACGGCCACCGATGGTCCACCAGCCAGTTGTAGGTCTTGCCGAACATTCTTGCCTCAGGCCGCGTGAACAGCCCCGTACGCCCGTCAGGCCGCACAGGCACGCCGTGGGCATCGAACGCCTCGAGCAGCCGTGGGTAGGCGTCCCGGGTGCGCACCAGTACCGCGATGCGCCGGTATGGCAACCCTTTGCCGTGCAGCAGTTTGATTGTCTCCGCGATGCGCTCGCCCTCGTCGGCCTCGGTGTCCGCAGTCCACGTGACGACCTCCACCCCGTTCTGTCCGGCGGGCGGGCGGAACGCGCCCATCTGTTTGTCCAGTCGGCCGGGGATCGAGCGGGCGAACGACGCGGCGGCGGCGACAATATGCGGACGACTGCGCCGGTTAGCCGTGATCGTAAACGTGCGCACGCTGGGGTAGCGGTCGGTGAACCTTTCGATGTTGCGGACGTCGGAACCGCGCCACTGGTAGATGGCCTGGTCGTCGTCGCCGACGACGCATAGTTCCACGTGCGGGCCAGTCAGCAGGCGGATCAGTTGTTCCTGAGCGGGGTTGACGTCCTGGTATTCGTCGACGATCAGGTGCCGCAGGGCGTTGTGCACCTTGGCCGCCACGTCAGGCTTATGCAACTCGGCTACCGCGCGGGAGATCTGCTGCCCGTGGGTTAGCAGCCGGAATTGTTCGAGCAGCTCACAGAACTCCTCGGCCATTCCCTTGAACGGGTCGTCGAGTTTCTGGAGCGGGATGAGCTCGTTCTCGACGACTGCCAGATTTTCCAGGAACGTATTGATTGAGGTAAAAAGCTTGCCTGTCAGGCTCTTGAGGTGTAGCGCGGGCGCTTCCCTGCACAGGAACGCGGTCAGCTGCCGTTCGTCGAGGACGTCGAAGGTCTCGTACCGCGGCACGTGCTGCTGGAGCAGCCGAAAACAGTAGGAGTGGATCGTTCCCACGAACGCCACGCCAAGCTTGTCCACCGACGCTCGGCCGAGCCGTTCCTCCACGCGGGCGGATATGCGGGCCTTGAGCTCATCCGCTGCCCGCTTGGTGAACGTGAACGCGATGATTCCCGCCGGATCTGCGCCGTCCGCCATCAGCTGTGCGAACCGCTGTGCAACCACCTCGGTCTTGCCTGAACCAGCCGACGCGATGATCTGCAGGTGAGAACCGCGGTGCAGCACAGCCGCCCGCGCCTCACCTCCAAGTTGAGGTGCAGCTGAGCTGGTCAAAGCTAACCCGCCTTTCGCGCCAGCAAGCCCTGCGCCATTCGGGCGAGCCCGCAGCCTACTAGCGGCATGGCGCAGCTGCCGGGAAACTGAGCCATACCCGTTGGCACCTCCTACGTCTAAAAGACGCGAGCGACAGTCTTTGGGTGTGCAAGTAATGCGAAACTGGTGAGTAACAAATCTGCAGCTTTTCTAATGGACACATGGAGCGATATATCAGGAATAGCTATATCTGTGCAATGGTCTTTCTTGCATACCACCGTGGCCCGACGGAACGGGCTTACGAGAGGACGGCGTGCTGACCGGCTACCACACCCGTTGGGTGCAGCCGACTCCGACTGCCGAGGCCGACGACCCCGAACGGATCGCAATCTGAAAACCGCTAGCGTTCGGCAAGGCCGTCTACGACCGGCGCACCGCTCTGTCTATGACCGCGGCAGAACTTGCTATGCGTGCGGGCATGACCGTTGATGACGTCGATTGCATCAAGTAGGGCGGCACCGAGCCGATCGTCGCCCTGCTTCGCCCACAGCAGGCGCAGATCACCGCGGAGTTCCTGGTCGAGGCCGCCGGGCCTGCCGTGGTGCAGCGCACCTGGCCGGACGGCGCTGACTGCGCCAGGTCGGCGGTGTACGTGCAGTTCCGCGGCGAGAAGAGGACCGGCCTGGAACTCCTGGCTGCAGCCCAGCGTCTGGTCGAGCACCCGGATGCGGGGACCGGCGGGGTCTGGCCGCGCGCGGCACTACTGGCCCGGCAGGCGCTCGAGCAGGCCACGGCCGGGCTGCGGGCTGGGCAGCCGGGGGCTGACGGCTTCGCTGGCCGGCCGATGCAGTACAGCTACGTGCCTCACCGCGTATGTGGATGAGGACGTGGCGAGGCGGGCAGCCTGTCTGTCAGCCGCGCTCGGCCGCGCCTGCCACTATCACTCCAAGAGCTGGCCCACTGCAAGCGAGCTAACCCGCTGGCTCAGGGAAACCGCCGACGTCGTAGCGCTTCTGCGGTCATGCGCTGGCCTGAGCACAACGAACAGCCCAAGCTGAAACACGTAGTGCGGTGAGGTAATCGCTCAGCTGGTCATGTTTGGAACATCTCTTCGAGGTGCCATTCGAGAAACTCGCGGTTAGGCCGGTCTGCGCGGCGCTCGGGCAATTCGATGATCTGTCCTGCCTTGGCGTAAAACTGGTCGCCGTTGCCGAAGTCGGCCCGTAGCCGGGGGCTGGCGTGCAGGCGGTAGCGAGGGTCGACGCCGAGGTAGCCACGGTCAAACAAGGTGTGAATGTCCGATCGCAGCAGGAGCCCGTTGTCGAGCCGGTGCTCGCCGCCGTTCCCGACTGGGCGGATGTGGGCGGCTTCCAGAACAGGCGGTATATGAGTCCCGCTGATGGCGCAACGGCGGTGATAGGCATCCAGGATGACCGCCTTGAAGGAGCCCTGGCCGAGACGGTATGGGGCCAGGCGCGGGTCGCCGAAGACTGGCCCGGACCTGTGCCATGGCTCGCTCAGATCCACATCTACGACAGCGCCCAGGATCCGGTGCAAGAGCTCGCTGAAGTAGGGTGCCACCAGGGGATCGGCGAGGTTGTAGCTCTTCCCTTGAACGATGTTGGGAGCGAACCCGGGCGGCGGTTCCATGATCAGGTCTTCAGGAAAGAACCGGACGTCACGCACAAACCTGCAGCCGATGACCGGATCCTCTTCTGCGCTGACATGCGGATACCTCCTGATACGAGCTAGCAGCGCTGCGATGCTCCCAGCGCCGTTGGCTTCGCCGAAGAACTCCCAGGCTTCAGAGACCCGCAGCTGGGCCGAGTCGCTGAAAAACCCTCCGCCGACGACCTTGTTGTGCGGGTAATGGGTCTTGAAGAAGAACGGCTCGCCTGGCGCGAGCGCACGGAACCCATGGCCACCACTGGGCTGCCAGAAATTGACCTCCGTCACCTGCGGCTGGGCGGCCAGGAATCGGTACCACGTCTGATCGGTTACGCCGACGTACGCAAGCACGACAATATTCTGCACCAAGGCAATGCCGTCCTGGCGCCTTCCTCTCAACGGGTCGGCGAAGTGTTATCCACTACATCTGCAGAGACGCGAACAGGAAGCGTTTAGTGGACGCGCTGGCATCTGTCGTTTTCCCTGCCAGCAGCGCGTATCGTGCGGACCGGGATGGCAGCGATCTTTTCTTCGGTCAGGTGGTCCCAGTAAAGGCCGCTGGGTCGTCGAGGCGCCCGCATGCCGGGTCAGAGTAGGAGTACTCTCGGCGGGTGGCCGCCCTTGAGGATTACCTGGATCTGACGACGGGCGAGGCGCGCGCTCAGTTTCGGATGCTGCTGGAACGCCGTCCGGTGCAACACGGTAGGCAGGTCACCTTCATTCCGGTGGAGACATTGCTGTGCCTGGCCGCGTCGTTCTTGGTGAACCACCGGCATTTCGGTGGCAATACTGCGCATCAGGCGCCCGAGCCGGTCCCGTCGCTGGCCCGATTGTTCTCCCGGCCGCCATCCAGTGTGCTAGCCAAGATGGCCAACTTGGACGGTTCGCGGTCCCACGGCGCCCGGTGGGATGTCCTCGCCGGCGCGATGCTCCGAAATAACACGGCCCGCTTCTCCGAGATCTACCGGTTGTTGCTGCACGCGGCGCGTGCCGAAGGCATCGGTCCCGAACGCGTGAAGGACTTTCTGGACCTGGAGCAAGGCGGCGAACTGACCTTGCTGGGCCAGGACGAGCTCGATCTCTCTGTCCTGGAGCAGAGCTTTCGGGAACAGATTGAACGTGACACCAGCCGAAGTGCCTGGTCACCTCTCGAGACCGAGCGGATCCTGCTCGCGGCGGCCCGGGTAGGTCAGCATGTGTTCGCACAACAGGTGCTGGCCAACTGCGGCAGGCGGTGCGTCTTCTGCGGGCTGCAGCCCGTGGCGTTTGGTGCCAAGAGGATGCTGCTAGCCGGGCACATCAAGCCATGGAAGGACAGCACATCCACCGAACGCCTTGATACGCGTAACGGCCTGGCGGCGTGCCCGGCTCACGATGTGGCCTTTGACACCGGCCTGCTCGCTGTGAACGGCGGGTTGCGCATCCACGTTGCCCGTTCGCTGTCCGACGCCACCGCGGCTGACCCGTTAGCCAGGCAGTACTACGGGCGGCCTCCGCTGCTGGAGACCCTGCTGCTCCCCGTCGGTGCCCAGCAGCCCGCCCGCAAGTACCTCGACTGGCACCGCCAGAAGATCTTCGCCGCCTGACCTCGTCGGGTTGCCTTCTGGCATTGCCCCGATTGCTGCCGGTCGGCCGACGGAGTCGAAATGCACCGCGCTGCGTGGTCCGACCGACCAGGAGGCCGCCGACGCCGATGCCATATACCCGCTGGGGCGCTAGTTCGGCAGCATTCTGCACCTGCGTGGCAAGCTCTGGATCATGGCTCTGCAGATGGCGGTCGGCACGCTACATTGCGCACTTCGAAGCCTAGCGAACGTAGTGCAGGTGCTACGCCTTTAGATGGCACTATTCGCCACCGGCGCCTACTCGACCGGGCTAGGTCGAGATCCTCGATTGAGGACGAGAAGGAACCTCGGCGCAGGTCTGCGACGGCTTCGAGGAGCGGAATCGGTGAGAAGGGCGCCGGTTTCTGATGAACGCAAGCTGCTGCGAGCTGAGATTGCGCCTAAGTGACAAGAGGAAAAGCTATTGTGGGCTGCCAGCAGCCCGACTCAGCGGCCGGATGCCTCAATCAACACTGTTGGCGCTTGCCCGGGGTGCTCCTGAATGCAGCCGACTTTCTTCTCAAGCTGACCACAAGGGTCACCCGCTCCGCAACCTCCCGAGGGTTCTCGTGTTCCCAGACTCTGACTGAGATCCAACCGGCGGCTTCTAGCAACGTGTCCGTGTGGTGGTCACGTTCACGGTTCCGGCGTATCTTGTCCGCCCAATATGTCGGATTGGAATGAGTAGGTCGTGCGCCGTGCTCTGGGCATCCATGCCAAAAGCAGCCGTCGATAAATAGTGCGACCTTTGTTGGCCCGAATACAACATCTGCCCTACGGCGCAGCGTCGGTAACGGGGGAACGTCCACTCGGTAGCGCAAACCCGCCGCATGCAAAAACCGACGGATTACTAGCTCCGGCTGAGTGTCTCTCGTCTGCTGCCGCTGCATCCTGGCGCGGACCGCGGGGCTGCTTGCCCAGGACTTCGCAGCTGTGCGGTCCTGCGGGACTCGTACGGCGCTGGCTGGACGTGCTCCTCGGGGCATTGGGAACCTAGTTGGTGGATCTAGCTGGCTGGGGGCGATCCTCAATCGTCAGCGCTATCCGCCACGTCGCAATGGTGGCAGACCCAAGATTTCGGCGTCTCGGTGTGCTTGTGCCATGCGGAGCAGGCGGGGAGCTTCGCCACGGAGACTTACGTACGCCTCACCGCGACCGAGTGTCCGGATCTGCTCGGGGAGCCGAGGATTGCTGGGCTCTAGCTTCCGGGCGGCCATAGTGGCGATGGTTGCATCAGGCAGACCGAAGCAGATTTTCGTTTGAGCATTGGCGGCGACGACCTCGGGCAGGTCGAGTGGCTGCTGGGTAGCGAGAACAACCGACAGACCCTTGGAGCGCCCTTCTCGGATCATCGTCTTGATGGCCTGGAAAGCAGCGACCCGGTGTGCCTCATCGACGACGGTTATGTAACGTATTCTATTGGGTACAGGTGGAAGATTCTGGATCCGCAGCAGAAGAGCGGAGAGGATGAATCCAGCTGCCAGAACGGTTGTCTGCCCGTTGCCGGGAATCTTCGACAGGCCGAAAACCACATTGTGGTCGATCACATCGCCGAGGGGCGGCCCTGACTTAAACAGTTCGTGGCGTGTAAGGTCCCCCATAACCCCTGCGAGATCCGCATCGAGCAGGTCGTCCAAGGTTCGGAGGGTGGGCCAGCGACCCTCTTGCCGTCCTATAGCGTAGGCCTCGCGCAGCGCCCTTTCGAGCTTCGCCTTCTGGCGTACTCCCATCCGAGTGAATGCGCGGGTGGCCTCCTCGACCGTGTCCCTGAGTTCGATGACTGCCGTGTCGATAGCGCGTTGGTTGTCGTCCGCCAGAGCTAGTGGGTTGTATGGTGCCCCCTCGTCCCAAAGGTCGAGAAATTCTGCACCGGCAAAAGCGGGAAACCCGTCAGTGTTGCTGTAGTCATTCTTGAAGTCGGCGATGCCGAACCGGCTACCGTTGTGCCGAGAAAGCTGCGCCAGCAGACTCATGGCGAACTGGGTCTTGCCCATGCCGGAAGAACCCCAGACTTCAACGTGGCCGTTCAACAGATCCTGGTCTGGTCCCGCAGGATGCCAGAGGACTTTTTCGCCAGTGGTGGCGTCCCATCCGAGTGCCGGTGCCACGAATGGAGTATCGCCGTGGGATTCGACTTCCCCATACGTGACCAGACCTTCTGCCAGTTGTGCAGCGGCAGTAGCGCCGGAGGCCATTGTTATGGAAGGTTCTGAGTTTCTGGAGCTATCCTGTAGGCCCAGTTCGCCTGGTGCAGGCGCACCGTCGCGGGCAAGGCCCTCCGGGCCCGGCTCGTGGGTACCCGGGCCCCCATCGGCCTCGTCAAGTGTCCGCGTCTTGGTTTCTGGGCGACGGTGGATGCGGTTGCTGGCCAATGGTTCCTGGTCGGTCTCAACTGTGCGCAACCGGGTTAGGTCTGTGGCAGCGGCAGCACGCAGAAGCTCTTCGGTCAGCTGAATGGTGTGGAGTGCAACTGGCACAATGTCATTCCCGACGGTGTTCTGTTGGATCTGGCGCCACGGTTTAACACTGGGTCCGAACACTAGCCCGACACCTGCCCATTCGAGGCTGCCACGACCGAGTCGAAAAGCTTCGAGTGCAGCGAGTTCGGCGGCATCTAGCTTGAATCTGGATTCTCGAGCTACGGAACATGCCGCCTCGGCGATGCGGTTCAGCCAGAGCCTGCTATGGATGCTCCCAACCTCCGGGTAAGCCGCCCATCGCGTGGCAGCAAGTGTTTGGCTCAGCTGGTCCAGTGCGCCAGCGGCTGCGTTGACTTCGTCGCTGCGACGGGCTTTCACCTCAATGGTGGCGACGTGAACGCCGCCTTCCTGAGAGTCGAGGGCGATGGCGAGCAGATCTGCTCTCTTGCCCCTGAACCAGTATCGGTACTCGTCGAGACTGACCAACAGCACGCGGCAGCCCGGTGGCAGGGGCCATGGGGTCGTAGTGGTGGCAAGAAGACTAAAGGCAACGACATGGCCGACTAGCTCGTTAATGCCCGCCCCGCTAGTTGCGGCCTCCAACGCAAGGATGCCATACCCCTGGCTGGCGACCTTGCGAAGTTCAGTGCCAATGCTTAGGGCGATATCAGGGTTGTCAACAATACCAGCTGCACGCAGGCTGCGGCCAATAGCCCGATCAGCCGAACCGCCCGATTTTTGGCTGAGTACAAGGGACAGCGGGCTGTCGCCACCCAGGCGCCGTTCCTGATGAAGGATCGCTACGTTGTCCCGACCGAGGGCGTGCTCGAGGCTGTCCCGGGTTGCGTAACGATCGAGGGTTGCGACCCATAGCGCAAGTTCGTGGACGTCTATGAGCTGGGCACGGATATCGAGGGCACCGGCGCGGACTTCTGGGACGCGGATCGGCTCGCCGGGCTCAGGCCATGCTTCGAAGATTGCGTTCTGCAACCTCAACCAGGCATGGCCACTTGGCGAGGCTGCAGGAGGCATAAGGAGCGTCCATCGGTCTTGGCGGGGTCGCTGCCACACGCGGGGGGCAAACAGGACTTCGCCGTCATGGCCGGGCGGCTGGACCTCCGGGGTGTCGAATTGAAGTCGATGTTCTCCTTCGCTGAGACCAGTGATTAGAGCGAGGTGTACGGCAGGGCTATCGTGGGCAACGCCCAGAATGGCTTGAGCTCGCCCGAGGTCGTCGAGGTAGCGCAACTGGAGTGCGTCGCGTCCGCCGCGAAGCGCCTCATCCACAGCAGCCAGGGTTTCTCCGGACGGCTTGTCTTCCTCGCCCGAGCCGATACAAAAAATTTCGATCTTGCCGATGACGCCCCGGCCTGTTCGTGTGCCAAGAAGGCGCACGGCTTCGGCAGTAAGCAGATCCGCGGCACCAGGACCCCAAGCGAGGCATCTGAGGTGGCCCGCAGCTTCTGGCTGCAGAGTGAGTAGTTGGGTTATCACGGACCGCAGGGTGTCGCCGGCGAAGTCGCTTTCGCCGCGCATGGTGCAGCCGCCATAGACGCTCCAGATGCGACCCTCACTAGTAGGCAAAAGCGCACTGTCCCGAGTCCTGAGGCGAAGGTGCGCTGGGTGATGGGTCGCCGTCGTGCGGGAGATGGCCGTCGCGGTTGCAACAGCGTCGCCCGGCTCAGCGTCAGTCTTAGGTTCTTCGGCCTCGATGACCAGCTTCCAAAGCGCGTCGAGATACTGAGCGAGCCATTCGGATTTGAGGGGCGCCAACCCAGTCAACGCAGTACCACGATCTCCCAGAACGGCTCCCGCTAGAGCGAGAGCTTCCGCACTCTCTGCGTCGCCGAGGGCTTCCCGTTCCTTAACGGAATTGGTCCAGGCATCAGTCCAGCGCTGAAGCGCTGTGGGGGTGAGCCCACGGTCGAGGACATTTCGCGCCGTGGCCTGGAGCGATCGCGCCAGAGAAACTAGGGGCTCGGGCACGCGCAGAACGGTCCCCGTTTCCGGGGAACTGCAGAAGGCACGCAGCGTAGGCTCCCCCTTCATGGCGATCGTGAGAGCGGGGGCTTCGGATAGGACCAGCACGGAGCGAAGTAGTGCCGCATCGTCGAGGTCGGGACGCCAGTCCACTTGGACAGTGCTGCCATCATCGGCATGCAGACGCAGCTGCAACAGAGGCAACGGCGCGCCGACGGCCAGGCCGGCGTCAACGAATGCAGCAAGCACATCGCCGAGGTCATCGTCGTCGGCCGCGCGGAGGAGAAGGCCGTCGACATTGCCTCCGGTTTGGTCCCACTTGTTCATCAAGCCACCGAGGCGGAGCCGTGCACAGGCAAGAGTGAGAATTCGGCCAGCCCCTGTCCGATTGGTCGCGGTGCGGGAGTTCGGGATTGGTGGCTTGGGCTCGAGCACTTGGACCCGTTCGATGAGCCCCCCGAGCTGCTGCGCTGCCCGCACGATGGCAGCCTCCGGGCAGGAGGGATTGCTGCCGTTTACGGATTTGTCCCGAAGGAGGCGTTCGAGTTTGTTGCGAGTGGGCTTGACGAATACCTGGCGCTGTTGTGCATCGTCGAGATCGCAAAGCTCTTGTGCTGCAGGGCGCTGCAACGGGCCACGGTTGAGCTCATCTGCTCGCTGCTCATATAGGTTCCAAGGCAACATCGCCGCCTGGCTATTCGGCAACAGGCTGGTGCGGAATTGACGGATCTCTCTCCGGACTATAGAACTAAGCGCCTCTGGCCGCTGTTCCAGGATCTCTCGGGCTTCATCGAAACGCAGTAGGGACAGCAAATCGGAGCTACCCGCCTCGAGTTTAGCCATGACTTCGTCAGCTGCTCGGACTGCCTCAGTCCGCTCGCGCAGGCCAGGCCGCTGCGCGAGCACACGTTCAGCCCGTCTGCGCAGGTCGGCGAAGGATGTCGGCTTGAGGAGGTCTTCGCTGGTACGTCGGGCGGCCAGCTCGAGGTTGTCACTAATCCGGCCAGAGTCGACTCGCTGTCCGTCTGTGACGTGGTCTGTGAAGGCTCCGATGACAGGCAAGGCGCGCAGCGGATCCGCACCGGTCGCCAGCCGATCGAGATAGGCCGCCACGGACATGGCGCTAGGCCTATTCTCAGGGCTCGCTTGGACAATAGCTTCACGCACAGCCCGCGCAGGACCGTCGAGATCTACAGAAGGTGGCTGCTGGGACAGAATGCCCATACCCTCGGCGCTGTCGAGCAGGACGCTAGGGGAGACGGGTTGGAAGAGATTCAGCGACTGGCGATCTGGGACTTGTTCCCCGTCACAGAGAACGAGTACGACGCCCGTAGTGCCCGGCTGGTTGCGGAGCTGAGTCGCAGACCCGTTAACGAGCGCATGAGTTCCGAATCGTTGTGGCGCTGGCGACACAATGGCTAGATTAGGGAGAGAGTTGTCCCAGGATCGGTCCATACCTTCAGCAACCTCGGAAGATACACCCTCGATGAGGACGAAATTGGGCTGCTCCGGCGGGAGGTGGCGACGGAGGTATTCAGCGAGCGCTCCTCCCAGGCGGGCGCTCATGCGCCGGTCCGGCTTGCTCGCACGCCGACCATCGTCGTTCGGTCCGACAAACCGAGTGCTAGGCCCGCATCGCTCATGAGTTTCTCCGCCCTCCTGGCGTTGCGTTCGAGGCCTGCCCCGTCGAGTTGTTGAGCCAAGGCCGTGCCGACTGCCGACTCCTGGTTGATGACGAGACCCCATTCGCGCCGGACGCTGGCAAAGAATTGGCGGCTAGGCATCGGCATATCCGCCGACAAGGCGCCTACGAGCGCCGCAAGCAAGTCTGGTCCGGCAGTAAGGTATCTATAGCTGCCCGTTCCGATAAGAGCGCCTATTGATTCGAGCAATACGCGGAACCCGTCCTCCGCGCCACGACCGTAGTCTGCTGTCTCGATAGTTGCACGCGCAACCCGGAGGTAGTCTGCCGCGGTCGCTTTTCGATCAAGATTCTGCAACTGCCTAGTGACACTAGTGGCGGTGTCGTCGCTCTGGCTGGTTCGCCGGAATAGGAATTCGGAGGACCAGTCGACTGGATCGTTTGCTTCGGCGATTTCCTGCATGCGGCGAGCAAGTGTCCTTACAGTGGCATCGCTCAAACGGATCCGTGCGTGGCGGTAGGATTCTTCCGAGCGCTTGCGCACGGGATCCTGTGGACGAGGT
The DNA here is from genome assembly GCA_963833885.1 of uncultured Actinomycetota bacterium. Lineage (GTDB taxonomy): Bacteria > Actinomycetota > Actinomycetes > Streptosporangiales > Streptosporangiaceae > JASHPR01. Next base: position 350,374 of record CAWHZU010000023.1, on the reverse strand, counting down.
CCGTCTCCGAAGCTGAGTAGAAGGTACCGCTCTGCCTCGGGCGTTGCAGTGGTCTGCCAAGCGGTCCGGACTACATGGATGGCCAAGTCGAGGGCAAGGATGCTGCGCAGCTGCCAAAGGCGAGCCGGGCCACTCGCTCCGGTCTGGCGCATGACGCCGTCGACATGACGGCACAGTTGCCCAGACAAATGCACAAGCCTTGCATCCGTACCTCGATCCCATGCGGCTTGCTCGTCGGTCCCAAGGTCGGGAGGGCGTATGTATGGCGCGTCGTCCGGAAGGGCGCTCTCGAGTTGTGTGCTGATCGTTGCCAGTGGGCTGTCGGCGGTGAGTGCCTCACGGATGGCGACGATAGCGTCGCGGCCCAGTGCGGCCACTGCCGGGTCGGCGGGGTCAGTTAGAAGCCGTGCAAGGGTAATGCCGCTGCCACGCATGTAGACCTTGCGGACCGTGTATTCGTTGCTCTTGGTGCCTGTTTTCCGGGCGTCGTACCACAGCAAAGACTCGTGGAAGGGACGCAGTAGCCATGCACCTGGCTGGCTACCGCGTTGAGTGTCTGGGTCGACCAGGCCTTGCAGCGCCTCGTGAGCCAACGACAAGTAAGTGGAGCTCCGCAGGTCCTGACCAGATGCGAGGTTGGCGCCGTACTCGGCGGGAGTAGTCTCGTCGTCCCCGGCCCGACCGCTTTCACGACCACCGAGGAAATTCTCGCCGAGGGCGAGGCTCCGCAGCGCGAACAGCTGCCGCTTTGGACTGATCAGCTGGCCCTTCTCAGGCGCACGGTAGTCGTTCTGGACAAAAGTGAGGAGCGTTTCCGCGCACAGCTGGGGAGCACGTTCATCGCGGTCAGGGTCCAGGCAGAACAATTCTTCGGCGATCGCTCCTGGTGTAAGTCGCTGCTGCTTAGAGGCTCTCTTGGCAGCCATTAGTGCTCCGCGAAATGAGGAAGAGTGATACGAACTAGCCCTCGGTGGGACTCAGGATCTGCTACGCGCAGTGCGTCCTCTGTAAGGAAACGGTCGGCGAGGCGTCCATAGAAACCCCGCAGATCATTCATCTCAGCTACGCCTTGTCCTACAGGCCCGCTGAACTCGGCGGCTTCCCGGATGGCCTCGTACATCCGGGGCCTAATCCGGAGTGCTAGGTCGTTGTGGCCACCTACGATCAGCTCCACGTCTACGTGGTCTACATCAAGTAGCTCGCGGACCAAGCCACGGTCAGGCACTACCAGCGCAAGCTGGTCTATAGGTACAAGGCTGTGTACCAAAGAGGGCCGGGCAGGGCGGAAGGCGCCAGGGTCGCGCGCGAAGAGGCAAGCCGGATCCGGAACGATCAAGCCTTCACTGGAACTGGCGAAGCCGGTGACAAGAAAGTTGAGTCCCCGCACGATGTCACTCAATTCGATAAATGTGTCTCTATCCTGCGCAGCGTTGGAGGCAAGTTCTATTAGGTCGTGCGCATGACGGAAGTCGAGCATGCGCCGGTTTGCCGCGGCGGGCCCCCCCAGCTCTGCTGATGCCTCGAAGTACAGTCGTTGGCGCCATAGTTTCTGGGCTGGGGCGTTCGTTGTGCCATCGCCTCGGACGAGGGCGTCGAGGCCATCTTCGACCCGTGTTGGATCTTCGTCTGTACTAACCATCTCGCCCAGGGCGTGAAAGGTCATCTCGTGCTGTTTGGTCCGGACGCGGTCTAGCGGCGAAACAGTTCCCGCCAGTGCGCCAATGCTGCCGCTGTCAGTGGCGTCAGGATTGCCAGCGATGATCTGGACTGCATGGGGGGCGCCATTCGTGTCCCGCAGCCATTCGTCAACTTGCAAATCGCTGACATCGCCGAGGCCGCATCTGTTTAGCCCTGCCAGCAGCGGCGAACGTTCAGCGTCGTCTCCGGTCATGCCACCACCAACGACTCGGGTGAAGTAGCCATCCGTGGCAGTAAACGCTGCCTGCCCAAGGTCTCGATTGCGCTCCCTGACGTTGCTGCAGGTCTCCCGACCCACGATTGCCCACGAGAGAATTGCCAAGACTTCCCGTAGCGTCGGGACTGCTTCGCCCGTGCCGAGACGGAACAAGGTCCGCAGTTGTTCGCGAACGTCTGGGCGGCGCAGCTGCCCTGCGTTGGCGCGCATTGGGCACCCGCCAACTTCGTATGGGCAGTCCGCGCAGCCGGTCCAAAGGTCCGCGCGGGTTACATAATCGAGAAGCTGGCTCCACAGGCGCTCCCCGGTCGGCCGCTGGCGGTTGACGTTCACAATTGTCAGGATCTTGTCTGCTGCTGCACCGTGCCGAAGTGCTTCCTCGAGTACCTTTGTCGCGGCAGGGAACGCGAGGTCATCCAGGGCGTCCCGAAGAACTCCCTCGTTCGCACAGACCAATGTCTGGGCTTCGGCCATAGCAAGCGCGCTCCGTAGCGCCTCGGCGCGCGAAGCGGCGTCTGGTAGGCCTGAAAGATCCTTCAGCACCCGTCTGGCCGGACTGACTTCGACTACGGAGTCCCTGTCGGGTAGTGACGCGCCAAGCGCGCGACAGTATGCCTCTGCGGCGGCGGTCTTGCCGGTTCCGGCGTTACCGGTGAGTACAACCGTTCCTGGTCGTCCTGACAGCGCCCAACTGGCTAGGAAGCTCCCGAGCTTGGTCTTGACGTCATCCCCTAAGGCTGCGGCCAGCGTAGAGAAGTGCTCGCGGTAGGCGCCTGCCTGGTCGGCACTAAACACCGACAGCATGTGCAGTGCGGCGACCACAGGTAGTTCCTCGGGGCCGCGGCTGGATGCTGGTTCGGTCATTGGCTAGCTGCTTTCGGTTGTGAGGACGGGCGTTCCGCAGTGTGCGCTTTGCCGTGGCGGGCTGCTTCGAGCTCCTTGGACGGCCGCAGCGGGACTCCAGCTTGAGCGAGGGTCTCTGCGAGCGCAGCAACTATGACCTTTGCTCCAGGTGGAGGCACAGCGTTGCCAATTTGTCGGCGCACACGTGGATACATGGACCGCGCTTCAAATTTGCTAGCTCCGCAGCCGTGTTCGAACACGAAAGTGTCTGGGAAGCCTTGCAGGCGAGCTTTTTCCCTGTTGCTCAAGCGCCGGGGCTCGGAGTGGTGGTAACCATGAGTCCCACCACCACCCCCGGCGATAATCGTGTAGGAAGGCTTGTCGGGATCCAAACGCCGATAGACGTGACTGATCAAGCCCCGAACTGCCAGCGGATGCCCCTCAGGGATGACTTCGTAGTTGCTTCCGGGCGGGATTAACTTGAGTCGCTCGATGACATCCGGCGTATCTAGTCCTACCTCGTGATTCGGTGCGTTTGCCGGCAGCGGATTTTCGTCAAGAACTTCGCGTACAGTAAGCGGTTTCCCGGAAAATGGGATGGGAATGACAGGCGGACGAACGGCTAGGTCACGCCGGACACCCACCACAATCAGCCGTTCTCTCTGCTGCGCAACGCCAAGGTCGGCCATGTCGACGACTTGGGCGCTTATGTCATAGCGTACCGGCGAGCCGCTCCCTTGTGAACCGGCGAAGCTCGTCGGTGCTCGTAGGGCGTGCCGTACGAGCGTCCATGCTGCGCCTCGATTCGCGGACAGTAGGCCCGGGACGTTCTCGAGCACGAATCCGGCCGGACGGAGAGCATCCAGAAAGCGGGCTACTTGGCGAAACAAGTTACCCCTCGCTGTCTTGAGTCCGTCGTGGTTCCACAGCGTGGAGTAGTCCTGGCAGGGAGGACCCGCGAGCAGGATGTCACAGGGAACCTTGGGTACAGGCGTCAAGGTAATGTCGGCTTCGACGATGTGACGGCCGAGATTGCGCCTATATGTCTTAACCGCCCAGCGGTCGTTGTCGATTGCCCAGACGATCTTGGTTCGACCGGACTGCTCGGCTCCGAGGTCCATCCCGCCACAGCCGGCGAACAGTGACACGGCGGCGTAGCGCTGTGCTGGCCTCGGCATCAGACCCCCCACCGCTCCGCGAAGGCGACGCTGAGGACGACGACCCGATTCACTGGGCCCGTCACGGCTGAAAGGAGCAGGTCATGGCGTGTTCTGCCAGCGCATTCTTCATAACATGAAGGAATCTGGCCCAAAGGGGGCATCATCATGTGGCTAACGCTATAGAGGGCGGACGACAATCTCAGCGACACGGCGACGTTGAGCTGAGCCGTTTTAGGTCGGCCCGACAGCTCATCGCATGACCGTTACCGGTCAAGCAGTCTGACCTGGACATTTGACCCTCTCTTTGCCTTAAGTAACCCATGTACCCACCGGACTAGCGGTGCCGTCATCCTAGATCAGCCCATATCGACACAGCACGTACATAGAACAGGACTCCTGAGGGTGCAAAAAGGGTTACAGGAGGCAGGCTGTCCAAGGTCCGGAGTCGGTGGGCGATCGGCCGAGCGGCGAGCGCCTGGGGAGGCGGTATAGGGAAATCCCTAGGGAGCCTGGATGCGCAGGACCCTCATTTAATTGACGCTCTTACCTCGAATCGCGGCTGACCTAGCCATTCACTGGACTCCCCCGGCTCTATGGACGGGGAGTTCGCGGCAATCGTGGGGCGCGCTCAATCGCATCCCTGGCTAGCAGCACCACCCCAACGTCGTCGCACAGGTCTCTCCAGGTGGAGTCGCGGGGGGCTCGCTCTGGGGCCAACACAGCTACAACGTGATCATGGCCGAGGGCTTGAAGACGGTGGCGATATCGCAGTACCTGGCCCAGGCCTAGCCGAAGTTGTTCTTCTTCGTTGTCATTCGTGATGCTCTTAACCTCGGCGACGAAGACCGTTCCCTCTGTTTCCCAGGCAATATCGAAGTTGGGTTCCCGGGGAAGTCTGGATCTTGGCTCGATGCCGGCCTGTCGCAGGACCTCCGCTAGCGCATTCTGCATGTCGGAATGCCCTTTGAGAGCGCGCTCGACAAGAGCTGGATCGACTGTGAATGGCTGCCGTTCGCTAGGCAGTGGGCTGACTCGGGCCTCTCTGTATGGCATGCCAAGCGACGGTGTGGTTGGGGCGCTCTGATCTTCCGCCTCTGCTGAAGCTGGCCCGATCGCTGCGGCTAGCGCCGGGAAGAGCGCGACGAACTCTGCTGGCAGCTTGTTGAGGTACGGCTGCTGGGGCCGAGGTTCCGTGCCGCGGTAGAAGCTGAAGGGGAAGTAAAGGCTCCCGGGATGGTGCGCTCGTAGCGCTTCAAGGACGGCTCGGAGCTGTGGCGCACTCGCGCGGATCTGGGCAAGGGTCAGTGGCGGATCGAGCGGGAAGGGGCCGTCCAAGTCGAGCCACCAGCCTGGTTGTGCACGCTCTTGATGTAGCCGCCGCCGAGTCGCACCACGATGGGAGAGCCACACAGTCGGGGCCTCTGTCACCTGGCCAGCTGCTCGCGACCAGCCGGTGATTGCGTGCTCGTCCTTTTCGTAGTGAAAAACGATGTCATCGACTCGGACACACCAGATCAGCGAATATCCGGGCGTGCGGTTTCCGGTCGCGTCTCGCTGCGGACAGTGAAGGTCGATGCCGATGTCAGGTCGGTCTGTAATTTCAAGCCAGAACCGTTGCCGAGGATCGGTGGCCCACCAGTCTTTAATGTGACCTGCTTCATTTGCGTGATAAGCGGTCACGGGATCGGTGAGCTCAATACGCGGTGGTGAGGTCTGGAGCGCGACAGCTCCTGGCAGGGTGAGCAGCACAGCTCCAATAAACGAGCTTCGATGGCCCAGGGAACGAGGATGGACTTCGACTTCGCCTGTTTCTAGCAGTCGGTCAAGGGCTACTTGCACTGCGCCAATGGGAACGGGCTCTCCGTCTGGCGACCGATCAGTACCGACGATTACATTGATGTCAGCTAGGCCAAGTACGGTATTCGGCCGGCCCGTCAGAGTCGATATCTGCTGCCCAACGAGCGACTCGAGTAGAGAGCGAGCGTCGAGATCAGTAGCCATAAGTCTGGGTCCTGGCTGGCGTCATGGTCGCTGTCAGGTCGCAGCGGGATCTGCAGTAGATGAGCGGTCCGCTACATACGTGCCTCGGCCCTGAGTCGTCACGACCAGGCCCTCGTTCCGAAGCACTTCGACAGCGCGGCGCGCGGTCGTGCGGGCTACGCCGCTCAGATCCATGATGTCTTTCTCGCTCGGTATCCGACGCCCGGGCGGATACTCACCAGACTGGACCCTGTCTCGAAGCCACCTGGCTATCTGCTTGTGAGGCGGCTCGGGCGCCTCGTAGTCGATCTCGATGTCGAGCTTCTTCTCCACATGGCCAGCGTGCCCGTACCTGACCGTGGGTATTCGCCGAGCTACAGAGCGCTACGTAGCTAGACGCAGCGATACGTAGCGAGATATGTTGAAGGCACGCCCGGATCCTTCGCCCGGACGGAGGGTCAATCGAAACGTAGGAAGCTGCAAATGCCGCATATTGAAAGCCCTGGACGGGGCGAGCTAGCGCCGTTCGATTCCGCTGTGCCGCACCCTGCGCGGGTCTACAACGTCTGGCTGGATGGGAAGGATCACTTCGAGTCCGACCGTGAGGTCGCGGACCGGGTGATACGCGAGCGGCCGCAGGTCGTTGACGGGGCTGTGGCTAACCGGCAGTTCCTTGGGCGGGCGGTGCGGCACCTGGCGCGGTGCTACGGGGTGCGGCAGTTCATCGACATTGGGACCGGGCTGCCTGCGCCGGACAACACGCACGAGGTCGCCCAGCTCGTCGACCCGTATTCGCGGGTGCTCTACGTCGACAACGACCCGCTCGTGATGACGCATGCTCGTGCGTTACTGGCCAGCACCGACGAGGGGTCCTGCGACTACCTGCATGCCGACCTGCGGGACACCGAGTACATCCTCAAGGAGGCGCGGCGGACGCTGGACTTCAACCTGCCGGTCGCGGTCTTACTGCTCGCGGTCCTGCACTTCATCGATGACAAGGACGACCCGGCCGGAATCGTGACCGCGCTGGTCGGGCCGCTGACGGCGGGGAGTTCGGTGGTCATTTCGCACCTGACCGCCGACTCCGCGCCGGAGGCGGTGGGCGGGGGAGTGGCGGCGTACAACGCGCTCGTGCCGACCGCCATCTATCCCCGCACCCACTCCCAGGTCACTGAGCTGTTCGGGGACCTATCGCTGGTTCCGCCTGGCGTGGTCCCGGTCAGTGAATGGCGGCCGGACGCGGTAGCCACGCAGGTCACCGACGTCTACGCCGGGATGGCCCGCAAGCGGGCGAGGCGAGCCTGGTGAGCACCAGTGAGCCAGAGCAGCCGTCCGGGGGCGAGGCGGAGCGGTGGCTGGAGGTGGCGCGGCTGCGGAACGAGCATCCGGACTATGTGATCATCTGGCTGGCGCCCACCCGGCAGTTTCGCGCCTACCCGCTGAAGAACGCGCGGCGCGCCGACGCGCTGACCGCCGTCACGGCCGCTGACCTGGCCGAGCAGATCAGCCGGGCTCCGCCGCGGCGGTAGTTCCGAGCCGCCCCTGGCCAGAGTTCCCCGAGCCAGAGTTCCCACCAAACCTGAGCAACGCGAAGACCCGGCGCTCGTCGCCAAACCAGGCCGGGTCTTCGCAGCCTCCCCATCGCAAGAGAGGTGACCCCAGTATGCGCTTGCGCATGCCCCGCCACGCCCTGGCGGCGGCACTCCTCACCATCACGACCGCCACGGCTCTCGCCGGGTGCGGCACGGCCTCGGCCAGACCGGCCACGGCACCAGAGCTCACGAACCTGACCGTGATGGCGGTGCCCGCCGAGGGCGCTGCCGGACTCTACATCGCCCAGGACGACGGCCTCTTCCAGAAGGCCGGGCTGCACGTGACGATCAAGTCCACCGAGAACCCCACGGCCGACATCCCCGCGCTGCTGCACGGCTCGGTGGACGTGCTCTCTGGCCAGTACACGACGTATATTGCCGCCACCGCGGCCGGGGTCGCGAAGATGCGGATTCTGGCCGCCGGCTACGCGCTCGGCCCGCAGGTGCAGGAGATCATGAGCCCGCCGCATTCCCGGCTTACCACACCGGCCCAGCTCAGGGGCAAGACGATCGCGGTCAACGCGGTCGACAGCGTGACCACCGACCTGCTGTACACCGCGCTGGCGCCATACCGGATCGCCCCGGGCCAGGTTCACGTGGTGGCCATCCCGTTCCCGGTCATGCCCGCGGCGTTGGCGGCGGGCCGGGTCGACGCGATCTACGAGGTCGAGCCGTACGTCTCCGAGGCCGCCGAACGCTATGGCGACTACGATCTGGCCGACATCGACACCGGGGCGAGCGCGAACTTCCCGATCAACGGCTACGGCGCCCTCGCTTCCTGGGCCGCCCGCTACCCGCGCACCGCCAGGGCGTTCACCACCGCGATCGAGCAAGGCAACCGGATCGCCGCCACCGACCCGGCCGCGCTCCAGCGCACGCTGGAGAAGCAGCTGCACCTGAGCGCTAACGTGGTCGACGTGATGGCGACCGGCGCGTTCCCGATCGATTTAGACCCGGTGCAGATACAGCGGGACGCGGACCTGATGCTGCGCTACGGCCAGCTGTCCAGCCCGTTCAACGTCAAGCAGATCACCGGGCCGTGACGTGACCGGCAGCGACCTGACCGCCCGCGTGGCCGGCGCGTACTCCACACTGGCCCCGCGGTGGGACACCAGCGGCGCCGCCTGGAACCAGCCGGTCGCCACCCGCCTGCTTGCCCTCGCCGGGCTCGCCCCCGGCATGTGCGTCCTCGACGCCGGCTGCGGCGCCGGGGCCGTCTCGATCCCCGCGGCCCGCGCGGTCGCCCCGGGCGGCCGGGTCACCGGCATCGATCTCGCCGGGCCCATGCTCACCCGCGCCCGGCAGGCCGCCCTGGCCGAGGGCCTAACCAACGTGGTTTTCCTGAACGTTGACGCCTCGGAGCCATCGTTCGGCCCAGCGAGCTTTGATGCGGTGCTGGCGTCGTTCGTGGTGTACCTGCTGGCCGACCCCGCAGCCACGGTGGCCCGGTGGCGGAACCTGCTCCGTCCCGGCGGGATTCTCGCGTTCACCTGGGTGATCGCCGAAGACCCCCGCCTGGAGCCGGTGTATGCCGCCGTCGACGAGTTCCTGCCGGACGGGCAGGAGGGCTGGAACGCGTTCCGGCAGCGGCACGGCTGGACGTCGGTCGGCCGCGCCGAGGCCCTGCTCGACGGCTGCCGCGACGTGCGCACCGTCGTCGAGCCGGTCACCACCCGGTACGAGAGCCCGGAACACTGGTGGGAGTCGTCCTGGACCCAGGCGCCCGCCCTGGTCTGGCGCCACATTCCGGATAGCCGGCGTGACCAGGCGCGTGGCGTTGCGTTCAAGACCCTCGAAGGACTGCGCGACGGCGACGGGAGTATCGCGCGCGTCCGCACGGTCTGCTACACGCTCGCGCGTCAGGCACCCAGCGGTGCGGGCGGGTAGGTGGGCAGCGTCTGGGTGCGGGCGCAGGGCGACGTGCTCGTGCGGGCCGACGCGATCGTGGTGCTCGCGCTGGGGCCGGAAGGGCTGCGGGCCGAGTGCGGGGCCGGGGCGGCGGTGCGGCTGACCGGCACTCCGTGCTCGACCGCGCTGATGCTCGGGCTGGCCGAGGTGATCGACCGCGCGGGCCGCGGCGACAGCCGGGCCGTGATCATCACGCCGCCCGCCGAGCCGGGGTCCGCGACCTGGCGATGGGAATTCGCTGACACGCTGCTGGAGCGGTGCTGAGCCCGGGGACTTCGGCGTGAGCAGCACCGCAGCGGGATGTGTCTCGGGCAGAGCGTGTGGTTGCCACTGGGGCGGCTCGGAATCCCGAGCCGCCCCAGCGCTGTGCTGCTGCTGATGTCAGGAGACGTTCAGTGCGTTGTCGTCTTCAAAGAAATTAGTGTCGTAACCGTCGCCGAGAGTCTCCTTGCCGGTGAACTTGATGGTGATCGTCTGCCCGATGTACGGCGCCACCGAGTAGGAGTGCTCGACGTAGCCGCTGCCCTCGTTCTCGTTGGAGAGCGTTCCCAGCGTCGCCAGCACGGTGCCGCTGGAGTTGAGGACCTGAATGGTGAAGGTGTCGTATGCCTTGTTGGTTGGATCGTCGGAGTTGATGTAAAGCCAGAACGACAGGGTTGCGTTCTTGCAGGTGGCCGGGATCGTGACGGTCTGGGCCAGGGTGTCGGTGTGGGCACCGCCGTAACCGTCGAGCCATGCCAGGTATGGGTCGCTCGATGGGTACGAAGGCACACCGTCATCGACGTTGGCGAGCACTCCCGACGTGGCGGTCCACGGCGAAAGGCTGCCGGTCCGGAAGCCAGGGTTGCCAAGGAGCTGCTGTGCGGTGCAGCCGGTGGCGGCACTGACCGTCCAGGTGAAGGAGGCTGATCCGGTGGCACCGGTGGTGTCTTTGGCGGTCACCGTGACGCTGGAGCTGCCTGCCGTGGTGGGGGTGCCTGAGATCAGGCCGGTGGTGGAGTTGATGGACAGCCCGGCGGGCAGGCCGGTGGCGCTGTAGGTCAGCGTCTGGCCGCTTGCCGAGTCGGTGGCCTTGATCTGCAGGCTGACCGCTGTCCCCACGGTGCCGGTCTGGCTGCCGGGGCTGGTCACCGTGACGGTGTTGCCCGTTGTCGAGCTGATCGTCCAGGTGAAGGAGGCTGATCCGGTGGCGCCGGTGGTGTCTTTGGCGGTCACCGTGACACTGGAGCTGCCCGCTGTGGTGGGGGTGCCTGAGATCAGGCCGGTGGTGGAGTTGATGGACAGCCCGGCGGGCAGGCCGGTGGCGCTGTAGGTCAGCGTCTGGCCGCTTGCCGAGTCGGTGGCCTTGATCTGCAGGCTGACCGCTGTCCCCGCGGTGCCGGTCTGGCTGCTGGGGTTGGTCACCGTGACGGTGTTGCCCGTTGTCGAGCTGCCGCTGAACGCGGTCACACCATCCGGCGTCCCCCAGCCCGTCGGCCCGTCGTAGCCCACCCCGGCCGTGCACAGGTAGGTGGGGCTGCAGGAGCCGTCGGCGCCGGATGTGACGTCGAACAGGTTGGAGGTGTGCTTGTAGATGTAAGAGGAGGGATAGGTGCCCGCGGCTGGCGTCCCGCCCAGCGCGAACGTGGCGGCGATGATCGGCGAGGAGGCGCTGGTGCCGCCCACCTCGAGCCAGCCGCCCTGGCTGTAGGTGTCGTAGACCGCCAGGCCGGTGTTGGGATCCGCGACTGCGGCGACGTCGTTATCGGTCCGCTTCGAGCAGCCGGTGTCGGTCTGCCAGGACGGCTTCGGGTCATCCGCCGAGCAGCCAGAGCCGGTACCTTCGCCGCCGGAGCTGCTGCCCCACACGGTCTCGGTCCAGCCGCGCGAGTTCGACGCGGTGCTGAGCGAGGTGCCGCCGACGGAGGTCACGTACTGAGATGCGGCAGGGTAGGAGACGCCGTATCCGTCGTCACCGGCCGAAGCGGTGACCGCCACGCCGGGATGGTTGTAGTACTCGCTGTCGTAGGTTGTGTCGGAGGACGACTCCGAACCGCCGTAGCTGTTGGACACGAAGTCGGCGCCGAGCGATACCGCGGCGTTCACCCCGGCGCCCAGGTCAGCGGTGTCGGCGCTGTTCGCCTCGACCAGGATGATGTGGCACAGCGGGCAGATCGCCGACACCATGTCGATGTCGAGCGATTCCTCGACGTCCCATCCGTTGCTGCCCGCTGCGGCCGGCAGCGGGCTGGCCTGGCCCTCTTCGTTGACCTTCTGGAAGCAGCCGCTGCCGCAAGCGGGCAGGCCCCAGTCGGAGCGGTAAGTGGCGAGGTCGGAGGCGGCATCAGGGTCGTCATAGGCGTCGACGACAGCCACCGTCTCGCCGCTGCCCGCGGTGGACGACGGAAGGGCGTAGGCGCTCTGCAGGGTGGATGGTCCGTAACCGTCGCCGGATGGTGCCTGATCCGGGCCGATCGCTGCCTGCGTGCGGTGCGTCACGTTGGTGCGGATCAGCACCATGCACGCATCCTTGCCTGGCGCTGTTGTGACCGCGCATGCGCGCCGGTAGTCAGGCGTTCCCGATACCGTTATCCCGGCACGCGTGGCGCTCGTGGCACGAGCCGCGGAGCTGACGGGGTGTGCTGGCTGTGCTGAAGCGGTCGCGGCAAACGCCAGGCCGCCGATAACCAGGGCTGCGGATGAGATTAAAACAGTCCAGCTGCGGCTGTAGACCGCTCGGGCCCGTCGATGTTGCCGGGCGTGATCGATTCGCAAGAAACTGTTCTCCTTGGGCGGGCCAGGGCGCACGGCAGCATCGCATCGGCGCCCTTTCGGGCACCGAGCTTGCTGTGCGTGGTCCTGGGTCAAGCGGATGTGGACAGGTCCGCGATCGTGGTGCTAAGGACCATAAAGGGTCCTTTCTGGCCGCGTCAATAACTACTACGAATTGTCATCGCCGCCCAGCCCGGTTTGGCCGGTCAGCGCACGTCATGCCCTAAACGCCCTGGCAAAATGAATGCAGACCGGCGCGCCGCAGCCGAACTATGACCACTGTTAATGGTGGCTCAGTTCCCTTACGGGTCGGGCGGGAAGGGTGTTGCTGCTGGTGACCGACAAGGAGAGGCCACTAATGCTTAATCTGGCGAGTTAATCCAGTACTCGCATAATTCCGGGACAGCGGAGGTCTGTGGTGCCAGAGATGGATCGGGTGCTGTCGTTGCACGCGTGCTCGGCGAGCAGCGCGTTACGCGCCTCTTCGCGATCAACGGTGGTCACACGTTCCCGATCCTCGCGCACTTAAAGGAAACGGCGTCAAGCTCATCCACCTGCGGCACGAGCAGCTGCCGAAAGCCTGGGCTAGCCGGGAAGCGCGACCTAGGTGCTGACGGGCTCGGCGAAGGCGGCCAGCTGGCCTGCGAAACCGTCGAGCGCCTGGTTGCTGGGACGGGGCCTACGGACTGGGGGTGGGTGTGATCTGCCAGTGCGCGCCGGCCCAGATCTCGGCGAGCGTGCGGCCGTCGTTTCCTACCGCGACGCATTCGGCGGGCCCGGTGCACGACAGGCCGGCGGGCTGGACGAAGGGTTGCGGATGCGGCGGGCCCGGCATCAGGTGCAGCGTCCACGCGGCGCCATTCCACGACTCGGCGATAGCTGTGATTCCCGCGTTGTAGGTGCCCACCGCCATGCAGGCGCTGTCCGAGCTGCACGACACGGCGGTCAGCTCGGTGGAGCCGGTCCGGTTCACCTCGGGTACGCGCTGGATCGTCCACGCCGAGCCGTCCCAGCGCTCGGCGAGCGCGAACCGTGACGCGCTGCTGCCGACCGCGGTGCACGAGCGCGGTGATGTGCACGAGACCGCGGTGAGCTGGTTCCAGCTCGCCACGTTGACCGTGGGGATGACCCGCCAGGACGACCCGTTCCAGCGTTCGGCGAAAGTCTTGTCCCGGGCCGTCGGGCTGGGCATCGCGCCCACCCCGTAGGAGTAGTCGCCGACCGCCAGGCAGAAGCCCGGCCCGGCGCAGGAGACCGCGGCCAGGGTGATGTTTTGCGCCGGGTGCCGAGGCCGGGGCATCGGCTGCAGCTTCCAGCTCGTGCCATCGAAGTACCCGGACTCCGGCGTGCCGCCGGGTGTGACGCCGACGGCCATGCACGAGCTCGGCGCCGCGCAGGAGACGCTGACGAACGGGCTGGACCGCAGCTCGACCTTCCAGCTCACGCCGTTCCAGCCGATGATGAGCGAGCCGACGGCGGTGCAGCTGGTGGGGCTGGCGCACGACATGCTGTCCAGGGTGCTGCCCCGGCCAATGCTGGGCGACGGCTCGACCCGCCATGCTCTGCCGTTCCACCGCTCGACGAGTGTCAGCTGCGGGCCACTGGCCGCCCGGTAGTACTGGCCGACTGCCGTGCAGTTCGCGGGGGAGGCACACGAAACGCCGTTCAGGAAGTCGAAGTGCTTCACACCGGTCCGCGCCACCGGCGAGCCGGCCGGCGGTGAACTGGCAGAGCCCGTTCTGGCCTGGCTGGCCGCCTCGGCCCCCGGAGACGGGCCGGTCACCGCGGCCGGGCTTCGGCCGGCGCTCGCCTTGCCTGCTCCGCCGGGCACCGAGCCGCACGCCGCCAGGACCGCCAGGCCAGCCAGCGCAGCAACCAGACGGCCTGTCCTGCGGGCTACTGGTCCTAGCTGGAGCATGGTTGCTCCTCGTGCTCGTGCGGGTTCTACGTCTTAAGACGCTGCCAGGAACGGCGCGTTGTGGCCTGGTCGGCATATTTTGGGTGTTAGCGCCCGCGCTGAAGATCATCGGCCGGGGCCGGGCTGGCGCCCGCCTGCGCCGCCGGGCCGTTCGGCGGCTACAAGCAGTCCGGCTGGGGCCGCGAGATGGGCCACCAGGCCCTCGAGGCCTACACCGAAGTCAAGGCCGTCACCACCCAGCTGTAAACCAGCAGCCGCAGCCCGGCGCCGGACCCGCAGGTCCGGTGCCCGGGCTGCTGACTGCGGCGAGGAGCGTGGCGATGGCGGCGCGCAGGTCGACACAGGCGCGGGCCGCGCGGCACTACAGCCCGGCGGCCTCGGCGACGAGCGCGACCTGCGCGGTGTCGGGGTTGCAGGGGAAGAGGATCAGCTCGTCGCAGCCCGCTTCGGTGAAGGCGGCGACCGCGTCGGCGACTTTCTGCGGTGAGGTGAGGGCACCGGCGGCGATCTGGTCGGCGAAGTCGCCAATGAAGCTGTAGTAGTCGGTGAGGTAGGCCCGGGCGTGTGCCTCAGCGTCGTCGCCGAGGCTCGCGTAGGCGATGGCGACCAGGCGGGGTGCTCCGGCACGGCCGGCCTCGCGCCAGGCCTCCCTGGCCTTGCCCGCGCCTTGGGCGAACGCCTGCGGGCCGCCGCCGCCCATGACCCAGCCCGCGCCGAACTCGGTCATGCGGCGGAAGGCGGCGGGGGCATTGCCGCCCATCAGCAGCGGCGGGCCGCCGGCTTGCACGGGGCCGGCCCGATGGGCCCGGCGTGGCCGCGCGGCTCCTGCTGCCAGACCGCCCGCATCTCGGCGAGCTGGGCGTCGAAGGCGCGGCCCCGCTCGGTGAACGATGATCCCGTCGCCTGGAAGTCGTCGGGGCGCCCGCCGACGGCGATGCCGACCCTCAGCCGGCCGCTGGCGATGGCGTCTACCGTGGCCAGCTGCTTGGCGAGCAGCGCGCCGTTGCCCCGGTACGGACCGATCAAGATTGCTGTGGTCAGCCCGATCCGCTCGGTCACCGCGGCCGCGGCGGCCAGGACCGGCACGGTCTCCAGGTTGCCGTAGACGACGCGGTCGAGCGTTCCCAGGCTCGAGAACCCGGCCTGCTCGGCGGCGCTGGCCCAGTCCAGGATCAGCCGGCCGGGAATGCCGGGGATGGTGGACGGAAGACCGATGCCGATGTCCATGGCCTCATTCTCCTCTGGCGCACAGTGCTGACATTCGCCGGGCGCGACTGCCCAGGCGGCGGGCGGTCACGGCCTCTTCAGGAACCTGAAATAGAACGCCGCGAACACCAGGACAATGCCGACGTTCACGATCAGCCGGGGCCAGAACTGGTGCCTGAAGAACAGGATGTCCACGCCGACCACGACGGCGACCATCGCGAGCACGTACAGCACGACGGCCGCCTGTCTTCCCATTGTTTCGTTCTACTCGGTGTGACGCAGCGGAGCAAGAACGGGCTGATCAGGACGTGAGGCCCAGCTCCGGGCCGGTCCGCCCGTGAGGCCGGCGCCGGCTGGCTCTGGGTGCGGGAGAGCTGACACCCGCGAGCACAGCCGCGGCAGCCCGCCCAGCCAGGATGCAGACTGTTTATAGCGCATCCAATCCAAGGGAGGGCGCGATGGACGTCAAGGCGGTCAGATGTTACCGGGACGGCCTCCGTTACCAGTCGCGACACTTCCATGGCTATCCCGGGCATCTGGCCCGGATCGGGGACATCCAGCTCGGCCGGGTGATCTTCCGGGTTCGTGAAACACTCGCCGTCAAGGACACGGGTGACCCCCACTACGCGCCTGCCCTCATCGACGAGGCCGCTACGTTCCTTCCCGTCGGGACGCCGGTATACGAGGTGATGGGTTACCCTGCCGACCGCCGTCTTGCCGCGTACCTGAACGATGAGCTGCATGTCTACGACGTGGATGTGAAACGGGAAGGATAGGGGTCCGCGCACGAAGGCGCTCGGCGCGCCATCGCGCCGTGATCATTACACTGCCTGCCGAGCCGGGGTCGGCGACCTGGCGGTGGGAGTTGGCCGGCACCCTGCTCGAGTGCTGCTGAAACGCTGGCGCACCTAAACGGATGCGGACAAGCTCTTCACCTATGACTTCCTCGCGCCAGCTGGTGAGCTCGGGCTCGCCTCTCGAGCCAGAAATCGGCTTTTCCCGCGCCGTGCGTTCGGGACCCTACGTCTGCGTCGCCGGCACCGCGCCGATCGCCGAGGGCGGCGGCACCGCAGCCCCCGGTGACGTCTATGCACAATCGGTCCGCTGCCTCGACATCGCCGAACAGGCACTGCAGGAGGCGGGCGCGTCACTGGCCGACGTGGTCCGCACCCGGGTGATGCTCACCGATATCACGCAGTGGCGCGAAGCCGGTCGCGCCCACGCGCAGCGATTTGCTCACGTCCGGCCCGCCTGCACATTCATCGAGGTGCCACGCTTCATCGACCCAGAATGGCTGGTGGAGTTCGAGGTAGACGCGATCGTCTTGGACTAGCACACCACCTGCGACAGCGCAGACCCCAACCGCGCGGTAGGCGTCGATGGGAAGGTCCTCGGCCGCCTGCCTCAGCTGATCAGGACGTGAGCCTGAGGTCGTTGTCGATGATCACGTACGGCTCCACGTCGTGCTCTGCTGCCCATCGCCGGACCCGGCGAAGCGTGATTGAGCGGAGCTCGACGAGCCGGTGAAAGGCGGCGAGATGATTCGACAGGGTCCGGCCCGGGCCGCCGAGCCTGGGATACCAGTCGGCCGCGGTGAACAGGCCGTCCTTGCCGGCTAGCACGTCGTGCCGGTTCCTGGCCCACTTTTCCGGGCTGGGGTACTTCTCCAGGCGCATCTGGACGGCGATGTCCTCGACTTCTTTCTGCTGCCGGACGTGCGGGGCCGGCAAGGGCGGCCAGGAGAGGTAGTCACCGAAGTAAGCGATCAGCGCTTCCTGCATTGAGGGCGACAGGAAACGCCGCGGGACGGTGATCTGCATGGTCTGCTTGCCCGGCTCGGGCTCTTCCCTCGAGGGCTCCACCCCCGCCAGGATCAGCAGCCGGAAGGCTTCGCTCTGCTTGGCCCGCAAGGCCCGCGGCACGACCGGGATCCACACCGCGACGTCCTGGCCGGTCATCGGCATCGCTGCCTGAGGGCCGAGGGGGACCGCGGAAAGCCCGTACTGCTGGACGCGAAGCGTGTTCGTGTGGCCGCTGTTGCGGATCGTCCAGTACCCGGTCTCGGCGTCCAGGCCGACCGTGACCGGCTCTGACGCCATCCCCTCCGCGGGCGGCGTCTTCAGGTACCGGTGGGTCGGGGAGTCCTGCCCGCCGTCGACGGAGACGTGCAGGACACCGCCGGGATGGACGGTCTTCGGCTGCGGGGCGCCCGGCCACGCCGCCGGCTCCTTCCGTGCTCATCGACGTCGCGGAGCCAGGCACACAGCACTGCAGAGTTCGCCGGCATCTCTGAGCAGGCTAGCGTTTTCCGGCGATTCGGGCACATGCCGGATCATTCGCCCAGGTACCTGCGCACGGAGGCACGGAGCCGTTCCGGCAGCCGGCTGAGCAGTTCCTGCCTCCGGCCGACCGGGGAAACGCCCCGCAGGATGTCGGCGATCCGCGTCGGGGCGACCTGCTTGAGCATCCCGGCGGCGGTCCCGGCATCCATCGCCATCACCAGCGACGCGGCGCGGACCGGGGGCATTTCGGAGAGCGCGCCAACCACGCTCGCGGTGTCCGCCCGGTCCACGATGTGCACGATCTCCTCCGTCAGCGGCAGGGCCAGCACGGCCGCCAGGGCGATCGAGCTCATGTGATCGAGCAGCGGGCCATGCCGGTCCGGCGGAAGCATCTGCAGGATGCTCCGCGCCGTGGCCGCTCGCTCCCAGGCGTCCCGGTCCCCGGCGGGCGGCTCCCCGCCGATAGCGATGACGCTCAGCAGGTTCCCGCCGAGCGCGTCGTCGCAGCGGTTGATGATTCTCGCGGCCTCGTGCCGGGACAGCGCGAGCAGTTCGCCGGCCGCCTTGTCGGTGGGCATGCCCGCGACGATCTGCGCCTGCGTCAGCACCGGCAGGCCGGACAGCGCGGTCAGCCGTGGCCCCGTGCCGATCGGCTGGGCGGTTTTCTCTTGGCGGGCAGGCGGTTCCTGGAGATCTGGCCTGAACGAGGGGGTGCTTGGCGGGTCCGGCTGGCTGGCGACACCGCGCAGGACGGCGGAAACCGTGGCGGCGTCCGGGCGGTCTTCCGGCCGCTTCCTGAGCATCTGCAGAACCAGGCTGGCCAGCGGGCCGCCCTCGCGCGGCTCGGGAGGATTCCTGAACTTGATCGCCGTGAACATCGCCCACTTGGTCTCCGCCGAGAACGGCGCCTCGCCGGTGAGGGCGTAGTAGAGCGTCACGCCGAGCGCCCACAGGTCCGTCCCCGGCCCGGCAGGCTCGCCGTCGAGCAGTTCGGGTGCGAGAAACTCCGGGGTGCCCACAATGGCCCGGTCGTCGGTCAGCGGCACTTTGCCGGCGATCCGCGCGATGCCGAAGTCCACCAGGTGCACCGACCCGTCCGGCCCCACGACGATGTTTCCCGGCTTCACGTCACGGTGGTAGACGCGTGGCCGGCTCGTGTGGCAGGCCCGCAGCCCGTCGAGGACGGCGAGGGCGACGGCCGCGATCTTCTGCTCGGGAAGGGGCGCGTCCTTCTGCTCCCCGATGATCTCGCTGAGCGGCCTCCCGGGCACATAGCCCATGACGATCCACGGGACGCCGCTGCGGCCGACGCTGATCAGGTCGTGCACGGTAACGATTACCGGGTGCTCGACCTGGGCGAGCGCGGTCGCCTCCCGCTTCACCCGTTCCCGCCTGGTCGCGGCGTCCTCGTCCGCGAACGGCCCCGGGATCAGCTCCTTGACCGCGACGGTCCGCTCGAGGTGGATATCGAAGGCCTCCCAGACGGTGCCCATCGTGCCGCCGCCGAGCCGCCGCTCCAGCCGGTAGCGGCCGTTGAGCACCTTCCCCGGCGAGGTCAATCGTCCTCATCCCAGGAGAGAGGGGTTCCGCCGCTGCCGGGCGACACCATCGGCGCCGGCGTCTGGCCGCCCGGTGCCCCGCCGGTCCGGTCGCCGTGCCACGAGGCGGGCTGGGTGTCCCGGTCGTCGTCGGGCCAGTCGTCGCTGGCTCGCGGCGCCGCGGCCGCGGGGCCGCCGCCTGGCCTGATCCCCGGGTCACCGGGGCCGGGCAGGTACTCGTCCGTGCGGCTGGTCCAGGTTGGCGGCTCGGCGTCCTCGCCGGGCTGGGACTGCCAGTGGTTGCGCCACCGGTTAGCGCCATACCAGCGCTGCTCGGGACGGGTGCCGCTTGCCTGGCTGCCGCCCGGCCCGTACGTCCCGTACGCCCCGCCCTCGCCAGGCGCCGGGGAGGGTGGGAGATTGCCGGGCGCCGGGGGCGGCGCTGGGTTGTCGGTTGTCTCGGTCGGCGCGTCGCTATCCGGGCCCGGGCCCGGCAGCGCCCGCGCCGGTGTCCAGATCGCCTGTATGCGGTGGTCGGGCTCCATCTGCAGGGTGGGCCGCAGCAGGGCAGTCCCGTCCGGGCCGACGAGCCGGGACCGGAAGCTGTAGAACTTCTTGACGTCCTTGAGCTCTGCTTCCCGCGCATGCCCCAGCGCCTCCTCATAGAGGCCAGGCCGCTGCATCAGCTTCACCGTGACCGGCAGGAGCTCGATGACAAGGAAGAGCAGGAAGAGCAGCAGCCGGGCTGCGGCGACGGTGAAGTTCCCGCTGCTGAGCTGGCTGAGCGCCTCGAGCCTGTTCAGGATGCCGTGCGCGGCCTGGTTGTTCGCGAAGAAGCTGGCCTGCAGTTCGTTCTGCCGCTGCAGCGCCGTGTCGTACTCGGCCTTCACGACCGGCTGCTGGGTGAGCGCCTGCTGGTACCGGGCCTGCTGGTCGGACTTGCTGTTCGAGGAGAGCTGCGCGTCCCGTTGCTGGATCTCGCCCTGGACGTGGTTGACCTGCCCCCGGAGCGTGGCAACCTCGGCAGAGGCAGCGTTGTAGTTCTTCAGGCTGGCCTTCGCGGCCGGCCCGTCTCCCTTCTTCGGGCAGGTCGGGCCGCCGTAGAGCTGGCAGATGTAGTCGCTGTAGTACTGGTTCTTCAGGGACGTCCAGTGCGTCACTTCACCATTGAGATTGGTGAGCTGCTTGTTGAACGCGGTCAGCTCCGGGTCGGACGCCGTGTTGGCTGACGCCGCGCCGTGGGTCGCGATCACGTTGTTCAGGTACTTGAGCTCGCCCGAATAGGTGCTGACCTGCTTGGCCACATCGCTGGCCTGCTGTTGCCGCAGGAACGTGCTGTAGCTCTGCTGCTGCATCTTCGCCATCTGCGCGTTGATCTCCGACTCAAAGATGCGCAGCACGAGCGGGGTGGAAACGAGCGTGCCGAGCAGCAGCGCGAGCGCCAGCCTCGGCACCGCCATGGCGAACTTGCGCGGGCCATCGATGGGCATCGACACGATCAGCCAGCGGTCGATGCCCATGATCACCAGGCCCCAGGCAAGTGCGATCGGGAGCGCCAGAATTCCGTTGATCCCTACCGCGCTCGCGAGGGCGAACCACATGGAGACGGCTGCTACCCCGCTGGTGATGAGGATGGCCCAGCCGAGGCTCTCAAACCTGGCCCGCTCACTCGGCACGAGCGTCAGGACTTCCTCGTGCGCGCCCGCGAGAGCGAGCACGATCTTCCGCAGCTTGTGAAACATCTGCTCGAGCTTCCGCATCATCCGCTCCGAACGAGGGTCGCGGGACCCAGGCTCCCCAATCTAGGGAGCGCGTCGGAAAACAACCCCGCAGCGCTGCGGGGCAGCCACTGATGCAGCCGTTCTCTAATGAGGCTGGGAGAACTTTCGCCATAAGGTCACTGGTTTAACGGAATGGGGGCCCATGAACGGGGACGGCGACGCGGTCCATCGCGCCCTCTCCGATGACGAGGTTCACGAGGCCCTCTGCGACGACGAGGTTCACGAGGCACTCTGCGACGAGCTCGGGCGGCTGCCCGGAAGTGCCACGTTCACGGTTGCGGAATTCGCCGCGGGCACCGCGAGCATCTTCGAGATCTCTCGGGACGAGCACGGCACACCGAGCGCCGTCAGGTGGAGGTACGCCTGCGAGGACGGCGCGCTCCAGGTCGAGGGGGAGGACCGCTGGTCGGGGGCGATCACCGATCCGGAGAGGTTCTACCGGTGCGTTGCGCCCAGGTTCATCGTGCGCACGCCGCAGCGGCTGCCCAGCGGCCCGTCCGACGTCCTGTCCGGCCGACGGCCCGAGGTTCCTGTCTACACGTGCGAAGCATCGCTGCCGGAACTGCTGCGCGCCGCGGTGCGGGAGAGCCCGCTGGCTGCGGGCTATGAGCTTGCGGTGCTGAAGCGCGTGCCGGCCAGCCAAACCGGCCCGGCGCGGCTCGTCCTCACCGGGCAGCCGCTGTTCTCGCCGGGCGAGACCCAGGGCTGCCAGGTCAGCATCAGGGTGACCTGCGAGCCGACGGATGCCGAGGGCACCGCGTTCGCCGTCGTCACCCGCGAGCCGCGCCCCGACCTTCCGCGGCAGGCCCAGCAGCTGCGGCCGCTCCAGATTCAGGCTGCCGTCGTCCCACCGGGCAGGTACGACCTGACCGCGGTGCTGGCCCGGCCCGGGCAGGTCCGGTTCCAGGGCCTGCCCGCTGCGCTGGGCAGCTCGGGCAGGTCCTGGGAAGAGCTAGAGCGCCTGGTACCCGGCCAGCTGGCCACGCAGGCGCCGGTGCACCTGGTCTGCCTGATCGAGGTGTGCGGCGGCGACGACCGGCTGAAGCAGCGCCTCTATCGGCTGGAGGAACTCATCAGCAGGGCGCAGATCGGTGCCCGGCCGCTGCGCGTCTCGGTGATCGCCTACGGCGCGCACGGGGTCGCCTGGAAGGTTGAGGACTCACCGCCCGAGATCCGGGCCTGGGCGGCGCCGGGCGATCAGGCGATCAACGCGCTGCGCGGGCTCGTCGGCCGACAGACGGACGAGCGGGAGTACCAGCGCGCCGCGCAGCTCGAGTGCGCCCTGGCGCTCGTGCGCGAGCGGCTGGCAGCAACGGGCGGCCGGCCGGTGATCGTGACCGCGGGCGGGCGGCCGGCGCATCCACCCGGGCTCGACACGAGCAGTCTGATCATTCCGTGCCCCGGCTGGGTGGACGGGATGTCGGAACTCGGCCGGCTGCTCAGCATGCCGGGGATCACTCTCGGCGCGCTCCGCGACCCGACGTGCCGGGGCGGGATATGGGACCAGCTTGGCCAGCACGCGGTCGCCACGGTCGATGACGCGGTGGACATGGAGAGCTTCGCGGCCGGCCTCGGTCTGTGCGTGGCCACGCAGACAGTGCCATTCCCCGTGATCGAGCAGTGAGGAATCCCACGTGGCGTATCGGGCGGACTGGAGCGAGTCGGGTGTCGCCATGCTGGGGCCGACGGAGAGCGGCAAGACGACGTTCCTGTGCGCGCTGAAGAAGGCGCTTCTCGAGCACGACGAGGAGTGGGTGCTCTTCACCCGCGACGCGGCCTCGCAGCGGCAGCTGGACGAGATGTCCAGCGCGCTGATCAGCGAGGGCGGCTTTCCGATGCCGACGCGCACCGTCGACACCATCCGGTGGATCCTGGGCGGGACGGTGGAGCGCAGGGAGCGGAAGGGACGCTTCGGCGGGGAGATCAAGACCAAAGACCAGGTTGAGATCACGCTCCGGCTGACCGACGCGCCCGGCGGGCTCGGCAGCGCCGACCGTGTCGGCCTCAGCGAGCGAACTGAGCTGATCAAGCAGCTCGCCGACAGCTCCGCCGTCCTCTACATGTTCGACCCGATCCGTGAGTTCACCCACGGCGATGCGTTCGAGCGGACCGACAGCCTGCTCAGCGAGCTCATGGGCGTGGTCTCCCAGGACCCTGGCTACGAGGGCAAGCTGCCGCACCGCCTGGCGGTCTGCGTGACCAAGCTCGACGATCCGCGGGTGTTCAGGACCGCTCACGATCTTGGCATGCTGGTCCCGGACGACAGCAGCAGGTGGGGTTTCCCCCGGGTGCACGAAACCGACGCTCAGGCCCTGTTCCACGCGCTTGGCGAGATAAGCAGGTCCGGCAATGGCGAGGCGGTGCCGAGGCTGCTCGAGCGGTACTTCTACCCCGAGCGGATCAGCTACTACGTCACCTCGGCGGTCGGGTTCATGGTCAACAAGCACACGAGGCGCTTCGACCCGCGCGACACCGAGAACGTCTACCGGACCGCGTCCGGCGCACCCCTGGTCCGCGGCCCCGTGCACCCGATCAACGTGGTGGAGCCGATCCTGTGGATCATCCGGCAGCTGGCCCCGGTGACGTGAACTCCCCGATGACCAGCAGGACGGTCCCGGTCATCGCGCAGTGGGCGCTGGAGGGCAAGCAGCCAGACGGCGAGGACTACCGCATCCTGGCGTGCAGCACGGGAGACCTGAGCAGAAGGCACTTCGAGGACGCCCTGGGCAGGTTCCAGCTCGGCGAGCTGAACACCCTGCCGCAGGTGTCGGTGAGCTACGCGCGGCTGGCCACGCAGCCCGGCCCGGGCTACGTCGCGCTCGCCATTCACTGGTACGCCACGGAAGATCAGCACCATGCCGACGGGGTCAGCCAGCGGGATAACCAAGGCCGCCCCACCGCATACACCAGCTATTTCTGCTTGCCGTACAAGCGCCTGGCGGACGCGGCCATCGGCTACCTGGCAATGCATGAGGCGCTGCGCTCTCTCACGCTGAACGTGGCGGACGGGCCGCCCAAAGAGGTGCCCATTGCGATGCCAAAGTCGCGGATCCCCGCCGCCGAGGACCTGGCGGTGCGCGTTGCCCCGCTGCTGCTGACGGGCCGGCCGGTCTGCGTGCTCGGCGCGGAGGGCACCAGCATGCTGGAGCGGCTGGAATTCATCGACACCATCATGGAGCTTCTGCCCTACGGCTTCCGGGCGCGAATGACGGCCGCCACCTGGACGAGGGCTTCCAACCGCAACCACCGGTTCCGGCTGTTCTTCAGCGCGGCACCGCGCGCGGACGAGCCAGACTACGTGGTGACCTGGGGGGAGCGCCCCGAGCTGGTCAGCGTCCCCGACAGGGAAGCGGGCGAGTACTTCGACTGGCTGCAGGACAATATCGGCCAGCTCGCCCGCCTGGCCGACCTGACCAGCGAGATGGGGTTCAGCCCGAAGTGCACTCTTCAGGCGCTCGAGTCCGTCCTCGGCGTCAGGCACCGGCTGCAGGTCCGGCCCCGCCCGGTGTCGCACGTCCCTGCCGACGGGCCCGGCCTGCCGTCGCCTCAGGGTGACATCGGAGAGGAAACCCTGCTCTTTTGCGCGGAGCACGTGGAGCTCGCGAACCTGACCCGACTGCGCTCCGATATCACGTTCCTGAAAAAGTTTGCCGAGGGTGAGATCGGCGAGGATGGGCGAGCGCGTTACCGGGACCTGATTGCCCGACTGGGCCTTCTCCGGCCGGGTTTTCTCGGCGACGACAAGTATGAGGAAAGGCTTTACGGCGCCCTGCTCCGCATGGCCTTCGCGACCCCGCTCAGCTATGAGGCCTACTGCCGGATCGAGGACTGCGCGGGCATCGCTCCCGGTGATACCCCGCACCGGGAACTGCTCGTTGCGATCGCGAAGGCCGGGATGGCCGAGCCGGCCGTGAGCGCGATCGTGTACTGGCACCTGCGGAAGACGGACGAGAGAAAGGTCAGCAAGTGGCTGGTCTCCGGGCAGGTGGACGCCGTACAGCTGATCGGCCTCCTGGCAGGCGAGTGGACATACCCGCAGCACGCCCGGATCGTTTGCGACCTCACCCTCGAGTACCTGAAACGGGCGCCAGGGCACTACCAGCCGCAGCAGGTCCGGCTCGCGCTTAGCCAGCACGGCTTCCTGGCACGCGCGCTGCAGATGCGCCATCCCGACCAGGACCAGTATCAGGTTCATGCCCTGTACCGATTCCTGACGGCGGCGTACCCGCAAGCGGCGGCCACGCCGGGGCAGGATCTCAGCAAGGGCGCCATCCTGCAGATTCTGAACGGAGCCGGGGCTCCTCCTACGCCAGCCCTGCTCAGTGCCGTCCTGATGTTGCTGCACAAGCCGGGAGCCTGGCAACTGGCGTGGAACGCTTACATCCACGGCTCGCTTACCCTGGCCAATCTCGATGAGCCAACTCTCGCGCGTCTGCGTGTCCGTCTCCCGCACATCGACACGGCCGCGATCAATGGCCAGGGACCGTGGCCGCGGATGGGCCCGGCTCGATCGGGCGGCACGTGACCCGGGCACCAAAGAATGAGCGAACGCGATGATGGCGGTGCCGGAGCCAATCGTCAGGTCCGGCCGCGTTCATGGACTACCTGCTGTCAACCGCCTGCGACGTTCCCCGCATAGAGATAGACGCCTGGAGACGGTGCCGCTCGACGCCGACGTCAACGAGCAGCACCTGCCCCGGCGCGCATCCTGGAGCTCGTCGGCGCGGAGGGGCGCAGCTGACGGATTCGCCTGGTGCCGGTACCATCTGCCGCGGGTGGAGGAACTGGCCTGATTTGTTACGTCCTGGACGCAACCGAAGCACTCATCCGCCCGTTATAGGGATCGTGTGGGAGCACGGCCTCGAGAGGGCGGCCCGATGACCGAGCCATCGGCTGAAGAATCAGCTGAGCAGAAGGACCAGAATCCATCGGCTGGGGAACCGGCTGAGGCTGAGATACCGGCTGAGGCTGAGGTACCGGCTGAGGCCGAGGTACCGGCTGAGGCCGAGGTACCGGCTGAGGCCGAGATACCGGCTGAGGCCGAGGAACCGGCTGAGGCTGAGATACCGGCTGAGGCTGAGATAGCGGCTGAGGCTGAGATAGCGGCTGAGGCTGAGATACCGGCTGAGGCTGAGGATACCGGCTGAGGCTGAGATACCGGCTGAGGCTGAGATACCGGCTGAGGCTGAGATAACGGCTGAGGCCGAGGAACCGGCTGAGGCTGAGATAGCCGGCTGAGGCTGAGATACCGGCTGAGGCTGAGATAGCGGCTGAGGCTGAGGTACCGGCTGAGGCCGAGATAACAGCTGAGGTTGAGGATACCGGCTGAGGCTGAGATACCGGCTGAGGCTGAGGTACCGGCTGAGCAGGGCATCGGCGCACGTGCCCCGGTGAAGAGCCTGCTGAAGGATCGGAGCTGGAAAGCTCGCGCGGGCATCGGCGCGGCCGCCGTGGTCGTGGGGCTGGGCGTCGCCGCCGCAGTGCTGGCGCTCGTGGGGCGCCCGTCGGTATCGGTGTCATCGGGAGAGCAGCTTGTCCAGGTGCACCTGGGCGGCTTCGGCACCCACGTGACCGGCGTCCGCGCGGCCAGTTCCGGCCTGCCGGTGGCGCTGGCACCCCAGAGCACCGGTTTCGTGCCCGTCGCCGCGCTGTCGCAGGGCCGGACGGTGCAGGTGCGGGTCACCGCCGCTCCGCCGTCATGGCTGCACTGGCTGCTGGGCTCCGGGGTCTCGACGTCGGCGACGCTGCGGGCGCCATCTGCCGCGCCGACTGCGCGGGTGGCCGTTGCCGCGCACCCGGGGCGCGTCATGCTGGCCTTCAACCGACCGGTGAGCGTCGTCGATTACAAGGCGGCCGGCGGCCCGACGCGGGTTATAAGACTCAGCCGGCCTTCGACCACGGCCCAGCTCGCCGTGCCGGAGAACCAGTCGGGAGGCGCGCTCCAGGTGGCGGCCGCGGCGTGGCCGTGGGAGCGCCTGGCTGCCAGCCCGGCCACGGTGGACTGGCTTCAGGCACCGAAGGACGGCGTGCCGGTCGCGGCGGCGGTTCCGGCCCCGGGCAGCGCGGACCAGGGGCTCGACAGCCCGATCACCCTGACCTTCGACGAGCCGGTCGCCAAGGCCCTCGGTAGTACCCGCCCCCGGGTTTCCCCACGTACGGCGGGGACCTGGACCGAGCCCAATGCCGACACGCTGGTGTTCACCCCGCGGGGTCTCGGCTTCGGGCCTGGCACCGCGGTATCGGTCTCGTTTCATCGCCGGGTGGCGGTCGTGGGCGGCTCCGCGGCGAGCTCGGTGGCTCTGGCCGCTTCGGGGTCCTACCACTTCGCCGTCACGCAGGTCTCGGTGCTGCGCCTGCAGCAGATCCTCGCCCAGCTGCACTACCTGCCGCTCAACTTCACCCCGGCGCCAGGCGTCCGCCAGCCGACGACCCTCGCCGGCGAAGTAGCGACGATCGGCAGCCCGCTGAAGGGCAGCTTTTCCTGGCGCTGGCGGTCGACCCCGGCGGCACTCAAGTCCAAGTGGCAGCCCGGCTCGCCCACGGTCATCGTCAAGGGCGCGCTGATGGCGTTCATGTCCGCAACCGACAGCTCCTCCTACAACGGATACACCGCCGACGCCGACACCGTGAGCCAGCTTGCGAACGCCTTGTGGAAGCCACTCCTGTCCGCCGCGGCCGCCAACAAGGTTGACCCTGACCCGTACTCGTACGTGCACGTGACGAAGGTCCTGCCCGAGACGCTCGTCCTGTGGGAGAACGGCAGGACAGCGCTCACGACCCCGGCGAATACCGGCATCCCTTCGCGTCCGACGGCCGACGGGACGTTCCCGATCTACGTCCGGTACACGTTCAATTTCATGACCGGGACCAACCCCGACGGCACCCCCTACAACGACCCGGTGTACTGGATCAACTACTTCAACGGCGGCGATGCCGTGCACGGGTTCGTGCGGGGCTCGTACGGGTGGCCGCAGAGCCTCGGCTGCGTGGAGCTGCCCATCCCGACCGCCCATGTCGCCTTCAACCACCTGACGATCGGCGACCTGGTAACCGTGGCTGGCTGAGCCGGCGCTAGCCCGGAAGCGCAGCTGGGGGAGGCGTACGCGTCGCAGTGTCGCAGCTTTCCAGGTGATTTGTCAGTAATCGAGGTACGGTCACTGACGTGGGCGGCACTTCGGATGACGGCGACCTGTGGGACTCGTGGTTCCGCCCGGAGCCCTCGGGCGCGCAGCTCCCGCCGGTCGTCGAGCAGCGGCCACCGGGCGGCAGGCGCGGTAGGCGGGGCAGGAAGCGGCGGAAGCTTCCGTATGTGCTGATCGCTGTCGCGGCAGCAGCGGCGGTAGGCATCAGCGTGTTTTTGGTGCTGCCGGGCAGAGCCACGCAGGCTACTGGTTATCTGCCGACGGGCTCATCGGCTGGTCAGGACGGGCAGCAGACAGCTCGCGCGTTCCTGCGCGCCTGGGACGCGAATGACCTTCGGCAGGCTGCGAACTATACCGATCATCCGGCTGCCGCCAGGGCTGCCCTCAAGGCTTTCCGGAGATACCTCCGCCTCAGCAAGCTCACCAGTACTGCCGGGCTGGCGACAGCGATCCCGTCGAGCTCGGCGACCCCTCGGGAGAAGGTCATCTACGCGGCCAGCGCCAGCGTGGCCACGTCGAACGGCGCTGCGGTGGTCAGCGGAACCTGGCGCTACCACGCATCGCTGGTCGCCTACCAGTCGAAGCATTCCCAGTACTGGTACGTCGCCTGGGCACCTGCGGACCTGGCTCCTAACCTCACCGCGTCCACCCACCTTGCAACCGTCTCTGTCGCCCCGCATGTCACCTCGGTCACCGACGCCGGCGGCAACGATCTGACCAGTTACGGTGACCCAGGGCTGGCCCACATCGCCGCCGGCCTGGAGACAGGCGCGCCTCCTGGGCACGGATCCCCGGGTCTGAACGTCGAGATTCAGAGCAGGACGGGCATGCCCGTCGCCAACACCCAGGCAGTCGTGCTCGCGCCGAAGAACATCTCTGGACTCGCCACAACGATCAACCCGGCAGCGGAGCAGGCTGCCCGGTCAGCTGTCGCCCAGCATGCCAACAGCTCGATGGTGGTCATTCAGCCGTCGACCGGCAAGATCCTGGCCATCGCCAACAACGCCGGCTTCAACGATTTCGCGCTCACTGCAGCAGTGGCACCCGGCTCGACGATGAAGACCGTCACCTCGACCGCGCTGTTCAATGAGGGGGTGCTCAATCCGGGCAGCGACGTTGCGTGCCCGAGGGCTTTCACGATTCAGGGGATCACTTACCACAACAACCAGGGCGAATCCGAGCCGGCATCGACACCGTTCATCACCGACTTTGCCCAGTCCTGCAACAACGCTTTCAGTACGCAGTGGGAGCATCTGACCAACGGCCGCCTTGCCGGGACAGTCAAGGAGTACTACGGCCTGGATCAGCCATGGGACATCGGCATCGGCAGCCTTTCCGCGAGCTACTTCAGCGCCCCGGCGTCAGCATCTGGCTCCGAACTGGCCCAGGAAGCCTTCGGCGAGGGTTCGCTGACCGCTTCACCTCTGGCCATGGCGTCGATCGCTGCCACCATCGCCAGCGGGAGGTTCCGGCAGCCCTACCTGGCATCGGGTGGCCAGCTGGTCACTGCGACGCCGCTTCCCGTCACGACCGACACCTGGCTGAAGGAGATGATGCGGGACGTGGTCACCAGCGGCACGGCCGCACCGATCGGGTTCGGCCCGGATGTCTACGCCAAGACTGGCACCGCCGACATCAACGGCCAAGGACAGCCCAACAGTTGGCTTATCGCCTTCGTGCCGTCTAGGGACGTCGCGGTCGCCTGCCTGGTCGTCAACGCCGGCTACGGCGCTCAAGTCGCTGGCCCCGAGGTCAAGGCCTTTCTCGACAGCTACTGATCTCGCCTGCTGCGACCGCTCGGCTCTACCTGGCTGAGCCGGCGCTAGCCGGGAAGCGCGGCTGGGGTATTGGCGGGCTGTTTCCTTCCGCGCGCTGTTACCTGGACGACATCGCCGCGGGGCTGAGGGCTGCGCATGCCTCGGCGGAGCCCGCTGCCGTGCCTGGGCTGGCTGCGGACGGAGTTGACGGGCCAGACCGTGATGCTGGCTATGAGTAAGCGGCTAGGCCGTCAGGAGCGCTTTCACCTTCGTGACCGCCGTCCCGACGGTGAGCGCCCAGCCGATGGCGGCCACTATCTGCTCGTCCGTCAGCGTGAACTCGCTGGGCTCGAAGCTGGCGCGGACGGCCTCGACGATCTGCTCGTCGGTCAGCACGCCGAACTCTGCCCGGTACCCGCTCGGCCCCATCGCCGTCGCCGTCACGCTCTTGGCCGGGGCGTTCCTGGTGGCGGCTGCCTTCACGCGCGCGGCCTTCACGGCGGCCGGCTGGCGGCCCCCGCCGTTGTCGCCAGTCGTCGTCCGGCCGTTCGCGCTGACGATCACAGGATTCGCGGTCAATGTGATCTCGCGGGCGACCGGGGTCACGATGGCGCTCATGGTGGTGCTCCCTGGGCTGGCGAGGGGTGCTTTTTGTTCCTGCAGTTAGTATACGTGACGGCATGTTTAATGAAGACGTCAGCCAGAGCCTTGCCAGAGTTTGATTGAAAAGTCCTGCGCTATTTTCGAGAGCAAATCTAATTTTCCAGCGCCGGCCCTCGCGTGGCTGTTGTCTTTGCCCGGCTACTGCACGTTGCGGCGCCTGTGTGCAGGTCGGCCGGGGCCTGGTAATTCTCGGGGTCACATTTTCCTGATCTTCAGGTACTGCCGTATGTCCGGCAATGACATGACTGCCAGAAGCCCGAGGCCGGCCGCGGCGGCCGCGATGGTTATTGCCGTGATGTATCCAAGTGTTCGCATCGCATGCCTCCTGTTTTCAGCTGATCGGTGTCATCGGTCCCGTGCCGGAGTCTGGGACGCTCACGCCCGCCTCGGGGCGGCCGCGGCGGGCGTGCTCAGCGCCGCCGCAGCATCATGACGACGAGCACGATGATCACGATCACGATGATGGTTCCGATGCCGATAAACATGGGGGTTCCTCTCAGATGCGCGCCGGCCGCGGGGGACGGAGCGGGGTGTGGCTGGCTGGGCAGGTGCTGGGGTGGCCGGGCGGGCCCGGCAGCGGTGCCGGTGGCCGGTTGCTGCCTCCCAGGTGTGTTCATAGGGTATTGCAGTATTCAGAAACTAGCAATATTTTTCTAGTAATTTCTGGATAGTTTTGACCCGGGCTTCTTGGCCGGCCACGTCCCGGGCACTGCTGTGCATCACCCGCGACCCAGGGGCACGCCTGCGCGGTATGCACGGGTCACGGTGGGCATCACCGAGCGCAGCGGCTCGGGCGGCTCGGGGCGCACCGGCAGCCAGCCAGATCCCCGGCAATGCAAGCGCCTTGGGCCACAGCGGTCCTGATGATCAGGCCGCTGTCGCATGGCCTCCTCCGGTAGCCCCTGGTGACTGGCAGCTAATCGGCGGCTGACTCTCGATGCTTGCTCAAGACGCTACACTAGCTGCAGAAGACTAGCAAAAGATTTCCAGAATTGAAGGAGGAATAATGTGACCACACTGAGCTGGGGCTTCCTGACCAGCCACGCCCGGGTGCTGCTGTGCATCGCGCACGACCCGGGGGTGCGGTTGCGCGACATCGCAGCCAGCCTGGGCATCACCGAGCGCAGCGCCTACGGCATCGTCACCGACCTGGCCCAGGCCGGCTACGTGGTCAAGCAGAAGGACGGCCGCCGCAACCGCTACCAGGTCCAGGCGCACCTCCCGCTCCCGGAGCCCACCGGCCGGGAACGCACGGTCGGCGAGGTCCTGGCTCTCCTAGTCGGCACGGACACGACGCCGTGACCGGCAGGTGCCCGCAGGCGCTGCCAGACGCGGCAGTACGCCGTCCGGGCCGGATATTCGCAGCTCCGTTCATGACGGAGCGGACAGGAGGATGGATGCCATCGCCATCGCGTGCAGCGCACCTCAGTAACCACCACCGGAACACGCTGCGCCAGATCTTTCAGCATCCGGCGGGCCACAATATCGAGTGGCGTGCCGTGCTGTCGCTGCTGGGAGAGGTCGGCTCAGCCGAGGAAAGGCCCGACGGCAAGGTTGTCGTGAGCATCGGGTCCCAGACCGAATACTTCGATCCGCCCCGCCACAAAGACATCGACACGCAGGCTGTTGTCAACCTGCGCCAGATGCTGACCAAGGTCGGCTACGGAGCCGACGCTGCTGAGCTGCCTGCGGGATCAAGACCCTGAGTCTGGTCGGCCCGGCGGGCATTGTGGTGGGCCGGCGTGCCCTCCTCCTACGTTTCTGTTTTCTAGAAAGTCATTGCTAGTTTCAGTCTTCCAGCGTAAGTTGAGTGGCACCGGGAGTCAGCCGCCGTAGCGGCCAGCAACCGGACAGCTACCGGAGGAGCTCATGCGCAAAGAGCCTGGTCGCCACAGTCGGTCGCTGCGCTCATGACGCGCGCAGCGCAGCGCGTGCAGCTGACGTGGCGGTGTCCCATGCGAGCTGCCGGGCCGGGCCCTGGCTGGCCGCTGCAGGAAGCGCTGACGGCATGAATGTCTTCGCTGCCAGCCACCTCCAAGCGGCAGGCCTGGCCCGGCTCGATTCCGACGGCGCCCGCATGAAGCTGACGCCGGCTGCGATGGGCGTCGGTTAGCGCCCGCGCCCGCAGCCGTCCTCCGTCGGCGCGTCCCCCCGCTGCCCAGCAGCGGCCGGTGACGACGCGGCGCCCGCCCACCCCGTGAAAGGAAACGCCATGCCCGAGCAAGCCGCACCCCATCCGAGCACCACCACCCGGCTGCGCCCGTCCCGCAACGGCACCGCCCCGCCCGTACCATCCGAGGCCGCCGAAACGCCCAGCCGCATGCCGCGGCCCGGCGCGGCCGACAGGCTCCGCACGGCGATGGCGCCGCTACGGCGGATGATGCGCCGGACCTCCCCCCACAAGTAGCCCGGCCGCAACCGGGAGCGTGCCTGCCGGAAGGCCGACTCGCCCCATCGTCGGCCAGCCGGCGGCGCTGGCCTGCGCTGCTAGTCGGCCCGCAGGGTGGCGGCGGGCCTGGTGCGGGCGGCGATCGACGCGGGAATGGAGGTCAGCAAGTTCCCTGCGGCGAACAAGGCGGCGAGCCCGGCCAGCAGAGCGACGCCGGGGATCACGGTCACCTGGACGACGCCGAGGGACGCGGCGAAGCTGCTCCATGCCCAGCGGCCGGCGACGATGCCGAGCGGCACCCCGACGAGTGCGGCAACCAGGAGTGTGACGCTTGCCTGCCAGGCGACGACGGCCCGCACCTGGCGCCTGGTCAGGCCGAGGGTTTTCAGCAGGGCGAGTTCTGGCCGGCGCTGCCGGACCGACGCCAGCAGCGCCACCGCCAGCGATAGCAGCGCCGCCGCGGCTAGGGCCAGGGCCAGGGCAAGCGGCTGGTCGCCCATCTGTGCCGCGTTCACGATCGCGGCGCCCAGCACCCGGGGCTGCTGGTAGGTGCCGCCCGGGTTATCGCCCGGGCCGGCGTCGGCGATCCGCGCCACCAGCGGGGCCGCGTCCGCGCCGGGGGCCAGGTCGATGGCGACCGCCGAGGGGAAGGCGGGAGCCGACACCGCCTCGGTCGCCGCGCCTGGCTGCACGTTCAGCAGGCCTTCAATTGCCAGCAGCGTGCTGTCATCGAGCATGGCGCCGCGGCCGAGCGACACGTGGTCGGCCAGGGTCAGCCCCATCGACGGCAGGGTCACGGTCCCCACGATCGTGAGCGTGCGCCGGTGCCGCCCGGTGCCGGCGATCACCGTGTCGCCCACATGCTTGCCCAGCTCGCGCAGCGTAACGGTGCCCAGCTCGATCTGCAGCGGCCCGCCGATCGGGTGGCCGCTGGTGGTCGGTGGCTGTACCGAGCCGAGGTGCCGGGTCAGGCCCAGGGCTGGCACGTTCTGGCCGTCGATGGGTACCTGAGTGAACCCGAACGTGGACCAGCCGGTGACTCCCGGCTGGCCGTTGACGAGCTTGTCCATCTGCGAGACCGGCCAGGAGCCGTAGCCTCCCTGCGAGTCCATCAGCAGCGTCCAGTTCCAGCCGTACCGCGCCGGGTGGGTCACCAGCCCGTTCAGGCTGGCGCCGAACACCACCGCCATCACCACCGCCAGCACCGCCGCGGCCGACCCGGCCAGGGTGGCCAGGACTGGAGCCGGCCGACGTCCGGCTCCGCGCTCCAGCGCTGCCCGGATGCCCGCTACCGCGGTCAGCGGCAGGCCAGCCTCCCGTGCCGCGCCTGGTGACCCGCGAGGCCCCCCTGGCTGGCGCGTTCGGCGCCGGGCGCACCGACCGCCAGGCCAGCGCGGCGAGGACGCCCAGGAGGATGACGGTAAGCGCGCCGCCGCCGCCCGCGAGTACCAGCGGGTCCGCCTCGAAACCCCGGGCCGGGTCGAACGCGCGAACCGGCCCGACCGGTGCCAGCGGGGAGACGGCGACGGCGCCGCGCCACCGCCAGCATCATCCCGACGACGACGGCGGCCGCGCTGTCCAGGCTGACCGCGAGTGCGGCCTGGGCGCGGGGTGTCCCGACCGCGCGCATGGCGGGCACATCGGCCGCCGAGAGGTCCAGCAGCTGCGCCAGGGCCTGCGCGGCGAGCACCAGCAGTGCCAGCGCCGCCAGTGCTCCGAAGATGGCCAGCGCGACCGCCTGCGGCTCGATGGCCTGCTGCACCTGGTCATGAACGGTGTCCAGGCTGCGGATGTTGAAGCTGATGGTGCCTGCCGGTACGTGGACCTCACGGTCCAGCGCGTCTTGCGGCCCGGCCAGCTCGCGCTGCAGCGCCGGGATCCCGGCCGCTCCCGCGCGGAGCCGCAAGCCTACCCACGCGAACTCGAACTCCCCGTTCAGGTACCTGGCGGTGGCTGCGGGCGGCAGGAGGGCACCGGCCACCTCGTCGAACTGGTCCACGAGCACGGGAGGCTGATCCGCGATCGCGGTGACCACAAAGGTCGAGTTCCCGACCACTGTGGGCGCCTGCGTCAGGGTCTGCCGGCTGAACTGATACGTCACCCGTCCGCCCACCCAGGTGTGCAGATCCGCGGCCAGCTCCGGGGTGATGACGATCTCGTTGGTTGCGCCGGGGCGGGGCAGCTTGCCCGCCACCACGGTGACCCGGTCCTGCCGGAAGAAGTCACCGTCGAGACTCCCGGAAACGGCGTCGGTGACGAAGGAGTCGTCCACCCGGCCGTGCACGACCGGATTGGCGCCCAGGCCCAGCCAGGCTGCACCCGACAGCACACCCGGCAGCCGCTCGATCTGGCGGATAGCCGCCAGGGACGGCCCCGGCACGTTGACGTACACGTCGCTGGAGTTGATTGAGGCCAGATAGCGCCCGTAGGCGGTGTCCGTGCGCCGGGCGCCGGCCAGCGCTCCCAGCGCCACCGTGCCCAGCAGCCCGCACACCAGCGCGACGGCCACGGCCCGGCGCAGCGCTCGGCGCCTGGTCGCACGCCAGTAATACAGCGCCGCGTTCATGGCGCGCCAGCTACGGTCCCCGGCGGGGCGGCATCTGCCATGACGATCATTCTCCGCTTGCGGCGCGGCTCGCGCGGGCCGGGCTGCACCACGAAAAGCGGGAAGCCAGCACCACCATCCTGCAGGGCTGGGCTGGTGGTGGGCGCTAGGTGGGAGTGCGGCCGAGGAATGCGGCCAGCCGGTCGCTGGGGCCGGCCTCCGGCGGCACGCTGACCGGCGCCGCGAACAGGGGGTGGCGGTCGGTGCCGGGGATCAGCAACGGGGCTATCGCGAGCAGGTCGGCGGCCAGCGTGCGGGGGATCGGCTGGCAGCGCCCGCAGGCCCGGGATATGTCCCACCCGTGCATGGCGATCTCGAGCGCTCCCGCGCTGGCCATGGCACCGGCCGGGAGGAGACGGTCCGCGATGTGAACGACCTCGTGCTGGCGGCCGGGCCTGGCGCACGCGCCGAGAAGCCGGCCGGCCCGGTCGCGGAAGGCCCGGGCGGGGTCGCTGGCCACGTCAGGGTCTTCGCTGCCGGGGTGCAGGTCGATGCACCCGGCGTCGATGCCCTCGCAGATCGCGGCCAGGGACTCGCTGGCGTGCCGCAGCAGCATCCGCAGGTCCCACCCCCGGCACGGCGTCGCGCACGACAGGAACTCCGGCGTGACAGCCGCGGCCGCGGTGAGGGCATACCCGATCGCCGGTTCGAGCAGCCGGATCCCGCCGGTCGTACCGTTCAGGCCCATGGTCATTGGTTTTGCGCCCGGGTCCCGTCCGGACCTTCGGGCGGCGCGCCGGCCAGGTCCCCGGACGCGGGCAGGACCGGTGGCAGGCCGAACGTCGCGAGCAGGGCCGGGTCCATGAACATGGTGGTCCGGGTGACGAGCGATGCGGCGATGGTGAGCACCATGATCCCGTGTGCGCGGTACACGCCGTCGCTCTCGCGCTGGTAGGCCGCGAACGCCGGCTGGCCGTTTGCGGTCGTGGGAAGCAGCCGGAAACAGCCGGGCTCGCGCAGAACCTGCGCCTGGAGGAAGGCCGCCAGCGTCGCGCGGCCGGCGAACCAGGTCGGCAGCGGCGGCATCTCGAGGACGGCATCCGCGCGCAGCAGTTCCGTGAGCGCAGCGATGTCGGCCTTCTCGAAGGCCGCCGCGTACCGGTCGGCCAGCGCCCGGTCGTCCGGGCTGGCGGGCTCGTGGATGTCATCCTCGGCCGGGGCTGCCTCCGCAAGCCGCGCGCGGGCGCGCTGCAGCATGCCGTTCACCGCGATGGTCGTGACGCCAAGAAGCTCAGCGACTTCCGCTGCCCGCCACTCCAGCACGTCGCGCAGGATCAGCACCGCGCGCTGCCGCGGGGGCAGGTACTGCAACGCGGCGATCAGGGCCAGCCGCATGCTCGCCCGTGACGTGACGATCGCGGAGGGATCGGCGGGCCCGGCGCTCACGAGCACGTCGGGCATGGGCTGCAGCCACGGAACCTCGGCGCGCTCCGCGGCCGGAGGCACGGCCGGGTCGTCGCCCGGAGCGCCGAGGCCGGACGGCAGCGGCCGGCGGCTGCTGTTCTCCAGCGCCCGCAGGCAGGCATTGGTCGCGATCCGGTACAGCCAGGTCCGCACGGACGACCGGCCCTCGAAATCGCCGTAGGAGCGCCAGGCCCGGATGAGGGTCTCCTGCACCTGGTCCTCGGCGTCCTGCACGGAGCCGAGCATCCGGTAGCAGTGCGCCAGCAGCTCAGCCCGGAACGGGTCCATGAGTGCCGCGAAATCCTCGCTGTCCAGCATCGCTGCTGCTCCTGTGCTCTGCATAACGGCTGCTCCCATGGTCCGCCGGTGATCCGCGCCGCGTTGCCGCCACCCCTATAGATCCGGCCCGGCAGCGAAACTCACCGGCCTGGCGCCGTTCAGTTTCCGTAGCCCCCTGGATCAGTACGGGCGAACGCGATCACCAATCAGCAAGGAGTGCGACATGACATCGCAAGAGCTCTCCGGGACTACCGCATTGGTCACCGGCGCGAGCCGGGGGTTCGGCCGCGGCATCGCCGTTGCGCTAGCGCAGGCCGGCGCGCAGGTCGTCGGGGTTGCCCGTGACGGCGCCCGCCTGGAGGAACTGCACGGCCAGCTCGGCGGCAGCTTCACAGCGGTCGTGGCCGACGCGGCCGACCCGGTGGCCGCCGGCCACCTTCTCGACGAGTACCGCCCCCGGACGCTGGTGCTCAACGCCGGAGCGTCCCCGCTGCCGCGCCCGCTTCACCAGCAAACCTGGCAGACGTTCAGCCGCAACTGGGACGTGGACGTGCAGCACGCGTTCGGGTGGACTCGCGAGGCGCTGCTGCTTCCGCTGGAGCCAGGCAGCACGGTCATCGCCATGTCCAGCGGAGCCGCGCTGCGCGGCTCTCCGCTGAGCGGCGGCTATGCCGGGGCCAAGGCCACCATCCGGTTCATCGCCGCGTATGCCGCCGACGAGTCGGAGCGAGCGAAGCTCGGCATCAGGTTCCTGTCGGTGCTGCCGCAGCTGACCCCGGCCACTGGCCTGGGCGCGGCCGCGGTGGCTGGCTACGCCGCCCGGCAGGGCGTCGACATCGCCACCTACCTCGAGGGCCTCGGCGCGGCCCTCACCCCGGAACAAGCGGGCGAGGCCGTTGCCGGCCTGGCCGCTGACCCTGGCCGCGACCAGGGCGCATACCTGCTCACCGCCGCCGGGCTTAGCCCGGTGCAGAGCTGAGAGAAGGAACTCAGATGTCTCAGATAGCTGCCGCCCCGGCTGTGGGCCGGGACATGAAAGAAGTCCGCCGCTGGCGCGCGTTCGCGGTGCTTGCGGTCGCGTACTTCATGACGGTCGCAGACCTGGCGATCGTCAACGTCGCGCTGCCGACCATCGGCCGCAAGCTGCACATCGCGGAGTCGGACCTGCAGTGGGTCGTTACCGGCTACGCGCTCACGTTCGGCGGCTTCCTGCTGCTCGGCGGCCGCGCCGCGGACCTGCTGGGGCGCCGTCGCATCCTGCTGGCAGGCCTGGCCGTGTTCACCACGGCCTCGCTCGGCTGCGGGCTGGCGACCGCGGAGGGCTTCCTGATCGTGATGCGCTGCGTGCAGGGGCTGGGCGCGGCGATCGTCTTGCCGGCCGCGCTGTCGATCGTGATGAACATGTTCCCCGAGGGCGCCGAGCGCAACAAGGCGCTCGGTGCGTGGGGAGCCATCGGGGCGAGCGGGGCGACCGTCGGCGTGATGGCCGGCGGGCTGCTCACCCGCTACGTCGGCTGGGAGTACATCTTCTATCTCAACGTCCCGATCGGCGCGGCGGCGCTGGCGCTCGCCCCTCGTGTCGTGCCGGAGAGCCGGCTCGCCACGAAGCAGCGGCGCTTTGACCCGTTCGGCGCGATCACCGTTACCGGCGGCATTTCGCTGCTCGTGTACGCGATCTCGACGGCCCCGCAGGCCGGCTGGGACACCGCCAGGACGGTGTCGCTGCTGGGCGCTTCCGCCGCTCTGCTCGCTGCGTTCCTGGTCATCGAGACCCGCGTCGAGGCACCGCTGATGCCGCTGCGGATCTTCCGGCTGAGGACGCTCGCGGGCGGGAACGCGGTCGGCCTGCTGCTCGGCGGCAGCTTCTTCGCGTTCATCTTCATCGGCACGCTGTACATGCAGCAGGTGCTGGGGTACTCGGCGCTGCGGGCCGGTCTCGCCTGGCTCGCGACGTCGCTCACCTCGGTCGCCTTCGCCGGGCTGGCCCAGGCACTGGTCACCCGGGGCTCGGCCAAGCTCGTGCTGGCGGCCGGCATGGCGATGATCGGCGGCGGCGCGCTCTGGGCGGCTCAGGTGCCGGTGCACGGGCACTTCTGGGCCGACCTGGCCGGGCCCTTCCTCATCACCGGGATCGGCACGGCGTTCGCCTTCATCCCGGTGTCCATCGCGGCTCTCGCCGGCGTCGCCGAACGCGAGGCCGGCCTGGCCTCCGGGCTGATCAACACCTCCCAGCAGCTCGGCGGCGCGATCGGCATCGCGGTGGCGTCGACGATCGCCGCCAGCCGCGCCACCACCCTGCTGCACCAGGGCGCCGGGCAGGCCGCCGCGCTGGCCGGCGGCTTCGACTGGGCGTTCTGGGCCTGCGGCGTGATCGGCCTGGCTGCCGTCCCGGTCACG
Source organism: uncultured Actinomycetota bacterium (assembly GCA_963833885.1). Lineage (GTDB taxonomy): Bacteria > Actinomycetota > Actinomycetes > Streptosporangiales > Streptosporangiaceae > JASHPR01. Next base: position 310,864 of record CAWHZU010000023.1, on the reverse strand, counting down.
TTCCTGCTCGTCCGCCGCAACGAGCTGGCCCTGGCGGTAGCCAGCACGACCGCTAGGAAGCCCAGGCCCGTGACTTCCGGGGCCGGATGAGTCGGCCCTGGAACCCGGCATCCCGGGCGGCTGCATCGGGAACCCTGCCGGAGCGCTGCGGCGTCCCGGCGGGGTTCTCGCGTTCGGGCGGTGAGTTTCGCGCCGTGCCCGGCCGGGCAGTACTACCCGATGGCCCAGAGAACCGGCGGGCGCCCCGTCGTGATAGTCGGCGGCGGCATCGCCGGAGGCAACGCCGCCGTGACCCTGCGACAGGAGGGCTACCGAGGCCCGGTGGTGCTCATCAGCCGGGAACCGGGCGTGCCCTTTGGCCGGCCTCCGCTCTCCAAGACGTACCTGCGGTCCGAGGAAGATCTTGATGGCTGGTTCGTAAAGCCGGCCAGCTGGTACGAAGAGCACGATGTCGAACGCCCCGGCCAGGCCAGTGCCCTGAGCGTTGATGCCGCCGCGCACACGGTGCTGCTGGACTCGGGCCGGGAACTCACGTATCAGAAGCTGCTGATCGCGACCGGCGGGCAGAACAGGCGGCTCAAGATCCCGGGCGCCGACCTGCCCGGCCTCCACTACCTGCGCAGAGTCACCGACTGCGACGCGATCAAGCGCGAAGCACGGCCAGGCCGGAACGCGGTCGTAGTGGGCATGGGCTTCATCGGCTGCGAGGTCGCCGCCTCCCTGACCCAGCTCGGAGTCCACGTGACCACCGTCTTTCCGGGGAAGGTTCCCCTCGAGAAGGTCCTGGGCGAGGAGGTCGGCGCGGTGATCGGCGCTAACCACCGCGCGAAGGGTGTCGAACTGCTGGCCGGAGAGCAGATTGCCGCGTTCGAGGGAGCCGGGCGGCTGGAGACGGCCGTGACCGCGAGCGGCACCCGGATTGCGTGCGACTTCGCGGTCGCGGGGATCGGCATAGTCCCGGACGTCCCGGCCATGACGGGCACGCCGCTGGCCCAGGACAACGGCCTGCTCGTGGACGAACTGTGCCAGACGTCTGCGGCCGACGTCTATGCCGCCGGTGACGTCGCGAACCAGCTCCACCCGCTATTCGGCCGGGTCCGAGTCGAGCACTACAACAATGGCGAGAAACAGGGCAGCGCGGCTGCGAGGTCGATGCTCGGCTCGACCGATCCCTACGGCTACATTCATTCGTTCTGGTCCGATCAGTATGAGCACAAGCTGGAGTACGTCGGCCACGCGGCGACATGGGAGGACTTCGTGGTCCGCGGGAGCCTGGACGAGGGAAAATTCATCGGGTTCTACCTCACCGGAGGCGTGGTTCAGGCTGCCGTGGGGCTGGATCGCGGAGGCGACCCGGAACTGGACCGTGACTCGGAGATGGCGGCCTCCGCCCGCCTGGTAGCCCGCCGAGCCCGGCCCGCCCAGGGCCTGCTCGCCGACGAGCAGACGGACCTGTGGACGCTGGGGAAAGACGAGTAACGGCCGTCACGGCCGGCCCCGCCTAATCCGGCTAGGCGTTCGAGAACAGCGGGATGTTCGCGCCGCTGGCCGGGGCGAGCGGGCTGTCCAGCAACGCGAGGATCAGCTTCGCGACGTCAGCAGGGGTCAGGCCGGGACGAAGGTTGGGGTTGGCCCGGCGCAGCATCTCGGTGTCGACGGCACCGGGGCTCACGCAGATCGCGCTGATGCCGTGCGGTTTGCCCTCGACCGCGATCGCCTCGGTGAGCCCGATGACGCCGTACTTGGAGACGTTGTAGGCGGCCAGCCCGGGGAACTTCTCGGTCGCGTAGACGCCGGAGAGCGAGCCGATGGTGACGATCCGGCCTTCGCCGTTCGGGCGCATGGCGTTGAACGCCGCGCGACAGCACAGGAAGGAGCCGGTCAGGTTGACCCGCAGCGTCTCTTCCCACATCTGCGGCGTGGTCTCGCCGAACGGCGCCACGTCCAGCACCGCGGCCGCGCATACCAGCGCGGCGACAGCGCCCGCCTCCGCCGCGGCGGCGAAGAGGCGCTCGACGTCTGCTGCGTCGCTGACGTCCGCTGGCACCGGCGTGGCGCCGCCGCCGGCATCCCGGATGCGCGCGGCGACGGCAGCGAGAGCGTCCCGGTCCCGGGCCGCGAGCACGACGTGAGAACCGGCGGCGGCCAAGGCCTCTGCGGTGGCCGCCCCGATGCCCCTGCTGGCGCCCGTGACCACCGCCACCCGCCCCGCCAGCCAGTGCTCCCGGTCACCTGCCGGCTGCGGTCCCGGCGCCGGGACTGATGACCCGTCCGTAGAGCTGCTCATGAGCGTCGAGACTCCGTTCCAGGTCGAGATGGCGTTCGGCGTGGCTGCGGCAGGCCGGGCGCGAGATGGCGGTCACCCTCCGGACGCTGTCCACGGCGGCCCGGATGTCGTCGGGCGCGACCAGGAAGCCGGTCACGCCGTCCACGATCATGTCGCCGAGCCCGCCGCGGCGGAAAGCAACCACCGGGGTCCCGCAGGCCTGGGCCTCGGCGGCGGCCATGCCGAAGGGCTCGTCCCATCTTGCCGGACAGAGAACCACCGCCGCACGGGCCATTACCGTCCACAGGGATGTTCGGGCCACTCCCGGGTGAACCGCGACGCCGGGCTCGGCGCGCCGCGTGCCGATCTGCTCGCGGGCGTAGTCAGGGTCATACGCGTCGCCGTACACGTCGATCGCGATCCCGGCGGCCCGGGCGATGTCGATGGCCTCGGCCGCTCCCTTCTCGGGACTCAGCCTGCCCGCGAAGACAGCGCCGTCACCGGCGGCAGGCGACCAGGGGATGACACGCGTCGGCACGTAAGGCGGCAGGATCGCGTCCACCGGGACGAACTTCTCCCAGGCCCTCGCCTGGAAGGCGGACACACAGGCCACGGCCGGCGGCCGGGCCCCACCGGCCTCCCCATTCCCCTTCGCTGCATCGCGGAGCGCGGCCACGATGACCGGGTCCGGCGGCAGGTGCAGTGTGTGCACGACGGGCGCGCTCAGTGCGCTGGCGAGCCCGATGGCCGGGGCATCGAACGCGTGATTGTGCACGACGTCGTACCTGGTCTCCCGGACCCTCGCATACACGCCGGCGAAGGCGCTGGCGGCCGCGTCCTGATCGCGGGCTGCTGAGCTGCCGGCCCGGTAGAGCGTGGCCAGCAGGGACCTGGGGTCGACCCCGGTGTCGATGACCGTAACCCCTGGTATCTCCGATCCGGTGGCCGCGTAGACGTGCACCTCGTGATCCCGGGCGGCCAGGCCGCGCGCAAGATCGGAGACGAACGCCTGCGAGCCGCCGCCCTGCGGCTCGCGGATGGCTGACACCTGCGGCGCGACGATCGCGACCTTCATCGCGCCACTATCTTGAACGCGATGTCGCGTGGCGGGTTGATTCCCAGTACCTCATACGGGATCCGTGGGCTGCCCCGGCGGCGGATCTCCGGGAGCGCGTGGGGGTAGAAGATCTCGGCTAGCTCAACCGCTTCGCGGTGGCTCGCGAAGTCGACCGTCATCGGCCCGGCGAAGCTCGCGTACTGGTAGCCGCGGGCGGCGAGCCAGTCGATGTTGTTCGGCCAGACAATGGCGACGCAGCCCCCCGGGCGGCAGGCCCGTTCCATCTCGGCCAGGCCTGTCTCGCCGCCGTGGCCCGAGGCAGGAGTGAGCACCGAGCACGCGACGACCAGGTCGGCGAAGCCGCTGGCCACGGGCAGGTCGTCGAAGAACCCCTGAACCACCCGCGCGCGGTATCCATGATCGGCCGCTGCGAGCTTGCGCTTCAGGATCTGGCGAAATGGCGCCACGGGCTCAATCGCCACGAGCTCGAGCCCGTGGTCGAGCAGATCAAGCGTCAGGCGTCCCGTTCCGGCTCCTACTTCGACAATCTGGTCCGCGGAACTCGGCAGCCAGGCGAGGATGCCGGGGTGCAGGCGCTCCGCGGTGGCCAGCCGGTCGTAGAGGTCCGGTTCGAGCCGGTACAGCAGCTCCCAGGCCAAGGCCACGTCGGTCTGCGGATCGCCGCCCCCGTCAGGTATGAATCGGCTTGCCTCGTCGCGGGTGAGCGCGGCGAGGTCCTCCGCCGTGTAGCGCCTGCGCAAGTCCCGACCCCGCCGGGCCGCACGGTCAGACGTAATCACCGACCTCGGCCCAGTTCTTGTCGGTCTCCGACACGCGGACTGACCGCAGCAGCCCTTCCGGCAGCTCGGGCTGGAGCCTTTCCCAAAAGGCCAGGGCGAGGTTTTCGGCCGTCGGGATACGCTCTTTCAGCCACGGCACATCGGTATTCAGATTGCGATGATCAACTTCCTGGATTATCTGCCGGCGCATGACGTCCGAAAGCTGTTTCAAGTCCCAGACATAGCCGGTAGCATCATCGATCTCGCCGGCCACGACGACGTCCAGAAAGTAGTTGTGCCCGTGCAGATTCACGCATTTCCCGAACAGCCGCCGGTTCTCGTCGTCTGACAGGGCAGGGTCACGCAGCTGGTGCGCGGCATTGAACGATTCGCGGCGGCTGACCGATACGGTCAGCGGGCCGCTCATGGCCTGCGGTCGACAGCAGCGGTATCTGTCTCTCGATGACCATGATCAGCCATACCATGCCTCCAGGCTCATCGTGCGGCTCGACGGTGCCGCTTCAGTGAAGATGCTATCCAGCACCAAGCAGGGGTCGCCGCTCCCCGGACCCCTACCAGGCCGTCACTCGCGCGGCCTCTGCTCTGCTACCACCACAGTGTACGACGAGTCGGCATCGCAGCCATGGAAGCGTACTTGCGAGCCTGCGCCGTGGTGAACGGACGCCGGATCGCCGTGACGCAGGCCGCCCAGATCAAGTCCTTGGGCGGCTAACGGCCAGCAGCGGGGCGTCGGCGGCCTGGGGACGGGTTAGGCGGAGGTCGGCACTGGCAGTGAGATGCCGAGTACAGGCAGCACGAGCCAGGACCGGCCGGACCCGGCAGCCGCCCGGCCTGACCGTCATGCGGCTATTTTACCTTCTGAATTCTTCGCAGAGCGCAATTGTGATGGCCGGATATAGACCCAATATTTGTCCGTTAACTTCGAAAGCGTTCACTATTGGCGCAGTTTGAAGGTAAAATTATCCTGGCGGTCAAGGAGCGTCCCACCACCGCCGCCACGAAAGGCCAGCGATGCGAAGCATGCGCTCAGTCAAGGCCGCCAGCGGCGCCGCAATCCGCAGGCCCGACCGTCGCGTCATCGGAAGACAGGCGGCCTAATGACCGCCAACGACCGCGCCGCCCGCACCGACCAAGAGCGTGCCACCATCGCCGTCGGCAAGGAAGCCGGGGACTCAGCCGTGCAGATCCTCGCCACCATGCAGGCGCAGGGCGACGGGAAACTAGTCAGCTTCAGCGCTGGCCGCGTCCTCGAGGCCGCGCTCAAAGAGATACAGGCCGCTGGCAAGGCGGCCGGGAAGTCTCCGCGTCAGGTCTCTCAAATGTTCGCAGCTGACCAGAAAGCCGGGAAAGACGTAATGGCCCGCTACCGGCCGGTCTCGGCCGAGCCCGTGGGCCCTTATGTTCAGTGCAGCTACGGCACGACCATGAACACGGCTGACCTGGATCGCTGCGGCCACTGCGGAGCGCCGGTCAGTAAGCACACTGTCCAGCCGCGATGGAGATCCTGACGAGCTGCGCTTGATCACCACCTTGTAGCCCCGCCGCCACGGGCTGGTCGAGGGAACTGGCTACTGACGGGCTCGTCCATCAGCTGCACCGGGCCCGAGCGTCCGGGAGTCCAGGCACACAGACCGGACGCCACCACGCCGCCTGAAAGGCGGATCTTCACCCAAGCGATTATCGTCGCGGCCGCTTGATGTCCGTAGCGAATTTCGCCCGGTTCGCGGTGGAGTGTGCGGGGTGCTGACGGTAGTGCCTCAGAGCCAGCTGCCCTGTTGGGTGGGGCTAACTTTTCGCGATTAATGATGGCCATATCGTTATTTCGTTCCGTAGCCATTTGGGCGCGCGGGAAGTACCCAATGCTGAGTGGGCGCAATGGAGTGAGATACGGTAAACGGGAGAGCCGGAATGGCGCGGAAGTGACCGGGGGAAATAACGAGTGAGCGTGCATTGCAGCACGACGCCCCGACGGGGAACGCGGAGATTGCCTCGATGGACTCGCGACGCCAGGTTGCCCCGTGCCTTGGTGGCGATGAGCAGCGCGGCCGTCACGCTGGTGGCGGTCGCCGGGTGCAGCGGCGCCTTGGCGGGGGCATCGACGGGCGGGATCACTGGGCCGTCCAATCTGGCCCACACTCTTACCGCGATCGAGAATTCACCGCTGTACCAGCACTCGGATTGGGGAATTTCGGTCCTCGATGAAAAGAGCGGCCAGGTGGTGGTCGGACAGAACGACCAAAAGATGTTCGATCCGGGATCGACGATGAAGATCTACTCGATCTCGACCGCTCTGCGACTGTACGGCCCGAACTACCGGTTCAGGACGCCGGTGTACCGCGAGGGAACCGTCGCCGGCGGCACGCTGAAGGGGAACCTGGTTCTGGTGGCCTCCGGCGATATGAGCCTGGGGCTGCGAGAGCAGCGCAACGGCACGCTGTATTACGAGAGCCTCCCCAAGCTCGACCAGAGCTATGCGGACGTCGGGATACCGGGCCACTTCGTCGAGCCGCCTGGCAACCCTCTCACCGGTCTCGACCAGCTCGCCGCCAAGGTGCGTGCCTCCGGTATCACCCGGGTGAATGGCAACGTGGTCATCGACGACCGGCTGTTCACCCCCTACAACGGCTTTCCCGACGGGCTCATCGCGCCCATATGGGTGAACGAGAACCTGATCGATGTCGTGGTGACACCAAAGGCCGTTGGGCAGACGGCGTCGATCAAGTGGCGGCCGGTGACCGCTTCATACACAGTGACGAGCCAGGTCAGCACCGTGGCAGCCGGAAAAGCAACCTCTGTCACGATCACCGAGCCCAAGCCGGGGCAGCTGGTGGTGACCGGCCAGATCGCGGCCGGAACCGCACCGACCCTCGTGGTGCGAGAGGTCGACAACCCGGCGGCGTTTGCCCGGACCGCCTTCATCCAGGCGCTGCAGAAAGCCGGGGTCACCGTCACGGCCACGGCGACCGGTCCGAATCCCGCGTCGTTGCTGCCGCCCAAGGGGAGCTATCAGAAGTCGGACATGATCGGCGAGCACGTCTCGGCGACGCTCTCCCAGTTCACCAACCTCATATTGAAGACCAGCTACAACCGTGGCGCCGACCTTATGACCTGCCTGTCCGCGGTCAAGATGGGGAGCACGAACTGCACCCAGGGCCTGGTTGCCGAGGTTAAGACGATCACCGGTCTTGGGGTGCCGGATACGAGTGTGTTCCCGCAGGACGGCGCAGGCTCGGACGATCAGGGGCGGACCACCCCGGCGGCCATGACCGCATTCCTGCGGGCTGCCGCCAAGACCAGCTACGGCCCGACGCTGTATAACTCGCTCCCAGACTTCGACGTGAACGGGACCATCGCGGGCGTCTTGCCGAAGTCGCCAGCCGCTGGGCATGCCCAGGTCAAGACCGGTAACCGGATCGTGGAAACGCCCGCGGGCCAGGTGATCGTGCTCGGGAACAGTCTGGCCGGGTACATCAACGCCAAGAGCGGCCGGCGATTGACGTTCATGATCGTCGTCGGGAACGTGCCCATTTCGACGCCCGCCGAAGTCGAGGCCATCACCGCGCAGCAGGCTCGGATGGTGGCGGCGATACAGGAAGACCTGTGACACTCCCCGTGTCAACCTCAGGCGGCAGTGCCTCAGAGCCAGCCGCGTTCCTCGGCTAGCCGAACCGCCTCGGAACGGTTGCGCGTCCCGGTCTTGGCGATCGCGTTGGACAGATAGTTGCGGACCGTCCCGTCGGACAGGAACAGCTTCCGGGCTATGTCCGAAACGGATGCTCCCGACTTTGCGGCGACGAGCACGTCACGTTCCCGGGCGGTCAGCGGCGACGCCCCGGTGGCCAGCGACTCGGCGGCAAGTGCCGGGTCCACGACGCGCTCTCCCGCGGCGACCCGGCGGATCGCGGCGGCAAGCTGCTCGGGCGGGGAGTCCTTGACCACGAACCCGCTGGCCCCTGACTCCATCGCCCGGCGGAGGTAGCCCGGGCGCCCGAACGTGGTGAGGATGACCGACCGGCACTGCGGCGCTTCGCGCGCGAGCACCCCCGCGGCGGTAAGGCCGTCGAGGCCGGGCATCTCGATGTCCAGCAGCGCCACGTCCGGGTGGTGCTCTCTGGCCGCGGCCGCTACCTCGTCGCCGCGGCCGACCGACGCGACGACCTCGAAGTCCTCTTCCAGCGCGAGCATGATGGCGAGCGCGCTGCGGATGAGCTCCTGGTCGTCGGCGAGCAGCAGCCGGATCAACGTCAGTGTCCCTGCGGTGCTGGGAGCAGGCTGTTCCCGGAGGTCCTGGCGGCACCGCGGGCTTCCTGGGTGGTCCCGCCGACGGTGGGCGGCGCGTCTGCCGCGGGCACCCATACCCGCAGCCGCCAGCCCGTGGGCTGCGCGGGGCCGGCGTCCACGCCACCGCCGGCGGCGGCTGCCCGCTCGCGCAGCCCGCTCAGCCCGTTCCCGGGAGCGGCAGTAGATCCCTGACCGTCGTCGACGATCTCGACGGAGGAGGCGGATACCCGTACGGTGCATGAACGCGCCCTGGAGTGGCGGATTACGTTCGTCAGGCCCTCGCGTATGGCCCAGCCAAACAGCTCCTGGTGGGCCGGGTCGGCAACCTCTGTGGCCGTGGGGAGGTCGGCGGTGATCCCGGAGGCGCGCAGCAGCTCCCGGCCGCGGGCGAGTTCGCTGGCCAGGGTGACCTCGCGGTAGCCGGACACCGCGGCCCGGACGTCGGCCAGCACGCGCCGGCACAGGTCCTCGACCTCGGTGATCTGGGCAACCGCGCCCTCGGGGTCGGCCGCCCCGAGGCGGCGCGCCAGCCCGGCCTTCACCGTGATCGTGGTGAGCGAGTGGCCGAGCAGGTCGTGCAAGTCGCGGGCGATCCTGATCCGCTCGTTCTCCGCGGCCAGCCTGGCCAGCTCGGCACGCGTCTCGGCGAGCTGCTGGTTGGCGTGTATCACCTGGATCGTCGCCATCGTCACGAGCGCGACGACCGGGATCGCTACGGGAGTCACGTCGGCAAAGGACTTCGCCAGGCTGACGTGCCAGGACCCGACCGCGACCGGGATCCACAGCGCCGCCACGGCCATCGCGGCCACGATCGGGACCGAGCGGGCGCCTAGGCCCAGGCGGGCCACGGTGAGGATCGTCAGGTACACGAACAGGACGAAGCCCGCCGCGCGGGCGAACGGTATCTCCGCCACGGTCAGCGCTACTAGCAGCGCATACCAGGCCCAGAACACCCGTCCGCTCGAGCCCGGCGGCAGTACGGCGGGCGTGACGAGCCAGCACGCAGCAAAAGCTCCCAGCAGCACGTAGCCAACGACCGCGGCAGAGCCGTGCGAGTTCTGGTCGACCGAGATGGCCACGAAGACCAGGTAGACGAGCGGGATCGCCAGCATGGCCACCCGCCGCCGGCTCTGCGTCCACTGGGACTGAGCCGCCACCCAGTCGGCCTCGGCCTCGTTGTGCCGCGCGACCTCGTCGCTCACAGTTATCCACGGTACCGGGGACTGGTCCATTTCGGTCAGCCCCTGACCGCCGACCGCCGGTAGGCGAGCGTGGCAGCCCCGACGAGCACCGCGGTCCAGGCGGCGATCACGATCCAGCCCTGCGCAGGCCAGCTGCCGCCGCCGAACGCCGTCTTGCCCGCCTGGACCAGCCAGTACGACGGTATGGACTTCATGACGTCGAACAGCGGGCCGGAGTGCGCGAGCTGGAACCCGTACACCCCGCCGACGAGCGCGAACAGGATGACCACGCCGCCGATGGCCGGCGTCAGCGCGTCGACGGACAGCAGGTACCCCAGCACGATGCCCAGGGCGATGAACGGGGTCAGCCCGACGAGCAGCAGCCCGCCGAGCTCCAGCCACTGCGCCGCGTCCAGCCGCACCCCGAGCGACACGCCGGCCAGGAACACCAGCACCACGCTGGGCAGCGCGATCAGGTAGGCGGTGACCACCTTGGCGGCGATGTCGGTGCGGGCCCGCAGCGGCGTGATCCGCTGCTGCCGGGTCCACCCGCCGGACCTGTCGCGCGCAAGGCGCGCGCCCGGCGAGACCGCCGCGAACATCGCCCCGTACACCGCCATCGCGGTCATGAAGTACAGCGGGAAGCTGACGCCGTCCTGGGTCGCGCTGCGCTGGCCCGACGCCACCGCGTAGAACAGGACCAGCGGGAGCGCCAAGGTCACCGCGTAGAAGATGCGGTTGCGGAACGTGCGGACGATCTCGTACTTGAAGTGGATGGCGGTGCTCATCGTGTTCCTCCTGCGGCAACCGCGCCCGCGGTCGCGTGTACGTTGACGGCGTCGGCCGTCTCCTCGTCTGCGGTCAGTTCCAGGAAGGCCTCCTCGAGGCTGCCCCCGCGAACCTCGATGTCCCGCGCCGCGGGGAACGATGCAAGCAGCGCGCGCAGCGCGGTGTCAGCGTCCGAGCAGGACAGCAGCACCGCGTCGCCGTGCCGGTCCGCGCTCACAACGCCTGGGAGCGCGCCGAGCGCGGCCAGGTCGATGCCGGGCAGCGTTGCCCGGATCATGCGGGACCCGGCCCGTGCCTTGATCTCGGTGGCCGGGCCGTCGGCGATGATCTGCCCGTGGGCGATCAGCACGATCCGGTCGGCGTAGGCGTCGGCCTCTTCCAGGTAGTGGGTGGCGAACAGCACCGTCTTGCCCTGCCCCGCGACCGCGCGCATGGCCTGCCAGAACTCGTGCCTGCCAGCGACGTCGATTCCCGCGGTGGGCTCGTCCAGCACCAGCAGGTCGGGATCGCCGACCAGCGCGGAGGCAAAGCGCACCCGCTGGGCCTGGCCGCCCGACAGCTTCGTGGTGAGCTGGTTCGCGAACTCGTCAGCCCCGGTCAGCCGCATGACGTCGGCGACCGGGAGCGGGTGCGGGTAGTACGAGGCCATCAGGGTGACCAGCTCGCGCACCTTGAGGTATTCCAGCAGCGACCCGGTCTGCAGCATGCCGCCTACCCAGCCCGCACGCACGGCCGCCGCGGGCGGCCGGCCGAACACCGAGACCGTCCCGGCGTCGGGGTGGGTGAGGCCGAGAATCATGTCGATCGTGGTCGTCTTGCCCGCGCCGTTCGGGCCGAGCAGCGCGACCGTCTCGCCGGGAGCGATGGTCAGGTCGATCGACCGGACCGCGCGCACCTGGCCGTAGGACTTGGAGAGCCGGGAGAGGACGATCCCCCCGGCCGGAGCGTTGTTATCAACCATGCCAACCAGCGTGGCCTGATGCCGTCGCGCCGCGTAGTGCCGTGCCTCACCAGCTCCGGATGACAAATGTCAGAAGCCGCCCGTCTCCCTGGCTGCGCGGTGGGCGGGCGGAGACAGCGGAGAGCAGCGCGCAACCTGTCGCTGGTCGAGCTGGTTGAAGCGGCCGTGCACATGGGATCGCCCGAGCTCGCGACCAACGCCGGCCAAGCCAGACGCAGACGGCCCGCGACCAGCTTGCCGTTTAACGGTAACCGGTTCTGGCATCGTTCGGTCAAGGCCAGCATCGGACGCATCGTGGCGGGCTTAGCGACTGCCATAGGCAGGCTCTGCCAGCCGGGATCGCGGCTGGGATGCCGGCCTGGTTAATCGGCCTTCCTGGGGCGGAGTCCGTCCAGGATGGTGTCGATGATGGCGGGGACCTCGCGCCTGACTTGCGGCAGGTCCGCGGTGCGGAGCCGGAAGAAGATGGCTCCGATGAGGATCGTGATGGCGGTGTCCACGTCGAGTCCGGCACGTAGCTGGCCGCGGCTGATGGCGCGTTCCAGGACTGCCCTGGGCGCGGAGAACCGGGTGCTGACGGCGGATTGCAGGGACGCCCGCAGTTCCGGGTCGTGCACGGCGGCTTCCTGCACGCTCGCCAGTCCTGACCACCGGGGCCCGGTGTAGGCGTCCAGGCTGTCCATGGTCAGTGCGATCAGGTCGTCGCGGACGTCGCCAGTATCGGGGGCGGCGGGTTCGGTGGCCATCGCCTGGACGGTGGCGGCGATGAGGACGGTGCGGCTGGGCCAGTGCTTGTACATGGTCGTCTTGGACACGCCGGTCCGCTCGACGAGGGCGTCCATGGTGAAAGCGGCGTAGCCCCGCTCGGCGAGCAGCGTGGCGGCGGCGTCGAGGACGACCGAGCGGGTCTGGGTGACCCGCGGGTCCTCCCGCCCCGGAACGCGTCGTGCCACAGCCGCTCCTTCCCTGGCAGGCCCGTTTGACGGGGCGCTTCACTGGCATGTACCGTACCACTCAGTACATGTACTGAACGGCTCAGTACGCGAACTGAGCAGTACAGTACTCTACTATAATTGGAGGAGAGCTCTGGTGGCGCAGTCAGACACGGTCATCGAGATCAGGGGATTGCGGCGGACGTTCGGCGCGACGACCGCGCTGGACGGGGTGTCGCTGACCGCCCCCGCTGGGAAGGTGCTGGGGCTGCTCGGCCCGAACGGAGCGGGGAAGACCACCCTGGTGCGGATCCTGGCCACCTTGCTGGCACCCACCGCGGGCACCGCCCGCGTTCTCGGCTGTGATGTGGTCAAGGACGCGGCCCGGCTGCGCTCCATGATCGGCTTGACCGGGCAGGTCGCCACCGTGGACGAGCTGCTCACCGGCCGGGAGAACCTGGAGATGATCGCCGGCCTGTACCACCTGCCCCGTTCCCGTGCCCGCCATCGTGCCGCCGAGCTGCTGGAGCAGTTCGGCCTCACCGACGCGGCCGGGCGGCGGTCAGGTACCTACTCAGGCGGCATGCGCCGCCGCCTCGACCTGGCCGCCAGCCTGATCGCCAGCCCGCCGGCGGTGTTCCTGGACGAACCGACCGCCGGCCTGGACCCGGCCAGCCGGCTGGCCATGTGGACCGCCGTCGAGCAGCTCGCCGACGCCGGCACCACCGTGCTGCTGACCACCCAGTACCTGGACGAAGCCGACCGGCTCGCGCACCACATCGCCGTCATGGACCACGGCCGGCTGATCGCCGAGGGCAGCCCCGGCGAGCTGAAGGCGGACCTGAGCGGGGACCTGGTCGAGTTCCACGTCACCGACCCCGGCCAGCGCGACCACGCGGTCCAGGCCATCGCGCCGCTGGGCCGCGCAACGGCAGGCACCGGCCGCGACAGCCAGCAGGTCACCCTGCCCGCGCCCGCGGGCACCGCCACGCTGCGCAACGCGCTGCGCCTGCTCGACGACGCCGGCATCGTCATCGGCGACGCCACGCTGCGCCACCCCACCCTCGACGAGGTCTTCCTCGCCCTCACCGGGCACCCGGGTACCCGCGACGACGGCAACGGCCAGGCCGACGCCGGCAATTCCCCCGTCACCGCAAGGAGCACCCGATGACCGCCCAGCCCGCCACCGCCACGACCGCCAGCCCTCTGACGTTCAGGACCGCCGGCCCCCTGACATTCCTGACCGACACCAGCATCATCACCCTGCGGAACGTCAGGCGCATGGCCCGCACACCCCAGATGCTCTACTTCGCCAGCATCCAGCCGGTCGTCTTCCTCATCGTGTTCCGGTACGTCTTCGGCGGCGCCATCCGCACCCCCGGCTACAGCTACGCCAACTACCTGCTGCCCGGCCTGCTCGTCGAAGCGACCCTCTTCGGCGCCACCACCGCCGTCGCGCTCGCCACCGACCTGTCCGGCGGGCTCGTCGACCGGTTCCGCTCCCTGCCCGTCGCCCGCCCCGCCGTCTTGATCGCCCGCACCCTCGCCGACTTCTGCCGCACCACCGTCGTCGTGGCCGTCGTCCTGGCCGTCGGCTCCCTCGTCGGCTTCCGGTTCAACAACGGTGCCCTGGCTGGGGCCGCCGCGATCGGCCTGGTGCTGGCGTTCGCCTACGCCTACTCCTGGCTGCTGGCCATCATCGGCCTGGCCGTCAAGGACGCCGAGACCGCCCAGCTCGCCGGCACCCTGCCCATCCTGATCTTCATCTTCGCCAGCTCCCTGGCCGTCCCCGTCGACACCATGCCCGGCTGGCTCCAGGCCTTCGCCCGCAACCAGCCCGTCAGCGTCACCATGAACGCCGTCCGCGCCCTCACCCAGGGCGGACCGGCAGCCCACTGGGCCTGGCAGTCCCTGGCCTGGACCGCCGGGCTCATCATCGTCCTGATCCCCGCCGCCACTGCCCTTTACCGCCGCCGCTGAGCCGGGCCCGCTGGCAGCAGCGAACGTCCCAGTCCCGCATCTGGACCGGCCAGCCAGGCCAGTCCGTACCCGCGCGCAGCAGAAAGGTTCCGCAATGGACACCGCCCGCACCCGTCCCAGCAACTGCCAGCCGAAATCCCCGTCCCGGCACCGCCTCGGGGACCGGCTGCTGCTGCACGCTCCTGTCCTGTCCGTGGACCAGATAGCCGCGCGCATGATCAGGATCCGCCTGGACACAGCCGCCCTCGCGACGCTGGACTGGATCCCCGGCCAGCAGGTCCGCGTGGCAGCCGGCGACGCTCCGGCCCCGAGGAACCCGAAGGACTGGATCTTCGGCCAGATGCGGACCTACTCGATCTGGGAATGCACCCCGGACCGGCTGGACCTGGCCGTGCTCGACCACGGGGACGGCCCCGGAGCGCAATGGGCCCGGCACGCCCGCCCCGGCCAGCACGTCGCCTTCACCAGGCCGCAGGGCACCCTGGTCGCACGGCCCCCCGGCAGCCACCTGCTCATCGGCGAGGAGACCGCCGCCGTCGCGTTCGGCGCGATCCTGCGCTCGCTGCCCGCCAGCCAGCACACCCTCACCATCATCGAAGCCAGCGAACCGGGCGACCAGCTCCCGCTCCCCGGCGACGTGCGCTGGCACTACCGGCACGGGCGCAGCGCCGCCAGCTCGGCCTCTCTCCTGCACGCGGTGCGCGACACCGACCTGCCCGGCCCCGGCACCGCCTACCTGGCCGGCGAGGCACGCACCATCCAGGCGCTCCGCAGCCACCTCATACGCGACCGCGGCTGGCCCAGACGCGCCATCATCACCAAGCCGTTCTGGACTCCCGGCAAGAGAGGAATGGAATAAACCATGGCGAAAACACCGAAGCCTGCCTGGACGACAGGCCCAGGCCCAGGTCAGGCGGTCCCTGCGGGTTCGCTGCAGGCTCTGCTGAAGGACGGGAACCTGGCCGGGGAATGGGTCCTGGACCCGGTCAAGTCCCGTATCGGGCTGAAGAGCAGGACCATCTGGGGCCTGGCTCCGGTGAACGGCGTCTTCCGCATGGTCAGCGGAAACGGCACCGTCCGTGCGGACGGCACGGCCAATGGCACCGTCACGGTGGCCGCAGCGTCCATCGAGACGAAGAACACCCGGCGCGACACGCACCTGCGCTCGGCTGACTTCTTCGACAGCGCCTACTACCCCGACATCACCTTCACCGCAGACGGCATCCGGCCATCTGGCCAGGGTGCCGCCGTGACCGGCACGCTGACCGTGCGGGACCGCACCCGGCCGCTGTCCTTCGATGCCGCGGCGAACATCCACGACGACGGCGAGATCACGCTCGACGCCCAGGTCCGCATCAACCGGGCCGACTTCGGCCTCACCTGGAATCAGATGGGCATGGCCTCGATGCACGCCACCCTCACCATCCAGGCCGCCTTTACGCCGCGGTGAGCGCATGCCGGTCGCAGGGACGGGCACCACATGGTCTCGCGTGGCCGCTTGATCTGGCCCGCGCCGCCGGTGACGGCTCACATCGGTGGCGTGAGCCCGGGAACCGAGAAGGGCGCGAGGATGATCCAGACACCGAGCCCCGTGATCGCGAGCGCCAGTGGCACATCGACGGCGGCTTTGGGCGGAAGGAGCTTCTGGGCGAGGACGAGGATGGCGGTCACCGACATCCAGGTGACGCTCATGACGCCCAGCGCCAGCAGCATGGCCGTCAGCCCGATGCTCGAGCCGGCGCAGCAGAGCCCGAACCGGAATCCCGAGCGGACGCGGTCGCGGCAGCGGCGGCGGAAGTGCCGCTTGAGCGGCGTGAACTCGTAGACACCGGCCGCGATCACAACAACCGCGGCGGCGACAGATCCATGCGGACGGTACAGCGCGTACACCGCGGCGCCCGCCAGCGCCCAGACGGCGAGATACGACCCGATGAACAGCGGCACGGCGCGCACCCCGTGGCTGGCCTGGGCGCGTCTCAGCACCGCCGGGACCGCGCCCGGCAGCATCATCGCCGCCATCATCACCACCCACACGCCGATGAAAAACGCGAACGAGCCGAGCCGGGTCGCCACCCCCATGTCCATCCCGTGCATCTGCCGGACCGCGACCACCCAGGACGCGGCGGCGAGCCCGAGCGTCCCCGTCAGCGCGGCTGCCGTCACGGCTGGCGTGGTGCGCGTCACCACTGCAGGCAGCGCAGGAGAACCCATGACACCCTCCAGCAATATAGCAATCGAACGGTTGCTATATTATGGCAACCGTTCGGTTGCGTCAAGAGAGATGGCCAGACGGGTGACCCCGGCGCCACAGTCCGGGGCCGGGGCGGCCGGGCACGCGGCGCGCGCGGAGTCATAGCGCGGCCGGCAGCCGCCCTCGATGGATGGCCGGCTGCCGGCCCGCGCGCTCGCCCTAGTCCTCGCAGGCCACGCCGGCCGGCACCTGCTCCGCCTGCTCGGGGATCACGGCCACGAGCTCGGCCGCGGCGGCCCGGCGGCGGCGGGCCGGGCGCAGCGCCGTCAGCGCGGTGGTGGCGCCCAGCGCCGAGACCAAGGTGATCACGGCCAGGGCCGGCCGGTAGGCGCCCAGCGTGGCCTGCGCCGACAGCACCCGGTTGGCGCCGCCCGCGTCCACCACCGCCGTCACGATGGCCAGCACGATGGCCCCGCCGAGCTGGAACGAGGTCTGGAAGAGGCTCGCCGCCAGTCCCTGCTCCGCGTCCGGGACGCCCGCGGTCGCAGCCAGGCTGAGCGAGGAGAAGCCCAGGCCGAAGGCCAGGCCGATCAGCAGCACCGCCGGCATGATCACGGCCGGGTAGTCCGGCCTGGTGCCGATCTGCAGGAACACCGCATAGCCCGCCACCAGGCAGGCGAACGCGATGACCGTGACCCTGGCCGTGCCGAACCGGTCGATGATCGAGCCCATCCGCGTGGACAGCACCGCGACCATCACGCCGGCTGGCAGGAAGGCCAGCGCTGTCGACAGCGCCGACCAGCCGTTCAGGGTCTGCAGGTACTGCGTGACCAGGAACTGGAACGACACGTAGGAGCCGAACAGCGTCATCGCGCCGATGTTCGCCCTGGTGAGCGCGCCCAGCCGGAACACGCCCAGCCGGACCAGCGGATCCGCGCTGTTCAGCTCGATCCACACGAACCCGGCGAGCAGCACGGCCACGGCGGCGAACGAGCCGATGGTCCGGGCCGAGGCCCAGCCCGCCTGCTGGGCCGAGACCACCGTGTAGACCAGCAGCAGCATCGCCACGGTGGCCGCGACCGCGCCCGGAATGTCGAAGCGCCGCCCCCGGCGGTCCACCGGGGCGTGCCGCGGGATGACCCGCACCGCCGCGATCAGCGTGATCAGCGCCACCGGCGCCGGGACCAGCAGCGTGAGCCGCCAGCTCACTTCGGTGAGCAGGCCAGACAGCACCAGTCCCAGCGAGAAGCCGCTGGCGCCGAACGCCGAGTACACGCTGATCGCCCGGTTGCGCATCGGGCCCTCGTGGAACGTCGTGGTCAGCAGCGACAGCCCTGCAGGCGCCGTGAACGCCGCAGCGATGCCCTTGACGAAGCGGGCCGCGATCAGCAGCTCGGGGCTGCTCACCAGGCCGCCGAGCAGCGAGGCCACCGCGAACATGCCCAGCGCCGCCAGGAAGACACGACGGCGGCCGAGCAGGTCGGCGGCCCGGCCGCCGAGCAGCAGCAGGCCGCCGTAGCCGAGCACGTAGCCGCTGACGATCCACTGCAGCGACGTCGTGCTCAGCCCAAGGTCGGAACGGATAGCAGGCAGCGCCACGCCGACCATCGACACGTCGAGCCCGTCGAGGAACAGCGCGGCGCACAGCACGATGAGCGTGGCCCACAGCCGGCGGTTCCAGCGCTGGTCGTCATACGCCGCTGACTGGCCCCGCCGGTGGCGTAGCGGAGGAGAGTTCTCGAGTGCTACTGGGTGAGTCCATGTCCCGGAATATATGCATGTACAAGCACTAGATGCAAGCGCAATTAATGCACTTGCATCTAGTGGTCAGACCAGCTACGATCCGCCCATGAGCTCGATACAGCCCGCCGCTGATTCCGTCGGCCGGGCCTGGCGCACCATCACCGCCAGTTACGCCACCGCGTTCGGCGCGCTCGAGCACGAGCTAGGCGCCCGGCACGGGCTCGGCGTCAGCGAGTTCGAGGTCCTCGACCGGCTGGCCGAGAGTGCGGACCACAAGTTCCGGGCCCAGGAACTGGCCGAGTCCGTGCACCTGAGCCAGAGCGCCCTGTCCCGCCTTATCGACCGGCTGGCCCGCGTCGGCCTGGTCGAGCGCTGCGAGTGCGACATGGACCGGCGCGGCATTTACGTGACCTTGACCGAGGCCGGCCGCCAGCGTCACGCCGAGGCCGCCCCCACCCACCACGACGTGCTCGCCAGCATCCTGCCGACCGAACTGCTCGCGCCTGCCTGCGCAGTCGCGGACCGCCCGGCCTAACCCAGCCCGTCCGACAGCCGGCTGACAGAACTTTGACTGCTCTCGATAGGGTTGTCAGAGCAGGCTGGGTGGAGCTGGAACGCTGCCCCAGCACCCACTGCCAGATCGAAGGGCCGCGCTTATGAAGCTATCTCCCGTTGATTACGAAGCGCCTGGAACGGTAGCCGAGGCGCTGGATCTGCTGGCCGAGCATCAGGACGAGGCGAGCGTGCTCGCCGGCGGCCAGAGCCTGATCCCGCTGCTGGCTTTGCGGCTGGCCCAGCCGGCGGTGCTCATCGACATCAACGGCGTGGAAGGACTCTCCGGGGTGTCAGCCGCCGACGGCTGGGTGACGATCGGCGCCACGACACGGGAGTACATGGCCGAGGAGTCCGCGACCATCGCCGAGTCGGTGCCGCTGCTCGCTGCCGCGCTGCCGCTGATCGGGCACGAGGCGATCCGCAGCCGCGGCACGGTGGGAGGCAGCCTGGCGCACGCCGACCCGGCGGCCGAGCTGCCGGCCGTCGCCCGGGCGCTCAACGCGGAGTTCGTGGTGCGCGGCCCGTCGGGCGAGCGGGTCGTTCCGGCGGCGGAGTGGTTCGAGGGGTACCTCACCACGTCACGCGGTCCCGACGAGCTGCTCACCGAGGTGCGGTTCCTGGCCGCCAGACCGGGCACCGGGACCTCGTTCCAGGAGGTCGCGCGCCGCCACGGGGACTTCGCCATGGTCGGGCTGGCAACATCGGTGACGCTGAACGTCGGCACGATCACCGATGCAAGGCTGGCGTTCGCCGGCGTGTCCGACGTGCCGGCCCGGGCAACGGCAGCAGAGGAACTCCTGGAAGGCGAGCGGCCGACGGCCGAGCTGTTCGACGAGGCAGGCCGCGTTGCGGCCGCCGACCTCGACCCGCCATCTGACCTGCACGGGTCGGCGGAGTACCGGAAGAAGGTCGCGGCCGCCCTGGTGCGCCGCGGCCTGCGAGAGGCCGTGGGCAACGCTATGAGAGGCAGTGACTGAGGTGGACATCACGCTGACCGTTAACGGCGCGACGCGCACGGGTTCCCCGGAGGCCCGCAAGACGCTCGCGGACTTCCTGCGCGACGACCTCAGTTTGACCGGTACGCATCTCGGATGCGAGCACGGAGTCTGCGGTGCGTGCACGGTCATC
Organism: uncultured Actinomycetota bacterium; assembly: GCA_963833885.1. GTDB lineage: Bacteria > Actinomycetota > Actinomycetes > Streptosporangiales > Streptosporangiaceae > JASHPR01. The sequence continues at coordinate 291,000 of CAWHZU010000023.1, read as the reverse complement.
CTCGACGGCCGGGCGGTGCGATCCTGCCTGATGCTCGCGGTCCAGGCCGCGGGCAGCGACGTGACCACGATCGAGGGGCTGGGCCCGGACGGGGGAATGGGCGACCTGCAGCAGGCGATGTGGGATTCGCACAGCTTCCAGTGCGGTTTCTGCACGCCAGGGATGGTCATGCAGGCCGCCGCGTTCCTCAGCGACCACCCGGACGCGGACGAGCAGCAGATCCGCGAGGCGCTGTCCGGCAACATCTGCCGGTGCACCGGCTACCAGAGCATCATCGACGGCGTCCTGCTGGCCGCCGAGCGCATCCGCGAGCACTGAGCGGCCGCGCGCCGGCGGAGCCGACGCGCGCGCTCCGGGCAGCACTGAGCAGAGGAGAGCGACCATGACGGCAATTGCGGCCGAGCGGTACACCGGCGCCAGCATCAAGCGCTCGGAGGACCCGCGCATCCTCACCGGCGCGGGCCGGTACGTCGACGACATCAAGCTGCCGGGGATGCTGCACGCCGCGTTCGTGCGCTCGCCGATGGCGCACGCCCGGGTGCTATCGGTCGACGTCTCGGCCGCGCGGGAGCTGCCCGGGGTCGTCGCGGCGTACACCGGGGCGGAACTGGAAGCGATGACGGTCCCGGGGCCGGACGCGCTGATGGCTCTCATGGGCTGGCAGGGGCCCACGCCGCAGTTCTCGCTGCTCGCGACCGACAAGGTGCGCTTCGCTGGCGATCCCGTGGCGATCGTGATCGCCGAGAGCCGTTACCTGGCCGAGGACGGCTGCGAGCTCGTCGCGGTGGACTACGAGGACCTGCCGCCGGTCGTGAACGCGTCGTTCGCGCTCGACCCGGCCAGCCCGCCGCTGTTCGCGAACCTGGGCAACAACATCGCCAGCCCGCAAACGCGCCACGAGTTCGGCGACGTCGCGGCCACGTTCGCCGGTGCCGACCGGGTCTACGACTTCCACGTCGACGTGCACCGGCACCAGAACGTGCCCATGGAGGGACGGGCCTGCGTCGCCAGCTACGACGCCGACTCCGGTGTCATGACGATGCACGCGGCAACGCAGAGCGTGCACGTCAGCAAGATCGCCGTCGCCATGCGCCTCGGCATGGAGCAGGACAAGGTGCGCGCGCTGGCCGGTGACATCGGCGGCTCGTTCGGCCTGAAGATCGGGGCATCACGCGAAGAGCTCGCGGTCGCGGCCGCGTCGCGTGATCTCGGCCGGCCGGTCAAGTGGGTCGAGGACCGCGGCGAGAACCTCACCACGTCCGGGCAGGCGCGCGAGGAAAGCTTCGACGTCCGGGCCGCCGTCAGCAAGGACGGCGACCTGCTCGGGCTGGACGTGAAGATGGTCATCGACACCGGCGCGTACCCGGGCATGGGCGCGATGGTTCCGTCGATCGTCGAGGCGATGTTCCCGGGCCCGTACCGGATGACCGCCCTGGGTTTCGAGTCGACCGCGGCCATTACCTGCAAGGCGACGTACGTCGCCTACCGCGGCCCGTGGGCCTCCGAGACGTTCGTGCGGGAACGCATCATCGACCTCATCGCGAAGGACCTCGGCCTCGACCCGTTCGAGATGCGGCTGCGGAACGCCGCCGTGATCACCGACCCGCCGGCCGTCATGGTGACCGGCCGCCCGCTCGTCGGCGTCACGACCAAGGAGTCGCTCGAGCGGATCGCCCAGCTCGTGGACTTTCCGGCGTTCCGGCGGCGGCAGGCCGAAGGGCGGGAACGGGGCGTCTACCTCGGAATCGGCGTGGCAACGTTCATCGAGGCCGCCCCTGGCCCGCGCGAGCCGGGTGAGCCCAGCGGCCCGATGAGCCTGGAGACGATGCGCCTGCGGCTAGAGGAAGACGGCATCGTCGTGCTGTTCACCGGCCAGATGCCGCACGGCCAGAGCCACCAGACGACCCTCGCGCAGATCGCCGCCGACGAGTTCGGTGTGCCGTTCGAGCAGGTCCGCGTCGTGGTCGGTGACTCGGACGTCGTCCCGTTCGGACTGACCGGCGGCAGCCGGTCGGCCACCATGACCGGGGGTGTGGCCCTGCACGGCGCCCGGCAGCTCAAGGCTCGGGTAATCGACGTCGCGTCGCATCTGATGGAGGCCAGCGCCCAGGACCTGGAGATCACCGACGGCCAGGTCTTTGTGCGCGGCGACCCGGCGAGCGGCGTCCCCGTGGGAGAGGTCGCGCGCCGCGCGGCGTCGGGCGAGTTCGGCACCGAGGTGGACGCCAATCTCGAGATCATCGCCACGTTCGACGGCGGCGAAGGCGGCTGGTCCGGCGGGAGTCACTGCGCGATCGTCGAGGTCGACGCCGAGACCGGCATCGTGAAGGTGGAGCGGTACGTCGTCACCGAGGACTGCGGCGCGCTGATCAACCCGGCCGTCGTCGAGGGCCAGATCCGGGGCGGCGTCGCGCAGGGCATCGGCGCGGTGCTGCTGGAACGGTCGGCGTATGACGAGGACGGCAACTGCCAGTCGGCCACGTTCATGGACTACCTGCTGCCGACCGCGTGCGACGTGCCGCGCATAGAGATCGAGCACCTCGAGACCGTGCCGCTCGACGCCGATGTCAACTTCCGCGGCGTGGGCGAGGGCGGCATGATCGTCGCGCCGCCGACGCTGGTGAACGCGATCGAGGACGCGCTCTCGCCGTTCGGCGTGCGGATCTACGAGCAGCACCTGCCCCCGGCTCGGATCCTGGAACTCATCGCCGAGGCGGACTCCGGTCAATAAGTGCACAGGCGCTAGTTCTGGTCTAGCGCCCATCCGGCCGCCGACCTGGCAACGCACGCGACAGCACGTTCAAAATCCTTCCACGGCGGAGAGTCGGCGTATGACTCTGACGCGGATCCGTGCTGCCTAGTGACTCGGTCTTGAGTTCCCTTGTCACCACGTGAGTCGTGTTTCGTCTCAGAACCCGGCTGGGTGGTGACGGGACCCTCAGGCCGCAGTCTGCTGGTGGCATGGGTGATACGAGGCTCGAGCCGCTGGTGCTGTCTGATGCCGAGCGGCGGACATTGGAGAACTGGGCGAAGCGCCGGAAGACGGCGCAGGGCCTGGCGCTGCGGGCGCGGATCGTGCTGGCGTGCGCCGAGGGCCGCAGCAACACCGCTGTGGCGGCGCGGCTGCGGGTCAGCCGGACCACGGTGACCAGATGGCGGGCCCGGTTCCTGGCCCGGCGGCTGGACGGGCTGGGCGACGAGCCCCGTCCAGGCGTGCCGCGCACGATCACCGACGCCCAGGTGGAGGAGGTGGTGGTGCGGACGTTAGAAGAGGTGCCCGAGGGTGGCACGCACTGGTCCAAGCGGGAACTGGCCCGCCAGGCAGGGATCTCGCCGACGAGCGTGCACCGCATCTGGCGGGCGTTCGGGCTGCAGCCGTGGCGCACGCAGGACTTCAAGATCTCCCCAGACCCGCTGCTGATTGACAAGATCCGCGACGTGGTGGGGCTGTACCTGGCCCCGCCCGATGGCGCAGTGGTGTTCGCGGTTGACGAGAAGCCGCAGATCCAGGCCCTGGAACGCACCGCCCCGGTCCTGCCCATGATGCCCGGGGTGCCCGAACGGCGCAGCTTCGACTACACCCGGCACGGCACCATCGACCTGTTCGCCGCGCTGAACACCGCCACCGGCAAGGTCATCGGCAAACTGTCCGCCCAGCACCGGGCCGTGGACTTCCGGGACTTCCTCGACCAGATCGACAGCCAGACCGAAGCTGGCCTGGCCATCCACGTCATCTGCGACAACTTCTCCGCCCACAAGGCTCCGGCGGTGCACAAGTGGCTGCTGGCCCATCCCCGCGTCCAGCTGCACTTCACGCCCACCTACTCCTCCTGGATCAGCCAGGTCGAACGGTGGTTCGCCGAACTGCAGCGACGCTGCCTGGACCGCGGCGTGTTCTGCTCCCTCGACGACCTCACCACCGCGCTGGAGGACTGGATCAAGATCTGGAACGCCAGCGCCCGGCCCTTCAAGTGGACCAAAACCGCCGACCAGATCATCGACCGCATCTGCCGATACTGCTCACGCATCTCCGGACCGGGACACTGGTCATGGCGTTCAGCGCGTTGGCGTCTTAGAAGATCGTGTTGTAAGCATCACCGAGGTCTCCTTGCGGTGAGCTTGATAGTGCTCCTCTACCCAGCTGTATGTCCGACCGAGTAGACGAGCATCCGGTGGGGACCACGGCGAAGGGCGGCCGCTCTGGAAGCCAGGATTGCCGAGGAGTTGCTGCGATGTGCAGCTGTCGTAGCCGCTGAGCGTGCGAGTAGCGGAGACCGCTACCCCGGGCCCCGGTGGTGTTTTGCTTGCTGTAACGCTGAGACCGCCCGCCGTGGTTGTACTGGTTAGAGGTGTACCTCTAGTCGGGAGGAGGGATGAGTGATCGCGGTTGGTGCCAAATAATGAGCCAAACCCTGCGGACCGGCCAAAACGCCGCATTAGCCAGTCGCCGATGGTTCGAAGCTGGCGATTGTCAGTGAAGTAATGCAACTGAGTCACAGCCGGTGATGTGCTCGGATCTCTCCTTCGTTCGAAGGGATCACACGTTCCTCCGAAGCGCTCAGTCGCTCACGCCTCCAAGGCTAGGCGTTCAGCCTCGGAGGCGACGATCTAAACAGGTTCAAGGTGCGCCCTCGCCAGGTCGGTCATGCCGGCCTATAGTCGTAAAACAACTGAGTGTGGCCGCCCACCGCGACGGAGCCCAGCGATGCGTATGGGATGCCACGACGGGAGGAAGGACCATGGCCGACCTGGAAGCTGGCGGTTTGACCTGGCGAAAGTCCTCAAGGAGCGAGGACGCCAACTGCGTCGAGGTCGCGATCAGCTCAGCGGACGTGCTCGTCCGTCACTCCCAAGATCACCAGGAGAAAATCTTACGCTTCACATACTCGGAATGGCATGCCTTCTTGGCAGGCGTTCGCAACAATGAGTTTGAAGTCGACCCGCCTGATCCGTTGTCCGAGGGCTGAGACGCCCGCGAACTCGCGTCCACTCTGAACGGTGAGGGTAGCGGACGCTTCGACTGTAAGATTGCCTTGCCCGGTACTGACACGTGAGGTTTCCATGGCTGAGACGTTAGAGGGGTGACAAGTAACAATGAGTACTCGCGCCGATCTGCCTGTTGGTGGGCCGCCTGGCAAAGAGGCTGATAAGCCAACTTATATAAATCGGCGGCGAGGCTTTGTGCTAGTTGCATACGGAGTTGTGATGGGGCCCACTGCGACGGCTATTGGCGCTTTGGTGTCACAACGCCTAAACGGGGTTGCTCGCATCACCTCTTGGGCGATCGTAACAGTCGCCCTTTCAGCAGGTGCTATCTTCGCTTCAGAGTCTGGGCTAAATATTTTGGAATGGTGCTTCCGGTCTAACCGGAATCATTGATCTCCTGATCTTCCCGTTGCGTCAACTGCCTGGGATGGCGCCTTCTGCTCCGGTATCTACCAAAGGTCCACGTGCCGATCCAGATTGCCACAGTCGAGCCACCGGCCATAACATACTTCAGGTCTGCTGGGGCCTTCACCATCAGTATGACTACTATGGCCAACAAAGGTAGGACAATGCTAGCCCCGGCTACGGCGATTTGACCGATAATACGACAAAGCCTCCTCGTCATATCATCGCTATTCAGCGTCGCATAGATAACCCAGGAAGCGCCGGACATATCTCTCGGAGCCTCAGCGATGCCATGTCGCTGGTCGGCTGAAGCATCGCTCCCGTTGCTTTCATCGATGCTTGGTCTGCGAGCTTGCTTCGATTCCGGGCCATCTCCGGCGACCGCTTCTGACATCGGGTCACCCATCTTCGCCTTGCGCTTGAATCATCATGCGCCCAGCACAATGGCTCAAGCACGACAATCCGACCAATTGAGTACGGCATATATATCTGCTTAGCTGCAGAGGTGTTATAGCTCATGAATTATGAAGCTTGTTAATGAGCGACTCAATGAGGGCATCGCTCTCCTGTTCGTTAAGCGCCATATCGCTCAGTAGCTCAAAGCTCTCGCGGTACTCAGCGACAACCTTCTGATCCTCGCGGCTCGTGACACTTCCTCCTGAAGTCTCTAGATACAAGACATCTTCATCCCAGTCCGCGAACTCAAGGATGGTGAAGGAGCCGGCCATTGATGAGTGCGCTCCAGCTGAGAAGGGAACGATCCTTATGGACACCTTGGATTGTGAACCGATCTCCTTCAAGTGGCGAAGTTGGCCACGCATTACGGTTGGTCCGCCAACCAGGCGGTGAAGCGCCGCCTCATCAAGGATGTAAAAAACTGCTGGAATTTCCTCGCGCTCGAGCAGTTCCTGACGACTCATTCGCAGATCAACGCGCTCCTCAATCTCGCTAGCACGAGACGCTTCAAGAATGGCTCGCGCATAATCGTCTGTTTGAAGTAGGCCAGGCATTGTTAGTGGCTGAAAGCCTCTTATTACGGCAGCAGAGCTCTCATAGCCGAGATATTGAGCGAAAGCCTGTGACAGAATGTTTTGATATCGACTGAACCATGGGCGCTCTTTGCTGGCCCGAGCCATGTCTACGAGTTGATTGATAAGATTCTCATCATCAATCGCGTAGAGTCCAAGAAGCGCTCTAAGATCGGTAGTGGAAATTCCAACTGATCCGGCCTCAATACGCACAAGTTTTGACATCGACCAATCCAAAGCTGCAGCTGCATCTCGTTGAGTAATCCCCGCAGCCTCCCTTGCTTTGCGAAGGGCCTCGCGCACTCGCCTGCGGTAGAAGCTCGGATCCTGATATGTGGGCATATGTTTCCTCCAGCTTGCGGTACGGCTAGCCAGTGTGACCGCAACGCTGGCATCTCGGGTGTGAGGGTTGCGTCAGTTTGCCAAGACTGCAGCCTAGCAGCTTTTGGCGAGCTCGCAATCTGCCTATAGGCAGTTAGTCGGTGTTGCTTTGCCCACTGGCAGGTTAGCGTAGCCTACAGCTCGTATCCCTGCAGGTCAGAAGCATGTCATCGCCGTGAGGGAGCTACGAGAAGAGCCATTGCAAGGGCCAGATCCGGGGCGGCGTCGCGCAGGGCATCGGCGCGGTGCTGCTGGAACGGTCGGCGTATGACGAGGACGGCAACTGCCAGTCGGCCACGTTCATGGACTACCTGCTGCCGACCGCGTGCGACGTGCCGCGCATAGAGATCGAGCACCTCGAGACCGTGCCGCTCGACGCCGATGTCAACTTCCGCGGCGTGGGCGAGGGCGGCATGATCGTCGCGCCGCCGACGCTGGTGAACGCGATCGAGGACGCGCTCTCGCCGTTCGGCGTGCGGATCTACGAGCAGCACCTGCCCCCGGCTCGGATCCTGGAACTCATCGCCGAGGCGGATACCATCGTGTGACGTTAGGAACTGAGGGGGAGTTCGGTTTCCTCACCGCACGACGGCGGATGTTAAGGGCTCCATCGGCTGGGTAATCGCGCAGGATGGTCGGTGGTGGAGTCGGGGGCGGGTTATGCCTGGTGAACCGGGCCGAGAACTGGCCAGCCGCAGAATGAACCTTGTGCGAAAGCAGCTGGGCCAGAGCCGACACCGGGCGGTGCGCCGGTCAGCACGCCTGCTCGCCGAGCGGGTCTGGCGCGATTTCCGGCTTAAGGACCTGTACCAGAGCGCCAAGGACTTCGAGCTGACGGGCCGGGCTATGGGTTTCGCCGCCCTGTCCATGCTCACCGTGATCCCGCTGCTTGTCGTCGTCGCGGCCGCCAGCGCTGCCGAGCATCACGGGGTCGCCGTGTGGGTGGTCTACGGCATGGGCCTGACCCGAGACTCCGCCCACGCGGTGGTACGGCTCTTTTCCACGCCTGCCCAGGTGCTGGGCACCACTAGCGTGCTCAGCGCCGTGCTGCTGGGACTCTTCGGGGTGATGTTCGGGGGCAGTGTGCAGGCCGCGTTCGAAAGGGTGTGGAGCCTTCCCGCCGGGCCGTGGCACAAGATCTGGCGCCAGGCGGTGTGGCTGGTCGCCCTGATCGCCTACATCTACGCGGCGGCCACGGTGGGGGCGTTGACGAGCAGCGCGCCGGCCGAGACGGTGAGCCGGGTGTCGGTGGCTCTGGTACTCGGCATCGTCTTCTTCTGGTGGGGGCTTCGCTTCCTGCTCGGCGGCCGGGTGAGCTATCTGGCGGCGCTGCCAGGCGCGGTGGCCACGGTGGCGTTCCTGGCTGGCCTGCGCGCGTTCTCCACCCTGGTCTTCGAGCCGCTCATCGCCACGAACGCGGTCACCTACGGCGCGGTGGGCACCGTCTTGATCCTGCAGTCGTGGCTGATCGGCGTCGGCTGGGTCATCTATGGCGGCCAGTTGTTCGGGCGCTGGTTCTACGACGGCTGGCTCAGAGTCCGGGCGGACAGCCGCCGAGTCCCCGGGGAGCCGGGTGGCGAGCAGGGCGAACAAGCGCCCGGAGACCAATGAGCGGATCCGAATCAGCCGGCGGTAGAAGCGGCCAGCCTCGAGGTGCACGCGGCCGTCGCGGAGGCGATGCGCCAGGCGGGAGCGCGCGACAGCCGCCTCGGCGCCGACGCGGTCATTGGCGCGGTCCGGCGAGCCATTGCCGCGTGGGTGCTGGCGGCCGACGGCGATGAAACGGCGCTGGCCGCCGTTGCCGGGCCGCAGGCCGCGCACTTTCTGCTCCATCCGTCCGGGGGACGCTGGCAGGTCGCCCCTGGCCCGGCCGTGACACTCATCCAGGTCTGGGGTTTCGAACCTGACGCGGAGCCGCCGCGGGTCCGGGTGTCGTGGCGGTTCACGGGCCGCCGGCGGTTCACCGATCCCGGCCCGAATGCCACCGCAGAGGGCGAGACCACCTTCGTCGGCCTGCTGGATCTGACGCTTACCGGCTCTGGCCAGTGGCAGCTGTCGTCGGGCCACGTCGACACCCTCGACGGCTACCTCGGCTATGTGTTCACCAGCCGCCGGGAGACACCCGACGAGTACCGAAAGCGCACCGGGTCGGCAGCGGTTCCCGTACCGGCGGGACCGCGGGTGTTCCGGCTGACGTCGGGTTTTGCCGAGCACGACGAGAAGCTCGGTTCCACGGCGTCGGTCGATGTGCGGCGGGAGACCGCGCCGACACGTGACGAGGCCGAGAAGCTGATCCAGCCGGCCATCTGGGACGTGACCGTGCAGGCTCTCGGCGATGGAGACTGGCGGCCGTCCATGAACTGGCTCGACGTCATCGAGCTTCTCGGCGAGTAACCGCGGCGGCGCAGCGTTCGGGCCCTCGAAAGACTGGGTCCAGAAATCCGCCGAATGTCCCCTCGACAACTCGTGTGGTTCGGGAGATTCTTTAGCTCAGCCAGGGCGGAGGCCCCGGTTCGCATCGGCGCGTGCCGGGACGCCCGGAGGGAGTGGGAAATGAATCTCGGGCGAAGATTCGGGTTGTTAGTAGCCGTCTTGCTTACGGCAGGTTCGCTTTCGGCAGCCACAGCAGCGTCGGCGTCGACCGCGCAGAGCATGGCCCGCATCCCGGGCAGCTACCTGCCGATCGATGCGACCAAGACCGGCCAGCTGTCGGCCAGCCGGATGAGCGTCGAGCTGGTGCTGCAGCCGGGAAACACGGCGGGCCTCAACTCCCTGCTTGACGGCCTGTACACGCAGGGGAGCGCTGAGTACGGCCACTGGCTCGCCGCGGGCCAGTTCGACTCCAGGTTCGCGCCGGCTCCGGCCACGGTGCAGGCGGTCACCTCGTACCTGCAGGGCAGGGGCCTGAAGGTGCAGCGGACCGATACTCCGTTCCTGCTCCGGGCGGTCGGGAGCAGCGCCCAGATCGACGCCGCCTTCGCGACAACCATCAACAATTACCGCAACGCCAAGGGCGTGAAGTTCTTCTCCAATGACTCGGCGGCCTCGGTGCCCAACAGCCTCGCGTCGAGCGTGCTCGGCGTGGTCGGGCTATCCAACACGGTCCGGCTCAAGCCGATGTATCAGCTCGCCCCGGCGCGCTCGACGGCCTCGGCGGGTCGTGGCAGCGGCGAGCCGAGCTGCGAGATCCCGTACCCGACCACCCTGGCTGAGCTCCAGGCCATCCCGGCCAACGGGCCGTTCAACGGCTACGGCGGCGGGCCCGGCTGCAGCGGCCTGACCCCGTCGCAGACCAACAGCATTTACAACGCCCCTCACGCTGGGCCGCGCGGCAAGGGCGCCGGTGCCACCGTGGCCGTGTTCGAGCTCACCGCTTACACCCACTCGGACATCAGTCACTGGGCGCACACGTTCTATGGCCCTGGCTACCAGCCCCGCCTCGCCGACATCAATGTCGACGGCGGACCGCTGGCCCCGAACACGTCGCAGTGCCCGGTTGGGGACACCTGCGTCTACGGCTACGGCGGCGATGTCGAGGCAGAGGCCGACATCGAGCAGGATCTGACGGTCGCGCCGGACGTCAACCATGTCCTCGTCTACAACGCGCCCAACGACTTTGACGGTCAGACCTCGCTGGATGAGTACGCCACGATCGCCAACCAGGACCGCGCCGACTCCATCAGCACGAGCTGGGGGCTCTGCGAGGCGGATGCCGGCCTGGCCTACGCGCAGGCCGAGAACGTCATCTTCGAGCAGATGGCGGCGCAGGGCCAGAGCATCTTCTCCGCGTCGGGCGACACCGGTGCCTTCGAATGCATCAGGGATGGCACGTTCAGTGACCACGCTCCGATCGAGGCCGCCGACCCGGCCACCCAGCCCTGGGTGACAGGCACCGGCGGTACCTCGTTCACGTCCTTCGACCCGGGCGACCAGCCGAACCCGAATTACCCCCGCGGGCGCGAGGCCGTGTGGAACACGATCAACGTCTGCAGCGGGAACAACTCCTCAACCGCCACCTCGACCGGCATCGTCGACTGCGGCGCCTACGGCGCGGGCGGAGGCGGTCCGAGCATCTTCTGGCCGATGCCGAATTACCAGCGAGGGCCCGGGGTCATCAGCGCGTACACAACCTTTGGCCCGAGCAATTGCGCTCTCGCGGCGAAGGGCCAGCCGTGCCGCGAGACACCGGATGTCTCGGCCAACTCCGACCCCCTCACCGGTTACGCCGAGTACTGCACCGGGTCGACCTACGTGTCGCCCAACCCGCTCGGCAACGAGTATGAGAGCGCCTGCCTCGCGACACCCCCGACCCCCGGCGCTCCCGGATGGTTCCACATCGGCGGTACCAGCCTCTCGGCGCCGCTGTATGGCGCCCTGTTCGCTGACCGGGACGCCTTCCAGGGCCATCGCTCTGGGGCCGCGAACTACCTGCTCTACAGGCTGTTCGACAACCCCAGGACGTACGCCTTCGCCTTCCACGACATCACCGCGCTCCCGCTGGAAAACAACAACGGGTTCTTCCCGGTGACTCGTAACTTCGACGAGGCGACCGGGATCGGTTCGCCGAACTTCGCCGCTCTGATCACCGGCTAGTCACCTAGCCAGCCGGCCGGGCCCGCACCACGGTTGCGGGCCCGGCCGGGATCAGGCTCGTGGCGGCGGCGGGGTGTCGCCGTGGATGATGAGCACCGGGCAGTGGGCGTGCTCCGCGATCGCTTTGCTGACCGATCCCAGCAAGTGCCTGGCGAAGCCGCTGTGGCCACGGCTGCCGACGACGAGCAAATGCGCGCCCTGGCTGGCCTGGGCGAGCTCGCCCGCGGCGTTGCCCTGGAGCGTTGTCTCGCGCAGCGGCACGGCCGGAGGGCTGCCAAGGACCTCGGCGACGGTCGTGTGCAGCGCCGTGGCAGCCTCCTTTTCCGGGTTCCAGTCGTCTGACCACTCGGTCGCCTCGACGGCGGAGATCTCCCAGACCCTGACGGCGTCGACGGTCGCGGTGAGGGCATGGGCCATGAACTGCGCCCATTGCAGGGCGAGCCGGGACGGCTCGGAGCCGTCCACGCCGACAACGACGCGCCGCTCATCGGCTGGGCTGGTCACTAGGGCACCATCCTTCTGGTCGGCACCGTTACGGTCATAGTTCCTCCTTGGGCGGGAGCGTGGCCCGGCGTCGTTACTCGCCTGGCCGGACGAGGTTGTGGTCGTAGGCGAAGACGATGGCCGCGGCCCGGTCGCGCAGGTCAAGCTTGGTGAACAGATGGTTGATGTGCGTCTTTACCGTGCCCTCGCCGATGAAGAGCCGCTGCGCGATCTCGCCGTTGGTGCAGCCCTGGGCGACGAGCGTGAGCACCTCGCGCTCCCGCTCGGTTAGCTGGGCGAGCGCTGGCGTGGCTGCGCTGGGTGCGGGCGCGGCCCGGTAGACGGCGAGCACCCTGCCGGTGACGGCGGGGTCGAGCCACGCGCCGCCTTCGGCGACGGTGCGCACCGCGCGGTGCAGTTCCTCGGCGGGCACGCCTTTGAGGACGAACCCGGCGGCGCCGGCGCGCAGCATCCCGGCCAGGGCTTCGTCGTCGTCGAAGGTGGTGAGCGCCAGCACCGGGAGGTCCGGCCGCAGGTCATGAATGAGGCGGGTGGCGGCGACGCCGTCGAGGCGGGCCATGCGGACGTCCATGAGCACGATGTCGGGCTCGGTGCCGGCGATCGCCCCGGCTGCCTCGTCACCGTCCGCGCATTCGCCGACGATCTCGAAGCCGAAGGTCTCCCGCAGGATGCCGCGCAGCCCGGCGCGCACCAGCTCCTGGTCATCGACGAGCAGGACGCGGATCACCGGGCCGGGTTCCCCTCGGCGCGGCGGGGAAGGGTGGCGGTGACCAGCCAGCCGCGGCCGCCGGGCCCGGCGGTGCAGGAGCCGCCGAGCGCGCCAGCCCGTTCGGCCATGTTGATGAGGCCCATGCCGGAGCCCTGCCTGGGCGGGCCGGCGCTGTCAACGAGCACCGTCACATTCTGGTCCGCCACGGTGACGTCCACGGTGACCGGTGTTCCGGGGGCGTGTCTGGCGGCGTTGGTGAGGGCTTCCTGAATGATGCGGTAGATCGTGGAGCCAACGGTCTGCGGGAGTGCCGAAGGATCGCCGTCCACGGCCAGGGTCACCTGTACCCCGGCGCCGCGGAAGTCCTCGACAAGCCCCGCGACCTGGCCGAACCCCGGAACGGGCCGGGCGACGCCACTGGGGTCGTCCTCCCGGAGCAGTCCCATGGTGGCCCGGACTTCGGTCAGGGCCTGCCGGCCCAGGCGCTCCGCCTCGGCGAGGGCGCGGCTGGCGTCGCCCGGATCGTGGTCGACGGCCAGCCGGGCGCTGGTCACGTGCAACAGCGACACGGTGAGGCTGTGCGCGATGACGTCGTGCAGCTCCCGGGCGATCCGGCCGCGCTCCTCCACCCGGCTTCGCTCGGCCAGGTCGGCCTGAGCGGCCCGGAGCCGCTCCACGAGCACGAACTCGTGCCGGATGAGCAGGGCCGCGAGCACCGTCACGGCCAGCCCGCCGGCCCAGGGCGCCCAGCCGGGATCGCGGATCGCCCACAGCCACTCGCCGCCGAAGATGAGGGCCGCGCCCGCCGAGCAGACACCCCCCACCCACACCCCGTACGCCAGCACGCACCAGGCGGCCAGGATGAGCAGCGCGAACCACACAATGGAGCGCGAGTCCGCGTTGCCGAGCACCACAACACCGGCCGTCGCCACGGCGGCATAGGCGAGGACAGGGCGGAGCCTGAACAGGAAGAACGGTATCCCGGCGCCGATGGCGGCGACCGCGCCGAGCACCAAACGTGCCGGGTTGTCGCTCAGCCGGATCAGCACCCCGACGAGCACGAGCGCGGCGAACACCGCCAGGCACAGACGGCCGGCCAGGCGGGCCTGGGCGGCCGGTCCCGGGAAAGCCGCAGTCGGGAGCACCGGGGCGATGTTACGCCCCGGTGCTCGCTGGCGATTGCCGCGCATTGGCTCCCTTACCTGGTGGCGCGCAGGGCCGAGCGCTGGGCCGCGAGCAGCGCGGCGGCCACCGCCAGTGCCGCGACCACGATCAGGGAGGCGCTGGCCGTCCCGGTCCCGAGCCATGGCTCGCGCACCGCGTCGGTGACTCTGGTGAGCGGCAGGTAACCGGCCACCGACCGCAGCGCGGAGCCCATCACGTGCGGCGGCGGGCCGCCGGCGCCGAGCAGGAACGAGGGGAAGAAGAGCAGCAGGCCGACGGCCTGGGCCGACCGGGCCGAGGGCAGCAACGAGCCCAGCAGAACCCCGATCGCGACGAAGGCGATGGACCCGAGCGCGAAGCCGGCGGCTACCCGGGCGAGATGGTGGACCGGCGGCAGGCCGTAGACCGGAGCGGCGACGGCCAGCAGGACGGCCGAGCCGACCGCGATGGCCGCCAGCCCGGTCACCGCCTCGGCCAGCGCGAACGACCAGCGGGGAAAGCCGGCCACGGCGAACCGGCGCAGCACGCCGCGCTCACGGTAGGAGGCGAGATGAACCGGGATCATGATCAGGCCGGTCGCCGCGATGACCACCGTCAGGTACGACGCCACGTACCAGTGCGAGGGGTTCACCCAGTCGAACGCGGCATTCGGCGTGGTGCCGAACGCCCCGCCGATGATCAGCATGGTCACCACCGGGAAGGCGAACACGAAGACCAGCGTCAGCGGTTCGCGCACCATCAGCTTCAGCTCGGTCCGCACCAGGCGGCCAACGGTCGTGTTCATCGCGTTGCTCCAATCAGTTCCCGTTCCGGGCCGCTGGGCCGAGGTTCGCTGTAACCGGGTCCGGCGGCGGTCTCCAAAAGGTCAACCAGGGCGTCCTCCAGGCGGGGAACCCGCACGGAAAGGTCCGCAGGGACCGGCCCGGCCTGCACCAGCAGGGCGCCGACCTCGGCGATGGCCGGCCGGTGGCCGGTGACCGTCGCCTTGCCCGCCTGCACCCGGACGCTGTTCACGTTCGGCAGTGCAGCCAGCGCCTCCGGTGAGGAGGCCGCCGGGCAGCGTGAAGGTGATCGTGGCGGACCGGCCGTAACGGTCGACCAGCTCGGCCGGCGTGCCCGAGTCGAGGACCCGCCCGGCCCGCATCGCCACGACCCGGTCGCACAGCTCCTCGGCTTCGTCCAGTTCGTGGGTCACCAGCAGCACCGTGGTCCCCGCGCCGCGCATTTCGTCGATCGCCGCCCACACGCCGCGGCGGGCGGCTGGATCCAGGCCCTGGGTGAGCTCGTCGAGAATCACCAGCCTGGGCCGGTTCACGACGGCCAGCACCAGGAACAGCCGCTGGCGCTCGCCCCCGCTGAGCGCCGCGAATGGGGAACGGCGGCGCTCGGCCAGGCCGAACTGCTCCAGCAGGTCCGCGCCGTCCCCGCCGCTGAACAGCTGCACCGCCTCGCCCACCCTGAGCCGGTCGGGCAGCCCGGAGCTTTGCAGCTGGCTCCCTACCAGCCCGCGCAGGCCAGGCGTCTGCCAGCGGATCCAGGCCGAACACCCGCAGCGTTCCGGCGTCGGGCCGGCGAAGCCCCTGGATGCACTCCACGGTCGTCGTCTTGCCCGCCCCGTTCGCGCCGATCAGGCCGACGATCTCGCCGGCCGCGACGTCAAGGTCCAGGCCGTCGACGACTCTCCGGTTTCCGTAGGCCTTGACGAGGCCCCGCACACTCACTACTCGGTCATCGCTCATGGCTTTGATGCTTCGCCAGATGCGCGCCGGATACGTCAGGCGGCGGGTAGATCCTCGGCTCTACCCGTGGTTAGAGGCCCCTCAGGCTTCACCCGGCCGCCACGAGCTGGTGTCGAGGCCGGGGTAGCGGACGGCGAGATCGCGGAGGGTCTGCTGGGTCCAGTAGGGGTGACCGGGCGGCGGGAAGCCGAAGAGCTCGAGCTGGCGGGCGGTGGCCTGCTCGGCGAAGGGGTTCCAGTCCGGGTGGAACGAGCGGTCTCCCCACGAATGGCGGCCGGTCCATTGGTTGTCGGCGTGCTTGTAGCTGGCGTGGGCGCTGAACCGTGCCGAGCGCGGCGCGGTGATCTCGGTGCCGCGGTGAAAGGTGTCGGTGCTGTAGGCCACGACGGTTCCGGCAGGTCCGGAGCCGGAACGTTCCCGCTCGTAGAACTCGGGCCGCTGCGAGCGCAGGTAGCCGTGCGGGAGCGCGGGAGCCCCGGCGGTCACCGGGAGCGGGACTAGGTGCGTGGGGCCGTGGTCCTCGGGCACGTCGCTGAGCCAGATGAACATCTCCAGGCCGCGCCAGCGCAGGTCGTCCGCGGCGGGGACGAGCGGCGTGTGGTTGAGGTAGTCGCGGTGGTGTTCCTGCTCGTAGCTGGCGGCACCGGAGTACTTGGCCCACAGCTCCGAGGCGTAGATGCGGACGTCGCCGGTCGCGAAGACGGCCTCGGCGAGCGCGATCAGCTTGTCGTGCACCACAAGGCGGCTCAGCGCGACCGTGGGAAACGGGAACGGGATGATGCCGCCGAATTCGTCGCCGGTGTACGCCCGGTTGCGGCCCTCGGCGGGAGCTGCGTGGTACTCCTCGGCGGTGGGATAGACGACGGCCAGGTCCCGCTGGGCAGCCGTGAGCTCGGGTCCAGCGAGATAGCCGGGCAGCACGACGAAGCCATCGCGCCGCCAGGCGCCGGCGGCTTCGGCCAGGTCCATGCGGCCAGGCTTCCGCAGCCCGGCAGGCAACGCGACCCATTTTCACGGCGGCGCCCGGCTGGCCTGCTATGTCGGCGCGGCCAGCGGGGCGGCGCAGCGTTCAGGCCCCTCAAAGGACCGGGTGCAGAAATTGGACGATTGTGGCTCTCGACAACTCGTGTGATTCGGGAGATTCTTTAGTTCGGCTAAAGGGCGGTGGTCTCCGGTTCGCATCGGCGCGCGCCGGAACGCCCGGGAGGGAGCGGGAATGCGTTTCCGGCGAGGATACGGGCTATTAATAGCCGGGGTGCTTACGGCAGGTTCGCTTTCGGCAGCTACGGCGGCGTCGGCGTCGACGGCGCAGAGCATGGCAAACATCCCGGGCAGCTACTTGCCGATCCATGCGACCAAGACCGGCCAGCTGTCGGCCAGTCGGATGAGCGTCGAGGTGGTGTTGCAGCCCGGAAACGCCAAGGGGCTCAACTCTCTGCTCGACGGGCTGTACACCAAGGGGAGCGCTGACTACGGTCAGTGGCTCTCCGCGGGCCAGTTCGACTCCAGGTTCGCGCCGTCTCGGGCCACGGTGCAGGCGGTGACCTCGTACCTGCAGGGCAAGGGCCTGAGCGTGCAAGGGACCGACACCCCGTTCCTGCTCCGCGCGATCGGGAGCAGCGCCCAGGTCGGCACCGCCTTCGGGACGACGATCAACAACTACCGCAACGCCCAGGGCAAGAAGTTCTTCTCCAACGACTCGGTGGCGTCGGTGCCGGACAGCCTCGCGTCGAGCGTGCTCGGCGTGGTGGGGATGACCAACACCGTCCGGCTGAAGCCGGCCGTTCAGCTCGCCTCCTCGGGCTCGACCAGTTCGGCGAGTTCGGCGGGACGCGGCGAGCCGAGCTGTGAGATCCCGTATCCGACGACCCTGGCTGAGCTCGAGGCGATCCCGGCCAACGGGCCGTTCAACGGCTACGGCGGCGGCCCGGGCTGCAGCGGCCTGACCCCGTCGCAGACCAACGGCATCTACAACGCCCCCAACGCGGGACCGCGCGCCAAGGGCGCCGGTGCCACGGAGGCCGTGTTCGAGCTCTCCGCCTACAACCACTCGGACATCGCACACTGGGCGCAGACGTTCTACGGCCCCGGCTACCGGGTCCCCGTTTCCAACGTCAACGTCGACGGCGGCCCGCTGGCCCCGAACACCTCGCAGTGCCCGGTCGGGGACACGTGCTTCTACGGGTACGGCGGTGACGACGAGGTCGAGGCCGACATCGAGCAGGAGCTGGCGGTCGCGCCAGACACCAGCAACCTCATCGTCTACAACGCACCCAACGACGAGACCGGCCAGACCGAACTGGACGAGTACGCGACGATCGCCAACCAGGATCGCGCCGACTCGGTCAGCTCGAGCTGGGGTGAGTGCGAGCCGGACGCGGGCCTGGCCTACGCCCAGGCCGAGAACGTCCTGTTCGAGCAGATGGCGGCGCAGGGCCAGAGCATGTTCGCGTCGTCGGGTGACACCGGTGCCTTCGAGTGCATCAGGGACGGCACATTCAGTGACCACGCTCCGCTCCAGTCACTCGACCCGGCCAGCCAGCCGTGGGTGACCAGCACGGGCGGCACCTCGTTCACGTCCTTCGACCCGGGCGACCGGGCCGACCCGAGTTACCCCCGCGGGAGCGAGGGCGTATGGAACACGATCAATATCTGCAGCGGGAACGACTCGTCGACCGCCACTTCGACCGGCATCGTCGACTGTGGTTCCTTCGGCGCGGGCGGTGGCGGTCACAGCATCTTCTGGCCGATGCCGAACTACCAGAAGGGCCCCGGTGTCATCAGCGCGTACACGGTGCGCGGCCCGAGCAACTGCGCTCTCGCGTCGGCAGGCCAGGCCTGCCGCGAGGAGCCGGACATCTCGGCCAACGCGGATCCCCTCACGGGTTACGCGGAGTACTGCACCGGGTCGAGCTACGTCTCGCCCAACCCGACCGGTACCGACTATGAGAGTGCCTGTCTCGGGCTCACCAAGACTCCTGGTGCTCCCGGGTGGTTCCACATCGGTGGGACCAGCCTCTCCGCGCCGCTGTGGGCGGCCCTGTTCAGTGACCGGGATGCCTTCCACGGTCGCCGCGCCGGGAACGCCAACTACGTTCTCTACTCGCTGTTCGACAACCCCCGGACGTATGCCGCGGACTTCCACGACATCCTCGGGCTCCCCCTGGAAAACAACAACGGGTTCTACCCGGTGACCCGGAACTTCGACCAGGCCACCGGAATCGGCTCCCCGAACTTCGCCGGCATTATCACCGGCTAGTTCATCGCGCTGAGTGGATCGGCCCGCCGGCTCTCGCCGGCGGGCCGATCCGTGTCTGGCGCGTCATCCCATGGAAAACCGGTTCACCCCTCAGATGTGGGGCCTGCGATCTCGCGAATCATTTCCGCCGACAAGCGGCTGAGCCGCTGCGCGGCAATGTGGCCGCCGCCGCGGTCGGCGAGGCGGGCGGCATGATGTTCGATCTGATGCTGGCAATCGGAAAGAGCGGCCAGTTCCTGCTCGGATGGGGTGTGTTCCCGCTGGTCGGCAAGCTGCCGGACAGCGTCGGCGATCATGTGGAGCAGGCTGGCGTACTGCTTGCCGAACGATGCCGGGAGCTGGGGCTGCGCATGTTCGGTGGTGGTGTCGATCAGGGAGCCGGCGACGGCGCGCGTTCGTGTGGTCAGCTCCTCGAGGGCGCCGAGTGTTGCGGTGTCGGGCCGGGGCACCCGCCGGCTGACCGAGGCCCGCGGATTCCACCGCAGGCTCTCCCGTGCGTGCCCCGCCGCCGAGCGCGCTTGCTGCGCTGAGGTGAACAGCTGGTCGTCGTGCTCCGGCCAGCGCTGGCCGCTCTCGCCGGGCGCTGTCGCGGCGTCGGCCAGGAAGTCCAGGGCGTCGGCAATGCCGTTGCCCCACTGCCGGACCGCATACTCGGCCGGGCGCAGCTGCAGCGGCGGGAAGACAGCGATATTGATCACCAGCCCGGTAACCACCCCGATGGCGGCCTCGCTCACCCGGTGCGTGACGTAGTGCAACGGCTGGTGCCCGCCGAGCAGCAGCACGAACAGCGCTGTGAACGTGACCTGGGCACTCTGGTTTCCGAGCCGCCGCCAGCTGGCGATCAGCATGCCGGCCAGGACAATCACCGCGATGCCTGCGGTTCCCGGTCCCAGCAGCAGGCCGACCGGGACAGCCAGCGCCGCGCCGAGGACGAACCCGGCGATGTACTGAATGCTCTCCCGCAGCGAACGGGCCACCGTGGGGTAGACGCCCAGCAGTGCGGCCAGCGGCGCGAAGTAGGGGTCGGGCTGGCCGGCCGCGTACTTGGCCAGCACCCAGGCCACCACGGCGGCGATAGCTCCCTTCACCGCCAGGCGCGTGTGATCCTGCCAGTACCGGACCGGACCCGACGACGCGGGGCGGAAGGGGACAGCCAGCCTGGATGATCGAAACCACCGCGCGGTGTTGCTCCCGGCGATGCTTATTCCGCGCACTCCGGGCAGCTACCCCTGGTCGCGCACCTTACGTCTCACCACGGCACTTATCCGGCCAGAAGCACGGATCGCATTCTTGACGGGTTCAGTTCCTGAGTTCGCCGAGGAGCTCCCAGTACTCGCCGAGCATTGCTGGCACCGAGCCGAACGCCGCAGCGAAATGCTCGGCCAGCGGGATCTCGGTTTTCATCACCGGGTAACCGTGGCCGGCCAGGATTCCGCGCGCTTCCCGCGCCGACCGTGTCCCGCGGCGTATTTTCGTCAGCAGAACCCCGACCTCAATCGGGTGCGATACCGAGATCTCCGACAGGAGCTCAAAGGTAGGCCTGATGCGGTTCAGGTCAAGCCCGGCCGGCGAGACGGGCACCAGGACGATGGTGGCCGCGAGGATGGCCGAGCGGATTATCCCGAGGTCCCCAGGCGGTGTGTCCAGGATGACGTGCTCGTAGCCGGAGCCGAGATCCTCCAGCCGTGCATGTATGTCTCTGGTGGCCATGCTGACCACCGTGAAGGGAAGCGAGTTGCCCTCTTCCGCAGCGGCCTCGCTCCAGCTCATCAGGGAGCCCTGGGGGTCACAGTCCACTGCCAGCGTGCGGCCGCGCCGGTGCAGCACCATAGCGAGGCTGACCGCCGACGTAGTCTTCCCGGTCCCTCCCTTTGTAGACACGAGCGCTAGCCTCATCTGACGGTTCCTTCCATACTTGGCCGGATCGTAACGCAGCTGAGCTCAGATCCTTTGCAAACCCGGCCCTCCGGTGGAGAGTGCCAGCGATGGACGCGGACTACCCGGAGCATCTGCTGGCCCGCGAGCCAGCGCCGCCGTATGCGGGAGAAGGCCCGTTCGCGCTGTGGCACTTCAGCGAGGATCCTTCGCTGGGCTGGCTCCGGCCGCATACGCCGGCGACGAACGCAGAGGCGCCGCCGCTGGTGTGGGCGGTCGATACCCGCCACGCGCCGATGTTCTGGTTCCCGAGGGACTGCCCTCGGGGATGCATCTGGCCGGTGCAGGCCACCACGGCGCAGGATCGTGAGCGGTTCTTTGGCCAAAGCGCGGCGACCCGGATCCACGTCATGGAGTCTGGCTGGCTGCCGCGCATGCAGGACTGCCTGTACGCCTACCGGCTGCCCGCCGAGGTGTTCCGGCCGCATGGGGTGGGTGGCTACTGGGTGGCCGACGAGCCTGTGGAGGCGATCGAGCGGGTGGTCATTGACGATCTTGTGGGCAGGCATGCCGCCGCCGGGATCGAGCTTCGGGTCACGCCGTCCATCTGGCCGTTCTGGCGGCGGGTTGTGAACTCGACCGTCGAGTTCAGCGGCTCCCGTCTGGGCAACAGCACCCCGCACCCGGACCGGTTCGGGTAGCGCTCGGACTAGAACACCCGAAAGCCGAAACGGTTCGTCCGCGAGGCGCTAACTCGACTTCTTCTGTCATCTGGATGAACCTAAACCGCTGGCGCGAGCCGCCCTCAGCACCGTCCGGAAGATCCTCACCAGGCAGGAAGCCAAAGGATTCAT
The DNA here is from genome assembly GCA_963833885.1 of uncultured Actinomycetota bacterium. Classification (GTDB taxonomy): domain Bacteria; phylum Actinomycetota; class Actinomycetes; order Streptosporangiales; family Streptosporangiaceae; genus JASHPR01. Next base: position 269,503 of record CAWHZU010000023.1, on the reverse strand, counting down.
AGAGTCGCCGCGCCGGGTAACCCTCGATGATGTCCTCGCCAAAGGTATCGACCAGCACTTCGCACGGCGGCGGATACCGGTGCAGTGCCTCGGCGACCAGGGCGCGCCCCACCCCCCGGCGGCGAGCCGATGACCGGACCGCCAGCCACGCGATCTGCCTATACGGCGCGGCCCGCAGCATCATCCCGCCAAGGACCTGGCCGCTCGGATCCCGGACACACAGCGCCGTGCCACGGCTGATATTCCGTCGCAGCGTCGATTCGAAATCAGGCATCGGCCCGAACAAAGGCTCCACCTCACGCGCGATTTCCAGCCAGGACGCCACGTCGTCTTCCGTCCCCTCGCTGACAGCGCTCACCAGGACAGAATGCCCGTCCAGCGGGCCACCAGGCACGCAGCCCCGACACTGCCCGCCGCACCAGATGCCAAGCGGGCATCTCAGCAGTTACAGCTACCCGCGAACCCTCCCCATTGGAGTAGGTGGTCTAGGTGTACTCACCGTTGAAGTGCGGGCGGTATTGGGCCTCGAGCTGGGCTGTCTCGTCGCCGGTCAGGGTGATTTCCAGGGCCGGGACGGCTTCGTCGAGGTGACGCGCTTGGGTCGCCCCGATGATCGGTGCGCTTATGCCGGGCCTGGCGAGCAGCCACGCCAGCGCGATCTGGGCGGGTGGCAGGGACCGCTGGATGGCGATGGCACGCACGGTATCAATGACATCGAAGTCCTCGGCCCGGGACCGGAGTAGGTCATCGGTGCCGGATCGCAGGGTGTGCCGCTCGCCGCTGCGCTCGCGGGTTCCGGCGAGCAGGCCGCGGGCGAGGGGGCTGTAGGGGATGATGCCGACGCCCTGGTCGAGGCAGAGTGGGACCATCTCCCGCTCGTCTTCCCGGTTGAGGAGGTTGTAGCGGTTCTGCATCGACACGAACGCGGTCCAGCCCGCTGCCCAGGCGGTGTGCTGAGCCTTGGCGAACTGCCAGGCGCGCATGGTCGACGCACCGATGTAGCGCGCTTTGCCGGCGCGCACCACATCGTGCAGCGTTGCCATTGTCTCCTCTACTGGCGTCTCGTCGTCCCAGCGGTGAATCTGGTAAAGATCGACGTGATCGGTCCCGAGGCGGCGGAGCGAGGCATCGATGCTGGCCAGGATGTGCTTGCGGGACAGCCCCCGGTCGTTCGGTCCCTGTCCCGTCGGGTAATAGACCTTGGTGGCAAGGACGTAGTCGTCGCGGCGCGGGAAGAGGTTTCGGAGCAGTCGCCCGGTGATCTGCTCGCTCGCGCCATCGGAGTACATGTCCGCGGTGTCGAAGAAGGTTATCCCCGCCTCGGCTGCCCGCCGGACGATGGGCTCGGCCTCGTCCTCGGCCAGGGCCCAGGGCTGGCAGGAAGGGTCGCCGTAACTCATCATGCCAAGGCCGATCCGCGATACCTTGAGCCCCGACCGGCCCAGACGCACGTATTGCATGCCAGCTCCTCTTCTCGTCCCTTCGGCGGCGGCGGCCGGAGACGGCACTGGTGGGTGGAGGGTCCTGCTGGGCCGGGTTGTGGTGCAGCGCCACCCCGGCGATGACGAGGCCGATGCCGAGGAGGTCCGTGGGGGTCGGGACCTGGCCGAGGATGATCAGCCCGATGACCGTTGCCGCGGCCGGGAGGAGGGCGAGCATCAGGGCGAAGGTGGCGCGCGGAAGCCTGGCCATGGCGAGCTGGTCGGTGACGTAGGGGATCACCGACGAGCACACTCCGACGCCGATCCCCCATGCCAGCCAGACGGGATGGGTGAAGGCCGGGATGGCGCCGGGAAGACCGGCCGGGGTGGCGACGACGGCGGCAATGAGCATGGCGGCGCCGAGCTGGTCAATGCCGCTCATCGATCCTGGGACGGGCCGGGTGCCGTCAGCGGAGATGTTGGCGATCTTGTGGCCGAGGGTGACGTAGAGCATGAACCCGGCGCAGTTGGCGAAGGCGAAGATGAACCCGAGGGGCTCGCCGCCCAGTCGTATGGCAGTGAGCGCGATGACCCCGCCGATGGCCAGGGCGAGGGCGAGGAGGTTTCTTCTTGTCCGGGCTCCCGCTGCGGCCAGGACGACGGTGCCGAGGAACTCGATGGCGCCGACGGTCGCTAGTGGCAGCCGGTCGATGGCCAGGTAGAACAGCGAATTCATGGCGGCCAGGACGGCGCCCAGCTCGAGCAGGACCCAGCGCTGGGAAACCGTGAGGGTGCGGAGCAGCCGCCAGGGGCGGCGCCAGAGGGCGAAGACGGCACCGGCGGCTGCGATGCGCAGCCAGGCGACGCCGAGCACACTGACGTGCGCGAACAGCAAGACCGCGAACGAGGGACCCAGGTAATGGAAGACGGCACTGGTCAGGAAATATGACGCCGGGGGCAGACCGGTCACGGCCCGGCCTGCCCTGGCCAGCCGCAGCGATCGTTGCGATGCCGCGGCTGTGCCGCCCGTGGCGCTGCTCACACTCAAGGAGTCTTATAGGATCAGGCCAAGAAGTGAATAAACACCTGAAGGTGTCCTGATCCCATTGCCTGCAAAACCACGGCAGATGCCCGGATCTGCCTTCACCGAACCGATCGCGCTTCTCGACGACACCAACGTGCGCCTCCTCGGCGAACTGCACGCCAACCCCCGTATCACCATGTCCGCCCTGGGAAGGCGCGTCGGCATGTCGCCCCCGGCCGTGACCGAGCGCGTGCAGCGGCTGGAGCAGGCCGGGGTGATCCTCGGCTACCGCCTTGAGGTCGACCCAGCTGCTCTCGGGCTGCCGGTCACCGCGTTCGTCCGCATACGGCCAGCACCCGGCCAGCTACCAAAGATCGCCGAGCTAGCCCGCCGGCTCGGCCAGGTCAGCGAGTGCCACCGGATCACCGGCGAAGACTGCTTCCTTGTCAAGGTGCACGCCCCCTCCGTGCCCGATCTCGAAGAACTCCTCGACCAGTTCCTCACCTACGGCCAGACGATCAGCTCCATCGTGGTCGCCACCCCGGTGCCGCCGCGACCCCTGCCGTTGCCGGGCAAAAATGTGCAGGACAAGGCCAGGCCGGCAGCCGAACGCTCGTCCCCAACATCCTCCTCAGCCGACGCCGGGGTCAGTCGGAAACCGTAACCCGCGCGGCGCAGCCGCCGTGTTCCGACTGAGCGCAGCTGACGGGACTCCGACGGCTCAGGTGTCCGTGAACAGTTGGAGGACGATGGCTGGGTCGTGCTTGGCCGGCGTGTCGCGGACTAGGCGGAGGCTGAGCCTGCCCGGGAGGAAGTAGTTCCGGCTCCACTGCACCGGACGGTCTTCCGCGGAGCCGGCGCCGTCGCGGTACATGGTCTCTGTCAGCATGAGCGCGGCTGTCGGCTGGGTTAGGCCGAGGAACGTTCCGGCCCGCTCGCCGGGGTGGAGCAGCGCGGCGCTGACTTCCACCTCGGAGAAGGCGACCGGGATTCCCTCGTCCAGGAGCAGGTCGAGCACCATCTGGTGAGACGAGAGGCACTCCCTGACCTTGGCGGCGGGGATCAGGTCCGCGGGGAGCACGTCGGTCATCCACGCTGCGGCCTCACCGTCGAGAAGCAGGACGCGGGAAACGCGGGTCACCTCGCCGCTATCGGGCAGCTCGAGCGCGTCGGCCTCGTCGCGGGTAGCCCGGGCCGTTTCCACGCTGAGCTGCTCGCTGTCGGCTTTGATCCCGAGCCGCTCGGCCATGCTCGTGTAGGTCTCCAGCCTGCCAAGCTCGGCGACGCTGCTGCCCAGCTTGATCCCGACCGGGCCCGGCTCATCGCTGCGCTCGGGGAGCCGGGCGAGGAAAGTGCCGCTGCCCTGGCGCCGGACCAGCAGCCCGCGGTCGGCCAGCCGTCCGACCGCCGTCCTGATGGTCGCCCGGGAGACACCCAGGCTCCGGACCAGCTCCGCTTCCGGGGGAATGCGGTCACCGACCCGGTACCGCCGGTGCACCAGCAGGTCCTCGAGCACCTTCTCGGCCTGCGCGTACAAGGGCACCCGCCGCAGCGGAATGGCGTCGCCGGATCGCTCCGGGCCGGTCGGGCCGACGTTTCCGGTCACATCCTCATGCTAGGGACTCACTGCGCTGCCGTCGCCGGTCAAGGATGAATTCATCCTCTTGACGTACCAATTTGTCTTGAGGTAAGACCAGGAGGAAAGCGGCCGCTCCCCGCCTAAACCTCGCTGTAGCTATGGCATGACTCTCTGTTGCCATAAGCGAGTTTCTGTGGCTCCGGGAGCCGGGGAAGGGGCGGATGATGACGACGACGGCTGAGCGGGCCACGGCGGTGCGGCACCTGCTGGACCCGCTGACCGCGGACGAGATCGAGACCGCGACCCGGATCCTCAAGCAGGAGCGGGGCCTGGGCGAGAGCGCGCGCTTCGTCTACGTCACGCTGCGGGAACCTCCGAAGAACGCGGTGCTCGGTTACCGACCGCGCGAGCCGATCGACCGCCAGGCGGACGTCGTGATCCGGGAGCGGGCCGAACACAAGACCTACGAAGCGGTGGTCTCGATCACCGCCGGCGAGGTGCGCCTGTGGCGCGAGCTGGACGGGATTCAGCCGGCGGTCATGCTCGAGGAGTTCCTGGCCACCGAGGAGGCGGTCCGGAAGGACCCGCGGTGGCAGGAGGCAATGCGCAAGCGCGGCATCACCGACTTCGACATGGCAATGATCGACCCGTGGTCGGTGGGCTACGGCGGCTCCGAGGACGCGGCCAGCGAGGGCCGGTTCCTTCGCCCACTGACCTGGGTGCGCCAGGGCGACCCCGAGGACCACGGTTACGCCCGCCCGGTGGAGGGCCTGATCGTTCGATTCGACCTGGACCGCATGGAAGTCGTGGACATCGAGGACCACGGCGCGATCCCGCTGCCGCCGAGCAGCGGTAACTACACCTCCGAGGCGATCCGCGACCCCGGAAACGTGCCGCATTTCCCGGACGGCGACCGGCAGGACCTGAAGCCGGTCGAGATCACTCAGCCTGAAGGAACCAGCTTCACCGTCGACGGTCACGAGGTGAGCTGGCAGAAGTGGCGGTTCCAGGTTGGCTTCACCCCCCGCGAGGGTCTGGTCCTGTACCTGGTGCGCTACGAGGACCATGGGACGGTCCGGCCGGTCATCTACCGCGCCTCGCTGACGGAGATGGTCATCCCGTATGGCGACCCGAGCCCCGCGCAGTACCGCAAGAACGTCTTCGACATGGGCGAGTACGGCATCGGGGTGCTCGCCAACAGCCTGGAGCTGGGCTGCGACTGCCTGGGCGAGATCCGCTACTTCGACGCCTGGCTGAACGACAACGACGGTCACGCGCAGGTGATCAAGAACGCGATCTGCCTGCACGAAGAAGACCACGGCATGCTGTGGAAGCACACCGACTGGCGGACCGGCAAGGCCGAGGTCCGGCGGTCGCGGCGGCTGGTGATCTCGATGATCGCAACGGTCGGGAACTACGAGTACGGCTACTTCTGGTACCTCTACCAGGACGGCACCATCGAGTATGAGATCAAGCTGACTGGCGTGATCTCCAACGCGGCGCTGCCGCCGGGGGAGAAGCCGACTCACGGCACCCTGGTCGCGCCGCAGGTCTACGGGCCCAACCACCAGCACATCTTCTGCGTGCGGCTGGACATGATGGTCGACGGCCCGCAGAACACCGTCGTTGAGTGCGACTCGGTGGCGGTGCCCCCTGGCCCGGAGAACCCGTACGGCAACGCCTGGGTGGTGCAGCAGGCCCCGTTGCGGCGTGAGTCCGAGGCTCAGCGGGTGGCCGACGGGCGCGCCGCCCGGTACTGGAAGATCACCAACCCCGGCAAGCTGAACGCCACCGGCGAGGCGGTCGCGTACAAGCTGGTTCCGCAGGACACCGTGCTGCCGTTCTGGCAGCCCGACACCTCTATCGCGCGGCGGGCCGGGTTCGCCAACAAGCACCTGTGGGTCACCGCCTACGACCCTGACCAGCGCTTCCCGGCCGGTGAGTACCCCAACCAGCACCCGGGCGGGGATGGCCTGCCGACGTGGACCGAGGCGGACCGGCCGCTGGAAAACACCGATGTGGTGCTCTGGCACACGTTCACCGCGCACCACACGGTGCGGCCGGAGGACTGGCCGGTGATGCCGGTCACCCGGGCCGGGTTCCAGCTCCGGGCGCACGGCTTCTTCGACGGCAACCCCGCGCTGGACGTACCGCCGCCGGAGCACTGCCATCACCAGGGTGAGGCTGCCGACGCCATGCCCCAGACCTCGGAAGCCGGCATTCCGTAACGGCGCCGCGGGCGGTCAGCAGCTAGCGCGCCGCCCTGTCCGGGAAGGCAGCCAGAGCGGCCTTAAAATGGCCGGTCATGGGGCTGCTGCGGAAAATTATGGGGGCGCTGGACCGATGGCAGCGTCGGCACCGGTGGCCGGGCGTTCCTTACGCGGTACTGAAGAAATTCGGCAATGACAACGCCAACCTGCTGGTAGTCAGCCTGGCCTGGTACGGGTTCACCGCCATTTTCCCGCTGCTGCTGGTTGTGGTGACGGTGCTGGGTTTCATCGGCCAGCAGTCGCTCGGCACCGGCATTCTGCGCACACTGCACGAGTTCCCGGTGATCGGCTCGAGCTTCAACCCGGCAAGCCGCAGCGCGCTGCACGGCAGCACGATTGGGCTGATCATCGGTCTGATCGGCCTGGTCTATGGCGCGCAGGGGGTTACCCAGACCGCCCAGCAGGCCATGGCCACGGTGTGGAACGTTCCCCAGGCTCAGCGCACCGGATTCCTGCCCCGGCTGGGTCGCAGCCTGTCCGGCCTGGTGATCATCGGCGGCGCGTTCTTCATCAACGCCCTGGTAACGACCTATGCAACCGGTGGCACGTCCAGCTACCTCATCCGGGTGCCGGTACTGGCGGGACTGCTGGTGATCAACGTCCTGCTGTACTTCGCCAGCTTTACCGTGCTGACGCCCAAGGTAATCGGTCCGCGCGGTCTGCTGCCCGGCGCGATCCTCGGCGCTGTCGGGTTCACCGCGCTGATCACCGTCGGCACCGGGCTGATGACCCATCAGCTCAAGAACGCCTCAGCGACCTATGGGGCCTTCGGCTCGGTCATCGGCATCGTGGCCTTCCTCCTGCTGCTGGCCAAGCTGACCATGTACGCGGCGGAACTTGGGCCCGTGCTGTCCCGTCGGCTTTACCCGCGGGCGCTGCCCATGGGTGGTGAGCCGACCGAAGCTGACCGCCAGGTGCTGGCTGCCGTGGTTTATGCCCAGCAGGCCCGCAGCGACCAGGCCATTGGGGTCGGCTTCGGCGAGGACGCTGCCTCTCAGGCCGCGTCGGACGCCGCCCGGCATCGCAAGCCCCAGTAACTCGTTTGGCCGGAACGGTCGTGGGCACGGGAAATAGCTGGGCCTTCTGCGTAAGGAAACAGCCATGACCAATCCGGAGAATCCTCGGCGCGTCGAAGTCAGGGACGACGATCAGATAGTGGCGGCGGCGGAGGTGGCCGCATCCGGCGAGGCTGGCGGAACCGCTCGCGCGTCGTTGCATGCCGAGTCTGGGCATGTGCCCCCCGGCAAGCGGACGGACCTGGTTGATGCCGTGATGGACCTGCCGGAGGTGCAGGCCAGCGCCCGGCTGGAGGCCGCCGTCCCGATCGGCGATGGTGAGTCCCTCGAGCGCCTGCGACAGCGGACCGAGGAGTCGGCCACCCGCCCGGCCGGGTCTACCGCATTGGTCGACGCAGTCATACCGGCAGAAGACGAGCCGGGACACGGCGACCAGGAGTCTGGTGGCCATCCGTCCGGGCCGTGATCAGGGTCGGCACGTCCGGGTGGAGTTACGACCACTGGCATCCGGAGCTGTATGGTGCGGGGCTTGCGGCAAGGGACCGGCTGGCCCGTTACGCGGATGTCTTCTGCACGGCCGAGCTGAATAGCAGCTTCTACCGCTGGCCGCGGTCGGCGGCGTTTGCCAGCTGGCATCGCAGATTGCCCGATGGCTTCCGGCTGTCGGTCAAGGCGCCCCGAGGGCTGACCCATGGGCGCCGCCTGTACGCGCCCGAGACCTGGCTGGAGCGCATCGCGGCGGGCTGGCATGAGTTGGGTGAGAAGCGGGCAGTGCTGCTGGTTCAGCTCGCGCCGTCGCAACCGCGCGATGACGCCCGGCTGGCCTATTTCCTGCGGCTGGTGCCGGAGTGGATGCGGGTCGCAGTGGAGTTCCGCCACGGCAGCTGGCATTGCCCGGAAACTCTGAACCTGCTGGAAGCACACCGCGCCGCGTACTGCGTGATGAGCGGCGCGGACCTGCCCTGCCTGCTGCGGGCCACCACAGACTTCGTCTACGTGCGGATGCACGGTCCCGATCACCACCATCTGTATGCGGGGTCCTACTCCGATGCCGACCTGATGTGGTGGGCCGAGCGAGCCCGGGAATGGAACCAGGCTGGCAAAGACGTGTTCGTCTATTTCAATAACGACGGCGACGCTAATGCGGTCCGCAACGCCCGGGCCCTGCAGCACCTGCTCGACCGGTAGGCAGGCCGCCGGAGCGGCTGTTGCCGGCGGTTTCGGCGGCGGCACGTGGGCTAGTTTCACCAGGTGACCTTTGACGTAGTGGTGCTCGGGGCGGGCTCAGCGGGTGAGTGGGTGGCTGGCGCTGTCGCCGATGCTGGCAGATCGGTGGCGCTGGTGGAGAAGCTGCGGGTAGGCGGTGAGTGCCCCTACGTGTCGTGCATCCCGAGCAAGGCGATGCTGCGCAGCGCTGAGGCGCGGGCTCTGGCGCGGCGTGCCGCCGATCTGGGCGGCGCGTCTGGTCCGGTGCAGGTCGGCGCAGACGCAAACGCCTTCGCGGCCGCGGTGCGCAGACGCGATGACCTGTCGCACCGACGGGATGACAGCGACGCGGCAACGCGAATCCAAGACCGCGGCGCCACGCTGATCCGCGGGCGGGGCCACATAGCCGGGCCCGGCCGCGTTGATGCCGGCGGCCGTGAGCTGGCCTACCGCGATCTGGTTTTGGCCACCGGCTCCCGGCCGGCTGTCCCGCCCATAGACGGCCTCGCCGACGTTCCGGTATGGACCAGCGACCAGGCGCTTTCCGCGGCTGACTACCCGGCCTCGGTGGTCATCCTGGGGGGCGGCGCGGTCGGGTGCGAGCTGGCCCAGATTTACGCCGGCTTCGCGGTGCAGGTCACGTTGATCGAGCCGGCCGGGCAACTCGCCGGCGGCGAGGAGCCTGTCCTTGCCGGGGAGCTCGCCAGGAGACTTCAGGCAGCCGGTGTCAGCTTGCGAATCGGCATGGGCGCAGCGCGCGTTGCGCCAACGTCTGCAGGTACCGCGAAGGTGTTCCTGCAGGACGGGTCGGCCGTTGCGGCGGATCGGGTGATCCTGGCGGCCGGCCGCGAGCCTGCAACCAGTGACCTGGGTCTGGAGACCCTCGGCATCGCGGTGCAGGAGAACGGTGTGGTCAGCGTCGATGACCACTGCCGCGTTCAGGGTCAGGAGCATGTCTGGGCGGCCGGCGATCTGACCGGGATCGCGCCGTACACCCACGGGGCGGACTATCAGGGGCGCGTGGTGGCCGACAACCTCCTCGGCGGCTGCGCGACCGCGGACTACACCGCGATGCCCAGGGTGATCTACACCGGCCCGCCGCTGGCTGGCGTCGGCCTGACCGAACGCCAGGCCCGCGCGAAAGGGCTGGATGTCGTGGTGGCGACCACTGATCTGCAGGAGCTTGCCAGGTCATCCACCGACGGATCGGCTGGTGGGCGGCTGGTCCTGGTCGCAGACCGCGAGCGAGGTGTCCTGGTGGGAGCGGGTGCCATCGGTGCCTGCGCTGACGACTGGATCTCCGAAGCCAGCGTGGCCATCCGCGGCCAGGTGCCGGTCCGGGTCCTGGCTGACGTCGTGCACCCCTTTCCGACCAACGCACAGGCTTATGAGGTCCCGCTGCGGGAGCTCGCCCGCCAGCTGGCCTGAAGCAGGGCGATGCGCTGCTCGGGCCACACACTGTGCAGCGAGCTATTGACATGCCAGCGGCCAGGCGAGTACATGGCCGTAAAACGATTTGGCAGCCGCGATCGGCCCAGTTCCCACGGCCTGCCGCAAGAGGGGGAGAGCATGGCCGAGGTGATGCTGGCAGAGGCCAGCGCTGTCCAGGCGGATCTGGGCATGATCGTGGCACGATCGGCCCGGCGTTACGGGCCCAAGCCGGCCCTGGTCGCAGAGGGGCGGACCCTGACGTACCAGGACCTGCATGAACTGTGTGACCGAGTGGCCGGCGGCCTGCAGGGACTGGGCGTGCGGCCGGGCGACCGCGTCTCGCTGTATTCGCCCAACCGGTGGGAGTGGGTGGTCGCCTACCATGCGGCCTTGCGGGCCGGGGCCGTTGTCAACCCGATCAACGTGATGCTGACGCCGGAAGAAGTGGCCTTCGTGCTCAACGACTGCGGCGCGGCGGTGATCTTCACTGCTGGCGAGAAAGCCGAGGTGATCGTCGGCCTGACCCGGGCCGTGCCGACCTTGCGCCGGGTCATCAGCTTCGACCCGGCGGCGGGTGATGTGACCCTGTTCGGGGACCTGCTCGCCGGGCCGCCAGCCACGCAGCAGGCACCCAGACCCGCTCCGGCGGATCTGTCGACGATCGGCTACACGTCCGGCACCACCGGCCATCCCAAGGGCGCGATGCAGTCCCACCGGGCGGTTTTCCTCAACACCGCGGCGCTGTTCGCCGTCCAGACGCGGACCGAGCGTGACGTCATGGTCAACGCGTTGCCGCTGCCGCACGTCTACGGCAACGTCGTGATGAACGGCACCTTCATGGCCGGCGCCACGCTGGTGATGATGGATCGCTTCGATCCCGCCCTGGCGCTGGCCGAGATCGAGCGGCATCACGCAACGGTGTTCGACGGCGTGCCGACCATGTACGCGATGATGCTCGCCGACCCGTCCATGCCCAGTACCGATCTGTCCTCGCTGCGGATCTGCGCGGTCGGCGGCCAGACGATGCCGGTGGCCAAGATGCAGGAGTGGGAGGCCCGGTCCGGGGCGCCGCTGCTGGAGCTCTGGGGAATGACGGAACTGGGCGGCGCGGGCACCAGCAACTGCAGCTATATGCCCAACGTGCACGGCTCGATCGGCTTCGCTCTGCCTGGAGCCGAAGCTCGGGTGGCCGCTTTGCACGATGCGAGCGTCACCGTACCCGACGGGGAGCCGGGTGAGCTGATGATCCGGGGTCCGCTGGTCATGCTCGGGTACTACGGCAACGAGCCAGCTACCAAGGCCGCGATCGAGCCCGACGGGTGGATGCACACCGGGGACATCGCCAGCCGTGACGACGAAGGCCACTACTTCATCGTGGACCGCAAGAAGGACCTGATCATCACGGGCGGGTTCAATGTCTACCCGGCCGAAATCGAGCGTGTGGTCGCTTCTCATCCCGCGGTGGCCATGGTTGCCGTGGGCTCGGTGCCGGATGAGACCCTCGGCGAACTGGCCCGCGCCTACGTGGTGCTCCGGCCCGGCGCCGCCGCCACGGAGGCCGAGATCATCGAGCACTGCAGGCCGCACCTGGCCGCGTACAAGCTGCCGCGCTCGGTCCGGTTCGTGCCCGACTTGCCCAAAACGTCAACCGGCAAAGTGATGCGCAGGCAGCTGAGGACCCTCGACCCCTGAGGTCAGCCAGTCACGGCGGTCGTGGTCGCGGCTGGGCCCGGTCAGGACGAGGGGAGCTTGACGGACCGGGCTACCAGGAAGACGGGCTTGCAGTCCGCGTCATGGGCGGGGTCCCAGTCTGTCTTCGGGAGCGGCTCAGCGATCTGGTCGAGCCAGAGGCCGTGCCGCCGGAGCGCGCCGAAATACGTCGACAGCATCCGGTGATTGGCGCCCACCAGGCGGCGCAGCGCGGACCGCGCGTCCTGAGCCGTCCAGTGCCCTTCGCCGTAGTAGCTCCCTGAGTCTGGCCAGGAACCTGAGATGTCTTTCCCACCGGCGAAGCACGGGTGCAGGATCGAGAAGGTGAAGGAGCCGCGGGGGCGCAGCGCCCGGCTGACCGCAGCAATGGCGGCGTCGAGGGCGTCGATGTCGGACAGGCCGAAGTTGCAGGTCGCCGAGTCGAACCCGGCGCTACCGAGGGCCGCCAACGTGGTCACGTCGGCGTGGATGTAGCGGATGCCGCACCGACTGTAGACCGCTGCCTGGTTGCGCCGAATGCCTGAGGTCTGGCGCCGAACGCGCGGCCTGGTCAATGATGAGTTGTGGCACCCGCTCCCGGTAATGGTCCCGACAAGGACGGCCGCGACGAGATCGTGGAGTTCGGCAGCGGCCGTTCGGCCGGCCGCCGCCCGCTGCCCCGCTGGGTGCCTCGCGCGCTGCTGGCGTGCCTGGTCGTGGCTGCAGTAGTCACGGTGGCCGTCCGCGGCGTCAGCCACCAGGCCCGGCCCGCCGCGAAGGCCCCGGCCCCGCCGCCTCCGATGCGCGTCACCCTCGCTGGTCACCGGCTGCTCGGCGTCACCGCCGGCTGGGAGCTGTTCGCCCGCGGGCCAAACGAACTGCTGCGGATCCAGCTCGCCCAGGGCCGGATCACCCAGACCTACGTTCCCCCGCTGGAAACCGCGAGTCCCGACGTCGCGTTCGTCATCGGCGCCCACGAAGCGGTCATCCGGCCATCCGACCTCGTGCCCGGGTACGTTGTGCCGGACGGCGGTCAGGCACGGCAGCTGACGGGGGTGCTCTCGGACGGCGGGCCGCTGGTTCCCGGTCCGGTCGGCTCACAGGCGGCCTGGGTTGCCTCGGGCTCGCCCACGTCTCCGGAGCTGTCGCTTATTACGCTCACCGGGCACCGGTCCGGACCTAGCATCCGGTTCCAGTCTGGCGGGCCGCAGGTGCCTGCGACGGCTGTTTCCGATGGCCGCGGGGACGTGCTGGTGACCGACAACAACGACTTCTTCGTCTATGACACAGGGCCGGGGTGGGACCGGCCCGTACCGGGCACGGTGATCGCGATCGGGCCGACCGAGTGGCTGGTCGACGCCTGCGACCCGCTGTACCTCCACTGCCGCGACGAGGTCGTGAACGCCAGCAGCGGATCGCGGCGGGCCGTTCCCGGCGCGGCCCCAACCGGGCCGTACTACTACTTCGGATGGCCACCCACCGGGGTGATTTCACCCGACGGCAGCACTGCGGCGGTCGCCGAGAGTGGCCGGAACGAGCGGCTGACTGTGCACCTGGTCGACCTGCGAACCGGGGCTACCAGGGACCTGAACGTGCCGGTCGGCATGTCTGGCGGCGACCTAGAGGTGGGGGGCAACGCCAACGAGAACTCGATGGCCTGGTCGCCAGACGGCCGCTGGCTGTTCGTGGCCGCGACCGGCGGCAAGCTTGTCGTGGTCGACATGCGCACCGGCCGGGTCGAGGGCCTGGGGGTCAGGCTGCCGGCCGTGAACCAGGTCGCGATCCGCCCCTGACGCTGTCAGCGGGCCTAATCACCGGCCGCGGACTCGAGCGCCGGTCGTGCAGCCTGCTGGGTCAGGCCGGGGATGCTGCTGGCGGCGGCGCGACGGCAGGATATGACCACCACCAGCGGCCACAGCCCCTGCGCAATGCCGAAGACACGCTCGGCCAGCCCCGCCTGCCCGCCGTACGCGATCAGTTCGGTGGCGAACCATGCCAGCAGAGCCAGCAGGACCGCCGCGACGCCAGCCGATATCGCGGGCCGCAGGGCCCATGGCACCGAGGGCCCCCGCCGTGCGGCCACCGCAGGCCAGGCCACCAGCGCGAGGCACCCGGCGGCCGCCCAGATCATGTGCGGCACCGGCATCATGACGCCGGGACGCTCCGGGTTCAGCGAGACCAGCACGCCGGCCACGGCCGCGGCGATCAGGGTGAGCCGCCCCGCCACCCTGGCCGGCCGGAGCGCCAGAGCGGTGACGCAGTCACAGGCGCCAACCACGAGGAACGTCAGCGTCATCACCCACCGGTCGGTCGCGCCGACCGCAGCCAGCGCGCTGACGGGCTGGGAGACCGTGTCGAACGAGTGCGTCTGCAGCCCGGCGGCAACCGTCCACCCGGTGACCATCAGCACCGGGGCCGCGGCCGACGAGACCACGCCCCACCACGGCACACCGCGCACGAGCACTACCGTAACCCGCCGCCGCCGCAGCGCTCCAGCGGCGGGATCGATCGGGTGTGCGGCCCGACCCCTGGGGAACAGAACGGGCAACGGGGAAATCACGGGGGAAGGGAACCTATCGATGGCCACACTGACGGCGTGGCGGTTCAGCAATACCGAGGGCGCGGACGACGCGGTCCTCAGGCTGGTGCGGCTGGATGAGCAGGACCAGATCGACGTCGAGGATGCCGCGGTGCTCCGCTGGCCGCGGTACGCGGGGGCGCCTTTGGCGGACGTGCACGTCACCCGCCAGGGCGGCGCGTTCTCGTCGATCGCCAAGAAGATCGCGCACGGCAACATCGACAACCCGACGCTCGACTCGGTGAAAGGCGAGATGTCGCCGGGAACGTCGGCTCTGGTGCTGCTGAGCCAAAATGCCACGGTCGCCGCCGTGGCGAAGGCGTTCGAGGGGCAGAGCATGGAGCTGATCCGCTCGGACCTCTCGGTGCAGCAGGAGGACCAGGTGCGGCGCGTGTTCGGCAACGGGGACGCCCCGCCGCAGGGTTAGCAGCGGAGGGAGCCAAACCGGCGCCCGGCGCCCCGTTCCGGCTGGTGCGCCCGAGCGCCCTGGGCGGCGCGGTACCTTGCCTGCATGCCAGGCGAGGCTGTGGAGATCTACACCGACGGCGCGTGCAGCGGCAACCCGGGACCGGGCGGGTGGGGAGCCGTGCTGCTCTACCGCGGCCACGAGAAGGAGCTCTTCGGCGGCGAACCGGCGCCGACCACCAACAACCGCATGGAGCTCATGGCCGCGATCCAGGCGCTGGAAAACCTGACCAGGCCGGCCACGGTCCGGCTGCACACCGACAGCACGTACGTCCGCAATGGCGTCACCAAATGGCTGCCGACCTGGAAGCGCAATGGCTGGAAGACGGCTGCCAAGCAGCCGGTCAAGAACGCCGACCTGTGGCAGCGGCTCGAGGCCGCGATGGAGCGCCACGACGTGGACTGGCGCTGGGTCAAAGGCCACGCCGGAAACCCCGGCAACGAGCGCGCCGACGCGCTCGCCAACCGCGGTATGGCAGCGGCGAAGCTGGCGACCGAGCGGCCGAAAGCCAAGCGATGAAAGCGGGCAGGGCCGCTTGCCGGGGCCGGCTGAGACCGCGAACCGGTGGCGCATACCATTCCTTATCGCAGTAGCCGTCATTGCTGCCCGCCCTCCACGAAACAGGACCCTTGCCGCATGCTCGGCGCCGTTTACCGCGCCGGTCGTGCCAGACTCTTGATTGGGGGACAGGGCGCATTCCAGCCTGGGCCGAACAGAGAGGCTGATATGAGTGAGCTTGCCGACGTCCCCCCCGGCGTCGACCCCACCAGGCCGAGCCCGGCGCGCCTGTACGACTACTTCCTGGGCGGCACGAACAACTTTCCGGCCGACCGGGAAGCCGCGGAGTACCTGAGGTCCCGCATCCCCGACGTCGCCGACGCGCTGTGGGCCAACCGCGGCTTCCACGGCCGCGCGGCCGTCTGGATGGCTAATCACGGCATCCGGCAGTTCCTCGACATCGGGTCGGGCCTGCCGACGCAGAACAACACCCACGAGTCGGTGCACAGGATCGACCCGGAAGCCCGCGTGGTGTACGTGGACAACGACCCGATGGTGGCCGCGCACGCCGGCGCGCTGCTCGACGCGGACGGCACGACGGCGGTGATACTGGCTGACCTGCGCGACCCGAAGGCGCTGCTGAGCAATCCGGACCTGCTGCGGCTGATCGACCTCGCCGAGCCGGCCGGGATCCTGCTGACCGACGTCATGCACTTCGTGCCCGACGAAGAGGACCCGTGGGGCCTGGTGGCGCAGTACATGGCCGCGGTGCCGATCGGCAGCTACCTGGCGCTGTCGCACGGCACCGACGAGAACCTGCCGCCGGCCCAGACGCAGGCCACCGCGGAAACGATGGCGAAGTCCACCGCGACCGTCCACGCGCGCACGAGGGCCGAAGTGGCGCGGTTCTTCGAGGGCCTGGAGCTGGTCTCGCCGTACGAAGACGCGGAGCCCGCGGTCACCTACGCGGGCCTGTGGGGCGCCGTGGACCTCGAGGCCGCGGACACCGACGGGTCGCGCGGCTTCTACTGCGGCGTCGCCCGCCGCGGCGACCTGCCGTAACCGAAGCTCGCCGTCTGCCTACCCTAATCACGGATATTCCGGAAAGATGTTGCGAAGCGCGCAAACGTCGTAGGGGGCAACGCGGATGAGCAATTGGAATCCACCTCCGGAAGGGTCTGGCGGCTGGACTGGGGACCCGGGCCAGGTGCCTCCTGGCCCGCAGCCGCCGCAACCCAGTTACATCCCTCCGCCAGGTCCCGGGCAGGGCTACGGGCAGCCGCCGGGGTCCGGCTACCCCGGACCGCAGTGGTCCGGCATGCCGGGCATGGGCGGGTTTCCGCCGCAGTCGCCGCGGCGAAGGATCTTCCGGCGGCTTGGGATCAGTGCCGCCATTGTCATCGTCGTGATCATCGCGGCTTCAGTGGTCGTCTACCAGCACGAAAACCATTCGTGGAAACTGACCGCACCGAGCACCGCCGCGGGCCTGTCGCGCAGCACGGATCCCCTCGTCACCGACGGGCTGGGTTCTGACGTCTCCGGCGCCAGGTCCGCCATCACCAAGGTGCCCGGGTACGGCTCGCTGACCTCCTCGGTCAGCGCCGCCTACCAGAAAGGGGAGCTGGGGACGCTGGTCTTGTTCCTCGGGTTCAACGGCAAGTTCAACCAGCAGATCGTGCTCAAGAGCTATCCGGATTCACGCGTCGTGAGCGTCAACGCCGGGCCGCACGGTGGCGTTGCCGAGTGCGCGAAATCGTCGATTCTGACGTTCTGCCAGTGGTCCACGAACTCGACGGTGGGCGATCTCCTCATCAGGTCTTCTGCCATCGGCGGGCCCGTGTCGACCGCGACCGCGGACAGCCTGATGATCAAGATGCGCAACAGCGTGGAGCAATCCAAGTAACTGCCGCCCAGCCAGACGGTGCCGCTAAGGTTTTGCCGTGACCGAACAGCCCCTTCTCAGCGAGAGCACCCTGATCGGCTCCGAGCGCGAGCAGCTCGAGGCGTTCCTTGACGACAACCGGTCGGAACTGGCCGCCACGCTCGACGGCCTGACCGAGGAACAGGCGCGCCGGAGCCTGGTGCCCTCGCTGACCACCGTGCTGGGCCTGGTCAAGCACGCCACCTATGTCGAGCGCATGTGGTTCCAGTTTTCGCTGCTCGGCCGCACCCGCGCCGAGCTCGGCCTGCCGGAGGACGCCGACGACAGCTTCCGGCTCGCCCCAGACGACAGCATCGCGTCGATCGCCCTGGATTTCGCCGCCGCGTGCGAGGAGTCCCGGGCGGCCGCCGCCGGGTACGGCCTCGACGACCTTGTGCTGCACAACCGGCGCGGCCCGCTGACGCTGCGCTGGGTGTACGTGCACATGGTCGAGGAGCTCGCCCGCCACGCCGGCCACGCCGACATCCTCCGCGAGCAGATCCTCGCCGCCGACCTCCCCCGCCACTGAGCCAGCCGCGGCGCGATAAGCGTTCCTACCGCGGTACGTACTACTGCGGTAGGATGTGGGCTGTGAAGGTCGACAAATTGAGTATCTCGTTCGATCCGGAGTTGGGCGATGCAGTGCGCTCCGCTGCAGCCCAGGCGGGCAAGCCAGTGTCGTCCTGGCTGGCCGAGGCGGCGGCGAGCAAGCTGCGTGCGGACGCGCTGGCTGAGTTCCTTGATGGCTGGGAAGCGCAGCACGGAGTGTTGACCGCTGAGGAACTGGCTAATGCCGAACGTGAACTTGGCATGGCCGACAGCGACCGCGTGTGAGCGCGCTGATCCTGGACGCAGGCGCGATGGTGGCCGTCGACCGCGGTGACCGGGGTCCAACTACTACAAGACGTAGTACGATATCTCGACTGTGGCACGGATGACCGATCGCACGTGTTGCCTGAACGGGGTGAGTGCCGGTGGCTGAGGTGCGGACGGCGACTGTGGTCGGCGGCGGAGTCGCCGGGCTTGCCTCGGCGGTGTCCCTGGCCCAGGCCGGATGGCAGGCCACCGTGCTGGAGCGGGCGCCGGAGTTTGGCGAGGTGGGCGCGGGTATCGCGATCACCGGCAACGGGATGACGGCGCTCGGGGCCATCGGGGCCGCCGAGGCGGTCCGCGACGCCGGGTACCAGACCTCGACCGCGGGCTATCAGGGCCCCGACGGCCGCTGGCTGATGCGGATCCCCGACGTCCCCAGCCTTCGCAAGGTGACCACGATCTGGGGCCTGCACCGCCAGCGCCTGCACGCCGCGGTGCTGGATACGGCCAGGGCAGCCGGCGTCGAGCTGATCAACGGGGCCGAGGTCATCGAGGTTCGGACTGGCCACGTGCGCGGCGAGCTGGCACGAGTGACCTGGCGGACCGAAGTTGAGGCCCGGAGGCGGACGTCCGACCTGGTCGTGGCCGCCGACGGGGTCCGCAGCGCCGTCCGGGCGCAGCTGTTCCCCGGTGCCCCTGCCCGCTACAGCGGCAGCACGTGCTGGCGCGCGGTGATCCCGGACACCAGCGCCGACGGCCGGCTGGTCGAGGTGTGGGGGCCTGAAACCGAGTTCGGATTCATGCGGGTCAGCGACCGCGAGCTCTACTGGTTCGGGTACTTCCGGCATCCCGAGGGGGCGTCGTTCGGCGACGAGCTGGCCGCCGCCCGGGATCGCTTCGCCGGCTGGTCCCCGCAGATCCGCGCCATAGTCGCGGCGACAACGGCGGACCAGCTGATGCGCCACGACGTCTACTACCTGCCGGGCGGGCTGCACACCTACTTCCGCGGCCGGGTGGTCATGGTCGGCGACGCGGCGCACGCGGCGCTGCCCACGGTGGGCGGCGGGGCGTCCACCGCCCTGGAGGACGGCGTCTGCGTTGGGCGGCTGATCGGCGCGCCGGTCCGTGACGGCGCCGACCTGGGCAGCGCGCTGGCCGACTTCGACCAGGCGCGCAGACCCCGGTGCCAGAAGATCGCCCGGCTGGCAGTGGTGACCGCGCGGATCGGCGCCGATCTCGGCGGCGGCTGGCGGCAGTCGGTGCGCAACGCCATGCTGCGGCTGGCCCCGCCCAAGATCCTGATGAGGGCCGGCGCGCAGGTCGTCGACTGGACAGCCCCGTAACCGCGCGGCGAGCGGCTCCGCGCAGTGCAGGCCTCGGTGATCGGATCGCCTCAGCGGGAAGCTTCGGTGATGAAGGCCTCGATGCCGTCGATGATGCGCTGCAGGCCGAACGTGAAGGAACGGGCTGGGTCGTGGGCGGCGCCGTACTCGGCGCCTGCGGCGGCGCCTACCCGGATCGCTGTCGGGTAGCGGGCCGGGTCGAGGACGGCGCCGAGCAAGGGGCCGTAAGTTTGCCACCACTGCTGGTCAGAGATGCCGGTGCGGCCGGGGGCTTCGGCTGCCTCGACGGCTCCCCGGGCAGCCCCGCGGACGTAGTCGTCCAGGAGGCTGACGACGAGGTCCATGTCGATGTCGGTAAGGCCGAGCCCGTCCACGGCGGCGAGTTCAGCGTCATAAAACGCGGTCAGGTGAGGGCCCAGGAGCGGCAGGCTGGCGGCGATCTGCAGAGAGCCATGGGTGGGACAGCAGGAGCGCCCAGTGCTGTTCGCCGAGTGCGGCGAGCTTGGCCCGCCACGGCCTGGCGGGGAGGTCGGGGACCGGAATCTCGGCGTACGCGCGGTCGGCCATGACGTCAAGCAGCTCGGCTTTGCTGGGCACGTAGCCGTAGAGGGACATGGCGGTGATGCCGAGTTCGTCTGCGAGCCGGCGCATGGACAGCCCGCCGAGCCCATCCCGGTCGGCGATCTGGGTCGCCGTGGTCACGACCTGGTCTCCGCTCAGGCTGGGCTTGGGTCCCCGGCGGCGGCGCTGTACCCCCCACAGCAGGTCGATCGTGCGCTGCGGGTCTCCGCTGCCGCTGTACTCAGTGGACAAATCCCGGTCCGTCCTTGCCCTCGAACTCCCTACAGCGTACAGTATTTAAAACTGCATACACTGTAGAGAGTTGAGGTTCGCATCTTGAATGCTCCTGCCATCGTGTGCGAGGACCTCTGCAAGCGCTATGGGAAAGTGACCGCGCTCAACGGGTTCGGCATGGTCGCCCCGGAGGGCACTGTGTATGGCCTGCTGGGACCGAACGGGGCGGGCAAGACCACCACCGTCCGGGTTCTTGCGACCCTGCTGTGCCCCGATTCCGGGCGGGCCGAGGTCGCCGGGTTCGATGTGACCAGCCAGCCGGACCAGGTGCGCGCCCGCATCGGGCTGGCCGGGCAGAACGCCGCCGTGGATGAGATTCTCTCTGGCCGCCAGAACCTGGTGATGTTCGGGCGCCTGTACCACCTGCCCGCAAATGTCGCGCGGCGCCGGGCTGACGAACTGCTCGGCCAGTTCGGCCTGGCCAGCGCTGGCAGCAAGCCGGTCAGGCAGTATTCGGGCGGCATGCGCCGCAGGCTCGACCTGGCCGCGAGCTTCATCGTGGCCCCGCGCGTCCTGTTCCTCGACGAGCCCACCGCCGGGCTCGATCCGCATGGCCGCAACGAGGTCTGGGAGTCGATCCGTGCGCTGGCGGCTGCCGGCACAACTGTGCTGCTCACCACGCAGTACCTGGAGGAGGCCGATCAGCTTGCCGACGCCATCTCAGTTATCGCTGCCGGCCGCGTCGTCGCGGCCGGCAGCCCGGACGAACTGAAGTCGCTGACCGGCGGGGACCGGATCGATGTCGTGCTGCGCGAAGCCGGCGATCTGATTCCAGCGGCCAGGCTCCTGCAGGTTCGGCTCGGCGCTGAGGTGAGCCTCGATCATGACACCCGGGGACTCAGCGTCCCGGTCACCGATCGCCTCGCCGCCCTGACCCATATCATCCGCTCGCTGCAAGACGAAAACATCACCGCAGAAGACATCGCCGTGCGCCGGCCCACCCTGGATGAAGCGTTCCTGCATCTGACCGGCCAGCAGCCAGCTGACGACACCGCCTCAGGATCGCCCGCCCAGCCGGCGGAGGTAAGCACGCCATGACTGTCACACCAGTGATCCCGCGGACAGTCCGCTCCCGGCTGGGGTGGGCAGTCATGGACGCCTGGGTCATCACCGGCCGCGACCTGACCCACTGGGCGCGGCAGCCAGGCGCGGTGATCGCCAACACGCTGCTGTTTCCCGTCATGATCGTGCTGATGTTCGGCTACCTGCTGGGCGGAGCCATGACCGTGCCGGGTGGCGGTGATTACCGCGACTTTCTCATGCCTGGCATGTTCGCCATGACGATGGTGTTCGGGATCGGCGCCACCCTGGCCGTCGTCAGCACCGACGCTGCCCGGGGGGTCACCGACCGCTTCCGCTCCATGCCGATGGCGGCCTCGGCCGTCGTCGTCGGGCGGGCGGCCGCGGACATGCTCAACTCCGCGGCAGCCCTGGCAGCGCTGGCCGGATGCGGGCTTCTGGTGGGCTGGCATCCGCATCGCGGCATGGCCTGCGCTCTCGGTGCCTTCGGCCTGCTCTTGCTGCTGCGATTCGCCTTCGTATGGATCGGGATCTACCTGGGGCTGACCTTCTATCCCAACCCCGAGGCAGTCACCGCGGTACGAACCATTGAATTTCCCGTCGGATTTCTCGGGAACCCCTTCGTCGCCATCTCCACGATGCCCGCATGGCTCGGAGCCATAGCACTGTGGAACCCGCTATCCTCAACCGTCTCGGCCGCCCGCCAGCTCTTCGGCGACCCGATTGGCGCTCACCCCTCCTGGATCACAAACCACGCGGTCCTCATGGCGGTCGTTTGGCCGTTACTGCTGATTGCCGTTTTCTTCCCGCTATCCCTGCACCGTTACCGGCGCCTGAGCCACTGAGGGCTTCCCGGGTGGCTGCGCCCGATGCCAGGCGCCGGAACGGTGGGTCAGCCGAAGTAGTGGCCCTTGTCCATGTCCTCGATGAGCCCGGGCTGGGTCGGCTGCCACGGGAGCAGCTCGCGGGTCAGCGCGCTCGATGCCGGCTGGTCGATCGCGAGGATCTGCCCCAGAAAGCCGAAATCCTCGGCCGGGACGGAAGCCGTCGGCACGTTCAGGTGGTGGCCGATCACGCCGGCGATGTCGATGATCGGCACGCCCTCGTCGCCGACCGCGTGCAGCCTCGATCCCGCCGGGGCCTGCTCCACAGCCAGGCGGAACAGGTGCGCGGCGTCCAGCACGTGCACAGCGGGCCAGCGGTTGGACCCGTCGCCGACGTAGCCGGAGACGCCCTTGTCCCGGGCGATGCCGACCATGCGGGCGATGAAACCGTGACGATCGCCATCGCCGTGCACCGTGCGGGGCAGCCCCACGATGGACGAGCGGACGCCGTGTGCCGCCATCTCGATAGCCGCCTGGGCGTTAGCGACCCGGCCGGCCATCATCGTGCCGGAGGCGGATTCTTCGCCCTCGGTTGCCACGTGCCCGGGGATTGCGGGCGTCCCGGAGGCGATGACGAGAGCCTTGCCGGAGCCCTCGAGCGCCGAGCCCATCGCCTCGATGGCGTTCCGGTCGGCGCCTATCGACCCCGCGAGGTCGGTGAAGTCGTGCTTGAACGCGAGGTGGATGACGCCGTCGGTGCCGGCGGCGCCGGCCCGAAGCGTATCCAGGTCGTCCAGGTCGCCGCGGAGCACCTCCGCTCCCGCGGCCTCGATGGCGGCCGCCGAGGAGTCCGACCTGGCGAGCCCGAGGACCTGGTGACCCGCGCCGATGAGTTCAGGGACGACGGCCGAGCCGATCCAGCCGGACGCGCCGGTGACGAATACCCGCATGAGAGAACCTCCCGGTAACCTGATGTCAGTGACTGTCATCAGTGTAGCAGAGTGAAGTCAGTCACTGTCATCACGTACGATCATGCCATGGGTCGATGGAAGCCGGACGCTCGCGGCCGGCTGGCAAAGGCGGCCATGGAGCTCTATGCCGAGCAGGGGTTCGAGCAGACCACCGTGGCCGAGATCGCCGCGCGGGCCGGACTGACCGAGCGCACGTTCTTCCGCCACTACGCCGACAAGCGCGAGGTCCTGTTCTACGGCACGGAGATGATGCAGCACCTGCTGGTGGAGGCCGTCGCGGCCGCCCCGGCCTCGGCGACGGCGATGGACGCGGTCGGAGCGGCATTCCAGGCCGCCGGGGCGATGCTGCAGGAAAACCCGGAGCGGGTCAGGCTGCGCGATTCCATTGTCTCGGCGAACGCGGAACTACGGGAGCGTGAGCTGATCAAGCTCGCGGCGCTCGCGGCCGCGGTGGCAGGCGCGCTGCGCGACCGCGGCATCCCCGAGCCGGCCGCGAGCCTTGCCGCCGAGACCGGGGTTGCCGTCTTCAAGGTCGCGTTCGCGCGCTGGGTCAGCGGCGCCTGTCAGCCGGACCTCCCGGCGATCCTGCGCCAGTCGATGGCGCAACTCAAGGACGTGGTCACGGACCGGCTCGCCAGCTCTGCCCATCCCTCCTGATCCCCGCCCGTCAGCATCCCTGCGCGTCAGCGGTGATAGGGATCCGGCAGGTCCTCGAGGAGGGTCAGCTGGCTGATGCCGAGCGGCGCGACGAAGTCGTGTTCCGGCGCTTCGGCGGGGCCGAACTCGAGCACCACGATGCCGCACTCTTTCGTCCCGAAGCTTGGCTGCACCCGATCCGGCAGCACCGCCCAGGTGGTGGGCACCCACAGGTGATCGGCCCCGCCGAGGCGCAGCATCCGGTACTGGTGCACGTGGCCGCTGATGACCAGTCCCAGCGGCTTGCCCGCGAACAGATCCGCCAGACGGCGACGGCCAGCCGCCGACACGAACCGGTACGGCGGCGCGCTGGCAAGCTCGGCCTCGGGCGCAACGACCGGCTTGTGCGTGATGAGCGCGAGCGCGTTCTCACTACAGTCGCTGACCTGCCGCTCGAGCCACTCCCACTGCCGTTCCTCGGCTTCCAGCCCGGATCCGATGAGTTGCGCGTTGATCGCGAGCATGGACCAGCCACCGGCTGTCAGCGACCAGTGATCTGCGCCGACGATATCCAGCCACCGTTGCAGCCGCAGGCGGTCACCGTAGAGCCGCCGGGCGCACCCGGAAACGGGTTGTCGCCGATGTCGTGGTTTCCGGGGACCGCGTGCCAGCCCACGTGCAGGCGGTCGAGCTGGTGGTAGGCGTGGCGCAGGTCCTCGGACTCGTGTGCCCCGTCGAGGCTCAGATCGCCGACGTGGATGACGGCGTCCGGGGCGGCCTCCTCGACGTACCGGAGCACGGCGTCCCAGTTCTCCTGCGCCTGCGGCGCGCGGCGCGACAGGTGAGTGTCCGATACCAAGACCACGCGCCCGGCTGCCACATCTGCACACTAATGGCAGCCGTTCTGCTTCTGCTGGGACCAGCAGAAGCTAGGTGTCGCAGAGGTCGCGGGGCCTCGTGGATTACCGTGCTCGGCATGGCGGACATGGGGAGCGGGCCGGGACGGCGAGTGGCGTGGGTGACGGGCGCCAGCCGGGGCGTGGGCAAGGGAATCGCGGCGGCGCTTGGGGCTGCTGGCTGGGTCGTATACGTGACGGCCCGGTCGGCCGCGGGGGCGCGAACCGGTCATCTGCCGGGGACGGCCGAGATGACCGCGGAGGCGGTGACCCGCGCGGGCGGCCACGGCATTTCGGTCGCTTGCGATCATCGTGACGACGCGGCGATGACGGCCATCGCCGGGCGGATTGCTGCCGAGCACGGGCGTCTGGACCTGCTGGTCAATAACGTCTGGGGTGGCTATGAGCGGCTCAACGCCGGGGCCTGGCAGCCATCTCGGCGCTGGCTGACGATCCCGCGCTGCTCACGCTGACCGGCTGCGTGCTCAGCGTCGGCGAACTCGCCGCCCGCTACGGCACCGACGTGACCAGCTGACCGCGGCCATGCGTTGCGGCCGGTGACGATTCCAGGGCGTTCGTCAGGCTTCCAGGAGGCTGGCCAGCTGCCGCGCGTTCCGCTGGGCGTTGTCCCCGCAGCAGTTGTTGAACAGCACGTGCGTGACCTGGGCGTCCTCGGCGAGGCCGCTGATTTTGGGCGCCCACTCCTTGAGCTCCGCGTCGCTGTAGTCGTAGCGGAACCGTTCCTGGCTGTCCTTGCTGGTCCAGCTGGCGGAGTGGCCGTGCAGGCGGAGCACGGCCAGGTCGGCGGTGGCGGCCAGCACAGGCGGAACGGAGTCCTTGTAGCCCTGGGGCATGTCCACGCACACGTACGGCAGCTTGTTGGCAGCCAGGAACTCCAGCGTCTCGGCCCGGTTATCCTCCGTCATCCAGGTCGAGTTGCGGAACTCGATGCACACCTGGCGAGGCGCGACGCGCTGGGCACAGGACAGGATGTAATCCTTGCGGGCCCCGGACATCGGGAACCAGGGCGGGAACTGCAGCAAGATCGCGCCGAGCTTGCCCGCCCCGCGCAGCGGCTCGAGCGCGGCGAGGAACCGGTCCCACGCCTCCTCGGCGACGCCGGGGTCGACGTCTTTGAGGTAGACCCGTTCTCGGCCGGACGTCCCAGCGGCTTCGCGCAGGTCGGCCGGGAGCGCGGCCACCCGGGTGGGATGCTGGGTAAACAGGCTGAACGCCTTGATGTTGAACGTGAACCCATCCGGGGCGCGCTCGGCCCAGGCCGCGGCGGTCTGCTCGGCGGGCAGCGCGTAGTACGTGGTGTCGACCTCGACCAGCGGAAATTGGCTCGCGTAGAACCGCAGCCGCTTGTCCGGCGTGTCCGCCTCCGGCGGGTACCAGCCGGAGGCCAGCAGCGTGCGGTCGATCCACGACGCCGTGCCCACCCGAATCTCGCCCATAAACCGCAGCATAAGAACCCGCGGTTCCGGTTAGCGGGAAACGAGCCAGTCCTATCACCGGGGGTCAGCAACTCTTATGCTTCGATTTCGATGCCGCGGAGCTGTGATCTTTGCGGCCGACCGCCAGCCCCCGGCACGAGGGCGGCTCCGTTTTGCGGAGCTGGCCTGGTGGGAGGCCCGGGTTTCGGGCATCCGTCTCCCCGGCCGCTGCGGTGGTGCCGATGTGAGTCTTCGGGCTGGCGGAAGGCTGCCGGCCAGGGGGCTGAGCTGCCGTCGGGGGCAGCTTGGTCGCCGACGGCTTTTGCGGCGATGCGGAGGATCGGTGGCTGCCTGGGTTTGAGGCCGGGGCCAGCCACGTCCCGGTGAGCATCGCCAGGCAGGCGACTGCGGCGACCGCAACCACGACGGCCGCGTTCAGGGCCCGGGGACGACGGGACCGGCTGGCGTGCCTCCCGGACCGGGCGTCATCTCGGATCTGGCCCGCGGGACTATCGGTGACCGTCAGAGGCGAGCTGCCGAGGGCCGGGCCAACGCCGGCAGGGCCCGAGACGACCTGGTCTTGCAGCCGGCGCGCTTGGCACGACACGTCGTCGGCGCTGCCCGGCCGCGCGGCTGGATCCTTGGCGGTCAGCTTCATCACGAAGGCGATCACTTCGGCCGGCACCGAGGGAGGCAGCGGCGGCAGCGGGCGCTCCAGGTGCGCCATCGCCACCTGAATCGGCTGCCCGGAGAAGGGCCGCACCCCCGCCAGGCATTCGTAGGCCACGATTCCCAGCGCGTACAGGTCGCTGGCGGCATCGCCCGCCGCTCCGGCAATCCGCTCCGGAGCGAGATAGCCCGGCGTGCCGATCACCATCCCGGTTTCCGTGAGGGGAGCCGAGCCAACTGCGTGCGCGATGCCGAAGTCCGTAATCCGGGCGATCCCGTCGGACGTGAACAGGATGTTCGCCGGCTTGATGTCGCGGTGAATCAGCCCTGCGCTGTGCGCCGCCTGCAAGCCGGCCGCGACCTGGCCAACGATGTCCATGGCCCGCGCTGCGTCGAGAGGACCGCAAGTCAGCACATCAGCAAGTGAAGGTCCGTCGATCAGCTCCATCACCAGGTACGACTGCCCGTGAGCCGGCTGGCCGTAGTCGTAGACACGTGCGACGTTTTCGTTGGACAGAGCTGCTGCGTGGCGGGCCTCAGACTCGAACCTGGCCTGTGCTTCAGGTTCACCGGCGAAACTGGAATGCAGCAGCTTCACGGCTACCGGCCGCATCAGGACGGTGTCGGTGGCTCGCCAGACCTCACTGAACGCGCCGGTACCGATTTGTTCGTCGAGGCAGTAACGAGCACCGAGGAGCGTCGCGGCAACAGTCACGAGCGCCGGGTACCCGCGACGCCGGACTCTAATCGTCCGAAGTCACGCTTCCAGCAGGTCGACGAGGTGCCGGGCGTTGCGCTGGGCGTAGTCGCGGTAGCAGTTGTTGAACAGCACGTGCGTGACCCGTGCGTCCTCGGCGAGGCTGGCGACCTTGGGCGCCCACCCGGCCAGCTCCTTGTCGCTGTAGTCGTAGCCGAACCGCTCGTGGATGTCCTTGCTGGTCCACTTGTCGGAGTGGCCGTGCAGCCGCATGACGGCCAGGTCGGCGGTGGCGGCCAGCACCGGGGGAATGGAGTCCTTGTAGCCCTGGGGCATGTCCACGCACACGTACGGCAGCTTGTTCGCGGCCAGGAACTCCAGGGTCTCGGCCTGGTTGTCCTCGGTCATCCAGGTCGGGTTGCGGAACTCGATGCACACCTGGCGGGGCGCGGCGCGCTGCGCGCAGGACAGGATGTAGTCCTTGCGCGCCCGGGAGATCGGGAACCAGGGCGGAAACTGCAGCAAGATCGCGCCGAGCTTGCCCGCGTCGCGCAGCGGCTCGAGGGCTGCGAAGAACCGTTCCCACGCCTCGTCCACGACGCCGGGATCGACGTCCTTCAGGTAGACCCGCTCCTTGCCGGACTCGGCGACCGATTCGCGCAGGTCCTTCGGGAGCGCGGCGACCCGCGTGGGGTGCTGGGTGAACAGGCTGAACGCCTTGATGTTGAACGTGAATTCTCTCGGCGTCCGCGCGACCCAGGCCGCGGCGGTCTGCTCGGCGGGCAGCGCGTAGTACGTGGCGTCGACCTCGACCAGCGGAAACTGCCGCGCGTAGAACCGCAGCCGCTTGTCCGGCGTGTCCGCCTCCGGCGGGTACCAGCCGGAGTCCAGCAGCGTTCGGTCGGTCCACGACGCCGTGCCCACCCGGATTTCGCCCATACTCGCAGCATAAGAACCCCGTCGAAGGTCCCACGCGTGGCCCACGGCGTCGGGCGGAAAACCGGCTAATCTGGCGGCGGTGAGCGTAGAACTGGTCCTGCTTTCGCAGGTTAGCTACCGCGGCCAGGAGATCACCGGATCCCGGCTGCAGGGCCTGCTTGCGCTCCTGGCCGAGGATCCCCACGCGGGGTCCAGCACCACGCGGCTGATCGACGCGCTGTGGCCGGACGAGCCACCCGAGCACCCGTTCAAGGCTCTCCAGGTCGTTGTGTCACGCGCCCGGGCCCGCCTCGGCCCCGATGTGATCGTCAGCACGCCCGCCGGATACCGCCTGTCGCTGCGCGACGACGAGATCGATGCATCCGCGGTCCTGCTGCAGGTGGCTGAGAGCGAGAAGAGCTCCCGGGCCGGTGACTATCTGGCGGCGCTCGAGCACGCCGAGGCCGGGCTCGCGCTGTGCGACGGCGCCGCGGGCTGGGACGCCGGGGGCTACGATCCGCTGTCCGCGCTGCGCGCGGCGCGGGTTCCCGCCTACCGGTCGCTGCTGCGGGCCCGCGCGCTGGCGCTGTCGCGCCTGGGGCGGCGGGCCGAGGCCGCGGGGCCGCTCGGCGAGCTGATCCAGCGGAGCCCGAGGGACGAGGAGGTCCTGGCGGAACTGCTGCGCTGCGAGGCGGCGGTAGTTGGGCCCGCGGCGGCGCTCGGCCGGTACGCCGAATACCAGCAGCGGCTGCGCGACGAACTCGGCAGCGACCCGGGCCCCGCGCTGCAGAGCGTGCAGGCGGAGCTGCTGCAGGCCGACGCGCCGGTGATCCGCCGCGGTGTCCGGCACGAGCCCAACCCGCTGCTCGGCCGGGACGACGACATCGCCGCCGTGGCCGGCCTGCTGCGCACGTCCCGGGTCACGTCGATCGTGGGACCCGGCGGCCTGGGCAAGACTCGTCTCGCGCACGCGGTCAGCAGCCAGGCGGAGCAGCGTGTCGTGCACGTCGTCGAGCTGGCGGGCGTCGCCGCCGACGGCGACGTCGCGGCCGAGGTCGCGTCCGCCCTCGGGGTCGGCGAGGACGGCGGCGGCAACTCGGGCAGCCGCCGGGGGGCGCAACCGCGTGTGGCGGGCGGGATCGTGACCGCCCTGGCTCCGGGCCCCGCTCTGCTCGTGCTCGACAACTGCGAGCACGTCGTGCGCAGCGCGGCCGATCTTGTGCACGCCCTGGTCTCGCTGACCGAGGAACTGCGTGTGCTCACGACCAGCCGCGCTCCGCTCGGCCTCTCGTCGGAGTCGGTGTACCTGCTGCCCGAGCTGGACCTGGACACGGCGGCCGAGCTGTTCCGGCAGCGGGCCAGGGCGGTCCGGCCGGACGCCGACCTGCCCGCGGATGCCGTGCGGGAGCTGTGCGGCCGCTTGGACGGGCTCCCCCTGGCCGTGGAACTGGCCGCCGCGCGGGTCCGGGTCATGTCGGTGGCCGAGATCGCCCGCCGCTTGGACGACCGGTTCGCGGTGCTGCGCGGCGGCCCAAGGGACGCGCCGCAGCGGCACCGCACGCTGGATGCCGTGATCGACTGGAGCTGGAACCTCCTCGACCCGGCCGGCCAGGCGGCGATGCGCGCGTTGTCGGTGTTCCCCGGCGGGTTCACCGCCGACGCCGCCCGGCACCTGCTCGGCGACGACGTCCTGCCGGTCCTCGAGCAGCTCGCCGATCAGTCGCTGCTCAAGGTCATGGACACCGCGTCGGATGCCCGGTACCGGATGCTGGAGACCGTCAGGGAGTTCGCCGCCGCGCACCGCGATGACGCCGGCGAGACCGAGCGCCTGACCGACCGGTTCCTCGCCTGGGCACGCGACTTCGGCATCGCGCAGCACGACTCGGTTTTCACCGACGACCTGCCGACGTTCGAGCTGATCAGGGCCGAGCAGGACAACCTGGTCCAGGCCCTGCGCCACGGGCTAGACCGCAGGGACGCCGCAACGGTCGCCGCGGTGTCGGCAGTGCTCGGTGGGCTGTGGATGGCCGAGGGGAGTTTCGCCCGCCTGATCGCCCTGGCCGGGGACACGATCCGGATCCTGCCCGGGTTCCGGCCGGGGAACGCCCTTGTCGAGGCGACCAGGACCAGCCTGGTTCTCGGCGCGGTGACCGGGTTCCTGCTGAGCGGTCCGGGTCCGGCGCGGTTCCTGGTGGGCCTGCGCCGGCTGCCGCCCGCTCCGCCGGACACGTTCGCCCGGGCTGCCCAGGCCGTGCTGAACGTATTGCACGGGCCGCCCGAGGCGGACCTTGCGGCCCTGCAAGCGCTGGGCGAGAGCGACCAGCCCCTGGTCGCGGGCGCGGCCAACTACGTGACCAGCTACGCACGGGAGGAGGCGGGTGACACCGGCGGCGCGCTGGTGGCGGCGCGGCGGTCGCTCGCCGCGTTCGAGCCCCGCAGCAGCGGGTGGCTCCGGGCCGCCGCGCATGCCCGGATCGGCGAACTGTGCCTCCAGGTGGACGACGCGGGTTCGGGTGACGAGGCGCTGCATCACCTGACCGCGGCACTGTCGGTGCTCGAGGCGTTCGGGTCGTGGTCCAGCGTGAACCGGGTGCGCGAGGGAATCGTGATGGCCAACGTGCAGCGGGGCGCCTACGACGAGGCGGAACGCGAGCTGAAGCTGACAACGCCACGCGCCGATGACGAGCCCTGGGAAATGCCGATGTTCGACACCGCGGTGCACGCGGAGATCGCGCTCGGCCGCGGCGACGTCGAGACCGGATTGGACCTGTGGCGTGCGGCCGCGGCCGCGCTGTGGGATCCGCGGAGCCAGGAGCCCGGCGACGGCCTGCTCGGCCTGGATACCTGGGCACTGCAGATTCAGGCCGCCGCCGTGGTCGCCCACGCGTACCAGGGACGGCTCGGCCTGGTTGCGGAGATCACCGCCGCGCTGCCCGCCGTGCTGCTGGCGCTGACCGCGGACCCGGGGCCGCCGTCCGGGACGCTCGCCGCCTCTTATGACCTCGCCGTCTGCGGCTCGCTGCTGCTGGCCCTGGCTCTGGCCGACGTCGACCGGGGCCAGCGCGCGGCGGACGCCGGTGTTGTGCGGTCCGGAACGAGGATGATCGCGCTGGCCGAGCGCTTCGGCCTGAAGAACGGGCTCCAGCCGACCATGTCCGCCACGCGCGCACGGCGGGTGGCGCAGGACGCCGACGGGCCCGCGTACGCCGACGCCGTGTCGTCGTACGCGGGCCTGGACCCGGACGGCCTGCGCGCCGCCGCCCGGGCCGCGCTGCGGGAACGAACCCTCCTCAGCGGTTGATGTCGCGCCGGGACAGTGCCCGCGCCCACACGTACCCGGCGAGCGCCAGCCCGGCGCACCAGGCGACGGCGGCTATCCCGTTGCCGCCGATCGGCCCGCCAGTCAGCAGACCGCGGAGGGTGTCGATGACCGGCGTGAACGGTTCGTGCGCCGCGAACCAGCGCACCGATGCGGACATCTGGCCCGTCGGCACGAACGCGCTGCTGATGAACGGCAGCAGCTGAACGATCAGGACGAAGCCGGTCAGGCCCTCAGCGGTCTTGGCCGCCAGGCCGAACGGGACGGCCACCCAGGTCAGCGCCAGCACGAGCAGGACGATGACGCCGGCCGCCGCCAGCCACCGCCCGGCGTCGCCGGTGGGCCGGTACCCCAGCCCGATCGAGACGGCGATGACCAGGGCCGTGCTGACCAGCGTCCGGACCAGGGCGCTGACGATGTACCCGTTCAGCATTGAGGTGGGCGAGATCGCCATGGTGCGGAACCTGGCGATGATGCCCTCGGTGGAGTCCCGGTTGACGCCCTGGGCGGTGACCGAGCTCCCGTACCCGGCGGTCATCACGATGATCCCGGGCATGACGTAGTCGATGTACGAGCCGTGGGCGCCGAGGCTTGATTTCAGCGCGCCGAAGACGCCGACAAACAGCAGCAGCAACAGCACGGGCACGGCCACCGCCACGACCAGCGTCACCGGGTAGCGCAGCACATGCCGGAGGCTGCGCCGGGTCATCGTCGCCGAGTCCCGCATGGCAAGGGTCATGGCGCTCATCGGATGTTCTCCATTTCTGGCGTTGCTTCTGTCGTCGGGCGCCCGGTGAGGGCGAAGAAGACGTCATCGAGATCGGGCGTGTGCACGGACACCTCGTCGACTGCGTCCGCCGTGTCGCCGAGCCGGTTCAGCAGCTGCCGCACCGCGGTCGCGCCGCCGCCGCTGGGAACCTCCAGCGTCAGCGCGTCGTCGTGCCGGAACGCGTCGCCGAGGGCCCGTGCCGCCGCGTCGAGCCCGGCGGCGTCGGCGAAGTGCAGCCGGACGTGGGCCCCGGGGATGCTCCGTTTGAGTTCCTCGGGGGTTCCCTCGGCGACGACCTTGCCGTGGTCGAGAACGGCGATCCGGTCGGCCAGCTCGTCTGCCTCGTCCAGCTGCTGCGTGGTCAGGAAGATCGTGACGCCGCCCGCCACGAGGTCGCGGATGATCTGCCACATCATGCGGCGGCTGCGCGGGTCGAGACCGGTGGTCGGCTCGTCCAGGAAGATGATGCGCGGGTCACCGATCAGGGTCATCGCGAGATCGAGGCGGCGTTTCATGCCGCCGGAGTAGGTCATCGTGGTCTTCCTGGCGGCGTCGGCCAGGTCGAACTGGTCGAGCAGCGCGGCGGCGCGCCGCCGGCCTTCCGCGCGGCCCAGGTGGTGCAGGTCCGCCATCAGCAGCAGGTTCTCCTCGCCGGTGAGCAGGCTGTCGACCGCGGAGAACTGGCCGGTGACCCCGATCGCGCCGCGCACCGCCGCGGGGTCGAGGGCCACGTCATGGCCTGCGACGCGCACCTGGCCGCCGTCGGCGTGGACCAGCGTGGACATGATCTGGACGGTGGTGGTCTTGCCGGCGCCGTTGGGGCCCAGCAGCGAGAACGTTGTTCCAGCGCCGACCTCCAAGTCGATGCCGTCGAGGACGACCTTGTCGCCGAACGACTTGCGCAGCCCGGTGGCTACGATCGCCGGCGT
Source organism: uncultured Actinomycetota bacterium (assembly GCA_963833885.1). Taxonomy (GTDB): domain Bacteria; phylum Actinomycetota; class Actinomycetes; order Streptosporangiales; family Streptosporangiaceae; genus JASHPR01. The sequence continues at coordinate 236,309 of CAWHZU010000023.1, read as the reverse complement.
GGATGAAGGGCTGGTCATGCCCTCTCCTTCCGTTACTTGTGGCTGGCGGCCACGTTCACGTAGAGAGTGCATGCAGCGGGATTCACCCCGGTTTCACGCCGGTTTCACGCGGTTCCACCGGCACAGCGGAACAGCAAACGGCTCGCATTAAGGCCGAGTAGGTACCAGCTCAGTCTGGTGCGCTCGCCCGGAACGCCGCCTCGGCCATGGGGTTGCCCTCGAGGCGCCAGTCGCCCGTGTCGGACCAGACCAGCCCGAGCACCTGGTACCGAGCGATCCCGTTGAACAGGTTGAGGATGTTGGCGTACTGGTTGGCGTTGACGCGCAACGCCGGTCTCGGCCAGCAGGATCGGCTTGTCGGTGAAGACTCGTACCTGATCGATGGTCGAGGCGAAGACGCTGCTGAAGGTGTCGGACGGCTTCGTGTAGAAGCCATCGATCCCGACCCAGGTGACGTAGATTCGTCGCCCGGCCACCAGGACTTGATCGGGCCGGTACCAGGCTGATCCGCCTCGATAGTCCATAGCCAGGTGACATTGTCCGCGCCCTGGCTGCGGAACATCGTCACGATGTGCCGCCAGGCCGCCACGAACGTGGATGCCGGAGTATGCGTGTAGCCCCACGAGTACCAGGGTGCGTTCATCTCGTGCCCGAAGCCGATGACCACCTGGTGACCGAAGTCGCGCACGCTGTCGGCGTAGAGCCGCAGATAGACGTCATAAGTCGCCGGCCGCGATCGAGGCCAGCGAGAGCACCGGTGGGACTGGATCTGAACGAGCGGTATGTCTCCGTGCTCGAAGATCCCTGTCGAACGACGTTGCGAACGGTTCGCCCCAGTTGACGGCGTACTCGACGAGATTCGGCTTCCTGTCGGCGGCGGCCGTGAAATCCGCGACGCGCCGGTAATAGAGGCCGTCCGGGCAGATAAACGCCCAGGTAGCTGCGCGCAGAAAGTTGCGCGGGGACCGTCGCCGGGATATCGGCATTGGGCCGAAAGAACCGAACTGCGCCAGAGCGCCGAAGACGCTCAGCACTGCGACGAGCGTTGCGGCGGGGATCACGCTCAGGCGAAGCCTCGGCCTTACCCGAAGCGCCCGGCGGGCCCGGGAGACCGCGGCGGCAGCGGCCGCCACTGGGACGTCTTTGGCCTGTTCAGCTTCGGCGCTGCTCGGCCAGGTGCTCTCGTCTTGCCAGTGATCAGACTCCAGGCTGATCACTGCTTCGCGGTTGGGAGGGGCGAGGTCCAGCGCGGCGGAGAGCGCGCTTGCGAAGGCCCGGCAACTGGCGTAACGGTCGTCCGGTTTCTTGGCCAGCGCCCTGGCCAGCACGCCGTCGACCGCCGCCGGGAGTTCTGGGCGCCGGGACGTCAGCGACGGCGGCGGCTCCGACATGTGAGCCCAAACCACCGCTCCCGGCTCGTCGTGGGGGTACGGCGGCGAGCCAGCCAGCAACTCGAACGCCGAGCAAGCCAGGGAGTACTGGTCCGCGCGCCCGTCGAGCGGCTTGCCCGCGAGCTGCTCTGGTGCGGCGTAACCAAGGGTCCCCATGAACTGCCCTTGTCCGCTCGGCCCGCTCCACCACAGCGAGCCTTTGCTCAGCCCGAAATCCGACAGATACGCGTGGTCCGGCCAGCCCGGCCGCACATCCACCAGGATGTTCGCGGGCTTGACGTCACGATGCACCAGCCCCGCGGCGTGCGCGGTATCCAGGGCCGCCGCCACCGACGACACGATCGCCGCCGCCCGCCCCGGCGAAAGCCCGCCCGTTCGGCGGACCAGGCACCGGGCGTCTCCGCCGGGCACGTACCGCATCGCGATGAACAGCGCTCCGCTCGCCTGGCCGGCCTCGAACACCGGGATGATGTGCGGATCATCAACCGCCGCTGCCGCTCGCGCCTCGCGGAGGAAGCGGCGCCGGAACACCTCGTCTGTCGCCAGGGCCGGTGCCAGGATCTTCAGCGCCACCCACCGGTCCAGCCCCTCGTCCCACGCGCGGAACACCACGGCCATTCCGCCCGCGCCGACCCGCTTCTCCAGCCGGTACTGGGCCACCCGCGAGCCCACGGCGAAGCTGGGCAGTAAGCCATCAGCGTCCTCGCGGAACCCCCCAGCCACGGCGCCTCCACGCTGTAACCCGCCCGCTACACATCTTCCACCGGATCTGAAGATCAATTGCGATATATGGGTTTACCGATTGGCGGGACGCCGTTCAGGCGTACGTGGTCGTGTGCTCCTCTTCTAGCGTGTGACCCACTCGAGGATTTGATCGTTGACCTCTCCGGGTCGTTCCAGCTGCAGGAAATGACCGGCGTGCTCGATCACGACCATGCGCGAGGAGGGCGCGAGCAACTGCGGTGTGCCGCGCGCGATTTCCAGCCGGATGCAGCCGTCGTCGGCTCCATGCAGGTACAGCGTGGGCTGCGGCGCCTGCTGGCCGGCGGCCTCCTGCTCGGCCGCGTAGCGCCCGGCATCATTGGAGGAGTCCGCTGGCGGGTCATCGATGCCCAGGGCCCGGTAGTAGCCGCCCGCAGCGCGGTAGTAGCCAATCGCGGCCGCGAGGTTGGCGGGCTCGCGCAGGGACTCCTTGACCAGCGCCAGATGATCGCTGGCCGGGAAGCCGGGCGACCAGTCGGCCCAGAGTTTGTCCAGGAACGCCATGTCGTCGCGGGCCACGACCGCATCGGCGAACCCGTTCGGGTCACGGAACATGAACGTGTAGAAGAGCCGCTTCAGCTGCTCATAGTCGCTGAATATCACCGCATCCAGCGCGGACGGCGGTACCGCCAGGGTCACCAGCCGCCGCCACCGGCCGGGGGCAAAGGCGGCCGCCCCGTACGCGGTCTCAGCCCCCCAGTCGTGCCCGATCAGAACCGCGTCCCCGTCGCCGCCCAAGGCCTCGTGCAGGGCCACCGCGTCGGCAACGAGCGCACCGACCTGGTAGGCGCCGTCGGCCGGTATCGCCGTCGGCGCGTAGCCGCGCATGAACGGGGCCACCGCGTGGAATCCGGCGTCGGCCAGGGCCGGCAGCAGGAGCTCCCAGGTGTGGGCGGTGTCAGGAAACCCGTGCAGACACAGCGCCAGCGGACCCGAACCGGCCTCGAGCAGCCCGAACTCGACGTTGTTAGCCCGCACCGTGGCCGTGCGCACCTTTACTGGAGCAGCCATGGACGACACGCTACCTGCCGACGGCGCCAGAGGTGATCTTGCAGGATGGGCGCTAAGCCTCGCCGCGCTCGCGTAGGAACTCGCGGAACTCTTCGACCGCCTGGTCCTGATCGGATCCAAGATCCTCGGCGACGACCATCTTCGTGTCTGCCCAGTAGGCCCCGGCGTACTGGTCGCCGTCCGCCGGCAGTACCAGGAGCGGGTGATGCGCGATCTTTATGTGGTCGTGCACTTCGTCCCACGAGACGCCGTCGGGCACCAGGCCGATCGCAGGCGACTCGCTGTCGTCGTACTCCAGATCGTTGAGCACCAGCCCTCGCTCCAAGTCCGGGGGATTCTCCGGCTGTGGGCGACTCACCCGCTGCACCCTGCAGCCAGGGTCCCACGCGGACGGGCTCTTTCGTTAGGCTGGTTGGCGTGTCCGATCATTACCGCGCACCCGGCTGGTTCACGCGCAACGTCTTCAACCAGCTGGTGGCGTTCCTCACCCGGCAGGGCATCAGCGTTCTAGGCTCGCGGGTCCTCGCGGTGAAGGGCCGGACGAGCGGCCAGTGGCGCACCACGCCGGTGAACCTGCTCAGCTACGACGACCGCCGGTACCTCGTTGCGCCGCGCGGCGAGACCCAGTGGGTACGTAACCTGCGGGTCATCGGCACCGGTGAACTGCGTCTGGGCAGGCGGGCCGAGGGCTTTCGCGGCCGGGAGCTCACCGACGACGAGAAGGTGCCGGTGCTGCGCGCCTACCTCAAGCGGTGGAAGGCGGAGGTCGGGGTCTTCTTCGAGGGCGTTGGGCCGGACTCGAGCGATGACCAGATCCGTGCCATCGCCCCCAAGCACCCGGCATTCGAGGTGCTTCCCGTCGGCTAGGCCGACTCCGGCCGCTGGCTCTCTCACCGGAGTTCCGCCTTTCCAGCGCGGGATGGCCGAGCCAGGCCGCGGCCAGAGCGATCAGCCCGGGCAGGACGGGCAAGATCAGTTCCGCCCTGGCAACCGGGGCGCACAGGCCGATCACGACTACGGCGAGGCATCCCGCCACAACCAGCGCTAAGACAACTGGGCTGGGCCGCCGCTCATGGCCATTGTGCTTCGTCTTCTTGGCACCAACTCTGACGTGCGGCGTGCGCGAAGCGGATGGCGAAGGTTGACGGTGGCCGGGCGACATCGACGACGGCCATTGATCGAACCAAATGGCGGCAGTACAGTGCTGCATGTCGGCAATCTCTTGCCAGCTCGATCGGAACAGAATATAGCTGTGGAGGCGCAAGACCCGCTGGGACGGCACCACCTGGAGCAGGATCATGGCTGGCCTGTGTGGGGCGCGGCGATCCGGGGGCACTCGAGCGCCGTGGCATCACGATAAATTCCGCGGCGAGCCAGCTCGGGCTGCGCAATACGACGCTGAAGAGATGGCTGTCCGGCGAAGTCCCGCCTCAGCTGTCGCGCCTTGCGTCATTCGCGGAATTGACCGGCGTCAGTCAGGCAGTTCAGCTCGAGCTGGGCAACGTGCTGCCGCCAGAACTGCGTGCCGAGGCGCACGCCATGCAAGTAGCGGATCAGCTGCGCAATGCACTCGGTGAAATCGAAGGGGCAGTATCGCGAGCAGCCGAGCTGGCCTTCTCCGACGCGGGTGCCCGGCTGGCCGGTATCCTCCTCGCCAGCAGCGAGATCCCTCTTCAGCTCACGCTGAGGCGAGCTCAGCATTGACCGCGAGGTCTATGGAGAGGAAGAGCTCCGCGCGCTTGTTACTCGCATCGTCGGGCAATCGGCCCGGGTCTTCGGCGCCCGCTGGCGGGAGCAAGAGGCACATGACTGGCCACAGCCACGCCCCAGCCTCATTCTTAACATCCCGCAGCATGAAAGACCCAGGCCTCCCGCACCAAACGCGTCACCGGCCGTTCCCAACCTGTTGATTCTTGGCTGCCCGTATGCACATGCCGAGTACATTGGGGCGCTGCTCGCCGATGCTCTCGGCTATGGATATATCGATGTCAGATACAGCGTTCCGCTTTCCCTCGACAGAACTCCCGCCGACCCCGAGGTTATCGGGGCACGGCTCGAGTTCGCGAGGCATCTTTCTGATAATGAATCAGCCATCAGGCGGAATGTGTGGTCGCTCACCGATCAACGGGTACTGCCCGAGATCATGTCCGGTCTCGAGACCGCCCCGGTGGGGTGCGCGGTCTACGTGCGAAGCGAGGATGAGCTCCTCGAGCGCGGCGCTGAGGTCTGGAACGTTCCGCCTGACGAGATGCGAGAACTCCGCGCCATGCTGGATGACCTCGTCGCTTCAGCAGAATGGCCTGTGCTTACGGTCGTCATGCCAGACGAGCTGCTACGCAGCAACACGGGAACGATCGAAAGCGATCGCGTCGCGGACGTCGCGATGCTGGCCGCGGTGGACGTATGGCGCGACCTCCGCAATTGGCGCTTCGTCCCAGACGGCGTTCGTGGGCGCCTCGCGTCGATGTTCGATGCGCGCGGGCGCCAACTGGGTGACCCCCGCTTGTCGATGGTCCGGGCGCAAGCGAATATGCCGCGGAGCAGGTAAGGCACGACGATCTCAGATGCGGACGCGCGAGCCATGCTGGATCTTGCCCGCGGGGCAGCCACCGAGGCTGGCTCCATGGCCATCCAGACGCCTGCGCGCACGCTGCGAGCGTCGACCAAGTCCTCGCCCACCGACTTCGTGACCGAGATGGACCGCGCAGCGGAGCAATTGATCCTTGATACCATCCTGGCCGCCCGGCCTTATGACGGGATGGTTGGCGAGGAGGGCTATCCGGAATCAAGGCGCGGCGCTGAATGATGCACCGATTGAGTGCTCAATGACTCCTCTTGCCCTGGGACGCTGGTAAAGGACTTGCCCTACGAGCAGTTGTGCGAAGTCCTTGGCTACGCAGCCCCCAGGGTCAATGCCACTTAGCCTAAGTTGATCAGCTATGACTTGGGCTGCAGTCCCGACACGCCGGAACAAGATCAAACTTGGGTAAGTGGCGCGGTCTGGATTGTAGCCAGGGCCGTATCGTCGGGTGTCAGCGGCCGGGTGCGGCTACGCTCGTCCGGGTGACTTTCGTGCGCTCGCTGTATGCCAGGTTCCGCGATCTTATCCACGAGGGGGCCCGCTTCGGTGTGGTCGGCTTTGTCGGCCTGTTGGTCACCTACGGAGTGGTCTACCTGCTGCGTTACCACGCTGGGCTGGGCCGCCTCAGCTCTCTTGCGATAGCCAGCGTGATCGCCACCGCGGTTACTTTCGTTGGCAACCGCTACTGGACGTACCGGCGCCGTGAGCGCAAAGGCCTGGGGCGGGAGACCGCCCTGTTCTTCGGGGTGAACGGCATCAGCGTGGCCGTCTCCGAGGTGCCCGTCGTGCTCACCTACCCGCTCCACCTGGACAGCGAGCTGTCCTACGGTCTCGCTGTCAGCGGCGGCATCGCAGTGGCCACCTTGTTCCGCTACTGGTCATACAAGAAATGGGTGTGGCGGCCGGCGGCAACGCCCGCTGGGGCCGCTCAGCTTGCGCCAGCTCACCGGCACTCTGGGGGTGCCTCGCGGCCGAGAAGGCTCGTGCGCCTGGCCGCTGGCACGTTCCGGCAGCTAAGCCCTGAGCTGGTCGCGTTCAGCCTCGTCGGCGCATCCGCCTTCCTGGTTACCGACGCTGGCGCTGTCCTGCTGCACTTCCAGGCGGGTGCGGGACCGCTCACGTCGAATCTGATCGCCACCGCCATGGCCGTCGTCGTCTCTTATGCAGGCAACCGATCCTGGACATTCCGGCGCCGTCAGCGCAGCACCGTCGCTCGTGAGGGCCCCCTGTTCTTGATGCTGACCACCGGCGGGCTGGCCATCCAGCTCGCCTGCCTCGGGTTCAGTGTCTCCGTACTGGACCTGCACGGCAAGCTTCCGTACAACGTTGCCCTGGTGACTGGAATCGGGCTCGGCAGCCTCTTCCGCTACTGCTCGTACAGGAGGTGGGTGTGGAAACCAATGCCGCCCTCGCCACAGTCGCGCTGGCCAGCATATGCAGCCGATGGCGCAATCTAAGGCCACCCCCAAGGGGCAATGCCAATTAGCCTGGTTTGATAAGGCGATCGGGCACCTTGACCTCAGCTGGCTGATTGGGTGTCCTGAAGTTGTGCAGTGAGCACGGAATCGGTGCCATGGTCTGGACCGTCGACGCGGACAATCTGATCGATCGATTTCTGGCTGACGAGCGCGTCAATGTCCTGATAACGAACCGGCCGAAGTATGCAGTGGGCCGCCGGGAACAACTGGTTCACGATCGGGAGAAGACCCGGCCGGCCATGTCGACTGAGGTAACCTTGCCGGATGGGTCTCGGCTGAAGTACCCGCGTTGCCCTTTCAGGCCGCCGTCGGTAACCATATAGTGATCTTGCTCGCCCCGGATTAGGGCGATTGGGGCGGCGGGCATGTCGGGGGGTAGTTCTGCCGTGGCGTTCGCCCGCACGGCCGGCTTGATGGCAAACGTGGCAGTGAGTGCCTTGCCGGTGTTTGAAAAGACGGCTTGCATGGTCTCGTTTTCGTAGACGCCTGCGTATTCGTCGGCCTGGCGTCTCTTGTAGCGAATCAGCTTCGGCTTATGTTCGTGCAGTCCCGCAACGCTCTCCAATCCGGCCCTGACGATGTCTCTGTTGAAAGCGAGGCCATTATCCGGGCCGCTGTTGGCGAGTGTGATCACCGCAAAGTCCTTTTCTGGGACTAGCAGAATCTCGGCGAACTGGCCGTTCGCCGAGCCGGCATGACCGAACGCGTGGACGTCGTCGATGCTGCGGAGGAACCAGCCGATCCCGACCGCGTCGCCGAGTGAGCTGCCAGACAGTGTCGCGGTCGGTTTCCGCATCAGGTGAAGGTCGTTGGCTGGCAGCACAAAGCCGCCATCACTCAGGTGGAACCGTGCCCACGTCAGAAGATCCGAGATCGAAGCAGCGAGGCCGCCACCGGGGTTGTTGGCCCTGGTGCCTTTCCACTGCGCAGCGACCGCAAGAGTGCCGTCTGCCGACACGTTGTGGCCCATCGCGACAGGCTCGGCGATGGCCTCTCTGGGGGCGAACGTGCTGTGCCGCAGGGCCAGGGGCTCGAGCAGCAGGGCCGCGATTGCCTGCTCGTAGGTCATACCGGTGACGACTTCGATGATTCGCCCGGCGACGTTGTATCCGCTCTGGCTGTAAGAAACGCGCTCACCAGGAGCTGCGATGAGTTGCTGGTCGCGCAAGGCCGATACGTAGCTGGCGAGCGCACTGTCGCTCTCATCGGGCTGATCGGGTGACCGCAAGTCCAGTCCGGCCGTGTGGTTGAGCAGGTTGAGCACTGTGATCTCAGCCGACGCGGAGAGGTCGGCGACTGCGAAGTCGGGCAAGTAGCGCTGGACTGGGGCGTCCAGGTCCACCTGCTGGCTCGCGACGAGGCGCATCATCGCAGTAGCCGTGAAGGTCTTGGTGACCGAGGCGACCAGGAACGGGGTTCCCGGTTCGATCGGTTCCGCGCGATCGAGGTCGGTAACCCCATGGCAGGTGACGTACTCCTTGCCCTTCGTCCAAATCGCAACCGCGACGCCGGGGATCTCGTACTTGGCCGCTAGCTGCTCGACAAACCCGGCCATGGGTGACTGGCGCATGCTCGACTCCCGTCTTGAACTTAGTGCAAGAAACGTATCACCGGTCCTGCACTTAGTTCAAGTAGGATGATGCTATGGCTCGCGACACTCTGACCCGGGACCAGATCGTGCAGAGCGCGGTCGGGCTCCTCGACGAGGACGGCCTCGACGGACTGAACATGCGCGCCCTCGGGAAACGTCTGGATTCGGCGGCCACCGCTGTTTACTGGCACGTCGGAAGCAAGGACAACCTGGTGAACCTCGCTGTCGACTCGGCGTGGCACGAGATCACGCTGCCCGACCCTCTTGCGATGGGCTGGCGAGAGGCCGCGCGAGCAATGGCCACCGAACTCCATTCCATGCTGGCGCGCCACCCGTGGGTGCTGCATACCTTCGGGTCGTACTTGACCTACGGGTACGGCAAGGCCCGCTACGACGACGCCAACATGGCGATCTATGAGACGGCAGGACTCACCGGGGCTCAAGTCGACCAGGCCGTCACAACCGTGTACACCTTCGTGCTCGGTCACGCGCTCGGCACAGCTGCCCCCGTTTCCCTGCGGCGAAGGCTTGCCAAGACGCATAGCGATCCCGAGAAGGCGATGCGTGACCGGCTGGAACAAGCCCAGCAGGTCGCTAGGTCCTTCCCGCGACTGAGGGCCCGCCTTGAGACGCCCTCCGCGGATTACGCGTCAGGGCCCGAAGACAGCTTCGAGTTCGGCCTTACCGCGATCCTGGACGGCCTCGCAGCCCTACTAGGTGAGCCGGGACGGGCTCACCAAGAACTCACATAGAGTTCGAGCGGTAGGCCAAATAGCCCGCTCTAAGGTTCCTGTCATGAGCGCATCCCCGACGACCCCCTCGGCCGGAACGACTCCGCGCCGGGTGCGTGTCGGGGGCCGGACAAAGCTGGACTTCTGGTTTGACGCGGTCATCCTCCTCGCGTACACGGTCGCCTACAGCTACGGATTCACCGGAGTGGTGATCCACGAGTGGCTCGGCATCGGGATCGGGATCGCCCTGCTGCTGCACCTGACGCTGCACTGGGACTGGGTCATCCGCACGACGAGACGGCTATTGGATCCGCGCGGCCACGACAAGGTGATCTGGCTGGTCAACCTCGCGCTGCTGTTCGCCATGACGCTGTGCGTGGCATCCGGGATCGCCATCTCGCGGGTTGCGCTCCCTGAACTCGGCATCACCACCCTGCAGACCCCGTTCTGGTTCCGCCTGCACGTCCTCACCGCGGAGGTGACGGTCGGCCTCGTCCCGGTCCACGTGGCACTGCGGTGGCGATGGATCGCCGGGGTGGGCCGCCGGATGCTGGTCTGGCGTCCGCGAGGGCGGTCGCAGTGAAGTTTCTCCGGCAGTTCGCCGCCGTCGTGGCGGTCGTCGCGGTCGTGGTGCTCCTCGGGCTGGCCTGGAACCGGTTCGCCCCCAGCCTCCCGGGAGAGGGCCCGGGTGGTGAAGCAGTCCCCGTGCAAGGCAACGTGGTCAAGGATCTGCCGCACGCCGTCAAGCTGTCGCCGGGCGGACGCCCCGGCGCGCACGGGGTGCTGCGCATCAACAATGGCGGGGGGCTTGGCCTGGACCTCGGAGATCTGCTCCAGCCAGAGAACCTGGCCGTGCTGCGGTACACCGCCGAACTCGAGGCCGCAATCGCCGCCGCCGTGGTGATCGTCAATGCCAGCTACCGGAGCATGCGCCGTTCCCGCCGTGCGGAGACCGGCATGCCCCCGCCCCGCGATACCGATTTGAGTTGATTGCACCCGAACGCATGCAAGGATCGGTGACCGTGGGCAATCCGCCCGCCATCGCCGAGCATTCACGGCGGCAGAAAGAGGCGTAACCCCCCCGCTGCGTTCGCTTAGCCTGGCTACGTGTCTTCGCTCCTCGGCGGGTTCTGGCAGCGGGCCGATGTCGCGTGGCACCACGCGTTCATGGCGCAGCCGCTGCCGCCGCGGTGGCTGGTTCTGGGCAGCGGCGTGCTCGCGCTGCTCGTCGTCGCTTCCTCCCGGGTCTGGCCGGTGGCGCGGACCGTAGTGACGATCGTGCACGAGGGCGGGCACGCGCTGATGGCGCTGGCCACGGGGCGGCACCTCGGCGGGGTCCGGATCTACCGCAGCACCGCGGGCGAAACCCTGTCGAGGGGGAGGGCGGAGGGGTTTGGTGTCGCGCTGACCGCCGTGGCCGGGTACGTGGCGCCGCCGCTGCTGGGCCTGGGCGCCGCCGCGTTGCTCGCGATCGGGCACCTGACCGGGATGCTGCTGCTGAGCCTCGTGCTGCTGGCCGGTCTGGCAATCGCGATCCGCAACGCCTACGGCATGCTGGCCGTGCTGGTCGCGCTCGTGACCGTCGTGGCCGTGAGCCTGTACGCGTCCGCGGTCGTGCAGGCCGGGTTCGGCTATGTGATGACGTGGTTCCTGCTGCTGGGCGGGATCCGGCCGGTGATCGAGCTGGCGGGCGAGCGCCGCCGCGGCGGGGGACGGCGCAGCGACGCCGACCAGCTGGCGCGTCTCACGCCGGTCCCGGGCGGAGCCTGGGTCATGGTTTTCGGGCTTGTCGCGGTCGCCGCGCTCGCCGTGAGCGCCCGGTGGCTGGTCCGCTGACCGGGGGAGCTGCCGTGACGCCTGACATTCCGGCGGGCTGCGTCGTCGTCGTAGTGAGAGGACGAGGAGGAAATGATGAGCGACCTTCAAGCCATTGCTGACCGCGTCGAGATCGAGGCGCTGCGCGGCGAGTTCACCGACGGGGTGATGATGCGCGACTACGACCGTGTCGCGTCGCTGTTCACGCCCGACGGCGCGTTGCGGATGCCGAACGTCCCCGTTGAGCTCGAGGGGCAGGAACAGATCCGCGCCTGGGGCCAGCGGGTACCGGGATTCGTGGACTTTCTGGTGCAGACGACCCACCCCGGCGTGATCCAGCTGGACGGCGACACCGCGTCTGGCCGCGCCTATATGCAAGAACTCATCCGCACCCGCGACGGCCACTCGGAGGTGAACTACGCGATCTACCACGACCGCTACCAGCGGACCGCCGATGGCTGGAAGTTCACCGAGCGCGTCTACGAGATCCGGTACCTGGACACCACCCCGCTAGCGGGCTCGCCGCCGCACCCAGCCGACGGCGCCAGCTAAGCGTTCTGGCCCGGCGGCGCCGGCCAGCGGTTCTGGTACAAAGGTCGCTGCGGGCGAACGAGAGGGCCTCGTGATGGCGTCTTACGTTGAGGAACTGTTCTCGCTGGACGGTCTCGTCGCGGTCGTGACCGGGGGCAGCTCCGGGATCGGGCGGGCCATTGCCGGAGCGCTGGCGCGCGCGGGCGGGAGCGTCGTCGTGGTGGCGCGCGGAGAGGACCGGCTGGCTGCGACCGTTGACGCCCTGACCGCGGACGGCTGCAGCGCGGCGTATGTGACCGGCCACCTGGGCTCGAGAAAGGGCGCGCTCGCCGCGGCCGACGAGTCCGCCAAGGTTTTCGGCGAGCCGGACATCCTCGTCAACTGCGCGGGAGTGAACCTGCGGCCGCCGATGGCCGAGATCGACGAGCAGACCTGGGACGCCACGATGGCGGTGAACCTGGAGGCGCCGTACCTGCTCGGCCAGCGGTTTGGGCCCGGCATGGCCGGGCGGGGTTTCGGGCGGCTGATCCACGTCACCTCGCAGCAGGCCCACCGCGCGTTCGTGCAGAGCGGTGCGTATGGCGTGTCCAAGGGCGGCCTCGAGTCGCTGTCCCGGTCCCAGGCGGAGGCGTGGTCGCCGCACGGGGTGACCAGCAACACGCTGGTCCCCGGCTTCGTCATGACCCCGCTGAACGCCCGGATCTCATCCGACCCTGCGCGGGTCGCAGAGCTGGCCGCCCGGACGATGGTGGGTCGGAACGGGGTCGCGGAGGACTTCGCCGGCCCGGCGGTGTTCCTGGCCAGCCGCGCATCCGCGTACGTCACCGGCCAGTCGATCTTCGTTGACGGTGGCCTGTCGGTCCATTGACGCGAGGCGATTAGTTCGGCGCCGCCGCCGGGTCTTACCGGAGAGTGGGATAGCCCGAAGGAGGACGCAGATGGACACGCCGGTTACGGCTCTCGACCAGCGTTACAGCGGCGCTGAGGCCGTCGCCGTCAGCTGGGATCAGACGCGCAGTGTGCTCGAGTCCGCCGAGCTGTTCTGGGTGTCGACGGTGCGGGCCGACGGCAGGCCGCACGTCACGCCGGTAGTCGCGGTGTGGACCGGCGGGACGCTCTGCTTTTCCACCGGCGCGGAAGAACAGAAATACGCCAACCTGCGCGCGAACCAGCACGTCGCGCTGACCACCGGCTGCAACAGCTGGGACCACGGGCTTGACGTCGTGGTCGAGGGCCCGGCCAGCCATGTCACGGACGAGGCCACGCTCACGCTCATCGCCAGCGCGTTCGCCACCAAGTGGGAGGGCCGGTGGAAGTATGCCGTGCGCGATGGCCGCTTCTATAACGCTGACTTCGGCGACCATCCAAGCGAGGTGTTCGCGGTGACACCGACCAAGGTCTTCGCGCACGCCAAGGGAGACCCGTTCGGCGCCACCACGCACAGATTCTGAGCCGGCCGGAACGAGGCGCCATGCGTGCTGTCGCGATCGCAAGCGACCGGAGCCTTCAGGTGGTGGACATCGACCGCCCGGTCCCGGGCGCCGGCGAGGTGCTTCTGGACGTCAGCAGCGGCGCGACCCAGCAGGTGAAGGTCCTGCTCAGCCCTCGGCCCGGCGGCCCATCATCTGCGGCGGCTTGACGCCGGCGTTCTGGCCACCGTCGATGGGGACGACGATGCCGGTGATGAACGAGGCCTGGTCGGAGCACAGCCACAGCACCGTGTTCGCGACCTCGGCCGTGGTGCCGATCCTGCCCATGGGCGTGGCCGCGGCCGCGCCGCGCTGGGCCTGCTCGCCGGCCGCCTCCAGGTTGTGCGTCAGGATCGTGCCAGGTGCCAGCACGTTGACGCGGATGCCCTGGTCGGCGTAGTCGAGCGCGGCCACCTCGGTCAGGCCGATGATGCCGGCCTTGCCAGCCACGTAGGCGGCCAGGTTGGCGACGCCGATCAGGCCGGCCCGCGAGGCCATGTTCACGATGGCGCCGCCGCCGGTCCGCAGCATCGCCGGGATCTGGTACTTCATGCCCAGGAACGTGCCGCGGATATTCGTGGCGATGCCCCGGTCGAACTCGGTGGGGTCGATGTCCGCCAGCGGGGCCGGCCGCGGGCCGTCCGTGGCGTTGTTGAAGGCCGCGTCGAGCCGGCCGAAGGTGGCCAGCGTCTGATCGACCAGGCTGCGCTGCGACTCGGCGTCGCTGACGTCGGCTCGGACGGCCAGCGCCTTCCCGCCGTTCGCCTCGATGCGGCTGGCGACGGCGTTCAGCGCGTCGATGTCCCGCGCGGCGAGGACAACGGCGGCGCCAGCGGCCGCGAACGCCTCGGCGGTGGCGGCTCCGATTCCCTTGCTGGCCCCGGCCACCAGTGCCACGCGCCCCTGCATGGGCAGATCGTTCATCGCATCCTCCAAAGCTTCGATATCTAAGAGTAAGATATCAAAGCTTTGAGAATCCGCAAGGGCTGGAGCGTGCAACTGCCGCTGCTCATCAACCGGATGGCGTGGCTTAACCGGATGGCGCGGCCGCGCCGGCGGTTTTCGCCACCCGGCCATTAACCGGATGGCGCGGCCGCGATGCCGTGTCAGGATGGCGGTTATGCCTGTTTTCTGCGCCGGTGACGGGACCGAGCTCGCGTACCACGTTCAGGGCGACGGGCCCCCGCTGGTGTGCGTGCCGGGCGGCCCGATGCGCGATTCGGTCTACCTCGGCGACCTTGGCGGCCTGTCCGCGTCGCGGCGGCTGGTCATTCTGGACCTGCGCGGCACCGGCCAGTCGGCGGTGCCAGCCGACCCGGCGAGCTACCGCTGCGACCGCCTGGTCGATGACGTTGCGGCACTGCGGGATCACCTCGGTCTTGACCGGATGGATCTGCTCGGCCTCTCGGCCGGGGCCAACATCGTCGCCATGTACGCCGCGCAGCACCCCAGCCTGGTGAGCAAGCTGGCTCTGGTCGCGCCCAGCACCCGCGCGGTGGGCCTGCAGCCCACCAGCGAGATGCGCCGCGAGATCGTCAACCTCCGCCGGGCCGAGCCCTGGTTCCGCGAAGCGGCCGCCGCCTTTGAGCGGCTCCAGGCTGGTTCGGAGACCGACGAGGACTGGGAGGCCATGGCGCCGCTGTTTTACGGGCGCTGGGATGCAGCCGCCCAGGCTGACGCTGCCGCCAACGAAGAACAGGTCAACGAGGAGGCGGCCGGACTGTTCGCGGGACCGGGTGCGTTCGAGCCCGAGGCGACTCGTGCGGCGCTCGCCGCGTTCACGGCGCCGGTGCTGGTGCTCGCCGGGGAGGTGGACGTGAACACCCCGCCCCGGATCGCGGCCGAGCTCGCGGCCATCTTCCCCGACGCCAGGCTGGCCCTCCAGCCCGGAGCCGGGCACTATCCCTGGCTCGACGACCCCGCCTGGTTCACCTCCGCCGTCGCGGCCTTCCTCGACGACGGGTTCGTGGCGGCCGCGGAGTGAGAAACCGGCGAGCGTCACCCGGCTGTGGCGTCAGGGCTGATGATCTCTGGGAAGCAGGGTGAAGCTGGCGTCGCTTGTCAGGGGCTTTACCGCGGCAAAGTGCTTGTAGTCCAGCGACAAGATCTTCGTCGTCTTGTGCCGCGCCGCCTGCACCACGATCGAAGCGTCAGTGAGCCCGAGTTGCATGTCGCCGTATTTCACCGCGACCTCCGACGCCAGCTCGAAGTCGTCCTTGTCGAACGGGGCGAGCCGGTACGCCGGCGATTTCAGCTCGGTCAGGACCGTCTGTTCCGCATGCGCGCCGAGCCGCGCCAGGATGAAGTAATCCAGTTCTGCCAGCACGAGCGGGGACAGCACCAGCGGGCCGCCGTCGCGTTCCACCGCGTCACGAGCTGCCTGGTGCTCTGGCTGGCGGCGGTTGAAGATCGAGTACAGGCCGCTGGTGTCGGCGATGATCACCGCTCTATCCCGGCGGCTCCCATGCCGGCCGCCAGCGCAGCATCGATCTCGGCGGCTGTCACCGGTTCGGCGTCCAGAATCCCGAAGTCCGGCATGACCGGTCCATTCTCCTCGGCGAGGATACGTTGGACGCCCTCGCGGATCAGTTCGGCCTCTGACTGGTGCCGCCTGCGTGCGGCAGCCTTGAGCGCCTGCATGTCAGCCTCGGGCAGATAGACGGTCGTTTTCACCATACGCACAGATTACCATATGTGCCATACGTCGCGGCTTCCTCGGCGACGGCCGCTGAGGGCTTCTGCGCACCGCGACGAGTTTTCGGCGGCGCCGCTGTCCATATGGGCGGGCCTGGTTCGTCGTTGGGGTGAGCGGCCAGATGGCGGCTCGCACCCGGGGCCGCGTGGCCCGGCGACCGAGGAGGACCCATGTATCACGCCACCATGGCGACGATCAGCGCCGAGCAGACCAGGGACATCCGGGAGCAGGCCGCCGCACGGAGGCGCGCCCAAGAGGCCCGCGGTCCCGTGCGGGCGCGGTCCGCCAGCCCGCTGGCGCTGATCGCGCGGAACACGCGGTCACTGACCGGGCAGAAGCGGCAGGGCTCAGCAGCAGCCTGAGAATCGCTAAGCCGCGGGCGGTGCGCGCCGCGAACAGCGACAATGCGCGCGGCAGAGCAGAGAAGGAACGGTGATCTTGTGGCCGACGATGAGTATCAGCCCGTTGCCGTATCACGGCGGATCAGTGCCCCAGCGCACGACATCTTCCAGGTCCTGGCCAATCCGGCGCGGCATCAGGAGTTCGATGGCTCCGGGATGCTGCGGGGACCGGTTTCCCCCGCGATGATCTCGGGCGCTGGAGACGTCTTCGTGATGAAGATGTACTTCTCCGAGCTCGGCAACTACGAGATGAACAATCACGTGGTCGAGTACGAGCAAGACCGGCGGATCGGCTGGGAGCCCGAAGCTGGACGCGGGCATCCCAACGCCGCCCCCGACAGTCCGGAATCACCCCGCTGGGGGCACCGGTGGAGCTACCGGCTCACCCCCGACGGCCCGGATGCGACCGTCGTGACCGAGGTCTACCCGCGGCCTACCAGTGCCCGCGGTGCACGACGTCGTCGAACGGCCGCCGGTCGGGATTCTTGATCGGGGTCAGCGGACGGTCGGCCGGGTAGCCGAGCGAGATCAGCAGCGCCCAGTCGCGGTCGTCCGGGATGCCCAGCAGCTCGCGCACCCGGGGCAGGTCCGCGATCCCCGCATGGCAGCTGCCGATCCCCAGGTCGGCGGCGGCGAGCATCATCTGCATCGTGGCCTGGCCGAGGTCGAGCTGGGCCCGCCGGAATGGGTTGTCGGCGGCCGGGCCGACGACCACGATCGTTGCGGCCGAGTGCGCCACGTGGCCGGCGCCCCGCCAGACCTTCGCCAGCTCGGTGAGCTGCGCGCGGTCGGTGACTAGCACAAAGTCCCACGGCTGCCAGTTCTGCGAGGACGGGGACCGGCGGCCCGCCTCGAGGATCCGGTCCAGGTCGGCTGCTGGGATCGGGCGGTCAGCGAACGACCGGACGTTGCGGCGTGAGGTGATGGCCTCCCAGGTCTGCATGCCCCACTTTTACCCGCGGCCCGAACGGGAAGCGGCAGGATCACCTGCAGCGGGCGAAGAATTTTGGGATCCGGCGGGCGCGTCTGTCGATCTGGCGCGGTGTCGTTCGAAGCATCAGCAGAGGGAGGCCCGGGCAGCGGGCCGGCCCAGGTGATGGAGGGAGGCAGGAACATGCGGTTCCTGATGACGGTGACGGCGAGCCGAGAGCCGGACGAGAAGATGATGACGGAGATGGGGCAGCTGGTCGAGGAGCTGACCAAGGCCGGGGTGCTGCTCGCGACCGGCGGCCTGGACCCCGCGGGCACGCGGATCTCCGCCGTCGACGGGAAGGTCACCGTGACCGACGGGCCGTTCACCGAGGCCAAGGAGGCGGTCATCAGCTTCGCACTGGTCGACGTGCGATCCAAGGAGGAAGCGGTCGAGCTTTCCCGGCAGTTCTGGCAGGTAGTCGGGACCGGTGAGGGTGCGATCCAGCAGGTCTACGGCCCGGAGTGAGGTGACGGCCTCGTCAGGAGTTTGCGCGGCAGGTGTTTGCGGCACTGGTGTTTGCGGCACCGCGCGTCGCGGTGATCTGATCGGCGGATGAGCGTGGTCGAGGCGCACCGGGCGGTCGACGCGGTCTGGCGGCTGGAGTCCGCCAGGATCATCGCGGGCCTGGCCCGCATCGTGCGCGACGTTGGCCTGGCCGAGGACCTCGCGCAGGAAGCCCTGGTAGCGGCGTTGCGGCAGTGGCCTGAGTCGGGTATCCCACCCAACCCGGGAGCCTGGCTCATGGCCACCGCCAAGCACCAGGCCATCGACCGGGTGCGCCGCGACGAGCGGCTGCAGCGCAACGTTGACCTGCTCGGACAGGAGCTGCGCTCCCGGCAGCAGGCGGCCATCTTCGGCGGCTCACCGGATCTCGATGCCGTAGCCGACGACGACTTCGTGGCCGACGACGTGCTGCGGCTGATGTTCGTGGCGTGTCACCCGGTGCTGTCCGCCGAGGCCCGGGTCGCGCTCACGCTCCGGCTCATCGGCGGGCTGAGCACGGGCGAGATCGCGCGTGCGTTCCTGACCGCCGAGCCGACGATCGCGCAGCGGATCGTGCGCGCCAAGCGAACCCTGGCCGACAGGCAGGTCCCGTTCGAGGTTCCGCCCGCCAGCGAGCGCCCGGCCAGGCTCGCGTCGGTGCTCGAAGTCGTCTACCTGATCTTCAACGAGGGATACACGGCGACCGCCGGGGACAGCTGGACCCGCCCGGAACTCTGCTACGAAGCCCTCCGGCTCGGCCGCATGCTGGCCGAGCTCAGCCCGGACGAGCCCGAAGTGCACGGCCTGGTGGCCCTGATGGAGATCCAGTCCTCGCGGATGCGGGCGCGGCTCGGCCCGGCCGGGCAACCGGTCCCGCTGCTCGAGCAGAACCGGGGAACCTGGGATCAGCTGCTCATCCGCCGTGGCTTCGCCGCGCTGCTGCGCGCGCAGAGCCTCGGCCAGCCGGCCGGGCCGTACGTGCTGCAGGCGGCCATCGCCGCCTGCCACGCTCGCGCCCGCTCCGGCGACGAGACCGACTGGGCGCAGATCGCGGCGCTGTATGGTCTACTCGGCCAGCTCTTGCCCACCTCGGTGGTCCAGCTCAACCGTGCGGTCGCGGTGGGCATGGCGTTCGGCCCGGCCCGCGGGCTGGAGCTGGCCGACGCCCTGACGTCGCTGCCGGAGCTGCGGAACTACCACCTGCTGCCCAGCGTCCGCGCTGACTTTCTGGCGAAGCTCGGCCGCCAGGAAGAATCGCGGGCCGAGTACACCCGGGCGGCGTCGCTCACCCGCAACGCCGCCGAACGTGCCGTCCTCCTGGAACGGGCCGCCGCGTGCTCGCCGGGCGACGCGTAGCGGGTTAGCCGGCGGCCGGGGTTCCGCGCGGCGGCGTTGCTGGGCCGCGGCGTCCCGTTCAGGAAGTCAGGGAATTACCGGGACGAGCAGACGGGTCTGGTGATCGGGACCCCAGTGAAGGGCGCATCTGGCCGCGGGACCTTTCTGATAGGCCGCGGGGAACTGGCCGGTCAGCGGGTTGAGCGGCCACAGCCAGCGCCCGGCGACGACGAGCCGCAGCGTCTCCCCGGCGCGGAACAGGGTGGCCGACGGGCCGAGCGCGATGTCGAGCTGGACGATCTGGCCCGGTGCCAGCGGCTCGCGGCGGGCGAATGTTGGCACCGGCTCGAACGGCCGGGATTCGTGCTCGTCCAGCGCGCGCAGCGAGGCCTTCTGCCATCCGGTGGTGATCCGGTCGCGGCCGAACCCGTACGAGCCCTCGAACGGGATGTACTTGCGTCCACGCCATTTCTCCACGCCCGCGAACAGGCCGACGTCGTCGGCGCCGTGCACCTCGACGAACAGCCGCAGCGCCATCGGCCCGGTCAGCTCGGTGTCGGCCGTGACCGGCCACTGGAAGCAGGCGCCCTCGCCGCGCGTGCCGAAGGTGATCTGCCCGGCCGCCGACGGCGGCTCCGCCGCCAGGCCGGCACCGGTCAGGTACAGCGGGCGCCACTGGGTGCGTTCCAGCGGCCAGGCGTCCTCCTCGCGCACGCTCGCGATCACGTCGCGGCTCTCGCGGACCTCGAGCCGGACCCGCGGCGGCGCCGGAACATCCCGCCCCCGCAGGTAGCGGTCGAAGAACCGGAGCTGCGCGGCGCGCGCCTCGGCGGAGTAGAACGTGGCCCACTTGCCGCCGCGGTGGGTGTACAGGAACCGGTCGGTGCTGGAGATGCGTTCCCAGCCGCGGAACGACCCGCGGCTGTGCAGGTCGTTGTCGGAGAAGCTGCCGCAGATCAGCGCCGGCACGGTGATCCGGTCCAGGGCCGGGACCAGGCCGCGCCACCACTCGTCGCGCAGCGGGCGGCGGCGCTGCTGCTTGCTGATCCGGTAGCGCTGCCGCACTCGCCGCAGTCCGAGGCTCCACATCCGCACGAAGCCGTCCTCGCGGATGCCGCCCGGGAACAGCAGGTCCCGGTAGGCGTCGGTGAACCCCTCCCAGGGGCAGATCGCCTTCAGGCCCGGCGGCCGCTGCGCCGCCGCCTCCCACTGCGAGATGGCCAGGTAGGAGACGCCGAGCATGCCGACGTCGCCGGTGCTCCACGGCTGCGCCGCGGCCCACTCGATCAGGTCGTGAACGTCCTCGCCTTCCTGGCTGGACAGCAGGCCGGCCTCGCCGCCGGAGGTGCCTGCGCCGCGCAGGTCGCAGTTGACCACCGCGTAGCCCTGGGCCGCCCACCACGCCGGGTCGGGTGCCTCCCAGCCGGTCAGGGACGAAAACCGCAGCGGCGCGGCCTGCCGCAGGATCCGGAACTGGAATGACACCGACCAGCCGCTGCCGCGCCGTCGCGGCAGGTTGTCCTTGCCGTACGGGTGCGCCGACATCAGCACCGGGAACCGCCCGCCGCCGGCCGGCAGCACGACGTTGACCCGCAACGTCGTGCCGTCGCGGACAACCACCGGCCGGTTGCGCAGCACCGGCACCGAGTCCGCGCCGTACACGCTCACCGGCGGGTGCACCAGGCCGGGCAGCCGGCGGGTCAGCACATACCACGCGGCGCCCGGCCTGCGCCACGGCCGGTCCAGCCGGGTCATTCCCGTCTGCGTGCGCACTCCGTCCCCTTCCCCGCCTCGGCTTCGAGCTACTCCCGCATCTTCACAGGGTGAGGCCGGATTCGAGGTGCATGAGCGCGGTGTCGGTGAGCTTGGCGAGGTCGGCGTCGGGGTCGTCGTTCATCGCGGGGAGCACGGCCATCGCGGCGCCGACGATGGCCCCGGCGACGCTGCGGACCTTGAAGTCGTCCGGCGGCAATCCCGCGCGTTCCGCCATGGCGCCGGCGAGGAACTCCATCAGCTGGAAAAACTGGTTGAGCATGGCCGCGCGCAGCCTGGGCACCGCGAGGATGAGCGCGACCCGGTCCCGCTGCTCGGTCTTCTGGCCGGGCGTCATGCCCGCGAAGACAGCGGCGAACGCGGCCCGCATCGCGGGGACCGGGGCAAGTTCGGGCGGCTGTTTCTGGTAGGCAGCGATGATCAGCGGGTCGTAGTCGTCCTGCAGCACCACGTCTTCCTTGGTCGGAAAGTAGCGGAAGAACGTGGTCTCGGAGATCTCGGCGGCGTCGATGATCTGCTCGACGGTGGTGGCGTCGTAGCCCTGGTCGCGGAACAGCTGCAGTGCATGGGTCTGGATCGTCGCTCGGGTCCTGGCCTTCTTGCGTTCCCGCAGGCCGGCCGATGACTGATCGGTACGGGCTGGCATGAGCTTCCTTTCGCTGCTGCCGGGCCGGTGACCGGTCCTGCCCCGGGGCAGGAAGGCCAGGGCGAGGACGGCGCCGGCGATGCCGAGGCCGGCCGAGACCAGCAACGACGTGTCCAGGCCGTGCACGAAGGCCGCCCGGGCGGACTGGGCCAGCCCGGCCGACCTTATCTGGCTGGCGACGGCGAGCCCGCCGTCCACGCTCTGCCGGGCCGCGTCGGCCGCGGCGGCGGGCAGCCCGGTGACGTTGAGGCGGGCCTGGTAACCGGCCGCGAGGACGCTGCCCGCGATCGCGGTGCCGAACGGCCCGGCGGTCTTCTGGAACGCCTGGACGACGGCGGATCCGATCCCGCTGCGTTCGGCGGACAGCTGGGAGAGCGCGGCGGCGGTCGCCGCGGTCAGCGCCATCCCGGTGCCCGCGCACAGGACCGCCATCCAGAGCCCGACGAACGTCAGTCCCGACGTCGTCCGGGTCATGGTGCCTGCCAGGGCGCCGACGGCGAGCAGCGCGAACCCGAGCGTGACGGTGAGCTTGGCCCCGATCGCCTTCGCGAGCGCGCTGGCGGGCAGCGCCCCGGCGATGAGCCCGCCGACCAGGGGGAGCAGCCGGATCCCGGAGCCGAAGGCGTCCGCACCGCGGACGGCCTGGAAGTACTGCGGCATGCTGAACAGCAGCCCGATCATGCCCAGCCCGGCGACCCCGCCGAGCACGGCTCCCGAGGTGAACGACCCGGACCGGAACAGGGCCGGATCGACCAGTGGTCGGCCGCCCCGGCGGGCGAGGCGGCGTTCCCAGCCCGCGAACCAGGCAAGCGTGAGCAGCCCGGCCGCGATCAGCGCCAGGGCGGCGGGGTCGCTCCACCCCTTGGAGCCCGCCTCGATCAGGCCGTATGTGACCACGACCAGCCCGATCACCGAGGCCGCCGTGCCCGGCGGGTCCAGGCCGGGCCTTTCGGCGGCGCGTGATTCCGGGATCAGCGCGAGGCCGACGGCCAGGCCGACGATGACGACCGGGATGTTGATCAGGAACACCCAGCCCCACCAGAACCGCGACAGCATCCAGCCGCCCAGGATCGGCCCGAGCGGCAGCGCCAGGAAGTTGGCCGCCTCGTAGACCCCGGTCGCCTTGGGCCGTTCGGCGTCGTCGAACAGCACGGTCAGCGCCGACATCGCCATGACCGTGACACCGGCTCCGGCCAGCCCCATCAGCAGCCGGGCCAGCAGGAAGACCGCGGGCGAGGGGGCCTCGGCGCACAGGGCGGAGCCGGCGCCGAACACCGCCAGCGACGCGAGCAGCAGCTTCTTGCGGCCGAACCGGTCGCCGATGAGCCCGGCCGGAAGCGTCGCGGCGGCGAGCAGCAGCAGGTAGCCGGACGAGAACCACTCCAGGTCCGACTCCGACGCGTGCAGCGCCTTCGCCAGCGTGGTCAGGGCCACGGACAGGACGGTGCCGTCCAGGCTCACCGCGAGGATGCACAGGCTGACCGCCCCGAGTGCCCACCACTTGCGTGACCCAGCCACCGGCATGTTGGTAACCTCCGAAAAGAGGCTACCAACTTTTGATAGTGGCTGTCTAAATCTTGAGGTTCCGGGTCGGCTCGCTCTGCGGGCCCGCATCGCGAGAGCATGCTCCGGGTGGAGATACGGCAGATCGGCGCAGACGACTGGCGGGCCTTGCGGGACATCCGGCTGGCCGCGCTGCAGGATGCTCCGCAGGCGTTCGCCTCAACCTACGGGCGCGAGGCCGCGTTCGCCGAAGCCGACTGGCTCCGCTGGATCGGCCGCGGCGACACGTTCCTCGCCTACGCGCCGGAACTCGGCGCCGCGCCCGTTGGAATCGTCGGCGGCTACGACGGCGAGCCGGGAACGATTGAGCTGATCTCAATGTGGATCAGCCCCGAGGCTCGCGGGCGGGGAATCGGCCGGGCGCTCGTCGAGGCCGTCGTCGGCCGGGCCCGGGCGAAGGGCATGACGCGCGTGCACCTGTGGGTGGCCGAGAGCAACCGCAGCGCCCGCCTGCTCTACGAACGGTGCGGCTTCCGGCAGACCGCGGAACGCCAGCCGCTGCCGTCCAACCCGCAGCTGCCCGAGATCGGCATGGCACGTTCCCTGGACCGGTTAGCGAGCGCCTGCCTGGCTATGTGGCCGCTCCATCAGGCCCCGGCCCGGGAAGGAGCGGGCGCATGAAGGTGCGCTCGTATCGCAGCACGCAGCCGCTCTCGTCCCTGATCCGGTCCGCGGCCACGAAGTCGGGGTCGCTGCCGAAACGGGCACGGTACTGCTCATAGGCGGCGAGGCTGGGGAAGCTGAACAGCGCGAGTGCCTTGTCGCTGGCGCCCTCGGACGGCAGGAAGTACCCGTGATGCGTGCCGCCGTGCAGGTTGACCAGCTCCATCCAGCGGCGCGCGAAGCGCTCAAAGGCATCGATCTTCGTCGCGTCGATCACATAATCAACAACGCAGGTGATCATGGATGGCTGCGCTCCCGGACTTCCAGGAGCCGGAACGCCTGAGCGACCACGAGGGTGTCGTCGTTGACGGCAAAATCCGGGTCACCGAGCGCAGCCCGCATCTCGGCCGAATGCCAGAACCGCTCATGCCCGGCGCGCCATTCGGCGACCGAGGCGTAGCCCTCCCCCTCGCCGACCGCATGAGCCAGGTCAACATCGCCGAGGCGGACCACCCGCACCCCCGTCGTCTCGACCACCGCCACCCGGTCCCCGGCGGAGTCGACCACGGCTTCGCGCAGGCCAGGGTGGGGGAGCGGCTCCCGTTCATGCTCGTAATCTGCCATCAGCCCGGTCGTGGTGGTCTTGCTGCCACTCAGGATGGCGGCGACCAGCTGATCGCGGAGCGGGCCGGGAAAAGCAAATTCAATGATCGGCAGGTCTTCCAGCGACATGACGGCCAGCCTAACGAGATCCTGGAACGCGCAGCGGTGACGCTGGCCGGGCGCGGCGCGCGGCGCTGGCCGGGGGCCCGCCAGCGCGTGGTATGTTCGGCCGGTGCTCGCCGGAGCGCCGTTCATCGGCTTCATCCCAGTGCGCGACATCTTCGAGGCGCGGGGCTTCTACGAGCGGGTTCTCGGGCTTCGCGTCGCCGAGGACACGCCGTTCGCTCTGGTCCTGGACTCGGGCGGCACGATGCTGCGCGTCACTCCGGTGCCCGATCTGACGGCGCAGTCGTTCACGATCGCCGGGTGGCAGGTGGACGACATCCTGGCAACCGTGCGCGGGCTGGAAGCCAAGGGCGTGCGCTTCACCCGCTACGACGGCATGGGCCAGGACGAAACCGGCGTCTGGACGGCCCCGAGTGGAGACAAGGTCGCCTGGTTCACCGATCCCGACGGCAACACCCTCTCCCTGACCGAGTTCGCGACCTGACCGAGTTCGCGGCGGCCTAGCCGCGTTGCCACCGTGAGAGCGCGACGCCGGCGAGGCACAGCGCGCCGCCGCCCAGCGCCAGCCAGCTGGGAACCTCGCCCAGGATGGCCCAGCCCAGCAGCACGGTCAGCGCCGGGACCAGGTACGTCGTGGCCCCCATCCTGGCCGCAGAGGTCCTCGACAGGGCGTACGCCCAGGTCGTGAACGCCACGGCCGTGGGGAACACCCCCAGATAGACCACGCTCAGCGTCGCCGTCACGGGTGCCGTCGCCAGCTGTGAGAGAAGCTGCCCGGTGAACGGCAGGCAGGCGATCGTGCCCACCGCGCAGCCGAACGTGGTGACCTGAAGCGCCGACGCGTGGCGCAGCGCGGGTTTCTGGATGACCACGGCCACGGCATAGGACACGGCAGCCAGCAGGCACAACATGAGCCCGAGGAGCGATGGGCTGCGGCCTGTCGACGTCGCGATCCCGACCAGGATCACGCCGGCGAAGGACACCGTGATCCCCAGCAGCAGGGAGCGCCGCAGGCCCTCCCGGAGCAGCCAGCCGCTCAGCAGCGCGATCACGATCGGCCCGACGTTGACGACCATCGCGGCCGTTCCGGCGTCGACGTGCTGTTCGCCCCAGTTCAGCGCGACCATGTAGACGCCGAACCACAACGCGCCGGTGGCCACGATGCCCGGCCAGGCGGCACGCGGCGGCCAGCCGGCGCGCTGGCTGAGTGAGATCACGCCGAGAACCGCGGATGCGGGCAGCAGCCTGCCCAGCGCGAGTGCACCGGGCGAGAAATCCTGCCCGGCGCTGCGGATGGCGACGAACGCCGAGGCCCAGACACCACGGTCACCGCCGCCGCCAGCAGCGACCTGCGATCGGCTTGGGCGGTCGGCTGGCTGGCTAGCTGCGTTTGTTCCGGAGCGATCTGCGCGGGAGGCTGCTTCGCCATGTCAGGCAGACGCTCGGGCCCATCAGAACGTGAGATACGGTGCCCGGAAATGTCCTGGACGTGCCCGCCCCTGGTGGTCGTAGGGTGAGCGGGCAGCGTTCGGCGAGACGGCGAGAGGTGATCTTTGAGCACGGTGCCGGAGCCGAGGGACCCTGGTAGCCATGGGCTGGACGGCGAGCGGCTGGCGCGGGCCGGGGACTACCTGGGGCGTTACGTCGACGAGGGGCAGCTGGCCGGGTGGCAGCTGGTGGTCGCCAGGGGCGGCGCGGTGGTCTGGCATCAGTGCCGCGGCATGGCCGACGTGGAGGCCGGCACCCCGGTGCGCCCGGACACGATCTGGCGACTGCACTCGATGACCAAGCCGGTCACCTCGGTCGCGGCGATGATGCTTTACGAGGCGGGCGCCTTCACGCTTGACGACCCGGTCGATAGGTGGCTGCCCGCGTTCGGCTCGCCGCGCGTCTACCAGTACGGCCCGCCGTACGCCCCCGCGACCGTGCCGTCGGCGGAGCCGATCCTGATCCGGCACCTGCTCACCCACACCGCGGGGCTGAGCTACTACTTTCATCACGTGCACCCGGTGGACGCGATGTACCGCGCCGCCGACGAGGAGCCGGGGTGGGCAACCGCCGACCTGGCCGCCCGCTGCGAGCGATGGGCGACGATACCGCTGGTGTACCCGCCCGGCACGCGATGGATGTACTCGGTCGCCGTGGACGTGCTCGGCCGTCTCGTCGAGGTCGTCTCCGGGCAGCGCCTCGACGAATTCTTCGCGGAGCGGATCTTCCAGCCGCTGGGCATGACGGACACCGGCTTCTGGGCGGAGGGCAAGCGCGCTGAGCGCCTGCCCGCCGTGTATGCGCTGGATCCGGCCAGCGGGAAGCTGACCCGCGACGACGAGGCCGGCGCCCGCGGCGCCGAGCCGCCAGCGTGGCTGAGCGGCGGCGGCGGTCTGGTCGGCACCGCAGGCGACTATCACCGGTTCACCCAGTTCCTTCTGCGCGGCGGCGAGCTGGACGGGGTGCGGCTGCTCGGGGCGCACACCGTGGCCCGCATGTTCCGCAACCACCTGCCGGGCGGCGCCTCCTACACCGAAATCCAGCCGCAGCCACTCGCCTGGCAGCCGGTGCCCGGCCTGGGATTCGGGCTCGGGCTCGCGGTGGTGACCGACCCGGTCGCGTCCGGTTCTCCAGCGTCAGCCGGCACTGGCTTCTGGAGCGGTGCACTCAACACCGAGTTCTTCGTCGACCCAGCCGAAAACCTGGCAGCCATGCTGTTCACGCAGCTCAACCCGTACGGTGCGCTGCCGCTCCAGCGCGACCTCGCGCAACTCGTCTACCCGTCCCTCACCGGCCGGGCCGCCTAAGATTCGTCCTCGGCCCACAGGCCGCGCACCTGCTCCCAGTCGTCCTCGTCGCCCGACTCCCCGGGCGCGATGTACCGCGCGCCGGGGAACGGCTGCGCCGGCCGGGTGAAGCTGCCGCGGGCCACCAGCCTGCCAATGTTCGCGCGGTAGATCTCGTCCACGTCGGCGTGGCGTAGCGGCTCCTCGTCCAGCCAGAGATTCTTCGGATGGACCGGCTCCTCGTACATGCGCCGGAAGATCTCGGTGCGCAGGTCCTTCATCCAGTTCGAATTGAGGTTCATCGTGCGGAACTGGCGCAGGGCCTCGATGTCGATGATTCCCGCCACGAACGTGTTGGCGCCCGACGTGGTGTGGCCGAGCACGTTGCCCTGGTAGTCCACGATGTGCGAGTTCCCGCCGGCGATGTCGAACGGGTGCTCCATCTTCGGGTGCACGTAGACCGGGCCGACGTTGGGGCACACCATGAAGACGTTGTTGAAGTGCGCGTGCGCCCGGTTCTGCAGCAGCCACGTCCCGCCGGGCTCCATCCCCATCTGGGTCATGGGCACCGCCTCGCTCGGACGGTAGACGACCTCGGCGCCGTTGAACGCGAGCGCGCGCACCGCCTCGGGGTACTCGCCGTCGGAACAGCAGATCGTGCCGATGTTGCCGATGTCGTCGGTGCGCAGCACCGGGTAGAACGCGTCGATGCCGTCACCGAACAGCTCCACCCAGCGGTCGTAGACGTCGTGCGGCACGCACGAGCGCTCCCGGCACCAGATGTGGTTCTTCGCCGCCTTGTGCACGATCTCGCCCTGCCGCGAGATGACGATCAGGGTGTTGAAGAAGCGGTCGTCGATCACCTCGGGCCAGCGCGCCTTGCACTGGGCCACGATGTAGGTGTCGTAGTGCCGGGCCAGCGCCGCCAGCCGGTCCGTCTCCGGCCCCGGGATATCGATGAAGAGGTCCCGCGCCGCCGTAACGTGCGGGATGTCGAAGATCTCGTCGGTGAAACCGGTCAGTGCGCCTTCGGCGAGCGCGATCAGCCGGACCGGCATGTTGATGCCGATGATCGAGACCGCCGCGTGGATCCCGTCCTCGACGATCTGCAGGTTGCGCTCGATGTCGCGGCGGCTGCCGATGCCGTGCACCACGGTCGAGAGCCCAACCGCCATATAAGGAGCCACCCGCTCCTGCCCGCGTTCGCTCACTGTCCCCGCTTTCCGGTCGGAGGCGCGTGACCTGGCCGGTCGTCACGCGCTGTCTCATCATCGTTATGGGGAAGCCCGTTGCCCGCAACGGGGCCGAATCGTTCTCCACGCGGATTTCTGGGCACAACCACCGGTGTGAGCGTGCAGTTGAACCACACGATCGTCGCCTGCCGGGACCAGCAGCGATCGGCCGCGTTTCTCACCGGGATCCTCGGCCTGCCGCCTGCGACCCGGTTCGGTCATTTCCTGGTGGTCGAGGCCGACAATGGCGTGTCGCTGGACTTCTCCGAGGCCAGCGGGTCGATCACGTCCCAGCACTACGCGTTCCTGGTCGGCGACGACGAGTTCGGCGCGGCCTTTGACCGCATCCGCGACCAGGGCCTGCCGTACTGGGCCGACCCCGGGCGAACGCAGGCCGGGACGATCAATCACCGCGACGGTGGACGCGGCCTGTACTTCGAAGACCCCGACGGCCACCTGCTCGAGATCATCACCCGGCCCTACGGCAGCGGCGGCTGACCCGCCCGCTCGGCGATCCGGGTGCCAGCGCGCCCCTGCAAGGTCAGGGCCTGGTCAGCGCGTTGCTGGTTTCCGCCACGAACATCGTCGGCGGGTTCACCGACGGGCTGGTAGTCGAGTTCGCGGAGCTGCTTACGCTGCGCCGGTACCTGGTACCGGTCGGGCAGGCAGGGCGCGTACCCATCCTCGCCGAGGATGAGGCAGCTGTGGCTGATGGTCCAGGCACCGGCGACGATGATGGCCAGCGCTAGCGCCTCGCCGGCCAGCTCCACTACGCCGGTCCGGATGTGCTCGCCGAACAGGAACACGCCGAGCAGGCTTGCCGACAGCGGATCGAGGATGGTGAACCCGGGCTGCGACGCCGCAAGCGGCCCGGCCGCCAGCGCGTGGGAGGCCAGGAGCATCGTCGCCGCACCCACGGCAACGAGCACGTAAGGCGACCAGGTGGAGAAGACGGCCCCGACACCGTCACCAAGGTGCGAGCTGAGTTCCTTGATGACCGCGGCCACGAACCCCCACGAGATCCCGGTGGCGGCTCCCAGCACAGCGGTCCGGCGGGACCGCGACGCGCCCGGACGGTCACCGAGACCGAACGCCACGGCTAGGGCCGCCAGCACGACGCCGAACGTGACCAGGCCCGCCATCAGCCACAGGGGGCCGGGTGCGTGCAGGCGCCCGCCGGATGGCAACGCCATCCAGAGAAAAATGCCGATCCCGGCCGACATGGCGCCCGCTCCCAGCCAGTCGCGGCGCCTTACCTTCACCCGCCTGCGGCCGGCAACGGCCAGGTAGCCGAAGACAAACAGCAGCTCGAGCGCCAGGATGGGCTGGACCAGAGCCAGCGCGCCGAAGTGCAGGGCGGTCAGCTGGAAGATGAACCCCAGAATCATGCTGGCCACGCCGAGGAGCCAGATCGGCCTGCGGGCCAGGCGAAACACAAGCCGGGCATCAAAGCTCGCTGGCTCGCTGCTCCTGGCACCAAGGCGCTGGCACACCGAGGCCGTCGCCGTGCACAGGCTCGCCGCGACGGCCAGCAGGATCGCCGTCTCCATCGGACCCCACTTCACGTCCGCTGAAACAGGTCGGGCATGTTCGTAATTCCGGTCAGCGCTGGCGAGCGATGAGCGTGTGGCTCCCGACGGAGGTGGCGTGGTGCTGGCACCAGAGTGCGCAGGCTGGCTAGCAACCTGGCCCGCTGCCCGGCAAGCCGGCCAGACTCCAAGAAAGGGTCACGCCGGCCGTGCACCTCGCGGCCGGCCGGAGATGAGACGTGCCCCGGGGGACGGACAGGTGAGCCCACCAGCGTTCAGCGTCGCGTGGTACCGGTTCCGGTCCACGTTCGGGGACCGCTGGGGCGGGTACCTCGCGCTGGTGCTGCTGCTCGGGCTGGTTGGCGGCCTGGCCCTGGGCGCGGTCGCGGCGGCCCGGCGGACCCAGGCGGCGTTCCCGGCGTATATCACCAGCACCAACCCGTCCGACCTCACCGTGCTCACCGGCCTGTACGAACCGGCCGCCGGTTACGCGGGGTACGACCCCGCGGTGATCCGTGCGATCGTCCGGCTGCCGCACGTGCGGCGGGTGGAAAGCTACGCCGGGCTCAACGTCGCCATCCTCGGCCCGAATGGCGCCCCCCTCGGGCCGCCGGAGCCGCTGCCGGGCAGCATCGACGGCGAGTTCTTCAGCCAGGACCGCGTCGCCATCGTCCAGGGCCGGATGGCCGACCCGGGACGGCCGGGCGAGGTCGTGATCGACGCGAAGGGCACCCCCTCCCAGGTGCACGTCGGCGACGTCGTCCCCATCGGTTTCTTCTCGAACGCTCAGGCCGCGGGCCAGCCCGGCGGGCGGCCGTTCCTGCGGCTCGACGCGAAGGTCGTCGGCAAGGCGATGTTCAGCGACGAGGTGGTGCAGGACGAGGTCGACACCGGCCGGGACGGTGGCGCGCTGTTCGCCCCGGCGGTCACCCGGCGGCTGCTGGGGTGCTGTGCCAGCTTCACCGAAAGCGCCGTTCAGCTCGACGGAGGCGCCGCCCAGGTGGCGGCCACTGAGGCCAGCATCGAGCGACTGCTGCCGAAGGGCTTCCCGGTTGAGTTCTACGTCACGTCGCTCACCGAAGCCAAGGCGCAGCGAGCCATCGAGCCCGCGTCGATCGCGCTGGCCGTGTTCGGCGGGATCGCCGGGCTGGCCGCGCTGATCATCGCGGGCCAGGTGGCCGGCCTGCAGTTGCGCGCCGACGCCGGGGACCTGGATACGCTGCGGGCCCTCGGCGCGGGCCCGACCGCGACGGTCAGCGACGGGCTGCCCGGCGTGCTCGGTGCCGTGGTGGCCGGGTCCCTGCTCGCCGTCGGCGTGGCCGTGGTGCTGTCGCCGGTGGCGCCGCTCGGCTCGGTGCGTGCCGTGTACCCCGATCCGGGCATCGCCGCCGACTGGCTGGTCCTCGGCGGGGGCGCGGGCGTGCTGATCGTCGTGCTGGCCGCGGTCGCCGTGGTGCTGGCCTGCCGGCGGGCGCCGCACCGAGCCGCGGTGCGGCGGCAGCGCCACCCGGCCCAGGGGTCTGGCGTGGCGCGGATCGCCAGGGAGGCCGGGCTGCCGCCGTCCGCGGTGGAGGGCATCCGGCTGGCGCTCGACCCCGGCGCGGGCCGCAACGCGGTGCCGGTCCGGTCTGCCATCCTGGGCGCCGCGATGGCCATGATCGTCATGCTCGCCACGGTCACGTTCGGCTCCAGCCTGGCCACGCTCGTCTCGCGCCCAGCCCTGTACGGCTGGAACTGGACGTACGCCCTTTCCTCGGGAACTCCCACCTACATCCCGCGGTCCCGCGCGGCCGCGCTGCTCGATCACGACCCTGCCGTCGCCGCCTGGACCGGCGTGTACTACGGCACGTTCAAGATCGACGGCCTGACCGTGCCGGTCATCGGCCAGAGCCCGCGCGCGCCGGTCGGGCCCCCGGTGCTGTCCGGTCACGGGCTGCGGGCCACGGGGCAGATCGTGCTCGGTCCCGCCACCCTGGCTGCGCTGCACAAGCACGTCGGCGACCAGGTCACCGTGCAGAGCGGCGCCGTGCGGCGGACCCGGCTGCGCATCGTCGGCACCGCCACGCTGCCGTCGCTCGGCATCTATAACACCCTGCACACGGAGATGGGCACCGGGTCGGTGCTCGACTACCGGGTCATCCCCGGCGCGGTTCCCAGCCAGCCGAACGACATCCTGGTGACGCTGCGGCCCGGAGCCGATCGCGCGGTCCAGCAGCGGCTGCTGGAGCGCTTGGTCCCGGCGGTGAACGGCGGCCAGGTCATTCCGGTGCAGCGTCCCGCCGAGATCGTCAACTACCGGTCCATGGGCGACACCCCCGGGTACCTTGGCGCGGCCCTCGCTGCAGGGGCGATCGCCGCGCTGGGGCTGACACTGATGGCCTCCGTCCGCCGGCGCCGCCGTGACCTGGCGCTGCTGAAGACCATCGGGTTCACCAGGCGCCAGATCGCGGCGGCGGTCGCCTGGCAGTCGAGCGTGGCCGTCGCCGCGGGAGCCGTGGTCGGCGTGCCGGTCGGCATCGCACTGGGCCGGTTCCTCTGGGATCTGTTCGCGCGACAGATCAACGTCGTGCCCGAGCCGACCGTCCCCGGCCTCTGGGTAATCCTCATCGTGGTCGGCGCGGTCCTGCTAGCCAACCTGGTCGCCGTCGTCCCCGGACGCGTCGCCGCGCGCACCCCCACCGCCTTGCTGCTGCGCGCCGAGTGACCCGCCGAGCCGGTCGAACCCCACGCACTGCGCGACCGGAAGGCGGGGATAGCGGAGAAGCCGGCTGTCCCATGCCGCGCGCATGCACCGCAGGTACGCCGTACCGCGGCGGGTCTCGTTGAGCTTCGCATGCTGGCAGGCGGCGCACAGCCCGGGCTCTGCGCCAAGCTTCAGCCACGCGGCGTCAGGCGGCTCGGCAGCCATGACAAGAACGGTATGCCCTGAGCCGTTCTTTGCGAGCTTGTCAACCGCGACGCCGCAAGCCACGTCAACCTAACGATCGACAACAACAAGGGGAGCGCAGCCATGTTCGGGCCGGACAGCATGCAGGTCGATTACGGAAGTCACACCCTGGTCATCGACGCCGAGGGCCGGAAGGTCCGCGTGTTCTCCGATCTGGACGTACCGGAGGTCGAGTCCTCGCGCGACTGGCGCGAGGTTCAGGAGAAGCTGTCAGAACTCGGCGTCAGGACGCTGAGCGAGGTCCCTTCGGAGCAGTCGGGCAGCGTGCTCTGCGCGGAGGGTTCGTTCTAGACCAGCACGGGTTCGACGGGCGCGACCATCCCGCCTGCCTGGGATAATGGACATATGAGCACGGCAGACCGGGTTCGCGGGCGTGTCGGGGCGGCGATCTTTGAACGGGTCGCCGGGCCGAACGGCCCAGAGCGCCAAGCCCTGATCCGGGCCCCGGGCGAGCGCTTGTTCGCTGAGAACCGGCCGATCCGCCGGGTGCACGGAGACTCGGCGATGTTCGTCGGCGGGCTGCGGGCGCTGCTGCTGCAGTCGCTGCACCCGCTGGCCATGGCGGCCGTGGCCGGGCATTCCGGATTCCGCGGCGACCCGTGGGGGCGGCTGCAGCGGACCAGCTACTTCCTGGCCGTGACCACGTTCGGCCGGGCCAGCGACGCGGAGCAGACGATCGCGCGGGTCCGGGCCATCCACGAACGGGTCACCGGGACCGCACCGGACGGCCGCCCGTACGCGGCATCCGACCCGCGCCTGCTGACCTGGGTGCACATCGCCGAGGCGGACAGTTTCCTGAGCGCTTACTCCCGCTTCGGCGCACACCCTCTGGACCAGCCCGAACGCGACGCATACGTGGCTGATATGGCCCGCATCGGCGCGGCACTCGGAGTGCCGGAACCCCCGCGCACCGAAGCCGAGCTCGCCGCGCGGATCGAGGAGTACCGGCCGGAACTCGCCGCCACCGCCCAGGCCAGGGAGGCGGCGCGGTTCCTGCTGCTCAACCCGCCGCTGCCGGTCATCGCCCGCCCGGCGTACGGGGTGCTCGCCGCGTCGGCGGTGTCGCTGCTGCCCGGCTGGGCCCGCCGCCACCTGTGGCTGCCCCGGCTGCCGGTGACCGAGGCCGCTGTGGTGCGACCCGCGGGCCACGCCCTGGTGCACGCGATCCGCTGGGCCACCACCGCCCCGCCCGCAACCCCGGCCACCTAGAGTCCTTTGGCCGCGACGCAAACCCCATGATCGGCTTTGTGGGTGACGGGATTCCCCGCTATGCGTCGGTGAGCTCGAGGGCGTCGAACTCCCAGAACGCGCGCAGCGCCGCTAGCTTGCCGTCCCCGTTGCTGCGGTAGGTGTAGACGCCGCGCACGAGGGCGACCTGCCGCCCGCCGGGCAGCACGGTGCGGATCACGCCGACGTCGGCGACCTCATCCCCGCACAGGTAGGAGCTCTCGATCTCGAACGTGATCTGTTCCGCCGTGGCGATCACCATGTCGTAGAAGGCGGCGATGGCCGTCGCGCCGCGGTGCCCCGCGCCGCCCGGGTCGAGCGGCGACGGCCCGATCGGATCCTGGACGACGGCGTCGTCGGCGAAAAGAGCCAGCCATGCGCTCCGGTCCTTGGCCGCCACCGCGGCCTGGGACCTCCGCGCCAGCTCACGCGCGTTCACGGCCACCTCCTTCGGGCGACATCCTTCCGCCCCGAACTCCGGCGAAAACGCTCACCCCAGCTTCTGGCGACACGCTCCCCCGACTCCAACGCCTCGCTTCGCCCGAACCTCTACGACACGTTTTGCCCCAAACTTACCGTTGGGTGGCGACGGGCGTGCTGGCGCTCCCGCCATCCGCACGGATCCTCCGCGTGCCAGCGGCGGGTGCGGGAGCGGGTGGTGTCGTAGAAGACCAGGTCACACTCGCGCCGGCCGCAACGGCGCAACCGGCTGGGGTCCAGGGCGGCTAGTTCCCCGACCAGCCGGCGCGCGAGTTCCGCAGCAGCGGTCCCGTCGTCCCACACGATGCGCTCCCGCAGTTCCCCGCCAGACACCACAAGCCCGGCGCGGCCGGTGCTGCCGCGGGCGACAGCGTTGACCGCGGCGCAGTCGGGGACTTCGCCTGCCAGCAGTGCGTCGACGGCCTGGCCGGCGGCCCGCTGCAGATCACGCAGGCCGGGCAAGTCGGCCTCGGTCACGGCCTGGCTGATCAGAGCCCCAAGCTGTCGGCTGGCCGTGGCGACGTCGGGCAGCGCCGCCTCGGTCACCCGGCTGCGCGCTCCGGACGGGCGCCGGGGCAGCCCCAGGTTGGCCAGCGTGATCAGGCTCTCCGGGGTCACGCCGCGGCGCTGATCGCGACGATCCGGCGCTTCGGTCACTGCGCGGCGCTGATCGCGACGATCCTGCGCCTCGGTCACGGCGCGGCGCTGATCGCGACGATCCTGCGCCGGGGTTCGGTGACGAGGCTGTTGGCCGCGCGCGCGTTCGGGTGGTCGGCGTACTGGCGCAGCACCTCATCCGCGTGCTCCCGGCTCTCCCATCGGCTCACCACCAGCAGATGGCCCGGATCATCGGCGTCGATGAGCACCTCATGACCGAGGTAGCCGTCGTAGTCCGTCATGTCCCGCCAGATGGCCTCGGTGGCCACACGGCCTTCGTTCGCGGAGTCGGCCGGAAAGCGGGACTCCCAGATCGAGTAGACAGTCATGCCGCATCCCTCCTGTCACGGTCATTAATAACACTAGACCGTGACAAGCGTTTGGCAAATCGTGGTCCGGGTCCTTCGCGATGTCCGGGGCCAGGTCCGTCCCTGACGCGACGTCCTCTTCCAGCTGCGCCGGGAGCGGCGCGATGGCTGGTGGCCGTTGCCCTCTCTCGGCTGGGCGAACGGGCCGGGCGGGTGGCGTGTGCGTTTCCCGTATTTCCGGCACAGCAAGTAACGATCCGCGGAGCCGTTGACGCAACCATGTGGTTGCTATAATGTGGCAACTACTTGGTTGCTACGCGTCGGAGGTTGTCATGGGTTTTCCTGATCGGATCGAGCGGACCGTGGAGCTCGCCCACCCGCCCGCCAAGGTGTGGGCGGCGCTGACCACGGCCGAGGGGCTGGGTAAGTGGTTCGGTACCGCGGGAGCAGAGATCGAGCTGCGGCCGGGCGGGTCGGCATGGATGCGGTGGGATGAGGAGGGGTTCACCGCCGACATGCGGGTGGAGCGGGTGGAGGAGCCGACAGTGTTCGGCTACACCTGGCACATCTACGGGCTGCCCGAGGACGATCCGCGGCGTACCTATGTCGAGTTCACGCTCGAGCCGTCCGGCGCGGGCACCCGGCTGACCGTCGTCGAGTCCGGGTTCGCCCAGCTGTCCGAGGACGGCTACAGCAAGGCGTTCGACGGCAACACCGAGGGCTGGGCGAAGGAGCTCGGCGAGCTGGCCGACTACCTCGATGCCGCCTGATATTGAGGCGGTCGCCGAGCAGGTCTTTGCGGCCCTGGCCGACCCGACCCGGCGTGCCATCCTGGCTGCGCTGGCGTCGGGTGGCCCGGCCACGGCCACGGACCTGGCCGGCCTGCTGCCGATCACCCGGCAGGCGATCGCCAAGCACCTGGCCCTGCTGGCCGAGGCCGGACTGGTCACGGCCGAACCGGGGGAGCGGCGCCGGGTCCGGTACCGGCTGCGTTCCGCGCCGATGCAGGTGGCCCAGCAGTTCCTGGCCGCGCTGGCCCGCGACTGGGACGGCGCGCTCGGTGCGCTCAGGGACCACCTCGACCGCGGCGCCGGCTAGCCGCTCCCCCAGCAAACATGAAGCTGAAACGAAAGGCGGACACCGAAATGCAGACCCCAGAGATCGTGACCGGACAGGAGTGGGAGGAAGCGCGCCAGCAGTTGCTGGTGAAGGAGAAGGAAGTGACCCGCGCGCACGACGCGCTCGCCGCGCAACGACGGCGGATGCCGTGGCTGGAGGCACAGAAGGCCTATGCGTTCGAGGGTCCAGGTGGGCAGGCCAGTCTGGCCGAGCTCTTCGAGGGCCGCCGGCAGCTGATCATCTACCGCGCGTTCTTCGAGCCCGGCGTGGCCGGCTGGCCGGACCACGCGTGCTACGGCTGTTCGATGATGGCCGACCAGGTCGCCAACATCGCCCACCTGAACGCCCGTGACATCACGTTCGCGTACGCCTCGCGCGCGCCGCAGCCGGATATCGCGCGGCTGAAGAAGCGGATGGGCTGGACGACTCCCTGGTACACGATCACCGATGAGTGGGACGCCGACTTCGGCGTGGACGAGTATCACGGCACGAACGCGTTCTTCCGCGACGGCGACCGGGTGTTCCGCACCTACTTCCTCAACAACCGCGGCGACGAGGCGCTCGGCAGCACCTGGAGCTACCTCGACATGAGCGCGCTCGGGCGGCAGGAAACCTGGGAGGACTCACCCGAGGGCTACCCGCAAAGCGCGCCGTACGACTGGTGGAACTGGCACGACAACTACGACCACCCCGAGCAGACGCAGGGCGGGTATTGGGCCTCGAAGGCCGCTCCTGCCGACCTTCCCGACCCTGCCACCGCACCGGGAGAATGACGGTAAGCAAACCGCCTGCGACCTGACCCGCGCGCCCGGCACCGGGGTGGCGCTGCGGGCCAGGCCGGCCGGGGAGCGTTGCGTTCCGGCCATTGGTTGCTCTAGAGTAACCGTTGCCTATGAGTAACCAATCTGCGGAAGCCGTGTTCGACGCACTGGGTGAGCCGGTGCGCCGGCGCATCCTGGAGCTGCTGCACGACGGGCCCGCCGCCGTGGGGCAGCTCGCCCAGCTGTTGCCGGTCGGCCGCCCGGCGGTCAGCAAGCACCTGCGGGTGCTGAGCAACGCTGGGCTGGTCGAGCACAGCAGCGCCGGCACGCGCAATCTCTACGTGCTGGCACCGGGCGGGATGGCGGCGGCGCAGCAGTGGCTGACGGCGACCTGGGACGATGCGCTCGCGTCGTACGCGGCCGAGGTCCGCCGCGCGGCCGGTGGCGGCCCCGGGACCGCCGGGGATCGGGAGGAACCGTCGTGAGCGAACACCCGCCGATCCGCCGGGAGGTGCTGGTGGACGCCGCCCCCGAGGCCGCGTTCGAGATCTTCACTGCCGGGATGGGACGGTGGTGGCCGCTCGCGGCGGGCAAGGGCGTGTACTGCGATGGGACGGTCACGTTCGCAGACGGGCAGATCATCGAACGGTCGGCGGGCGGCCAGCAGGCGCTATGGGGCACGGTGACCCGGTGGGAGCCGCCAGCCGTCGTCGCGTTCACCTGGCATCCCGGGCGCGAAGCGGACCGCACCAGCCAGGTGGAGGTCACCTTTACCGCCGCCGGGGCGCAGACGCTGGTCCGGCTGACCCACTCCGGGTGGGAGACCTTCGACGACCCGGCGGCCATGCGAGCCGAGTACGACAAGGGCTGGCCGACGGTGCTCGGCTACTACGTTGAGCACGTGGCGCGGCCCGGCGAGGACGATGGAGCGCAGACCTGGGTGGCACTGCTGCACCGCCGGGGTCCGTCCGCCCCGCAAGGCTCGGTGTTCGACGACCCGCGGTTCGCCGAGCACGTCGCGTTCCTGAACCGGATGCGGGAGGCCGGCTACCTGATCGCGGCGGGCCCGCTGGCCGACGAGGACGGCGCGGGCATGACGATCCTGCGACTGCCCGGCGCGGACCGGCTCGGCCACGCGACCAACCTGGCCACCAAGGACGACGCGGCCGTCGCCGGTGGACTGCTCAGCGTTACCGTCCGGCCGTGGCAGGTCATGATGAGCGTGCTGACCCCGGCACCATGAGGCCCTGCGCGGCCCTGGTCAGCTGGTGAGGGTGATCCGGACCGACCGGTTGAGGGTCGCGGGCCCGGCGAGCAGGGCACCGGACGCGCTGCGGTCGGGCACGAACGCAGCGAAGTTGCTGCCGACGCCCTCGATCGTGATCTGGCTGCGCGACGCGCCCAGAGCCTGCAGCGCGGCGCGCACCCGGCCTGCACGCTGCAGTGACAAAGCGACCTGCCCGCTCATGGGCCCGACGTCGGCCGTCGTCCCGACCAGCAGCGCGTGCCGGGAACGGTTCGCCGCCAGCCACTCGGCGATCGGCCGCAGCGCCCGCTGGGCGGCAGCGGGATCGACGAACACCGTGGTGTTGGGCTCGAACCGGACCGGTGACTCGCCGGTGAACACG
The DNA here is from genome assembly GCA_963833885.1 of uncultured Actinomycetota bacterium. Classification (GTDB taxonomy): domain Bacteria; phylum Actinomycetota; class Actinomycetes; order Streptosporangiales; family Streptosporangiaceae; genus JASHPR01. The sequence goes on along the minus strand of CAWHZU010000023.1, from coordinate 197,086 downwards.
ATGTGCGCGCCCGGCGCCGGGCGGGCTGGCTGATCGGCCGGCACCGTGATCAGCTTCACCGGCTCACTGGTCCGGACCGACGCGCCCTCGGCGGGCTGCGGGATGACCACGGCCGCCGCCCCGGCCGACGCGACGACCGCCTGCCAGATCGCGGTGAGGTTGCCGCGCCATTTAGCGTCCAGCGGCGCCTGCGGACGGGCCGTGAACCCGATCCCGACCAGTTCGACCGTGAAGCCGCGCAGGTGCAGCTCGTTGCCCGTGGCCTTGAGCTGACCGGCCACCTCGGATGGTTCCGCCGCCAGCAGGCCCGCCGTGGTGAAGCTGAGCGCGCCACGGTCGTCCAGGCCCGAGTCCAGCAGGACCAGCACGGCGTGCGGGAGGCCGTCGGCCTGCGCCGCGTCGGCGGCCAGGGCCAGCGCGGCGAGATCATCAACGCCCGGGGCCTTTGGGCGCAGGCCGGCGATCGCGTCACTGACCCGCTGCACGTCCTGCGCCACCCGAGGCGAGTCCTGCTGAGCCAGCGTGCCGCCCGTTACGCTCAGCAGGCGCGGCGCGACGACGTCCGGCTGCCCGGTCGCGTCGACCAGGATGACCGGCTTCCCGTGCTCGATCGCGGCGCCCACCAGGCACGCAACCCTCGGAGCCAGCGCGGACGGCGCCGGGGCGTCCCGGTGCGCACCGACGATCAGGACCACCCCGTCCGGGTGCCCGCACACCCGGACCGAGCGGCCCTGCATGGTGACCACTTCGGTCAGCGGCGAGCACCCAGCCAGCGCGACCGCGATGCCCGTGGCCGCCGCGGCTATTCCGATCAGCGCGCGCTTCATGAGCCGCCCCCGGCTGTCGCGCCGATCTGGTCCGTCCTGCAGATCGCGATCCTGAGCGCCCTGGCGCGCTGCTCCGCCTCGGCCAGCGGGAACCCTTCGGCTTTGAGCAGGAAGTCCAGGAAATGCTGCTCGAACTTCTGCCCGGTGGTGTCCAGCCGTGCCTGGCAGCCGGCGAGCTGGGACATGGCGCGCACCGACTGGCGGCGGCACAGCGACACCCGCACCCGGCTCAGGAACACGCCGAAGGTGTCGGTCTCGACCACGACTTCCTCGATGGCCAGCAGCGCGACCGCGCTGATTAGGGCGGCCAGGGCCGCGCCGCCGAGCGCGGCCAGCGCGTCCGAGCTCTGCACGTCCAGGCTCACGAACCGCAGCAGGGTAAGCACCGCCACGAACGCGATCTCCGCTGACCTTGCGAAGGCCGGCACGGCCAGCCGGTGCAGGCGCCGGTTGGCGATGATGCACGCGATGCCCGCGCCGACCAGGGCGGTCATGGCGGCCAAGCCGAAGGCGAGCCCGGTGGTCGAGACCAGGACCTCCATGGCCACGAACGCCGTCAGCGCCTCGGCTCCGGTGGCCAACGGTATGGTGAGCCGCAGCAGCCATGGGCGGTCACCACCGCGGTGGTGCGCCCGGCGCTCGCTGGCCGCGGCGATCGCGTGGTCCAGGGCGGCTGCGGTGCCCCTGACCCGCACCAGTGCGGCCGCCCACCGGTCCTTCAGGTCCGAGATCAGCCGGCCCAGGGGCTTGCCGGCGCTGGCCAGGAATCGCCCCTCCGGGCTGCTCAGGCCGGCCCGGCCCCCGCCGATCGGGCCGCCCCCGCCGATTCGACTGCCTCCCCCGGCCGGGCTGCCTCCGCCGATCGGGCTGCCCTCCCTGGCCGGCCTGCCCCCGCTGGCCGAGCCCATGCGCCGCTGGTTATCCGCAGCATCGCCAGCGTGGTTGTGCTGTGCCGCTGCCTTGTCCACGCCGTTGAACTGCCTCATCGTCCTCACCGTCGCTTCCCCGTTCCGTGCCGCCACTGACCGTGGTTTCACGGTGGCAAGAAAGAACTGTGAAGAGGAGCCGAGCCGCAGCCGACTAACGCCGAAGCCGACCGAAAGTGAAGAAAACCCTGGTGATTCCGTGGAATGGCCTCACGCACCGGCTCGGCTGGCCGGGCTGATCAGGCTCCCGGCTTGGTGGCGATCAGCTTGAGGTGGCTGTGACTGTGGGCCGGAAGGTCGGAGTGCGCGGTTTCCGCCTTGTTCCGCTCGTAGTAGATGAACTCCGTCGTCCAGTCCTGGTAGCTGCCGGTCACCTCACCCTGCTCTTCGTCACAGTAGACCGGCACGATCTCGTGGCAGTCCGGGACCGGGCTGAACGTGCTCCAAAGGGAGACCACATTGATCCCGCCCGGGCAGGTGGCGTTCTGCATAAGCGAGATGACGGACGCCTTGTCCTCGACATAGTGCAGCACGCCATTGCAGATGACCACGTCATACAGGCCCTCGGGCGTGAAGTCCTGAATGTCGGCCGCGGTGACGCGCAGTTGCGCTTTGGCCTCGCGCGCGAAATTCCTGATCTTCTTGGCGCCAATCGTGCTTACCTCGACGGCGTGGACCTCGTATCCAAGCAGAGCCAGACGGATAGCGTCAGATCCCTCGCCCGCGCCTAGGTCGAGTGCGCGCCCATGCGGGCGCCCTTCGAGCAGCCGCAGAGTCTGCTGTGTGAGCAACGAGTAGGGGTACGCGTTTGGATCTAGCTTGTACCGGCCTGACTCGTGCCACCAGAACCGGTCATGGGTGGAGTACACGCCGTCGAAGTAGTCCTTCACGCGCATGCGGTGATTCATCTAGCCACCTCGTGAGAACTGCATTCAGGTATGGACGGCCAGGTTAGATGGCATTTGGGTAGGCGTCACAGCTCGAGAAGAATCGACTCCATGACGCTTTCATCGTGATATAGGTCGGCCAGCCGTGCGACGGCCTGCCGAGCGTTTTCATCTGCTCTGATAATCGTAAGGTGGTTAGCGGCTTCGGCAACGCCGACACTCTCGTAATAAGGCAGCAGGATTGAAAAAAATTCTCGGTACTGAAGCCCAGAGAGACCTATTAGCACAACTTCACTCTGTTCTAGCCCGGACCAAGTCTGCCTGGTTTGCTCTTCGAGATCACGGATTTCCGGTGCGACCCTGGCAATGCCCGTCGGGCCGCGGGATCCTGCGTTCATCATGCGCCGGGCCAGTTCGGGATGCCCGTGCAGGATGAGGTTGAGAGCCGCAACCTCGAAGGCATCTGTCCGAGCCTTTCCGCGTGCGGGGGGTGACTCGCAGAGCTTCAGCGCTTGGCGCAGGGCCTGATTCCCGCGAATTGAAAGCAGTTCGGGCACGGACACCGGAAACATTTCGGCCTCCCTCGACAGCTGAAAGCCTTCCGGGAGCTCACAGCTGTAGAGGAAAAAGAACAGGTTCTCCTTGTCCGGGTGGATGTACCTGCTGGTCGCGAATGGCCGCAAGGTGCCGATGTCTTCCTCGCCCGTCTCCATCTGTACACGCCGCCGGGCGGCCCGCAGCGGGACCGCGTCTTCCAGCCCGAAATCCGGCAGCCGTGCCCGGTCGTCCTCGAGAATGTGGCCGGAGAGGTGGCTGAGCCGGTCCAGCTCGCGGGCGGCGTTCAGCTGGGTTCGAAGCTGCAGCAAAGGCTCTGCCCGCCCGCCGCGCGTCCGCCAGGTGATCACGAGCACGAGCGGAAGCCAGCCGGTCGCGTGGGAGCCGTCCTTCAGGACGTTCTGGCGATAGCGGGGAGGCCTGGTTACCTGGAACCGCTCTGGGCCATCCACAGCAGGCGAGCCGACCGGGACCACCTTGTTGTCGTCCACGCTGCTGTGCACGATCTCCTCGAACGCGGCCGAGAAGTAGTGCCCCTGGGTGTCCTCCAGCTGGAGGTAGAGGTGATCTTCGGCGGCTCGCTGTGGCCGGCGGATCAACAGCTGGACAATGCGCCGGCCGTTCGGCATTTCGAAGAGCGTGCCGACAAGCGGTGGGAGGTAATTCGACTCATAGGTCATCCACCGTCCGACCGGCAGGCCGCGGAGGAAGACGCTGACCGTCCTGCGGCCGTGCGTTGCGGCTTCGCGGCGCCTCCGCAGGGCTTCCTCCTGGCTCGGCGATTCCCTGCGCTCGTCGTTGACCAGGTCGAGCAGCTTGTCGCTCAGGAAGACGACGCGGAGGGAGTCCCAGCAGGCGTCTGGCTTCTGCAACGCGGCGCGCTTGCGGTCCAGGGCCGTCCGCAGCATTGATGCCAGTTTCTCGTTCGTGAACCCCACGATTGTCGCGTTCGCGGCCTCAGCAAGCAGCTTGGTGAAGTGCTCGCCGTTGTCGACGTATCCGGTCTCCGCCTCCTGGTGCTGCACCTCGGGATCTGGCGCGCTCTCCTCATAGGCAGGCGTCGTCAGATCGGGAAGCACCGACACGCTTCCGGACGCGGCGGCGCCCGACCTTGCCTTCCTCGTGTCTCCTAGGTTTGCGTCCTCGACAAAGTCAGGCAGGAACCGTGCAAATTCCGCAAAGGCCGCCCTCCTTACCTCCCTGAAGAGGGCCTCGGTCGGGTAGTCCGACTTCCTCCGTGCCAGGTCAAGCAGCTCACCGGCGCTCTTGGTCACCCTGTTCAGGGAGTCGCCAAAGAACAGGCCACCGACGAGCAGCGCGTCTCCTTCGTTTTCTACGGCGAAGGCCTTTATCGCGTCACGGAAGAGAAACTTGAGCTGCTGGATCCTGCCATGCGCATGAAGCTGCCTGACCATTACGTACTCGCCGGCCAGGCGCTGTAGCACGGGTGTCTGCACGGCGGTCTGGTTGTGCGAGCTGACGTCCAGCCGCTCGATACCGCGCTGGCGGCAGGCGGCGAGTTCCGTGGCAATTGCCTCGACGGCACCGTCGTCGGGTTCGCCAGTCACCCGACAATTCTGCCATGACAGATGATCTCGTGATCTCGGGGTTTCTGCCCGGTACAGGCAGCCGATTGAATGCCTGGTCAGCCCGGGCCGCCGGGGTCCGCCGAGGGTGTTCGGCTGGCCCGCTGGCGCGCGGCGGCGCGACGATCCGCGGCAGAGGGCCACCGCGCCCTCCCCGTTGTCCGGTGGGCTGTGCGATCTAGGTTTACGGTCTAACCACTGCGGATGCATCGCGAACCGGGGCCGAAAAGCTCTGAAGACCGTGCGAATGGCGGCGAAAACCGGATCGTCAGCAGGCCGCCGTTCGGCACGGCACGTCAGGCATCTTCCGCGCACGGCTGCTGCTCGGCCGGGTCGCCGTTCGGCCGCGGCACCCGGCGGTAGCGGCTGGGCCGCAGCGTGATCAGTGCAGCCAGGCACGCGGCGGCGAGCAACGCGTACGGGACGACGTCCGCCGTCGCCTGGGCGATGGCGCCACCCGCCGCGGCGGCCCCGGCCTGCCCAGTGGCCCAGGCCAGGTTGCCCAGGCCAAACGCGAGACCCTGGTTCAGACCCAATTGCTCCGCACCGGCGCTGAGCAGCGCGGTCGCGGGGGCGAACAGCGTTCCGAAGGCTGGCATACCGACGATCAGGACCGCGATCAGCACCGGGGCTGGCGCGAGCACCGGTGCCAGCAGGCTGACGACCACGGCAGCGGCCAGTGACAGCCGCACCGGCACCAGTTCGCCGCGGCTGTCCGACAGTCGGCCGGCCAGTGGTGACAGGGCCGTCTCGATCGCCGCCGACGCCAGGAACGTCACTCCGATGACGACGGCCGAGGCGCCTAGCCTGCTCAGCCGCAGTGGCGCCAGCACGTCGAATACCCCGAACGCGACCCCAGCCAGCATGGTCAGCGACATGCCGACTCTCACGCGGCGGTCCCGGATCGCGGGCCAGGTCGCCTGCAGTCCCTGCGGTTCGGCACGGGCCGGGGCCGGAACCAGGAACGCGACCACGATGAGCGCGGCGCCGGCCACGGCGGCGGCCGAGAACGCCGGGCCGGTGCCAACCTGGCTGGCGACCGCCCCTACCACGGGGCCGAACAACGCACCGCCCACCGCCGCGCCGAGCGCGAGGCCCATCATCTCCCCGCGCCGTTCCGGCGGGGCGACCGTGGCCAGCCACGTCAGGCCCGCCGCCCAGGTGCACGCGCCGCCCAAGCCCTGGACGAAACGCGCGGCGTCGAGAACGGCCGCAGCAGATGACCAGCCGAAGAGCAGCGTCGAGACGCTCATCAGGGTCAGGCCGACCGCGGCGACCCGCCTTGGGCCGAATTGGGAGGTGATCAGGCCGCCGGGCAGCGCGGCAACCAGGGTCCCGGCCGGATAGGCAGCGACCAGGAGCCCGGCACCGGCCTTGGTCAGGTTCGCGACGTGGGTGTAGTGCGGCAGCAGCGGCGTCAGCGCCGTGAAGAAAATCGTGTCGACGAATACGAGCGCGCACACAAACCCGAGCAGTGCCCGAACGCGGCGTGGCAGCGGTGCTTGCTGCCGCGCCATGACACCCCCATCCGCTGTAATCCGGATACCCGTGACGTTAGGTCACAGAACCTATCGCATGCGCAGGTCAAGCCCTCAGTGCGGCGGTGGCGGCGGCGGGCTCAGCCAGCCCCGGGCGTCGAGTTCAGCAGCGAGGTCGTGAGGGTCGCCGTGGGATTGACGACCATGCAGCTCACGGTCCGATGGCCCGCGGTCCAGGAGGTTTCCTCCGGTAGCAGGATGCGCATCGTCATGGCGCCGGTGGTTATCGCCTTGTCGACGATGCCGATGCGGACGTTGCAGCCGCTGCGCGCCCGCTGGGCAACCACGGCGGCCCCGGGATAGCTGAGGTCAGACCCGGCGAGCTTGAACTTGGCATAGATCTGCGCGTTGTGCGGCTGATCGCAGGGGATGGCGGTGACCGTGTTGACGGTGTGCGCGCCGGTCGGGTTGTCGAAGCAGTCCCCGACCCTCAGCGAGAAGGCATTCATGTGGCCCCGGTGCGTGATCACCCCGGTGGTGGCCGATCGGGTCGCCTTGCCCACGTTCGCGACGACAATGGCCGCCACCAGGACCACGACCCAAAACCCGGACAAAGCGAGACCGGCGACCGCGAGGCCCCGGCCCCGCTGCCCGAGTCGCTTGATCTTCCGCAGCGCGATGAAGGCGAAGATCGCGCTGAGAACGACCACGCTCAGCAAGCCGAGCACGAACGAGGCGATCGCCCAGCCACTGGTCGGGCCGGTTCCCTGCGGCTGGCCCGCGACACCGCTTGGGGCGCCGTGGGGAAGCCCGGGGATCCCGTATGGCGTGTTCTGATTTATCGCCTGCGACGAGTCGGCAGGCGCTTGGTCATCGCTGACCCACAGTTGCCAGCCGACGGGTGGCTGTGGCCACGAGGGGTCTGGCTGCCATCCGGGTTGGGGCGTGAAGCCCTCGGGCGCTGGCGGCCACCCTGGCGGCGGGTTAAAGCGCAAGCCCACACCAACCAACTCCTTGGCGCAGGGGGATCTTGGGATCAGCGGCATAACGCCGCTAGGTCGAACAGCGAGGAAAAACCATAGCACCTCGACCTAAGTTCAATCAGCCCTCTGGCCAGGGAGTCCAGCGGCGCTGAGGGGCTGCGACGATGCGGCCTCGGCGCTGGTGAGCAGCGGAGTCACGAGTCCAAGGACCGGCCATAGGGCCCCCACTTCTCGCGAAAGTATTCGATGATGTTGCTGGCCTGCTCGTGGCTGACCTCGACTAGCTCATAGCTGAAGTTGCTACGCTCCCATTCGACGATCAGCGGTGTGAAATCCCAGCTAAAGTCCTGACGCAGGCCTTCATCGGTGAAGCCGTCGCCATCGAATTCGAGCCGCCTCAGTAGGCCGCCTGGTCTGTCAACGGTCGCCGAGTCGTCGATGATGGCGTAGTAAGTGATCTTGTCCGGCATCTAACTCTGGCCTTTCCGCTGGTAGTCCGGGATGGCCGTTGCACCGTCAGGGACGCTGATCCACCCGCACACCTCCCGTTGAAACGACCGCAACTCCATGCGCTCATCATCCCGGGTCAGAGGGCTGCGTAGCCGCTCGTAGGAGCCGTGGGTCACCTCCTGCTTGGCGTGGTAGCTCTCTGGCGTGTGGAACTGCACCTCAAACATCTGGCCTTCCGGCGTTACCCATCGAGTGTTGATCCCCTTGTACTCTGGATCATCACGCCAGTGGTTCTTGCTGTAGATCATTCTGTCGCCTTGCTCCTCCATGCGCCGCCTAATGTCCCAATAACCAGAGGCGTATGTGCCAGGTTCAAAGCAGAAGGTATAGCGGATTGCATCGGGAAGCTCGCGCACGATTTCGGAAATTTCTTTGCCCGGCATTCGCTTGAGTATTTCGGCGACCTTTTCTTTTATCCGGTCACTGCCCTTGAGGCAGTGGTCGAGGCCTTCTAGCCAGCCTCCGCTGGCATTCTCCTCCTGGACCTCACCGATGCGTTCTGTCAACGGTCCTTGCTTCTCTTGCACCTGGCCGATCTCCTCCTTGACCTGGGTGTATTGCTCCGGGTTCAGGTACCGGGTGCTGTCTGCCCGCCAGGATCCGGTCGGATCCCCAGACCGGTCCACCTCCAGGGTCACTCGCTCGGTCGGCCATCTACGAACATGCTCGGCCGACGCCCGCAGGAACCTGGGCACCTCGCTCCAGTAGTTCTGTTTGATCGCGTCGGCCTCGCCGCTGGAGATTCGGGCATCTTCAGGCTGCCCGGGCCCGCGAGCTTCGCTTTCCGGGTCATCGCTGCGCAGCGAGCTCGGATGACCGGGCGGCAGGTGTTCCAGGCGCTGGCGCAGACCGGCCTTTGACCATCGCCCGGAGTCCGCTAACTCCGTCCGGTCACTGCGGTCCAGCGTTGCAGGCAGATCTTGATGCGAGGATGCCGGCCGTAACCGGCTTGGCGTCTCGATCGCGTCCGACTGGTCGGGTACGGAAGGCTGGTCTGGCCGGTCGAGCGATCTCGGCACGGTCAGCTCCCTTCCCCACGCATCCGCAGATGTCCTGTCATCGTAGACAGGCATGCCAGCGACCAGTGGCCGGTCGGCAGCAGTCGCACTGCGTGATCTGGGACTCTGGATTCCCTCCGCTATGGCGCGGGCCATCTATGGATATACCGGCTTAGAAGCGTCGCTGCGCCACCGTACCTCGAGCAAAGCCCTGCGCCACAGTGACCTTTCCATTACTCTCCGTTTACTCAAACAGGCATCGGGGCGGTCGCCCGGATCGCATCGGGGCGGGCTCGCCGGGAGCGGGGGGAGATCCATGGTCGCGGACGACCTGCAGTTGCAGGCCGACGCCCGCGTCCTGCACATCGGTCCGCACAAGACCGGCACAACCATGATCCAGGACGCTCTGCACCTGGCTCGGGAGCGGCTGGCCGCACAGGGCGTCGTCTACCCCGGCACCGGTAGGCAGCCGCTGCGGGCAATGCTCGCGGTCACCGGCCAGCCGACCCTGATCGGCGAGCCCGATCCCGACATGGCCGACTGGGCTTTACTGGTTCGCGAGGTAACGGCTGCGCGCGACCAGCGGGTGGTGGTGAGCAGTGAGTTCCTCGCCGAGGCCAGCGACGCCGCGGCCTGCCGCGTGGTCAGGGATCTGGGCGGCCCGCAGGTGCACGTGGTGGTCACGCTGCGCCCGCTCACCAGGATCTTGCCGTCGCAGTGGCAGCAGTACCTGCAAAACGGCTACCGCTTTCACTACCTGGAGTGGCTCGAGGGGATACTCAAGGACCCGCCGGACACGCCGACGCCCGGTTTCTGGCGCCGCCACCGTCACGATGAGCTCGTCGCACGCTGGATGAAGGCAGCGCAGAACCTCACCGTCGTGGTGGTGGACGATGACGACCGGATGATGCTGCTGCGCACCTTCGAATCGATGCTGGGCCTGCCCCGCGGGTTCCTGGTGCCGGGCGCAAATGCGGCGAACCGCTCCCTCACCCTCGCGGAAGCCGAGGTCGTGCGGCTGCTCAACGAGGAATTCAAGCGCCGGAAGTGGCCGAGCCACCACTACGCCAGGTTCGTGCGGTACGGCGCGGTCCAGCAGATGAAGACGCGCCAGCCGGGGCCCGGCGAGCCGCGGATCGCAACCCCTGTGTGGGCGCTCAAGCGGGCGACCGAGATTGGCGCCGAAATGGCCGAGAACATCGCGGCGCTCGGCGTGCCGGTCATCGGTGACCTTTCCTCACTCGGCGACCTGCCGGAGACCGATGCCGAGCCGGCGCCGCCGATGCTCCCGGCCGACGCGGCGGTCCAGGCGATCGTCGGCGCCTTCCGCGCGGGCGGTGTGGCCGGCCTGAAGACCGCGGACGCCCTGCGCGACGTTGATGCCCGGAGCATGACCCGCGTGCTGGCGCAGCGCGGTCGGCAGCGGATGCAGCGGACGCTGCACCTGCGGAAGGCGCTGGGCGGGCGCGAGACCGGTCGTCCGCGCTAAGACCGGTCGTCCGCGCCTGCCCGGCGAGAGCGAGGAACGCCCGGCCAGATAATATCGTAACACGATACAATAGGTGACCTATTCTGGTCTCCGATTATTGCGATGGCCGAATTCTATTTGGGCGCGATAGGAATCTTGTTGCCTGCCGTGCAATCTACCCGCGAGACGGGCCGGCCGGGCCGCGGCGCGGGTCCCCGCTGGCGCACGATCCGCCGGTCGCGGAATACCGGCGGTCGCCGCGCAACATCAAGACGTCTGACACGCTGGACCAGGTGTGCGGCAACGACCGATCCGCCGGCCCGGCCCGGTAAGGCGCGGGGCGAGTCACCCGAAACGGTGCGAACGTGGCCTCGATGATGGCGCGACATCGGTCGCTTGCCGGCACCGCGCCAATCCGGCGCTTGAGCCTAAAGTAGCCCATCTTTGCCACGCGGCCGTACCTGGCTGGCGCACGCCACAACGGTGCTAAGCGAGTCGATTACGACGAAGTGGACCTTTTCCAAGCGGCGTTGCTGCCCAGCGGCCGCTCACGGCCCGCATTGTGTGCTTCCAGGCACAGGATCCAGGCATTCAAACATGGCTGTGAATGATTTTTGTAACGCTCGGCAGCGCGCAAACGATGTGTCAAGAAAGCATATTGACCTTTGTTATCGTGACGTTATTTGGTTCCGGCATGCGTTCGGCGGGAAAGGAAGGCCCTAGCCCCTGAAGGAATCGAGTCCAACTCACGAACAATGAAGGGGCAACGAAGCCAGATGGTCCACCGCAAGTTCGTAATCATGGTGTGCGCTCTCCTGACGTCGCTACTTTCCTTCGCCGGGCCAGCCCACGCCGCGACCGCTGATGGCGGGGTCCGCCTGCGGGTCATCGCTTACGAGTATGCCGTCGCACAGGCGGGCAAATCGTATTGCTGGGGTGGAGACGGGCCATCCTGCTATGACTGTTCCGGACTCGTCTACGAGGCCTACCTGCAGGCAGGCATTCAGCTGCCGAGGACAACCTACGAAATGCTCGACAGCCCGCTGCTGGTCCAGATCAGCCGTTCTCAGGCGAAACGCGGGGACCTGGCATTCTTTGGGCCAGGGCACGTCGAGATGGTCGACAACCCGAGCGTCTCGTTCGGCGCCGATACCTCCGGCGTCCCGATCGGGTGGACGGTATCGACCTCCTACTGGGAGCCCACGGCCTACTACCGTATTAGGGGTGCCGGGCGCACCTAGCCGCTGCAGCCCGCCGATGAGTTTGGGCGTGCCCGACCGTCGGACCGCTTGTTGGTGGTGATGTCGACGGGGGATGGGCTGGGTCGCAGTTCGTGCTGACCCACCATCCCCCGGCCACCCCGGTGCCCGGCGTCACGTTCGTCGGCGACCTGGACGGCGGCGTGGCGGCGCGTCTGCGCCGCTCAGCAGTTCGGGTTGGTGCCGCCCTGGCTTACGCAATTGCTGCCGCCGACATTGCCGAAGCCGTTCTGAAACGTCCTGCCCACCCGGTTGATCGCCGACACGGCTACCACCGCGGCTATCAGGGTAATGAGCGCTGCGACACATGCCAGGACGGCGAGCGTGACCGCGGCATTGCGGGTCTGCCTCGCGTATTTGGTGATGGCGTCCTCGCCAGGGCGCCCCGGCCTGGTCTTAACCGGAATCATCTTTTCCCCCGTTAACTGATCTTCTGTACACAGATGAAGCAAGCGGCCTACCGCACCCAAGACGTGCGAAGAGGCGGGCCCGGGCCGGATCTCTCTGGCGGAAGGGCGTCCGGGGCCGATGACTGTTACGGCCCGACAGGTTCTATACCCGCAACGCGCTGAACGGCCGCCTTCATCTGGCCGGGAGCTAGCCCTTTGACGGGCCAGGCGGGAAGCGGCGCTCGGAGTCGTCCATCTTGGCCTGAACGGCCTCGGCGAGGTCGATGCCGGTCACGTCGGCCAGCAGAACCAGGTACAGCAGGACGTCAGACATCTCTTCGCCGACCCGGGTACGGAGCGGCTCGTGCTGGGCGAGATCCTGGGCGTCGGCTGCGGGCAGCCACTGGAACAGTTCCGCCAGCTCGCCGACCTCGCCGACGAGGGCCAGCAGCACCGATTTCGGATCGTGGAACTTGCCCCAGTCCCGGTCGTCGGCGAACTGCCGCATGCGGCCGCGGAGGATCTCGAGATCGGACACGCCCCGAGCATCCCACGCCATCACGGATGGGCTAACCGGAACGGTCGGTACCCGCGCTATGGTGCGGCCATGAGTCGCGAAGGATCGTTCTGGGACGTGATGGAAGGCCGGGCGCCACTGCCTCCGGCGGCTGCCCTCCTCGGCTGGGAACTGGTATCGATCGACCCTGACGCCGGGACGATCGAGGTTGCGTACCGGGCGGATGAGCGGTTCCTGAACCCCGTCGGGGTGATCCAGGGCGGCTTCCTGACCGCGATGCTCGACGAGGCGATGGGGCCTGCGCTGGTCGCGTCGCTCGATCCCGGCCTGTTCTCGCTCACCACCGACCTGCACGTACAGTTCCTGCGGCAGGCCCGCCCGGGACGGCTCACCGGGCGGGGCCGGGTGACCGGCCGCACCAGGTCAATGGGGTTTCTGGCCGGTGAGCTGCTCGACGAATCCGGCCAGGTCGTGGCGGCCGCCACCGCGACCGTTCAGATCCGCGCGATCGAGCGCTAGCCGGGCGCCCCGAACCAGGTGCGCAACGCCTCGGGCAGCCCGCCGGCCAGGTCCCTGGTGTCCGGGCCCACCGCCCAGGCGACATACCCGTCCGGCCGGATCAGCATCGCGGCGGCGGGCGGCGGCTCGGCCATGGGGCGGCCGGCCACGACGTTGACCCGGTCACGCCAGGGCGAAACTGCGCGGGACAGAGCGTCGTTCGGCATGAGGACCCCGGATATCGCGCCGCCTCCGCCCGGGACGAAAAAGTCTGCGGTCGGGCCCGAGCCGGTGAGGTCGAGCAGCACGCCGCGCGCGGGCCGGACCAGCTCGGCTACCCGCGTGGCGCCGCCGTCCAGCCGCAGGTCCGGGGCGAACCGCCCGGCGAGCTGGTGCGGCCGGCCCCTACCGGCGGGCATCTCGTAGCGGACGTCGGAACCCTCCATGATCGCGCCGACGTGCCGCACGGCATCGGGCAGCTGCATCAGCTCGCCGAACAGGTCCCGCAGCGACTCGGCGTACTCGCCGCTGGCCGACAGCGCCTTCTGCGCCCTGGTCTGCAGCACGGCCCGCTGCCCGGCCAGGTGCCGCTCGGCGTGGTACGAATCCAGCAAGCCGTCCGGCGCCCAGCCGCCGGCCTGCGCGGCGAGCTTCCAGCCGAGGTTGATCGCGTCGAGCAGGCCGACGTTCAGCGACCCCCCGGCGCCGAAGATGTGCGCCGCGTCGCCCGCCAGCAGCACCGGGCCCGCACGGTAGCGCTCGGCCTGCCTGCTGTTGCCTACCGTCCGGGTCAGCCACTGCGGGTCGCTCATCGCCAGGTCGGTGCCGAGCACCCGGCGGACGCTCTCGCGCAGTTCGTCGAGGGTCATCGGGGCCTTGGGGTCGGCCGGCGCCCAGGAGGGGTCGTCCTCCCTGGTGTAGACGATGAACATGCCGGGCCGGGCGGCCTTGTCCAGCGAGGTGAGCGGCGCGAGTGAATACGCCCCGCGCGGCGTCTGCGTGGTCAGCGTCAGCCGCACCAGGCCGACACCGGGCACTTCGGCCGTTTGGCCGCCCGGCGCGATCTTGACCGTGGGCAGGAACACCCGCCCGATCCGCGAGGTCTCCGACGATGTGACTCCGGGGAAGCCGATCCCGGCCTGCTTGCGGACCAGGCTGTGCGCGCCGTCGCAGCCCACCACGTACCTGGTGCGCAGCTGGTAGTCGCCGTCCGGGCCGCGCACGTCCACCGTGACCGGCGAGCCGTCTTCGGGCAGCGACAGCGCCAGCACCTCGTGGCCGCGCCGGACGCCGCCGCCGAGCTCCCGCAGCCAGTCGTCGAGCATCTGCTCGAGCCGCCGCTGCGGTATCGCCATGATGTGCAGCGGGCCCGGGCTCAGCCGGGAAAAGTCAAGCGGCACCGAGCCGAACGGAAACTGCGGCATCGGCCCGGTGAACGTGGCCTCCGCCCGGAACCGGTCCGTCAGGCCGCGGTAGTCCAGCGTCGGCACGATCTGGCCGATTAGCCCGTTGCCCTTCGGAATCTGGCTGATCTCCGGCAGCCGCTCGAGCACCACCGGATCCACGCCGCCCAGCCGGAGCTCGGCGGCGAGCATCAGCCCGGTGGGACCACCGCCGACGATCACCACGTCCGCGGTTGCGGTGGCATTCGGGGTCTCCATGGCGGCCACTGTTGCAGATTCATGCCTTAAAGGCAAGTTTGCTTTAAAGGCATGATCGGTTTAAGGTAACCGGATGACCGGCCTGCGGGAGCGCAAGAAGCTCGCCACGCGCAAGGCGCTGAGCGATGCCGCGCTCCGGCTCGCAATCGAACGGGGACTCGAGAACGTCACGATCGAGGACATCACCGCCGAGGCGAATGTGGCGCTGCGCACCTTCCGCAACTACTTCGCCAGCAAGTACGAGGCTGTCGCTGCGATCGGAGCGGACCGGGCCTACCGGATCGGTGCGTCGCTGCTGCAGCGGCCGGCCGACGAGCCGCTATGGGACGCGCTCACCCACTCGGTGCTCGAGCACTACGAGAACACCGACCAGGCGTTTAGCAGGGACATCATGACCGCGATCGGGCGGGTACTGCAGTCGCCGGCGATGCGCGGCGAGTACCTGAAGGTCAACTTCGCTCAGCAGAACGCGCTGGCCACGGCGATCGCCGAGCGGACCGGAACCGACGTCGAGGCCGGCATGTACCCGCAGATCCTGGCCGGTGCCGTCATCGCGGCGTCTCACGTGGCCATCAGGCGCTGGTACGCCGCCGACCCGCCGGTGCCGCTGCGGCCGCTTCTGGCTCTCGCGCTACGCCAGCTCGCCAGTGCCTGCTCCCAGCCCGCCTCCCGGAACGACGAGGACGTCCCGGCACCGCTCGGGGCGGCGCAATCCGGGTAGATTCCTGCTGTGGGCTGGGACGAGGTGGCCGACGGGGTCTTCCAGCGGCGGTACAACCCGCTGGACGTGAGCGTCTGCGTGGTCCGCGGCTCGGACGGGCTCGTGGTGGTGGACACGCGCGGGTCGCCGCGGCAGGCCGATGAGATCCGCGCCGACCTGCGGGAGCTCGGCAGTCGGCCGGTCCGCTGGGTGATTAACACCCACGCGCACTTCGACCACTGCTTCGGCAACCAGCGGTTCGGCCCCGGCTCGGACCTGAACGTGCCGATCTACGGCCACGTCCTGGCCCCGGCATTCCTGGACCGGTTCGAGCGGCCTGGGCTCGCCGAGTGCATCGCCAACGGCGAGGAGCCGGCAGAAGAGTGGCGCGAGGTGGTCATCACCCCGCCCACCGAGCTGGTCGGCGACCGGCACACGCTTGATCTTGGGGACCGGGCCGTCGACATGTTCTACCTGGGGCGCGGCCACACCGACAACGACCTGCTGCTGCACGTCCCTGACGCGGCCGCGTGGCTGGTCGGCGACGTGATCGAGGAGTCGGGCCCGCCGTGCTACGGCGCCGGGAGCTTCCCGATGGACTGGCCGGATACCGTGTCCCGCCTGCTGTCCCTGGCCGGCGACGGCGACGTCCTGGTGCCCGGGCACGGCGCCCCGGTCGGCGCCGAATTCGCCCGGGCGCAGCAGCAGCTGCTTGCCACGGTGTCCGGGCTGATCCGGGAGCTCCACGGCGACGGCGTACCGGCCAGTAAGGCGGCCGAGGCTGGCGGCGCGAGGTGGCCCATGCCTGTGGAGAGGCTGGAACCGGCGATCGAGACGGGTTACGCCCAGCTCAGCCCCGGGTAACGGGCTGGGCATGAGCCTGTACACCGCCGTCCGCCACCCGCGGGCGCACGCCAGGCGGAGCCAGGATCCCGGCCACGCCGACGAGGCGAGCGGGTTCAACGAGCGGCTGGCCGCCTGGATCACGGCCAGGATCGGGTCGATGTGGACCGTCTACATCGCCGCGGCTGTCACCGTGCTCTGGATGGCGCTGGGCTCAAAGGGAGTGCTGGGCTTCGACCCGTATCCGTACCCGTTCCTGCTGTTCCTCGGCAATGTTGCCCAGCTGCTGCTGATCTTCATCATCCTGCTCGGGCAGCAGGTGCTCGGCCGCAGCGCGGACCGGCGGTCCACGGACACCTACGAGGACGCCGAGGCGATCCTGGTCGACTGCGAGCAGATCCAGAATCACCTGATGGCGCAGGACACCCTGCTCGCTGGCGGCACCGACCTGGGCGCCGAGCACCAGGAGCTGCTGGCCAAGGCCTCGGAGCGGATCGAGGCGCCGCCCACGACGGCGGACGAGTACGTCGGATTCAACGGCAGGCTGGCTGCCTGGCTCACCAGCAAGGTGGCCACGATGACGGCCTTCTACGTCGCGCTGATCTTCCAGATCGGCTGGATCGTGGCAGGCCAGGTGCTCGGGTTCGACCCGTACCCGTACGCGTTCCTGCTGTTCCTGTCCAGCCAGCTGCAGCTGCTGCTGATGTTCGTAATCATGGTCGGGCAGCAGGTGATCGGGCGCTCGGCGGACAAGCGCTCAGCGCAGACCTATCTGAACGCGGAGGCCGTGCTGCGCGCCTGCGAGCGCCTCCAGGCCCACCTGCGGGCCCAGGACCTGGCGATCCGGCACGTCGTCGAGCACGTGCAGCGCGGCTCTTTACAGGCCCATCACGGCCTGGACGCGGCCGTTGGCGACGGCGTCCATCAGGCACTGATAGTCCTTGGCGTTCTGGTCGGCGTAGGCGAGCGCGAAATCGGCGATCGCGCAGTCGAACTCCTTGCTCTCGCCGAGATAGCCGGAGATCACCGTGGCGCGGCCGGTCCTGGCGTGGCCGCGGGCCAGCGCCCAGCCGCACAGCCGGCCGTAGTAGTTGAGCTGCTCAGCGTCCATGGCCGGGACGTCCATCGAGCCCTTCATGTCCCGAAGCTGGCGGACGTAGTAGTCCTTGGCCTTCTTGCCGTCGGTGGCGATGCCCTTGGTCCAGCCGAGGAACTCGTCGGTCGCGGCCTGGGTCATCCGCTGTCCGCGCGCCACCCGCTCGCCCTGGTGCTTGTACTCGCTGGGCCCTGCGTACGGCGCGAGCACCGACTCCTGCGCCTCCTTGAGCTGGAGGAACAGTGGCTCGTCCTCGCGGTCGCCGAGCAGCAGCAAGACGAAGGCCTCGGTGCCGACCGAACCGACACCGACCACCTTGCGGGCGAAGTCACCGAAGTAGTAGCGGCGCAGCACCTCCCGCCGGTCGGCCGGAATCGTCTCCTGGTACAGCGCGATTGCGCTGCGCAGTTCGTCGAGCATGGCCGGGTTGCGCTCGATGGGGAAGCGGACGATCAGCGGATGGTCGGGGCGGATCCGGTACTCGCCGCCGACCTGGTCGCAGAACTTCATCAGCGCCTTCAGGCTGGTGCGCTGCTGGGCCTTCCTGATGTCCTTGCGGCGGCGGCGCACCGCCTTCTTCGACTGGACCGAGTCGTAGAGGTTGGTCACCTGGTCGAGGTCGATTCTGGAGTACCAGACGTTCAGGAACCGCATCTTCGCGTACTGCGCCATCTCAACCCGGTAGCTGTTCGCGCAGCGGCGCGCCGCAGTCTGTGCCTCCCGTTCGGAGAACCCGTTGTCCCTGGCGGCGACCGCGAGGCTGGCTGCCAGCCGCTTGACGTCCCACTCGAACGGCGCGGGCAGCGTCTCGTCGAAGTCGTTGACGTCGAACACCAGCCGCCGGTCCGGCGCGGCGAACATGCCGAAGTTCAGCAGGTGCGCGTCGCCGCAGCACTGCACCTTTAGTTCCGTCGTAGAGGTATGAGCCAAGTCCCACGCCATCGGCGCCGCGGCGCCCCTGAAGTACGCGAACGGGGAGGTGAGCATGCGGCCGTAGCGGATCGGAACCAGGTCGGGCACCCGGGTTTTGGCTTGCTCCTCGAGGAGGTCAACCGGGTCAGGACGGTTCTTGGGCGGATCCCACCCGGCGTGGTCAGCGCGTGGCACCCGGTAGCGCCGGGCGCGGCCCCGCGCCCGCCACTCGTCCGGCGACAGAATCTCGTGCGGCGGGGCGAGCACCCCTGGAGAGATCTTGCTCATTGCGTTACTGACCCCCCGATCGTGACCGTCAGCGTCCCCCGACGGCACGTTCCCCCAGGTCACTGCCGCCCTAACGCCTAGATATACCCCCGCATTTTGTGATCAAGACCCAACCCTGCCGCCAAAGCGCGCGGCTGGGCGGGCGGCGGCCAGGCCGGCTGCGGCAGGGCGTCCAGGCGGCTGCGGCAGGATGGCCAGGCGGGCTGCGGCGGGCGGCCAGGTCGGCTGCGGCAGGATGGTGGGATGCCTACTCATGTGGCCCTGCTACGGGGCATCAACCTGGCCGGCCACAACAAGGTCGCCATGGCCGAGTTGCGCGAGCTGGTTGGCTCGCTGGGCCACGCCGACGTGGCGACCTACATCCAGAGCGGCAACGTGGTCTTCACCAGCGACCAGTCCGATACGGCCGCGCTGGCGGCGGCCCTCGAGCAGGCGATCGCCACGTCGCTGAGCGTTCCGTGCCGGGTCGTGGTGCTGTCGCGCGAGGAGCTGGCCCAGGTGGCGCGCGACAACCCGTACGCCGACGAGCCGAACCTCAGGGCCGTGCACGCGGTGTTCCTGAGCGGCGACCCGGGCCCCGATGTCGCCGAACGCGTGGCGGCCGCCCAGCAGATCGCCGACAAGCAGGGCAGCCGCGACACCGCCCAGATCGTCGGGCGCACGATCTTTCTGCACACCCCGGACGGCTACGGCCGCAGCGACCTGGCCGCGGCGCTGGTGAAGCTCGGCCAGAAGAAGACCGACACGGTGACCGGCACGGCGCGCAACTGGGCCACGGTTACCAAGCTGCTCACGATGTGCGAGCCCGCAGGCTAGTCAGCGGCGCATCTCGCTCTGCTCAGCGCCGGGCCGCACCGGCTCGGGCACGTCCGCGCCGCTGACGCTCTCCACCGAGTCGGTGGCGACCTGGAGCAGCCAGTCGCCGTCATCCTCGAAGTAGATGAACTCCTTTGTGGTCCTGGTCGAGCTCGCCTCGACCTCCTGGATGCGGCCGTCCTTGTAGGTGATCCGATACCGATAGAGATCCATAGATGTAACTCCTGTGCCCTAGGGACGTGCTCAGTCCGTTGCCTGCTTCCGCAGCTCCGCGAAGTCAGCTGCGAGCTGAGCTACTGTCTTATGGGCGTTGAGCCCGCTTGGGTTCGGGAGCACCCACAATCGGGTGGCGCCCGCGGTCCGGGCCTGCGGCCCAAAGGTGGCGCGGGCCTCCCCGAAAGCCGTCCGGTAGGCGGTGATGCCGACGATCGCCAGCCACCGCGGGCCGAAGCTCTCGGCCTTCTCCAGCAGCTTCCTGCCGCCCTCGCGCAGTTCGTCATCGGTGAGCTCGCCGGCGCGTGCGGTGGCACGGGGGACCACGTTGGTGATGCCAAGCCCCAGGCCGAGCAGCTGCTCCTGCTCGTCCGGCCGCAGCTGGCGCGGGGTGAACCCGGACCGGTGCAGGGCCGGCCAGAACCGGTTCCCCGGCCGGGCGAAGTGGTACCCGGTGGCCGCCGAGTACAGGCCGGGATTGATCCCCGAGAACAGCACCCGGAGGCCGGGCGCGATCACGTCGCGAATGGTCAGGCCGGTGGCCGCTGCGATCTCGGCGGCCGTCGGCCGGCGCGGACGCGTCGCCCCCGTCTCCGCCGCGCACTCAGCCACGGGCCAACAATAGGCGGGCGCCGCCCGGGCCGGTAGAACTGTGGCATGAGTGACGCACTCGCAGCGGTTCAGGACCGGACGTTCGCGCGCGCCACCAAGCTCACGGCCGGCGCTTACCCGCCGGAGCGCCGGCTGACCGCCGCCCAGCTCACCGGGTACCTGGGCAGGCGTGCGTTCGCCGTGATCGCGACCGCCCGGCCGGATGGCCGGCCGCACGCGGTGGTCTCGGGTTATGTCCACCGGGATGATCTCTTCTGGCTTCCGGTGGCGGAGGATTCCGTGCGGGAACGCAACGTCAGCCACCAGCCCTGGACGACCCTGGTGATCACGCACGGCGAGCGCGACGAGCATGTCGTCGTGATCGTGGAGGGCTCCGCGACAGTGGTGCCCGCGGCTGACGTGCCGGCCGACGTCCGCGCGCAGGCCCGCGGCGAGTGGGCGGGCACCTGGCTGCGGGTGCGGGCCGAGCGGGTCATCTCCTACGCCTCGGAGGGCGCCCTCTGATCAGAGTTGAACCCGAGCGGTTCGAGGAAATGGTCGGCGCGGCGCTGGACACGCTGCCCGACGACCTCGGCCGCCTGATCAGCAACGTCGCGATCATGGTGGAGCACGGTCAGGGGCCGCCCGGCCTGCTCGGGCTCTACCAGGGGATCCCGCTGACCCAACGGACCGCGTCCGGGTACGCCGGAGTGCTGCCGGACCGGATCACGATCTACCGCCGCGCGATCTGCGCGATCTGCAGCACCGAGGATGAGGTGGTCGAGGAGGTACGGCGGACCGTGATCCACGAGGTCGCGCACCACTTCGGCATCGGCGACGAGCGCCTCCGCGAGCTCGGTTGGTGAGGTCGGCGGCTGGATCAGTGAGGCCGATCTTGGCTGGTGAGGTCGGCGCGCTAGTGGACCGCGCCGCCGGGTGGGCGCCAGTAGCGCCAGCCGGGGTGCACGGGGAAGTAGCGAGACGGCCCGGGCGGGTTCGCGGCCAGGCGCTCACGCGGGGTCAGGGCAAGGCCGGCTGGAACCGGCTCCCACCACGACTCGTGCGCGAACATACGGCTGAACATCTCCCACTGATGGCCGCCCGGGCCGAGCACGAGCTGGGCCGGTACCGGCTGGTCCGGGCACTGCCAGCGGAAGTCACCGGACAGCCGCAACGCCCGCTCCCGGTTGGGCAGCGCCGCGTGGGAGGTCAGGCAGTGGAACACGAGCGCGTCCCCGGCCCGGTAATCCGTGGTGGCCCAGCCGCGCTCGCGGGGCCTGAGCACGCGCGGCCGCAGCGGCGGGCCGAGATGGCTTCCTGGCCGCACCGCGAGGCCGCCGAGGCTGACCGGGATGTCGGTCAGCGGAACCCAGGTGGTCAGCATGTCCTGCACCCCGGAGACCCCGTAGTCCTGGTGCACGTAGCGGCCGCGGGCCACGCCGGGCGGCCGTTCCGGGTAGATCGCCCGCAGCACCTTTGACGGATAGGAGAACGCCTGCGGCCCGAGGACAGTCCTGATCGTCCGGCGCAGGTCGGCGAGATAGGGAATCCGGTTGAACCCGCGGCTCGTGATCGCCGCCCGGAACGCCGGGTCGCCGAGCGCCTCCACGGTGTTGAGCGCCCGCCGGTCCGCCGATGCGAGCCCGCCGCCGTCGATCCATCCGCCGTGGCGCAGCGCCGCCGCGACACCGTCCGCTGCGGCGTGCATCTCGGCGGCGGGCAGCAAGTCGCGGAAGAACAGGTACCCGTGCTCGGCCAGGCGCCGCCGCAGCGCGGCCGGGTCGCCGAGCAGCGCGTTGGATGACGACAGTTCGTCCACGCCGGAAACGATAGTTCCGCGATGCTGATCCTTTGCTGGGAGAATCCGGCGGTTATGCCGGGAGAGTGCTGCGCCGAGGCTGTGCGGCCGTCATGGTTCCTGGAGCTCGGCGTCGGGCGG
This sequence comes from uncultured Actinomycetota bacterium, assembly GCA_963833885.1. Classification (GTDB taxonomy): domain Bacteria; phylum Actinomycetota; class Actinomycetes; order Streptosporangiales; family Streptosporangiaceae; genus JASHPR01. The sequence continues at coordinate 175,146 of CAWHZU010000023.1, read as the reverse complement.
CACGTCCGGGGCCTGGGCTGGCGTATCCGGCTTGCTGCCGGGCCGGGACCTCGCTGAGGTTGGGCGGTGCCGCGCAGCCCAGAAGCAGGAAGAGCCCTGCGTGGCCCAGGGCGGCCGGGGCGGAACGGCGAAGCGGCCGGTGAAGGTCGAGACCGAGACCTGCATCCCGACGACGAGCACGTCCCGGCGCTGGGCGAAGGCGTCGGTGTCGACGAGGCCGCGCTCGGAGCGGCGGTGCAGCAGCCCGAGCTCGGTGGCGGAGAGCTGGTATTCGGCCATGTCCCGCAGGGCGCCGAGACCACCGTGCAGCCTCGCCCACGCGCGGGCCTGGCGGCGGTACGGCATGCTGCTCAGCATCGAGACGTCGAGCTCGGTGAGGATGCCAACCGGTTCGTACTCGGGCAGGTAGCGGCGGATGAGCGCGATCATGCGCCGCCGGTCTACGACGATGGCGAGGAGCAGCAGGACGACGATGAAGGCCAGGATCGCGTAGATGAGGGCGAGCCTGGCGCCCGACCCGGCCAGCGCGCCGTTCCACAGCGCGTGCAGCGTCACGGCGGCGAGCCAGCCCAGGCCGACCGCCCAAAGGCCGCGGCCCTTGGTGACCGTGGCTGCATACGCCACGCCCGCGCCGATCAGCGAGGCGAACAGTGCCTGGCAGACCGGGGACGCCACGCCGCGGAGCACGAACGTCGTGGCCAGGTCGCTGAAGCCATAGTGGGTGGCCTGCGCGTAATAGAAAATGTTCTCGATCAGCGCGAAGCCGAGGCCGACCATGCTGCCGTAGACGACCCCGTCGCTGATGCCGTCGATCTCCTGCGGGCGCAGCCACAGCAACCCGACGAGGGCGGCGCCCATGAGCGTGTCCTCGAGCACGGCCACGCCGATCGACGCCGCGGCGGACGCGGTGACGAACCCGCCGGGCCGCAGCGCCGGGGTGGTGAGCAGCTGGTTGCCGGCCAGCTCGCCGATCAGCGCGATCAGCGCGGCAGAGCCCGCTCCCCACAGAAAGATGAAGACCAGGCTGCTGGGCGGCTCGGGTTCCAGCCGGTCCAGGGCGAGCACGGCTGCGAGCAGGACGGGAATGGGCAGCAGGGCCAGGGTTAACCCGATCCCGGCCGGCACCGCCCCGCTAGCGGCGACCAGGGCGAGCGCGCCGAGAGCGACAAGGCTGCAGGCAGCGACGCCAACGATGAAACCGACCGGGGTATGGCCGACCCGGCGGTCCCCCGGGACAGCCTGCGGATCGATCGGCGTCACCCTCGCAGCATAACGAGCGGAACCGGCCAATCCCACTGTGTCATCGACCATTTACGCGACGGCTTCGAAAAGGTCCGGCGCGGGGCCGGCGCGGGGGCTGGCCCGGGTTATTCCGGCTGGCTACATTCGTGTGCATGTTCGAAGCGGCCGGTGTTCTCGAAGAATTGAACGACGAGCAGCGCCAGGCCGCGACGCACGCGGGCGGGCCGCTGCTGGTGCTGGCCGGCGCCGGGACCGGCAAGACCGGGACCCTGGTGGCCCGGGCCGCCTGGCTGCGTGCGCAGGGCGTCGAGGCCAGCCGGATCCTGCTGCTGACGTTCACCCGCCGCGCTGCCGACGACATGCTGGCCCGGGTTGCGCAGCGGCACGCCAGCTCGGGCGACCGGATCTGTGGCGGCACGTTTCACGCGATCGCGCACCGGATCATCCGGGCGCACGCCGAGTCGTTCTCGCTGCCGCCCGCGTTCAGCGTGATCGACCCGGCCGACGTGGCGGACGTGCTCGACACGCTGCGCGCCGACCACGACCTGGTGGGCGTCAAGCGGCGGGCGCCGCGGGCCCCGGTCTGCGCCGACATCTACACCCGGTGCGTGAACACCCAGACCACGATCGCCGAGGTGGTGGCGGAGAGCTTCCCCTGGTGCCGCGAGTTCACCGGGCAGCTGGCCGGGCTGTTCCGCGATTACGTGGCGCACAAGCGCCGGCACGCCCTCGTCGACTTCGACGACCTGCTGCTGCTGTGGCGGGCGGCGCTGGCTGACCCGGCGGCCGGGCCGGCCCTGCGCGGCTTGTTCGACGCGGTGCTGGTGGACGAATACCAGGACGTCAACACCGTGCAGGCGGAGATCGTGCGGCTGCTGCGGCCGGACGGGGACGGCCTGACCTGTGTCGGCGACGACGCCCAGGCCGTCTACGGGTTCCGCGGCGCCGACCCGGAGCACCTCCGGGCGCTGGCCGGGGCCTACCCGGGCCTCACGGTGATCCGCCTGGTGCGCAACTACCGGTCCAAGGACGCGGTGCTGCGGCTGGCGAACACGGTCCGGCCGCAGTCCGACGGGCTGGAGCTCGAGCTGACCGGGGTGCGCGGCACCGGGCTGACCCCGCAGCTCGTGCGCTGCTACGACGAGGCGACGCAGGCGCGGGAGATCGCCGCCCGGGTGCTCGACGCGCACGAGTGCGGCCGGCTGCTTCGGGAGCAGGCCGTGCTGGTCCGGACCGGGCACCACAGTGACGTGCTGGAGGTCGAGCTGACCGCCCGCGGCATCCCGTTCGTGAAGTACGGCGGTCTGCGGTTCACCGAGGCCGCGCACGTCAAGGACTTCATGGCCGCCGCGCGCATCGTGGCCAACCCGGCGGACAACCTCGCGTGGTTCCGGGTGGTGCGGCTGCACGAGGGGATCGGGCCCGCGATCGCACGGCGGATCGTCGACGGGTTGCGGCCCGCTGACCCAAGGCCGTTCGAACGCTGGCCAGCCGCGGTCGATACCGTTCCGGCTCGTTATCGGAGTGCGGTGGCGGCGACGCTTACCGCCCTGGCCGGTGCCGCTGATCTGGAACGGACCGCGGACCGGGCGGTGGCGATCCTGGCCGCGCTGGCCGACCCGCTGAAGGCGCGGTATCCGGACTACACGGCGCGGCTCGCCGACCTGGAACGGCTGGCAGACGCGGCGTCGAGCCGCCCGTCGCTGCACGACGCGCTCGTCGAGCTGACGCTCGACCCGCCGGCGTCCGGGTCCGACCTCGCCGGGGAGCCGCGGCTCGACGACGATTACGTGATCATCTCCACGGTGCACTCGGCCAAGGGCCTGGAGTGGTCAGTGGTGCACCTGCCGCACCTGGTGGACGGCGCGGTGCCGAGCGACATGGCGCTTGGCAGCCAGGAGGGACTCGCTGAGGAGCGGCGGCTGTTCTACGTGGCGGTGACCAGGGCCCGCGACGAGCTGTACCTGTACGCGCCGCTGCGGATGCACATCCACCGCAGCATCCGCGACGACCGGCACGGCTACGCGCAGATCAGCAGGTTCCTCGATACCAGGGCGCAGGCGCAGTGCGAGGTCGTGGAGGCCGTGCCCCGGGAGCCGGCCGTGCCCCGGGTGGCCCACCTGGCCGCGACGGTCGACGCGGCGCTCGAGTCGCTCTGGGGCTGAGCGGCCGGCTGTCAGCTGCGCTCGATGATGCCGCGCAGGTACGCGGCCTGGCCGGCGTGCTGCAGGTCGTCGGAGATCACGCTTACCAGGCGCACGCCCAGGGTGACCGGCGGATCCCAGGCCTTGTCCACGATGCGGTCCAGATCGGAGTCGGTCAGCTCCTGGATGTAGTTGAGCGTCTCGGCGTGCACCGCGTCGTAGTAGCCGGTCAGCAGCTCGCCGGAGCGGACCTGAACCGCCGCCACCGCCTCCGATCCCTGGCCATAGCCGGTGGCAGCGGCCGCGAACGGCAGCCCGAACCGGTCCGCCCAGGTTGAGCCGCTGGCTCCGGCCGTCCAGACCTGGCCGGTCCCCGCGGCGTCGGCGATGTGGTCGTCCTGGATCCGGGTCAGGTGCCACACCAGCCAGGCGATCGAGTTCGACCCGCTCTCCGGGCGGAACGCCAGCTGGCCAGGAGTCAGTCCGTCGACCGCCCCGTGCACGGTCTGCCGGATCCTGCCGAACGCGTCGGCCAGCAGTTCAGCGATCGTCATTGAGCGTTCTCCCGTCTTACCAGGGCATGGACGTGCTGGTGAAGTGCGTGAGTGTGTCGATGTCATTCATCTGGTAGACGTGCCGCGGCGGGGTCTCGAACGTGGCGTACGGCTTGACCCTGATCACCACCCGCTGCTCGTCGTCCACCATCTGCTCGATCTGCGGCTGCCGGCTTTCCGGCACCTCCTCGCCCGCCATGATGCCGATGACCTTGGCGAGCACGTCCGTCGCGAGCTCGCGGTCGCGGGAGAGCACGGCTGTGCCGTACACCTGCAGGTAGCCCAGCGGCCATCTCTCGTCCAGGACGCACAGGCTGACCTTGCCGTTACGGTCGACCGCCTTGGCCTTGCCGCGCTCGGCCATCGTGGAGATCAGCAGGTCGTCGCCGTCCATCACGTAATAGACAACGGTCATCGCCGGGCCGTGTTCCTTGCGGCCGTAGCCGAAAATGCAAATGCGGTGATCGCGGACGTACTGCCGCCGCTGCTCCCGGTCCACGTTCGAACCCTAATGTCCGCATGCGGGCCCTCGCCACATCCCCAGGAGGTTCCCGAGCCGTCTGCGTGCTGAGCTGCGACGGAGTGGGCCGAAGTGGTGGCGATCTTATCGAATTTATGTTCTGGTAGTCGAGTGAACGATGTGTCGCTGCCGTGGTGGTGGACCTACCCGACAAAGTGCGGGAACGGGCACATCTGGGGGCCAGGCAAGGTGATTGTCTCGTGGCTGCCGTGCCAGTGCGGGCCAGCCCGCGAGGCGCAGCCGCGCGGCAGCGGTCACCGGACCATCGCCTGCCGGACGCCTGGCTGCCGGTATGCCTGTTACGACCCGCCGCACGAGCCGGAGCCCGGCCGGGCCTCTCCGGGCCAGGAGGACGACTGGTTAATTCGCCGTCCCGGTGCGGGCCCACGCCGCCTAAGACCTGACGGCCGTGCGCTGGCCCCGAGGTGCCTGGGCCGCGCACGGCCGCCGGGATCGATTAGGACCGCTTCGCGGCATTCACCGCCTGCCGGGCACGCTGCAGGCGGGCGGACTGCTTGGCGGCGGTCGTGCCGGCCGGTGTCAGCGAGTACTTGGTGTACTCGAAGCCGGGCATGATGAACGCGAACACGTCCAGGATCACCTGGGTGGTCTCGGACGCATGGATCGCGATGACGTTCGTGATCGTGGCGGAATACTCGGCGATCCCTACGGACACGAAGTTGGCGATCGACGCGTTCGCGCGGGTGTAGTTGATCTGCGACACGGTCGGCTTGGCGCCCGCGCCCGACCACAGGGTCAGGTAGCCGCTGCCGGCCGTCTGCACGACCGTGACGTTCGCCAGCACCACCTCGGCGAAGTAGACCAGGCTGGAGGATGTAGATGGTCTTGCCCGACAGCAGCTGTCCCTTGCTGTTGAGGTTTCCGGACGCGTTGACGATGTTCTTGCGTCCCGTGGAACTACGGGTGTCGACGAGCCGGGTCGGCGTACCCAGCGGGGCGTAGACGTTCGCCGTGGCCTCGGTGTGCACCGGGGCGGGGAAGAGCTCCGGCGGCGTCGCCAGCGTGAAATCATGGGTGAACCATAGTTCCCCGTCAGCCGTCGCAGTGAGGTCGCCGCCGACCGTGGACGCTGTCGGCGCGTACCCGGTCGCGGTGGCCGGAGACGGGGTGAGCCGCAGGTTCGGGCCGGATCCCTCGTTGCTCGCGTCGATGCCGGTGTTGGTCAGGATGAACGCCGGAGCGGTGTCATTGTCCGCGTCCAGCTCGGTGGGCTGGGCCGGATTGGTGCCAGCGTCGTTCGCCGTGTTCATGTCCACGGCGGTGGTGGCCTGGGCGCTGGCCGGTCCCGCCACGGCGGTGGCCACGGCGCCCGCGCCGACGACCCCCGCCGCTACCACGCTGCCCCGTGTCAGCAGCGCGCGTCTGCCGACCGAAAGCCGCCCGTTGTCCTGCTCGGCCTCGGAGGAACCCGCTCCATCCGGGTGAGAGTCCCCAGGGCGCCATTAGGGGAGGGTTCGTCCAGGTAGGCGATCGGCCGGGCGGACTTACCAGGCCCGCGTCCAGCCGCCGCGCCGTAGCATGCTGGCGAGAGGAGGCGTCCGTGCCCGTTGCGGTGCTCCAGCTCGGCGAGCGCATCCGCGCGGAGCGCGCCAGGAAGGGGATCAGCCTGCGCGGCCTCGCCCGCAGCGTAGGGCTGTCGCCGAGCCTCATCTCCCAGATCGAGACCGGCAAGTGCCAGCCGTCGGTCAGCACTCTGTATGCGATCACGACCGCGCTTGGCGTCTCGGTGCAGGACGTCTTCGGCGAGGCCAGCGCTCCCGGCGGCCGGGTGACGGACCGCGTGGCGGCCGGCCAGGTGGTGGTCCCGGCCGGGACCGCCCATGGCGATGCCCCGGAAATAGGCGGGCCCGTGGTCTGCCCGGGGCAGCGCGATGTTCTCGAGCTGGATTCCGGGGTGATCTGGCAGCGCCTCGGCCGGGTGCCGGGCAGCCACGTCGACTTCCTGCTCGTCAGCTACGCGCCCGGTGGCTGCTCGTCGCCGGCCGGCCGCCTGATGCGGCACGTCGGCACCGAGTACGGCTACCTCATCCAGGGCGAGCTGACCGTCGTGCTCGGGTCTCGGCCGCACCGGCTGACTCCGGGCGACGCGGTCAGCTTCGCGTCGATGACCCCGCATTCTTACCGCAACGAGAGAACGGTCCCGGCCGTCGGCGTCTGGTTCGTTGCCGGGTCCGATGGCCCTCAGCGGTGACGAGCTCTTCTCCCGCTGATCCCCTAGGGGGATTGCGGAGCGTTCAGTATTTATTGACGCTCACCATTGGACCGCTCTTAACTGATGGCCGAGCCGAGAGTGAGGTGGCGAGGCGATGGCGATACACACCTTCGGGCCGAACGCCGTGGACTGGGAGGAACGGGTCGACCTGGCCCGGTTGCGTGACGAACGGCTGGCCAGGCTGCGGGCGCAACTCGAGCGGTCTGACCTCGGCGCGCTGCTGAGCTTTGACTTCGCGAACATCCGCTACATGACGTCGACCCACATCGGGACCTGGGCGATGGACAAGCTCATCCGGTTCGCGCTGCTGACCAGGGGCGGGGAACCGGTGGTGTGGGACTTCGGGTCGGCCGCCCGGCACCACCAGCTGTACAACCCCTGGCTGGATCACACCCCAGGCCCGGCCACGCCCGAGGGGGCCAGGCAGACCGGGGCCCGGGCGGGCATCTCCACGCTGCGCGGCGCGTTCCACCCGGATGCCGGGATCGCCGCAGATGTGGCCGGGAAGGTCGCCGCCGAGCTGCGCGAGCACGGCGTCGCCGACGCGCCGCTCGGCATCGACGTGGCCGAGATGCCGGTGCTCGCCGCGCTCCGGGCCGAGGGCATCGAGACCGTGGACGGCCAGCAGGTCTTCATGGAGGCACGGCGGACCAAGACCCGCGACGAGATCTCGCTGCTGGCGCAGGCGTGCTCGATGGTCGACGCCGCCTACACGGAGCTCTATGAGTTCCTGCGGCCGGGGGTGCGCGAGAACGAGTGTGTGGGCCTGGTCAGCAACGTCCTCTACGGCCTCGGCAGCGAGTACGTGGAGGGGGTCAACGCGATCTCCGGCGAGCGCTGCTCGCCGCACCCGCACGTCTACTCCGACCGGCTGATCCGGCCCGGCGACCCGGCCTTCTTCGACATCCTGCACAGCCATCTCGGCTACCGCACCTGCTACTACCGGACGTTCGCCGTGGGCAGTGCCTCGCGGGCGCAGCGCGACGCCTACGTGCGCTGCCGCGAGTACATGGACGCCGCGATCGCGTTGGTGAGGCCGGGAGCGACTACGGCCGATATTGTGGCGCTTTGGCCGCGGGCCGAGGAATTCGGGTTCCCCGACGAAACCGCGGCGTTTGCCCTGCAGTACGGCCATGGCGTGGGCCTCTCGATATGGGAGAAGCCGATCTTCAGCCGGCTGGTGTCGCTAGACCACCCGGAGCCGCTCGAGGAGGGAATGGTGTTCGCGCTAGAGACTTACTGGCCGGCCGCAGATGGCTGGTCCGCCGCTCGGATCGAGGAGGAGGTCGTGGTCACCGCGTCGGGGTGTGAGGTCATCACGAAGTTTCCGGCCGAGGAACTGCTGGTCGCCGGCCGCAAGTACTGGACCGCGGGCGGCGCGCTCGACACGCTCAGGGAGAGCCAGTCGCACCTGAACACGGCGGCGGGACGTGGCGAGACCGGCAGTGAAGAGGGAATGGGGAGGCGGGCGGGGGGCAATGGGGCGTCGGCCGGGAACCCTGTGGGCGGTGGTTCACAGTGACCGCGGGGACCGACACCGGCCCCGGCGTCGCGACCGGCGCGGACGAGCTGCTCGGGCTCTACGAGCAGATGGCCGTGATCCGCGGCACCGAGAAGGCGGCGCACGACCTGTTCCTGGCCGGCCTGGTGAAGGGCACCACCCACCTGGCCGCGGGGCACGAGGCCGTAGCCGTCGGCGCCAGCGCGGCGCTGCGGCCGGGCGACTATGTGTTCGCCACCTACCGCGGCCACCACCATGCGATGGCCCGCGGCGCATCGCCCGAGGAATGCCTGGCCGAGCTGATGAGCAAGAGCACCGGCCTATGCAAGGCCAAGGGCGGCTCGATGCACCTCACCAAGGCCTCGGTCGGGATGCTCGGCTCGTACGCGATCGTCGGCGCGCACCTGCCGATGGCCGCCGGCGCCGCGTGGTCGGCCAAGCTCCGCGGCAGCGGCCAGGTCGCCGTCGCGTTCTTCGGCGACGGCGCCACCAACATCGGGGCATTCCACGAGGCGCTCAACCTGTCCGCGGTGTGGGCCCTGCCGGTGCTGTTCATCTGCGAGAACAACCTCTACATGGAGTACACGCCGATCGGCGACGTGACCCCGGTCGCCAACCCAGCCGCGGACCGGGCGGTGGCCTACGGGCTGCCAGCGGAGATCGTCGACGGCAACGACGTCGTACTGGTCAAGGATGCCGTGGCGCGTGCCGTCGAGCGGGCGCGGTCCGGCAACGGGCCGACGGTGATCGAGGCGAAGACCTACCGTCACTTCGGGCACAGCCGGACCGACCCGGCCAGCTACCGGCCGAGCGCCGAGGTTGAGGAGTGGCTGAGCCGGGACCCACTCGACCTGGCCAAGGCCCGGCTGGAGGCGCTCAGCGTGGCAGCCGACTCAGTGGCCGCGGTAGACAAGCGGGTCGCCGGGATCGTCAAGGATGCGGTTGCCGCTGCCAAGGCTGCACCCGGCCCGGACCCGGCAGACGCCATGACCGACGTATGGGCGGACGGAGGCTCGGCATGGCGGACGTGACCGACGGGGCGGGTATGAGGCGGGCGGGGGCGGGCATGGGGCGGGCGGAAGAAACCGTGATCACCTACCGGGAGGCGGTTGCCGAAGGGATCGCGCGGGAGCTGCGCCGCGACCCCTCGGTGGTCTGCCTCGGCGAGGACATCGGGGCAGCTGGCGGCGTGTTCAAGACCACGGCCGGCCTGCTGGCGGAGTTCGGCAAGCAGCGGGTCTGGGACACTCCCATCTCCGAGCAGGCCATCCTTGGCGTGGCGATGGGTGCGGCCATGACCGGGATGCGCCCGGTCGCAGAGATCATGTTCTCCGACTTCTTCGCCTGCTGCTGGGACTACCTGGCCAACGAGATACCGAAGATGCGGTACATGACCGGGGGCCAGGTCATGGTCCCGCTGGTGGTCCGCACGGCGAACGGCGGCGGCCTGGGATTCGGGGCGCAGCACTCCCAGGCGGTGGAGAACTGGGCGCTGGCGATACCCGGGCTGAAGATCGCGGCGCCGTCGACGCCGGCCGACGTCGTCGGGCTCATGGCCGCGGCGATCCGCAGCGACGATCCGGTGGTGTTCTTCGAGCACAAGGGACTGTTCGCGAGCAAGGGGCCTGCTGCCCCCGAGGGCCACGTGGTCGAGCTCGGCCGGGCGGCGGTGGTGCGCGAGGGCAGCGACGTCAGCCTGGTCGCCCTGGCCGCCACGGTGCCGCTGGCCCTGGCCGCGGCCGAGCAGCTGGCCGCCGACGGCATCTCCGCCGAGGTGATCGACCTGCGTTGCCTGGTGCCGCTGGACATGGCGACGGTCCTGGCCTCGCTCGGGCGCACCTCCCGGCTGGTGATCGTGGAGGAGAACCCGTACCAGGGCGGCTGGGGTGGCACGGTCGCCTCGGTGGTTGCTGACGAGGGGTTCGAGCTGCTCGACGCGCCGGTCCGCCGGGTCGCCGCGGCCTGCGTTCCGCTGCCGTTCGCCGACGTGCTGGAGCAGCAGGTGATCCCGACGGTGGGCGCGGTGACCGAGACGGTCCGGACGCTGACCGCCTACTGAGGCCTCCGGGCCAGGGCTCCGGACCGGGCCGTACGGCGCCCGCGGCACCCTCGGCGACCGCAAAGAACCCCAGGTCGCAGGAGGAGCAGCGATAATGTGTAACGCGCTGTCACATTGTTACGTAAATATCTCGGTACGATCGCAAAGCCGGTTCAGGCGATCTCTGCTCTGGACGCCGGCTGACCGTGGCCGTACGGTGTGCACGGGGCGTGTATCGGTCAGAGGTGCATGTCGGAACGCGGGAGCCCCGCGTCCCCTCATGCCACAAACCAGCGTGAAGGGGCCATGGTCGTGGGGCTGACCCCCGGGCATCAGCGTCGATGCCGAACCGGAGCCGAGCGCCGATTGCCGGGTGGCCGAGGTAGTCGGCAATCTCAAGGGCGTGACCCCGCAGAGCCCGGCCCTGACGTTCAACCGGCAGAACTGGCATTTCGTGAAGTAGTAGGCGGTTGATGGCCGTTATCGGTCACCGCATACGCTGGCGGGGGTGCTGGGTTCCTGACCTGGCTCTTCCGCTCAGGCCGCCTGGGGAAGGGGCACGTTGGTTATCTTCATGGTCCGCCGGGTGCTGCAGGCGGTTGTAGTGCTGCTGCTGGTGACGGCGATCACCTATGCGCTGCTGCGGCTGATCCCCGGGAACGTGGCTGTCGCGGTCATGGGGCCGACCGCCTACCGGAACCCGCTGGCAATCGCGCAGTTCGACCGCGTCTACGGCTTCAACCACCCCTGGTACTACCAGTACTGGCTGTGGCTTGACCATCTGGCGCACGGCGACCTGGGCTACTCTTGGAAGCTGAACCAGAGCGTGGCCTCGCTGCTGAGCAACCACCTGCCGAAGACGGTCTTCCTGGTCGGCGTCTCGATCATCCTGGCGCTGATCCTGGCGATCCCGATCGGCGTGGTGCAGGCGGTGCGCCGGAACAAGACCATCGACCACTTCTTCAACGGGTTCTCGACGGTTTTCTACGCGATGCCCGCCTTCCTCCTCGGCATCCTGCTGATCCTGGTCTTCGCGATCAAGTTCCCGATCTTCCCGCCCGAGGGTCCGCAGGGCGAGGGGGTCGCGGTCCTGTTCACGAACTTCAACGCCCTGGTGCTGCCGATCGTGTCGCTGACCCTGATCACGATCGCGCTGTTCAGCCGCTACATGCGCTCGGCGGTGCTGGACAACCTCTCCGAGGACTACGTGCGCACCGCCAAGGCCAAGGGCGCCAGCGAGCGGCGGGTGCTGCTGCGGCACGTGCTGCGCAACTCCCTGATCCCGATCGCCACGCTGCTGGGGCTGCTGCTGCCGGCGGTGTTCGCCGGGGCGCTGATCACCGAGTCGGTGTTCAACTACCCGGGCATGGGCTACCTGTTCTACCAGTCCGCGCTGAACCAGGATTACCCGGTGCTGCTCGGAATTACCGTCGTGGTGGCGGTGGCGACAGTCGTGGGGTCGCTGCTGGCCGATATCGCGTATGCGGTGCTCGACCCGCGGGTTAGGTATGTGAGCCGATGAGTCTGGGGAGTATGCCGCCAGAGCCGATCCCGACCAACGAGCCGTCGCCGGTGGGGGTGGTGATCCACGATGCACCCGAGACGGCCTTGGCTGTCGCCTCGGGGATGCTGCCTGCGGGCAAACCGCGGTCCACCTTCCGGCGCGGGCTCGAAGTGTTCGTGGAGAACAAGCTCGCCGTGACCGGCGTGTGCATCTTCGTGTTCATGATCCTTTTCTGCTTCATCGGGCCGCACATCTACGTCACCAACCAGCTCACCGTGGACTTCGCGCACGAGGAGCTGGCGCCGTCGGGCTCGCACCTGCTGGGCACCGACGCGAACGGGTTCGATGTGCTCGGCCGGCTGATGATTGCGGGCCAGATCTCGCTCGAGGTCGGGATCGCGGCCGCCATCCTGGCCACCGTCATCGGCGTGCTGTGGGGCGCGATCGCCGGGTACGTCGGCGGGTTCGTCGACGCGTTCATGATGCGCATCGTGGACGCGATGCTGTCCATCCCGACGCTGTTCCTGGCGCTGGTCGTGGTCTCGATGGTGACCCCGAGCAAGCCGGTGCTGATCCTGGTGATCGCGCTGACCTCGTGGCTGACCACCTCGAGGCTGGTGCGCGGCGAGGCGCTGTCCCTGCGCACCCGCGATTACGTGCAGGCGATGAAGGTGATGGGCGGCGGCAACACCCGTGCGGTGCTGCGCCACATCGCGCCGAACGCGGTCGGCACGATCATGGTGAACGCGACGTTCCAGGTCGCGGACGCGATCGCGCTGATCGTGTCGCTGAGCTACCTGGGGCTCGGGATCCGCCCGCCGCAGCAGGACTGGGGCGGCATGCTCTCGAACGGTGTCCAGTACGTGTACGACGGGTACTGGTGGCTGATCGTCCCGGCCGGGTTCCTCATCGTGATCGTGATCGCCGCGGCCATCTTCATCGGTGAGGGACTGCGGGACGCGGTCGAGGTCCGGCTGCAGCGCCGATAACTCCAGACCAACCATCAGCGGGCCCGGGGCGGGACCGATGAGCAACATACGCATCAACGCGAGGACACATGGCATCCCTGCTAGAGATTGAGGACCTGCACACCGAGATCCGGTTGCGCAGCGCAACGGTTCACGCCCTGGAGGGCGTCAGCCTGAGCGTGGAGGCGGGCGAGTGTCTCGGCATCGTGGGCGAGTCGGGCTGCGGCAAGACGATGACCGCGCTGTCGATCATGCAGCTGCTGCCCCCCGGCGGCCACATCACCGGCGGCAGCATCACGCTCTCCGGGCAGGACATCTCCGCGCTCAACGACGACGGGATGCGGCACGTCCGGGGCAACGAGGTCGGGATGATCTTCCAGGACCCGATGACCTCGCTGAACCCGACGATGACGGTCGGTGAGCAGATCGCGGAGACCGTGCTGCTGCACCGCGGCGCGGACCACAAGACCGCACTGGCGCGCGCGATCGAGGTCCTCGGCCTGGTCGGGATGCCGCGCCCGGAAGAGCGCGTCAGCAACTACCCGCACCAGCTCTCCGGCGGCATGCGCCAGCGTGTGATGATCGCGATGGCGCTGGCCTGCGAGCCGAAGCTGCTGATCGCCGACGAGCCGACCACCGCGCTGGACGTGACGATCCAGAAGCAGATCCTGGAGCTGATCGACGACCTGCGGCGGCGGCTCGGCCTCGCCGTGATCCTGGTCACCCACGACCTGGGCGTGATCGCCGGCCGTGCGGACCGGGTCGCGGTGATGTACGCGGGCAAGGTGATGGAGACCACCTCGACGACGCGGCTGTTCGCCAACCCGCGCCACCCCTACACCGAGGCGCTGTTCGGCGCGCTGCCGGAGAAGGCCGCCGACGGGACCGAACGCCTCTACTCCATCCCCGGCATGCCGCCGGACCTGACCCAGCCGCCCAAGGCCTGCCGGTTCGCGGCCCGCTGCCGGTACGTGCAGGACAGCTGCAATGAGAGCGAGCCGCAGCTCGAGGGCGACACCTGGGATCACGCGTACCGGTGCTTCTTCCCGGTCGGCAAGGCCGGCGGCGACGACACCGCCGTGGTGCAGGTCAAGGAGGAGCACGACCGGAGTCGGGAGCGTGCCCTCCCGGAGACCGACGGGCAGCAGCCGCTGCTGCGCACCGACGGGCTGGTGAAGAACTTCTCGGTCACAGCGGGTGCGGTGCTGCAGCGCAGGGTTGGCGAGGTCAGCGCCGTCGCCGGGGTCAGCTTCGCGATCCGCCCCGGCCACACGTTCGGCATGGTCGGCGAGTCCGGGTGCGGCAAGACCACGATCGGCCGGCTGATCGCCGGCCTGGAGAAGGCCACCGACGGGTCGATCGTCCTGGACGGCGAGGACCTGACCAAGCTCAGCCGGCGCGAGCGCCGCCGCCGCAGTCCCAAGATCCAGCTGATGTTCCAGGACTCGTACGCCTCGATGGACCCGCGGATGCGGGTCGGGCCGATCCTGCGTGAGCCGCTGGCCATCCAGCGGATCGGCTCCCACCAGGAGCAGCGCAACAAGATCGCGGCGATGCTGGACGAGGTCGGCCTGCCCAGGGCCGCGATAGAGCGCTACCCGCACGAGTTCTCCGGCGGCCAGCGCCAGCGCCTCGGCCTGGCCCGCGCGCTGATCCTGTCGCCCAAGCTGATCGTCGCCGACGAGCCGGTCTCCGCGCTCGACGTCTCGATCCAGGCGCAGATCCTGAACCTGATGCTCGACCTGCAGCGTGACCTGGGCCTGACCTACCTGTTCATCTCGCACGACCTGTCGGTGGTGCGGTACATGTCCGAGACCATCGGCGTGATGTATCTCGGCAAGCTGGTCGAGGTCGGCCCGGCCGACGAGGTGTACTACCGCCCGGTGCACCCCTACACCAAGGGCCTGATCGACACCGTCCCCGTCGCCGACCCGGTTGTCGCGCAGGCCAGGGAGGACAAGGGGGTGGCCGGCGAACTGCCGTCCGCGATCAACCCGCCGTCCGGCTGCCGGTTCCGCACCCGCTGCCCCCGCGCCCAGGACCTCTGCGCGGCCGAGGAGCCGCCGCTGCGGCCCTTCACGGCGCACGGCCACCTGGCCGCCTGCCACTTCCCGCTCCGCGAGCCCGAGGGCGCGACAGCGACGGTGGCTACGCCGTAGCTTGTGGCGCTGACCGCGGCCGACGTCGTCGTACCGCTCTCCGGGTACGCGCGCCGGCTGCACGCCGTGGCCGGCCCGCGGCACCACGTCGCCTCGCCGCTGGGGGCGTGGCTGCTGCTGGCCCTCTGCGCCCCGGCCAGTCAGGGCGAAACCAGGGAGAGCCTGAACGGGGTGCTCGGCTGTGATTCGGCGGACGCAGCGGAACTCGCCGCCGGGCTGCTCGCCGCCCCGCACCCGGTGGTTCCCGCCGCCGCAGGGGTGTGGCACCGGAACACCACGAGCGAGATCCTGGCGCGCTGGCTCAGCGGGCTGCCGCCGCAGGTCGAAACCGGCCCGCTGACCACCCAGGCCGCGCTGGACGACTGGGCCCGGCGCCACACGTCCGACCTGATCGAACGGTTCCCCATCAACATCGACCCCTCGGTCTACCTGGTGATCGCCACGGCCCTGGCCACCCGGGTGTCCTGGGAGCGGCCGTTCGACCTGGCGCCCGCCAGCGCGCTGGGCCCGTCGAGCCCGTGGGCCGCGGAGCTGAGCCAGGTGCTGCGGACTCCGGAAGGCCCGGAGCACGAGCAGTTCGTGGCCGCGACCCAGGCCGCAGGCGACGTTGCGGTGCACGCCGCGCTGGCCCGCCGCGGCCTGCTGGTCGCCTCGGTAGCGGCGGAACCGGACGTCGCAGCGGGTGACGTGCTGGCCGCGGCCTACGAGCTCGCCCCGGCCCTGGTCACCGGGGGAAGCGTGGCGCGGCGGTCCCTGTTCGACCTGCCGCTGGGCGACGGCCCGCTCTGGGCCATCAGCGAGCGGACCGCACCGATCAAGTCCGGTGCGCCCCGCGAGGAACGGTGCACGGCGGTGCTGCCCGCGTGGACCGCGCGCAGTGAGCTCGGCCTCACCGATCCCAGCCTCGGCTTCGCGGCGGCCGCGCACGCGCTCGCGCCGGGCGATCCGTGGCAGGCCAGGCAGGCGGCGATGGCGCGGTACAGCCGGACCGGCTTCGAGGCGGCCGCGGTGACCGGGCTGGCCGTGGCGCTGGCCATGCGGGTGCCCAGGACGGGCCTGGTGCGCACCGCCGAGCTGCGGTTCGGGCACCCGTACGCGGTCGTGGCGGTCACCGTGGACTCGCCTGTCCGCAGGGTTCCTGGGCCGTGGCACGGCCTGCCGGTGTTCTCGGCGTGGGTGGCAGATCCCGAGGACGCCGGCGAGGCGTGAGCACGGCTGCGGCTACCGCGAGTGCGACGGCGATCAGCCCAGCGGCCACGCCGAAAGCCAGGTGGTACCCGGCAGCCAAGGCCGAGTGAAGGGGGAAGGGGAGGTGGGCGGGGTGCCCGGCGCCAATCAGCGTTTCTGTCCGCCAGGTGGCCAGCGTGGCCGCCACCGCCACCCCGGCGGCCCCACCAGCCTGCTGTGTCGTGTTGGCCAGCCCGGACGCCACGCCGGAATCCTCCGGCGTGACCGCCGACATCACGAGCGTCGTCACCGCCGGCGCCGCCTCGCCATACCAGTACCGACAGGCCGCAGGCCAGCGACGCCACGGTGAACACCGCCAGGCCGGTGATGAAGATCCGCTTGCGGCCGGCCAGGTCGCCGAGGCGCCCGGCGAGCAGCAGCAGGCCGCCGAACGCGATCAGGTAAGCGTTGACCACCCAGGCGAGCCCGGACTGCGAGAAGCCGAGGTTCCTTTGGATGGACGGGAGCGCGACGGTCACAATTGTGCCGTCCAGGATCATCATCAGCGTCCCGGCGCAGAGCACGATCAGCGCCAGCCAGCGCGGGTCCTTGACCATGGGGTCTCCTCTCAGTCCACCCGTCCGCCCGGGTGATGCCGGCGCTGCCCTGCCGGCGCCTCAGTCCCTCTATCCGCCCAGCCGCTAATGGCACCGTCTCGTCGGCGCCTCAGGTAGCCCGTCCGCCCAGCCGGTACCGGCACCGTCTCGCCACCACCTCATCACTACAGGTACCGTAACAGATCATCTGCTTTAAAACTATCTAGTACGGGCTTAATGTGGTGACCGCGCGGTGGCCCGGGAATCCGGTAAAGTGCGGCAAATGGACGGGTCTGCCCGGGTGACCGGGCCTGTCTCAGGGCAGCCGGGGATTCTCTTGGCGAGCTTCGATCTCGGCGATCTCGGCTACACCCTGGAAGAGTTCTTCATCGACGGCACCGCAACGTGCTACGAGCCTGCCGGACCCGTCGGCGCGGACGGGTACTGGGAGGTCACACCGTCGGGCCAGGCGCCGTTCACCACGCGCCTCGTGGTGTGCCGGCCCGCCGACCCGGCCGCCTTCACCGGCACGGTCATCGTGGAATGGCTCAACGTCAGCGCCGGGTTCGACGCCCCGGCGCACTGGATGCTGACCCACCGGCACGTGGTCAGGTCGGGCTGGGCCTGGGTCGGGGTGTCGGCCCAGCGGGTCGGCATCGAAGGCGGCGGCGACATCTTCACCAGCACCGAAGAGCTGCCCGGGAGCGAGCCCGCGGCCGAGCCAGCGCAGCGAATGATGGCGCTGCCCGCGCTCAAGGAGAGCGACCCGGCGCGGTACGGATCTTTGCACCATCCGGGCGACGCGTTCTGCTTCGACATCTTCGCCCAGGCCGTGCACGCGGTCCGCACGGGCGCGGTGCTCGGGCCGCTCACGGCCCGGTGCGTGCTGGCGGCCGGGGTGTCCCAGTCAGCGATCCACCTGGTCAGCTACGTCAACGGGGTGGCGCCGACCCTGCCGCCCGAGGCGGCCTGCGACGGCTACCTGATCGGCTGCCGCACCGGGCGCGCGGCACCGCTGTCGGGGTGGGACGGCCAGATCCGGGTCGAGGGGCCGGACGGCGTGCGGGTGCGCACGGACGTCGCGCCGGTGCTGACCGTGCAGACCGAGACCGACGTGACCGGAATCCTGGCCGGGGTGACCGCGCGGCAGCCGGGCAGCACCCGGTTCCGTTGGTGGGAGATCGCCGGCGCCTCGCACGCCGACACCTACCTGCTCGGCGGCGCCTCGTTCGTTGACTCCGGCGAGCTGCCGCCCGCCGAGTTCGCCCGGCTGATGGCGCCGACGGCGGAGCCGTTCGGGATGCAATGCCCGGCGCCGGTGAACTCCGGACCGCAGCACCACTACGTGGCCCAGGCCGCGATCGCGCACCTGGACCGGTGGGCGCGGGGCGGCGACCCGCCGCCGCGTTCTCCGCTGCTCGAGGTCGACTCGGACGACCACATGAGGCTGGTCAAGGACGACTCCGGGATCGCGCGCGGCGGCATCAGGACCGGCTGGGTCGACGTACCGGTCGCCGCGCTGTCCGGGATCGCGCCGGCCGGGGCGCCCGGGGTCGCGGTCCTGCTCGGCACGACGCGGGTGTTCGACGCCGCCGAGCTCGCGCGCCGCTACCCCGGCGGCCGGGACGAGTACGCCGCCGCGTTCGGCGCGGCCACCGAGCGCGCCGTGGCCGGCGGCTTCCTGCTGGCCGAAGACGCCGACGAGATCGTCGCCCTCGCTGTCGCGGCATATCCGGGCTGACGCGGCGGCTCACTCGCGCGGCGCGGCAGGCAAACCGGGACGCCACAGCGACGTGGCGGTGGCCTGCGCCGGGCCGGCGGGCACGGCGTCGGCTGACTGCGATCTGGGTACACCTGGTGGCGTACTGTGACAGAAACGGATACGGGGCGTAGCCGAACTTACTAGCGAAGGGCCTTATGGCATCGGCGGGGGCGTGATGGCAGACGGGGCACCAGGGTGACCGGCAGCCGGGCGGCCGGCTTCCAGGACACTAACCTGCAGCAGCTGGTGGACTGGGCCGTTGCCCAGAGCCCGGTCGTGGTGGCGCTCGTCGACAAGCAGATGCGGCATCTGCGGCTGAACGGCGCAATGTGTAACAGTCTGGGCCTGCGCGCCGAGGCCGAGGGGCTGGGCCTGCGGCTGACCGACCTGACCTCCACGTCGGCGACGGAGTCGTGCGTGGCGTGCGCCCGGCAGGTCGCGCTGACCGGGAAGCCGGACGTATGGCGGGGCATCTTCCGGCTGCCCGGCCAGCGGCGGGACCATGCCGTCGAGGTCTACCTTTCTCCGGTGAAGGACCCCCGGGGGCGGGTACACGGCGTCCTGGTCGTCGGCTTTGACGTGACCGAGCAGTTCCGGGCCAGGCAGCGGCTGGCGCTGGTCAACGAGGCGAGCACCCGGATCGGCAGCACCCTGGACATGACCAGGACGGCCGAGGAACTGGTGGAGGTCGCCGTGCCGCGACTCGCCGATCTCGCCGTGATCGATCTGCTGGAGTCCGTGGTCCGGGGCGACGAGCCGACCACGGCCCGGGTCGAGGGCTCCATCCCGTTCCAGCGGCTGGCCTGCGGTTCCGTCGTGCACGGCGCCCCCGAGGCCTTGGCGAGGCCCGGGCAGGTCACCTTCTACGCCGAACAGTCACCGGCGGCCGAGTGCCTGGCGACTGGCCGTCCGGTGAGCTACTCCGGGACCGGCATGGGCGTTGCCGAGTGGCTGGCGGCTGATGCGGAACGGGCCGCCAGCATCGTCCGGCACGGGATGAGGTCGATGATGCTGGTCCCGGTGCGTGCCCGGGGCGCCACGCTCGGGGTCGCTGTCTTCATCCGGCACCAGCGCAAGGAGCCGTTCGCGGCCGACGACATCCTGCTGGCGGAAGAGATCGTCGCCCGGGCGGCCGTCTGCATCGACAACGCGCGCCGCTATACCCGCGAGCACGACACCGTGCTGACCCTGCAGCGCAGCCTGCTGCCGCAGCGCCAGCCCGTGCAGTCTGCCGTCGAGGTGGCGACCCGCTACCTTCCCTCACATTCCGGCGTGGCCGTGGGCGGCGACTGGTTCGACGTGATCCGGCTGTCCGGCAGCCGGGTCGGCCTGGTCGTCGGCGACGTGGCAGGCCATGGCATCCACGCGGCCGCCACCATGGGTCGGCTGCGGACCGCCGTGCAGACCCTCGCCGACATCGACCTGGAACCGGAAGAACTGCTGACGAGGCTGGATGACGTGGTCGCGCGGCTCGGCGCCGAGCAGGAGCTTTCCGCCGATGCCGGTGACCTCAGCGCAACGTGCCTGTACGCGGTCTACGACCCGGTATCCCGCCGGTGCACCCTGGCCCGGGCGGGCCATCCGATGCCCGCGGTCGTGACGCCGGACGGCACCGTTGATTATCTTGACCTGCCCGCCGGCCCGCCGCTGGGCCTGGGCGGGCTGCCGTTCGAGGAGGCCGAGGCAGAACTGCCTGAGGGCAGCCTGATCGTGCTGTACACCGACGGGCTGATCGAATCGCGCCAGCGGGACATCGACACCGGGCTGGATGCGATGCGAAAAGTGCTTGGCGACGTGCATCGCTGGCATGATGTCTCCGCGCAGGCTCGCCCGTCGCTGGACACGATCTGCGACAGCCTGGTCGACGCGCTGGTCCCCGGGCAGGCGGAGGATGACGCGGCCCTGCTCGTTGCCCGGACCCGCGCCCTGGCCCCGGACCGGATCGTCTGCTGGGACCTGCCGGCCGACCCTTCGGTGGTTGCCGACGCCCGGGCCCGTGCCGCCCGCCAGCTGGCGGACTGGGGCCTGGAAGATATCACCTACACGACCGAACTCCTGGTCAGCGAGCTGGTCACGAACGCGATCCGGCATGCCCATGAGCCCGTCCAGCTCCGGATAATCCTGGACGGCGTGCTGAGCTGCGAGGTCTTCGACGGCAGCAGTTCCGCTCCGCAGCTGCGCCGTGCCGACCGCTACGACGAGGACGGCCGCGGCCTGATGCTGGTCGCCCAGTTGGCCGAGCGCTGGGGCACCCGCCACACTGGTACCGGCAAGATCATCTGGGCGCAGCAGCCGTTGCCCAGGGCTCCATAGCAGGTGAAAGCGAAGCACAGGTGAACTGCCGGCTTCATTCGCGACGCACTCGGACGTAAGATCGCGCTAATCCGTCCCCATCTGGGCGGTTAGCGAGTGCCGGTCGGGTTCGGTCGCACTTTTTGTCGCTGCGTTTAAGGAGGCGAGCCGTTGAGCAGCAACCAGGCCGGGCCACCCAATGCAGCACCGCCTACCGAAATACCGCGCCACGCCGCGGTGTCAGTCGGCATCGATGAGATGCCGAACGCCTTTATCCGGCGGTTTGACTTCTGGGACTCCAGGTACGAGTGGCGGCGGATCCTCTCGGAGTTGCTCGGGACCTTCTTCCTGGTGCTCGTCGCCGTGGGTGGTGGGATGGTGAACGCCAGGTTTGGCGGTCACGCGATCCCGAAGGCCGCGCAGGTGGTCGCGCCGGCGCTGATGGTGATGGCGGTCATCTTGTTCATGGGCGCGGTAAGCGGCGCGCACCTCAATCCGGCCGTCAGCTTCGCGTTCGCGCTCCGCGGCGACTTCCCGTGGCGCCGGGTCCCGGCCTACCTGGTGGCCCAGTTCGCCGGCGCCGCCGCCGCGACGCTGCTGCTGTGGGCGCTGATCGGCAAGCAGGGCCCGGCCGGGCTGACCCTGCCGGGCCACGGCATATCCACGGTCACCGCGATGCTGTGGGAGGTCGTGCTGACCGTCGGGCTGGTCAGCACGATCCTCGGAACCGCATCGGGCGCGCAGCAGGTGGGCCCGTTTGCCGCACTCGGCGTCGGCAGCTATATCGCGCTGGCCGGTCTGTGGGCGTCGCCGGTCAGCGGCGCCTCGATGAACCCGGCCCGATCCCTCGGGCCCGCGCTGGTGCTGGGCAACTGGACGTCGTGGTGGGCCTATCTGGTCGGGCCGGTGGCCGGGGCGGCCATCGCGGTCGGCATCGCCTTCATCCTGCGCGGTCCGGGCGGCGGGACACGCGGCACCCAGGCCGCGCAGGGGACGCTGGGCACGGTTTGGGTGCCCACGAGGATCGGCCGGGGGACGTCAGCCCCGGATTTCGCGCGCTGGCGCCTTCCCAACGGCCCGGCCGGCGGCTCGCATGCCAGCGGTGGCTCGCATGCCAGCGGTGGCTCACACGCTGGCGGCGGCCCGGACACTGACGGGACGGTCGGCGACGAGCCGGATGGCGGCGGAGCCGGGCATGGCTAGCGAGATCGCCATCGGCCTGCACAACTCGCGGCTCGAGCCGGCCCCGGTCAAGCTCTCGCCCGAGGACCGCGCCGCCCGGGGCAAGGCCGCGAGGAAGGCGGTGCCCCGGGACAGCCACGACGCGTTCCGGCCCGCGGCCGGCCTGGACCCGGTGGGCCTGCTCGAGAAGCAGGCGCAGGGGCGGGTTGCCGACCTGCTGCCGATCCGCTACGGCCGCATGCTGGCGTCGCCGTTCGCGTTCTTCCGCGGGGCCGCGCTGCTCATGGCCTGCGACCTGTCGGGCACCCCGGTGACCGGCCTGACCGTGCAAACCTGCGGCGATGCGCACCTGTCCAACTTCGGCATCTTCGCCTCGCCCGAGCGTCGCCTGGTCTTCGACATCAACGACTTCGACGAGACCCTGCCCGGCCCGTGGGAGTGGGACGTCAAGCGGCTGGCCGCGAGCGTGGAGGTGGCGGGGCGCGGCAGCGGCTTCGGCGACAAGCAGCGGCACGCGATCGTGCTCGCCGCCGTGGCACGCTATCGCACGGCGATGCGCGCCCTGGCTGGCCTCGGCGAGATCGACGCCTGGCAGTTGCCCGCCGAGGTCGATGAGCTCGCAGAGCGGTACCAGGCGATTCTGGACCGGCGCGAGCGCAGGCTTGCCGGCGCCGACCTGGCCATGGCCAGGGACCGGGCCGGGCAGCAGTCCCTCGACAAGCTGGTCCGCACGGTCGACGGCCACCCCCGGTTCGCCGCGGACCCGCCGTTGCTGGTGCCGGTCTCGGAGCTGCCCGGCACGCAGGCCTCGGCCGCGCTGCAGGACCACCTGAACGGCATCGTCACCAACTACCGCCGGACCCTGGAGTGGGACCGCCGGTTCCTCATCAGCAAGTACCACGTCGTGGACATGGCGCGGAAGGTGGTCGGGATCGGCAGCGTGGGCATGCGCTGCTGGGTCGTCCTGCT
Organism: uncultured Actinomycetota bacterium; assembly: GCA_963833885.1. Lineage (GTDB taxonomy): Bacteria > Actinomycetota > Actinomycetes > Streptosporangiales > Streptosporangiaceae > JASHPR01. Next base: position 152,315 of record CAWHZU010000023.1, on the reverse strand, counting down.
CGTCGGCCGCGGCCCAGAGGACCGGCTGTTTCTCCAGGTCAAGGAAGCGGTGCCATCGGTTCTGTCGGGGTTCATCGGCCCCAGCCCGTACCTGAGCCAGGGCGAGCGTGTGGTCGCGGGCCAGCGGCTCATGCAGGCCGCCGGGGATGTCTTCCTCGGCTGGCATAGGCCCAGGACCGGGCCGGGCCACGACTACTACGTCCGCCAGTTGCGCGACTGGAAGTTCTCCCTGGCCGTGGAGGACATGGACCCGCCGGTCATGCGCGCCTACGCGCAGCTGTGCGGGCAGAGCCTGGCCCGGGCGCACGCCCGTTCCGGCGACCGGATCGCGATCGGCGCGTACCTCGGCAAGTCGCCGGAGTTCGACCGGGCCGTCGCCCGGTTCGCGGCCAGCTACGCCGACCAGAACGAGCGCGACCACGACAGCCTGGCCGCCGCGGTCAAGTCCGGCCAGGTAGCCGCCGAGCTCGGCGTGTGATCCCGCATCACCGCATCACCGCATCACGGCCGGGGCGCCGTACGTGGCCGCTGGCCGGCCCCGGCACATCAGCGCCGCGCGGCTGCGCAGGTTACGCACGTGGCCGCCGCCGGTCGGGCCGCCAGCCGCTCGGCGCCGATCTCCCGACCGCATCGCTCGCACCGGCCGTAGCTGCCGTCGTCGAGCCGGTGGCCGGCCCGGTCGATGGCGGCGAGCTGGTCCTTAGCGCTGGCTAGCAGGGCGGCCACGTGCTGGCGGTCGAACGCGGTGGATGAGCCCTCCGGGTCGTGCTCGTCATCGGCGCCGGCCGCGGACGCCGTGGACGCGATGATGCTCTCGAGGTCGCGCTGCAAGGCCGCGAGCCTAGCCGTGGTCCGCTCGCGCTCCGCCGCGAGGCGGCTCCGCGCGGCCCCCCGCTGCTGCGGCGATAGCCCGGTCATGTTCCCCATCAGATCATCCAGCCGCAACCCCGGTGGCGCGACGACTGCCGGCGATCGGGCAGGCTTGAGGTCATGGCGGAGACAGTCACTCACCCCCAGCTCACCCTGATGGCGGTGCACGCGCACCCCGACGACGAATCATCGAGCACCGGAGGCGTGCTCGCCAAATATGCCGACGCCGGAGTCCGGACGGTGGTCGTAACGTGCACCAACGGCGAGTTCGGCGACACGCTCGATGGTGTCAAGCCGGGCGAGAACGGCCACGACGAGCAGGCCGTGGCGCAGATCAGGCTCGCCGAGCTCAGAGAGGCGTGCAAGCACCTGGCGGTCAGCGATCTCGAACTGCTCGGCTACCACGACTCGGGCATGCCCGACTGGGAGTACAAGAACCGGCCGGACGCGTTCTGCAACATCCCGCAGGACGTGGTCGCAGCGCGCATCGGCGCCTTGATCGAGCAGTACCGGCCGCAGGTCGTGATCACCTATGACGACAAGGGCGCCTACCAGCATCCCGATCACCTGCACGCCAGCCGGTGCGCCCAGGCCGCGGTGGCGGCCACCGGGATCCCGGACAAGCTCTACCTGAGCGCGATGCGCGGCAGCACCTGGCGCAAGCTGTGGGACGCGCTGCGGGAGCAGGGCGTGGAGGTCCCCGACGTGCGCGAGATCGACGAGGAGACGCGGCGCCAGATAGCGGAGCGCGAGGCCCTGATCACCACGAACGTGGACATCCGCAGCGTCCTGGACCGCAAGCGCGCGGCGCTGATGTCGCACGCCAGCCAGATCCGCGAGTCCTGGTTCAGCAAGATCCCGCCGGAGATCGGCGAGCAGGTGTTCGGCTGGGAGAGCTTCATCAGGGCCATGGACCGCACCGGAACGCCAGCCCCCGAAGACGACCTCTTCGCCGGAATCCGCCCCGCAGCCCCCTGACCAAGGCGGGCGGCAGTTCGCCGCGGGGCGGGGTGCTGGGCGGGCCGTAGTTCGCGGTGCGGAGCCGGGGTGGCGGGGGCGTTGCGTAACGGCCCCTCTATGGGCCCGGCTGCGGGACGATGTGGTTCATGATCGCGCTTCTCGCCCGCGTCCTTGGTGTGGGCCACCGTCGGCACGTGGTAGTGCTGCTGGTCGGCGCCTTCGCCTGCACGGTGATCGGGGGAGCCGCGTTCGCGGCTACCCAGCACCTTCCGTTCACGACGGGCCTCTACTGGGCGATCACGACAGCGACGACGGTGGGCTACGGTGACGTGACACCGCATAACGCGTCTGGCCGGGTCGTGGCCTCGCTGACGATGCTGACCACGATCCCGATGCTGGCCTCGGTTTTCGCGCTGGTGACCGGTGCCGCTGCAGCGGCTGGAATACGGAGGGTGCTGGCCATGGGGCGCCGATTCCCGGAGAGCGGCTACCGGCTTGTAGTCGGCATGGACTCGGCGGTGCCCGCGATCATCGAGGAGCTCGTGAAGGTCGGTGACCCGGTCGTCCTCGTCGCCGACGTGGACCCGGCTCACGTCAACGCAGACGTGCACGTGGTCCGCGGCGACCCGACCCAGGAGATGGCGATCCGGTCGGCCAAGCCCGCGGGAGCGCAGCAGGCGCTGCTCACCGGGGCGACCGACGGTGACGTGCTGGTCAGCGCCGTGCTGCTGCGCAAGGAGGCGCCAAGCCTGCCGATCGTCGCCCTGGTCCGGTCGGCTTCGGTCCGCGAGGCCCTGCGGGACCTGGGTGTCGAGCAGACCATCTCCACCGAGGGCCTGATCTCGCACACGCTGGCCATGAGCCTGGAGGCGCCGCACGCGGGCGAGCTGCTCACCCACCTCGTGGAGTCGGACCGGCACAGTCTCACCGAGACCGAGGCATCCGGCGACGCGATCGGCAAGCGGCTGAGCGCGGTCCGCGCCGAGCAGGCCGGGCTCGTGCTCGGCCTGGTGCGCGACGGCAGGGTCGTGCTCGGCGTCGGCGAGGATCCGGTCGTGGCCTCCGGTGACCACCTGCTGATCGCTGAGCCGGTGCACAGCAAGTCGGCGGCGGGCTGAACGGAGGGCGTGGCGGACGACGATGGGCGAGAGGGCAAGCCGGGCGGGCGGCACCGTCAGGACCGCGGTCCGGGTCGAGGGAGTCGTCCAGGGGGTCGGCTTCCGCCCGTTCGTGTACTCGCTCGCCACCAGCCTCGGGCTTGGCGGCGTGGTCGGCAACGACGCCGACGGGGTGTTCGCTGAGGTCGAGGGGGACCCGGCGGTGGTCGAGGAGTTCCTGGCCGCCCTGGCCCGCGACGCGCCCCCGCTGGCGCGGATCGAGCGGGTCACCACATCGGCCATGCGGCCGGACGGCACCACCTCGTTCGCGATCACGCCGAGCCAGCCCGGCACCCGTCGCCGGACGCTCGTCTCCGCCGACACCGCGACCTGCGCGGACTGCCTGGCCGAGCTCGCTGATCCGGGCGACCGGCGGTTCGGCTACCCGTTCATCAACTGCACCAACTGCGGGCCACGGTTCACGATCGTCCGCGACGTTCCCTACGACCGTGCGCGCACCACGATGGCGCCGTTCACGATGTGCGAGCTGTGCGCGGCGGAGTATCACGATCCAGCCGACCGGCGATTCCACGCCCAGCCGACCTGCTGCCCGGCCTGCGGTCCCGCGCTGTCCCTGCTCGGCCCGCTGGGTATAGCTGCGTCCGGTGAGCCGCCTGCGTCCGGTGAGCCGCTCGCGGCCGCGGCGGCCCTGCTGCGCGAGGGAAAGGTGCTCGCGGTGAAGGGGCTGGGCGGCTATCACCTGGCCGTGGACGCGTCCGGCGAGGCGGCGGCAGCGGTACTGCGGGCACGCAAGCACCGCGAGGACAAGCCGTTCGCCGTGATGGTGGCCGACGTCGCGGCGGGCCGCCGGCTGTGCGAGGTGGACGAGACCGCGGCCGGCCTGCTGGCCAGCAGGCGGCGGCCGATCGTGCTGCTGCCCCGGCTGCCCGGGTCTGGCCTCGCCGAGGCGGTTGCGCCGGGGAACCGCCAGCTCGGGCTGATGCTGCCGTACACCCCGCTGCACCACCTGCTGATCGCGGCCGTAGCCGGCCCGATGGTGCTGACCAGCGGTAACGTCTCAGATGAGCCGATCGTGTACCGGGACGGCGAGGTGGCGGAGCGGCTCGGCGGGATCGCCGACGCGGTGCTAACGCACGACCGGGCGATCGAGATCAGGACCGACGACTCGGTGGTACGGGCGTTCCGGGGCCGCGAAGCCGTGATCCGCCGGTCCCGCGGTTACGTCCCGGAACCGCTGGACCTGGCGACCCGGTTCGCCCGGCCGGTGCTCGCCTGCGGCGCCGAGCTGAAGAGCACGTTCTGCCTCGGCAGGGGCGATCATGCGTTCGTCTCGCACCACATCGGGGACCTGGAGAACGCCGAGACGCTCCGCTCGTTCACCGAGGGCATCGCCCACTTCCGGCGGCTGTTCGACATCACGCCCGAGGTGGTGGCCCACGACCTGCATCCGGAGTACCTGTCCACGAAGTACGCGACGCAGCTCACCGACGGAGAGGTGGCGGGCGCGGCGGACCTGGCCGGCGTGGAGCTCGTGGGCGTTCAGCATCACCACGCGCACATCGCGTCCTGCCTGGCCGACAACCGGGCCAGCGGGCCGGTCATCGGGGTGGCCTTCGACGGCACCGGCTACGGGGCGGACGGCACCATCTGGGGCGGCGAGTTCCTGATCGCGGACCTGGCCGGGTTCGAGCGGGCCGGGCATCTGGCGCCGGTGCCGATGCCCGGCGGCGCCGCCGCGATCCGGCAGCCGTGGCGGATGGCGGCGGTCTACCTCGACGCCGCCTATGCCGACGGCCCGCCGGATGGTATCGACGTGGCGCGGCGCAACCAGCGGCTCTGGCCCGGGGTCCTGCAGATGGCCAGGCGCGGCGTCAACTCCCCGCTGACGTCGAGCGCGGGGCGGCTGTTCGACGCGGCGGCGGCGATCCTCGGGGTCCGGGACACGATCAACTACGAGGGCCAGGCCGCCATCGAGCTCGAGCAGCTGGCCGACCCTGCCGAGCGCGGCGCCTACCGCGCCGAGATCACCGGCACGGAGCCGCTCCGGGTCGCCGGGCATGACCTGATCCGGGCCGTCGTCGAGGACCTGGCTGCCGGCACCGCGCCAGGGGTGGTCGCGGGGCGCTTCCACAACGGTGTGGCCGGCCTGATCACCGACTGCTGCCTGCTGCTGCGCGAGCGCCACGGCCTGAGCACGGTCGCGCTGTCCGGCGGGGTGTTCCAGAACCTGCTCCTGCTGCAGGCCACCATCGCCCGGCTGGAGCGGCATGGCTTTCACGTCATGGTGCACTCGCGAGTCCCGTGCAACGACGGCGGGATCAGCCTCGGCCAGGCGGTCGTCGCCGCGGCGCGCGACCGCGGCTGAGCGCCGGGATGGCGGCGTGCGCTACTCCTGCGGGGCCGGGGTGCGCCGTCGCAGCCAGGCGTACCACTCGTTCATGCCGGCCCCGGTCGCGGCCGACACCTGCAGCATCAGCGCGTCGGGAGCGGTCTTCCTGACGTCAGCGGCGTGCCGCTTGCTGTCGAAGTCCACGTAGGGCAGCAGGTCCGTCTTGCTGACCAGGACCAGATCGGCCCGGCGGAACATGTACGGGTACTTGCGCGGCTTGTCGTCGCCTTCGGTGACTGAGGCGAGCACCACCCGCGCCTGCTCGCCCAGGTCGAACAGGGCCGGGCAGACCAGGTTCCCGACGTTCTCGATCATGACCACCGACCCGCTCGGGGGGTCGAGCAGGCGCAGCCCCTCGGCCACCATCGCCGCGTCCAGGTGGCATCCGGCGCCCGTGTTGATCTGCACCACGTGGCACCCGGACGAGCGGATCCGCTCGGCGTCGAGCATGGCAGCCTGGTCGCCTTCGATGACCGAGATGGACATCTTGCTGCCCATTTCCCGCGCGGTGCGCTCGAGCAGCGTGGTCTTTCCCGCGCCGGGCGAGCTCATCAGGTTGATCGCGAGAACGCCCCGCTCCCGCAGCCAGTCACGGTTCTGCTCGGCCAGCCGGTCGTTCTTGGCCAGCACCTTCTGTTCCAGCTGAATGGTCCGCTCGTCCCCCTGGAGCGAGTGGTCGTGGTGGTGGATCTGGTGCTCGTGCTGCCCGTGCTCGTGGTTCGCATGGGGATGCGCGTGCTGCCGCGTCCCGGTCGCCACGGCCGGGTCGACGGGGAACAGCCGGACCACCGCTGTCCCCGAGCAGCCGCACGTCGCGCACATCGTCAGGCCACCTGAACCGACTGGATCTTGAGCTCCTCGCCGGCCATGACATTGATCTCGATGCTGCCGCACGGGCAGATCGCGAACGGGCCGTCGGGCTCGAAATCGCAGCTGCATACCTTGCAGTGGCACCGCCCAGCGACCTCGGTGATCTCCAGGCGCGCCCCCTCGAGGTTCGTGCCTTCGGTCACCAGGTCAAAGCAGAACCGCACGGAGTCGGCCACGACGCCGGACAGCGCGCCGATTTCCAGGCGCACGCAGGTGACCCGGGCATCGGGAAGACGCTCGGTCACCGCGTCAACGACGCTCTCGGTGATGGCCAGTTCGTGCACCTTCGTCTCGCTTTCGTTGGCTCCGCGATGTATCTGGTCGCTCAGCAGATCCGGGGCAGCGGATCGCCGACCAGCAGGTCGACGATCCTGGTGCCGCCGAACGCGGTCTTGAGCTGCACGATGCCCGGCGGGTCGGCGGTGACCTGCCCGATCACGGCCGCCTGCTCGCCGAGCGGATGGGCACGAAGCGCAGCGAGGGACTGGTCGGCCTGGTCTTGTTTCACCACGGCGACCAGGCGGCCCTCGCACGCCACGTACATGGGGTCGATACCGAGCAGTTCCGCGGCCCCGCGTACCTCGGGCCGCACCGGAATCTCGTTCTCGCTGACCAGGACGCCGACGTTGGCGGCCTTGGCGATCTCGTTGAGGATCGTGGCTACCCCGCCGCGGGTCGCGTCCCGCAGCGCGCGGACTCCCGGCGTTGCGGACAGCAGCCCGGCCACCAGTCCGTTGAGGGGCGCGGTGTCCGAGGTCAGGTCCGCCTCGATGTCCAGCTCGCCGCGGGCAAGCATGATCGTGACCCCGTGGTCGCCGATCGGGCCGGAGACGATGATCGCGTCTCCCGGCTGCGCGTGCGCCACGCCGAGGTCGAGGTCATCCCCGATGCTGCCCACGCCGGCCGTGTTGATGTAGCAGCCGTCGGCCTTGCCCTTCTCCACCACCTTGGTGTCGCCGGTGACTATCTGGACGCCGGCCGCGCCGGCCGCCTCGCGCATGGACCTGACAATCCTGGTCAGGTCCGCGACGGGGAATCCTTCCTCGAGGATGAATCCGGCCGACAGGTACAGCGGGGTGGCTCCGGACACCGCCAGGTCGTTGACCGTGCCGTTGACGGCCAGGTCACCGATGTTCCCGCCGGGGAAGAACAGCGGCGACACGACGTAGGAATCGGTCGTGAGGGCCAGCCGCGCCCCGCCGACCTGCAGCCGCGCGGCGTCCTCGAGCGGCTCGAGCAGCGGGTTGCGGAACTCGTCGAGGAAGATCGCTTCGATCAGGGTCTGGGTAGCCTTGCCCCCGGCCCCGTGCGACATCGTGATCCGCTCTTCCTTGACCCGCGGGCGGCTGCGGCGGGCCCGGTCGATGCGTTCCAGCACCAGTTCCTCGCGGACGGTGCCCGGCAGCGGCTGCGGGGAACCGTGGCGGGTGCCGCGGGCCTCCTCCTCGCGCGCCTGCTCCTCGTGCACCCTGAGGGCGTCGGCCACCCATCCGGCGTTCTGCTGGTCGGCGGTCATGACGTGGTCGCCTCCTTGACCCTGTGCCGGGTCAGGCGGCCGTAGTTGTAGTAGGCCGCGCACGCGCCCTCGGGCGACACCATGCAGGTGCCGATCGGCGTCTCCGGGGTGCACGCGGTCCCGAAGACCTTGCACTCCCAGGGTTTGAGCACGCCCTTGAGGACCTCTCCGCACTGGCACGCCTTCGGGTCGGCGACGCGCACGCCGGGCACCGAGAACAGCAGCTCGGCGTCGAACTTGGCGTACTGCTCCCGGACCTTGAGCGCAGAGTGCGAGATGAAGCCGAGGCCGCGCCACTCGAAGTACGGGCGCAGCTCCATGGTCTGGCCGATGGCCTTGAGCGCCACCGTGTTGCCGTTCCACGGCACCACCCGCGAGTACTGGTTCTCCACCGTGGACTCGCCGCGGGACAGCTGCAGCATCAGCATGTAGATCGACTGCAGGATGTCCAGCGGCTCGAACCCGGCAACGACGACCGGCTTGCCGTAGTCGCGCGCGATGAACTCGTACGGCCGGCAGCCGATCACCGTTGACACGTGACCCGGGCCGAGGAAGCCGTCCAGGCGCAGGTCCGGGGAGTCGAGGATCGCCTTGATGGCCGGGACGATCGTGACGTGATTGCAGAAGATCGAGAAGTTGTCCAGGCCCTCGGCCGCGGCCCGCAGCACGGTCATCGCGGTCGACGGAGCGGTGGTCTCGAAGCCGATGGCCATGAACACCACGCGCTTGTCCGGGTTCTTTCTGGCTATCTTCAGCGAGTCGAGCGGCGAGTACACCATCCGGATGTCGGTGCCCTGGGCCTTGGCGTCGAAGAACGACCCGTTGCTGCCCGGCACCCGCATCATGTCACCGAACGAGGTCATGATGACGTCGGGCTCGGCCGCCAGCGCCATGGCGTCGTCGACCCGGCCCATCGGGATCACGCACACCGGGCAGCCGGGGCCGTGCACCAGGGTGATCTGCTCCGGCAGGTAGTCCTCGAGCCCGTGCTTGTAGATCGTGTGGGTGTGCCCGCCGCACACCTCCATCAGCTTGTACTGGCGCCCTGGCTCGCACAGCGCTGTGATCTTCGCGGAGAGGGCGTGCGCCTTGTCCGCGTCGCGGAACTCATCGACGAACCGCATTACCGCACCCCCTATTCGATCCGTGATTCAGCCAGTGCCGCGAGCTCGTCCTCGTAGGCCTGGCCGATCCCTTCAAGGAACTGCATGGCCGCCGCGGCCTCGGCCTCGTCGATCTTCGAGAGGGCGAAACCGACGTGGATCAGCACCCACTCGCCGGGCTTGGGCGGATCGTCCTCCAGCAGGCCGATGTTGATCACGCGGCGGACCCCGCTCACGTCCACGCGGGCAAGGTCGGGCTGACCGGGTACGAACTCGATCACCTCACCGGGTATGCCGAGGCACATGCGATCAACCCCTTCACTATCGGCGGCTGTTGCCGGCCGCTGGCTGCCTGCCTGCCTCGGCGGGCAGGCTCTCTCCTTCAGCGGGCTTGCTGTCCTGCTGAGGGAGCTGGCTGCGCGCGTCGGCTGGCCGCCCCTCGACGGCCACGGACCCGGCGTTGTCGTCGGCTCCGGCGGCGCGCACCAGGTCGAGCACGATCCGCACGGCCTCATCGACCGCGGCGGCGACCGGCTTGCTCAGCCCGATCCGTTCATCGATGCTGGCCGGCTGGCAGCCCACCAGGAGCACCCGCCCGGCTTCGGCGCCGAGCAAGTTAAGCATTCCGAACACAACGTCCGGCTGCATGCCATGACCGTCAAGTAGGGGGATTCCCCTACCCGGCTCCGGTGCTGCGGCCGCGGACGGGGCGGCGGGATCCAGCTCCATGAGGTAGACCGTGCCCGGGTCGCCCCCGCGCGGCGTCGCGTCGACCAGGATCGTCGTCTCGAAGCCCTCGGCCAGGTCGTAGGCCAGGTGCATGCCGCTGATCCCGTAGTCGGCCACCCTGACCCAGTCGGGCAGCGCTTCCTTGGCCAGGCGGCTGGCGACCTCGACTCCGAAGCCGTCGTCGCCGAGAAAGATGTTGCCGACCCCTGCGATCAGCATCCGCCCGGTCACCGGGCCACCGCGCCCGCCCGGTCAAGTTCGGCCAGCGTCAGCTCCCACAGGATCTGGTAGACGGTGGTCTGCGCCTCCTGGATCCGGTGCACCGATGACGAGGGCGCGACGAACAGGTAGTCGATGCTGTCCATCTCTGCCATCTGCCCGCCCTGGTAGCCCGCGAAGCCGATGGTGAGCAGCCCGCGCCGGCTCGCCTCGTCGAAGGCGCGCAGCAGGTTGTCCGAGTTGCCGCTGGTAGACAGGCCGACCGCGATGTCGTTGCGGCGGCCGAAGGCGGCGATCTGCCGGGCGAAGACCACGTCGACGCCGATGTCGTTGCAGAGGGCTGTCACGACAGAAGTGTCTGCTGCCAGCCCGAGCGCGGGCAGCGGCCTGGCGTCGCCGCCCGGGTTCAGGAACAAGGTGGCGAGCTGCTGGGCATCCGTGGCGCTGCCGCCGTTGCCGAAGGCCAGCAGCCGCCCGCCGGCGGTGAACCTGGCGGCGGCGTCGGCGGCGCAGGACGTCAGCCGGGCGCCGTCGCGCTCGCTGATCACCCGGCGCAGCTCTATGATCTCTTCGGCTTTGGCGACCGTGGACCGGCGGACTTCCTCGAGTACGGCGGGCAGGTCCGTGGTGCCCGCGTAAAGGAACGGGTAGAGCGACTCGATCGACCCCGCGCCCGGCTCGTCCGGCCCCATCCCGGTCATCTCCCCACGACCGCGATTGCTTCCCGGGCGTGCACGAGGATCGTGTCCCCGACGCCCGCGCTGACCAGCGCGACGCTGACTTCCTCCTCGCCCTGGCCGGTGTCGACGATCGCTAGCCCGTCGTCGAGCAGGCGCACGATCGTCACCGGCACGGCCGTATCCGAGCAGGTGATGCAGACCTCGTCGTGGCATTCCGGCACGTTGCTCATGTGACGACTCCCGGTCCCAGCAGCCCCGGTTGCTCGAAGAACACGTGCACGAGCTCCCAGAGCACGTGATACGCGGTTACCTGAGTTTCCTTGACGATGCGCGGGTCGGCTGACCTGGCCACGATGAGGTGATCGACGGCGTCGCTCGAGCGGATCGCTCCGCCGTCGCCCCCGGCCAGGGCCACCGTGAGCAGGCCGCCCGCCCTGGCGGCCTCGAGACCAGCGAGGACGCTCGGGCAGTTGCCGTCGGCGGAGATGCCGAGGGCGATGTCCGCGGGCTCGGCCAGGTACCGGATCTGGTGTGCGAAGACGGCAGCCATGCCCGCACGCGCGGCAACCCCGGTTACGGTGGCGGCGTCGGTGGTCAGCGAGATCGCGGGAAGCGCGCGCTTGCCGACGATCACGGGGTGGACGAACTCAACGGCGACGTGCTGGGCATCCGTGCTCGACCCGCCGGTCCCGAACGTCAGCAGCTTTCCGCCCAGATGGAACCGCTCGGCCATGGCGTAGCAGGCCCTGGCCACCGCCCCGGCCTGCTCGGCGAGGTCACGGAGTGGCTCGGCGCGCAGCTCGAACAGCTGCTCGGCCCCGTGCTGCCTGGTGTCGGGGTGCGGGCTCACGTGGCGGCCGGCCCTGTCGAGTCGGCGGGCTCGGAGAGGTCGACGTCAACGTCCACCTCGACGGCGTCGCGCACCTTGAGCGCGCCGAGAAACCCGCTGTAAGGCTTGATCCCGTGCTGGGACTGCACCACAGAGCCGGTGGCGTGGTACTGGTCCGGCCCTGTCTTGCTGACCTGCAGCTGCAGTGGCCTGGCCGCGCCCGCCAGGGTGAACGTTCCGGTGATCAGGCCGCCGCCGTTCGCGTCGGGCTTGAAGTCGGTTGCCGTGAAGGTCGCCTCGGGATGGCGGTCGACGGCGAGGGTCTTCCTGGCGGTCACCGCAATCTCCCGCCGGTCCCGGTCGGTAAGCGGCTTGAGCCCGCCGGTGCCCTCGCGCACGATCAGCGAGTTCAGGTCGATCCGGGCGTCGAGGCCGGCCGGGCTCAGGTCTTCGCTGAGGCTCAGTACACCGGACCACCGGCCGACCTCGATGGTCAGGTCGTGGCCAGCTTGCGCAGCCAGGCCATCACGGAACGTATGCAGGACTATACGCCCGCGATTAGTTCCGAGCTCCTGGGGCCCGGCGTGTACCGCCATGGGAGCACCGTAGGACACTTGTGGGGGGACGTCTAGTACTCCGAGGAGACAGGGCTGACCTGTCGTTCTCAGGGCCAGCTAGTGGGGCTCGTGTTACCAGAGTGATGCCGGCGGTAGTTACGGGAGCGGAACCTGGCCGAAGACTTCCTGGATCCGGCGCAGATCCCGCATCCGTGGTTCCGTCGCACCGCCGACCCACCTGCTGACGGTCTTCACGGAGACGCCGAGCTGGCGCGCCGCCGCCTCCTGGGTCAGGCCCTCACGGCGCAGGGCGGTTGACATCCACTCAGCGAAGGTATCGGGCTGGCCCGGGGCGCCGAGCGGCACGGGCTCGGCCGGCGCTAGCTCGGGAGACTCGCCGGGCTCGATGGAGCTGGCGGCCGCGGCCGGGGCTGGCCCGCTCCGCACGGTGGGCGTGGTCAGCGCCGCGGCCCCGTTGCCCGGCGAGGCCGGCGGGACGCGGGCCGGGATCTGCCGGTCCGAGTGCAGCACGTCGACCTCGACATGCTCAGGGAAGATGCGGAACGCTACCTGGATCGATCCGGTGGGCCCGGCCGCATCGAGCAGCGCGCGGAACACGGTCTGACCGACCTCGCGGTTGCCCTCGTCGGTCAGCGGCGACTCGGCCAGGCAGCGCCGGACGAAATCGCGGATGTCCGGGATCGACGACGGGCGGGCAGGGAAAACCTGCGAGAGCACCACGACGGGGACAACCTCGATCGGCTCCACGCCTGGTCCGTACGCGGAAGGCTCAGCCACCGGTTCTCTCCCTTAGCCACCGGTCTGTCGCTCACCAGCCAAGGGCATCTCGCTGCTCAGTGCCAGTGAACACGGCAAGCTGACGTCAGCGTACGTGAAGTCGGCCGGAAACGGGAACCTCGCCCTGTGTGACGGGTGTCCGGTGGGGTAGGAGATCACGCACAGTGCGCACGTGCTGTCGTGGGCACAGACATTTCTGTCCGGCTGGGTGACTGTTTCGTCTTGTAGCGCGGGTCTACCGGGTCTAGCATGGCGGCGTCCGCGCATCACAAAGGCGAGGTGCGGGCCTGGTCACTAGCCGACCCGGAGGCGAGGAGGTGGCCATCATGGCCACTGGCACACAGACCGACGCATCACAGGCTGACACCAGTGCGGAACCCCTTGTGCACATCCTCTGGATGAATGGTGGACTCGGGTGCGACGGCGACTCGGTCGCCCTTACGGCCGCCACCCAGCCCAGCATCGAGGAGATTGCGCTAGGCGCGCTTCCCGGACTCCCCAAGATCGCGGTGCACTGGCCGCTGATCGACTTCGAATGCGGGCCCGAGCAGGGCGCGGACAACTTCATCGAGTGGTGGCACAAGGCCGACCGCGGCGAGCTCGAGCCGTTCGTGCTGGTGGTGGAGGGGTCGATTCCTAATGAGGCGATCAAGGAGGAGGGCTACTGGTGCGGGTTCGGCAACAACCCGGCCACCGGCCAGCCGATGACCACCAACGAGTGGCTTGACCGGCTCGCGCCCAAGGCCACGGCGATCCTCGCGGTCGGCACGTGCGCCACCTACGGCGGGATCCACGCGATGGCCGGCAATCCGACCGGCGCGATGGGGGTCCCCGACTACCTCGGCTGGGACTGGCGGTCAAAGGCCGGTCTGCCGATCGTGTGCGTGCCCGGCTGCCCGATCCAGCCGGACAACCTCTCCGAGACGATCCTGTACCTGCTGTACCAGGTCGCCGGCGCGGCGCCGATGATCCCGCTGGACGAGGCGCTGCGCCCGACGTGGCTGTTCGGAGCCACCGTGCACGAAGGCTGCGACCGGGCCGGCTACTACGAGCAGGGCCAGTTCGCCACCGAGTACGGCTCGCCGCAGTGCCTGGTCAAGCTGGGCTGCTGGGGCCCGGTGGTCAAGTGCAACGTGCCCAAGCGCGGCTGGATCAACGGCGTGGGCGGGTGCCCGAACGTCGGCGGCATCTGCATCGCCTGCACGATGCCCGGCTTCCCCGACAAGTTCATGCCGTTCATGGACGAGCCGCCCGGCTCGAAGGTGTCGGCCACCGCAAGCACCCTGTACGGAACGGTCATCCGCACGCTGCGCGGCTTCACCGCGAAGACCGCCGACGAAGAGCCGAAGTGGCGCACTAAGGGCGACGAGCTGCTGACCGGTTACAAGAAGAGCTGGTGACACCGACCGGACTCGGCTCCTACGGGAGCAGTACCACTGAGAGGGGTAAGGGATGACTTCGGTCGACGAGAACACCGGCCTTGTGGAGATGTCCTGGGATCCGATCACCCGGATCGTGGGCAGCCTCGGCATCTATACCAAGATCGACTTCAAGCAGAAGAAGGTCGTCGAGTGTCACAGCACCTCGTCGATCTTCCGCGGCTACAGCATCTTCATGAAGGGCAAGGACCCGCGGGACGCGCACTTCATCACCAGCCGCATCTGCGGCATCTGCGGTGACAACCACGCGACCTGCTCGGTCTACAACCAGAACATGGCCTACGGCGTCCGCCCGCCGCACCTCGGCGAGTGGATCATCAACCTGGGCGAGTCGGCCGAGTACATGTTCGACCACAACATCTTCCAGGAGAACCTGGTCGGGGTCGACTTCTGCGAGCGGATGGTCGGCGAGACCAACCCCGGCGTGCTCGAGCTGGCCAACCGGACCGAGGCGCCGCACGCGGCCGACCACGGCTACCGCTACATCGGCGACATCATGCGCGCGCTGAACCCGCTCGAAGGCGACTTCTACCGCGAGGCGCTCCAGGTGAGCCGCTCCACGCGGGAGATGTTCTGCCTGATGGAGGGGCGGCATGTGCACCCCTCCACGCTCTACCCGGGCGGCGTGGGCACGGTGGCGACCGTGCAGCTGTTCACCGACTACCTGACCCGGCTGATGCGGTACGTGGAGTTCATGAAGCGCGTCGTGCCGCTGCACGATGACCTGTTCGACTTCTTCTACGAGGCCATGCCCGGCTACGAGGAGGTCGGCCGGCGCCGCGCCGACATGGTCTGCTGGGGCAGCCTCAACGACCCGGAGTACTGCGACTTCAAGTACGAGAACATGACCAACTGGGGCCGCAAGATGTTCGTCAGCCCCGGCGTGATCAGGGACGGCGAGCTGATCACCAACGACCTGGTCGAGATCAACCTCGGCATCCGGATCCTGCTCGGCAGCTCGTATTACGAGGACTGGGAAGACCAGGAGATGTTCGTGACCCGCGACCCGCTGGGCAACCCGGTGGACCGCAGGCACCCGTGGAACCAGCACACGATCCCGCGGCCGCAAAAGCGCAACTTCGATGAGAAGTACAGCTGGGTCATGTCTCCGCGCTGGTTCGACGGCGAGAACCACCTGGCGGCCGACACCGGCGGCGGCCCGATCGCCCGGCTCTGGGCGACCGCGCTCGGCAACCTGGTGGACTTCGGCTACGTGAAGTCGACCGGCAGCAGCGTGCAGATCAACCTGCCCCGCACGGTCACCAGGCCCGAGAAGAGTTTCGAGTGGAAGATCCCGCGGGACAAGGAGGGCCGGCCGCTGTCCAACGCGATCGAGCGGGACCGGGCGCGGACGTACTTCCAGGCCTACGCGGCCGCGTGCGCGCTCTACTTCACTGAGAAGGCGCTGGCCGAGATCCGGGCTGGGCGGACCAAGACCTGGGAGCCGTTCAGCGTGCCCGACGAGGCCAACAGCTGCGGGTTCACCGAGGCGGTCCGCGGCGTGCTGTCGCACCACATGGTCATCCGCGGCGGGAAGATCGCGAACTACCACCCGTACCCGCCGACGCCGTGGAACGCCAGTGTCCGCGACGTCTACGGCACGCCGGGGCCCTACGAGGACGCGGTGCAGAACACGCCGATCTTCGAGGAGAACCCGCCGGACCAGTTCAAGGGCATCGACATCATGCGCGCCGTGCGCAGCTTCGACCCGTGCCTTCCCTGCGGAGTGCACATGTATCTCGGCAACGGCAAGACGCTGGAAAAGGTGCATTCGCCGATGACGGTGACGTTGTCGACGTAAGGCCCTGGGCCGGCCCGGACCCGCGTTCGGACCGGCCCAGTCCCCATCATCGGCCGCCCGGACGACCGGCACGGAGGCGAGGCCGCCTCCCGAAGCCAGCGAAGTGCTAGTCGGCGCGCCTCCGGCGCGACGCACCGCGAGGGAGACAGTGAGATGAGCGGCGTTCGAGATGTCGGCGCTCGGGTCGAGGAACTGCTTGCGGCACTGCGTTCCGGAACTGCCAGGGATGCGGGACCGGCTGCGGAGGAACTGGTCCGGCTGCTCGTCGGCCTGTACGGCGACGGGCTGAGCCACATCGCGGCGGTGCTGCGCGAGCAGGGCGAGCCCGGTGTGGTGATGCTGCACAAGCTGGCCGAGGACCCACTGGTCGAGAGCCTGCTGCTGCTGCACGACCTGCATCCGCTGGACGTCGACGCGCGGATCCAGCGCGCCCTGGACCGGGTGCGGCCGTACCTGGGCTCGCACGCCGGGGGCGTGGAGTACCTCGGGGTTGCCGGCGGCGTGGCCCGGCTGCGGCTCGAAGGCAGCTGCAACGGCTGCCCGTCCTCCACAGCAACGGTGCAGCTAGCCATCGAGGGAGCCGTGCAGGGCGCCGCTCCCGAGGTGACGGACGTCGTGGTCGAGGGCATGACGGCGCCGCCCCCGCCCGGCCCGCAGTTGCTGCAGATCGGCAGGCGTCCCGGAGCCGACACCAACGCCATTAATCCAGAACGCGACGCGAACTGGGTGACTTTGCCAGGCATCGGCCCGCCTAGCGCGCGGCCGGTCAGCGTCACCGCGGGTGATCTGGCCGTGATCGTGTGCTCGGTGCGCGGCACGCTC
Organism: uncultured Actinomycetota bacterium; assembly: GCA_963833885.1. Classification (GTDB taxonomy): domain Bacteria; phylum Actinomycetota; class Actinomycetes; order Streptosporangiales; family Streptosporangiaceae; genus JASHPR01. The sequence goes on along the minus strand of CAWHZU010000023.1, from coordinate 135,615 downwards.
TACGCGTACCGCGACGGCTGCGCGGCGTGCGGGTCCTCGCTGGCCGACGGGGCGCTGGAGCGCGAGCAGCTCAGCTGCCCCGGCTGCGGTGCGCGGTACAACGTGCGGCTGGCCGGGCGGGGCCTGGACGAACCCGCGCTGCACCTGGAACCGCTGCCGCTGCTCACCGACAGCGCCGGCGTGCGCGTCGCCGTGCCGGAATCGGTCGGCCAGTGAACACAGGCCTGCGCCGGTTCGTGCCCGGAGCGCCCCAGGAAGCACCGTCGGCCAGGCCAGCAACAGAACCCGCGGTCGGCGCTGAGCTGGCCGGACAGGCTACCCCAGCCGGTCCAGCGGGGCAGGCTCCGGTAGCTGGCCCTGCCCCGGCAGGCGGCCCGGCACCGGCAGCCGCCCCAGCCCAGGCAGCCGCCCCAGCCCAGGCAGCCGCCCCAGTCCCCGGCGACCCCGCCCGGCATGCACCCGAGGAAAAGTGCGAGTTCTGCGCCACCCCGGTCGCCGCGGAACACGGTCACGTGGCCGACCTCGAGACCTCGACGCTGATGTGCGCCTGCCGCGCCTGCTATCTGCTGTTCACCCATTCCGGCGCCGGGCAGACCTGGCAGCAGGACCCGCAGCCCGAACAGGGAAAGCGGATCGGCCGGGTGCGGTACCGCGCGATCCCGGATCGTTACCGCAGCGATCCTGGCCACCCGCTGACGCTGGCCGAGTGGGACGCTCTGGAGATCCCGGTCGGTCTCGCGTTCTTCCTGCGCAGCTCGACGGGCGGAGAAACGACCGCGTTCTACCCGAGCCCGGCGGGCGCCACCGAGTGCCGCCTCGACCTGGACGCCTGGGGCCGGATCGCGGCAGAACATCCGCTGCTGGCCGCGGCCGAGCCGGACGTCGAGGCGATCCTGATCTCGCGCGGGGAGCGCGACCAGCCCGGCGTCGAAACGTTCCTGGTCCCGATCGATGCCTGCTACGAGCTGGCTGGGCGGATGCGTCTTCTCTGGCGCGGCTTTGACGGCGGGGCGGAGGCGCGGCAGAGCATCACCGCGTTCCTCGAGCGCGTGCGGGAACGTTCCCGGGATCTGGGTGAGGGGCCCTGAGATGGCTGAGCTCGCGTTCGACTGTGTCGGGGCCCGCGCCGACAAGTACGCGGTCTCCCCGTCGATGTCGCTCGTCCTGCGGATCGCGGAGACCAGCGGGCAGAAGGTGGAGGCGATCGCGCTGCGCTGCCAGATCAGGATCGAGCCGACCAGGCGCCGGTACTCCGACGCCGAGGCCGAGCGGCTCAACGACCTGTTCGGCGACACCCAGCGCTGGGCCGACACCCTAAAGCCGCTGCAGTTCACGAACGTGTCGGTGATGGTGCCCGCATTTACCGGCAGCACCGAGGTCGAGCTGCCGGTGATGCTCAGCTACGACCTGGAGATCGGCTCGACCAGGTACTTCGCAGGCCTGGACGACGGTGAGATCCCGCTGCTGCTGCTGTTCAGCGGCACGGTGTTCACCAGCGTCGACGGCAGGCTGCAGGCACAGCAGGTGCCGTGGAGCAAGGAGGCGGCCTACCGGCTGCCGGTTGCCCTCTGGCGCGAGGCCATCGACATGCACTTCCCGGAGAGCGCCTGGATCCGGATGAGCCGGCACACCCTCGACGAGCTGCTGCGCTTCAAGAACCGCGAGGCGCTGCCCACCTGGGACGCGACGATCGCGGCCTTGCTCGCCGGGCAGGGCACGGAGGAGTTGTCATGAGGATGGACTCCGCGCACCTCGAGCACGCCCGCAGGGTCGCCGACGCGATCCTGTACGAGGGGTACCTGCTGTACCCGTACCGCGGGTCGTCGCAGAAGAACCAGGTGCGGTTCCAGTTCGGGGTGCTCATGCCGCCGGCCTACTGCGACGCCGACCCGAGCGAGAACTCCGCCTTCCAGACCGAGTGCCTGGCGGAATGCGCCGACGACGCGCAGGTGCTGGTCACGGTCCGGTTTCTGCACTTGCAGCACAGGACCGTGCAGGAGGTGCCGCCGGACGGCGGCGAGCCGGTTGACGTGGCATCGCTGGAGGTGGACGGCACCGAGTACACGTCATGGCAGGAGGCCGCGGAACGGCAGCAGCAGGCCACGGCGAGCGTCGGCGCGCTGCTCGGCAAGGAGCGGAACCTGGAGTTCCACATCGGCGCCGGGGAGAGCACCGAGGACCTCGTCGACGCCGATGGCCGCCGGGCCGGGCGGCTGACCCGCCGCTGGGCCGCGCTCGACGGGCGGATTCAGCTCAGCGCCGCGCGCGTCGCCGGGCCCTATGGGGCGCTGCGGCTGCGGCTCCGGGTGGAGAACCGGGCGGCACCTGAGGTCGCGCCGCGCAGCAGAGACGAGGCCCTGGGGCATGCGATGATCGCGGCGCACGCCCTGATCGGGGTGCCGGGCGGGGCGTTCCTCTCCCAGACCGACCCGCCGGAATGGGCCGCCGCCGAGGTGGCCGCGTGCACCAACATCGGCACCTGGCCGGTGCTCGCCGGGCCGGCCGACTGCCGTGACCTGGTGCTGTCCTCGCCGGTGATCCTCTACGACCACCCCGAGATCGCGGCGGAGAGCGCGGGCGACCTGTTCGACGCCACCGAGATCGACGAGATCCTCACGCTGCGCACGCTGGCGCTGACCGACGCGGAGAAGCGGGAGGCCCGCGCCACCGACCCGCGTGCGGCCCAGCTCATGGACCGCATGGACAACATGCCGCCGGAGATGCTCGAGCGGATGCACGGGGCGATCCGGTACCTGAAGTCGGTGCCGGGAAAGGCCGCGCCGCACCCGCACACCGAGCCCGGCTTCCCGGGCGGGCCGGACGACCCGTTCGCCGACCCGATCACCGGCCGGCCGCAGGTCCCGTGGTGGGACCCCGGCGCGGACACCTCGGTGTCACCGGATACCGATCACGTGGTCATCAACGGCGTCAGCGTGGCGCGCGGCAGCAGGGTCCGGATGCGCCCGGGCTCCCGGCGCGCCGACGCGCAGGACCTGTTCCTGGTCGGGCGCACCGCGCTGGTCGATGCCGTCCTGCACGACGTCGACGGCCAGGTGCACGTGGCGGTGACGCCGGACCACGATCCAGCGGCCGACCTGCAGCGCAGCCACGGCCGGTTCCTCTACTTCGCCCCCGACGAGATCGAGCCCATCGGCCCGGAAGCGGCCGAAGACCCACCAGATCCGGCCGGGTCGGCCGGATAGGCCGAGCCCACAACGAGCTGACCCGAGGGGAGGCGGACATGATCAGCAGGTTGATCAAGGCGGCGCTGCTTGCCGCTGTGCTGGCAGTGATCGTCCAGTCGCTGCCAGACATCAAGCGCTACCTTGAGCTCCGCGAGATGTAGCCGGCGCAGATCCCCAACCAGAGGCGAGGCAGGAAGCAGGCGGGAAGTATGGAGACGATTGTGGGGTTCGTGGCCGGCTACCTGGTCGGGACCCGCGATGGAAAAGACGGCCTGGAGCGGATGCGTTCCTCCTGGCATTCGATCAGGACCTCGCCCGAGGTGCGCAAGCTGGCGGCGGACGCGATAACCCTGGTCGAGGGCGCGATGCGGCAGCGCTCGGGCCGGGCTGGCATCGGCGGTGCCGTCGGCAGCGTCACCGACATGCTGGTACGGCGGGCGGCCGGCGCCCGCGAGGGGCGCGCTGCCTGACCGGCCGGTCCCGCGCGGGGCTCACCGCGTCGGCGTTGCCCGGCCGGGGGCAGTCCCGGGCGTTGCCTCCTCGGCAGCGCTGTCGTCGGGTGCCGTGCGCATAGTCGGCGGCCGGGTATCGGCGGCCACGGCGCTGTCCGCCGCGTTCGCGGCGCCGTCCCCAGCGTTCGCGGTGCTGTCCGCCGTGTTCGCGGTGCTGTCCCCAGCGTTCGCAGTGCTGTCCGCCGCCTTCGCGGTGGCGTCCGCAGCGCCGGACGCGGCCGCCGTGGGCTTCCGGCGGCTGGAGATCTTGGTGAGGATGACCGCGAGCCCGAGCGCCCCGGCCGGGGGCAGGGTCATGATCGCGGGCAGCTGGTAGCGCCAGGAGAACTCGGTGAAGTCAGACAACAGCAGGATCGCGGCCGCGGACAGGAAGAACAGGCAGCAGGCCAGGGCCAGCTGGTAGTCGGCCGCGATGGCGGAGCGGCGCTTACGGCGGATCAGGCTGAGCGTGCCGATCAGCCCGAGAACGGTCGCGGCCAGATACAGCGGGCCCGGCGTGTAGCCGCCGTCGAGCTGGTAGGCGTGCAGGAAGTCGGCCAGCGGCCGGATGACCGTAGCCTTACCGCCGTAGGCCGGGTTGAGCGGCACGTAGACGTAGTCCGGCGGCGGGTTCTGCACCTTGAGGCCCAGGATGATCACGTTCTGGGCGTTGGCCCGGACGTAGTTCTGGTAGCTGGGGTAGCTGGTCTGGAACTGCCAGCGTGAGATCGGCGTGTCCCCCGGGATGGTCACCCGGTTCACCGTGAACAGTCGCGCCGCGTCCGAGAAGGTCCCCTCCACCACGCGCAGCGGCTGCTGGACCAGCACGGCCCTGATGAAGGACGAGATGATCTTGGACTGGTCCATGCCCGCCGGCGCCACGTAGAGCTGCAGCGGCGACGACGCCTGATGGTCGAGGCTGTCGGCGCCGAGCGCCTTCTGCTTGGCCGTCGGGCACAACGGGCGCTCGTAGGCGGGGATCCGCAGCGTCGCGCAGTCGGCGGCCTCGGCGGCCCGGCCGTAGAGCTGCGACGTGCCGGCCCGGGACAGCCAGAAGTGCCCGTTGAACGCGAGGGACAGGCTCATGTACAGCAGGATCGGCAGGACGAAGGCCACGCACATCAGCGCCACGGCGCGGACCTTGTGCCACCAGCCGCCGACCGCCACCGCCAGGTAGATGGCCGCGGGCAGGATCAGGATCTCGGTCGCCTGGCCGATCGTGACCGACAGCCCGAGCGCGATTCCGGCCGCTGCGATCGCCCGCCGGGTCGGCCGCGGCTGCCACAGCAGCACGACGAGCGCGACCACCATCAGGGCGTCGAACCAGACGTCGGGCATGATGGTCTGCTCGTTCTGCAGCTCGTACGCGTCGAGCAGGACCGGCGCGGCGGCCAGCGTGGCCAGCCAGCGCGGCACCCCGCGGCGTCGCAGCACCGCGTAGATGGCCACGCCCATGCCAAGGCCCACGAGGTGCTGTATGGCCGCGACCCACTGCAGGTTGCCGACCAGCAGGATCGCCTTGAGGACGCCCTTGTAGCCGAGCGGATCCGTGCCGGGCCAGGCGTTGTACAGGTACTTGAGCGTGTCGATGTACAGCAGCGCCGGACGGTAGGTGATCTGGGCGAGCACCCGCAGCGCAAGCCCCGCCGCCAGCAGCACCGTGAACAGCCAGTTGCGCCGCGCCAGGGCCGGGAGCTGCCGGGCGTGGCCGCGCAGCCGGCCAGGGAGCGTGGCAGCTTCAGCCGACCCGCCTGTGGCCGGGCCTGAACCGGGGGAACCTGCCTGCCCGGCCGCTGTCTTACGCATTCGCATCAAGGGCATCCGCTGCGTGGGGGCTGGCGCCCGGAGATAGGGATCCCGGGCGCGTCTCATCATGCTCGCTGGACCTGAAGACTCGCTAAGTGCCCTGCGGGCACACGAATCCGCGCTGGTGAGCTTACCGGAGTGGCTGCACGGGCCGCATGCAAGCCCAGCAGCGGGTCACTGTGGACTTCCGTCCCGTCACGGGTTGTGAGGCGCTTGGGCTCACGGACCGGCAATGTCGGCGGCCGGGCATAACCTCGCGCCATGCAGGCCCAGAGCGCCGCCTGGCATCGGCTGCGCATCCAGGCCGACGGCCAGGCACCGCTGCTGAGCGCGCCGCCGCCGGACGCGGCCGGGGTGTGCGGGTCGTGCCGAACGCCGGTCCGCCCGGGCCGGACCCACTGCTTCCGGTGTGACAAGTACCGGGAGTGCCTGCCCGGCCTGCTGCCCGACGTGGTCGCGCCGGTCGCCTACGCCGCCAAGTTCGGCCACCACGCCACGAACCTGTGGCGGTACAAGTCGGATGGCCCCGGCGCCGAGGCGGCGTGTGCCGCGCTGCGTGCGCTGCTGCTGGTGTTCCTGCGTGATCACGGGCGCTGCGTCTGGCGGCGCGCCGGGGCCCCCGGGCCCAGCCACGTCGCCGTCGTGCCGAGCTGCCGGGCCGGCCCGGCACGCATCCGCTCCAGGCCATGGCCGCGCCGTACCTCAGCCTGCCCTGGGTGCGCTGGGTTCGCCGGCCCGATGCCGACGGGCCGGCACCGCTCGATCCCGATCCCCGGCGATTCCGCCCGGAACGGATAGCAGGCGCCTCGGTCCTGCTCCTCGATGACACCTGGACGTCGGGGGCCAGCGCCACGAGCGCGGCCGCGGCGCTCAGGCTGGCGGGCGCGCGGGCGGTAGCCGTGGTGGTGCTCGGCCGCCACCTGGACGCCGCGGTACCGGCCATGCCGTACCGCTCACAGCTCTGTGCCGTGCACGGACCTTGAGCACGCATGAGCCGCAGTCAATAGGCTTGGAGCGTGGTGCACCTAGATCCCCCGTCGCATACGGCGCTGGTTCGGCGGGCCCGCCGGATCTACCGTGAGCTCGCCGCGGTCTACCCGGACGCGCACACCGAGCTCAACTTCACCACCCCGCTCGAGCTGCTGGTCGCGACCATCCTGTCCGCCCAGAGCACGGACAAGGGCGTCAACCTGGTCACGCCGATGCTGTTCGCGCGCTACCCCACGGCAGCCGATTACGCCGCCGCGGACCGCGACGAGATGGAAAAGATCATCAAGTCGACCGGCTTCTTCCGGGCGAAGACCACGAGCCTGATCGGCCTCGGCCAGGCGCTGTGCGACCGGTTCGGCGGTGAGGTGCCGCGGCGGCTGCGCGATCTCGTGACGCTGCCGGGCGTGGGCCGCAAGACCGCGAACGTGGTGCTCGGCAACGCGTTCGGGGTCCCGGGCATCACCGTCGACACCCATTTCGGCCGGCTGGCCCGGCGCTTTGGCTGGACCACGTCGACAGACCCGGACAAGATCGAGCAGGAGGTCGGCGCGCTGTTCCCGCGCAAGGACTGGACCTATCTCTCGCACCTGCTGATCTGGCACGGCCGACGGGTGTGCCACGCGCGCCGGCCCGCCTGCGGCGCCTGTGTGGTGGGCCACCTGTGCCCGTCGTTCGGCGAGGGGCCCACCGACCCTGAGGTCGCCCGCAAGCTGGTCAGGCCCGGGCCGTTCTCGTGACCGGGGCCGATCCGCTGGCCGCCGACGGCGACTGGTCCGGTGTGCCCGGGTGGCTGGTTGAGCTGGCGCGCTCGGCGGCCACCATGGAGATGCCGCAGGCGATGCGGCCGCCGCCGGGCGGCGGCCGCCCCTCTGCCGTACTCATCCTGTTCGGTGACGGCCCGGACGGGCCCGACCTGCTGCTCGTGCAGAAGACCCCGTGGCTGCGCCGGCACGCCGGCCAGCCGGCGTTCCCGGGCGGCGCGATCGACGAGACCGACACCGGGCCGGTCTCCGCGGCGCTGCGCGAGGCCGCGGAGGAGGCCGGTGTCGACCCCTCGGGCGTGCAGGTGCTCACCGTGCTGCCCGAGCTGTTCATCCCGCGCAGCGGCTTCTCGGTCATCCCGGTTCTCGCCTGGTGGCGGCGCCCAACCGCGGTGGCGCCGGGCGACCCGATGGAGATCAGCGCGGTCGCCCGGGTCCCGCTCGCGGAGCTGGCCGATCCGGCCAACCGGCTGACCACGCGCCATCCATCATCCGGGCGCTCCGGCCCCGCATTCCAGGTCGGCGACATGCTGGTCTGGGGCTTTACCGCGATGCTCGTCGACCGGCTGCTCGCGATCGGCGGCTGGGAGCGTCCCTGGGACGCGGCGACAATGCACGACCTGCCTCCGGAGATAGTCCAGGCAGCGGCCGGCGGCCCGGACCCGGCTCCCTGAACGCAAGAGGCCAGCCCGACGCTACGCTAGCTGAGTTGGCACTGGGATTTACCTGTGCGGTGCCCACCGCACGCCACGCACCCCGCCATGCGCTATACGGTTGGGCTCGTGCCGGGTGATTTGCTTGACCTGATTCTGATCGTGCTCGTGGTCGCCTTTGCCGTGGCCGGGTACCGACAGGGGTTCATCATCGGCGTGCTCAGCTTCGTCGGCTTCATCGGCGGCGGCGCGATCGGCGCCGTGTTCGGGCCGAAGATCGCCCGCGCGGTCACCTCCAACAGCGGCTGGGAGGCGGTGACGGCCATCATCGTGGTGTTCCTGGCCGCCATGATCGGCCAGCTGCTCGCGTCCGGCGTCGGCGTGGCCGTGCGCTCCCGGGTCACCTGGAAGCCGGCCACGCTCGTCGACTCCGCCGGCGGCGCCGTGGTGAGCGCGCTCGCTGTGCTGCTGATCGCGTGGCTAATCGGCTCCGCCGTCGCGTACGCGCCGTTCCCGGTCATCTCCCGGCAGGTGAACAACTCGGCGGTGCTGCGGGCCGTGGACCACCTGATGCCCTCCCAGGCCAGCCTGGTGTTCTCCGACTTCCGCGAGCTCCTGGAGAGCGGTCCGTACGCGCAGGTCTTCGGCGCGCTCGGCGCCGAGGGCGCGCTGGCGGTCGGGCCACCGAGCCCGGCGGTGCTGAAGGACGCCGGGCTGCGCGACGACGAACAGAGCATCGTGAAGGTCAAGGGCGTCGCGCCGAGCTGCTCGGAGCAGATCGAAGGATCGGGCTTCATCTACTCGCGCGACCACATCCTGACCAACGCCCACGTGGTGGCCGGGGTCACCGAGGACCAGACCGTGTACACCACGTCGGGCCAGCTGCTGCAGGCCCGCGTGGTGCTGTACGACCCGAAGGTGGACATCGCCGTGCTCTACGTGCCGGGCCTGTCCGGTCTGGGCCTGCAGCCGCTGGACTGGGCGGCCCCGGCCAAGTTCGGCGCCAACGCCATCGTGGCCGGCTACCCGGAGGACGGCCCGTTCGACGCCGTGCCCGCGCGCATCGGCGGGAGCACGCAGGCCACCAGCCCGGACATCTACCAGACGGCCCAGGTGACACGCCAGATCTACTCGGTGCGGGCGGACGTGCGGCAGGGCAACTCGGGCGGCCCGCTGCTCAACCCAAGCAACGGCCACGTCTACGGCGTGGTCTTCGCCGCGGCGACCTCCGTGGACGACACCGGGTACGCGCTGACCGCGCAGCAGGTCTCGCACGACGCCGACGCCGGCGCCACCGCGACCATCCCGGTCAGCACCCAGGGATGCGACTGAGCGAGCGTCAGCGAGCAGTCCGCAGGCTGACCCGCAGCGTGGCCGGCGAGACAGCGGCGAGCCCGTCCCGCTCGATCCGGTCGGCAAGCTCAGCCGCAAAGCGGGCGACCGCCGCCGCGCTGATCCCATGCGGCGGCGACTGCGCGTACTCGGCCACCCGCCGCCCGCCCCGGCGCAGCAGGACCACCGCGCCCGTGGCGTTGCCACGCTGTGCGTGCGTCAGGCCGACCATGACCTGGGCGAGTCCCTTCCACAGCTCGCGCTCGTGCGCTGGCGCTGCCTTCCACGACGCCTCGAGAACCTCATGGGCCCGGAACGCCAGGCCGGAGTCGATCAGCTCCTGGGCGAGATCGAGTGCCGCGTCCGGAGGCAGCGGCGGGCCGTCCGGCACCGCCGGCTCGCCGGAGGCGTCGCGGCGCAGCGGCCGCCCGAGCTGGTCGCGGGGCCGTGCGTTGCGCGGCCTGCCTGTGGCGTCCCGGTCCCGCGTGCGGGTGGCAGCGCCGTTCTGGGCCGCCCGCTTCTGCCTCTCCCCGTCCGGCGGCGGCGTCCTCATCGCTCGGGCTCCGGGTCGGCGAGCCACGCGCGCAGCTCGGTGTCGAAACGCTCGGGCTGCTCCTCGTGCGGGAAGTGCCCGGCGCCATCGATGAGCCGCCACCGGTACGGCGCCTCGACGTGCCGGCCCGAGCCCCTGGCCGCGCTCGGAAGCATGCAGCTGTCCAGCGAGCCGTGCAGGTGAAGCGTTGGCGCCTGGATCGGCGCCCGCATGCTGCGCGCGTAGCGCAGCCCATCTGGCCGCAGCCGGGACCTGACGAACCAGCGGTGGTACTCGAGCGCTGAATGCGCAACCGACGGTATGCACATCGCGGAGCGGTAGTTCCGCTCGGTATCGAAGTCCGGCCAGCCAGGTCCTGACCACGCGCCGAGCATCCGGCCGACCCGCAGTGCGTCGTCCTTCACCAGCTGCCGCTCCGGCAGCAGCGGGAGCTGGAACCTGAGCGCGTACCCGCTGCGCCTGCCCTGGCCGAGCGGGTCGGACAGCACAGCCGAGCGCAGCCGGAGCGGATGCGGGACCGAGACGACGGCGAGCCGCCTGACGACCTTCGGGAAATACGCGGCCACGGTCCAGGCGATGAGCCCGCCCCAGTCATGGCCGACTATGACGGCGTTCGCCTCGCCGAGCGACCGGACCAGGCCCGCCGCGTCGGACGCGGCGGTAACCAGGTCGTAGCCTCGCGGCGGCTTGTCGCTGCCGCCGTATCCGCGCAGGTCAACTGCTACCGCGCGGAAGCCAGCGGCGGACAGCGACGACAGCTGCGTGCGCCACGTCCACCAGAACTCGGGAAAACCGTGCAACAGCAGCACCAGCGGCCCGTCCCCGCTCTCCGCGACGTGGAACCGGGTTCCGTTGGCGCTGACCGATCTGTGCGACCAGGGACCTTCCATGAAGATCGGCGTGTCGCCACGCGTGGTCACCCGGTCATCCCTGTGGTCATCGCGCCTTGGCCTCGACCTGAGCGGAGGACCCGTCATCGCGCTTGAGCAGCGACAGATCCTGCTGGACGGTCTTCCTGGTCTGGCGCAGGCCGCTGAGCCCCCGGAACTTCAGCGCTCCGATGAGGACGGCAACCCCGGCCAGCAGCACGCAGGTTCCCGCGACGATGAGGAATGCGGCCCACGGCCAGATGCCAAGGGCGACCAGGCCCCAGGCGAACGCGAAGCACAGCAGGATGAGCACGAGGCAGCCGACGAACGCCGCCATGCCCAGCAGCGCCCCGCCGATGCCCACTCTTTTCACGTCCGCCTTGAGCTCAAGCTTGGCCAGGTCGAGCTCGCACTTGATCAGCTGTGAGACGTCGCTGACGGCCAGGGACACCAGGCTGCCAATAGACGGCTCGTCTGCCCCGTCTGTGTTTTGGTTCACTGCGGGTTCGGCCATTAGTGCTCCCCTTCTAGGGCTGTCGCAACAAGTCTCGCTCATGCCCCATCGCGGCGTTCGCACCGCGTCCACTCTGGCGTGCCGGCGGCGGTGCACATTCGGGGGCCCATGAGGCAGGTATCGCTTATGAGGTATATCGGACGATAGTAGGGAAAGGCGCCCCAGAGGATGCCGTTGCGCGCGGACGTTGTCGTGACAGACCATCCCGCACCGCGCGATGCGCTCAGACCGGGCACCGGTCCGGCCGTGCAGCCGTCCGGAGGCCATCGATGTACCGGCGGGCTTGTTCTATGCGGCCCATCGGTACATCCATCGCTCTGGGGGCCGCGCAGCCGCGGCGTGGGTACGTGCTGGAGCGGGCGCGCGAACGGCGCCCCATTCTGGGGCGCCGCCGCCTGTCGCGTCAAACCCGAGTTACCAAGCGTGCACCTTTTCTCTGCCGGGGCAGGTCCGTCAGAATCCTGCCCCGGCACGCCTCCCGCGGCTGGTCGCGCGTGGGTACACCGGGTTGGCCGTGACCGGACTCTTGTCCGTCTCTTCTTTCTACGACGGATCGGCAGGCTTGTGAACCCCTGAACGTAATGGATTCGTGATGTCGATGGTTCTGCGTGTTCACATACCTGACCAGGCAAATTACCGGATCGAGGCGCCGGTGGGCGGGGTGGGAGTCAGCGGATGGAGGCGCCTGCAGGCGGGTGGGGTCAGCGGATGGAGGCGCCTGCGGACAGGCTCGGCGTGCGCTCGTCCCTCACCGTGAGGGAGGTGGCGCCGAACGCGAGTATGGGCCACTGCCGCTCCCTGGCCACCTTGCGCAGCGCCCGGTCGGGGTTCACCGCCCGGGGCTGGCCCACGGTCTCCAGCATCGGCAGGTCGGTGAAGGAATCGCTGTAGGCGTAGCAGTCGCGGAGGCGGTATCCGCGGCTCGCGGCCAGTTCGCGCATCCGGTGCGCCTTGGCCTCGCCGTACGCCCAGAATTCCATCTCGCCCGTGTAGCACCCGTCGGCGACCTCCATGCGGGTCGCGATGACCTCGGAGGCACCGAGCCGGTCCCCGATCGGGCCCACCATCTCCATGCCGGAGCTGGAGACGATGATGACGTCCTGCCCGGCGCTGCCGTGCGCGGCGATCAGCCGCCGGGCCTCGGTGTACACAAGTGGGAGGATTGTCTCGTCCAGGTGCCTGCGAACGATCTCACTGACCCGGTCCGCAGACCAGCCCCGGCACAGGTCGCCGACCTGCGCGCGGACGCGCTCCATCCGGTTCTGGTCGGCGCCGGCCGCCCTGAAGACAAGCTGGGCGAAAGCTGTACGAATCGCGTCGCCTCGGCTGATCAGGCCATGTTTGTAGAACGAAGGCCCGAACGCGAGCGTGCTGGAACGAGAGATGATGGTCTTGTCGAGGTCAAAGAAAGCTGCCGCAATTGTGCGATCGCTCTCGACGGGGCTGCCCACAATCCGGCAGCATAGGGGAGTGGAACGAGTTCTAAGTTGCGATTTCGTGACCGGCTGGTAACTTCGGCTGACGCCGCGTACGCTTTAATGGGTGACGGAACCGGCTCTGCCCCCCCGGGGCCGGACCGCACGGTGACCCCCGCTCTCCCCCCGGCGGGGGTCACCTCTTTTTCCGGGCAAAGCAGGTCAGTGCGTGACGCAATTGCATGCAATCGCTTGCGATCCTTGAGTCACCCGACCGCCGCCACGTTGCCGAGCAGGCACTCCAGCAACCGGACAGCTCCGTCCTTGGACAGCGGCTCGTTCCCGTTGCCGCACTTGGGGGACTGGATGCACGAGGGGCATCCCGCGGCACACTCACAGGACGCAATTGCCTGGACGGTTGCGCCCAGCCAGTCCCGGGCGGCGCGGAAGCCGCGCTCGGCGAAGCCCGCGCCCCCGTGGTGCCCGTCGTAGACAAAGACGGTGAGCCTGCCAGTTGCCGGATGCAGGTCGTAGGAGACGCCGCCGACGTCCCAGCGGTCGCACGAGGCGACGAGCGGCAGCAGGCCGATCGAGGCGTGCTCGGCCGCGTGCGCGGCGCCGGGCAGGTCCACCCCGGCGTCCGCGAGCCCGGCCCGCTGCTCGGGTGAGATCGTCCACCACACGGCCCGGGTCCGCAGCGTGCGCGGCGGCAGGTCGAGCGGCAGCACGCCGACCGGCTGGCCGGTGTCGACCCGCCGCCGGGCGAACGACACCACCTGCCGGGTGACCAGCACGTCGCCGAAACCCACCTCGGCCGGGCCCCAGTCGGCCCGGCGCGTGGTCGCGGCCACCTCGACCACGGTCAGCTCCCGCGCCGAGGTGGTGTAGCCCGGGTCGCAGGGCTGGACGAGCGCCACGCACTCGGCCAGGTCCAGCCTGGTAACCAGATAGATCTCACCCTGGTGCGGGTAAACGGCTCCGGCGTGCGCCTGCACGTGCGCCGACGGCTCGTCCATCGTTCCGACCAGCCTGCCGGTCGACTCCTCGACGATGCGCACCGGCGGCCCGCCGGTGCCGCGCAGGCCGCCGGCGGCGGCGCGCCCGTGGCGGGTCCAGTGCCACCTGCTGCCCTTCTCGGTCTCCCGCTGACGCAGCATGCCGCGGCGGGTGAGGTCCGCGGTTACCTCGGCCGCCGCCGGGCCGAACAGCGCGATGTCCGCCTCGGTCAGCGGCAGCTCGGCGGCTGCCGCGCACAGGTGCGGCGCCAGCACGTACGGGTTGCCCGGGTCCAGGACGGTCGCCTCGACCGGGCGGTTCAGCAGCGCATCCGGGTGGTGCACCAGGTAGGTGTCCAGCGGGTCGTCCCGGGCGATCAGGACCGCCACCGCACCGCGGCCGTCCCGCCCCGCGCGGCCAGCCTGCTGCCACAACGCGGCCCTGGTCCCCGGCCAGCCCGCGATCAGCACCGCGTCCAGCCCGCCGATGTTCACGCCCAGCTCGAGCGCCGTGGTCGTGGCCAGGCCGGTGATCCGGCCGGCCAGCAGTCCTTCCTCCAGGGCGCGGCGCTCTTCGGGCAGGTAGCCGGCCCGGTACGCGGCCACCCGCGGGGCCAGGTCCGCCGCCCCGGCCTCGGCCAGGTTTCGCTTGGCGCCCTGGGCCACGGCCTCGGCGCCACGCCGGGACCGCACGAACGCCAGCGCCGGAATGCCGTCCGCCACCAGGTCGGCCAGCAATCCGGCCGCCTCGGCCGTGGCAGTGCGCCGCACCGGGGCTCCCGCCTCCCCGCGCAGCGTGGTGAGCGGCGGCTCCCAGAGCCCGAACGTGAGCGACCCGCGCGGCGCCGTATCCGCCGTCACCGCGACCGCGTCCAGCCCGGTGAGCAGCCAGGCGCAGGTTTCCGGCTCGCTGACCGTTGCCGAGCAGAGCACGAAGACCGGCGGCAGGCTATGCGTAAAGGGCGGTCTTCTTGATGCGTGGTGCTCACAGACCCGGCGGAGCCTGCGCAGGACCTGTGCCACGTGGGATCCGAAGACCCCTCGGTAGGTGTGGCATTCGTCCACGATCACGCAGGACAGCCTGCGGAAGAAGCCGTCCCACCGTTCATGCCGCGGCAGCAGCGAGTGATGCAGCATGTCCGGGGTGGTCAGCAGGTAGGTCGCGCGCGCCCGGGCCCAGTTGCGCTCGCTGGCCGGCGTGTCGCCGTCCAGCACCGCCGCCCGGATCCCCGGGATGCCGAGCGACGTGATCATCCGCAGCTGGTCGGCGGCGAGCGCCCGGGTCGGCGAGAGATACAGCGCCGTGCCGCCGCCGAGCACCCGGGTCAGCGCGGGCAGCAGGTACCCGAGCGACTTGCCGGATGCCGGAGGTGTCGAAATGATCACATTGCGGCCCGCTGCCGCGTGATCGGCGGCGAGCGCCTGATGCTCCCAGGGGCCCGGCACGCCGATGGCCTCGAACGCGTTCGTGACCTCCGGCCTGACCCAGCCTGGCCACTCGACACGCCGGCCCGCTGCCGCGGGAACGTGCTCCAGATGGGTAAGCTTCCCTGACCGCGCGCCCGCTCCCAGGAGCCGGGCGGCGCCTGGGGGGATCGGACTCGCGGGGAGCTCATGGTCGGCGAGCAGTGGCACCGCAGTCATCATAGGGTTTCAGTGTGTCATCGCCAGGCAAGGTGCCTCCAACTCCGATCTGGTATAGACATGACCTCAGAGCGTGATTGAATGCGCGCGAGTAGCATGGCCCGGCCGGGCGTGTGTTCCGGCCCAGGGGCGGCCCGGGGCGGCACGCTCTGACCTAACCGCATGGCGCTGGAGGATTTGTGGATCTGAAGTTGGATCACCACAGCAAGGATGGGATCGAGATCGTCGAGGTGGAAGGCGAGATCGACGTCTACACCGCGCCGCGCTTGCGTGAGCTATTGATCGAGCTGGTCAACACCGGTTTCTACCAGCTCGTCGTGAATATGGAAAAGGTCGAGTTCCTCGACTCCACCGGCCTTGGAGTCCTGGTCGGCGGCCTGAAGCGGGTCCGGGCCCACGACGGGTCCCTCGACCTGGTGTGCACGCAGGAGCGGATTCTCAAGATCTTCCGGATCACCGGGCTCACCAAGGTGTTCGGCATCCACGACACCGTGGACGAGGCGATCACGGCCAGAAAATCCGAGAAGTAGTCGCTGGCTGACACGCCGACATGCCCACAGTTGAAGTCAGCTTCACCGCTCTGCCCGCCCACGTGCGCACCGCGCGGCTGGTCGCCACCGCGGTGGCCAGGCGAAGCGGTGTCGACGAAGCGCTCCTCGACGAGGTGCGGCTGGCCGTCGGGGAGGCCTGCTCGCGAGCGGTCGAGGCGCATCGGCTGCACTGCCCGGCCGAGCCGGTCAGGATCGCGCTGACCGACCAGGCCGGGCGGTTCGAGGTGGAAGTCACCGACACCGGCCGGCCGCAGGGCTTCGGGCTGGCCGTGATCGCCGAGCTGGCCGACGACGTTCAGATCCACGAAACCGCCGCGGGGACCAGCATCCGGATGAGCTGGCCGTCCGTCGGGCTGCAGGCCTGACCGGATTTCACCGCGTTTCGATCAGGTCGTGATGGCGTGACGGGCGGGGGCGCATTATCATTCTCCGATTCAGATGCGTAGACTCCCCGGCACTGCCGTTGTGGCACCAGTCGGCCAGGTTCGACACGCCCATGCCCGTTTGGTGTGGGCGCGCACCGGGCAGCTTCGCGCGACGCCCGGCTGCGCCGTCAAGGAGGACAACAGATGTCTAAGGTCAGCCTCGCCCTAGCAGGTGGGCAAGTCGGGGTAACCGGCTCAAACCTCACCTGGGTGATCGTCGTGGGCGTGGTCGCACTGTGCGCGCTCGGCGTCGCCGGCCTGCTGGTCCGCGAGGTGCTCGCCGCCAGCAAGGGCACGCAGAAGATGCAGGAGATCTCGCTGGCGGTGCAGGAGGGCGCGGCGGCGTATCTGCGGCGCCAGTTCCGCACCCTCGGCGTGTTCGTCGTGATCATCTTTTTCGTCCTGGCGGTGCTCCCCGCTGATGGCGACGCGGTCCGCTGGGGCCGTTCATTGTTCTTCCTGGTCGGCGCCCTGTTCTCGGGGCTCACCGGGTTTACCGGCATGTCGCTGTGCGTGCGCGGCAACGTGCGGGTCGCCGCGGCGGCCAAGGAGTCCGGCGAGCACTCGGCGATGCGGATCGCGTTCCGGACCGGCGGCGTGGCCGGCATGTTCACCGTCGGCCTCGGCCTGTTCGGCGCGGCGCTGGTGGTGGTCATTTACAGGTCCAACGCGCCGAGCGTGCTCGAGGGCTTCGGCTTCGGTGCGGCGCTGCTCGCCATGTTCATGCGTGTCGGCGGTGGCATCTACACCAAGGCCGCCGACGTCGGGGCGGACCTGGTCGGCAAGGTCGAGAAGGGCATCCCCGAGGACGACCCGAGGAACGCGGCGACGATCGCCGACAACGTCGGCGACAACGTGGGCGACTGCGCGGGCATGGCCGCCGACCTGTTCGAGTCGTACTCGGTCATGCTGGTGGCCGCGCTGATCCTGGGCAAGGTGGCGTTCGGCGACAAGGGGCTGGTCTTCCCGCTGATCATCCCCATGATCGGCGTGATCACCGCGGTCGTCGGC
Organism: uncultured Actinomycetota bacterium; assembly: GCA_963833885.1. Taxonomy (GTDB): domain Bacteria; phylum Actinomycetota; class Actinomycetes; order Streptosporangiales; family Streptosporangiaceae; genus JASHPR01. The sequence continues at coordinate 118,420 of CAWHZU010000023.1, read as the reverse complement.
ATCTTCGCGGTCGCGCCGCGCAAGTCCGACCGCAGCGGCATGACCGCGATCAACCGCGGGTTCTTCATCTCGGCGGTGTTCTCGCTGATCCTTGTCATCGGGGCCTCGTTCCTGTTCCTGCCCGCGCACTTCAGCGAGCTGTCCGGGGTTACCGGCTCCATCGCCAGCTACAACGGCAACCCGCGGTGGCTGGCCATCGGCGCGGTGGTGATCGGCCTGGTGCTGGCCAGCGCGATCCAGCTGCTGACCGGGTACTTCACCGAGACCAACCGCAAGCCGGTCCGCGAGATCGGGCAGAGCTCGGAGACCGGGGCGGCCACGGTCATCCTGTCCGGCATCGCGATCGGGCTCGAGTCCGCGGTCTACTCGGCGCTGCTGATCGGCGCGGCCGTGTATGGCGCGTTCCTGCTGGGCACCGGCAACGCCACGGTTGCCCTGTTCGCGGTTGCGCTGGCCGGCACCGGCCTGCTGACCACGGTCGGCGTGATCGTGTCCATGGACTCGTTCGGCCCGGTGACCGACAACGCGCAGGGCATCGCCGAGATGTCAGGCGAGTTCGAGGGCGAGCCCGCGGAGATCCTGACGCACCTGGACGCGATCGGCAACACCACCAAGGCCATCACCAAGGGCATCGCGATCGCGACCGCCGTGCTGGCGGCGACCGCGCTGTTCGGCGCGTTCCGTACCGACGTCGAGCAGGCGCTCGGCTCGGCGGCCGGCACGTTCAGCCTGTCCATCGACCGGCCTAACGTCCTGGTGGGCCTCATCATCGGCGGCGCGGTCGTGTTCATGTTTGCCGGCCTGCTGATCCGCGCGGTTGGCCGGGCGGCCGGGCGGGTGGTGCTGGAGGTACGCAATCAGTTCCGGATCCACCCGGGGATCATGGACTACACCGAGAAGCCGGACTACGGCGCGGTGGTCGACATCTGCACCAAGGACTCGCTGCGCGAGCTGGCCACCCCGGGGCTGCTGGCGGTGCTGACGCCGATCGCGGTCGGCTTCGCGTTCGGGTACGCGCCGCTCGGCGCCTTCCTGGCCGGCGCCATCGCGGTCGGCGTGCTGATGGCGGTGTTCCTGGCCAACTCCGGCGGGGCCTGGGACAACGCCAAGAAGCTCGTCGAGGACGGCTTCCACGGCGGCAAGGGTTCCGAGGCGCACGAAGCGACGATCATCGGCGACACGGTCGGCGACCCGTTCAAGGACACCGCTGGCCCGGCCATCAACCCGCTGATCAAGGTGATGAACCTGGTCTCGCTGCTGATCGCGACCAGCGTGGTCAAGTACGCCCACAACGACGGGCTGCGGGTCGGCGTCGCGCTCGGCGCCGTGATCATCGTCGTGGGCGCCGTGGTGATCTCCAAGCGCCGGTCCACCAACATCGCCGCGGGCACGCCCGAGGCCGCGGCCGACGCCGCGGCAGGCCCGGGGCCGAGCGCCGAGCCCGCCGCCGTCGAGGCGAGCAAGGGCGCGGGCGCCAGCTCGGACGCGGCCAAGGGTGCGGCCGACGCGACCGCAGATGACGACGGCAAGACGGCTGCGGAGACGACCAAGACCACCTAACGCGTCGGTTAGGTGGGCGGCGACCGTCGGTCAGGCGGACGGTGCCTGGTCCTCGGCGTCGGCGGCCTCGACGTCGTCGCGCGAGATCCCGAGCAGGTGCAGGATCGCGTCCAGATGAGGGACGCTGACCGAGGCGTCGGCGGCGTCCCGCACCGCTGGCTTGGCGTTGAACGCGATACCGAGCCCGGCGGCGGCGATCATGTCCAGGTCGTTCGCGCCGTCACCGACCGCCACGGTCTGGCTCAGCGGAACCCCGGCCTGGGCGGCGAAGTCGCGCAGCGCGGTCGCCTTGCCCGCCCGGTCGACGATCGAGCCGGTGACCTGGCCGGTGAGCTTGCCATCCTTGATTTCCAGGGTGTTGGCCTCGGCGTAGTCAAGCCCGAGGTCGGCGGCGAGCTCGTCGGTGAACTGGGTGAAGCCGCCGCTGACGATGCCGCACTTGTAGCCGAGCCGCCGCAGCGTGCGGATCAGGGTCCGGGCGCCCGGGGCCAGCCGCAGCTCGGCGCGAACCTCGTCGATAACCGCGGCGTCGAGCCCGGCGAGCAGGGCAACGCGCTCCCGCAGCGCCGCGGCGAAGTCCAGTTCGCCGCGCATCGTCGCGGCGGTGATCTCGGCTACCTTCGCCGCGGACCCGGCGCGCGCCGCGAGCAGGTCGATGGCCTCGCCGCTGACCAGCGTGGAGTCGACGTCCATCACGACCAGGCGCATGGCCCGCCGGTGCAGGCCGCCGCGCTGCACGGCGACGTCCACGCCTTGCTCGATGGACTCGCTGGCCAGCGCGGTGCGCAGGGTGGCCGGGTCGGCCCCGGAGACGTCGAACTCGATGCAGGTCACCGGGCGGTGCGCCAGCCGGGAGATGCGGTCGATGTTCGCGCCGTTGGCGGCGATCCGCCCGGCGATCGCGGCGATCGCGGCCGGGGGAAGCATGCTGCCGAGGACCGTCACGTGCAGCCTGCCACGGCGCAGCGCCGGCTCGGCGGAGCCCGCGGTGATCTCGGCCTCCAGGCCAAGGTCGGCGGCGACCGCGGTCACCTGACGGTGAATAGCGGTGAGGTCGGGGGCGTCGCCGCAGGACAGCAGCACGCCGAGCACCAGGCGGCCGCGGATCACCACCTGCTCGACGTCGAGCACGCTCAGCTCGTGCGCGGCGAGCACGGAAAACAGCCGTGAGGTGACCCCGGGCCGGTCGCGCCCGGTCACGGTGACGAGCAGCGTCATCTGGTTCGTGGCCATGGCGGTGCCTAACCTACCCGGCCGCCGCCAGCTCGGGCACGAAGCGGGCGGCGTTTATCGTGCCGACGCCCGTGACCAGGTCATAGCCGGGGCCGGCCCGGTATCCGCGGACGGCGAAGGTCCGGCCGTTCTGCGTGAACGCCACCGAGTTACTGCCCTTGGTGACGTCGACGATGCCGGGAGCGCGCGCCGCCTCGAGCCGGTAGAGCGCCGGGTTGATCAGCCCGAGACGGTGGCCCGTGTACTGGTCGGCGATCGCGACGATGCCGGCGAACTCGGGGGTCGCTTCGCTGGTTCCGCCGGCCGTGTACCAGCCGGCGGCGGCCCCCGGGAAGGAGTGGTAGATGAGCACCGAGCCGCTCAGCGCGGCGCTCATCGAGATGTCGGGGACACCGCGCCGGTTCCCGGCCACGCGGCGCACGCCGTCCTGGTAGGCGGGGCGGGCGAAGAACCTGGACAGCCCTCCGCTGCTGGCCCACGGAAACGGCACCGTCTGCTGTGAGAGTGCCGCCACCGCGGGGTTCCAGGTGTCGTTCCAGGCGGTGTCCGGCGACGTCCGCGTGCCCGACTGGGTGAGGTGCAGCGTGGTGCCGCCGACGCCGGTTACCAGTGGATCGGAGGCTGGCCACTGCACCACGCGGTGGTGGTAGAAGGCGTTGCCGGTCCGGTTGAAGCCGGTAACGCCGTTGTCGTTCGACGCGCCGAGCACGGTGACGCGGTGCCGCCGGGCGTCGACGTACGCGTAGCGAAGCCGCAGCACGTACGCCCGGCTCGGGAAGTTCTGCTCGGGGAGGCTGAAGCTCTGGCTGATGACGTCGCCCAGGTTGTGCTCGATCACGTAGTTCTCGGCCGCGATCATCTGCGGGAAGCCGCCGCCGGTGGCGGTCTCCTCGGCCGGCGTCTCGACCAGCAGGATGTCCGCGCCCGGGGCCATGGCGTGTGCCCACTCCACGTCCAGCGTGGTCTCGCCGGCCTTGTCGACCATGCCGGCGTTGCCGGGGTCGAACGGCGGGACCGGGCCCTCGGGCTGCAGCACCCGGAACGCGGGCGGGGCCGGCAGGCCGAAGCTGCGGTCGAAGGCCGCGAGGTCGGCGCCGATGGTCGGCGAGCCGATCGGGTCGACGATCACGATCGTCCGGCCGCGGCCGCTGTAGCCCCGCGCATACAGCGGCCCCAGGCCGTATGCCCGCTGGAGCTGCCGCGGCCGGTAGCAGGCGACGCCGAGAGCCTCGAGGCACTCCGCGCTGGTGGGCGGCGGGCTCACCGCGGCGGCGGCGCGCGCGGACGGCACGACGCCCGTTGAATCGGCACTGGCGTTTGCTGTCGCCGCCGACCCGAGCAGCGCGCATGTCGTCGCGGCAGCAAGGAGCCCGGCCCCCATTCTCATCGCATCCCCCGAGCCGCCGTGGGCGGTGACCGTTACCGAGTCGCCAGATGCCGATCACCGTAATCGCGGCGGCGGCGAGGCCCGGGTGCTTCGGCGGATCACCCGCGTTCGAGCGGACTGCCCCAGCTTTGTCCGCGGGCAGCCGGACAGAGCCGGGGCGCTGCGCTGCCGGCCAGTCAGGGCAGCAGCAGGTGCAGGTCGCCGAACTCGTGCCAGAGATAGCCGCGGTCGATCGCGGCCTCGTAGCAGCGGCCGAGCAGGTCGAGCCCGGCGAACGCCGCGAGCATCCGCAGATGCGAGGAACGCGGCTCGTGCAGGCCGGTGACCAGCCCGTCGACGGCCAGCAGCGGGCTGCAGGGCGTCACGATGTGCTCGGTCCAGCCGCCCGCGGGCAGGACCAGGTTCGGGCCCGCTCCGGCTGCCCGCGCGGCGGTCTCGAGCGCGCGCACCACAGTGGTGCCGACGGCGATCACCCGGCCGCCGCTGCGCCTGGTCAGGTTCACCAGCCGGGCCGTGGCCGGCGGGACGTCGAACGGCTCGGGGTAGGGATCTTCATCGCCCTCCAGCGAGGAGACGCCGGTGTGCAGGGTGATCGGCGCGAACGTGATGCCCCGCGCGACCAGCCTGGCGACGATCTCCGGCGTGAACGGGCGGCTCGCGCTCGGCATTTCCGCGCTGCCCGGGGTGGTGCCGAACACGGTCTGGTACGACTCGATCGGCCACGGCCGCTGCACGTACGAGTACCTGATCGGCGAGCCGTGCCGCAGCAGGTAAGGCACGACCGCGGTCGACAGCCTGGCCCGCCACAGCCGTGAGGTGAACCGCGAGCCCAGGGTCAGCACCGCCCCGCCGGGCAGCGGGAGTTCCTGGCCCGGCCCCCCGTCCCAGCCCGGCCACCCGCCCTGGTACGGCGCCGTGCTGCCGCCGCGAACCTCGCGCAGCTCGACCAGCCAGTCCCCGTCCGGCAGCGGCGTGGAGAAGTGCACGGCGAGCCCGGTGGGCACGACCCGCCCGGTCAGCTGCTGACGGGTCAGCCGCACGGCCGCTGGCAGCGTGGCCGATGTGTTGACCACCAGCAGGTCACCGGGCAGCAGCAGCGAGGGCAGCTCGGTAAAGGCGTGGTGGCTGATCTCGCCGGCCGCCCCGCGGCTGACCAGCATGGCCACACCGTCCCTGGGCACGCCCCTGGCCTCGGGCGGCTGGTGCGCCTCGCGCTCGGGGGGCAGGGTGAACGCGAGGGCATCGCGCGCGTCGACCAACTCAGCGACGGCGGTCACGACGCCACCCCCGACGGCATCAGCTCGGCCGCGCGGTACCGGCCATCCGGCAACCGTTCCGTCACAAGTCTCAGAAACCCTGGGATCACGGTCTCTGGCAGCGGGCGGTCGGAGATGTCCTCCCCGGGGAACGCCTCCTGGTGCATGCGGGTGCGGATGTCGCCCGGATCCACCCACCAGACCCTGACCGTGTTCTCCTCGGCCGCCAGCACGTGACTCGCCTGCTCCAGCGCGGCCTTGGCCGCGCCGTAGCCGCCCCAGCCCGCGTAGGGCTCGACCGCCGCGTCCGAGGTGACGTTCAGCACCGCGCCGCCGTGGCGGCGGAGCGCGGGCAGCAGCAGCTGGGTGAGCCCGAGCGGCGCCAGCACGTTGACCTCGAAGGCCTCCCTGAGCTCCGCGATCGGGTAGTCGGCGATCGCGGGGAGCGGGCTGGCGCCGAGCGTGCCTGCGTTGTTGATCAGCAGGTCGGGGCCGCCGAGTTCCTCGGCGGCGTCGCGGAGCGCGGCGCGGTGCGCCGGATCGGTGATGTCGCCGGCAATCTGGATCACCCGGCCGGACCCGGGCAGACTGGCCACCGCGTCGTCCAGGGCGGCGGGGTCCCGGGCGTCGATCACGAGCGACCAGCCCGCGGCGGCGAGGCCACGGGCGAGCGCCAGGCCGAGGCCCCGGGACGCGCCGGTGATCACTGCGTTCTTCGTCTCGTTCATGTTTGTCACGCTAGGCAGGTGGCAGCTGCGGCGCATCGGGCGCGCGGCCGGACCGGCCTGGTCCGATGGTCCTAGGACTTGCGCCCGGTCCCTAACGGCCGGGCGGCCGGTAGCGTGCGTTATGTGAGCCGGGGAGAGGACAGCGGGCCGGACGGCAGGCCCGTGGCGGGCAGCCAGGACGACGTGCTGCGGCAGGTGAGCCAAGTCGTGCTCGCGGTCGCCCGGCAGCTGTCCACCCGCGACGTGCTGCAGATGATCGTCAGGTCGGCCCGCTCGCTGGTCAACGCCAGGTACGCGGCGCTGGGTGTGCCCGACGACCAGGGATCGTTCGCCGAGTTCCTCGTCGACGGCATGTCGGAGCGCCAGCAGAAGGCCATCGGGCCGGTACCCCGCCAGCACGGCCTGCTCGGCGTGTTGCTGCGCGAGGGAGAGCCGGTGCGGCTCCCCGACATCCGGGCCGATCCCCGGTTCGAGTGGTGGCCGTCGGCTCATCCCGACATGTCGGACTTCCTCGGGGTCCCGATCAAGGACGATCGCGACGTCCTCGGCATCATCTTCGCCGCGTGCAAGCGCGACCCGGGCGGGTTCACCGAGCGCGACGAGCAGCTGCTCGGGCTGTTCGCATCGCACGCGGCCATCGCGCTGACCAACGCCCGGCTGTATGAGCGCGGCCGCGAGCTCTCCGTCCTGGAGGAGCGTGCCCGGCTGGCCAGGGAGCTGCACGACGCGGTGTCGCAGAAGCTGTTCAGCATCCGGGCCAAGGCTCGCGCCGCCGAAGTGCTGGTACACCGGGATCCGGAACGGGCCGCCGCGGAGATCCAGAGTGTGGCCGCGCTGAGCGGGCAGGCGCACGCCGAGCTGCGCGCGGTGATCGATGGCCTGGCCCCGCCCGACCTGGCCGCCGGGGGGCTGGCCGGGTCGCTGCGCAGCTATGCGGTGCTCGCGGGCCGTACCTACGGCGTCGAAGTACGGTTCCATGCGGCCGCGCAGCTCCCGCCGATGGGGGCGCAGCGGGAGACCGCCGTCTACCGCGTTGCCCAGGAGGCGCTGCATAACGCGCTGCGGCATTCCGGCGCGGGCGAGGTCTGCCTGTCGCTCACGGCCACAAGGCGCCGGGTCATCCTCGAGGTCGTTGACCACGGCCGGGGCTTCGCGGCTGAGGCTCCCTCTGGCGGCCTGGGGCTCGCGTCGATGCGGGAACGGGCGGCGGCGGCTGGAGGGACGCTGACGGTGCGTTCCGGGCCGTCAGAGGGAACTCTTGTGCGGCTCGAGCTTCCCTCCGGAACGGAGCGCTCGTGACGCGGATCACCGTGCTGATCGCCGACGATCATCCGGTCGTCCGGCAGGGCCTGCAGGTCCTGCTCAGCGTCACCGGCGACATCGAGGTGGTCGGGGAGGCGGCCGACGGCGGCCAGGCGGTGGCGCTGGCGGCGGAGCTGGACCCGGACGTGATCCTGCTCGACCTCAAGCTGCCCGTCATGGACGGCATCGCCGTGCTGCGGGAGCTGCGGGACTCCGGGCGCCGCGCGCGGGCCCTGGTGCTGACCAGCGCACCCGATCGGAGCCTGGTGTCGCTGGCGGTGCAGGCCGGCGCGGCAGGGTTCCTGTACAAGGACGTGGACCCCGACGCCCTGGTCAGGGCGATCCGGTCGGTACACGATGGGCACACGCTGCTCGCGCCCGACGCGGCCGGGTCGCTGCTGCGTTCCGGCGCCGCGGCACCGGCGGTGCAGGGAATCGGCGCGCTCACAGCCCGCGAGCGCGAGGTCCTGGCGCAGATCGCCGACGGCCGCTCCAACAGGGAGATTGCCCGGTTGCTGCGGGTGTCGGAGAAGACCGTGAAGACCCACGTCAGCTCCGTGCTCGCCAAGCTCGGCGTGGCCGACCGGACTCAGGCGGCGCTTCTTGCCGTGCGGCAGCTTGAGAGATAGTGTGCGCGCGACCCCGATGGAGCCGCGGAAACCGGCGGGTGTGGGCTGGGGCTGGGGCCGAAGGATGGCGGGTAGCGGGAAGGAGCCGCATGTCGGATGAGGTGCTGCGGCTTCGCGGGGTGGGAGTCCGGTACCAGCGGTCGATGCTGCTCCGGGACATCGACTGGACGGTCCGCAGCGACGAGAGCTGGGTGGTGATCGGGCCGAACGGAGCCGGGAAGACGACCCTGCTGCAGGTCGCCGCCGCGCAGCTGATGCCAACCGAGGGCACCGCCGAGATAATGGGTGAGCGCCTCGACGGGGCGGACCTGCAGGACCTGCGGAGCAGGATCGGATTCGCCAGCGCGATCGTGGCGGACCAGGTGCCTCCGTCCGAAAAGGTCATCGACCTGGTGCTGTCCGCCTCCTATGGCATCCTCGGCCGCGACAACGAGGACTACGACTCGTTCGACGTCACCCGCGCGGTGGAACTGCTCGACGCGCTTGGCTGCGCGCACCTGATCAGGCGCAGGTTTCTTACCCTGTCGGAGGGTGAGCGCAAGCGGGTCCAGATCGCCCGCTCGATGATGCCGGATCCCGAGCTGCTGCTGCTCGACGAGCCTGCCGCGGGCCTCGACCTGGGCGGCCGGGAGGACCTGCTCGGGCGGGTGTCCGCGCTCGCCGCCGACCCCCAGGCGCCGCTGATCGTGATGGTCACGCATCACGTGGAGGAGGTCCCCGAGGGCTTCACCCACGCGATGCTGCTGCGCCGGGGGGCGGTGCTCGCGGCCGGCCCGGTGCACGAGGTGTTCACCGAGCGCAATCTCTCCAAGTGTTTCGGGGTGCCGCTGCTCATCGAGCGCCGGGCCGCCCGGTGGACGGCCCGGGCCGGGCGGCTGCGCTGAGGGTCCTCAGGTCCCCGTCGTCGCCTGGCAGGCCACGTTCTTGGCGGGCGGAGTGTTCTGGTCGTACGGGTTGACCGGGGCCCCGGTCGGCTTCACTTTGTCCGGGGGGCCTCCGTGGAACTCTGGGTGCACGAAGCCGTCCTGGACGTCGCACCGCGCGCCCGCTGTGCCACCACCCTCGAGCAGCCACCAGGGCTCGAGCGGGCCCCCGGGGTCGTCGTACGCAGCAAAGTCGTCATCAACCACGGACCGCACCACGATCCGCATAAGTGTGGCGGGGTTGCCCGGTGCTTCCACGGCGTAGACGAACAGATAGTCGGCGTGAATCTGCAGCACGTGCCACTGCCCGTTCATGCCGACCCCCGCCTCCATGCTGCCGTGCACCTTGATCACGTTCCCGACGAGTTGCGTCGTGCCGGGCGCGAACGAGGTGACCCAGCCCCGGGTGCTCCTGGGCAGTCCGTGGGCGTTGACTCCGATCCTGTTCAGGCCGTCCACGAAATCGGCTCGCTGTTGCGTGGTCAGCAGGCCGGCGAAGGCGTTCGGGGCACCGCCGGCCAGCGTCGGGCCGTTGAGGTTGGCCGCGATCAGCAATCTCCTGGTCGTCCGGTACGCCGCCATCACCTGCGCGGCGGTGTAGCTCCCGACGGCGTGCGCGGGCGGGATCACGATCCCGGCCTTGCCGTCGGCGTAGGACTGCGCCGGGCTGCCGAGGAACGGAGCGGCCAGCGTGGGCGTGGCAAGGTCTGACGCGCGCGTGGCCGATGCGGAGGGCCGGCTGGCTGGTGTCGCCCCGTTCTTTACTGGCGTGTTGTCGGCCACCCCTGGGGTCTTGTGCAGGGCCAGCTTGGGCAGTTCGATGCCGGCCGCGGCCAGGCCGCCGATCACGACCACGGCGATCAGCAGCGACCAGGCCCGCCCGCGCCCCGACGATGCCCGCCGTGGCTGGGCCGGGCCGGTGCGCCATTGGTCCGGCGCCGGCACCGATGGGTGCCCCGGCACCGGCTTGCGCAGCTGTTTGGCCTTGCGCCGGTCGCGTAACCGCGGCTTACGTGCACGCTCCGCCGCCGAGGGCTCCTTGAACTTCGCCGGCTGGCGCAGTTCTGCCTCTATGTCCCTGAGCCGCTTGTCAATGTCCTCCGGGGTATCCGGCTGATCCGGACCACCCGGCGGTTCCCCCGTTGCTCCCGCCATGGCGGGATTATGGCATAAAAACCGAAAAAGGTTGATACTGGATTGGAGTATGGGCGGCGTGGCGCGACCTGGTCCGTGGCCGCTGGGCTGCAGTCTGTGCGACGTGGCCGCGCCGGGTCCGCGCCGGTCCCGGCGGGAGTGGCGGATGTCACAGGCGCTGCGGCACGTGACGGGCCGCACCGATAACTACGCTTTGCGGCATGCGAGGATCATGTGGGCCCGGCTGAGGCTCTCGCGATTCTCGCCGCCGGAACCGCTGCGGGCAGCGTCAACGCCGTGGTCGGCTCCGGGTCGTTGATCACCTTCCCCACACTGCTCGCCTTCGGCGTGCCCCCGGTCGTAGCCAACGTGTCGAACAACGTGGGGCTGGTGCCCGGCAACGTGAGCAGCATGTTCGGCTACCGGCGCGAACTGGCCGGCCAGCGGGGCCGCCTGATCAGGCTTGGCGTGGCCGCTGCCGTTGGCGCTGCGGTCGGCGCCGTCGCCCTGCTCTGGCTGCCCGCGGCCGCGTTTCGGCTCATCGTGCCGGTGCTGATCCTCGTCTCCTGTGCGCTTGTGCTGGTGCAGCCGTGGCTGAGCGCGTGGCTCAGGGCCCGGCGTGCGAGCCAGGACCAGGCCAAGGCGAGCCCTCTGCTCTCGGCCGGCGTCTGCCTTTCGGGCGTATACGGCGGCTATTTCGGCGCTGCCCAGGGCGTCCTGGTGATCGGGCTGCTCGGCAGCTTCCTCGACGAGACGCTGCAGCGCATCAACGGCGCCAAGAACGTCCTCGTGGGGATGGTCAACGGCACCGCGGCGATCGTGTTCATCCTGGTCGCGCACGTCTCATGGGTAGCCGCGGCGCTGATAGCGGTGGGATCGACGATCGGCGGGCTGGTGGGGGCGCGCTTCGGGCGCCGCCTCCCGCCGGCCGCGATGCGGCTGTTCGTTGTGGCGGTGGGCGTGATCGCCTCGGTCAAGCTGATCTTCTTCTGAACTGCCGCGTTGGGCGGCGATGTTCCGGGTACGAACCAGTCATCATGACGTCGCGATGGATGGCCGGTCATGCGTGGTGACAAGGTGGAGATCGTCGTCGACGCGGGCGGCGTGACCAAGACCTATGAGGTTGCGGCGACCCGGGCCGGGCGCCGCGTAGAGGTAGTGAACCGGCGCGGGATGATCGAGGTGAGCGAGCTCACCAGGGGCGGCACCGCGGTACGGACCGCGCGGTTCATGGCCAGCCGGGTGATCGCCCTGGTCGAGCACCCGGCCCCGAGGCGCGGGGCCGCCGCGGGGGAGCAGCGCGCCGCGCCAGCACAAACCGCGCGCACCGCCCCGGCCGACCGCGAACGCACCGCGCGCCGGGAGGCCGTCTAGCTCGCGGCCGGAGCAGGGCGAGCAGACCATCGCGTACCGCACGGTCCGTGAGGTCGTCTAGCCGGGAGCGGGCGCTAGCAGCCCGTCCCGCACCGCGTGGTCCACGAGGTTCCTGGCGTAACGGCCGAGCGAAGCCGAGCCGTCGTCGATGAGCTGCACTTTGACCAGCACCTGGTCGGCCGTGATGCCGTGCTCCTTCCAGGTCCCTCCGCCCGCGGTCAGGTTCTCCAGCATCGGCTGCAGCCGGTCCAGGCCGCGCGCGAACCTGGCCTCCGGCGTGCGGCGTTCCTCGAACTCGTCCCACAGGCCGCGGAAGCTGGCTGCCTGGTCCGGCGGCAGCAGCGCGAAGATCCGGTCGGCGGCGGCGCGTTCCGCCTCTTCCTGCCGGGCCTGCTGCGCCTCGTCCGCGTAGACGAACAGGTCCCCGGCGTCGATCTCGACGAGGTCGTGCAGCAGCAGCATGGCGGTCACCCGGCCGATGTCCGTGCCCGGCGGTGCGTGCTCGCCCAGCGTGACCGCCATCATGGCGAGATGCCAGGAGTGCTCGGCGGAGTTCTCCCGCCTGCCGGTCCGGCCAGTATGGTCTGCCGCAGCACGCCCTTGAGCCGGTCGATCTCGCCGACAAACCGCATCTGCTGGTCGAGGCGCTCCATGACCAGCAGGCTAGGTCACGCCGCGCCGTGGCGCTCCTGCAGCGCCCTGCGGTACTCCGCGACGACGATCTCGGTCAGTTCCTCGACGGATGTGTCCTTGCTCGGCTTGTCGAAGGTGATCTCGCCCTGCTGCACCAGGTTGACCCGGTCGCAGACATCGAACACCTGGCCGTAGTTGTGCGCGATGATGATCACCGATACGTCGCCGCGGCGTTTCAGGTCCCGTACCAGGTCCAGGATCATGGCGCCTTCCTTGACGCCCATCGCCGCCAGCGGCTCATCCAGCAGCAGGATCTTCGCGTCCTCGAATACCGCCCGCGCCACCGCGATCGCCTGCCGCTGCCCGCCGGACAGCCGGGCCACGCTGACGTTGACCGACGGGATGTTCACGCCCATCTCCTCCAGGTGTTCCCTGGCGACCCGGCGCATCTCCCTGTTGTTGAGCAGCGGCCAGTGCAGCTTTTCCCGGTTCAGGAACATGTTGTGGTAGACGCTGAGCCCGGGAATGAGCGCGAGGTCCTGGTAGACGATGTCGATGCCGAGCGAGCGGGCGTGCTCGACCGACTTGAGCACGGTCTCCTGGCCGTTGACGATGATCCGGCCGGTGTCCGGCTGCTGGAAGCCGCAGATGGTCTTCATCAGCGTGGACTTGCCCGCGCCGTTGTCGCCGAGCAGGGCCAGCACCTCGCCGCGGTTCAGGTGCAGGTTGATGTCGCGCAGCGCGGTCACCGCACCGAACCGCTTGCTGATGTGCTCGACGCGCAGCACCTCGTCCGGGGCCGGACCGTCGCCGGCGGATGGCTGGGTTCCGGGATCCTGTGCGGTCATACCGATCTCCCCGATCCTCGCAGCCGGGCGAGCTGCACGTTTGCGATCATTGCGACCAGAATCGCGCCGCCGAAGATGATCGGCAGCGGGTTCGAGCTGACGCCGATGATGTCGAAGCCGTCGGTCAGGGTGGCCAGCACGATCGCGCCGAGGAACGCGCCGAGGATCGTGCCCGAGCCACCCAGCATCGCCGTGCCGCCGATGACGGCGGCGATCACGGCGTAGAACATCGGCTGGTACCCGCCGGCGCTCGGGTCGACGTTGTTGGTGTAGAGCGCCGTCTGGAGGCCGACCAGCGCCCCCATGAAGCCCGTGATCATGAAGTTGCCGTACTTGATCCGGCCCACGTTGATGCCGGCTTCCCGGGCGCCGAGCAGGTTCCCGCCGGCCGAGATTGTGTACAGGCCGAACCGGGTCCGGGTGAGCACCACGTGGAAGATCAGGACCAGGACCACTGCCCAGACGAACGGCGCCCACTGCCACGGGTTGCCGGGAACACCGAGCCACTTACCGGCGCTCAGCACGGACGGCGGGGTCGGCGACGGCTCGGCGTGCGAGAACGTCAGGGCCAACCCTTCCATGACGAACCCGGTGCCGATCGTGGTGATGAACGAGGGGACGCCCAGGGTGACCGTGATGAACCCGTTCACCCAGCCGGCCACGACGCCGGCCAGCAGCCCGAGGATGATCGCGATGAACGCGGGCACGTGATAGTCGTCGACCGCGTACAGCGTCACGAACGGCGCGAGCGTGTAGATGAACCCGACCGACAGGTCGATCTCGCCGCAGATCAGCAGCAGCACCTCGCCGATCGCGATGATCGCGATCGGCGCCATGATCTCCGACAGCAGGTCGACCGCGTTCGTCTGGGTGACGAACGTCGAGTTGTGCGAGATCCCGAAGTACAGCAGCAGCGCGACCGTGACCACCAGGACAGTGGCCTCGCGCTGCCTGGCGAACACGCCCAAACTGCGCGCGACAAGCTGCCCGCCGCCGTTCCTGTTCCCGTTGCCGCCGCCTCCGCCGGTGGCCTCCGGACCGCCGAGGACCTTGCCACCTGACTCGACTGTGCCGCTCACGTCACCTCCCGGGGCTTTTGTGCCCGCTCAAACCGGAGACGGGCGACCGGCCTGTCGCCCAGGCACGGTCGCCCGCCGCCGACTTGTCTATTTATACCCAGGACTCGGCCTGGGTCTTCTCAGGTGCTGGTGGTTGCCGGCGGGTTGCTGATCGCGCCGGAGGGCCGCGGCACGTACTTCTGCGCGGTGGTGGAGCCCTGGTACCTGCTGGCCACGTTGTACTGGGTCAGGTTGCTCTTCGTGATGAAGGACAGGCCAGTGTCGGTGTCGGACGGGACGAGCGTGCCGCCGGAGATGTTGTACAGATACAGGTACAGCGTGGGCAGGAACCCCTGCAGGTACGGGTCCTGGTAGATGGTGAAGCCGGTGGTGCCGGCCTTGATGTTGGTCAGCGTCTGCGGGACCGTGTCGAATCCGCCGTTCGGCAGGTGCGACATCCCGGTTTCGGAGAGCGCCTGCGCCAGGAACGAGGTTGACGTCGAGTCCACGGCGAACGCGCCCTTGACGCTCTTGTGCGCGAGCAGGTACGCCTTCTCGTTTGCCAGGATCGTGGCCGGGACCGTGGTCGTCGTGATCTCGGCTACCTTGTAGCCCAGCGGGCTGAGTATCGAGTTGGCGCCGTCGAAGCGGGGCTGGATGTTCGCCGTCCCGGGAGTCTCGATGAAGATCGCCACCTCGCCCGGCGTCGTCAGCGACTTGATCCGCTCCCCAAGCTGCTGGCCGGAGGTGAACAGGGCCTGCCCGACGTAGGCCAGCCGGTTGCAGCCGATGTCCGGCACGCCGCTCTTGCTGACCACCCCGTCGGCGTTGTAACTCAGCACCGGGATGCCAGCGCTCATCGCGTTCCCCACCGGGGTGGTGAACGAGCTGGAGTTGATCAGCGTGGTCGCGATGCCGGCCGCCTTGGCGGATACCGCGGCGTTGATCTGCGCGACCATCTGTGAGGCGACCGAGTTCGTCGAGCCGGTCCACTTCGGCACGGGGATGTCGAGTATCGCGGCGGCGTCGGCGAAGCCGTACTGGGTCGGCGTGAAGAAGGTGTTCGTGGTGACGTGGTTGACGAACCAGAACTGCCACGCCGGCACTTTCGGGAAGTTCCCCGCGGTGTCCTTGGCGGCGGCGCTCGCCGGGCTGCTCGATGAGCTGCACGCCGCCAGCAGCGCGGAGGCCGCCGCGGTGGCGCTGACCAGGCCGGTGCCCTTGAGCAGCTTCCGGCGCGACGGCCCATCTTTCATGTTGAGGGTTTCGATCGCTTCATCGACCTTGGGGTCGACTCTGTCCATCACGGGCCTCCATCATTTCCTTGCGGCGGCGGGAATGCGCCGCCGATTTGCGCCGGGCGGGCACCATGCTCCCCGGTCGCTATGCCTGCTCTCGAGTCCTGAGATCCCTGTTCGAAGGGGTCCTGCCACAGGCGGAACGGCAGGCGACCGCCTTGATCCCGGGGGATCGCGACGTCGCCCATGTCCACCCGACTCCTGTCTCAGGGCCGCTCACATGGGGAGCGGCACGGGTTCGCGGCCGATGGTTTCGGCCGATGTGAGCGCTAACATCCGAGATGCTGTAGCGCCTGACGAGGCCATAAGCTAGAACACCTTGACTTGCCCGTCAATGATCGGCTGATAGCAGACGCACAACTGTGATCTGCCTTCGCCCGGTGGTCTGCGGCCTGAACAAGACGGGAATTCTTCATCGCAGCCCTTCAATGGGAACTCCCGTTCGGGACGCGGCCCGATGCCATGCTGGCCGCGCGCTGCGGGCTAATGCTGCCAGGCGCACGTGACCAGATGTACATGTGTGCACAGTGTGCCCGCTTCTGGGTGGTCGGGCGAGCCTCAGTGCCGTAAAGAATTCGTAACGCTGTCCATTAGCCACTCCGAAGTCATGTCGGTTGTTTGCCACCCCTCACCAGGCCAGCCCGGGCGCGCAGTTGGCCGGTACGAGGTGTCGTGCATCGTATCTCATATACGACCGGGGCGGGAATAGGGTCCGTCCGGTCGGTTTCGCCCGCCCAGCGCGATGGCGGCAGCGGCCCGCGTGGTCGGCGGCCGCGGGATCCATCCAGCGCGTGACCGCGCGCTTGTTCCATGATCGTGGTGAAAAAGGCGCTCATTCGGTCGTTATCCACCACGATCATGGAAATCGAATGCTCGAGCGAGCCTTGGTGTGGTGCGTCTGAGGCTGGCAGGACCAGTGGTACAGGACGGAACGGCTGAGCCTCGCGCCCCGCGGCTGCCCCGCTTCGCTACTGATTGCTAGTCGCGAAGCGTCGCCGCAAGCACGCGGCATTGCGCTGTGCTGGGTGGGCGTGCTGGGCAGGCGGGCGTGGCGGCGCTGGGTGCGCTTCAGCCTGCCGGGGGTGGCCGTGCTCGGCCGGCCGCGTGCGGCCCGACCCGGCAGATCTCGCGCTTGGGACATGGAAAAGCCGAAATCTTTTGAAAAAAAGCGCCCGCGGGTCTCGTCACGGCCAAGGTCACGGCGAGACCATCTCCGGGGAGAGCGGGACCGGGCGGGGCGGGTCAGGCAATGCTGTGCGCCGCAGCGTCGCCCGCCGTGAAGGGGGCTGCGCGCCGCAGCGCCGCCCGCCGTGAAGGGGGCTGCGCTCCGTGCCGCCGCCCGCTGTGAGGGGGGCTGTGCATCGCAGCGCCGCCCGCCGTGAGGAGGCGCGCCATGAGGAGATCCCGGCGGATGCTGCTGACGGCGGCGGTCACGGCCCTGCTCCCGGCCGCGGCGTTGCTGAGTTCCGGGTTAACCGCCCCCGCCACCGGGGCATCGCTGCCGACCCTGGCGCAGGCTTTCAACAACGTCGGCATCACGTCCCCGTCGCACACCGCGGCCGGGAACTACGACGGCATCGGCGACTCGTTCTCCGCCTCCGGCCTGGCCGAGGACGCGCTTGTCCCCGGCCAGTCGCTGCTGCACGACGGCATGACGATCACCTGGCCCGACGTCGCGCCCGGCGACCCGGACAACGTGGTCGCCGACGGCCAGACGATCGCGCTGGCCGGGACCGGATCCGTGCTCGGCGTCATCGGCGCCTCCGCGTACGGCAGCACCACCGGAACGTTCACCGTCGGGTACTCCGACGGCACCAGCAGCACCGCCACGGTCACGCTCGCCGACTGGGTCGACACCAGCGCCGCCTCGGGCACCGACCTGCTGGCCACCACGGCGGGCTGGAACCCCGGCGGGAGCACGCCGGTCAGCCTGTTCTACGCGGCGATCCCGCTGACCGCGGGCAAGCAGGTCACCTCCGTCACGCTGCCCACCGTGAGCCCGGGCGTCGGCAAGAACGTATCGGCGATGCACGTCTTCGGCCTCACGATCGGCTCCCCGGCCGCCGAGGCGCCCGGCGCGCCCGGCGCCGCCTCCTACTACGACGAGGCACGCAA
This sequence comes from uncultured Actinomycetota bacterium, assembly GCA_963833885.1. Lineage (GTDB taxonomy): Bacteria > Actinomycetota > Actinomycetes > Streptosporangiales > Streptosporangiaceae > JASHPR01. The sequence continues at coordinate 100,942 of CAWHZU010000023.1, read as the reverse complement.
GGACTGCGTGGGCACCGCCGCGAATACCGCGTCCAAGGCCTGGTACACGGTCGCGGACGGCATCCTGTCCGACGTCTACGCCCCGACGATCGACAACACCGACGTCAAGAGCCTGGACCCGATCGTGACCGGGCCCGGCTTCACGGCGCTGCAGCCGCGCGACATGACCTACTCGGTCGCCTCGCTGGATTCCACCGGCATGGCCTGCCAGATCACCGCGCTGGACGCGGCGCACGACTTCAAGCTGGTCACCGACTTCATCACCGACCCGTCCGCCGAGGCAGTGGTGATGCGGATCAGCCTGGTGCCGCTGCCCGGCGCCCCGTCCGGCCTGTCCGCCTACCTGCGGTTCAACCCGCTGCTGAACGGGCACGCCGGCGGAGGCACCGACAACGCGGGCGGCGAGTCGGCGACGGTCGTCTCCACCCCGCGCGGGCCGATCCCGCTCTCCTACTCGACCGACTCGTTCACCGAGGCCGTGAACCGCAGCTATGCCACGCCGATCTACGCGGCACTGGCCGCCAACTCCCCGTTCAAGGCTGTCGAAACGGGTTTCGACGGAACCTCGAGCGACGGCCTTACTGAGCTCGATTCGGCCGGAACGCTGAGCTCCGGGGCACCCGACGCGAGCAACGGCAATGTGGTGCAGACCGTCGAGCTGAACATGTCGGCCGGCTCGGCCACCGTCGCGCTCGGCTTCGGCGGCAACGAGCGCGACGCGGTCGGCACCGCGCTGGCCGCGTCGGCCGCGCCGTTCGCCGCGACCTACGCCGCCTACCAGGCGGGCTGGCGGGCCTACGACGCGCGGCTGCTGCCGCCAGGCGGCGCGGGCAAGCACGCGCCGGTGAGCGCGAAGGACGCGGCCGCTTACTGGCTGAGCGCGAACGTGCTCAAGGCCAGCGAGGACAAGACCTTCCCCGGCGCGACCGCCGCGTCGCTGGCCAGCCCGTGGGGGCAGGCGGTGCCGGCCGGGCAGACCGCGAGCGACGGGCTCGCGCCGTACTTCGGCTCCTACCGTGAGGTGTTCCCCCGGGACGCCTACGAGACGTTCACCGGGTTCCTCACCGACGGCGACCTGGCCACCGCCCGGCAGATCGTCACGTACATGTTCGATGACATGCAGCTGCCGAACGGCTCGTTCCCGCGCAACGGCCTGCTCAACGGGAAGGCCGCGCCGGACACCGGCGGGCTGCAGCTCGACGAGGCCGCCGACCCCATCCTCGAGGCGTGGCAGGCGGGCCTGGCGGGCGACCGCTCGCTGTACGTCGATCACATCAGGAGGGCGGCCGACTTCCTGGCCGCGAACGGCCCGGCCGACGGGGTGGAGCGCTGGGAGGAGCAGACCGGGTTCTCGCCGTCGACGATGGCCGACGAGGTGGCCGGCCTGGTCGCCGCCGCAGCGATCGCGCGCGTGCAGGGCGATACGGCGTCGCAGCGGCTGTTCCTGGCCACAGCGGACAACTTCCGGCGGCTGATCCTGACCACGACCGTCACCGACAACGGGCCACTGTCGTCACAGCCGTACTTCATCCGGGTGGACAAGACCGGGAACCCCGACCAGGCGTCCGACTACACGCTCGGCAACGGCGACCCGACCAGCTACGACCAGCGAGCCGTGGTGGACCAGGGCTTCCTCGAGCTGGTCCGGCTCGGCGAGCTGCCGGCCAGCTCGCCGCTGGTCACGAACTCGCTGAAGGTGACCGGCGCCACGATCAGCGCGCCAACCCCGTCCGGGACCGGGATCATGCGCTACAACGGCGACGGCTACGGCGACTGCGAGCTCTCGGTATTCGAGGACTGCCAGGTCAACGGGCAGCCGTGGGCCACCACCGACGAGGGCACCGGGCACCCGTGGCCGGTGCTGTCCGGGGAGAACGGGGAGTACCAGATCCTGGCCGGCGGCTCCTCGGCACTCGGCGCGGACCTGGACTTCATGCTGAACTCCTCCTCCGGCGTCGGCCTGGTCCCCGAGCAGGTGTGGAACTACCCGGACGTGCCGGCCTCGCCGTACGGCTCCGACCCGGCGACCGCGTCGATCGGGTTCACCGACGGGCAGGCGGACGGCTCGGCGGCGCCGCTGACCTGGGCGCAGGCGCAGCTGCTGCGGCTGATCTCGGACCAGGCGGCGGGCAGGCTGCTGGAGCAGCCGTCGATCGTCGCCGAGCGGTATGAGTCCAGCCCGCCTGCTGCGGCGCCGCTGACGGTATCCGCGCCGCTGTCGGTGTCCGGCGGGAACGTGCCGGCGAACCTGACCCGGCCCACCGTGGTCGTCAACGCCGCGACCACGACCGTGACCGGCACCACCTCACCCGGGGCGACGGTGGACGTCGCGGTCAGCGGGACCGCGGCGGGCGCAGCCGCGCCGGCGACGACGATCACGACGGCCACCGCCGGGTCGTCCGGGGTGTACTCGGTGCCGGTCAGCCTGCAGCCGGGCACCGACTCCATCGAGGTCGCGGCCACGGCCGGGAGCGCCACGAACGAGGCCGTCTTCAGCGTCGTGTCCGTGCCGGGCACCGTGGTGCTCAGCGCGGCGGCCGCCCCAGGCGGCGGCAGCGGCCCGGGCAGCTACGCGTACCCGACCGCGACGAACTCCGACGGCTCGCCGGTGTTCGCGCCGGACTCGTTCCGGCTGAACGGCCTCAGCGTCGTCGAGGGAACCAGCACCGTGACGTTCGAGGTCGGGATCGCCAACCTGCAGTCCACGTTCGGGTCGCTGGACGGTGCGCAGCTCATCGACCTTTACATCCACGCGCCGTCCAGCAGCGTTCCCGCCGGCGAGACGCAGTCGACCGCGGCGGCCGGCGCGTGGAACTACTCGATCGCGCCCGCGGACGCCTGGAACCAGCTCATCGAAGTCGACGGGTTCGGCACCGACGACTGGGTTACCCCCGCCAGCGCGACCTCCGGCCTGTCCGGGTCGTCCAGCGTCGGGACCCCGCAGGTCTCGGTCATCCAGCTCGCGCCGGCCGCGTCCGGCGAGACGCCGGGCCTGGTCACGATCACCGTGCCCACGGCGGAGCTCGGGACCCCCGGTGCCGGGTGGACGTTCACGGTGACGCTCGCCGGCCAGGACGGGTTCGGCAACGACGACGCGCGCACGTTCACTGCCACGCCCGGCGCCTACACGTTCGGCGTCTGCTCGGCCGCCGTGGCCGCCGAGTCGTCGCCGCCCGCGATCTGCTCCTACAACCCGGCGAACGTGCCGATCGTGATGGACACGATCCCGCCCACCTCGGTGAACGTGCAGACCGAGCTGGACCCGACCGTGAACACCTCCGGCGTCACCCTGCAGGGCGTCACGGTCCCGTGACCGCCGAGCCAGGGCCGGCGGGCCAGGGCGCCACAAGCGCTACGACTAGCAGGGCGCTCATGATGGCGATAGCGGCGAGCGCACGCATGTTGCTCGGCTGTCGGGGGGTAAGGCTGATTGCTGTTCACTGCTGTCTCTCAAACTGCTCGATCTGCTGTCGCAACCCTTGCGGGTTATCGTCGTGGACCATCACAGGAGGCACCGCGCCTTTTAGGCGCGCGTGCCATTGGCGGTTGACGATGCCAACCCATGCTTCCCACCTCGGGTGATCCTGCATGAGTCTCCGCGCTTCCGGTAAGTAGTTCGCTTCGCCCACCATCGCCCTTGCTCGCCTTCACGTGTGAGTCGCCTCGCTTGACAGGGTACAACACAGATCAGAGCAGTCAAGGGCAGAAGTCGGAGGAATCTTGGCTTGGCCTACGTTGCCAGCGTGCCCGTGGATCATGGGAGCCCGATACCTGCCTACGCGCAGCTTGCCGAGATCCTGCGCAGCAAGATCAAGGCGGGCGAGTGGCGTCATGGTCCGCTGCCGTCTGTGCGGCAGCTACAGCAGGAGTACGACGTTGGCCGCGATACGGCTACGCGTGCGCTCTCGATCCTCGCGGCGGAAGGCTTGATCTTCTCAGTTCCGCGGCGCGGGTACTACGTGCACCAAGACGTTAAGTAGCACCAGCCCGCGTAGCCACCGATAGCTTGGGCCGAAAACCATGATGAGCCCCGCCGGCCGCCCCGTCTGGGTGGGGCGGCCGGCGAGACGCCCGAGCGCCCGTGTCAGCAGCCGCCGACGCCTTCCCACGCGGCGACGGTGTCGTTGGCGGTGTAGCTGGCGTCGGCCGTGTCGAAGCCGAAGGTGCGGTTGGCGACATCGCCGCAGCTGGCGGTCTCCTCAACGCTGCTCCAGCTGCCGAGCGTGAACTTGTACTGGAACGCGGCCACCGGAACGCCGGTGATGGTCAGCGTCCAGGTGTCCGGCCCGGTCTGGATCATCGGGTAGTCGGTGGCGACCCAGTCGTCCGACGACGGGACACCGGTGCCGAGTACGTCGTAGTTGCCGGACAGGTAGACCGTGTCGGCGCTGGGGGTGTCCGACGGCACGGTGACGTTGATCACCGCAGTCGAGTCGCCGCAGGCGCCGGGGCCGGCCAGTTCGCCACCGTGTCGTTGACGGCGCCGCCGTTCACGCTCATCGTGCGATTGTCCACATCGCCGCAGCTGGCGGTCTCCTCCACGTTGTTCCAGTTGCCGCCCAGGTCGTACTTGTAGGACAGCGTGGTGTCGGCGGCCGCCTCGACGGTCGCTGTCCACTTGTCCGCGCTCACCCGGGTCATCGGGATACCTTCGGCGGCCCAGTCGGACTGGCCGAGGCCGAGCGCGGACAGGTTGCCGTCCAGGTAGACCGTGTCGCCGGAGGCGTCGGTGTTCACCGGCACGGTCACGTTCACGGTCTCCTTGACCGACCCGGTCACCGGGCAGCTGCCGTTCTGCACGCACGAGACCACGACCGCCGGGGTGTCCACGTCCTGCCCGGCGGAGATGTCGATGGCAAGCCGCACGTACTGGGCCATGGACCACATCAGCGGGGTGGCCGAGTTGTCGGGCTGGCCGAACGTGAACCCGCCGGTGCCCGTCGTGCCCGCCCAGTCCTGCTCCGGAATCTGGTAGCTGGAGTTGGCGGCGCCCGCCATGGTCTCCAGCAGCGACTGCGCCCCGGACAGGTTGCCGTCGGCCACGTCGTACTCGCCGCGCTCACCGCTCAGCACCGGCCACACGTTGCCGACCCCGGACCCGGTGTAGTCGCCGCCCGAGGCGGTCTCGCCGTACCCGTCGAAGTTGTACCGGTGCCAGATCGGGCCCTCGGGCGTCTGCGCCTCGAGCTCGGAATCCACCACCGACAGCGTGTTCGTGATATCGGTCGCCGTCGGCGACTTGATGCCCAGCCGGACCAGCTCGAGGAAGCTCGGGTCGACCACGGTGCGGTCGTCATGGCTTCCGCCGCCGTTGGCGATCGAGATCGACGCGCCCGAGTTCGGGTCGCCGTCCGGCGTGATCCGCAGGAAGTAGTCGCCGTTCCCGTACGGTCCCGTCGTCGTGTACGTGAGGCTGTCCACCTCGGACGCCCAGGACAGCGCCGTCGCCTGGTACGTCGCCGCGTCGCTGGTGGCGCCGTTGGCCTCGGCGATCGCGGCCGCGCAGAGCAGCCCCGCGATCTCGGATGCCATGGTGGCCGGGGAGTAGCCGCTGTTCTCCTCCCAGCGCTCCTGTGGCGTGTAGGGGCCGTTGGCGACCAGGTAGCTGGCCAGCAGCTGGATGTGGCTCCAGTCGCTCGCGCTGGTCGCACCGAGCTGGTAGGCGAGGATGATCGGGTCGGCCACCTCGTCCATCTGCAGCGATCCGAAGACGGTCGTCCCGTTCAGGAACGTGTTCTGCTTAACGGCGCCGCTCGACTCTTCCTCGTAGTTGAAGATGTACTGCAGCGCGGCGTTCGCGTCCGTGGTGTCACCGGCCGCAAGCAGGGCCGATGCCATTTCGTACTCGTCGCGGGTCCATACCACGTGGTACCCGTGGCCGCCCGCGCTGTTGGCGCTCACGCTGGTGCCCCAGGGATCGGTCGGCGATGCGATGAACGCGCCGACGTACGTCTTGTCCTCGTCGGCCTTGAGCTCCATCAGCGAGACGTAGTACTGCTCTTCGAGCTTGGCGCTGCCAGTGACGGAGGCGGGCGGCCCGTTCAGGCCGGCCAGCCAGGAGTGCCAGCCCGCCTCGAACGAGCTCTCCAGCGGCGAGAACCCGGCCGCCAGGGACGCGGCCGCGTCTGAGATCGCCGCCGACTGGCTGGAGTCGAACGCGAGCGCCAGCGTGAACGTGGTGGACCCGCTGGCGGCCACCGGGATCTGCGCGACCTGGACGATGTGCCCGGCGGTCGACGCCGAGGAGTAGGTAGACGTCAGCCCGTAGCTGCCGGCGAGCTGCTCGCTGCCGTCGCTGGAGCTGCCGACGTAGCCGGTGGTCGTCTGGGCGAAGCCGGCCGACGAGGAGAGCGCGCTGGACACCGAGCCGTTGGAGGCCACCAGGTCGCCGCTGGTCGCATCCGTGCCGCCGGTGTTGCCCATGCCGTCGTTGTTGAGCTGCGGCAGGTAGTCGGCGTACAGCTGCAGTGGCGTGGAAGTCAGGTTGTCGAACGTGGTCTCGATCAGCACGACCGAGCGGGACGGGTCGGCGATGTAAGTCTTGGTGATCGTGAAGTCGCCGTTGGTCGCGGTGTTCACCTGCTGCCAGACCAGCGAGGTCGGGTCCGCCAGGGAGATCGCGTGCGTGGTGTCCGCGGTTTCGGTGTCCGCGAACGACGAGCCGTTGGTGACGATGTACTGCAGCCCGAACGTGTCCGGCGTGTCGGTCTCCGGGTAGAACACGTTCTCCAGCTCGCCATCGCCAAGCGTGTACCAGACCTTGGAATCGCTCCCGGGTGAGTCGGCGAAGCCCTGCAGGTTCGCCTCGTTCCACGTGGCGTTGGCGCCGGGCGCGCCGGGTGCGGCACCTTGCGCCAACGCGGGCCCGGCGGGCACGAGTGTCCCTAACCCTACGGCGACCGTGACCGCGACGGCCGCGGCCAGTGATCTGCACCTTATTTTCACGGCATCCTCCTTTCCGCATAACGTAGATTTGGCCGAAACGGTAAACCAGGCTTGTGGCCTGAAATATTTTAAAAATAATTCATAAAACTTGCCTTAATGGCTGCGCCGATACCGTTGCAGCCATTGACGACCCGGTGCTGACGACGTGATACTCCGTTCTGGGCCGGTATCGCGGTCCGGCCCGAAATGGCTTGTCTGGGAGCGACCGGGAGCAATGGGATGCGGCACTTCGCCGCAAGGTCGCTGATGCCACGGCGCCCGATCCCCGGGCGCTGGCTCCTTGCCGGCACGCACGGAAGGTCACCCCAGCGATGCGTTTCGTCCCGCTCTTGACGGTCAGGCCGCGCGGCGCACAGTCACCCGGCGCGCAGTTACCCGGCGCGCAGTCGCGCGGGGCGCAGTCGCGCGGGGCGCAGTCGCGCGGGGCCGGTCGGCACCGAGCCCAGCAGCGCCGCACCGGGCGGCACCGCAGCCGGCGGCGCGGCTGGCCAGCCCGCCTGCTCCTGCCGCTCGGCTTGACCCTTGGCCTTGCCATGCTCAGCGCCTCCCCGGCGCCCGCCGCGGCGCGCGGCGCGGACGAGGTGGCGGCACGCAGTTCCGACGTGGCGACGACGCACGGCTCCGACGTGAACGCGGCCCCGGCCGAACCGGGCGTGAGCGCGGCCCCGGCCGGCTCCGACGTGAGCGCGGCCCCGGCGGACCCCGATGTCATCGTGCAGATGTTTGACTGGCCGTGGACCGCGATCGCCTCGGAGTGCACGAACGTGCTCGGCCCCGACGGGTACGGCGCGGTGCAGATCTCGCCGCCGCAGGAAGCCGTGGTGCTGGCCGCCGACGGCTACCCGTGGTGGCAGGCCTACCAGCCGGTCGCCTACGACCTGAACTCCCGGTTCGGCACCGAGGCGCAGCTCGCCTCGATGGTCGCGACCTGCCACGCCGCTGGGATCAAGGTGTATGCCGACGTGGTGCTGCATCACATGACCGCCGAGGCCAACGGCGGTGTCGGCGACAACGGCACCACGTTCCCGAACATGTACGACTACCCGCCGCTGTATGACCCGTCCGACTTCAGCAGCTGCCAGACCTCGATCACCGACTGGGATGATGAGTACGAGGTGTGGAACTGCCAGCTCGACGGGCTGGCCACCCTCAATACCGGCCTGACCTACGTGCAGGACCAGGAGGCCGCCTACCTCAACAGCCTGATCGCGCTCGGCGTGGACGGGTTCCGATGGGACTCGGCGAAGGAGATGAACCCGGCCAGCATCGCCGCGATCGAGGCGCTGCTGACCAAGCCCGTCTTCGTCTACCAGGACGTCGAGTACGGCGCCGGGCAGCCGGTCACGCCGGAGCTGTACGAGGGCACGGGCTCGCTGCTGGAGTACCGCTACGGCTGGGATCTCTACGATGCGTTCACGTCCGGAACGCTCACCTCGCTGAGCGACTTCGGCCCGTCCTGGAATTCGGCGGGCATGGTGCCGAGCGCCGACGCGGTCTCGTTCGTCGACGACCAGGACACCGAGCGGGACGGCGGCGCGCTGTATTACGCCGACGGCGCCGACTACGTCCTCGCCAACGTGTTCATGCTCGCCTGGGACTACGGCACGCCGATGGTGCTGTCCGACTACGCGTTCTCGAGCTACGACCAGGGGCCGCCGAGCGCCGGGGGGAACGCGGTCGCCGCGCCGGGCTGCGGCGAGGGAACCTGGGAGTGCGAGGAGCGCTGGCCCGCCATTACCGGCATGGTGGGCTGGCACAACGCGGCGGGCACCGCACCGGTGGCGAACTGGTGGACCGACGGCGACAACGTGATCGCGTTCAGCCGGGGCTCGGCCGCATGGGTCGCGATAAACGCGGAGAGTGCGGCCCTCACCGAGACGTTCAGCACTGGCTTGCCGGTCGGCACCTATTGCGACGTGATCAGCGGCGCCGCCGTGAACGGTGGGTGCACCGGCACCGTGGTGGCGGTAAACGTGGCGGGCCAGGCCACGGTGACCGTGCCCGCGATGGGCGCGGTGGGCATCGACGTGAACGCGATGGCCACGGTCGCGATGGAGACCGTGACCGTAACCGTCCCGGGCGGCACCCCGTCCGGCGAGACGGTCTATCTGGCCGGGAACCTGTCCGTGCTTGGCGAGGGCGCGGCGGACTGGAACCCGGCGGGCATCGCGATGACCCCGCTGAACCCAACGCAGTGGACGGCCGTCGTCACCGCGACCGCCAGCACCAGCCTGTCGTACAAGTACGACCTGGGGGGCAGCTGGGACAACGTGGAGGAGACCGCCGGCTGCGGCTACGTGGCCAACCGGACGATGAGGGTTGACGGCGGCTCCGTTGGCGACACCGTGGCCGCCTGGGCGGGCCTCGGCGGCTGCTGAGCGCACCGGATAATCGGAACGGGCAATTTGGACATGACCGTAACGGTCTTGAAATCGTATCCTTTGCGCGATGTTGCAACTTTCGCCTGGCCGTTATTCTGGCCGGGTCATTGCCCGGCAGGTCTGGCGGCGTGAGCGGTCCGGAGTTGCACGGCCGCGCCAGCCAGGCCGTCGCGGGCACATGGCAGATGGAGTGCCGAGCCGGCATTTTCCTCGAGTACCCGGGTAGCGAGCGGGGGCGCCACGTCCGCCGGACGTGGTTGTGGACCCACGGAAGTCGTCGGGGACAGGAGGGATACCGGGTTGCCTGATAAGACAGTCGTCCTGATCGTGGAAGACGACCAGAACATCGTGGACCTCGTCCGGTCGAACCTGTCCGTTCGCGGCCACGACGTGATCGTCTCGAAGAACGGCGAATCCATCGAGCGGACACTCGAGCTCCGCGTCCCTGACCTCGTGCTGCTCGACTTGATGCTGCCCGACGCCGACGGGTTCGAGCTGTGCCGCGAGATCCGCGAGCTGTCCGACGTCGGCATCATCGTGGTGTCGGCCCGCCGGGCCGAGACCGACAAGGTCCGTGCGCTCAACCTGGGCGCCGACGACTACATGACCAAGCCCTTCGGCATCGAGGAGCTCCTGGCCAGGATCAACGCGACGCTCCGCCGGAGCAGGCCCGCGCCGGCCAGCCCGCCCGAGCCCACGGTCGTGACGATCGGAGACGTGGAGATCGACCTCGGAAGACGCCGGGTCACCAAGGGCGGCCGGCTGGTGCACCTCACCCAGACGGAGTTCGCGCTGCTGCGCCAGTTCGCGATCAGTCCCGGGGTGCTGCTCACGCATGCGGCGCTGCTGCGGCGGGTCTGGGGCCCTGGGTATGAGACGCAGACGGAGTACACCCGGGTCTATGTGGCCCGGCTTCGCGCGAAGCTCGAATCCCCCGGCGGTGAGCAGCTCTTCATCACCGAGCCGCGTTCGGGCTACCGGTTCGCCCTGCCGACGGCCGACCGGGTTCCGCTGGCCGCCTCCCGTGGCCCGGCCTGAGGCGACGCAGGCTACGGCCCCAGACGCGAGGGCCGCGCACCGCGCGCGAGCTGTGCGACACGCCGCGGATCTGGGCACCCGGTGCATCGTCCCAGATGACGGGCATGCGATCATCTATCTGGGGGACCCAAATTGATGAAACGGGGGACCGGCTCATCAGGCTCGTCCTGGCGGAGCTCTGCTCGGCCAGGACGAGCTTTCTCGTTTCCGCACACCTTGATCATGGCTGGAGTGGCTGGGGCCCGTGAAGACTTGCTTCGATCAAAAGTTGCGGGACACGTAAGCTGCGGTGGTGTACCGGAAGACGCAGCAGCCTAAGGCGGAGGCGCTGACCCGGAGGGACAAGCGCGGGATCGCGATTGTCGGCGGGGTCTTGCTGGCCGTGTTCGCTGGGCTGGGGGTGTGGGCGGCCGTTAATCCTGGGGGGTACGGGCGGTCACACGATGGCTGCGTCACGGTTAACGCGGCGAGTTCCACCGGCGGGGCCCTGCGGCACGCGTGCGGTTCCAGCGCCGTGGCCATGTGCAAGGCCGCGTTCGCGCACGATGACAAGCTGTCGCTGCTGACCAGGCCCCAGTGCCGGCTTGCCGGTCTCGGCCCTGCCTCGGCGCCCAAGGCGTCAGCTGCGCCGACCGGCGGCTGATTGCGGCCGAACCCCTGCGGCCAGGTGTCGATTCGGCTTATCCCCACCAAGACGCCTGAAGGCAAAAAGGGGTAAAATGAGTCAATTACTAACAAGCCCGGCGTGCTGGAGTCCGCAGCGGGCGATGAAAGCTGGCTGACCGCAGTGACTGACATGCGACAAGACCTTGTCGGGACGATCGGGAGAGTAACTGTCTCCATCCCGGCGCACGGGCCGGGCGAGGTGCTGCTCCCGGTGCGGGGCGGCACCGAGGCGTTTGCTGCCTGGTCGGACGAGCCGGTGCCCAGGCACAGCAGGGTCGCCGTGGTCGAGTGCATGTCGGCGCGTTCCGTCTTTGTCACGTTTCTGTCCTGATGAGCAACTGGGAGCCGCATATGTTCTTCTGGCACGTACCTGCGCCCAACGAGGCGCTCCTGGTCTCCGGCTCCAAGCACAGGCGGCAGGACGCCCAGTTCCGGATTGTGACCGGCCACGGCTGCTTCGTCATGCCGGTCAAGCAGCGGGCCCGGGTGCTCTCGCTGGCGCTTCAGGAAGCCGAGATCGTCGAGGACTGCATCACGAACCAGGGCATCCGCCTCAACGTCCGCGCCGTGGCAGCGTTCAAGGTCGGGGACGACCCGGTGTCCATCGCGAACGCCGCCCGCCGGTTCCTCTCCGAGCAGGGCCGGATGGAGGTCCTGGTCGGCCGGATCTTCGCCGGGCATCTCAGGTCCATCGTCGGCGGGCTTACGGTCGAGCAGATCGTCAGGGAACGGGACCGGGTGGCCCAGGAGGTCAAGGACGGCAGCCACGGCGAGATGGAGAAGCTGGGCATCGTCGTGGATGCCCTGGAGATCCAGGAGATCGAGGACTCCTCCGGCTACATCAGCAACCTTGCTGCCCCGCACGCTGCGGCGGTGGCAAGCCAGGCGCGCATCGCCCGCGCGCAAGCCGATCAGCGGGCAGCCGAGCAGGAACAGCAGGCAGCGGCGATGAAGGCGCAATACGATCGCGACCTGATGATCAAGCAATCCGGCTTCCTGGCCGAGACCGAGGAGGCCAAGGCCCAGGCCGCGCAGTCCGGGCCGCTCGCCGAGGCCCGCGCGTCCCAGGAGGTCATCGAGCAGCAGACCGCGCTGGCCCAGCGTCGTGCGGATCTGGCTGCGCAGCGGCTGGAGGCCGAAGTCCGGCGTCCCGCCGACGCCGAGGCATATAAGCAGCGCACTCTTGCTGAAGCCGAACGCGACCAGGCCAAGTTCGCCGCCGAGGGGGAGGCATACCGCCGGACGACGCTGGCGACCGCGGAGGCACAGGCCGCGAGGATCCAGGCCGACGCGGACGCGTACGCCGAGCGGACCAGAGCCGAAGCTCAGGCCGCAGCCAACAACGCGCAGGCCGCTTCGCTCGCCAACGGAAACCAGGAACTGATCGCGGCCAACCGGATTGTCGAGGCGCTGCCCGCGCTTTCAGCATCCGCCGCCCAGGGCATCGCTGGCTCGAACCTCACGATCCTGAACGGTACCGAAGGGGTCAGCCAGGTCGTCGCCGGCATGGTCGGGCAGGGGCTCACGATCCTGGACACGCTCAGGAGGCCGACCGGGCCGGCTGGTGCCAACGGCCACATCCCGGCGCCAGTGCCTCAGGCGTCAGCAGCGTCGGCCGGGGACTGACGCGCCAGGACCGCGCCGGGACGGCTGAGCACGGCCAACGTGCCGGCACAGATGAGGCCCGGCCGCGCCGGAAGGTGTCGCGTGGCCGGGCGGCGCGCTACGATCCGATCCGGTATGGGAAAGATCAGGGTCGCGCTGGCCGAGGACCATGTGCTCCTCAGGGAGGGAATCTCCCGCCTGGTCGCGGCCAACGAGGATTTCGAGCTGGTCGGGGCAGCGTCCGACCTGCCGCAGCTACTTGCTGTCGTGGGCGAGCAGCTGCCCGACGTTGTCGTGACCGACATCCGGATGCCGCCCACCGGCACCGACGAGGGCATCAAGGCCGCCGCCTGGATCCGGCAGAACCACCCCGAGATGGGCGTGATCGTGCTAACCCAGTTCACCGCCCCCGGGTACGCGCTTGCGTTGCTCGAGCACGGCTCGGCCGGGCGCGGCTACCTGCTCAAGGAGCGGATCGGCAGCGTGGACGAGCTGGCCAGGGCGATCCGGGTGGTGGCGCAGGGCGGTTCGGTGATCGACCCCACGGTCGTCGACGAGCTGGTGCGCGCCCGCGCGCAGGAGCGCCAGTCGGGCCTGTCCTCACTGACGCCGCGGGAATCCGAGATCCTGGCCGAGATGGCCCAGGGCAAGAGCAACTCCGCGATCGCCGCCACCTTGTTCGTCACCGAGCGCGCCGTGGAGAAGCACACCAACTCGATCTTCGCGAAGCTGGGGCTCTCTGAGGAGAAGGACGTTAACCGCCGGGTCAAGGCGGTGCTGGTCTTCCTCAGCCAGCGGGAGGAACGTTGACGCAGGGCGGAAAGGTAACGCGGGAAGCAACGGTCACGCCGGGGGGGTGGCCACACCCCCGCTTTGCATGGCAGCACCCTCGGCAGCGGCCGTGGGCCGTGAAAGGCTGATCTTGTGACCAGCCCTCGCTCCGTGCTCGTCGTGGATGATCAGGCGCCATTCCGCGTGGCCGCCCGCGCCGTGCTGCGCCGCCTCGAGGGCTTCGAGTTCGCCGGTGAGGCGTCCAGCGGCCGGGAGGCGATCGACTTGGTCGACCGGCTGCACCCGGCTCTCGTGCTGATGGACATCAACATGCCGGAGATGAGCGGGATCGAGGCCACGCGGCAGATCACGGCGGCCCATCCCGACGTGGTCGTGATCTTGTGCTCGACCTACGACGCGACCGACCTTCCCCCGGCGGCGTCCCAGAGCGGCGCGACCGCCTACGTCAACAAGGAGCGGCTGGCTTCCGACACGATCCGCCGGCTCTGGGAAGAGCGGAACTCGGGCTCGTTCGCCACCTGCTGACCCCGGGCGGCCGAGGCGAGGACGAATGCCATAGACGCTCCTGGGTAGCCAAACCGGAATGCACCGCGATTACGTCGGCTTGTTCTCGGGTGCCTCATCGCTGCTGTTGCCTTGTTAGTGGTCGCTGGCGTCAGCTTCGCGGTGTACTACAGCGTTTAGCCGACCAGTCGGGGATCCTGGCGGTCAGAGGAGCGGGATCGTACCCAGGACCTGGGCGCCGTGGCCGGGTTGCGACTCCCAGCGCGCCGTGCCGCCGATCGCGCCCAGCCGGTCAGCCATGTTGACGAACCCGTGGCCCTTGCGAGCGGAGGCCGCGTCGAAACCCGGGCCGTCGTCGGTGACCGCGAACAGCAGGCCGCCCGACTCCTCCCAGACCCGTACCGCCACCCTGGCCTGCGGTGCGTGCTTGCCGGCGTTCTGCAGCGCCTCCAGGCAGCAGAAGTAGACCGCGGCCTCGATGTCCGGGGTGTACCGGCCGATCCCGTCGGCGGTCACGGTGACCGCCAGCGGGCTGCGGTTCGCCGCCGCGCGGAGCGCCTCGCCGAGCCCGCTGTCGGCCAGCAGCGGCGGGTAGATGCCGTGCGCGAGCTCGCGCAGTTCCTGGATCGTGTTCTTGACCTCGTCGGCGAGCATCTCCATCATCTCGCCGGCCGCGTCCGGGTCGTCGGCCATGATGTCCCGGGCCAGGCGCAGGTTCACCGCCATCGCCACCAGGTGCTGCTGCGCGCCGTCGTGCAGGTTGCGCTCCACCCGGCGGCGCTCGGCGTCGCCGCTGGCCACGATGCGGGCCCGGGACTGGCGCAGCTCGTCGGCCTGCTTGCGCAGCTCGTCCAGCGTGGTCTGCAGCGCGGTGTCCAGCCGCGCGTTGTGCACTGCCAGGCCGACTTGCCGGGCCAGCTCGGTCAGCACCCGGTCGTCCTCGTCGGAGAACGTGTCGGCGGTGGCGGCCCGCTCCGCGATGATCAGCCCGAGCAGCTCGCCGGCGTGGCTGACCGGCGCGACCCTGACCTGGACCTGGGCCCGCCCGTCCAGCACACCGGGCAGCCAGACCGAGGCCCAGGCGTTCCCGGAAACCCCGGCCCTGGCCACGACAGCGCGCTCCCGGTCCGTCACCACGACCGACCGCGGTCCGGTGTCCGGCACCGCGGCGACGCGTTCCAGCACGTCTCCCTGACCGGTGTAGACCTCGGCGCTGGTCAGCGCCATGGTCTTGCGCAGCGACTCGGCGAGCTGCAGCAGCAGCTCGTCCATGGGGATCGCCCTGGTCAGCCGCGAGCCGAAGGTGCGCAGGGTCTCGTCGGGGGCCTCCTTGGCCCCGTAGACGAAGCGGGTGGCCGACGCCACCAGCCGGTCCCTGGCCGGCAGGTACCCGATCGCGGCGACCGCGGCGGCCAGCATCGAGAGCCCGAGGACCTCGCGATCGGCGGCGTCGCTCGGCCCGCTGCCGATGCCGAGCACGATCACCAGGTAGATGGCCGCGACCACGGTGGTGAACCCGGCGATCGACAGTACCTGGACCAGGACCCGGCCGCCGTAGGACCCGAGCGACGACAGCTCGCCGGTCATCATGCCGAACGCGAGCAGTGACGCGCACCCCGCCGCCACGGCGGCGACCGGGCCCGGCCAGCCGACGAGCACGTGCAGGACCCCGGCCACCAGCGCCGAATCGGCGGCCAGCACGGCTCCGACGGCCATCCATTGCATCCGCTGCTGGTCTCGCGCGGCAGCAGCCAGGTAGCGCAGCCGCACCGCGGGGAGAGCGCAGGCCGCGGCGATCGGCCAGGCCACCGCGACCGCCCAGGCAGGGAACGGGCGCCCGGCGGCCGCCAGCACCAGCCCAGACGCGGCCGCCGCGGCATAGGCGATCCCGGTGCCGATTCTCCTGCCCCGGCTGGCCAGCCGGCCGTCGGGAAGGGCGAGCAGCATGTTCACGGAGACGGCGATGACGACCGGCACGGCGAACGTGGCCACGCCGCGCGCGACCTGGTGCCCGCCGGGCTGGTCGCCCAGGCGCGCGGCGGTGAGCGCCACCGACGCCGCCAGCGCGCCGAAGGCCACCTGCCACAGGGCCACCCGCTGCGCTGAACGGGCGAGGATGGCGCCGGACAGCGCGCCGACGATTACCAGGCCGAAGGCGACGGCCTGCACGGCCGGGAGCGGGCCCGCCGTACGCAGCCCGAGCACGACGATCACGATCGTGACCAGGGGTACGAGCAGTCCCGCCACGAGCCGGCGGCCCGTACTGCCGCCCCAAGGCGGCGCGGTGGTGGCGTGATCGCCGACGGCGGCGTTCGTCATCAGGTCCATCATCACTCCGCTCTCAGGACTTCAGCCGCCGGCGTTCGCGCGGCCCGCCGCGCCGGGAGCGCGGCGACCACGTTGGCCAGTGCCACGGCGCCAAGCCCGGCCAGGGCGATCGAGCCGACCGGGACCGTCGGGTCGGGTACCGCCGACAGCTCATGCGCGAATAGCAGCCATAGCCAGCGGCCGGCCGCGATGCCCACCGGCACGCCGATCACCAGGCCGATCACGGCAATCGCGGAAGACTGCCAGGCAACCGCGCCTGCCAGCTGCCCGCGGGTGAAACCGAGCGTTTTCAGGAGCGCGAAGTCCCGGCGCCGGCGCCGGACCGAGGCGACCAGCGTCAGGCCGAGGCCTGCCACGGCTCCAGCGGCGAGCCCGCCGGCCAGCACTGCTGGCATGGCCCCCATGGCCCGGTAGTTCACGATCTCGGCCGGCCGCTGGGCCGGCAGCAGGTCTACGGCGTCCGCGACCGATAGACCGCCGGTGGCCGCCTCCTCGCGCGGCGAGTTCAGCGCTCCGGCGAGCTGTCGGCTGACGGCCTGCATCGATCGCAGGCCTGCCGCCTGGCTGATCCCGGGCCGCAGCCGGATGAGGATGGCGTTGGGCCCATAAAGGAGCGGACCGAACGGTCCGGAACCGGCTCCCTCGGGGAGAACGGCCGTGGAGAACAGCGCCCCGGTGCTCATCGAGGTATGAACGGTCAGCACGCTGCCGATCGCTGGCATTGTGGCCGTGCCCACGATCCTGAGCCGGACATGGAAGCTGCCGCTGGCCAGCGTCACGGTGCTGCCGACCCGCTGGTGCAGCTGAGCCAGGGTGGCCGGGCCGAGGACGAGTTCGTGGCTGCTGTCGAGCCCGTGCCCGGACAGGATGTGCGGGCCCACCGCCGGACGGGTGGGGGCCACCATGGCGGGGACGGTCTGGCCGTTGATCTGGACCGTCGCGAAGACCACCCCCGTCGTGGCGGCCACCGCCCGGTCGCGGGCCAGCAGCGGGCCGGCCCACCTGACGGGCACGCTGCCCCAGCCCTGGACCGCGTAGAGGGCGTAGCTGAAGTTCCACCCGTACAGCGCCGGATGCGAGACCAGCGTCGCCAGGCTGGCTCCGAAGGTGAGGGTGGCGCTGACCACTGTCATGGCCAGTACCGCGCCCGCCAGGACAGAGCGGACCGGTACCGCGGTGCGCCCCCGCCCCGGGTCCAGGGCAAGCCGCATTCCCTCCACTGCCGGGGCCGGGAGCCGGGCGGCAGCCACTACCCGGACCGCAGCTGGTCCCCGGTCAGCTTCATGCTCGCGGCCGGCCAGCCGGTGCGGCATCTGGCGGTAGGCGATCAAGGCCGCCACCCCGCCGAGCAGGAGAACCAGTCCGAGGGCCCCGAGCCCGAGTACCGCCCAGTCGAGGTAGACGCCGTGTCCTGGTTCCACTTCACGCACCGGCCCGAACAGCGAGAACGGCGACAGCGCGACGGCCACGCCGACGGCGAGCAGCGCCCCGGCCGCCAGCGCCGCCACGATGCCGGGCAGTCCGTCGGCCATGATCATCGCCGGTCCGGCGCCGAACGCCCGCAGCGCCCCGGCGTCGTCCGCCCCGGCGCGGAGCTGCCGGGCCACGGACTGGGTCCCGATGATCAGCGCGGCCAGCCCGGCTATCAGCCCGAAGACGGCGAGCGCGATGGCCTCCGGGCGGATCGCCCGCTGCGCCTGAGCCTCGATGGCGGCGGTCACGTATACGTAGAGCTCGGATCCGCCGCGCGAGATGTAGGGGCTGGTGGCCAGCAGCTGCTGGTACTCGTTGCCGACGGCGGTGTCGTACGTGCCGCCGCCGTCCAGGCGCAGGCCGACGGTCATGCCGCTGGCGCAGCAGGAGGCGAATTCCCGGGTGAGCGCGGGCGTGCCAACCAGGAAGCCGGTCCGGCCGGAGTCGACGCTGTCCTGCAGAACCTGGGTGTTGAGCACCCCGATCCCCACGACCGTGAGATCCGCATGTCCGTAGAGGCCGCCGCTGCCGGAGTTGCGGATCAGCCCAACCCGTACCTGCGACCCCACGTGCAGGTGCAGCAGCGCGACCGCAACCGGGGTAGCCACCACCTCGTCCGGCCGCGCCGGATCGGCCGCGCGTCCTCGCACGATCGTCATCCGGTCCTGGGCAGAGAAGATGCCGTCAGCACCGGCGAGAGTGCCGGCCAGCTGCACGTGCGCGAGCAGGACTGTGCCGAGCTTCCCGCTCGGGGTGAGGGTGGCCGCCGTGAGCGGCACGGCTGCCGCGACCCCGGTCACATGCGGCAGCCGGGCCAGCTGGCGGAGGAAGGCGGGCGAGTAATTCGTCTTCGTGAACGGCTCGACGACGAGATCCGACGGGTTGGTGCTGGCCAGGAACTTCGGGTACGACGCGTCGGTGCGCCTGGCAGCCACCATAGAGCCCATCGCCACGCCGCCGACCAGGCCGATCAGCACGGCCAAGGCCAGGTAGCCGCCCCAGCGGCGGCGGAACGTGGCCCGGAAGCGGTACCACGCCAGCCGCGGCAGCGCGCCGCGTGCCGGGGGCACGCTGGCGCTCACTCGCTGGTTGGGGCCGGCATCGAGGCGACTCATCCCATGTCCCTCACTCGGCCCTGAGCACGATGGCGGCGGGGGTGCGGGCCGCGGCGCGGCCGGGCAGCGCGGCGACGAGGTTGGCCAGCACCAGGGACGCGACCACGGCCAAGGCGATCGACCCGGCGGGAACCACCGGGTCCGGCACGGCGGACAGCTCGCGGGCGAACGCCAGCCACAGCCAGCGGCCTGCGGCTATGCCCACCGGCACGCCGACCACCAGGCCGACGGCCGCGACCACGGTGGACTGCCAGGCGACCGCTGCCGCGAGCTGGCCTTTGGTGAAGCCGAGCGTCTTCAGCGTCGCGAAGTCGCGCCGCCTGCGCCGCACCGACGCCACCAGCGTCAGCCCGAGCCCGGCCACCGCGCCGGCCGCGAGCCCGCCGGCCAGCACCGCGGGCATCGCGCCCATGGTCCGGTAATTCACGATCTCGGCCGGCCGCTGCACCGGCAGCACCGACACGAATTTGATGTACTGCCCGATGTTGCCGAAGAGCGACTCGACCAGCGGCCCGTGGGAGTCCTGGTTCAGCTGGGCGGCGATCTGGTTCAGCGAGCGCATCCCGGCCGCTTTGCTGACCCCGGGCCGCAGCCGGATGAAGACCGCGTTGGGGCCGGAGACCGGGCCATAGGCGGTCAGGTCCGCCGCTGGCAGCGATCTGGTGGAGATGATCGCGCCGGTGCTCAGCGACGCGTGCACGCCGATGACGTCCCCGATCGTGGGCAGCGCCGCGGTCCCGACGATCCGCAGCCTGGTCGGCGGGATGATCTGTCCCTCGGACACGGTCACGGTGTCGCCAACCCGCATGTGCAGCGCGGCCAGCGTCGCGGGCCCGAGCACGATCTGCCCGCCCCCGCCCAGCTTGTTCCCTGTCAGCGCGCTCGGCGTGATCGCCGCCGGAGTGGAGACAGCGATGCCCGGCACGGTCTGGCCGTCGATCTGGACCGTCGCGAAGTAGGCACCGGTGGCGGCGGCCACGTCCCGGTCGCGCGCCAGCAGCGGGGTTGTCCACCGCGACGGAACGGGGCCGTAGCCGTCGACCGAGTACAGCGCGTAGTCGAAGTTCCAGCCGTACAGCGAGGGGTGGGAGACCAGCGTGGTCAGGCTGGCGCCGAACGTCAGCGTGGCGATGCCGACCACAACCGCCAGCACGGTCCCGGCCATGACCGACCGGACCGGGACCGCGGTCCGGCCGCGCCCGGGCTCCAGTGCGAACCGCAGGCCCGCCCCGCCGGCGACCGGAAGCCCGGCGGCTAGTGCGGCGCCGACGACGCTCGAGCCGCGCCCCGCTGCCCCGGCACGGCGTGCCGCGCGCTGCGGCGCCAGCCGGTAGCCGATGCCGGCCGCCACCAGCGCCAGGCCTACGGCCAGCACGGCCATGCCCGGCCCGAGGACGGCCCAGTCGGCGTCGATGCCGGGTGCCGTCTGCACGGTCCTTACCGGCCCGAACAGGGTGAGCGGTGACAGGCCGACCGCGACCGCGGCGGCGAGCAGTGCCCCGGCGACGGTGGCGGCCACCACGCCGAGCAGTCCGTCGGCCATTGTCGTGGCCGGGCCGGCACCGAGCGCCCGCAGCACCTCGGTGTCTGTGGCGCCGCCGTGAAGCTGGCGGGAGATCGCCTGGGTGCCGATGATCAGCGCGGCGACGAGGGCGATCACCCCGAACACAGCGAGGGCGACCGCTTCCGGCCGGATGGCCTGCTGCGCCTCGGCCTCGATGGCGGCCGTCTGGTAGACCACGAGCTGGCCGTGGCTGAGCGCCGGGTTGTCGATCAGGCGCTCGTACCCTTGCAGGACCGTCGTTGCGTAGCGGCTGCCGCCGTCGAGCTGCAACCCGTCGTAACTGTTTGTGGCGCAGCAGGACTCGTACTGCCGCAGCAGCGCCGGCGTGCCGACGAGGAACCCGGCCCGGTTGCTGTCGATGTCGTCGTGCACGAGCTGGATGCCGAGCACGCCGATCCCCACCACCGTCAGTTTGGTGCGCCGGTACAGCTGCTCGTTCTGGCTGCTGCTGCGGACAATCCCGACCGGGATCCGCTGTCCGACGTGCAGGTGCAGGACCGATGCGGCCTCGTTGGTGGCCACCACCTCATCCGCCCGCGCCGGGTCGGCGGCGCGCCCCTTGATGATCTTGAGCCTGTCCTGGTCGGTGAACAGCCCGTTCGGGCTGGCGACGAGCTCCACCTGGGTTTCCAGGACCGTCTGGACCTTGCCGCCTGGCGTCAATGTCGCCGCGTTGATCTGCTCGCCCTCCTCGGCGCTGCGTACGTGCGGCAGCCGGGCCAGGCTGTTCACCAGGCCGGGCTCGGGGCTGCTCGTCTGCGGCAGCACGAACAGATCGGACGGGTTTGTGCTGGCCAGGAACGCCGGGTAGGACGCGTAGGTGCGGCGGGCCGCAGTTAGCGACCCGAGCGCCACACCACCGACGAGGCCGACCAGCAGGGTCAGCGCCAGGTACCCGCCCCACCGGCGGGGCAGGGTGGCCCGCAGCCGGTAGACGGCCACCCGGACCGTCGGCCCGCTCATAGCGAGTTCCTTTGACGCATGGCTTCACTCCGCCCGGAGCAGCAGGGCGGCCGGGGTGCGGGCGGCGGAACGGCCGGGCAGCGCGGCGACCAGGTTGGCCAGGACCAGCGCGGCGACGGCGGCCAGCGCCACCGATCCGGCCGGGACGACCGCATCCGGCACCGTGGACAGCTCGCGGGCGAACACGATCCACAGCCAGCGGCCGACCGCGATGCCCAGCGGTATCCCGATGACCAGCCCCACGATGGCGACCACGGTGGACTGCCAGGCGACGGTCGTTGCGAGCTGCCTGCGGGTGAAGCCCAGCGTCTTCAGCAGCGCGAGGTCGCGCCGCCGCCGCCGCACCGACGTGACCAGCGCCAGCCCGAGCGCGGCGACCGTGCCGACGGCCACGCCTGCGGCCAGGATCACCGGCATCGTGCCCATGGACTTGTAGTTGACGATCTCGGCGGGCCGCTGCACCGGCAGCACGTTGGCCACGAGCTCCAGCGCCGACGGGCCCGCCTCGGCGACCGTCTGCGGGGAGTGCACGATGTTGTTGTAGGTGTTGGCGATCTGCTGCAGCGACCGCAGCCCGGCGGCCTGGCTGACGCCGGGCCGCAGCCGTATCAGGATCGCGTTGGGGCCGGAATCCGGGCCATCTTCGTCAAGCGCGGCCTTGGATACGGCGCTGACCGGCAGGATCGCGCCGGTGGACAGTGAGGGATGGATCCCGAGCGTGTCGCCGAGCGCGGGCAGCGCCGCGGTGCCGGAGACCGTCAGCGTGTCGTCGCGGATCACCGGGCCGAGCCGCACGGTGACCTTGTCGCCGACCTTCTTGTGCAGCGCGGCGAGCGTGGCCGGGCCGAGCACGATGTCGCCGGGACCGTTGAGCCCGCTGCCGGACAGGATCTGCGGGCCGACCGCCGGGCGGGCGGGGGACAGGATCCCCGGGACCGTCTGCCCGTCGATCTGCACGGTCAGGAAATACACGCCGGTGCTGGTGGCGATCAGCTTGTCCCGGTCAAGAATCGGTGTGACCCGCGCCGCCGGGAACGGTCCCCATCCATCGGTCGAGTACAGCGCGTAGCTGAAGTCCCAGCCGTAGAGGGCGGGCCGGGCGATGAGGTTGGTGAGGCTGGCGCCGAACGTCAGCGTGGCAGCGATCACAGTCACGGCCAGCACCGCGCCGGTGAGCACGGACCTGACCGGCACCGCGGTCCGTCCCCGGCCCGGCTCGAGCGCGAACCGCAGCCCGGCCACGCCGGTGGCGCCGAGCCCGGCGCCGAGCCCGGCGCGCACCAGGGCCGAGCCGCGGTCGGCGCCGTGCGTGCGGGCGGCGGCGCGGTGTGGTGCCTGGCGGTAGCCGATGACCGCGGCCACCCCGCCGAGGACCAGGATGAGCGCGAGCGCGCCCAGCCCGAGCACCGTGGCGTCGACGTAGAACCCCCGCCCCGGCTGTGCCTGCCGGACGGGCCCGAAAAGCGAGAACGGGGACAGCGTGATCGCGACGGCAACAGCGAGCAGCGCCCCGGCGACCACGGCGGCGAGCACCCCGAGCACGCCGTCGGCGGTGGCGGCCAGCGGGCCGGCGCCGAGCGCCCGCAGGACGCTCGCGTCGTCGGTGGCCGCGCGAAGCTGCCGGGACACCGCCTGGGCGCCGATGATCAGCGCGGCGAGCCCGGCGATCAGCCCGAACACGCCCAGGGCTATCGCCTCCGGGTAGATCGCGCGCTGCGCCTCCGCCTCGATCGCCGAGGTGTTGTAGACCTGCAGCAGCTGCAGCAACTGGACGGATCCGGCGCCGAAGATCGAGGTCGCCAGGTTCACGTAGCCCTGGTCGACGGCCGCGTCGTACCGGGCGCCGCCCGCTACCTGCAGCCCGATATAGGAGGTTCCGGTGCAGCACGGCATGAACTCCCGGTCCAGCGCCGGGGTGCCGATGAGGAACCCGGTGCGGTCGGCGTCGATGTCGTCCTGCACGATCTGCGTGCTCACCACGCCGATGCCGGTCACGGTCAGGTCGAGCTTGCGGTAGAACGGCGGCAGCCCGGGCTTGGGGCTCGACGCCCAGACACCCAGCCGCAGCCGGGAGCCCACATGCAGGTGCAGCACGGCGGCGGCCCTGGCAGTCGCCACCACCTGGTTCGCGCGCACCGCCCGGTGGCCTGCGGTGACCGTCAGCCGGTCCTGGCGGGTGAACATGCCATCACCGCTGGTCACAAGCTGCACCTGGGTGAACAGCACCGTGCCGTACCCGCCGCGCGGCGTCAGCATGGCGGCGTTGACGGCATCGGCCGTGGCCAGCCCGGTCACGTGCGGCAGGTGCCGCAGCCGGCTGAGCATGTGCTGGTAGATCTGGTTCGCCTGGGCCGCCGAGGACACGTTGATGTTCGAGTTCGGCTGAATGATCAGGCTCGACGGGTTCGTGCTGGCCAGGTAGTCCGGGTAGGACGACTCGGTCCGCCGGGCCGCGGTCACGGAGGCCAGCGCTATGCCGCCGATGAGGCCCACCAGCACGGCTAGCGCCAGGTAGCCGCCAAGCCGGCGGCGCAGCGTGGCTCGGAGCCGGTACCACGCCAGGTAGGCGGCGGGCCGGCGACGGCTAGTGCGCCTCGACCGGGATGCCGGCGCCGGTCTCGGTGCTCCCGCCCGGGTCGGCTTGCACGATGCGGCCGTCGAGCATCCGCACGATGCGCCCGGCCGCGCCGGCCACCTGCGCGTCGTGGGTGACCATGACGATGGTCTGGCCGCCCGCGTGCAGTCGGCTCAGCAGCTCGATGACCTCCTGGCCGCCATCGGAGTCCAGCGCGCCGGTCGGCTCGTCGGCCAGCAGCAGGGTCGGCTCGTTCGCCAGCGCCCTGGCGATCGCCAGCCGCTGCCGCTGCCCGCCGGACAGCACGCCGGGCACGGCGGCCGCCTTGTCGCCGATGCCGAGCAGGTCCAGCAAATCCCTGGCCCTGGTCTCGGCCATCTTGCGCTTGCGGCCGGCGATCACGGCGGGCAGCGCAACGTTCTCCAGCACGGTCATCCCCTCCAGCAGGTTGAAGAACTGGAAGATGATGCCGATGTGCTTGCGCCGCAGCCGGGCCAGGTCGTCCTCACCGCGCCCGGTCACCTCCTCGTCGGCGACCGTGATCGTTCCCTCGTCGGCGAGCTCGAGCCCGGCCACGAGGTTCAGCAGGGTGGACTTGCCGCAGCCGGACGGGCCCATCAGCGCGGCGAACTCGCCCGAAGCCACGGTCAGGTCCACGCCGCGCAGCGCCCGTACCGGCGCGTTCTCGGCCTCGAAGGTCTTGCGCACGCCGCGCATGGTCAGTGCGGCACGGTTCTCGGTCATCGGCCCCCCCGGGTCGGTTGGGTATTCACGGGTTCATAGGCCCGGCAGCGACGGGGGTGCCGCTGCGGGCAAGCTTGTAGGCGAGGATTGGCGTATCGCGGCCCTTCACCAGCTGGGCTGGCAGCGCGATCGCGTCCGACGGAACGGTCAGGGCGCGGTGGGTGGGCTCGGACAGCACGGTCTCGCCAGCCTCCGCGAGCTGCTGCAGCCGCTGGGACAGGTTGACCGTGTCGCCGACCAGCGTGTACTCGAGCCGTTCCTCCGAGCCGAGCAGGGCCGCGGCGACCTGGCCGGTGGACAGCCCGATGCCGAGGCCGAACTCGTGCAGCCCCTCGGCGGCCCAGCTCGCGTTGATCTCGGCCTGCAGCGCGTGCATGCCCGCCGCCGCCGCAACGGCCCGGTCGGGGTGGTCGGGCTGGGGGAACGGCGCGCCGAACACCGCCATCACCGCGTCGCCGACAAACTGCATGACGGTACCCCCCTCACCGAGGATCGCACGGTTCATGGCCGCTCGGTGAGTGTTGAGCTGACCTGCGAGTTTTGCCGGGTCGGCGTGCTCGGCGATCGTCGAGTAGGACCGGATGTCGCTCATCAGCACGGTCACGACCACGGTCTCGGTCTCGCCGATCCGCTGCCTGGAGTTGCGGAGCTTCTCGGCGAGCCTGCCCGGCAGCAGCCGGGACAGCGTCTCGCCCTGCTCCTCGCGGTCGACGATCGCCTGGTGCAGCAGCCGGAGCCGGTTGAGCGCCGCCGGGTTGCCCTGGGCGACGCCGGCCGCCAGCTTCACGAACACGGCCTCGACCTCGGCGTCCACCGCCTCGGGCGGCACCCGCCTGGCGACCGCGATCGCCTTGATCGGCTTGCCCTCGGCGATCATGCCGAGCAGTTCCTCCTCGGCGGGAGCGAGCTCGCCGGGCGAGGTGACCGGCTGGACCAGCGCCTCGACGATCGCGGGGTCGAGCGCGGTGCCGCCGGTGGCCACGCTGCGGATGGCGTCGGCAAGCTGGTTGCCCTCGGCGACCCTGTCCTTCAGCAGGTAGCCGTACCCGGCCGAGCCCTCGGCCAGCAATGACACCGCGTACTCGGGGTCGTCGTACTGCGACAGCACCACTACGCCGGTGCCCGGGAAGCGCTTGCGCACCTCCTTGGCCGCGTCGATGCCCTCGCGGTGGAAGGACGGCGGCATCCGCACGTCGGTGACCAGGACCTGCGGCTCGGTGGCGGCGGTGCCGCTGATGACCTCGTCGTAGTCGGCGGCCACCCCCACCACACGCAGGTCCGGATCCCGCTCGATGAGCGCCCGGACGCCCTCGCGCACGATCAGGTTGTCGTCGGCGAGGAAGACGCCGATGGCTCGTTCGGGCAGCGCACTGTGTCCCACGGCATTTAAGCTCTCGCATCCGCGGTCCTGCCGCCAGTGAGCAGCCACCTAGAGGGGAGGTAGTACTAGCACACCGTTGCCGGCTCACCTGGCAGCGGCATCCCGGGGACGGGTGGTGCTGACACACCCGGCGGACGCCAGCCAGCATGCTGGCCGTAGCGGCCGGTCTCGGACACGGTGAGACACCGTGACGCCGACGGGCATGGGCGAGGGTGATGCAACATGGGACCTGTGCTGCGGATGGCCTGGTACCGGTTTCGGGCTACCTTCGGCCGACGCTGGGGCGGCCACCTTTCGCTGGTACTCCTGGTCGGCCTGGTCGGCGGTGTCGCGCTGGCGTCGGCGGCCGCAGCGCGTCGGACCGAGTCGTCGTTCCCGGTGTTCGTGGCCAGTACCGATCCCTCGGACCTGATCGTCCAGTACAACGCGGTGGGCCAGATCTCGTACTCAAGGCTGCCGCCGTTCGCCGCCACGGTCCGGCACTTGCCCGACGTGACACGGGTTGAGAGTGCTTTTGAGCCGGTTACCAGCTTGCTGCGGCCCGGCGGGGCGCCGGCCGACTCCAGCCTCCTCAACAGCTTCCGGGTGGAGGTTCTGGCCAGCGTCGACGGCCTTTACTTCACGCAGGACCGGGTGGCCGTGACCCAGGGGCAGATGGCCGACCCGCGCCGCCCGGACCAGTTCGTGCTGAACACCGAAGCGGCCCGGCTGCTCGGCCTGCACGTGGGTGAGACCGTCCCGCTGGGCTTCTACACCAGCGCGCAGTCGGAGTCGCCTGGGTTCGGCACGGCACGAGTGCGGCCGGTGCTCAGGGTGCGGGCCCGGCTGACCGGCCTGGTCGACTTCAACAGCGAGATCGTCCAGGACGATATCAACCGCCAGCAGGGCTTACTGCTGCTCACCCCCGCGCTCAGCCGGGAGCTGCTGCGCGCTGGGACGGGCAGCGGCATCTCCTGGTTCGGGCTGCAGCTCGACCACGGAACCGGGGGCGCCGCAACGGTCGAGAGCGAGATCAACGGCCAGCTTGGGCAGACGGCCACGGCTTTGTACCAGGTCGCCTCCGTCACCGAGGCGCAGGCGCAGAGTGTCATCGAGCCGGACTGGATCGCGCTGGCCGCGTTCGCGCTGGTCGCCGGCATCGCCGCGCTGGTGATCGCCGGGCAGGCCATCGCCCGCCTGATCCGGGTGGGCTCCGGTGACGCGCAGGTGCTCCGGGCGCTGGGCGCCGGCCCCGCGATGATCGTGGCCGACAGCCTCACTGGCCTCCTGGCCGCGGTCGTCGCGGGCTCGCTGCTCGCAGTCGGCGTCGCCGTCGCCCTCTCCCCGATCGGCCCGATCGGGCCGGTGCGGCCGGTGTACCCGTCGCCGGGCATCGCGCCGGACTGGACCGTACTCGGGCCCGGCTTCCTTGTCCTGGCCGGCATCCTCGCCGCGCTGGCCGTCCTGCTCGGCCGCCGGGCCGTGCGGCGCCCCGCTCCCGTGACGTCTGCGCGCGGCGCCGCGGGTTCGGGCCCGGCGCGGCTGGCCGCGGCTTCCGGCTTGCCCGCGGCGGCGGTTGCGGGCATCGACTTCGCGTTTGACCCCGGCCGCGGCCGCGGCGCGGTCCCGGCCCGCTCGGCCATAACGGGAGCCGTGCTGGCCGTGCTCATGGTGGTGGCCACGCTCACCTTCGGCAGCAGCCTGGCCACGCTGGTCTCACATCCCGCGCTGTACGGGTGGAACTGGTCCTACGGCATTTCGGCCGACGGAGGCTACGCCACGGTGCCGCAATCACAGCTGGCGAGCCGGATGCGGAGCGACCCGGAGGTCGCAGCCTGGACCCTAATCTGGTTTGCCTCCGCCAACGTGGACGGCCAGGCCGTGCCCCTGCTGTTCGGCCGTCCGCGCGCAACGGTCGCCCCGCCGATCCTGTCCGGGCATCCTGTTGACGGCCGCGACCAGATCGTCCTCGGGCAGGCCACCCTCGCGCAACTTCACCAACGCCTCGGCGGCACGGTGACCGCGAGCGTCGGCAGCTTCGTGCATGCCCGTCTGGTCATCGTGGGCACGGCCACGATGCCGACGGTCGGGCTGTCCCAGGGGCTGCACAGCTCGCTCGGCACCGGCGCGCTAGCCTCGGCCCAGATCCTCGGCTCGATGGCGGCCGGCTGCGACGGGCCGCCGGCCATGGCCCTGGTCCGGCTGCGTTCCGGGGTGACGGCCGCGGCCGGCCACGCGTCGCTGCAGCGAGTCGCCACCGCCGTCACCAGGACGGCCGCCACCTTGCCGGCCAGCAGCTCATGCCGGGGCGTCACCCTTAACGTGATCCGGGTACAGCACCCGGCGCAGATCGCGAACTACCGCTCGATGGGCGCCGCGCCGGACCTGCTGGCTGGAGGGCTGGCGGTGGGTGCGTTCGCCGGGCTTGCCTTTACCCTGTTCGCCTCGGTGCGCCGGCGCAGGCGGGATCTGGCGGTGCTGAAGACCTTCGGGTTCACCCGGCGTCAGCTCGCGGGTACGGTGGCCTGGCAGGCGTCGGTCGCTGCGGTCATCGGGATCGGGGTGGGCATGCCGCTCGGCATCGCGCTCGGCCGGTTCCTGTGGACCCTGTTCGCCCGGCAGATCTACGCGGTGCCCGCCCCGGCCGTGTCGGCCGGGGCGCTGACGCTGGTCGCGCTCGGCACGATCCTGCTCGCCAACCTGGCGGCGGCGATGCCGGGCCGCAGCGCCGCCCGCACCCCGCCGGCACTCGCGCTCCGCGCCGAATGAACCCGGCGGGTACCAGCAGCCGCGCCCGTGGTGGTAGGCACACCAGGAGACGCCTGGCACCATCCTGGCCTGCGGCACCGCTGTGGCGCGACGATGAGGGTATGCGATACGAAAGCTGCATCACCTCCCTTTCCTGGATTCCGTCGGAAGCTGTGACCGGGGGAACCCGTGCGGCCTTCGACGCCGGGTTCACGCACTACGACGACCCGCCGCCGGACCGGATCGACGACCTCGAGGCGCTCCGCGCCACCGACAAGTTCCGGTTCGCGAACGTGCTGCGGGCCTGGGTCGAGGTCGACGCCTCGGGCGCCGTCACCGGCTGCGGCTACGACGGCGGCGGCATGATGGGCTCGACCACCGTCCGGCTCGGCATGCTGAGCTACCGGTTCCAGGCGGTCCAGCTCCCCGACATCCAGCGGGAGCCGGAACGCGGCGACGGGTGGGTCCGGTTCGTGCAGACCGTCGGGGGCCGGACCGGGCTGCCAGCGCCGCGGCGGGTGCGCCGCAAGCCGTTCGTACAGTGGCAGGCACCGCTGGTGTGGAGCACGCTGTCGCTGACCCTGCACGCGGACGGGACGGCCGAGTCCGAGGTGGTCGGCGCCAGCCCGTTCCCGCGGCACTGGATCTACGACGCCAAGGGCGTGCTCTCGCACAAAACCGGGCTGACCGACTTCGCCGACTGGTACCGCAGGTCGTTCGGGCGGCACACCCCGTGGGGCGACGAGGAGTCCAAGGCCCTGGTGACCGCCGTGGGGACGGCGCTGGAGCGGGAACTGTCCGTCCAGCTCATGCACGGCGAGGGCAAGCCCACGATCCGCCGCCTGGCGGCGGGGGACGTGCTAGCGCGCCAGGGGGAGCCGGGGACCGACGTCTACCTGCTGCTCGACGGCGTGATCCGGGTGGAACGGGACGGGGAGCGGCTGGCCGAGTGCGGGCCCGGCGCCATGCTGGGGGAGCGAGCCCACCTCGAGGGCGGCACCCGGACCGCGACGCTGGTGGCGGTCACCCCGTGCAAGGCGGCCTCGGTCGGCGCCGACCAGTTCGACCGGCAGGCGCTGGAAGAACTGTCCGGCGGGCACCGAAGGGAAGACGCGGGGCAGGTCCGGAGCCAGGCATAGGATCGACGGAGTGCGTCTGTATCTCTGTGGGGTCCGCGGCTCGACCCCGGCGCCCGGCGCCGACTTCCTTCGCTACGGCGGGCACACCTCCTGCGTGGCCATCGCGCACGACGACGATGCCAGGCCGACGCTGGTCCTGGACGCGGGCACCGGCCTGCGTCAGGTCACGCCCCTGCTCGGCGGCCAGCCGTTCGACGGCACGATCCTGCTCACCCACCTGCACTGGGATCATGTGCACGGGCTGCCGTTCTTCACCGGCGGGGACCGGGAGGGATCGCGGGTCAGCCTGCTGCTGCCCGAGCAGGAGGACGGCGCCACCGCGGAGCAGGCGCTGGCCAAGGGCATGTCGCCGCCGCACTTCCCGATCGGGCCGAGCGAGCTGCGCGGCGCGTGGACCTTCGGCACGGTGGCGCCCGGGCAGCTGAAGGCCGAGGGCTTCACGATCGAGGCCCGGGCGATACCGCACAAGGGCGGCGCGACGCTCGGCTACCGGGTCAGCGACGGGTCCAGCGTGATCGCGTACCTGCCCGACCACTGCCCCACGGCCCTCGGGCCGGGGCCCGAGGGGTGGGGCGAGTACCACGCCGCCGCGCTCGAGCTCGCCAGCGACGCCGACGTGCTGCTGCACGACGCGTTCCTGCTCGCCGACGAGGTCCCCGCCGAGGCGTTCTTCGGGCACGCGGCGATCGACTACGCGATCGGGCTCGGCCGGCGGGCCGGGGCGCGGCGGGTCGTGCTGACCCATCACAAGCCGGGCCGCACCGACGCCGCGCTCGACGAGGTGGCCAGCCGGGTCGCGGGAATCCGGGGCGAGGTGGCCAGCCGGGTCGCCGGGGTCCCGGGCGACGTGGCGAGCCGGGTCGCCGGGGTCCCGGGCGAGGTGCCGGGCCGTCCCGCCCAGCCCGAAGTGATAGTGGCCGCGGAGGGCGAGATCTTTGAGCTCTGACGGCGTTGACGCGGTGGTGGTCGGTTCCGGGCCGAACGGGCTCGCCGCCGCGCTGACCATGGCCAGGGCCGGCCTGTCCGTGCACGTCATCGACGGAGCGGGCACGCCGGGCGGCGGCTGCAGGACCGAGGAACTGACGCTGCCGGGGTTCTGGCACGACGTCTGCTCGGCGGTGCACCCGCTGGCCAGCGCCTCGCCATTCTTTGCCGGCACGGACCTGGCCACCTTCGGGGTCAGGCTGCTGACCCCGAAGGTGGCCTTCGCCCAGCCGCTGGACGGCGGCCGTGCCGTAGCCGCCGCCGGGTCGGTCGACGAGACCGCCGCGGAGCTCGGGCCCGACGCGCGCACGTACCGGCGGCTGCTCGGGCCGCTGGCGCAGGACCTGCCACTGATCCTGCCCACGGTGCTCGGGCCGCTGGGGCGCACGCTTCCCGCCCACCCGCTGGCGATGGCCAGGTTCGGCACCGAGGGCCTGCTGCCAGCCAGCGTGCTGGCCCGGCGGTTCCGCGGGGATGAGGCAAAGAGCCTGCTCGCGGGCGCGGCCGCGCACACGATGCTTCCGCTCAATAAGCCGCTGACCAGCTCCTTCGGCCTGCTGTTCCTGATGATCGCGCACTCGGTTGGCTGGCCCTTTGTCGAGGGTGGCAGCGCCAGGCTGACCGACGCGCTGGTCACCGAGCTCACCTCGCTGGGCGGCCGGATGGAGACCGGCCGCTGGGTCACGTCGCTCCGCGACCTGCCAAAGGCACGTGCGGTGCTGCTGGATGTGACCCCGCGCCAGTTCGTCGCGCTCGCGGGCGACCGGCTCCCGGCCAGGTCGCGGCGGGCGCTCCAGCGGTTCCGGTATGGCCCCGGCGTCTGCAAGGTCGACTGGGCGCTCAGCGGGTCGGTGCCCTGGCAGGCCCCCGCCTGCCGGGAGGCTGGCACCGTACACGTGGGCGGCACGTTCGCCGAGGTAGCGGCGTCCGAGGCCGACGTGGCAGCCGGACGTCACCCGGAGCGCCCGTTCTGCCTGATCGCCCAGGCGGGCGTGGTCGATCCCAGCCGGGCCCCGGCCGGGCAGCAGACGCTGTGGGGGTACTGCCACGTGCCGCGCGGTTCGGACGTGGACATGTCCGCCCGCATCGAGGCGCAGATCGAGCGGTTCGCGCCCGGCTTCCGCGACCTGATCCTGGCCAGGTCGGTCCGCACCGCCACCGAGATGGAGCAGTACAACCCCAACTACGTCGGCGGCGACATCAGCGGCGGGGCCAGCACGCTGTGGCAGACCGTGCTGCGCCCCACACCGCGGTGGAACCCGTACCGCACCGCGCTGCCCGGCGTCTACCTCTGCTCCGCATCGACCCCGCCCGGCGGCGGCGTGCACGGCATGTGCGGCGCCTGGGCTGCCCGGACGGCCCTCGCCGATCTGGGCGTGCGGCACCGGCGGTAGCTGCCGGGGTGGCGGATGGCGTTGCGTAAAAGGCGGTAATTCCGATCCCCGGCGGAACGCGCGGGCCGGCTCCTTCGTGCTTGATGGGCGAAAGGAGGACAGCCAATGGCAGATGACCGAGCGGTCGGGGAGCTTGAGCGCTTCCTCGCCGAGCGGGCCGACCGGCTGATGCGCACCGCCGTGCTGCTCACCGGCAGCCGGGAGGCCGGCCAGGACCTGCTGCAGACCGCGCTGGAGCGGCTGCTGCGGCACTGGCGCAGGTTCGACGGCGACCCCGAGGGCTACCTGCGGCGGACGCTCTACAACCTGGCCGCCGACGGCTTCCGGCGGCAGGGCAGGCTGCAGCGCAAGCTGCTGCTGCTCCGCGCGGCCGCGCCGCCGCCCGCCGACCCGATCGCCGAGGTGGACCTGCGCGACGCGTTAGTCCGCCTGCTGCTCCAGTTGCCGCCGCGGCAGCGCGCGGTGCTGGTGCTCAGGTACTGGGAGCAGCTGACCGAGGCCGAGACGGCGGCGGTGCTCGGCTGGCCGGAGGGCACGGTCAAGTCGGCCGCGTCGCGCGGGCTGCGGCGCCTGCGGGAGCTCGCCGACGACTGGCAGAACACAGAACCACAGCTGAACGGGGAACGAGCATGAACACAGATGTTGAGGACCTGCTGCGGGACGGCATGGAGCGGTTCACCACCGAGGTGCACGCCCCAGTGGGGCTGGCCGGCCGGGCCGGGCGGCTGCACCGGCAGCACCGGCGGCGGCTGGCGGCCCGCGCCACGGTGGCGTGCGGGGCGGCGGCCGCGATCGCGGCCGGCGTGACCTTCGCCGCGACAGACGGGAGCGCCGGGAGCGGCGCGGCCCAGGCCCGCACGGCCGCGTACGTGACCAAGCGGGTCGAGAACGCGCTGGCGGGCGAGAACCTGGTGTTCTTCGGCCACTCGAACAGCAAGAACTGGGGAAACACCGTCACCTGGGCGTACCGCTCCAGGAACCGGTTCGAGGAGTACTCGCCGACTGCTGACTACCGTGACCGGGTGGTGAATGGGAAGCGGTTGTGGGACTTCCCGCCGCAGGACCGCGGGCTGCCCTACCTGGCCCAGGGAACCGCGCTGGTCGGCGGGAAGCTCGTCGGCGCCTACGTCACGTACTTCGACCACAAGTACAGCCTGTCGCCGCTGCGGTCGCAGCCGGCCAGCGCGTGCTCGACGAACGCCGCACTGTCGATGGGTGCCCCGCTGATCCCGACCACCCGCTGGTCGGCGTTCATCAATGCGACGCTGGCGTGCGGGGCCGCGAGCGTGACCGGGCACGTGCTGATCGGCGGGGTGGAGACCATACGGATCACCGGCAAGCCGGTCACGGTCAAGCTGTCGCCTGGGTACGCCAAGACCGTGCACGCGAAGTGGGCAACGGCGCGGTGGACCCTGTACGTGAACCCGACGACCTACCTGCCAGTGCGGATGTACGGGTCGACGGAGACATTTGGCGGCAGCGCCGGCAGCTACACCTCGTCGTCCGTGACGGACGTGCGGTGGCTGCCGCCGACGAAGGCCAACATCGCCATGACCATGGTGACCATCCCACCGGGATTCCAGCAGGTGAGCTCCGTGGCCGACCAGTAGGCAGCCGCGCGCTGGCAAGCAGCCCGCCCGCCCGGCCGCGCCATGGCCGGGCGGGCGTCGCGTGCCCGCCCGATGAGCCGGGTCTTGTGGGAAAATCTTCGCGCGAGCGGATCTGCCCGCTCGATCCGGAGGATGACTGCTCATGCGCGACGAGACGATCGGCGATTTTCTTGACCGGCTCGCCGACCGGGTGCCGGCCCCGGGCGGGGGTGCGTCGGCGGCCCTGCAGACCGCGCAGGGCGCGGCCCTGCTCGCGATGGTGGCCCGGTTCAGCACGGGCGAGGAGTACGCCGAGCACCGGGCGACAATCGAGCGCATCATCACCGAGGCCGACGAGCTGCGCGCGATCGCGCTCCGGCTCGGCGAGGCGGACGCCGAGGCGTTCGCCGGCGTGGCCAGTGCCTACCGGATGCCGAAGGCCACCGACGCCGAGCGGGAAGAACGCTCCGAGGCCATCGCCAAGGCCCTGGCGAACGCGACGTGGCCGCCGGCCAAACTGATCGGCGTCGCCGGCATGGTGATCGACCTCGCCAGCGCGCTGGTCACGGTCGGCAACCGCAACGTGCTCAGCGACGTGGCCGGGGCAGCCGAGGCCGCCCGTGCCGCCGCCGCCACCGCCAGGGTCAACGTGGAGATCAACCTCGCCGGGATCGCGGACGAGCAGACCAGCCTGGAGATGATCGCCGACGCGGACAAGACGGACGACATCATCGCCCGGGCGGAGCAGGTGACTGCCGCCGTCCGTGAGCAGATCCGGGCCTGACAGTGACCTTGCCTGGCGCTCCGGTCAGCCGGGCTCGGCCGGGCCGCGCAGCCGGGCCAGGTGCTCCCGGATGACCTGCTCCATCTGCCCGTAGAACTCCACGATCAGCCGCAGCTCGTCGTCGGTGTACCGGGTCACGACCGCCTGCCAGCCCAGCACCAGCGGCAGGAAGACCGGCGCGACGTCCTGCAGCGCCCGCTCCAGCACCAGGCGGATCACCACCCGGCGGCGGTCCTTCGGGGTGCGTTCCCTGCGGACGTAGCCGGCTTCCTCCAGCCGGTCGGCCACCCCGGTAATGGAGGCCGTGCTGAGCCCGGTCGCCCTGGCCAGTTCCCCGGCTGTCAGCTCGCCGCTGAAGCTGAGGATGTTCAGGCAGTTCAGGTCCGTGGCGTTGAGGCCGATCCGGTCGGCCGCGGCCTGGCCGAGGAGCTGCATCAGCGAGCTCGTCTTGCGGAACCCCTCGCCGAACGCGGCGGCCAGCTGCTTGCGCTCCGGCGGCCCGGCGCCGATGGCCTCGATCCACGGCATGTCCCAGTCATGCTGGCTGGCGCCTGGCCGCTCTGGCCCTTCCTCGGACATGCTTAAGCTCCCTATTTATTAAGCTACCTAGACAATAGCGTAGCAAGATGTTAAGTTACCAAGAGTGTAAGGGTGATTACCTCCCAAGAAGCGGAGACCGGACATGACATCGGACGCTCAGATCCTGGCACCTCGGGGAGCCGGACGAGGCGTTGCCCGCTGCGCCGCTGTGGTTCCAGGTCGGCGTGTTCCCGCTGGCCTTCCTGTTGATGCTGGCGCTGCCCCGCGGAGCCCGCCGTGCGGCCGAGCAACCGGCAGCTGCGGAAACCGTGCCAGCCCTAGCCGAAGGGATCGTGACCCAATGACCGAGACCCAGACGACGGTGCGCCCGCCCGCGACCATCGGCCAGGCGGTAGGCATCGCCGAGACGGAGCTCACCAGGCTGCTCGCGGGCGTGCTCGCGGAGACCGGGACGCCGCGGGAGACCTACCTCGCCCTGCAGCGGCTGTCCTTCCTCGGCGGCGCGCCCGCCACGGAGACGTTCGTCCTCGACCTGAGCGATGCGCTCGCCCTCGATGAGCACTCGGCGGCGGCGCTGGATTCGCTGCGACCGCCGTCTCATTCTGACCTTGAACGCGGCGCCACGGCGGTGTGGTCGAGCTCACCGCCGCTGGTGCGGCGCTCAAGACCGGCTCCGCCGGTCCGCCGGGCGGCTGGGCGCCGAGCTGGTCGCGCCCTTCGACGCCAGCGACATCGAGACCACGATCCGGACCCTGCAAGCCGTGACCGAGCGGGCACGCCAGATGCGGTCCGCCGACCAGAACGGAGAACCACGATGACCACGCACCAGCTTCCGGGAACCGACGCCGCCCGGCACGGCACCGGGGACGCCGACCTCACCGTCATGCTCGCGGCGCACGACGCGTTCCGCCGCGACCTGGTCAGCCTGGCCCGGGCGGCGTCCGCCGCGGACCGCGCTGACCCGCGGCGCCGCGAGCAGGTCGGCCGGGGGTGGCTGGTGTTCAAGCGCCAGCTGCACTTCCACCACACCGGCGAGGACCGGCACATCTGGCCCAGGCTGGCCGACCGCCTGGCGCACAGCGAAAGCGCCATGTCCACGCTGGCGGCCATGGAGGAGGAGCACGCCAGGGTCGACCCGCTGCTCGAGGCCGTCGACGGAGCGTTCGCCGATCCCGCAGGCGACCTGGGCGGCGCCGTCGACGAGCTCGTCACCACCCTGCACGGCCACCTGGCGCACGAGGAGCGCGACGCGCTGCCGCTGATCGGGACCGCGCTCACGGCAGGGGAGTGGCGCGCGGTCGGGACGCGGCTCGGCCGGGAGAACGGGCTCTCCGGCAGCTCCGAGTTCTTCGCCTGGATGCTCGACGGCATCCCCGCCGACGAGGTAACCGCGGTGCTGGCCGAGCTCCCGCCGCCGCTGCGCCTGGTGTACCGGCTGGCGTGGCGCCCCCGCTACGCCAAGGTCAGCCGGTGGTAGGGACCGGCATGCAGATCGCCGTCCTGGGCGGCACCGGGGGCATCGGCGGCCACGTGCTCAGCTGGGCGCTGGATGCCGGCCACCCGGTGCGCGCGCTGGCGCGCAGTCCCGGGGCGCTGCCGCCCCGGGGCGGCCTGACGGTCATCCGCGGCGACGCGCTGGACGCCGCCGCGGTGACCGAGACGATCGCCGGCTCGGACGCGGTGGTCTCCGCGCTCGGCCCGCGCGGCGCGAAGTCGCAGTCGCTGCTGGCCGGAGCGGCGGCGAACGTCGTAGCCGCGATGGACAAGACCGGGGCCCGCCGGCTGGTCTGCGTGTCCGCCGCCGGCGCCTACATCACCGGCGACCCGAACACCGGCTGGCTGCTCAAGGTGATCGTGCCGCGGGTGTTCGCGAAGCAGTTCGCTGACGTGCGCGAGATGGAGAACGTGGTCAGGGAGTCCGGGCTGGACTGGACCATCGTCCGGCCGACCCGGCTGGTCAACCGGCCCGGCACCGGCCGCTACCGGGTCAGCCCCGGCTTCCCGCCGCCGCATGGCCGGACGATCGCCCGCGCCGACGTCGCCCACTTCATCGCCGCCGCGCTGACCGAAAACACCTGGCTGCACGACGCCCCTGCCGTCGCCTACTGAGCGCAGTCGACTGTCCGCGGGTTGTGCAACAATCAATGTCGTGACCAGGGTTGTCCACGTGCCTTACGCCGTCGAGCAGGATGAGGACGGCATCTGGTGTGCGGCTGCGCAGCTTGGCCCAGGTGTCGGTGCGGTCGGCGACGGGCCAACGCAGGAAGCTGCGATCGCGGACCTGCGGGAGGCTCTAGAAGTCTTGCTTGCTGAGGTCGGTCCGCCGGATGAGCTGACACTCACCCTCGACGTGGCCTGATGCCTGGCGCCATCCCAGCAGTACCAGGAGCGCGGATAGTCAAAGCGTTAGAACGCGCCGGATTCACAGTCGCGAGAGTCAGCGGCAGCCATCATGTAATGCGTCACCCTGACGGCCGTTCGGTCGTCGTACCAGTTCATGCCGGCCATGACATGCCTAAGGGCACTTTACGGAACATTCTGTCTATCGTCGACATGACCGCGGATGAGCTTCGGAAGCTCCTCTGACCGCGCCACCAGCGCAGCCCCGGATCTGCCAGAAGGTATCCGGCTAGCGGCCGGCGAAGCCGGTGACCAGCGCGGGCGCCAGGGCCAGCAGGACCGTCACGGCCGCCAGCGTCAGGCCGTAGCGGACGCGGCGGGCGGGCCCGGGATCGTCGACCAGGCGTTGCAGCCGCGCAGTGACCGCGCATGCGGAAGCGCCAAGTGCGTGGGCCGGCACCGCCGCGCCCGTGGCCATCGTCAGCAGCGCCGCGGCGAGCGTCCCCCGGCCGCTGCGGCGGGCCGCGGCGTCGTCGGCGCACATCTCGGCCAGCCGGGCGACGTGCTCGGCTCCGCGGGCGAACAGCGGCACCGCGCGAAAGGCCGCGGTGAGGCCCCGGGTGACCGCGATCAGCAGGTGGTGGCGGCTGGCCAGGTGCGCCCGCTCGTGCGCGAGCACGGCGGCGAGCTGTCCCTGGTCGAGCACGGCAAGGGCGCCGCTGCTGACCACGATCGTGGCGGGTCGGCCGGGCAGGCAGTACGCGACCGGCTGCGCGGCGTCGAGAACCACGGCGTCGTCGTTGCCGGGCAGCCTGCGGCCGGTGATGCGCGCGACGTCGGCGTGCGCGCGGGTCTGCCGCTGGGCCCGCTGCACGCTGCGCCCGTAACGCCAGGCCAGCACCGCCGCGGCCAGTCCGGCGACGATCGCGGCCGCCCCAAGCGCGAACTCCACGGCCGCGCCCTGGTACCCGGTTGCGGTGCACGCGTGCCCGGAGACCGAGCGGCACACCACCTCGGTCAGGCGGCTCCAGCCGGTGACCGCGGCCCTGGCCAGGTACTGGAGCGCGACCGCTGCCGCGGCTAGCGCGCTCGCCATCGCGGTCAGCCACGCCGCCAGCCCGAGCCGGGCGCTGATGCCGCCTGCGGTGAGCCGGCCGAGCAGCGCCGGCGCCCAGCAGGCAACGGCCACGGCGTAGCCGAACAGCAGCGCCGCCGTGGTCACTGCGGCCGCCGCTCGGCCAGGCGGCGCACCACCGCGCGCAGCATCTCGGATTCCTCGCCGTCCATCTGGGCGACGAAGTGGCTCAGCACGGCCTGGGTGTCCCCGCCGCTGTCCAGCGCCTCCCGCATCAGGCGCGCGCTGTACTCGTCGCGGCTCGCGGTCGCCGTGTACCGGTAGGCCTTGCCCTCTTTGACCCTGGCCAGCCAGCCCTTGCGGTGCAGGTTGTCCATCGTGGTCATCACCGTCGTGTAGGCGATGGCGCGCTCGCGGGCCAGTTCGTCGAAGAGCTCCCGCACGGTGACCGGGCCGTCGTGATCCCACACCCGGTGCATGATCACCGCTTCCAGGTCACCGAATCCGCGCATCTCGCCTCCCGGTCCTCGCCGCCAGGATATGGGCCCTGGCCGGTTCCCCAGCCGCTCGGGAACCATCTACTATCTGTGTACGTACGTAGTAGATAGTAAATGTTGCAGTGCTGATCAGCAACCGGAAGGGCGGTCGCGGCGATGAGCAAGGGCACGCGGAAGCAGGCGCAGAGCGCCAGGGGGAAGGCGGCTGCCCAGCAGGCCAGGGAAAGAGTTGCAGCGCAGCGGGCTGCGGCGCGGCGTGCCGAGGTACGCCGCCGGGCCCTGACCGTTGGCGGCGCCATCACGGTCGTGCTCGCCGTGGTGGCAGCGCTCATCGCGGTCAAGCTGGCCCGCTCACCCGAACGCGCGGTCCCGGCGGCGACCGACGCCGCCGTCGAGCAGGCGATATCCGGCATCCCGGCCGCCACGTTCAACACGGTGGGCGCGGGCACGGCCACCCGCCTGAAGGCGATCAGCGGCGAGCCGGAGCTGACCCTGGACGGCAAGCCGGAAGTGCTCTACATGGGCGGCGAGTACTGTCCGTACTGCGCCGCCGAGCGATGGGCGGTAGCCGCCGCACTCGACAGGTTCGGCGTGCTGTCCGGCACGAAATTCATCCACTCATCGCCCACCGACGTCTACCCGAGCACGCCGACGATGTCGTTCTACAAGTCCAGCTACGCCAGCAAGTACGTGGCCTTCGTCCCGGTCGAGTGGTACAGCGAGAAGACGGATTCGGCGACCCCGACCGGCTACGCCTACCTGCAGCGGCCCACGACGGGGCAGGCCGCCCTGTTCAACAGGTACGCCGGCGGCGGGTTCCCGTTCGTCGACATCGGCAACCGGTACGTCGTGTCGGGTGTGCAGTACCTGCCGTCGGCCCTGGCCAACATGACCTGGGCTCAGGTGGCTGCGGCGATGCGGGATCCGTCCAGCCCGGTCGCCAGGGACATCGACGGCGCGGCGAACATGATCACCGCGGCGATCTGCAAGCTGACCCACGGCCAGCCCGCCAGCGTCTGCAACTCGGCCGGAGTCAGGGCGGCGGCCGGGTCGATCTGAGCGCGGCCCCGGTCAGCCGCGGCGGTAGCGCAGCACCGCGATCGGCGTGAACACGACGATCAGCAGCGCCGACCAGGCCAGGGCCAGGCCGAGGTCGCTGGTCGACCCGGCGATCAGCGAGCGCACCGCGTTGACCATCGGCGTGATTGGCTGGTACTTGGCGAACGTCTGCAGCCAGCCGGGCATCGTGCCCGCCGGCCTGGTGCTGGAGATGAACGCGAAGACGAACGCGATCATCGACATCCCCTGGGCGGCCT
This sequence comes from uncultured Actinomycetota bacterium, assembly GCA_963833885.1. Lineage (GTDB taxonomy): Bacteria > Actinomycetota > Actinomycetes > Streptosporangiales > Streptosporangiaceae > JASHPR01. The sequence goes on along the minus strand of CAWHZU010000023.1, from coordinate 60,483 downwards.
GGCCGTTCGGTGAGACCAGGCCGATGACGATGAACACCATCGTGAACACGACGCCGTATAGAAGGCACAGCCCGAGCGCCGCCAGGCCGTCGGTCACGGTCCCGCCGAGCCGGAACCCGAACAGGAACCGAACGCGGCAGTGACCACGATCGACCACGTGTTGGTCGTGACGTCGGCGAGCGCACGGCCGATCACGATCGACAGCCGGGGCACCGGGAGCGACAGCAGCCTCCCGGTGAACCGCTGGTCCGGGCCTCGGCCACGGCGACGGCGATGCCCGCGGCGGTGAACAGCACGATCGTGGCACGTAACCAGGCACGAAGAAGTCCGCGTACGCCGGTGCCCCGCCCTGTAGGCGCCGCCGAAAAGAACTGAACGAGAACAGAAACAGCCCGGACGTGGCCACGCCCATGACGCGCAGGCCGGGGGTCCTGATGTACTTGCGCAGCGCCCGGCGCGCCACCTCGACAGAGACCAGGAACGGTCCAGGTGGGCCCGCTGGGCGTGTGATCGCGGGATTGGCGGAGGCGCTGGGGTGGACGATCGTATCGGCGGTCATCGTGGGCTCCCGTTCGTCGTGACGTGCTGGATGGCGGGCGCGGCCGCGTCGCTGCCGGTCAGCGCCAGGAAGACCTCGTCGAGCGTGGGCCGCCGCAGCCCGATCTCGTCGACGCCGATCGCCGCGTCGTCCAGGTTGCGGATCACGCTGGCCAGTTCCCCGGTCCCGCCCGCAGCGGGGGCGCTGGCCCGGCGGCTGCCGCGGTCGAGCCGAGGCTGGGTCCCGGTCACTCGCTCGACGATCTGGCCGGCCTCGTCGATCCGGGCCGGGTCGGTCACGGCCACCTCGATCACGTCGCGGCCGACGCTCGCTTTGAGGTCTCCGATGGTGCCGGAGGCGACGGCACGGCCGTGGTCGATCACGACAACGTGATCGGCGAGTTCGTCGGCCTCGTCGAGGTAGTGCGTGGTCAGCAGGATGTCGGTGCCCGCGGCGGCGAGACCGCGCACGGCGTCCCAGACCTCGAGCCTGCCCGCTGGGTCCAGCCCGGTGGTCGGCTCGTCGAGCAGCAGCAGCCGCGGCGCGCCGACGAGGCTCGCGCCCAGGTCGAGCCGGCGGCGCTGGCCGCCGGAGTAGCCACCGGACCGCCGGTCCGCCACCTCGCCGAGGCCGAGCTGTTCGATCACCGCGGCTGCGGCCCGCCGCGCCGCAAGCCGGCCGTGCCCGAACAGCCGGGCGGTATCTCCAGGTTCTCGCGCCCGGTCATCGTGGGCTCGACGGCTGCGAACTGGCCGGCCAGGCCGATGTCCCGGCGGACCGCGACCGGCTCGCGCACGACGTCATGGCCGCGCACCCGCAGGCTGCCGCCGGTCGGCCGCTGCAGCGTGGCGACTGTGCGCACGAACGTGGTCTTGCCCGCCCCGTTCGGCCCGAGGATCGCCAGCACCTCCCCCTGCGGGGCGGTGAGGTCCAGCCCGATCGAGCGCGGTGACCTTGCCAAATCTCACGGTGAAGTCGGACGCCTCCAGCAACGGCGTGTCTCGGGTGGCCATCTCGCGGTCCTTCCCTCGGTTCGGATGCGAACCTGTTCGCGTCATATCTCGAGTGGCATAGTAAACTGGCAACTAGTTCATAGTCAACTCATAACTAGTTGTTCAGAGACTATGGAGATCGTTGTGCCAGTGATCCCGCGGACCTGGCCGATTCCGCCGCCATGTGGCGACGCGTTCCCTGGTTACTAGTTGTCGGGCGACTAGGCTGGGCGCCGTGGACCCGTCGTACCGCCCGTCGCCGCTGGCGCTGGCCGTGCTGAGCATGCTGGTTCCCGGGCCGCTGCATCCGTACGGCATCCAGCGCCTGATCAAGCACTGGGGCAAGGACCAGGTCGTCAACGTGGGGCAGCGCGAGAACCTGTACAAGACGATCAAGCGGCTGCACGAGGCCGGACTGATCGCGGTGCGGCAGACCGAACGTGATCAGCAGTACCCCGAGGGACCGTCTACGAGCTGACCGAGGACGGCCGCGGCAAACGCCGGTGTGGCTGGCCAGCATGCTGGTCACCGTCCGCAACGAGTTCCCGCAGTTCCCGGCGGCGCTCTCGTTTGCGATGCTGCTGGCGCCCGGCCAGCTCCAGGCCGGGCTCGAGCAAAGGGCGGCCGTGCTCCGCGAGGACCTGGCCAGGATCGAGCGGGACCTGGAGAACCTGTCGGCCAGCCTGCCGCGGGTGACGCTGCTGGACGATGAGTACCGGCGCGCGGTCACCGCCGCCGAGCTTGCCTGGATCGACGGCGTGCTCGGCGACCTGCGGAGCGGCGTCCTGACCTGGGACCGGGAACAGCTTGCCAGCGTAGCGATGGAAGATCTGGGCGTCCTGGCCACAGACCTGCCGCCGGAGTACACACTCGAGCCGAGCCTGCCAGCAGGCGCGGCCGGACACTGAAGTGCCAGATGATCTAGTGAAACAAACACCGGTCGCGCCAACGGATTAGCGCCGACCATGATCGTTGTATCTAAATCGCTATGCGATGTGCTACGCGCGGCTTTGAGCCTGCGGGGAACAGAACGTGACCTCGGGGTAGAGCGGCGACGGCTGGTCCAGCAGGGTTTGCGGGCCGCCACGCAGGTGGTGGTCGAAGAAGGCCCGGACGTAGGCGCGGGTGATGTCCAGGGACCGGGCTCCGGAAAGATCGGCATCGATGTCGATGTCGATGCCGATCTGATCGGCCAGGAGCGCGAGGTCGGTGAAGGACGCGTGCACGGCGCCGGCCACCACGAGCCACCGCTTCCAGCCGGTCATGAGTTCCCAGTCGTGCTCCCAGGTGGTCACGGCACCAGGTTTCCGGCGACGCTGCGAGGTCATCACGGCGCCCGGGCTTCCCGGGGTGTAGTTGGATTGCTTGCCCAGGAACAGAAATGGCCGGGAAAGGCCGTGGCCGGGGATCGGGCGTGTGGTGGCACCGTCCATGTCGATGCCGGCGCGGATGCGCGAGTCGGCGAGCATAGTCGCGATGGCGGCGGCGCCCCCGATGGAGTGGCCGGCCATCGCCATCCGGGACGGGTCGATCAGCTCGCCGCCCGGCCATGCGGGGTGCGCGCCGGTTAGCTGGCCGAGGACGAAGCCGACGTCGGCGGCGCGGCCGGCCACGATCTTCTCTCCCCTGCCGCGCCGGGGTGCCTCGCGGGCCAGGCAGGTCGTGACCCGCCCGTCGGGAAAGGCCGTGGCGACGCTCTCATAGGTGTGGTCAACGCCGGCGACGACGAAGCCGTGGCTGGCCAGGTCCTCGGCCAGGCCGGTGAGGACGCTGCGGGGGTGGATGAAGCCGGGCGAGAGCACGATGACGGGGAGGCTGCGCGGATGCCCGGCCGGCGGGGCGTCGCTGACCGCGTTGGTCCGGACCGTGCTCAGCGCGCCGGGCGGCACGCCTGTGACGCCCGCGTGGGCCAGCAGAAGCTCGGACTCCGCTGGCGTCATGTACGAGGCTCGCCGTCCGCCGCCCGGCGTCGCCGGATACCACAGCGACACCATCAGCTCTCGTGTAGCCGCTCCCGCGGCCCAGGGATCGGGACGGGAGGTGTCCGTCAGGTGCAAGGACGTGGTGCCGACCGGGGACGGACCGGTCGGCGCAGGCAGGTGCAGCGCGGGCCCCTGCCCGGCCGGCGGGTCACCGGCGCCTGCGGAAGTTCCCACGGCATCCATCATCACCGGCCGGGCCCGGTGCCTGGACCCGCCCGGGGCGGGGATGCCCGGACCGGACGGGCCGGTGGCTCACCCTGGCGCGCCGGGCGTCGGCTTGCCGTACGCGCCGTAGCTAGGCGAGGCCGAGGAAGCGGGCGAAGTTGTCGCCGAGCAGGCCGTCGAGCTTGTGCTGGGGGAACGGGTCGAGGCCGAGCGGCCCGGCTTCCTCGTTGACGGTGCGCACCTTCTCCGCCAGTGCGACGGGGTCATACAGGAAGCCGGGGTAGTCGGTGCCGAAGAACAGCTTCTCGAGCGGCACGAACATCGGCTCGCATCGGTGCAGCAGCAGGAACAGGTCCCGCCGGGTGATGCTGGCCAGCAGGTACGACAGCTCGCCGTAGAAGTTCGGGTGCTTGGTCAGCAGGAACAGCGCCTCGTCGACCCACGGGTGCCCGCAGTGCGCGACGATCACCCGCAGGTCGCGGAAGCACCGGCCGATGTCGTCGAGCAGCGCGGGCCTGCCGAGCTCGAGCGCCGCGTCGATCCGGGTCGAGCCCGCCTGGTGGATCATCACCGGGATGCCCAGCTCGCCCGCGGCCTCGTACACCGGGAACGCCAGGTCACGGTCGGCGGGGGACCAGTGCTGGTACATCGGGTACAGCTTGACCCCGGACAGGCCCAGCTCCTGCACGGCCCGGCGCAGCTCGGCCACGGCCGCCGGCACGCCGCGGAACGCCGGGTTGACCGACGCGAAGCCGATGAACCGGTCCGGCGCGGCCCGGACCACGGCGGCCACGTAGTCGTTGCACCGCTCCGGGTCCGGCGGCCCGGGCACGCCCAGCGAGCCGCCGGTGTCCACGGTGCCGATCAGCCGGCCGTCCAGGTACTGCGGCGATACCGCCAGCACCACGATCTTGTCGAACCCGGGGTGGTCGCGAAGCGACTCGGCCGGGCCGATCAGCGGCCAGCCGCGGCCCGAGTACCCGCTGGCATCCCACTCATCGTCGGTCGGCATCCGGTGCGAGGGCAGCACGCCCATGCTCCGGAAGATGCACAGCGAGCCCTCGCGGCCGTAGGCGGCGGTGAACTCCGGGTCGGCCGCCAGGCTCAGGATGTGGCTGTGCGCGTCAATCAGCACCCTGTACCCCCGCGTCCCCCGCCCCCGCCCAACCGCGTCCCCGCCCACCCGGGTCCCCGCCCCCGTTTACCCGCCGGGCGTTGTAGACGTGCGCCGGCTCGACCGGCGCGTCGTACCAGGGCTGGTACAGCTGCGCCAGGTACGGCTCGACCAGGGTGCCGAGCTCGGCCCAGCGGCGGACCTCGGCCGACGGCTGGTAGACCCGGTCCCGCACCGCCGCCGCGAACCGGTCCCGCACCTGGTCCTCGTCCACGATCGTGACCCGCCCGTTCTCCATCAGCACCCGGCCGTGCCCCAGCACGAGGTCGATGTCGCTCGCATCCGCCCGGTCAATGACGACGTCCAGGAACGGTTCGCTCGTGTATCGGCCCGGCGGGAAGAGGATCCGGTCCTTGCGCACGACAAGCACGTCCGCCCACTTGCCTGGCTCCAGGCTGCCCAGCCTGGCCTCGGCGCCGATCGCCCGGGCGCCGTTGCCCGCCGCCGCCCGCAGCAGCGCCTCGCTGTCCAGCCGGCCCTCGCCGAACACCCGTGGCAGCCGCTGCAGGTAGCTGGCCAGCCGCAGCTCGGCGAAGAAATCCTCCCGGTCGGACAGCGAGATCCCGTCGGTGCCGAAGCCGACCCGGCCGCCCGCGGCCATGATGTCGCGCACCCGGCAGATCCCGGACGCCAGCCGCAGGTTCGAGCCCGGGTCGCAGGAGGCGACCGCGCCGCTGTCGGCGAACACGCTCAGCTCGTCGTCGGTGACCCAGACGAAGTGCTCGAGCACCGTGCGCGGCCCGAGCACGCCCAGGTCGGCCAGCCGCCGGACCGCGGGCTTGCCGTACCGCTGCAGGCTGAACATCATTTCCGAGCGGGTCTCCAGCGCGTGCGTGATCAGCGACGTGCCGTGGTCGTCGGCGGCGCGCTGGCAGCGCTGGTACAGCTCGTCGGAGCAGGCGGGCGTCCAGTCCGGCGCGGTGACGATCCGGATCCGGTCGTCCCGGCCGTGCCAGCCGTCGGACAGCGCCTCGAACGTCGCCATCACGTCGTCGACCGGCCACGCGTAGCCCATCGGCGACGCCCGGACCTCGGCCACGAGGTCCGCCGGGAGCTGGGCGAGAAACGTCTCGTCCGCCTGGTGCGCGTAGATGTTCTGATCCCTGCTGACCAGGCCGAACGCGGTCCGCATCCCGGAGTCGGCGTACGCCTGCAGCGCCGGGACGCAGCCGAAGTGCTCCATCCCGGTGCGGCCGTAATACATGTCCACGGTGCCGGTCTGGCCGCCCTTGATCGCGGTGATCAGGCCCCACAGGATCCCGTAGTAGAGGTCCTCCTCGCCGATGGGACCCACCGCGCCCTGGATGTAGACGTTGGCCTTCTCGAAGATGTGCTGGTAGAGCCCGGGCCCGATCGCGAGCTCGGAGTGGTAGTGGCAGTTCACGAAGCCGGGCATCACGAAGTGGTCCGCCGACCCCAGCACCCGGTCGAACGGGCCCCTGGCCGCCAGCACCTCGCGCGGCCCGACGTCGGTGATCTGCGCGTCCTCGACGATCAGCGCCCCGTCCGGGATCAGTGTCGCCGGGCCGAGCGCAATAAGGGGATCACCTTGAACGAGATAGCGTGCCACCCGATGCCCCGATCAGCCGGTCTAGCGCCCTTGACCAGGGACAACCATCTTGTCGAGCACCCGGCGGAACGCCTCGTTCGCCTTCTGCAGCACCTTGGGCTCGTCGACCGTGGTCAGCCTGCGGCCCTCCATGACGACCTTCCCGTCGATGATCGTGGTGTCCACGCAGCTTCCATTGGCCGCGAACACCAGGTGCGAGAACAGGTGATCGGCGTTGTCCGGCATCAGCGGGGTGAACATCTGGCTCTGCAGGTCGACCAGGATCACGTCGGCCTTGTGCCCGGCGGTGAGCTGCCCGGTCTCGTGGCCCAGCGCGGCCGAGCCGTTCCTGGTGGCCATCCGGACCACGTCGGGGGCCTGCTGCAGGCTGGCGTCCACCCGGGTGGCGCGGTGTATCAGCGAGGCGAACTTCATCACCTCGAACAGGTCGCGGCTGTTGTTGCACTCGGCGGCGTCATGGCCGAGGCCCACGTTCAGGCCGGCGTTCAGCATCTCCGGCAGCCGGGCTACGCCGTTGCCCAGCTTGGCGTTGGATGAGGGGTTGTGCGAGATCTGGGTGCCGGTCTCCCGCATCAGCGCGATCTCGGTGTCCGACAGCCAGACGCAGTGCGCGGCGATCGTGTTGCGGCCGAGGATGCCGCAGTCGTAGGCGACCTCGGTGGGCCGCCGGCCGAATCGCTGCTTGGAGTTCTCCACCTCGGTGAGCGACTCGTTCAGGTGGATGTGGATCCCGGTGCCCAGGTCGTCGGCCATGGCCCGGGTATCGCGCAGCAGCCCCTCCGAGGCCAGCGGCAGCCACTCGATGCCGATGTAGACCTCGATCCGGCCGTCGGCCTTGCCGTGGTTGGCCCGGTAGGCCCGCTCGTTGTCGGCCAGGGTGTCCAGGTCGTGCTCGTCGTCGGCGATGTCGTTGGACAGCACCGCGCGGATCCCGACCTCCTCGGCCGCGGCGGCCAGTGCGTCCAGCCGGCGGTACATGTCGTTGACGGTGGTGACGCCGCACCGGATCGACTCGGTGTAGCTGGCCAGCGCGGCCCAGTACGCAGCGTCGTCATCCAGCGCCCTGATGATCGGGTACCAGCAGGTGTCCAGGTACTCCCACAGCGGCAGGTGGTCGCTCCAGCCCTTGCCGAGCGCGGTGTGGTAGTGCAGGTCGACCAGGCCGGGCAGCACCGCCTTGTTGGCGGCGTCGATGACCGTGACCTGGCCGTCCGCGGCATGCCGCGCGGCCACCTCGTCGGCCGGGCCGACGTCGGCGATGCGGTCGCCGTCCAGCAGCACCGAGCCGCCAAAGTGCACGTCGCCGGCGTCGTTCATGGTGACGACGGTGCCGTTCTTGATCAGGGTCTTGCCCGCCATTGGGTGCTCCTACCGGGAGATCGCCTGGCCGGCCTGCGCCGCAGCGGACTGCAGGTCGACCCAGACCGACTTGGATGTGAGGTACGGCTCCAGTGCTTCCTCGCCAAGCTCGCGGCCGAAGCCGGAGTGCTTGCGGCCGCCGAACGGGACGGCCACGTCGAACATGCCATAGGTGTTGATCCAGACCGTGCCGGCCTCGAGTTCCTCGGCCAGCCGCAGCGCCCGGCTGGTGTCGGAGGTCCAGATGCCGGCGGCCAGGCCGTAGGGGACGGCGTTGGCCAGCGCCGCGAGATCGGAATCCGAGCGCCAGCTGATCACCGAAAGCACCGGGCCGAATATCTCCTCCTGGGCGGCCCGCATGCTGTTGCTGACGCCGCGCACCACCGTGGGCTCGACGAAGAACCCGTGCTCCAGGCCGTCCGGGCTGGCCTCGCCGCCGCCGACGGCGACCTGCGCCCCGTCGTCGCGGGCCGACGCCACGTGACCGAGCACCCGGCGCCGGTGGTTCGCGGAGATAAGCGGGCCCATCTCGGTGGCCGGGTCGAGCCCGTGGCCGAGCCTGACCTCGGCCGCCTTGGCCACCAGCCGCTCCACGACCTCCTGCTCGGCCGCCTCCTCGACGAAGAGCCGGGACCCGGCGACGCAGGCCTCGCCCTGGTTGAAGAAGATGCCGCCGAACGCCCCGGCGACCGCGGCGTCCAGGTCGGCGTCGGCGAAGACGATGTTGGGGCTCTTGCCGCCGAGTTCCAGGGTGACCCGCTTGAGGTCAAGCGCCGCCTGCCGCGCGATCTCGATCCCGGTCGCCGTCTGGCCGGTGAACGCCACCTTCGCCGTGGCGGGGTGCGCCACCAGCGCGGCGCCGACGTCCGGCCCGCCGATAATCGCGTTGACGACCCCGGGTGGCAGCCCGGCCTCCTCGGCCAGGTCCATCAGCCGGAGCGTGGACAGCGGGGCCAGCTCGGACGGCTTCACCACCACGGTGCACCCGGCGGCCAGCGCGGGGCCGAGCTTGTAGGCCACCTCGAGCAGCGGGAAGTTCCACGGGGTGATCGCCGCCACCACGCCGACCGGCTCGCGCCGGATCATCGACAGCATGCCGGGGATGGAGTTCGGCGGAACCGAGCCCGCGATCTTGGTGGTCCAGCCCGCGTAGTAACGGAAGATCTCGATGGTCAGCGCGATGTCGACGGCGCGGGCCTCGCCGATCGGCTTGCCGTTGTCCAGCACCTCGATCTCGGCGAGCTCTTCGCTGTGCTCCTCGATCAGGTCGGCAAGCGCCCAGAGCAGCCGGGCCCGCTGCGTCGGCGGGGTGGTGCGCCAGCCGCGGAACGCGTCCGCCGCGGCCTGGACCGCGAGGTCCACCTGGGCGGGCGAGGCCACCGGGACCTCGGCGAGGGTTTCGCCGGTCGCCGGGTCGATCGTCGCCATCCGGTCATCGGTGCTGACGTGCTGGCCGCCGATGTACAGCCGCAGCGGGCCGTCGATGAAGGCGGGTCGCGGGGGTACGGCGGTGGTGGACATCGGGCTCCGTTCAGTTCGGGATGAGGACCTGGCGGCCGAGCACGCTGCGGCTGCGCAGGGCGGACAGGGCGTCGGCGATGCCGTCCAGCGGGTAGCTGCCGGCCAGCGGGACGACCAGGCCGCCCCTGGCCGCCATCGCGATCGCGTCGTTCAGGTCGGTCCTGGTCGCCGCGACCGTGGACACCAGGCTGGTCTCGGACAGGATGAACTCGATCGGGTGGAGGGACAGCGACTGGTCCGTGTACCCGGTGCTGACGAACCGGCCACGGGGGGCCAGCGAGCGGATCCCCGCGGTCATCGTGTCGGTGGTGCCGACCAGCTCGAAGAACACGTCGGCGCCGCGGCCGCCGGCCCGCGACCTGACAGCGTCGGGCAGCGTCGCGTAGTCGTCGCCGCGGCCCAGCACGATCACGTCGGCGGCCCCGTGCTTGGTGGCCAGCTCCGCCTTGTCATCGGCGTCGGCGACCGCGATCACCGTGGCCCCGGCGTTGGCGGCCGCCTGGACCACCAGGATGCCGACGCCGCCGATGCCGTTCACGACCGCGGTCTGGCCCGATTCCAGCCGGGACATCCGGGTCGCGTGCACGGCGGTCATGCCCGCGCAGGTCAGCACCGCGGCGGTGGCGAAGTCCACCGCGTCGGGCAGCACGGCCAGGTTCCGCTCCGGCGCCAGCAGGTACTCGGCGTCGCCGCCGTCGCGGTTGAAGCCGAGCTGACCAGGCTCCACCGTGCACAGGTTCTGGCGGCCGAGCAGGCACTGCTCGCAGGCGCCGCAGAACAGCTTGTTGAAGACCGCGACCCGGGTGCCTGGGGCGAGCGCCACCCCTGGGCCCGCCTCCTCGACCACGCCGGCCGCCTCGTGGCCGAGCGTCATCGGGTAGGCGTCCGGCTTGATCATCCCGTCCACGATGTGCAGGTCGGTACCGCAGACACCGGCGGCGTGCACCCGGACCAGGGCCTGTCCCTGGCCGGGACGGGGCGTGTCGACGTCGCTGCCGCGCACGGTGAGGTCCTCTAGGACCTGGATCGCTCGCATCGGTCCCTGCCTTTCTTGGCCAATGTCGTAGGCGTGTCACACCGTCAGGGGAGCGACGGCGAGTATCGTCATAAAGCGGTATAACCAGGGCCGGGCTGAGTTCTGGCCGGGCCGTCGGGGCCGGGAAGGCGAGCGGATTCACCCGCTCGAGCAGTCATGTCCCAGAATTCGCCTTCATAGCGGATCGAGATGCTGAACACCGCCGACAGCCGCGACCACTGCCCGGCGTCGGCGGGGTCGGCGAGCCGGTCGAGCAGGCCGGTGGTCTCCGCCACCAGCGCGTCGTACTCGGCGTTGCCGAACATGCGGATCCAGTCCGCGTACACCGGGTCGTCCGGCAACGCCGCCATCAGCGGCTGGGCGATCTCGCCGTAGCTCCACTGGCACGGCAGCAGCGCGGCGAGCCCCTCGGCGCAGCTGCCGGCCTCGCAGACGTGCAGCAGGTGGCGGGTGTAGCCGTAGGTGACCGGGTGCAGCTCGGCCAGTCCCGGGAGCCGGTCGGCCGATCCGCCGAGCCGCTGCAGGAACGCCAGGTTCGCCGGGATCTCGGTCGCTATGATCTGCCCGAGGAATCTCGACAGCACATCCAGGCCCTCCCGGTCCGGCGCCTTCGCCGCGGCCAGCGCGATCGCGCGGGCGTAGTCCTCCAGGTAGCGGACGTTCTGCTCGAAGTAGCCGCGGAACGTCTCGTGCGGGAGTGTCCCTGCCGCGATCGCGCGGACCATCGGGTGGCTCACCGCGGCCGCCCACGCGTCACGCCCGGCGGACCGCAGCGTCACCGATGCGGCTGGGGCCGCTGACGCACCGGTCCACCGCGCGGCCGGCCGGGACGCAGACGGCCGGGGCGACCTGAGCGGCCCGGACGCCGACGAGGTCACCGCTCCGTGCCCAGTGCCGGGAGCGCGCGCAGCTGGTCATCGCGCACGCTGCGGATGTGGTCCCGCATGAACCGCGAGGCCGTCTCCGGGTCGCGCCGCTCGATCGCCTCGTAGATCTGCGCGTGCTCGCGGACCGACGCGTCGATCCGGCCGGGAATCTCGGTGGTCAGCCGGCCGATCCGGGCCAGGTGCGCGGCCAGGTTCTCGAGGATGGCCCGGATCCGCCGGTTGGTGACCTCCTCGTACAGCACGGTGTCGAACTCGGAGATCAGCTGGACCAGCTCGGTCGCGCTGCCCGCACTCTCGCCCCCGCTCGCATTCCCGCCCCCGCCCGCAGTTCCGCCCCCGCCCCCGCCGCCCTGGGCGTTCAGGCGCACGCACTCGCTGGCGATCCGGCCGAGGTCGGCCAGGCCCTTCTCGCTCATGGACTCGGCGGCGGCCCGGGCTGCCGCCACCTCGATGATCTCGCGGAGCTCGTAGATCTCCTGCAGGTCGCGGGCGGTGTAGTCGGTGACGGTCGCGCTGCGGAACGAGTTCAGCGTCACCAGGCCGTCCTGCTCGAGGCGGCCGAGCGCCTCCCGGACCGGGGTCTTGCTGACGGACAGGCCCTGGGCGATCTCGGCCTCGCGCAGCGGCGCGCCGGGCGGGATCCGGAGCTCGACGATCGCCGCCTTGAGCTGCTCGTAGACGGCATCGGTCATCGTCCGGCGCCCGGAAAGCGCGCCGAACATCGAAGGGACGGCAGCCTCGCTGGGGCTGGGACTGCCGGTGGCGGGGCGGGTCATTTCTCACTTCCGGCGGGTTTGGACATGGTTTTCATGACGTCGGCAAAGGCGCGGACGGTGGCCATCCGGTCGGTGCCGAGCGGGAACAGGTGCACCGAGTCGACTCCGGTGTCGAGCACGCCGCGGATCCGGTCCGCGGCTTCCTGCGCGTCCCCGGCCAGGGCCATCTGCCGGACGAAGCTGTCCGGCAGCAGCCCGGCGGCCGCTTCCGCCTCCTGGAACTCGCCGCCCGCGTAGCTGGCCCGGACCGCATCGACGGTGGCGGCGTCCAGCCCGGCCAGGCGGCACAGGTGCGGCGCGGTCTGCGGGAACCAGGCGGCGATCGACCGGCCCGCGGCCAGCGCGGCGGGGCCGTCGTCGCTGATCGCGCCGTAGGCGAACAGCGCGACGTGCGGCCGGGGGCGGCCGCCGGCTGCGGCGCCGCGGTCGATGTGTTCCAGCGCCCAGGCGATCGCGTCCGGGGACAGGCCGACGAGCAGGATCACCCCGTCGGCCAGGCCGCCGGCCAGTTCCAGGGTCCGCGGCCCGCTGGCCGAGACGAAGATCGGCAGGTCCGGCCTGGCGGCGAACCTGAGCTTGGCGTGATCGAGGCTGAAACCCGGTGCGATGACCGTGACCTCGTCGCCGGTCCACAGGGCGCGGATTGCCTCGATGGCATCCGCGAGTTCGGCGGGCCCGCAGGGCTTGCGGCCGAGGGCGAGCAGCGGGCGGTCGCCGGCGCCGATCCCGAGGATCGCCCGGCCCGCCGACACGTCGTCCAGCGTGGCAGCGGCAACCGCGGTGATCGCCGGGTGCCTGGTCACCGGATTGGTCACCGCGGTGCCGAGCCGGAGCCTGGAGCTGTTGCTGGCCGCCAGGGTCAGGTACACCCAGCTGTTGCGGGCGTGCAGCGAGGAGTCGGTGAGCCAGAGATGACCGAAGTCAAGCGACTCGATCTCGCGGACCATGTCCACGAAGGCGGCAGGCGGGTCGACCCCCTGCAGGGCGACGCCGTAGTCAGGCGTGCTCACGGGCTACCTCCTTCCGGCGGGTAATCGTATCGGCGGTGTACCGCAGGCGGGGGGCGGCGCCGGGCTGGTTTCGGCGATCGCCACCCGCGCCGGGCGCCCCGGGGGCAGCGCCCGGCGCGAGCGCATCGAGGATGGCTACCACGGCGCTGGCCCGGTGAAGGTGCCGAACGCGTCGCGGAACACGTCGGTCATCTCGCCGACCGTGGTGCCCGCGCGGGCCGCGGCGATCAGGGCCGGCATCACGTTGCGGCCCGCGCGGGTGTCGTCAGCCAGCCGGAGCAGCGCGCCGAGGAACGGGCGGGGGTCCCGGGCGGCCACAACTGCCTGGGTCCGCGCGGCCTGGCGCTCTCCGGCCAGCGAGTCTGTCTCGGACGTCGACTCTGGCGGCGCGGCCTGCGCCCCGGCGTCCGCATTGGCGATCCAGCGTTGCGGGATCCCGGCCTCGATCGCGGCTACCGCGCCGCCGAGCGCGTCGATCTCGGCCAGCAGCGCGCTCGCCCTGGCCTCGATCTCGTCGGCCAGCGGCTCGACGCAGCACGAGCCGGCGGGCCCGGTCCCGGTGTGCGGCGGGTGATGGGCCGCCGGGGCAGTGCCCGGGCTGCTGGGTAGGCGATGAGCAGCCGGGGCGATGCCCGGGCCACTGGAGAAGAAGCGCAGCCGCGCCGCCGCTGGCGACGTGGCGCCCAGCCGCTCGGTGGCCACCCGGTGCCAGATCCGGCGGGCCGCCCGCAGCTTGGCCGCCTCCTCGGTCAGGTGCTGCGTGGCCGCGAAGCGGAACGACAGCCGCGGCGCGAACGCCTCGAAGCTCACACCCCTGGCCAGGAAGGCCTCGCAGTAGGCGATCGCCGAGGCCATGGCCAGCGCGAGTTCGGCCGCCGGGTCGCAGCCAGCCTCGCGCCCGGGGCAGCCGGTGATCGAGATCGGGCACAGCCCCGGCAGTTCCCTGGTGCTGAACTCGACCACGTCGGTGACCAGGCGCAGCGACGGCCCGGGCGGGAACAGGCAGGCCCGGCGGGCCAGGAACTCCGCGAGGATGTCGCTCTGCAGGGTCCCGGTCAGCGCGCGATAAGGGACGCCCGAGCGCTCGGCAGCGACCAGGTAGGCCGCCAGGATGACCGGCGCGGTCGCGTTGACCGGGAAGTTCACCGACACCTCGTCGAGGGGGATCCCGGCGAAGACGTCGCACATGTCCGAGGCGGTGTCGATCGCGACGCCGGCCCGGCCCACCTCGCCGGCGGCGACCGGGTCGCCGGAGTCGTAGCCGAACTGCGTGGGCAGGTCGAACGCGACAGACAGCGCGGTCTGCCCTTGGCTGGCCAGGGACCGCAGCCGCTCGTTGACGCGGGAGGCCGAGATCCCCGGCTCGGTAGCCACCGGTCCGGCCGGCGGGCTCACGGCAGCACCCCCTCGGCCATGACCACCCGGCCGTCGAGTTCCAGCACCGCGTCCCGCATCACGCAGTCCAGGTGCGCGATCGCGTTCACCCGGCCGCCGTAGGCGATCGAGTTGCCCAGCGCGATGTGCGCGGAGCCGCGGGACGACTCGGTCTCCATCGGCACCGAGCACACCGTCCCGTTTGGGTTGAACCCCATCGACACCTCGGCGATGTTCGCCATCCGGTCGTCCGCGCAGCGTTCCAGCATCGACTCCAGGCGGCCCCGCGCGGCGCCCTCGATGCCGGTCAGCATGCCGTCGGCCACGTGCAGCACCACCGGCTCGTCCAGCGGGCCCTGGCCCATGAACAGCAGGTCGGCGTCGATCACGACCACCCCGGTCGCGGTTCCCTCGACCGGCGCGGTGCCAGCCTCGACGTCGGGCGGCGCCATGTAGGCGCCGGGCGCGCGGGCCATGCCGTGCAGCACCCGGCCCGGCCGGTTCTCGACCGACCCGCGCAGATCGGTTCCGGCCCGCGAGGTGAGCCGGAACTCACTCGCCCGGTCCCACGCGGCGCCGACGTTCTCGGCGTCGATCCGCAGCTGCTCGAAATCCACGGTCAGCGGGCCGCCTGGCCGGAACGTGTCCAGCCGGACCCCCGGCATGGCCAGATACCGTGCGCCGCGGTCGGTCGCGGCCCGCCTGGCCGCCGACGACCCGATGAACAGGCTGGTCAGCTCGATGGTCGCGGCGGCGTGCCGCATCATCGCGGCCACGGCGCCCGGTGGCTCAGCGCCCGGCAACCTCGGGTTCGGCATCCGGGCGACCAGCGGGATCGCGTCACGTTCGGTGATCCCGTTGGACAGGCCGGACACGACGTCAGGGTCCGTACCCTCGTCCGCGAGCAGGACGATCTCCTCACCGGCGCCTACGGCGAGGCACTGGTCGAGGACGTTGTCGAACGCGGTCATCGGTCCTTGGCGAGGGCAAGCGCGGTGAACACCGCGTACGCCCTCGTCGCCTCGTGGATGTCGGCGATCGCCAGGTGCTCGTCGGGACAGTACACCGGCGGCCCGCCGGGGCCGAAGATCACGGTGGGCACCTTGGCGCCGAAGCTCGCGGTGTCGCCGAGCCAGTTCTCGGTGACCAGCTCCGGCTCGCCGCCGCGGACCAGGCCGACGGCACGGCGCATCAGCCGGACAACCTCGTCGCCCGGCCTGGCCAGGTACCCGGGCTTGACGTCGGCGAGCTCGACCTGCGCGGCCACTCGGGGGTCGGCCGCGGAGGCCTCCGCGATGCACCGGTCGATCTCGGCCCTGACCTGCTCCACCGTGACGCCCGGCTGCGGCCGGGTGTCCACCCGGATCACGCACTCGTCCGGGATCATCGAGGGACCGCCGGGCGGCAGCCCGCCGTAGATCCGTCCTGGCACCACGTAGGTCTCCGGCCCGAACAGCTCCCGGATGTCGGCGGGCAGGTCGGGTTCGTACCGGGACGCGTCGAGCGCCAGCACCACGTGGGCGGCCAGCGTGTTCGCGTTCACGGCCAGGTGCTTGTGGCAGGTGTGCGCGGACTTGCCGAGCACGGTCACGTCGAAGTAGTAGCGGCCGCGGTGGCCGAGGCAGACCTGGTTGTCGGTCAGCTCGCCGAGCACGCACAGGTCCGCCGGGTGCGAGTCGAAGTACGCGATCGCGCCGGCCTGGTCGCCCATGTGGTCGGCGACCGCGGACATCGCCGCGGTGCCGGCCAGCGGCAGCCCGCTGCGCGCCAGCGCCTCGATCGCCACGATCTCGCAGGCCAGCGCCGCCTTCATGTCCATGATCCCGTGCCCGTACACGGCGTCGCCGACGATCGCGCCGGAGAACGGCCCGGCGGTGGCCCAGCCGTGCGAGACCGGCTTGGTGTCCAGATGGCCGGTGAGAACCACGCGACGGCCCGGGCCGAACGACACCTCGCCGGTCGCGTTCGGCCGGTCCGGCAGCACTGGCTGGAGATCGACCGCCTCGAACCCGGCCTCCTTCATCACGTCGGCCAGGAACTTGGCGAGCGGCCCTTCCTCGCCGAGGACGCTGGGGATCCGGCAGACCTCCTGCGACAGCGCCGTGGCGCGGTCGGTGTCCAGGTGTTCCAGCACCCGGTCGGCTAGCTCACGGTCGTCCATAATCTGGGCGGCTCCCGGTTGGTTGAGGTCGCTGTCGTTATGCGCCGCGGCCGCCGGCCGCGAGCGCGGGCTCACGCTTGGCTTCCTGGCCGACGGCGACCCTGCGCAGCACCCAGTACAGGATTCCCGCGACCACGAACCCGACGTAGAAGGCGATGTCCGCGCCGTCGAGCGCGTTCGCGATCGGGCCCACGATGATCGAGGTGTTCATGAACGGCACCATGACCCCGAAGGCCACGACGAACGACACGATCGCGGGCCAGCCGTTGCCCAGGTTCCGGAAGGCCAGCGCGCGGCGCAGGTACGACGGCCGGTACTTGGCCCGGTTGTAGTGCCAGTCGATCAGCACGATCGCGCAGAACGGCGCGATCCAGTACGAGCTGAACAGCAGCAGGTTCTCGAACCTGCCCGAGGTGTTGGCGGAGTTCATCCACAAGATGGCCAGGAAGGCGAGGACCGCCACCACCCCGGCGATGACCGGCCGCTTCACCCGGGCGCCGAGGGCCTGGAACGCCAGCGACCCGGTGTAGTCGTTCATCGAGTTCGACGCGATGGCCCCGAACACGATCGCGATCAGCGCCAGCACGCCGAGGAACCCGCCGCCCATCAGCGTGCGCACGCCGCCCGCGGTCTGGTTGCTGAGCACGCTGGCCCCGGCGAGCCCGATGGTCTCCACCCACACGTACGAGGCGGTCAGCCCGGCCATCGTGTACCAGAAGATGGCTGTCTTGGACGAGTCGGGTTTCATGTAGCGGCTGTAGTCGGACGCGTACGACGCCCAGGAGATGCCTTCGGACAGGGAGATCGTCACCATCAGCACGAACGCGCCGAGCAGGGCCGGGCCGTGCACGGTGTTGTGCGGCAGCACGACGTGGTGCTGGAAGATCTTCACCGTGAGCACGAGGAACAGCACGATCAGGATCGCCGAGCCCCACTCCTGAACGCGGTGCACGAACTCGTAGCCGAACACGCTGATCGCGCCCTCGAGCACCAGCACGATCGCGACGCCGAGCCAGAACGGCACGTGGAACAGCAGCTGGGCGGCCTGCCCGCCGAACAGCCCGACGAGCGCGTCCCAGGCGATCGACGACAGCCACTGCACCGCGCCGGGCAGCACGATCGTCTTGCCGAACGGCAGCCGGGCCAGCGGCACCTGCCCGGTGCCGGTCCGCGGCCCCCAGGTGCACAGGATCGCCACCGGCAGCGAGCCGATGATCGTGCCGATGATGATGGCGGTCAGGCCGAGCCCGAACCCCAGGCCGAACACCACGGCCAGGGTGCCCGCGAACACCCCGGACAGCTCCATGTTCGGGGTGAACCACACGGTGAACATCCGGTACACCCCGCCGTAGCGGTGCTCTTCCGGGATCGGCGCCATGCCCTGGCCCTCGAGGACCAGGTCGCCGGTGCGGGTCGGCCGTGCTCCCTCGTAGATCAGGAGTTCGTCGATGGCCCGGGGGCCCTCCCGCTCTGCGGCCTCGGTCATGGTCCCTCCTGTCCGCGGCGGCGGCTGCCACCGCTGCGCACGTGCCTGCCAGGTACCTCCATGTCCGGGCGAGCGCCGGAAATGCGATCGGAGATAAGATATATCCGATCGCAGATCATGAGTCAATGCCCCGCAAGCTTTGAATCCTGCCTGGTCAGGGGCTTTTACGCAATGGTGCCCGGCTTGTTGCGCCGAGTCACGGGCTGGTCAGGCGGGCGTGCGCTGCGCGGCGATCAGGTCCCGGTACCAGGCGAACGACGCCTTCGGCGTGCGCCGCTGGGTCTCGAAATCCGTGTACGCGAGGCCGAACCGCTGGTGGTAGCCCTCGGACCACTCGAAGTTGTCTATCAGCGACCAGGTGAAGTAGCCGCGCACGTCGACCCCCGCGGTCATCGCGTCATGAATCGCCCGGATGTGGCCGTCCAGGTACCCGATCCGCGGCTGGTCGTCGATCGTCCCGTCCGTTGCTGGGTTGTCCTCGGTGGAACAGCCGTTCTCGGTAATGTAAATCGGCGGCAGCCGGTCGCCGTAGCGGTCCTTGAACGTGGTCAGCAGCTCGGTCAGCCCGGCCGGGATCACCGGCCAGCCGAACGCGGTGACCGGGTACCCGGGGATCGGCTGCATCTGGAACGGCAGCGGCGAGTCGGGCAGTGCCGACAGCCTGGTCGGGTTGTAATAGTTGATGCCGAGCGCGTCCAGCGGGGCCGAGATCACCTCGAGATCGCCGTCCAGCACGCAGTCGAGCCCGCCCGGCCCGACCCCGAACGCGGACAGGTCTGGGTAGCGGCCGAGCAGCAGCGGGTCGGTGAACATCCGGTTGTGCAGGGTGTCGTACGCCTCGGCGGCGGCGACGTCCGCCCGGTCATCCGTGGCGGGCCAGGCGGGCGAGTTGTTGTTGGTGATCGCCACCTGCCGGGCCCCGGCG
This sequence comes from uncultured Actinomycetota bacterium, assembly GCA_963833885.1. GTDB lineage: Bacteria > Actinomycetota > Actinomycetes > Streptosporangiales > Streptosporangiaceae > JASHPR01. The sequence continues at coordinate 41,527 of CAWHZU010000023.1, read as the reverse complement.
GCGCGCAGCGCCGACACGGCGAGCCCGTGCCCGAGAAGCTGGTGGTGCGCGGTTGGCAGGGCGCCGAGCATCAGCTCCAGGCCGGGCGCGTGGATGCCGAGCCCGTAGCCGAACGCGGTCACGACGAACGGCTCGTTCACCGTGATCCACAGAGGGATCCGGTCCGCGAGGCGCTCCGCGGCGAGCTCGGCGTACTCGGCGAACCGCTGCGCGGTGTCCCTGGTCAGCCAGCCGCCGTCGTCCTCGAGCGGCTGCGGCAGGTCCCAGTGGAACAGGGTCGGCACCGGGGTGATGCCCGCGGCCAGCAGCGCGTCGGTCAGCCGGTCATAGAAGTCGAGGCCGGCCTCGTTGGCCGGGCCCTTGCCGTCTGGCTGCACCCGCGGCCAGGCGATCGAGAACCGGTAGGCGGTCAGCCCGAGCTCGGCCATCAGCGCGACGTCGGTCCGCCACAGGTGGTAATGGTCGGCGGCCACGTCGCCGTTCTGGCCGCCGGAGACCTTGCCGGGCACGCGGCAGAACACGTCCCAGACCGACTCGCCGCGGCCGTCTTCGGCGACGGCGCCCTCGATCTGGTACGCGGAGGTGGCAACGCCCCAGGCGAAGTCGGCGGGGAAACGCGGCATCGCAGCATCGGCCATACCCTGTATCCCGTTCGCCTGCGGCTCACTCATGAGCTGATCGTAAATGCGGGGCTAGATCGCCGCTAGGCCGTGCTCGCGCCCTCGGTTACCGCGGCGTCGACCTCGGCCTGGCGGGCGGCGATCTCGGCGGCGTACTTCTGCTCGTCGACCTGCTCGGCGATCTCCTCGTCCGCGCGCATCAGCGCGTCCAGGTCGCTCTTGGCCGCGTCGATCACGCCCAGGTCGGCGAACGCACGCTGCACCTTCGGCCCCCACAGCCCGATGTCCTTGACGCACGGGACGATGCGCGAGAACAGCAGCGTCCGGAACGCCTGCTGGACCGGGGACTGCTCGGTGAAATCCATGCACTCCTGCACGTCGAAGCCCATCCGCTCCCAGACCTCTTGCGCCTGGAACCGGCTGCGCATCAGGTAGCAGCCCTCGACGACGAACTCCTCGCGGTCAGCGCGCTCGGCCTCGGTCAGGTCCTTGTAGTAGTCGCGCAGGGCCAGCCGCCCGAACGCCACGTGCCGCGCCTCGTCCTGCATGACGTACGCGAGCAGCTGGGTGACCAGGGCGTTGTTTGACATGTCCCGGTGCACGCCGAACGCGGCCAGCGCGAGACCCTCGATCAGCACCTGCATGCCCAGGTAGGGCATGTCCCAGCGGGAGTCGCTGAGCGCGTCCTCGAGCAGCTTGGCCAGATGCGGGTTCACCGGGTAGTACAGGCCGATCTTCTCCCGCATGAACCGGGAGTAGAGCTCGACGTGCCGCGCCTCGTCCATCGCCTGGGTGGCCGCGTAGAACTTGGAGTCCATGTCCGGCACCGACTCCACGATCCGCGCCGCCACGGTCAGCGCGCCCTGCTCGCCGTGCAGGAACTGGCTGAACAGCCACGCGGACAGGTGATGACCGAGCTCGTCCCGCTCCTTCTGGGACAGCACCTCCCACTGCCGCGACCCGTAGATCGGGCTGAACTCCTCGGACAGCTCCATCACGTTGGTCGGGTCGACCGGGATCGACCAGTCGATCCGCTTGGCCGCGTCCCACTGCTTGTCCTTGCCGCGCTGGTACAGGTCAAGCAGCCGCTCCCGGCCGTTGTCGTACTCCCAGCTGAACCGCGTGGCTCCGGCCGCGGGCACATCCCATGTGCCGGGCGGAACGGGCGTGGTGTAGTGGTCGTAGGTGCTCACGGCGACCTCCCGTTAACGCTGTCAACACTGACGTTACCCGCTGGTAGGCGAAGACTCCAGGGCCGGGGCGGAACTCGGGCTATGCGTGCAGGAGGCGCTCGGGCCTAGTCGTGCATCGGGTGCTCGTGCGAGGCATGGCCTGCGGGCTCGAGCTGGAACGTGGAGTGCTCGACGTCGAAGTGGCCACGCAGGCAGTCCTGCAGCCGGTCCAGCATGCTGAAGCACCGGCCGTCGTCAAAGAACTCCGGATCCACCACCACGTGGGCCGACAGCACCGGGAGCCCTGAGGTGATCGTCCAGGCGTGCAGCTCGTGCACGTCGCGGACGCCGGTCAGCGTGGTCATGTGCCGCCGGACCTCGTTCAGGTCCATGCCCCGCGGGCTGGCCTCGAGCAGCACGTCCACTGTTTCCCGCAGCAGCCGCCAGGTCCGTGGCAGGATCAGCAGCCCGACTACGAGCGAGGCGATCGGGTCCGCGCGGGTGAACCCGGTCGTCGCGATGATCACGCCGGTCACGATCACCGCGGCGGCGCCGAGTGTGTCGGAGGCGACCTCGAGAAAGGCGCCGCGCAGGTTCAGGCTTTCCGCCTGCCCCTGGCGCAGCAGCAGCAGCGACACCGCGTTGGCCGCCAGGGCAATCACGCCGAACACGATGAGCAGGCCGGAGCCTATGTCGGCGGGAGAAATCAGCCGGCGGATCGCCTCGTACAGGATGAACCCCGCCATGGCCAGCAGCAGCACGGCATTGGCCATCGCCGCCAGGATCTCCGCTCGCGCGTAGCCGAACGTGCGCCGCTCGGTGGGCGGACGGGCCGCGGCGAACGCGGCGAACAGGGACAGGCCGAGCCCGGCCGCGTCGGCGGCCATGTGCGCCGCGTCGGCGAACAGCACCAGCGAGCCGGTGATGACGGCACCGATCACCTCACCGACCGCTACCAGCGTGGTCAGCGCCAGAACCGTGATCAGGGTCTGGCGGTGCCGCCCGGTGGCCGTCACGCCATGGGAGTGCCCGGTCATCTGTCCTTGCGCCGCCGGGGGCCGCGTCGCTTCGGCGAGTCGCCCTGCGCCGGATCCTCGCCGCCTGCCGTGCTTCCCGGCGCCTGGCCGGGGGCGCCGGGCGCGACAAGCTCGTATGCGGGGTTGATCATCACCGGGCCGCCCTCGCGCATGCCGACCTGGCCGCGGAACCTGATCCGGGCGCCGCACTCGACGCCGGGGATGTGCGACCGTCCGTAGAACAGCGCGGTCAGCTGGCCGGTCGAGTCGGCGATCTCGGTGGCGAGCACGGTGTTGTGCTCGACCGGGCGGATCTCGACCGCATAGACGCGCCCCTCCACCGTGGCCCGGCCCGGCTTAGTGAGCGTTCCGATCGGCCGGACCCCGGGGGGCGGGGCGGGACGGTCGTACTGCTCACCGTCGACCAGGCCGGCGTCCTCCGCCGTCGCGTCGGCCACCGCCAGTTCCGGCCCGGCCATGTGGGCCGCGTCCGCTGCATCGTCACGGGTGTCGGCGTCCGTCCCGGCGGGGACCTGCGCCGCCGCATCCGGTTCGGGCGTCTTGGCGCCGGGCCCGGCCGTTTCCGCGGCCTCGGGCGTCTTGGCGCCGGTTCTGGGCGCCCTGGCGCCCGCCGTGGGAACCTTGCCGTCGGCCCCGGTCGTCTTCGCCGCTGGCGCGGGCTCTTTAGCGGCCGGCTCCGGCATCTTGCCGGCCTCGGCCGCCTCGGCCGCGGTCCGCCGCTGCTGGATGGCTTCGAGCCGGTTGCGCACGTCGAACGGCACGATCGTGGCCGCGGCGTGCGGGATCCGGCTCACCACGGCGGCGATCTTGTCTGCGGTGCGGTCGTGCAGCAGCCTGCCGAGCAGCGGGGAGTAGCCGCGCCGCGGCAGGATTGCGGTCACCCCAACCCCGGGCAGCGAGGCCTCGGCGCTCACCAGCTCGGCGGCGCAGCGGGCCAGCCTGCGGTCCGCGCAGTCCACGAAGTCGAGCGGTATCCCGGTGTTCGCGGCCACCCAGTCCCTGCGCAGGATGTCCGCCTGGACGTTGTCAATCACGAAGTGCACCGCGTGCATCGTCGTGGCCCGCAGGCTGCGGGCGTAGCGCAGCGCAGCGATCGTGGCCAGGTCGAAGTCGTCGACGAACACGAACACCGTGCGCCGCGAGTACGTCGGCGGATCGGGTGGTCTGGACCGGGTGGCGATCCGCTGCAGGACCCCGGCCTCCGCCTGATACTCCCGGTTGAGCCGGATCAGCGCGGGCACGCCGATCGCGAACAGCACAACCACCAGCCAGGCGCCCTCGGTGAACTTGACCACGACGAAGATGACCACGACGACTGCCGACATCACGCCCGCCGAGAAGTTGATCACCAGGCGGCGCCGCCAGGCCGACTCCCTGGTCTCGTAGTGGTACTTGGCCATGCCGAGCCCGGCCATGGTGAAGGCGGTGAAGACCCCGATCGCGTAGAACGGCACCAGCTTGTTGACGTTGGCCCCGACCACGGCCAGCAGGACCGACGACAGCACCGCCAGCACCACGATCCCGTTGGAGAACACCAGCCGGTGGCCGCGCTTGGTCAGCCAGCGGGGCAGGAAAGCGTCCTCGGCGACGAAGCTGGCCAGGAACGGGAAGCCGTTGAAGCTGGTATTGCCGCCGGTGTAGAGGATCAGCGCGGTGGCGGCCTGTACGACGATGAACCCGATGTGACCGATCACCGATTGCCCGAAGACGAGCTTCGTCTCCTGCGAGATGACCGTCGGGATCCCGGAGACGTACGGCGCCGCATGGGTGACGTGAGCCAGCCAGGAGATGCCGGCCACGAGCGAGCCTAGGATCAGTCCCTCGGTCACCAGCACCTTGCGGGCGTTGATGCCCTCCGGCGGGCGGAACGCGCTCACCGCGTTGGAGACGGCCTCGATGCCGGTGAGCGACGAGCCACCGTTGGCGAACGCCCGCAGCAGCACGAAGATCATCGCGAACGCGATCAGCCCGCTGGTCGTCGAGTGCCCGGTGAACTGGCCGGGCAACGGCCACGGGCGCTGCGGCAGCGTGCCGGCTATCTCCCGGATTAGGCCCGTGATGATCATGATGATCACGGAGCCGGCGAACAGGTAGGTGGGCAGCGCGAACGCCCGGCCGGCTTCGCGGATCCCGCGGAGGTTTCCGTAGCACATCACGATCACGATGGCGACCGAGATCACCGTGATCAGCGTGGGATGGTCGATGGCCGGGACGGCCGACGCGACCGCGGCGGTGCCTGCGGCTACCTGGACCGCTACCGTGACCACATAGTCGATCAGCAAGGCGACCGCGGCGATCTGTGCCCACTTTGGGCCGAAATTGTCCCGTGCGACGACATATGACCCGCCGGCCCGGGTATAGACCGTGACCACTTCGCGGTAGGACAACACGACCAGGGCCATGACGAACAGCACGACGCCGGTCATCGGCAGGATGAGCGTGAACGCCGTGATGGCCAGCCCGCCCTTGAGCAGCTCGATCAGGATTTCCTCGGTGCCGTAGGCCGATGAGGAGATCCCGTCAGGCGCCAGCACCCCGAGCGCCATCGGCTTGGACAGCCGCTGCTCGCTGAGCTGCTCGTTGATCAGCGGTCGGCCGAGCAGCCTCCGCTTGAGCGTGTATCCCAGGCCCTCGGCCAGGTCGCCCTCGCCGCCCAGGAGACCCGTCGCTCTGCGCATTGCCACGCTGCTGCGTCCTCCGCTCTAACAACCCTGACGTGGCCTTCATACCATCGCGGTGGCCCGCTGCGGGACCCAGGCTCCGCCGGGTGGTCAGAACTCCAGCGTCGGCGGGCCAGGTTTACCGGATGTTCACCCCGCCGGGGAACGCTGGATAAGGGGTGTCCCGGGCTGGGGCGCGTTACGTGGCAGGGTGTCACGGTAAGGACCGTGATCCGGGTAGGACTACGGCACCGGGCCGATCCACCTGGGAGGAAAGCCCCATGACTGCGACACCGGCAGCCCCGGCTCCGAGAGCTGGCCAGGCGAGCACGCTGCACCTTTCGGAGCTGCTGCGGCGGCCGGTCACCGACCGGGGTGGTGAGTCCATCGGGCGGCTGTCCGACGTCATCGTCCGGCTGCGCGGCGCGGACATGCCGCTGGTGACCGGCCTGGTCGCCGCGGTGGGCGGCCGCGAGCTCTACGTGCCCATTGAGCAGGTGGCGTGGCTGGGCAGCGACGAGGTCAAGCTCACCAGCGCCAAGCTCGACCTTCGCCAGTTCGAGCGCCGTGAGGGCGAGGTGCTGCTCCGGGCCGACGTGCTCGGCCACCGGCTGATCGACGTGGAAAGCGCCCAGCTGATCAGGGCGGCCGATCTGGAGCTTGAGCGGCGCGGCGAGGACCGGGTGGTTGCCGGGGTGGACACGCACCGCCAGTCGCGGTGGCTGCTGCGGTCCAGGCAGGCCGAGCCCAGCGAGCATTCGTTCCGGGAGTGGACCAAGTTCGAGCCGCTGATCGGCCATACCGGCAGCGCGTTGCTGCGCGGCCCGTTCGCCCGGATCCGCAGGCTGAAGCCGGCCCAGATCGCCGACCTGATCGAGAACGCGTCCAAGGAGGAGGAGACCGAGATCCTGGGCCAGGTGCACGCCGACCCGGAGCTCGAGGCCGACGTCTTCGAGGAGCTCGACGAGGACCTGGCCACGCGGCTGCTTGGCGCGCGGACCGACGCCGAGATCGCCGAGGTGCTGACGCGGATGCGCGCCGACGACGCGGCGGACGCGATCGCCGAACTGCCGCAGCGGCGGCGCCAGCCCGTGCTCGACCTGCTGCCCCAGGGGCAGCGCACCAAAGTGCTGACGCTGATGGGCTTCAACCCGACCAGCGCGGGCGGGCTGATGGGGGTGGACTTCCTCGCCGTCGACTGCGACGCCATGGTGAGCGAGGCGCTGGCGGCGGTCGCGCTGTCGGCAAGCCTGCAGCCCGAGGCGCTCACCAGCGTGCACTGTATCGACGGTCGTGGCCGGCTGTGCGGCGTGGCCCGCCTGGTTTCCCTGGTGCAGGCGGCACCTCAGACGCCGATGAAAGAGATCTACGACGACGATCCGGTACGGGTCGGGGCGGATACCGATGTGGTTGACGTAGCCGTGCTGATGAGTGACTACAACCTGATCACGATCCCCGTCGTCGATGAGCGCCGCAAGATGATCGGCGTCATCACGGTTGATGACGTGCTCGAGGTCACGCTGCCGGACGACTGGCGGCGCCGGGAGGCCGCGCAGCCACCCGACGCGCATCACGGGGATCCACCGTGAGCGATGCGCAGCCGCGCGACCCCGCGCAGCCGCGCGACCCCCCACCCCGTCCAGCAAGCCCGCCGCCGCAGGCGAGCCCGCAGCAGGAACCGAGCCCGCCGCAGAAGCCGAGCCCGCAGCAGCAGGCCAGTCCGCCGCACCCGGCCGGCCCGCGGCATCCGGCCGGCTCGCAGCGTCCGGCCGGCGCACGACAGCAAGCCGGGCCGCAGCTCACGCACGGGGGTGCCGTAGCCAGGCCGGCCGCCGTGCTGGACGAGGCGCACCTGGGCGACATCGAGGGCGCGCTCGGCCGCATCCGGCTCGACGACGCACAACAGAGCGGCTTGAAGCGGCAACTGGTCACGTTCCTCGCCATCGTCGGGCCGGGCCTGATCGTCATGGTCGGCGACAACGACGCCGGCGGGGTCGCCACGTATGCGCAGGCCGGCCAGAACTACGGCTACAGCCTGCTCTGGGTCCTGCTGCTGCTGATCCCGGTGCTGATCGTCAACCAGGAGATGGTGGTCAGGCTCGGTGCCGTCACCGGGGTCGGCCATGCCAGGCTGATCAACGAGCGGTTCGGCCGGTTCTGGGGCTGGTTCAGTGTCGGCGACCTGTTCCTGCTCAACTTCCTGACCATCGTCACCGAGTTCATCGGGGTCTCGCTGGCGCTGAGCTACTTCGGCGTCAGCTCGTATATCTCGGTGCCTATAGCCGCGGCAGTCCTGATCGGCATCACGATGAGCGGGAGCTTCCGGCGCTGGGAACGCTCGATGTTCGCGTTCATCGCGGTCAGCGTGGTCCTGCTGCCGCTGCTGATCCTCTCGCACCCGCACTGGGGCCAGATCGGCTACCACTTCGTCGTGCCGAGCGTGCGTGGCGGCGTCAACTCGACCTCGGTGCTGCTGATCATCGCGATCGTGGGCACCACGGTCGCCCCGTGGCAGCTGTTCTTCCAGCAGTCGAACGTCATCGACAAGCGGATCACGCCACGGTTCATCAAGTACGAGCGTGGCGATACCACGCTGGGCGCGTTCGTCGTGGTCATCGGGGCGGCGGTGGTCCTGATCGTCGCCGTCTACGCGGCCGTCAGCGCCCACCGGACCGGGCATTTCACCGATGCGCTCGGGGTCGCCGACGCGCTCAGAGTCAACAGTTACGCGCTCGGCGCCCTGTTCGCGATCGCGCTCCTGGACGCGTCGATCATCGGGGCCGCCGCGGTGACGCTGTCCACCAGCTACGCGTTCGGCGACGTGTTCAACCTGAAGCACTCGCTGCACCGCAGCTTCCGCGACGCCAAGACGTTTTACGCCACCTACGCCGCGATGATCGTGGCGGCGGCCGGGATCGTTCTGATCCCGGACGCGCCTCTTGGGCTGCTGACCGAGGCCGTGCAGGCGCTGGCCGGGGTGCTGTTGCCGAGCGCGAGCGTGTTCTTGTTGCTGCTGTGCAACGACGCTGAGGTCCTGGGCCCGTGGATGAACCACCGCTGGCTCAACGTGCTCGCCGGCGCGATCATCGCAGTGCTCCTGGTGCTGTCCGGCACCCTGGTGATATCGACGCTGTTCTCGTCGTTCAACTCCGGAGCGATCGCGATCTGGCTGGCGATCGGCATGGTGGTCGCCGGCATCGGTACCACGATCTATCTGCAGATGACCAGGTCGCGCCGTCCGCCACCTGCACCGCACCCGGCCAAGACGATGACCGCGGCCGAGCGCCTCAACTGGCGCATGCCGCCGCTGGCCCTGCTCAAGCCGGTGCAGTGGTCGACGGGCACGAAGCTCGGCGTGCTGACCCTCCGCGGCTACCTCGTTGTTTCGGTCTTGCTCCTGATCGTCAAGGCCGTCCAGCTAGGCACCACCCACAGCTGACCGCACCCGGCTCCACAGGAACATCCGCATGATCTCTGGTGGGCTTGTGCACGACGATTCGGGTACCGGTTTTTAGCGCCCCGATTTGCTGCCCAACCGGTGAATTGAATGCCGTCCCGCGTCCACGTGGGTGAAAGCCGACCGGTTGCACCGGGTCCACCGACCGCTGGAGAGCGCTCTACAGCCGGCCCGGTCGTGGTCTCGGCCGTCACCATCGGCACGCCGGTGCCGTCGACCGCTACATACAGCTTGTTCGGCCTGGGCCCTGCGGGTGGCAGCAGCGCCAGCCTCCCGGTCTTACGTGCGGAACACTCCCCACGCGGGGACGACGGTCACCAGTCCCTCCGCCTCTAGGACCTTGATCGCTCTGGCTACCGTGGCACGTGCCACGTCGTAGTGCCGGGCTAGTTCGGTCATCACCGGTAGTTGCTCTTCGTGATCCCACTCGCCCGCAGTGATACGGCGCCGCAGATCATCAGCGATGGCGACGCTCGGCCGTGTAGGTCGCTTGGGCACAACATGATCTTTCCAAGCAGTCTCGCGTGGCAACAAGCGTTCACTGCGTATCGCAAATCTCGACTTGTTCAGCGTATCCACTTTGGTTTAGCGTGTCTGCCATGGAGACATGCGACCGTCGCGTGATCGAAGCACGCGAAGCGTTACTTAAGGCCAAGGACCCCCACGCTTTGACCCGGGTCGAACTCATCCAGGAGGTCTTGCGGCTGCGGAAGTACCTCGGCTGGATGATCGTCCTGAACGACGACTGGGCCGATACCGATTACGACGAAGAACTCAGCCAGGTCATGCTCAGTGGCGGCGTTTACATCGCGCCACTCGACACCGCAAGACTCTGCGGGTCCTGCTGCGCACTGCTCAGCCTCGTGTGGGACGCCGAGAACAAGAAAGACGCATGCGAAACAGCGGCGTCGTAGCCTACAGCCATTGCGGCGCCAAGATCATGCTCGTGACCTGCTGCGATAGCTTCACACCATGCGGGTGCACGTGGGCCGTCTGGCCGAAAGCAGAAGTAGCCGACGTCACGGGCACTGCCCGAAAAGCGAGGATGACAAGCACCACCCGCCGGGCCGCTGAGATGCCCGCCACCGGCCCGGGGCCGCCGGGCACGACCGGCGGCCCGTCCTACCGGGGCGCTGCCCGAGGTGCCGCGCGCCCGGGACGATCGCGAGCTCATGTGCAGCCGTCCGTCGGCGCCGAAGGCCAGCAGCATGAGCTGCTCGGCCAGGGTCGGCTAGGCCACGGCCGAGAGGCCCTCCGGCATGCCAGGTAGCTGTGTCAACGTCTTCCCCGCGGCAGTCGCCTGAGATCTTGAGCGCTGAGGCGACTACCGCGCGAGATGCCGGGTCAGTGGGCCAGAGCCAGCTGGATGATCTTCACGGCCACGAGAATCGTGGCAACGGCCAGGTACGAGCGCAGGATGCTCATGCCGATCTTGCGGCCGAGCGGCACCGCCGGCCGCTTCAGCAGAGCCAGCTGCGGCATCCGCCAGTTCTCCCGGCCAGCGCGGTCGATCGGGACCCGGGCGAGGGTGCCCGTGTGCAGGCGCCAGGCCACGACCCCGAGCCCGCCAATGGCGGCGGCGCCGCAGCAGCTGGCCAGGATGATCACGATCTGCCGGGCGGTGATGCCGGGGTCGAGCACCGACGCGGTCAGGATGACCGACAGGGAGACCAGGACCACCACGACCGTGCCGGTGAACAGGTTGGTCCGGCGCCCATTGACCCACGGGCCGAGCACGTCGCGGTCGTTGCAGAGCAGCAGCAGGTACACGGCCGCGGACGGCAGCAGCACGCCGGCCAGGGCCTGCACGCCCTCGGTGAGCAGCCCGAGCGGGGAGCCAGGGATCAGCACCACCGCGCCCGCGGCGAGGACCAGGGCGCCGTAGATCGCGTAGAAGCCCTTGGCTCCCTTCACCCCGCGGTGCAGGGAGTGCTTGAGGCCGAACACGTCGCCGATCGCGTACGCGGTGGACAGCGACACCGCGAACGCGCCGATGATCGAGGCGTCGAGGAGCGCGATGGCGAACAGGACGCCTGCGATCCGGCCAGCGTGCGCCTGCAGGCCTGCCGCGAGACCGGCCGCGTTGGTGAAGTGGCCGGCATCCGCATGCCCAGCGAACGCCGCAGCGGTGATTCCCATGACCGCGCCGGCCCCGAGGACCACCACGACGATGCCGATCCAGAGATCGGCCTTCTCGTACTTGATGAAGCGCGGGGTGATGCGCTTATCGATCACGTAGCTCTGCTGGAAGAACAGCTGCCAGGGAGCGACGGTCGTCCCGACGATGCTGATGATCAGCAGCATCACGGTGGCCAGCTGCCCGGATCCGCCGGGCAGGACCGGAGTGACGAAACCGCGGGCCATCTGCGAGGCCGCGGGGTGGGAGAGGAAGTAGATCGGGATCAGCAGCAGTGATCCGGCGCACAGGCCGACGGCCATCCGCTCGAAGCGGCGGAAGCTGCCGGTGAACGCCGCTCCGATGATCACCAGCGCGGCCAGCGCCACTGCGACGACCCTGGGCAGGCCGAGGTATCCGGCCGCCAGGGTGATGCCGATGAACTCGGTGATGATCGTCAGGGCGTTGAGAATGAACAGGTCGATGACGCTGAACGCGCCCCAGAACTTGCCGAAGCGCTCCAGGATGAGGCGGGCGTGCCCCACGCCGGTCACGGCGCCGAGACGCAGCACCATCTCCTGGTTCACGTACAGCACGGGGACCAGCAGCAGCAGCGTCCACAGCAGCCGGGTGCCGTAGTTCTGGCCCGCCTGCCCGTAGGTGGCGAACGCGCCGGCGTCGTTGTCGCCGACCATCACGATCAGCCCGGGGCCCACGATAGCCAGCAGCGTCTTGAGCTGCGCGCTGAGGCCACGCCGGGGTGAGGTGTCGTCAAGCCTGATGGTGCCGAGGGCGCCACGGATGTCGCCGGCGTGCTGCGAGTCGAGCACCGCGCTGCGGCGCTCTAGTGTCGTGGTCATGGTGATCCCTCCCTCTCCCCGGTCGGGGTGTACTGGGAGGCACGCAGCATCCAGCGGGAATGCTGTCAGGCAGAAGCTCTGGGAGCGGGGACTCTACCGCGTGCCGGAAGAAAGCGAGAATGCGCGGAAGCGGGGCCAATGATGGCCTGGTTTACTATCCATGTCTCGCCTCCTCCGGTCATGACACACGCGGGTGTCCGCTGGCGCGCAGCACTGCGTAAGCCCGCACTGCGCTGTGTCAGCTGGGCACGCAAGGGGAGATACGCACCCCTTCTCGTCAGAGCTTTGGCACGACACGACGTAGCACCATCTGGTGCAGCCACTTCGGGTCACCCCTTAAGCCGGGGAGACCTGTCCTGACCCTGGGCGTCTCTCGACGTCGTCGGATCAGTGGCCTGTGTTCGTATCGACGCCTCACCGAACGAGGTGCTTTGCAAACGATCTACATGATAGACGGGCGGAGGTGCTCCGGGCAAACTCCGCGGGTGTGCGATCGGTCACCCGACGGTGCCGTCGGCCCGCAACGTGGCGATTTCTGCTGCGGTGCAGCCAAGCTCGGCAAGGATCGCGTCGGTGTCGGCGCCCGGGCGCGGCGGCGCCGCCGGGGTGCCCACCGAAGACCGGCCGAAACGGGGCGCGGGGGCGGGCTGGGCCACGCCGCCGACCTCGGTAAACGCGCGGCGCTGGACGTTGTGGGGATGCGCGGGCGCCTCGGCCGCGCTCAGCACGGGCGCAACGCACCCGTCGGAGCCGGCGAACGCCTCGGCCCACTCGTCCCTGGTCCGCGTGGCGAAGACCTCGGCGAACCTGGCCCGCAGCACCGGCCAGCCGGCCCGGTCGTGCTGCCCTGGCAGACCGGCATCGGTGAGCCCGAGCCCCGAGAGAAGTTCCGCGTAGAACTTAGCCTCCAGCGCCCCGACGGCCACGTATTCACCGTCGGCGGTCCGGTAGGTGTCGTAGAACGGCGCGCCGGTGTCCAGCAGGTTGACGCCGCGCTCGTCCTGCCAGGCGCCAACGGCCCGGAGGCCGTACACGAACGAGGTCAGCAGCGCGGACCCGTCGACCATCGCGGCGTCCACCACCTGGCCGAGCCCGGAGCGTTCCCGCTCCAGCAGCGCGGCAAGCAGGCCGAGCGCGAGCAGCATGCCGCCGCCGCCGAAGTCGCCGAGCAGGTTGACCGGCGGGACCGGGCCCTCGCCGGCGCGCCCGACCAGCGAAAGCGCTCCCGAAATCGCGATGTAGTCGATGTCGTGCCCCGCGGTCGGCGCCAGCGGGCCGTCCTGTCCCCAGCCGGTCATCCGGCCGTACACCAGCCGCGGGTTGCGCTCGGCACACACCCCCGGGCCGAACCCGAGCCGCTCGGCGACCCCGGGCCGGAACCCCTCCACAAGCACGTCGGCCGCCCCTACGAGCCGCAGCAGCAGTCCGACTCCGGCCGGATCCTTGAGATTGATCCCGATCGACCTGCGGCCGCGGCTGAGTGGGTCGACGGGAGCCTTGGCATCCGGGCCGCATCTCTCGGCCCGGTCGACCCGCACCACCTCGGCGCCCAGATCGGAGAGGATCATGCAGCCGAACGGCGCAGGGGCCAGGCTGGCGATCTCGATTACCCGCACGCCGTCAAGAGGACCCACAACCAGCCTCCGGAAACTCGCTAGGGCTTGCGGGCGAGCGCAGTCCACCCGGGCACCTCGTAGTCATCGACCTTCGCGCCCGGCTCCGGGCGCCAGCGGTGGTGCTGCACGATACCGGGCTCCTGGATCTCGAGCCCATCGAAGAACCGGGCCACCTCGTCGCGAGTGCGCCGGGTCATCGTGGTCGCCACGTTCTGGTTGTAGCTCGTCTGGACCCTGGCCGCGGTCTCGGCCTCGACGTCGATGGCCGGGTGGGAGATCAGCAGGAAGCTGCCCGGGACCGTGGCGGCCATCAGCCGGGCCACGATGGCGTAGGGGTCCTCGTCATCGGTGATCAGATGGAGCGTGCCGACGATCACGACCCCGACCGGCTCGGTGAAGTCGAGGGTCAGCGCGGCCTGCTCCAGGATGTTGCCCGGATCGCGCAGGTCGGCGTCGATGTAGTCGGTCACGCCCTCTGGGGTGCTCGCCAGCAGCGCCCGCGCATGCGACAGCACGATCGGGTCGTTGTCCACGTAGACCACGCGGGCTTCCGGCGTCACGCTCTGCACGACCTCGTGCACGTTCGGGCTGGTCGGGATCCCGGTGCCGATATCCAGGAACTGCCGGATACCGGCCTCGGCCGCCAGATACCACACCGCGCGGCGCAGCACCTCCCGGTTTGCGCGGATATCGCGGCGCATGGCCGGGCGGATCGCGATCACTTCTTCGGCCGCCTTCCGGTCGGCCGCGAAGTTGTCCTTGCCGCCCAGCCAGTAGTCGTAGACCCGGGCCGGATGGGCAACCGACGTGTCGATCCCTAGCGGGGCGCGAGGGTCGCGGCCGGGCTGGTCGTCCGTCACGTCCTCGGCCATGCGCCTGCCTTCCCGTTCTGCCCGCTGTCGCCGATATTGCACCACACCAAGCCTAGTGTGGCGGCGCCCTGTGCGGGTGGTGGCAGTAGCGGCGCCGCAAGGGGCCGCATGGGGGCTTCTCGCGCTCACGGCAGATTGGCTTTGGGCGGATTGTCATAAGGCGACGTTATTTTCGGCTCATGCCGATGAAGATCAGCGAGGTCATCGCCTTACTTGAACGAGACGGTTGGGTGCTTAAGCGCGTCACCGGCTCTCACCGGCACTTTGTCCATCCCACGAAGTCAGGGCTCGTGACCGTGGCAGGCAAGCCAAGCGCTACCTTGAAACCAAAGACGGAGTCGAGCATCCTGAGGCAAGCGGGTCTGCGGAAGGAGCGGCCTTGACGGGGTACATAGTCGTCTTCGAGGGCGACGAGGAGTCGGGCTACTCGGCATACTCTCCTGACCTGCCAGGAGTTGTCGCCGCCGGGCAGACACGATCCGAGACTGAGCGGCTGATGGTTGAGGCCATGGCTGCGCACATTTCAATGCTCCGGCAGGAAGGTCAGCCGGTTCCGGAACCGGCCGATGCAGTTTGACGTGGTGATCCTGGATCCCGCGGCCGCTTAAGCATCCATTGCGGCCGTTCGCGACGCGGGTGTACGCCGCCGGTTAGCCGTCGCGGTCGAGGAGCAGCGCAAGCGTGGGGCAGGCGGTGACGGCACGCCGGGCGAGCGGCAGCAGGTCGTCGGGCACGTACCCGGGCGCGACGACCGGGTAGCCCCAGGGGTCGGCGCTGATCAGCTCGGGCAGCAGCTCGGTGCACATGCCGTGCGCCTCGCAGGCGATCGGGTTCACCCGCAGCTTGTGGCCCCCGGCGCGGCGTGGGCCGCGACCGTCAGCTGCCCGTGCACCGGCCGGCCCGGTTGCGTAGCTCATGACCGCTGCCCCCAGGTGTGGCCGGGGGCGGGGAGCAGCGGCCTGCGCTGCACCCGGGGGCACGGCCCGGACAGGGCGTGCTGGCGCAGCTCGTCGGCGAACGTCCGCAGGCCGCTGGTGGCGAACGCCGCCGTCCCGTCCGGCAGGTGGCACGCGCCGCGCCCGGCGACCAGGGCGGCAAGCTCCTCGGCCCAGCCGAGCGCCCGGCCGTCTGGCCGGCCGAACGCGAGCTGCTTCAGCGTGTCGGCAAGGGCGGGCAGCCCGTTGGCGCACGGGCCGCACTGGCCCGCGCTCTGGCTAGCCAGGTAGTCGGTGATCCAGGCGGTCTCGGCCAGCCCGCAGGCCGACTCGGGAAGCAGCACCAGCACCCCGGGCCCGAGCGCCGCTCCGGCGGCGCGCAGGGCGGAATCGCTGACCGGCACGCCGAGCGCCCGGTCGTACGGCAGCCAGCCGCCGAAGTACCCGCCGGCCAGGACCGCCTGAGGCTGCTCGGCCGGGCCGCCGGCCCGGCTGATGAGCTCGCCGATGGGCATGCCGAGCGCGATCTCGTAGACGCCGGGCCGCTGAACCGCGCCGCTGACCGTGACCAGCGCGGAGCCCGCCGACCCGCCGAGCTCGCGGAACCAGTCGGCGCCGAACCGCGCGATCAGCGCGATGTGCGCGAGCGTCTCCACGTTCTGCACCAGCGTGGGACGCCCGTGCGCCCCCTTCTGGAACGGCCGTGGCGGCACGAACGCCGGCTTCGGCGCCCCGCCGTTCAGCAGGCTGATCAGGGCGGTCTCCTGACTCGGCACGTAGCCCCGCGGTACCGGCACGATCTGGACACCCACCCGATCCAGGCCGGCCTGCTCACGTTCCGCGATCGCGGCGCCAACCTGCACGCTCAGCTCGTCCCGGCGGCCGGTGTGCAGGGCCAGGTAGCAGCGGGTGGCGCCGACCGCGTCGGCGGCCAGGGCGATCCCGTCGAGCACCAGGTGCGGCGAGCGGCCCAGCAGCATCCGGTCCTTGGCGCTGGCCGGCTCGGACTCGGCCCCGTTCGCGACCACCACGGCGCCGGCCGGGCGCCCCAGCCGCCCGCCGGAGCGGCCGGCCTGCGCCACCGAGCGCAGCTTGCGCCCGGCCGGGAAGCCCGCGCCGCCGCGGCCGGTCAGCCCGGCCCGCTCTATGTCGCCGATCAGGCCGCCGGCGTCGCGTTCCGGTACCGGACCGTACCGGCCGAAGTGGTCGGCCAGGGACAGCGGGCCCCCGGGCGGGATCAGCCTGGGCAGCCCGGCGAGCACGGTCATCGCGCTCACTTGGCCCCCCCGCTGGTCCCGCCGCTCGGCACCGAGCTCACCTTGGAGCTGCTCTTGGCCGCGTGCTGCGGCGTGCCTGCCCGCCGCACCCAGCCGGGCGCCAGCGGCCCCGCGGTCAGCCAGGCGCCGCCGGCGATCAGCGTGAGCACCAGCGCGAGCGCGCCCACCAGCCGCGCGGCCGCGTGCGACGGCCAGCCATAGGCCAGGCGCCATGCGGTGAGGGCCGCGATCACCGCGACACAGGCGATGGTCAGCCCGAGCACCCAGTGGACCGGGGTGTCCGTGCCGGTGCCGAGGCCGTGCAGCACGGCCACCGGCCAGCACAGGTAGGACGTCCAGTGCACCAGGCGCCAGGACGGGTAGCTCATCCTGGTCCGCAGCAGGCTGGTCACGGTCAGCGCCAGCAACAGGTCGAAGGAGATCGCGCCGAGACCGAGCCACACCGGCCGGTAGGCGGAGATGAACGGGATCACCACGTCCTGCAGGTGGATCGGGACGAAGCTGTCGAGAAGAGTGGTCACGATGTGGATCAGGGTGAACGCCAGCGCCAGCAGCGAGGTGTTGCGGTGCAGCCCGATCGTGACGAAACGGGGCCAGGCCGGCCGCTGGTACCTGACCGAGGACAGCAGGCCGAACGCCATGCTCAGGGTCAGCAGCACGAGCGCGACCAGCCCGGTGGCCCTGGTGAGGTACCACAGCGGGGTCGACGACGTGACGACGATGGCGGCGGGCGGCAGGACGTGGGGTGCTGCGGTAGCCCCCGCCAGAACTCCGGCGGCGGCGGCCACGGTCATCAGGCCGGGCCGGGGTCGCTCGGCCAGCCCGCCGTGGTCTCGACGGTTCCGTCCTGCCGCACCAGGCGGCTGGGCAGGCAGGCCTCCTGCAGCCAGGCCAGCGCGGCCTCGCTGCGGATGATCGCCGCGGTGCTCGCGGTGTTGGCGTCGACGCAGCTGCCGGCCGTAACGCTGACCGTCCGCCAGCAGGAAACGGCGGGCCGGCCGGTGGCCGGGTTGATGATGTGGTGCACGCGCTGGCCCGCAACGGCCCAGGTGCGCACCGTGGTGCTCGAGGTGGCAAGCCCGCCGGAACGTATCGTCACCGTCTGCCCCGGCGCCTCCGGCCCGGCGGCGTGGTCGTCGGTGACCCGCACCCCCCAGCCACCTCCCCGTCCCTCTCCACGGTCGGCCGGCGGCGGCCCGGCAACGGCGATGTCCCCGCCGAGGCTGACCAGCACGCCGGATTCGGTCGCCGCGGCGATCAGGCTCGCGCACCGGTCCGCGGCCCAGGCCTTGGCCGTCGCGCCCAGGTCGAGCTGGGCCCCGTTGGTGAGCTGCACCAGTCCGCGCTTGCGGTCAAGCCGCACGCAGCGCCAGCCGGGCACGCCGAGAGTCACCGGCGCGGAGAGTGGCGAGCGCGCGCCCGCCGCCTGGAGCACCGCGAAGTCGCGGTCATAGCCGATTTCCTCGAGCGCCTGCCCGCAGGTCGGGTCCACGTCGCCGTCGGTGAGCCGCGCGGCGCGCAGCGCCGCCTCGACGAGCTCGGCGAACAGGCTGCTGACCGGGACGACCGCGCCGCCCGACCCGTTCAGCCGGGACAGCTCGGAATCGGGGCGGAACCGGCTGCAGGCCATATCGACCGCGGCCAGTTCGGCGTCGGCGATGGCGCGCGCGTCATCCAGCAGGTCAGGGTCACTGACCAGCAGGGTCGCCGTGGTGCCGAAAACGCTGAAGGAGTCGGTGCCGACGGCCAGGGTGGTCACGATGCTCCTGACGTGACCTGGCCGCCGCCCTGGGAGGAAGCCGGAGGCTGCGCCGGGACCACGATTCCGCCATTGCCCTGATTGGAGCTGCCCTGGCCGGAGCTGCCCTGGCCGGAGCTGCCCTGGCCGGAACTGCCCTGATTGGAGCCGCCGCCATTGTTGCCTGCCGCCGGCTGCTGAGAATGTGAAGAACCGCCGTTGTTGTCCGTACTCGACTGATTCGTGGCGACGTGGTGCCCGAACGCCACGGCGATCAGCGCGGAGCACGCCACCCCGGCCGCACCGGCCCGCCACGTGAACTTGCTGATCTTGTGTATACCGTCGTCGCGTGCAGCCGCCGCGAAGCGCACGTCGTCCCGGCGCATAGCGCGATCCTCTCCTGCGTGCCCAGGCAATCAGCATGCCGACCATAGCTTCGGAACGGCTACAAGCTCGGTTCAGGTTCACTGAACGCTCGCGGCTCGGTCATGGCCCGGTCCTTACTTTGTACCCTGCCGCGGGCACTGCTGCACCGCGCCCGCACACCCCCGCGCCGGTACCCGGATAACGGTTGTATTCCACGACACTTAGGTGTCTTCTCTTTTTTGTTATGAAATCTCGTACTGGTTGCCCCGACGGGACAGACTCGGCCACACGTCCCAGCCGGCCGGACACAGGAGGGTCGCCATGAGCGCTAATCGTGAAGCCAAGCCAGCCGGGCCGAGCAGGCGCGGGCTGCTGAAGGCGGGCTTAGCCGCCGGAGCCGTCGCCGGGACCGGCGCGTGGAGCTCGGCCAGCCCGTCGGCGTCACGTTCAGGCCACTACTCACGGTTGCGACAGCCCGGATCACTTCCGTACCCGCAGCTGCCGGCGGGCACCGACACGATCCCGCAGATCGAGCACATCGTCATCCTGATGATGGAGAACCATTCCTACGACAACAGGCTCGGCATGCTGCGCCGGCGGGGCGCCGACGGGTTCCGGATCGGCCGGGACGGGCTGCCGCTGGCCACCAGCCCCTACGCCAACGGCGACCTCCAGCACGCCTTCCGGATGCCGACGACCTGCCAGAACAACGCGCCCGCCCAGGACTGGCTCAACAGCCACATCCAGTTCGACGGCGGCCGCAACGACGGCTTCGTGGAATCCGGCAGCGGCCCGGTGTCCATGGGCTACTGGCAGCGCGCCGACCAGCCGTTCTACTACTCGATGGCGTCGGTGTTCCCGATCTCGGACCGGTACTTCTGCTCGGTGCTGGGCCAGACCTACCCGAACCGGCGCTTCCTGATCTCGGCCACGTCGCTCGGCATCGTCAACGACACCACGCCGGCGCTGACCGACTACCCGCCGAACGGGACGATCTTCGACAAGGTCGCGGCCGCGGGCGTGAGCTGGCGCGACTACTACACCGACCTGGCCACCACCGAGCTCTACCCGGAGCTGTACCTGAAGAACCTGGGCACGAACGTGGTGCCGATCGCGGACTTCTTCACCGACGCGGCCGCGGGCACGCTCCCCGGACTGGCGCTGGTCGAGCCGAACTACGACACCCAGTCCGAGGAGGACCCGCAGAACATCGTCGTCGGCGAGGCGTTCGCGGCCTCGGTGATCAATGCGGTCATGTCCGGCCCGGCGTGGCGCCGCACGCTGCTGATCTGGACCTATGACGAGCATGGCGGCTACTTCGACCACGTGCCGCCGCCCCCGGCCCTCGCGCCCGACGACATCCCGCCGGAGGTGCCCGCCGGCGAGTCGGCCTACAACGGCTTCGCCCAGTACGGCTTCCGGGTGCCGATGGCGGTGATTTCGCCGTGGTCCCGGCCCGGCTACGTCTCGCACCGGGTCAACGACCACACCAGCATCTGCGCGCTGGTCGAGGCCAAGTGGAACCTGCCGGCGATGACCTACCGGGACGCGAACGCCGGCAACCTGCTGGACATGGTTGACCTGCGGTTCCCGGCGTTCCTGCACCCGCCGCGCCTCGCCGAGCCGCTGCAGGACTCCGATCCGTCCTCGCTCGCGTGCAGCGTCACGGGCCCGGGCACGATCCCGCCACCAGGCTCGGTAACACCGCCACCCTGAACGGGCAGCCCCCGGTCAGTCCGGCGTATCGTCGGCGAGCCTGGCAAAGGCGCGGAGGTTGGCCGTGCTCTCGCCGCGCTTGCGCCGCCACGCCCATTCCCGGCGGATCGACGACGTGAAGCCGATCATGAGCGCCTGGTCGAAGTTCTCGTCCGAGTAGCTGAGCACGCAGCCGAGCAGCCGGTCGATCTCGTCGGCGCTGACCGACGCCAGCGCCACCCGGCCGACCAGGTACACGTCGCCGGTCTTGTCCAGCGCGAAATGCACACCGTACATCCGGCCGTTGCGCTCCAGCAGGAACCGGTAGAACTGCGCGTGGTTCTCGTCCGGCTGGCGGCAGAAGAACGCCTCCACGTGCAGGCTGTGCGGGCCGACGATCAGCCAGGTCATCGTGGCCAGCTTGTGCTGGCCCTCGAGCGGTACCAGGTAGGCGCCGGACCGCGGCGACTCGTAGCTCAGGTCAAGGTCGTCCAGGGTCGCCTCGATCGTCTTGGCGACGGCCGCCTGGTCTTCGGCGCTCGCTCCCCGTCCCTTTGGCTCGGTCACGCCACCGCCTGGGTCGCCTCGGCCATCGCCCCCGCGTACAGGCTCAGCAGCTGGTCGACGGTCACGCTCCAGCCGAACCGGGACGCGTGCTCCCTCGCGCCCTGGGAGAACCTGGCCAGCGTCTGTGGCTGGGCGATCAGGTCGGCCACCGCCCGGGCGTATTCGGCCGGGTCGCGCGAGCTGACCAGCACGCCAGAGACGCCGTCGGCCACCGCGGTCCGCAGGCCGCCGACGGCGGCGGCCACCACCGGCGTGCCGCAGGCCTGTGCCTCGACGGCCACCAGGCCGAACGACTCCGAGCAGGACGGCACCATCACCACGGTGGCCGCGCGGTACCAGTCGGCGAGTTCGGCTTGCGGGCACGGCGGCTCGAGCCTGACCAGCGCCGAGATGCCCAGCCTGGCCGACAGTTCGGTCAGCCCGTCCGGGTGGGCCCGCCCGGTTCCGCTCGGGCCGCCAACGAACGCGACCCGGAGCCGTCCGGCCAGGCCGGGATCGTTTCTGATCATCTGTGCCGCGGCGTGCAGCACCACCTCGGGCGCCTTGAGCGGCTGCACGCGGCCGGCGAACACCAGCAGCACGGCGTCTTCGGGCACGCCGAGGCGGCGCCGCGCGTCCTGCTGGGAACCGGGCCGGAACAGCGCGAGGTCCACGCCGGGGTTGATGGTCCGCACCCGGGACGGCGGGGCGTCGTAGAGCCCGATGAGCTGCTGGGCCTCGGCGTCGGTGTTCGCCACCAGACGGTCGGCCGCGGCCACCACCTCGGCCTCGCCGCGGAGCCTGACCTCGGGCTCGGCGGCGTCACCGGCGGCCAGCGCGGCGTTCTTGACCCGTCCCAGGGTGTGCATCGACTGCACGAACGGGACGCCCCAGCGTTCCTTGGCGACGGCGCCGACCTGGCCCGACAGCCAGTAGTGCCCGTGCACGATGTCGTACCGGCCGGGCGCGTACGCGGCCTCGGCGCGGAGCACCTCGAAGGTGAAGTGGCAGAGCTGGCCGGGCAGATCGGCCTTGTCCAGGTCCTCGAACGGGCCGGCCACCAGGTGCCGCACCAGCACTCCGGGGGCGAGCTCGGCGACCGGCGGCACGTCCCGGGAGACCGCGCGGGTGAAGATGTCGACCTCGACGCCCCGCTCGGCGAGGCGCTTGGCCACCTCGACCACGTAGACGTTCAGGCCGCCCGCGTCACCGGTGCCTGGCTGCTCGAGCGGGGACGTGTGGACACTGATCGTCGCGATCCGCCGGGGATAGGGTCGCGGCACGGGCATGCACCTCCAGAAACTGATCAACCCCGGGCTGCGGCACTCTGTTCCCCGGGGATGCCCCGGCCATGCTCCCCCGGATGCCGCGGGGCGCTGCGCCCGGCGATGCCCGGCGGGCCGGCCGGAACGCAGCCACTAGGCTCTCCAGCATGGCGACATTGGTGCTGATCCGGCACGGCGAAAGCGTCTGGAATTCCGAGGGACTGTTCACCGGCTGGGTGGACGTCGGCCTGTCCCCGAAGGGCGTGGACGAGGCGGTGAGCAGCGGCAGGCAGCTCGAAGAGGCGGGCGTACGCCCCGGCATCGTGCACACCTCGGTGCTGACCAGGGCCATCCAGACCGCGCACCTGGCGCTCGAGTCGGCCGACCTGCTCTGGCTGCCGGTGCGCCGCTCGTGGCGGCTGAACGAGCGGCACTACGGCGCGCTGCAGGGCAAGAACAAGGCGGAGACCCGGCAGGAGTTCGGCGAGGAGCAGTTCATGCTGTGGCGCCGCTCCTACGACGTGCCGCCGCCGCCCATCGACGACAGCGACCGTTACTCGCAGGCCGCCGATCCCCGCTACGCGCAGCTACCCGACGATGTGCGGCCGCGTTCGGAGTGCCTCAAGGACGTGGTCGGGCGGCTGCTGCCGTACTGGTACGACGCGATCGTCCCGGACCTGGCCGCTGGCCGCACCGTGCTGGTCGTGGCGCACGGCAACTCGATCCGCGCGCTGGTCAAGCACCTGGACCGGATCGGGGATTCGGAGATCGCCGAGCTCGATATCCCGACCGGCATGCCGCTGGTGTACGAGCTGACCGACGGGTTCCGGCCGCGGACGCCCGGCGGACGGTACCTGGACCCGCAGGCCGCCGCGGCCGGCGCGGCGGCCGTCAAGAACCAGGGCCGCTGAGTTTGCCGAGGTCAGGCGGCATGGATTCCCTCGATCATGCCGCCAGGCCACGGCTGGAGTGGCCATTGGCTATCGGAAAAGTGAACTTCTCGCGAATAAGGCTGTGTCCGGGAACTCTGCCAGGTGCGCAGGGGCGGGTCGAGCCCTACCATCAAAGTGTGGGTATGGGGGTGATTACGGCCTGGGCAGGTGCTCCCCGTGACAAATGGGGGTGGGGCCGCGCCGGACGCCGGCGCAGCGCTCTAGCCTGGCATATGTCCTGTCGACCAGCGGCGAAAGCCGTTCCCGCGTGAGGATCCGGGTGCCGTTGAGAGCCCAGATAGAGTCAGCCTCCCTTTCCGAGCCTGCTGCGCTGCCGCCCGGCATCGCCTCCGTGCTCGCCGTCCTGTCTTCCTCGGCCGTGGTCCTCGACAACGAGGACCGGGTGCTGCAGGCGAGCGCGGCGGCACAGGCCTTCGGGCTGGTCAGCGGCGACCAGCTGGTCGTGCAGGAACTGGTCGCCCTGGCCCGCCAGGTCCGCAGGGACGGCGAGATCCGCGAGGGCGAACTGGACGTGTCAACGACCGGCGTGCACCGGCGGGTCACCAGCCTCGCGGTGCGCGCCGCGCCGCTCGACCCGGCCGTCGGCGGCGGCGGGCTGGTGCTGCTGCTGGTCGAGGACCAGACCGAGAGCCGCAGGGTGGAAGAGGTCCGGCGGGACTTCGTCGCCAACACCAGCCACGAGCTCAAGACCCCGGTGGGGGCGCTCGCGCTGCTGGCCGAGACCGTTGAGGACGCGGCCGACGACCCGGAGGCGGTGCGCCGGTTTGCCAGCCGGATGCGTCAGGAGGCCGCCCGGCTCACCAACCTGGTGCAGGACATGATCACGCTGTCCCGGATTCAGGCGGCCGAGCCGATCCCGGACCCGGTTCCGGTGGCGCTCGACGCCGTCGTGGCCGAGGCACTGGACCGGTGCCGGATGAAGGCGAGCGCCCGCGGCATCGAGCTCGTCGCGGTCGGCGAGCACGGCCTGTCGGTCCTCGGCGACGAGGACCTGCTGGTCACCGCGTTGCGCAATCTTCTGGAGAACGCCGTCGCGTACAGCCCGGACAAGACCCGGGTTGACGTCTCGACCGGGCAGGCCGCCGATGACGCGGTCGAGATCAGCGTGGCCGACCAGGGGATCGGGATCCCCGAGCGGGACCTGGAACGGATCTTCGAGCGGTTCTACCGCGTTGACCCCGCGCGGTCGCGTGCCACCGGCGGCACAGGCCTCGGCCTGGCCATCGTCAAGCACGTCACCGCCGCCCACGGAGGAAAGGTGACAGTGGTGAGCTCGGAGGGTGGGGGGTCCACCTTCACCCTCAGGCTCCCGCTGCGAATCGATGCCGTCACCGTGAGACGGCACCGTACCGGCGATGGTGCGATCCGCCAGGAGGCAGTGAAGTGACACGCGTGCTCGTTGTCGAGGACGAGGAATCATTCAGCGACGCGATCTCGTACATGCTGCGCAAGGAAGGCTTCGAGGTAGCGGTCTGCCCGACGGGCCCGGACGCACTCGAGACCTTTGACCGGAGCGGAGCGGACCTGGTGCTGCTCGACCTCATGCTGCCCGGCCTGCCCGGCAGCGAGGTCTGCCGGACGCTCCGCGAGCGCTCCAACGTCCCGGTGATCATGCTGACCGCCAAGGACAGCGAGATCGACAAGGTCGTCGGGCTCGAGCTGGGCGCGGACGACTATGTCACCAAGCCGTTCTCCTCACGTGAGCTCGTCGCGCGGATGCGCGCGGTGCTCCGGCGCCGCGGCGACCAGGACGAGCCCGCCTCCTCGATCATGGAGTCCGGCCCGGTCCGGATGGACGTGGACCGGCACGTCGTCACCGTGCGCAGCAGCCAGGTGCAGCTTCCGCTCAAGGAGTTCGAGCTGCTCGAGGTGCTGCTCCGCAACGCCGGGCGGGTGCTGACCCGGATGCAGCTCATCGACCGGGTCTGGGGCGCCGACTACGTCGGGGACACCAAGACCCTGGACGTCCACGTCAAGCGGCTGCGCGCCAAGGTCGAGGCCGACCCGGCGAACCCGACGCACATCCTCACCGTGCGCGGGCTCGGCTATAAGTTCGAGCCCACACCCTGAAATGGCCGGTGCCGTCTGCGACGGCACCGGCCGGGTTAGTGTGCGTTAGGACGAGGCGCTGGGCGACGGGCTGGCGCTGGGCGTCGCGGTCGCGCTCTTGTGCTTGCCCTTCGTTGTCGGCGTCGCGCTCGGGGTGGGGCTCGGTGGCGAGAACGTGGAGTAGTACTGCGCCCGCGGCATGACCGGAACGGTCATGGGCACGCT
The DNA here is from genome assembly GCA_963833885.1 of uncultured Actinomycetota bacterium. Taxonomy (GTDB): domain Bacteria; phylum Actinomycetota; class Actinomycetes; order Streptosporangiales; family Streptosporangiaceae; genus JASHPR01. The sequence goes on along the minus strand of CAWHZU010000023.1, from coordinate 16,068 downwards.
CGAGGCGTTCTGGAACGTCAGCACCAGCCGGACGCTCGAACCGCCGGTGAGCGGGCGGATCAGACCCTCCAGTACGACCTTGGGCGCCGGGCCGGTGAGGAGCACAGCCTTCTGGCTGGGCAGGCTCACGCTCCCGCCGGGCAGCGTGACCGACTTAGCCGTGCCGGGCGCGGAGATCTTGACCAGCTTGTCCGCCGACCCGTTGTTGATCAGGGCGAGGAATACGCCTGCCGAGCCGCCGGCCTTGATCGTCGAGCCGATCGCCGCACCGAGCACGAACACGTTCCTGATCGCGATGTCGTGGTGCACGGTGCCGAAGCCGTCGGTCGGCTGGTGCCACTCCTGGGTCGGGGCGTTGTTCCCTGCCTCGCAACCGGCGAGTGCCGGGATCAGCGCGGCAATCGCCAGGACAAGCAGGCGGCGCCCAGCGGGCCTGCGGCTGCTCCGGATCACGGCGTGCTCTCCTCTGTCTTCCTCAAGTGAGGCACTGTGGACGCCGCAAAGCGTAGTAGCCGCCGTGTTCAGGGCCGTAGCCGGCCCACGTCTGCAGCCGCTCTGGTGTCGTTTGGCGGGTGGTGCCCGCGGCAGGCGGCGTCAGGTGCCCGGCGAGCGGGCGGAGTCAGTGTCCGGCGAGCGGGCAGCGTCAGTGTCCGGCGGGCTTGACCGCGGAGATCTCCTGCAGCCCGGTGTCGAGCCGCTTCTGCTGCGGCAGCTGGTAGATCACCGAGGCGACCGTGCCGTCTCGCCGCACGAGGATCGCCGTCAGTCCCTTCTGCCCGTACGTGGAGCCGAGGACGTTGCCCGTGTCTTCTGCGACCTGGGACGTGGGCTGCCCGGTCGCCGTGGCGAGACCGGTGACTTGCGGCATCACCTGCGGGGTCCCGACAAAGTAGACGAGCACGCCCGCCCGGGCGGCCTGGCTGTTGAGCTGCCGCAATTCCGACGCGCACTTGCAGTCGGGCGGAACCAGGGTCAGCACGGACGGCATCGCCGCCGTGGCCGTACGCAGCGGAACGGCCTTGCCGCGAATCTTGACCGTGGCGGTCGGCAGCAGCCCGTTGAGCTGCCCGGCCGCTGGCTGGGTGGTCGGGGTGTTCCTCGGCTGGCCCTGCGTGGCGGTGGAGCGGGGCAGATCCGGCGCCCCGGTCTGATCGGCCGCGAACATGATGAGCAGGGTGCTGGTCAGCAGCGCGAGCATGAGGCAGCCTGCCAGCAGCGGCAGCACCATCCCGTCCCGGGTCAGCGGGCCGCGCAGGCGTGAGGCGCGGCGCTTCCGGCGCAGCGCGCGCAGCTCACGCTGGTAGGCCTGCACGTCCCGATCGAGTTCCCGGGCATCGTCGGGAATCACGATGTCGATCGGCGGCAGACCGAAGTCATCCCGTTCGGGATCGCTGCCAGCGTTCACCCGCACCCTCCGGTATGACCGCACCTTTCTCTCAGTATGAGGCCCCGCCTTGGTCCTGTAACCGCCCGACTGGCCTATACGGGCAGATCTGCCTGTCCCGCTTGATGGTTGGGCCCGTGGGCCCGGCGCCGGGGCCGCGCGGGCTCTGGGCCCAAGCGGTTCGCTTGGACCGCCTCGCGCGCTTCGGCCCAGGTCAGGCCTACGCCAACCCCGTCAGTCACCCCCGGCGAGGGCCGGGGGTGACCTACACCTCAGCCAGGGCGATCACGGGCCGGCGCTGGGTCCCGGCTTGCGGCACTACCGGGCCGGCCAGCCGGGGCTTGCTGGGCCCCGATTGGCGGGTCGGCTGGGCCCGGCTCACCCGGGCCGCCGGGCCCGTTTCGCCCGGGCCGCTGGGCCCGTTTCGCCCGGGCCGCTGGGCCTGGCTCGCGGGGCCCGCTGAGCCCGCATCGCGGGGCCCGCTGAGCCCGCCTCGCGGAGGCCCGCTGAGGCCAACTCGCCGTGCCAGCCGGGCCCTGCGCAATTTGTGGTTCCTGAATTGCGCCATTGACCTGCGACTTTGCTCTCAAGGACGGCTAATCGCCCCTGTTCGGCGTGGTAAGATGGCTTCAGCGGAAGGGGTACGTCCACATGTCTTTCAAGGTCGGCGACACAGTCGTCTACCCCCACCATGGGGCTGCTCGGATCGAAGAGATCGAGACCCGCTCGATCAAGGGTGAGGATCGAATTTACCTCGTGCTCAAGGTCGACAAGGGTGACCTGACTGTGCGTGTTCCTGCGGACAATGCCGAGCTTGTAGGCGTCAGGGACGTTGTCGGGCAGGAAGGGCTCGAGCGGGTATTTGAGGTGTTGCGCGCGCCGTACACCGAGGAGCCCACGAACTGGTCCCGGCGGTACAAGGCCAACCTGGAGAAGCTTGCGTCGGGCGACGTGAACAAGGTCGCCGAGGTCGTTCGGGACCTGTGGCGCAGGGACCGGGAGCGCGGTCTGTCAGCCGGGGAGAAGCGCATGCTCGCCAAGGCACGGCAAATCCTCGTCAGCGAGCTTGCCTTGGCCGAGAAGACCAACGAGGACAAGGCTGAGGCGCTGCTCGACGAGATCCTCGCGTCCTGATTTTTGCCTGCCGCCGACCGTGCCAGGCGTATTTCCGCAGGTAGGGGTCGGGACAGACGTCCATCCATTCGGTGAAGGTCGGCCGATGTATCTCGCCGGGCTGCTCTGGCCCGGCGAGACCGGCCTGGCTGGCCATTCAGATGGAGATGTTGCGGCCCACGCGGTCTGCGACGCTCTGCTCACCGCGGCCGGGCTTGGCGACCTCGGAGCCCATTTCGGCACGGCGCGTCCGCGCTGGGCGGGCGCGCGCAGCACCGAGCTGCTGGCCGAGACCGCGCGGCTGGTCAAGGACGCCGGGTTCACCATCGGGAACGTGGCCGTTCAGGTCATCGGCAACCGTCCCCGGATAGCGCCGCGCCGCGACGAGGCGCAGCGGGCCTTGTCCGACGCCCTCGGCGGCGCAAACGTGAGCCTGTCGGGGACCACGACCGATGGCCTCGGCCTCACCGGCCGCGGCGAGGGCATCGCCGCCATCGCGACCGCGCTCGTTCTGCCCGGCGCAACCTGACTAGAGCGCCGCGGTGCCGGCCTCGAGGAAGCGCATGGCGGCGGCGACGGCCGCCTCGCGCTCTGCGCCCGGCTCGGTGTCGATGATCTCCATAGTGATCGCCGCGGCCGCGGCCGCAGCAATGCGCGGGCCGATGGCGCTGGGGGCGCTGCCGGTATCGGCCGCGATCGTGGCCGCTCCCTCCCTGATAGCCGCCGCCATCCGGGCCGTCCGCAGCGCTGCAAGATCGGGATTTGCCGCGAACATGCGGCGCGCGAGCTGGTAGAGCTCGCGGTCCTCAGGCTCGGTCTGGCTGGCCAGCAGCCAGCGGCCGAAGACCTCGTGGACACCCTCGCCGGGGCGGCGGTCGCGTATGGCGTCGGTCAGGCTCGCCACGCCGTCGCTGAACCGGGACATCGCGATGTCCTGCTTGGCCGGAAAGTACATCGAGACGGTCCGCGGCGCGACTTCGGCCGCTTCGGCGATGTCGGCAACCGTCGTGGCGTCGTAGCCGCGCTCGGCGAACAGCTCGAAGGCCGTACGGATGATCGCTGCCCGACGGCGTGCCTTGCTGCGTTCCCGCAGTCCAGCTTCTGCCATGCCAGAAGCATACAGCAGGCAGCAAATTTGCAGAAGACTGCAAACTTGCGTTAGGCTGCGATTAGAAGCAGTCCGGCGGACTCGAAGGGACGCAGCACGATGAGCAACGCCGCCGTACAGACCCCAACGAAGGCCCTGGCCCAGGAACCCGAGGCGGCCCGTCCGGACCCACGACGCTGGCTGATTTTGGCCGTCGTCGCGCTGGCCCAGCTGATGGTCGTGCTCGACGCCACGATCGTGAATATCGCGCTGCCATCGGCTCAGCACGCACTGCACTTCTCCAATATCGAGCGTCAGTGGGTGGTCACCGGCTATGCGCTCGCCTTCGGCAGCCTGCTGCTGCTCGGCGGCCGGCTCACCGACCTGATCGGCCGGAAGAAGACGTTCATCGTCGGCCTGATCGGCTTCGCGGCCGCGTCCGCCGTTGGCGGTGCGGCAGACAGCTTCGGCATGCTCGTCGCCGCGCGCGCCTGCCAGGGTGCGTTTGGCGCGCTGCTAGCCCCGGCTGCGTTGTCGCTGCTCACCACCACGTTCGAGGGCACCAAGGACCGCGGTAAGGCATTCGGCGTTTTCGGCGCCATCGCCGGCGCAGGCGGCGCGGTTGGCCTGCTGCTCGGTGGGGTGCTGACCCAGTACCTGGACTGGCGCTGGTGCCTGTACGTCAACCTCATCTTCGCCGCGATCGCGTGTGTCGGCGCGGTCGCGCTGCTGCGCGGCCAGTCGGCCGGGCGGCGGCAGCGCCTGGACCTGCCCGGTCTCGTGGCCGAGGTCGCGGGCATGTTCTGCATCGTCTACGGGTTCTCCAACGCCGCCAGTGACGGCTGGCACGCGCCAGCCACCTGGGCCTTCCTGGCCGCAGGTGCGGTGCTGCTCGCGGCGTTCGGATACCTCGAAACGAGGGCCAGGCAGCCGCTGCTGCCGCTGCGCGTCGTCCTCGACCGCAACCGGGCCGCTGCCTACCTGTCGATCCTCGTCACCGGCGCCGGCATGTTCGGCATCTTCCTGTTCCTCACCTACTACCTGCAGGAGACCCTCGGCTACAGCCCGGTTACTACCGGCGTCGCGTTCCTGCCCCTGGTCGGGGCGATCATCGTCTGCGCCAATCTGGCGAACATCGTGCTGCTGCCCCGCATCGGCCCGAGGCTCCTCGTCGCGCCCGGGATGCTCGCCGCCGCGGCGGGCCTGGCGTTGCTGACCCGCATTGGCCCGCACTCCAGCTACACGGCGGACGTGTTGCCGCCGCTGCTGCTCGCCGCGATCGGCCTGGGCTTCGTGATGTCTCCGTCGATGAACACCGGAACGTCCGGCGTTGCGCCTGCCGACGCCGGGGTCGCGTCGGCGGTCGTGAACACCGGCCAGCAGGTCGGCGGCTCGATCGGCACGTCGCTGCTGAACACCGTGGCGGCCAGCGCCGCCGCCAGCTACCTGGCCGGCCACCTCAGCCCGCGGCTGATGGTCGGTGGCCGCCCGGCACCGGCGCTTGTGGAACTCGCCCAGGTACACAGCTACACGACCGCGTTCTGGTGGGCGGCAGGCATGTTCGCCGCCGGGTCCGTTCTCGCCGCGCTGCTGTTCCGCGGCGGCGCCTCCCGCCGGCCGTGACCGCCGCTGTGGCCTTGACGTCAACGCACGCCGGTCACGCTTCCGGCGGGACCGGTGAACTCCGCACCCGGTCGAACTGCAGCGGTATGGCTGGCGCGTCGTCGGTGTCGGGCGCGATGTCGGCCTCGGGCTCGGCTCTAGCCTCGGGCTCGGCTCTAGCCTCGGGCTCGGCCGCGGCTTCCGGATCTGTCTCTGGTTCGGGCTCAGGTGCCAGCTGGGCCGCGGCCTTCGGTTCGGCTACGGCCGCCCGCTTGGCCTGGCTCGCTGGCTTGGTCTTTCCTGCTGGCTTGGCGTCGGCGGCCGACTTGGGGTCTGCGACTGGCTTGGGGTCTGCGACTGGCTTGGGGTGTGCGACTGGCTTGGCCTCACGTGCTGGCTTGGTTTCGGGTGCGAGACCTGGCGCGGGCCTGGGTACGGGTACCGTTCCGGCTTCGGCGCGCCGATCGGCGCCAGTTGCCGCGGGAGTCCGGGCGTCTTTCGCGATCTCGATCGTGGGCGCCGGGCTGAACGCGGATGCCGAGTTGCCGCGGTATCCGGCGGGCTGCTCCTGGCGTTCCCCGGCATGCGCGGCCGGGTGGCCTTCGTCGCTGGAGGGGTCATCCTGGCCGGGGTCGCTTTCGATGGCGAGGTCCATGGCAGTGTCGGCCGGGGGGAGGGGCTTGGTCGGCGGCACGTACCTGACGGCGGGCGCGTCCGCAGCATGCTTCGAGCTGAACAGGTCGTCGAGCCCGGGACGCTGTCGCACCTCAACGTGGCCGGACGGCTGCGTGAACGCGCGCTCCGGGGCTGCGGCCAGCATCGCCCGGCGCAGCCGCGCGTGCCGCAGCATGGTCAGCAGCAACCCGAACCCGAGGAGCACGAGCACCCAGGGAATGATCGCCGCGGCGGCTGCGGTGGGCTTGTGCGGGAGTCTGGTGTTCGTCGCGTGCACGGCGTCGGCGCCCGCGGCGGCGCCGAGCAGGACCAGCATCGTCAGCCAGGCGTAGCACCGGGACGGCAGGCCCGCCCCGCGCAGCGCCAGCACCGCCGCGCACGCGACCACGAGCATCGCGTCGAAGATCACCGGGTAGATCCGGGCGAATCGGGGCCTGATCCCGGCGGAGAGCGCGATCGCGTGGATCCCCGTGTACGACAGCACGAACGCGGCGGCCATGAGCAGCAGCACGCCCGCCGACACGGCGACAAGCCCGAGCAGCCGCAGTCCGCGGTGGCTGTCGGCCGGCTGCGCGCTGCCCCCCTGGGGTTTATCGCTCATCGAGCCCCTCGTCCTTCCTCGCGCGATGCAGCATCACGCCACGGGCTTATAGTCAAAAGAGAGCCAGACCCGCGCTGCTGCCACAGCGCTGCGCGGCCATCGGCCTTGCTGCAGTAATAACGGGGCGCGAATGGCGGGGGGCCAGTCGGCTCCAAGCAGGGCCTCGCGGTTTTGGCGTCAAGGGAGACGATATGCCGTACTACCGAGTTGCTGGGGAGATTCCGCGAAAGCGCCATGTGCGCTTCCGCCGTCCCGACGGCGGACTCTATGCGGAGGAGCTGATGGGCGAGGAAGGGTTCGTGTCCGATTCCTCGCTGCTTTACCATGTCCACCCTCCGACGGCCATCGTAAAGAGCGAGGGCCTCGAAGAGGCTGCAGATGCGGGCGTGTCGCCGAATCATCCGCTGTTGCCACGGCATTTCCGGACGCAGGAACTGCCCGCTGGCGGGGACATGGTGCTCGGCAGGCAGCCCCTGATGGCCAACGATGACGTCCGCATCTCATTCGTGGCCGCCGATGCCGCATCGGAGCTTTACCGGAATTCAACCGGTGACGAAGCCATTTACGTTCGTAACGGCTCCGCCAGATTCGAGTCCGTGTACGGCTCGATCGACGCCGCTGCCGGGGATTACGTCGTGGTTCCCCGGGGCACAATTCACCGCTGGATTCCTGCGCCCGGCGAGCCGGTCCACGCGCTCGTCATTGAGGCGCGCGGGCACATCAGGCCGCCGCGCCGCTACCTGTCGGCCAGCGGCCAGTTCCTCGAGCACGCGCCGTACTGCGAGCGGGACCTGCGCGGCCCGGACGGCCCGCTCGTGGCCGACGGCGAGGATGTGCCCGTCATCGTGCGCAACCGGGGTGGCCTGACCCGGCTGAGCTACGCGTTCCATCCGTTCGACGTGGTGGGCTGGGACGGCTACCTGTACCCGTACGCGTTCAACATCGCCGACTTCGAGCCGATTGTGAAGCGCACCCACGCCCCGCCGCCGGTGCACCAGACGTTCGAGGGCCCCAACTTTGTCATCTGCTCGTTTTGCCCGCGGCCGCTCGACTTCGACCCGGAAGCCGTGCCGATCCCGTACAACCACCACAACGTCGACTCCGACGAGATGATGTACTACGTGGCCGGCGACTACACCGCGCGCAAGGGCTCGGGGGTGGGTATCGGGTCGATCACGCTGCACCCGTCGGGGTTCACGCACGGGCCGCAGCCGGGCGCGGTCGAGGCGGCGATCCGCGCGCTCGATGAGGGCCGCGGCACCACCGACGAAACGGCTGTGATGATCGACACGTTCCGGCCGCTGCTCCTCGCCCCGGCGAGCCGCCGCGCCGAGGACCCCGAGTACCCCTGGAGCTGGGCCAGGGCTGCCCGCGGCTGACCGTCGGAGTCAGCGGGCGGGCTGCGGCAACGCGGCTCGCGGGCCTTTGTCGGGCCGGTCTCCTAGGCTTAGTGCGTGGAGACGCTCACGTTTCTCTTCACGGACATCGAGGGCTCGACGGCGCTGCTGCGGCGCATCGGGCAGGACGCCTACGCGCAGGTGCTTGACGACCATCACTCGTTCATCCGGTCGGCCCTGGCCGCTCACGACGGCCGGGAGGTGAAGACCATGGGTGACGGGTTCTTCGCCGTGTTCTCGTCGCCAAGCGCCTGCGTGGCTGCCGTGCTCGAGATGCAGCATGATCTCGAGGCGCATGACTGGCCCGCGGGCGAGCGGGTCCGGGTACGCATGGGCGTGCACACCGGCGAGGCGTCCGGGACCGCCGCGACCGACCTGATGGGCCTGGACGTGCACCGCGCCGCGCGGGTGGGCGCGCTCGCGTACGGAGGCCAGGTCCTGCTCTCGGAGACGGCGGCGGCGCTGGTACGCGACCGGCTTCCGCCCGGCGCGGCCCTGGCCGACCTCGGCCTGCACCGGCTGAAGGATCTTGGGCGCCCGGAGGAGATCTTCCAGCTGAACGCGCCGGGTCTGCAGGCCGAGTTCCCGGCGCTGCGTTCGCTCGGCAACCCGGCGCTGCCGAACAACCTGCCGGCGCAGCTCGCAACGTTCATCGGCCGCGAGCAGGAACTGGCGGACGTTAGGGCGCTGGCCGAGACGTCACGCCTGGTCACGCTCACCGGGGCCGGAGGGGCCGGCAAGACCAGGCTGAGCCTCCAGGTGGCCGCCGAGCTGCTCGACGGCTCCGGCGATGGAGTATGGCTGGTGGAGCTGGCCCCGGTCGCCGATGACGATGAGGTGGCGCCGACCATTGCCGCGACCCTGGCGATCGCCGGGCAGCCCGGGCGGCCGATCCTGGAGACGCTGGTCGACGCGCTGGTACCGCAGGACGTCCTGATCGTGCTCGACAACTGCGAGCAGGTGATCGGTGCCTGCGCCAAGGCGGCCGAGGCGATCTTGCAGCGCTGCCCGCGGGTGCACGTGATCGCGACCAGCCGCGAGCCGCTCGGCATCGGCGGGGAGGTCATCTACCGGGTGCCGTCGCTGTCGCTTCCCGGGCCGGACGGCGACGCCGGCGTGGTCACCCAGGAATCGTCGGACGCGGTCGCGTTGCTGCTGCAGCGGGCGCGAGAGCAGGGTGTCGCCCTGCCGCGTGACGAGGAGACCGGCCGCCTCCTGGCATCGATCTGCCGGCAGCTCGACGGAATGCCCCTGGCCATCGAGCTCGCCGCAGCGCGTTTGCGTTCCATGTCGCTCACTGATTTGCGCGACCGCCTGGACCAGCGCTTCCGCCTGCTCACCGGGGGCAGCCGGACCGCGATGGAGCGCCAGCGGACCCTGCACGCCATGGTCGACTGGTCGTACTCGCTGCTCAATACCGCCGAGCAGCTGCTGCTGCGGCGCCTCTCGGTGTTTCCCGAGACCTTCGAACTGGCCGCGGCCGAGGCGGTGTGCGGCTTCGGGGACATCGAGCTGATCGAGGTCGCCGACCTGCTCGGCTCGCTCGCCGACAAGAGCCTGGTCGTGGCCGAACCGGCCGGTTCTGCGGTCCGCTACCGGCTGCTGGAGACCATCCGCCAGTTCGCAGCCGAGCGGCTCGCCGAGACCGGCGAAGACGAGGCGGCCGCCCTCGCCACCGCACACTGCGACTACTTCCTCCGCGTCGCGGAGGAAGCCAGCTCCCGTCTGACCGGACCGGACCAGGGGGCCTGGTTCGCGCGTCTGGACGCCGACCAGCTGAACCTGTGGCGCGCCGCCGAGTCTGCCGCGCGCAGCCCGGACGGTACCGCGCGGGTGCTGCGCTTCGGCGTCGCGTTGCGGCGATACTGGGGGACCCGCCCACGGGAAGCCGAAGTCTTTGAGCTGCTCGCGTCGGTGCTGCGGCGGCCTGAGGCGAGCGCGGACCAGGCGCTCTTCACGGAGGCGCTGTTCACGGCCGCCTTTATGGGTCACACGAACGACCTGGAGGCGGCAAGTCGTTTCGGGGACCAGGCGGTGGCGGCCGCCCGCCGGCTCGGCGACGAACGGCTGCTCATCGAGGCCCTCGCCGCGCAGTGCTCATCGTTTTATTTCCTCCGCCAGTTCAAGGAGGGATTTACGCTCGGGCAGGAGGCGGTTGCGCGCGCCCGCCGGCTCGGCGACGATGTGCTGCTCGGCAGCGCCTTCATGTCGCTGCTGATGAACAGCTACGTCCTCGACCCCGACCTGTCCGGCCGGCTGTACGCCGAGGCCGTCGCGTGCGTCAGCCGGTCCGGTGATCAGCTCATCGCCTACCACCTGCACAACAATGCAGGCGTCCAGGCGCTGCTGACCGGGGACATGCCCGCGGCCCGCGCTCACCTGGAACAGGCGCTGCAGGGAGGCCACACGATCGGAGAGGACGCGGGCGTCGTTTCGATCAACCTGGGCTGGGTGCTGCGTGCCGAGAACGATCCCGATGGGTCGCGGGCGATGTTCGAAACCTCGCTGCGGATCGCCCGCCGGACCGGGCAGCGCTACGTTCTCGCCTACGCCGGCCTCGGCCTGGCGTGCCTAGCCGGTGACCTGGGTGACTGGCACCGGGCGGCCGTGCTGCACGGGGTCGCGCAGGCTTTCCTCGACCGGATCGGAGACCCGTGGCAGGAACCCGAGGAGGGCTACCGCAAAAGCAGCGTCAGCCAGATCCGGGCGCAACTCGGGGATGATCAGTTCGAGCTGGCCAGCACCGAGGGCACGACGCTCGGCTTCCACGACGCGATCGATGCGGCACTCGGCCGAGTGCACCCCGCCTGACCCGGTGTCAGTCGTCCACGACCGCCACGAACATGCGCGAGCCGGGCGGCGCGATCTGCTGGTAGTCGGCCGCGGTCGCCCCTCCCTCCGCTGATGCAAACGCGGCCTGCATCGCCGCCTGGTCGGCGAAGTACAGCTGGGCGATCCGGTAGTACGTCTGCTCGCCGCCGTCGAGCGCCGAGGCAAACCGGCCGGCCTCGGCCCGCTGCAGGCCGGGAATGGCGTTGACCAGCGGCATGTGGGTGCCCAGGTAGTGCCGGTCGAACGCGTCCGGGTCGCTCGGGTGCGTGTACAGGACCACGAGTTTGACTGTCACGCTCCGGGACACTACCCGCGCGGGCACCCGCTGCGCCAGGTAACCTGGGCGGCCGGCCGGCAGGCGCCGCGAGCGGGTCGCAAAGTCCCGTAGCCTGGGCTGCATGACGTTGCGCCTGCACGATACCGCCGCCCGCGCGGTACGCGAGTTCACCCCCGTCACGCCGGGGAAGGCCTCGCTGTACCTGTGTGGCGCCACCGTGCAGGCCCCGCCGCACATCGGCCACATCAGGTCTGGCGTCAACTTCGACATTCTGGTGCGCTGGCTGGCCGCGAGCGGCTACCAGGTCACGTTCTGCCGGAACGTGACCGACATCGACGACAAGATCCTTCGGACCGCCGCCACCGACGGCGTCGAATGGTGGGCGGTGGCCGAGCGCAACCAGCGCGCGTTCACCCGCGCGTACAACGCGCTGGGCTGCCGGCCGCCGGACGTCGAACCGCGGGCGACCGGGCACGTGCCCGAGATGATCGTGCTCATGCGCCGGCTGATCGAGTCCGGTCACGCCTACGCCGCGGGCGGGGACGTGTACTTCGACGTGCGCTCCTACCCGGAGTACGGCGAGCTGTCCGGCCAGCGGCTGGAGCACATGCGGGCCGCCGAGGACGTGGACGAGAGCCACAAGCGCGACCCGCGGGATTTCGCGCTCTGGAAGGCCGCCAAGCCGGGGGAGCCGTCCTGGGAGACGCCGTGGGGCCCCGGCCGTCCCGGCTGGCACCTGGAGTGCTCCGCGATGTCGACCAAATACCTCGGCCCGACGTTCGACATCCACGGCGGCGGCCTGGACCTGGTCTTCCCGCACCACGAGAACGAGCTCGCGCAGTCCCGGGCGGCCGGCGACGGCTTTGCCCGCTACTGGGTGCACAACGGGATCCTGGGCCTGGCCGGCGAGAAGATGAGCAAGTCGCTCGGGAACTCGCTGCTGGTCGACGTGATGGTCACCGAGGTCCGCCCGGCCGAGCTGCGGTACTACCTGGGCCAGTCGCACTACCGGTCGGAGATGGAGTACTCGCCGGACGCCCTGGCCGAGGCCGCCGCCGCGTACCGGCGGATCGAGGGCTTCGTCACCAGGGCCGCGGAAGCGGGCCCGGCCGGCGGAACCACACCGGCCGAGGGAGGCGCCACCGGGCTGCCCGCCGGGTTCGGGGCGGCCCTCGACGATGACCTCGCCGTGCCTCAGGCCCTGGCCGTGGTGCACGAGGCGGTGACCGAGGGCAACACCGCGCTCGCCGCCGGGGACGTGGCCGGAGCGGCCAAGCAGGCCGCCGCGGTCCGCGGGATGATGTCCGTGCTCGGCCTCGACCCGCTCGGCGATCACTGGTCCGGCCCGGGCGGCGCCGACGGGAGCGCGCTGCGGCCTGTGGTCGACGCGCTCGTCGAGGTCGCGCTGCAGCAGCGCCAGGCGGCGCGCGAGCGCAAGGACTTTGCCGAGGCCGACGCGATCCGCGACCGCCTGAAAGACGCGGGCATCCTGGTCGAGGACACCGTGCGCGGGCCGCGCTGGGAGCTGGGCCGGTGACACCGCAGCCAGGCTCCGGCGGCCGCACCAAGTCGGGCAAGCCGCGCCCGGGAACCGGCGGCTACGGCAAGCGCCGGCTCGAGGGCAAGGGCCCCACCCCGCCTGCGCACATGCGGCCAGGCCACCCTGCGCAGCGCAAGGCGGCCAAGGCGGCCGCAGCCAAGCCCTCATCGACCGGCCCGAACGCCAAACCGAGTGGCGGGCCGGGCAAGGGCGGGGCTAATCGTAACGGCCCGAAATCCCGGGGATCCGGGTCGGCCGAGGTTGTCGTCGGCCGGAACGCGGTGCTGGAATCGCTGCGCGCGGGTGTGCCCGCGACCGTGCTGCACGTCGGGCCGCGGCTGGACCCGGACGAGCGGATCGGCGAGGCCGTGATGCTGGCGACCGACGCCGGGATCCCGGTGGTGGAGGCGGGCCGCGCCGAGCTGGACCGGATCACCGGGGGCGCGGTGCACCAGGGGCTCGGGCTGCGGATCCGGCCGTACAAGTACGTGCATCCCGATGACCTGGCCGCCGCGGGCGATCCTCCGCTGATCGTCGCGCTGGACGGGGTCACCGACCCGAGGAACCTGGGCGCGGTCGCGCGGTCGGTCGCCGCGTTCGGCGGTGACGGGGTGCTGGTCCCGGCGCGGCGGTCCGCCGGGGTGACCTCGGGGGCGTGGAAGGCGTCGGCGGGTGCGCTGGCGAGGGTGCCCGTGGCCCAGGCGAGCAATCTGGCCGCCGCGCTGTCGTCGTATCAGCAGGCCGGGCTGTTCGTGGTCGGCCTCGCCGCGGACGGGCCCTCGGTGGTCAGCGACCTGGACCTGGCCGACGGCCCGCTGGTGCTGGTGGTCGGCTCCGAAGGCCGCGGGCTGTCCCGGCTGATCGCGCAGCGGTGCGACATGCTGGCCCGGATCCCGATGCCGGGTCCGGCCGAGTCGCTGAACGCGGGCGTCGCCGCCGGGATCGCGCTTTACGAGGTCGCCAAGAGGCGGGGGGCTGAGTCGGCCTAGCCGGGGTAGAGGGCCTGAGCGGGAGGTGGTCGCGGATGGCAGGCGGGCCCGACGAAGCCAGGACCCGGCTCGTCGACGAGCTTCGCGCCAGCGGCCGGCTGACAAGCGCCCCGGTCGAGGCCGCGTTCCGTGCCGTGCCGCGGCACGTGTTCCTGCCCGAGCTCGACCCGGTCAGCCAGGCGTACCAGGACGAGGCCTTCGTGATCAAGACCGACGAGGGCGGAATGCCGGTCAGTTCCTCGTCGCAGCCCGCGATCATGGCGATCATGCTGGAGCAGCTCGGCGTGGCCGCGGGCCAGCGGGTGCTCGAGATCGGCACCGGGACCGGCTACAACGCCGCGCTGATGAGCCACCTGGTCGGGCCGGGGGGGTCGGTCATCACCGTGGACATCGACCCGGACCTTTCGGACCGGGCGCGGGCGCACCTGGTCGCCGCCGGGTACCCCGACGTGGTCGTGATCTGCGGCGACGGGGGGTTCGGGGCTCGCGAGTTCGCGCCTTACGACCGGATCATCGTGACTGCGGGTGCCTCGGACCTGGCGCCGGAGTGGCTCGCACAGCTCGCCCCGGGCGGCCGGATCGCGCTGCCGCTGTCGCTGCGCGGGATCCAGCTGTGCATCGCGCTGGAACGGTCCGGCGGCCTTGGCTGGCGCAGCCTCGCCTCATGCCGGTGCGGCTTCATCCGGCTGGCGGGCTGCTACGCGGGCGCCGAGCCATACGTGCCGGTCGGCCCGCAGCCCGGGCTGCACGTCCAGACCGACCAGATCGGCCAGCCCGCGGATGCGGACGTCCTGTGGGCCGCGCTGAGCGGGCCGGTCACGGACGTGCTGACCGGCGTGCGCGTTGTCGGCCTCGGTGAGCTGGGCGAGGCGGACCTCTGGGTCACGTTCATGGAGCCCGGCCTGGCCCGCCTGACGATCGCCGGCGGCACCGGGCCGCTGCGGGGGTCCGTGCTGCCGCTGCTGCCCTTTGGCGCCCTGGCCACCACCCCCCTGGCCGCAGCGGGCCTGGGGGTGGCCGGCCTGCTCCCGGCGGCGCCCCTGGGGCTCCCGGCGGGGGAGCACAGATTCGGGGAGTTCGAGATAGCCGTCCGCGGGTTCGGCCCGTGGGGCGCGCTCCTTGCCGAGCGCCTGGCCGCCCGCGTCGCGGCCTGGCGCTCCGCTGGCCGCCCCCGTGCCGCCGACCTCGTCGTGACCGCCTACCCCCGCAAGGGTGCGGACGTCCCTGGGGTCCCCGGGATGCCTGGAGCCGCCAGCGCCCCCGGGGGCGACCCCGGCGAGGTCGTCGTCGACCGCCCGCACACCCGCCTGCTCCTGGCCTGGCCGCCGACCCCCTCGCGCCCATCGCAAACGCCGGGCATTTCTTGATCACTGGCACTCTTCACGGGTTCGGTAACCAATCCTGGGCGTTATGCGGAAAATATCCTTACCGAACCCGTGAAAACAAGCGGCGACCGGGAGTGCGGACGGCCAGGGTGGGCTCGTGGGTGTGCTGAGAGTGGGGACGCTGGGAGCCGCCAGGATCACGCCGACGGCGCTGGTCAGGCCGTCGCGGGTGGTGTCGGAGGTGGTCGTCACCGCGGTGGCGGCCCGGGAGCCGGCACGGGCGCGGGAGTTCGCCGACAAGCACGGCATCCCGGTCGTGCATGACTCGTACGAGGCGCTGATTGGTGATCCCGAGGTTGACGCGATCTACAACCCGCTGCCGAACTCGCTGCACGCGCCGTGGACACTGCGGGCGATCGCCGCTGGCAAGCACGTGCTCTGTGAGAAGCCGTTCGCCTCGAACGAGGCGGAGGCGGCCGAGGTCGCCGACGCAGCCAAGTCAGCCGGGGTCGTGGTCATGGAGGCGTTCCACTACCGCTACCATCCCTACCCCCCCCCCCCCCCCCCCCCCCCCCCCCCCCCCCCCCCCCCCCCCCCCCCCCCCCCCCCCCCCCCCCCCCCCCCCCCCCCCCCCCCCCCCCCCCCCCCCCCCCCCCCCCCCCCCCCCCCCGCTAGCCCGCCAGATGCAGCAGATCGCCGCCGGGGAACTGGGCGAGTTGCGGCATGTCGAGGCCGCGCTGTGCTTCCCGCTGCCCAGGTTCTCCGACATCCGGTACCGGTTCGACCTGGCCGGCGGGGCCACGATGGACGCGGGCTGCTACGCGATCAACTGCATCCGGATGCTCGGCCAGGGCGAGCCAAAGGTCACCAGCGCGCGGGCCAAGCTGCGCGGCCTGGATGTCGACCGGGCGATGGTCGCCGACTTCCGGTTCCCCAGCGGCGCGACGGGGCGCATCCGTGCTTCGCTCTGGTCGGCCCAGCGGCTCCGGATCTCCGCCAAGGCCGTCGGCGAACGCGGCGAGATGCGGGTGCTGAACTACCTGGCCCCGCAGGCTTTCAGCCTGCTGAGGACCCGCACCAGCCAGACCGCGCGGTGGGAGCGGGTCCGCGACCACACCGCGACCTATGTCTACCAGCTGCGCGCGTTCGCGGCAGCGGTCCTGCGCGGCGAGCCGGTGATCACGAACGCTGAGGACGCGGTCGCGAACATGCGGCAGATCGACAGCGTGTACCGGGCTGCCGGGCT
>CAWHZU010000022.1:0-199003 GCA_963833885.1 uncultured Actinomycetota bacterium | reverse complement strand
CACCGAGTCGCGGTCGCCGCCCGGGCAGGTGTGGATGCCGATCTTGGATCGCTCCTCGGGGCTGAATCTGGCCAGCACCCGGTTGTTGAGCTCGATGAAGTGCGGCAGCATGCCCCGGCCGGTCCACGGGTTACGGGGATCGGCCCTGGTGGCCAGGCGGCCCTCGGTGAAGTCGATGGACACTCGCGCCGCGCCCGCGGCAAACGCCTGCCTGATGTCCTTCTCGCACTCGTTGACGAGGTCTTCCTCGAAGCTCTCCCGCGAGTAGCCGGGAACGTCGTCGTCCAGCGGGTACAGCAGCGCCAGCATGGACGGGGCGATCACGGCCTGCTTCATCGGCTTGCTGGCCAGCCCGATCGACTTGCTCAACGTGTCCGCCGCGTAGGTCTTGTACCGGAACGGCCCGCCGGTGAGCCGCGGCAGCTGCCGCCGGTGCCCGTCGGCGAAGATCGCGAAGTACTGCCCCCCGTCCCCGGCCAGCTGGTCGGCAAGCCCGGTTCCGGCCAGGGTGTCGGTGATCGCGTACGTGGCGAAGCTCGACCACCGCTGCTCGCCGTCGGAGATGATCGGCTCGCCGGTCGCCTCGCCGCGCTCGATCGAGTCCCTGACCGCCTTGTCCTGCTCGGCTTCGAGCTGATCGTGGGTGATCTCCCCGCCGTCGTACTGGCCGTACGCCTGCTGCAGCTTGCTCGGGCGCGGCAGCGAGCCGACCGGTTCGGTCGGGATTCCCGTCGCGGTGCGCGGATCGTAGTCAGCCATGGCACCCACCTCGCCGCTGAGAGAGACCAGTCTGTCTCGTCCTCGTTATCCGGGACACTAACCCCGTAGCCAGACCCGGTCAACGGTTCGGCAGGACACCTGCTCCGTCCCGGTGTCTCGCCCGTTCTGTCCCGGCATCCCCGCCCGTTCTGACCCGGTGCCTCCACTGGTTTCGCGGGTATCCCCACCGGTTCGCCCGGTCGTCCCGCGCTCCTCGCCCAGCCACCTGCCGACGGTCACGAAGCTGAACCGGAGCCCGTGGCCGCCGACCGTTGCAACCCGAGCGTGACGCCCGATCGCCTACGGCTCGTGATATCTGACGTCAATCTCGTGACGCTGCGTTGTTTCCAGCGTCGGCGGCCGGGGCATTGAGCAGTATTTTTCATGATCGTGGTAGATAACGACCGAATGAGCGTCTTTTCCCACCACGATCATGGAACCGCACCCCTGGTGGCCTCGGGCAGGAGCACTTGCCGGGGGCGCCGGGCGGCACGGGTGTGCGCCAATTTTGTAGGTGACTGACGGGTAGCTTGGTGTTGCCTGCGTGTTCTGAGTGTGCTGGCGTTCTCAGATTGCCTGCCGGGCTGCCCTGGTCTGGTTGTGCGGCCGCTTCCAGATTTCTTCCCAGCGGTTGCTGGCTTCCTGGCAGCGCAGGGTGGCGATGCCGGTGGCGCCGGGGATGTTCCAGCGCATGCCCGATAGCTTGAGGCGCTGGCCGATGACGTGTTTGCAGCCTGCTTCGACAGTGCCGGAGCCGACGAACAGGCCCAGGGCGCGGAAGTGCTGGTAGCGCATCCGGTGGGCGTTGGTTTCGAAGTAGCCAAGGGCTTTGTCGCGTTCATGGGCCAGCGAGCCGATGAAGCGCAGGCCGTGGCCAGCGGCGAGCAGGGCGGGGATTTGGCCGGCGTCGAGTTCGGCCAGCCGGGTGGCGAGCCATTCGTCGCGGTGGCCGGCGAGCAGCCGGGCGGCCAGGTTCGCCAGCTCGTGGACGTGCTCGCGGGCGTGGTAGAGGTCCACGATTTGGGTTGCATGCGGGAACAGCTCGCTGGCGAGGTTCCAGATCCACACCGCGCCGTCGCCGAGCACGACGAGCTGGCGGATCTGCTCGCTGCCGCGGCGGCGGGCCTCGGCGTCCACCAGCTGGCCGAACCGGCTGGCGGGGTCGAAGGTGGCCAGGTAGGACGAGGAGCCGGGGTCGCGGACCGGGAAGCCGTCGTCATCGGTGATGGTCTGGGTGAACAGGCATGCCATCTTGGCCTCGCGGGTGCGTGCCCGGCCGTCCCCGGCCTTGCCAGCCCGGTCCTGGGTTGCCGCGGGCACCATCGGAACGCCGGTGCCATCGACGGCGATGTAGAGCATGTCCGGGCCCGGCGCGGGCGGGAGCGGGACCAGCTGGCGGGAGCAGATCGCATCAGCCTCGGCGCCGAGCAGCGCGAAGGCTGCGGCACCGTCGGCTTCAGCGGCCCGCTCCACGCGCTTGACGGTCAGGCCGACGCCGGCCAGCTCGGCGAGCAGGCCGGCCGCCGTGGCGAACGGCACCGCGGTGGCAGTCCGGGCAGCCATCTTCCGCACCCCGGGTGACATCGACGCGTTCTCGATCCCCAGCTCGGCGTCTTTGGGGACCACGCCATGCCCGCACTCGGCGCACTGGTAATAGGCCCGGCGCACCGTGACCGGCCCCAGCACGGTATCGATCGTCTTGGCCCGGCAGGAGACGAACTGCGCCTGATGGCCGGCCGGGCACCCGGTCCGCACCCCGCGGTAGCCGACGTCGGCACCCAGCAGCTGCTCCAGCAGCCTGCAGCCGATCCTCGTCATCGCGGTCCGGATGGCCAGCTCCACCCCCTCCAGGTCACCGGCCGCGCCCAGGGAGCGCGCGGCCAGCGCCGCCAGGCCGGCTACCTCGGCCGCGAACTCCGCCTGGAGCTGACCGAAGAGCCCCCCTTTTCGCCGGGGGTCCCGGCCGGGCCCTCGCCGTCAAGCGGCAAGAGCGGCCGGGCTTCGCAGATCGCCTCGCTCACCTCCACGATCTCCCCGACGATCTGCCGGAACTGCCGGTACCGGCCCACCTCGCCGGCCACCTTCTCCAGATCCGGGCCCGGCCTGATGTGCGCCGACACCGTCTTGCCCGCCACCTTCCTGGTCAGAATGTGCTGCGGGCCGTGCCCGGGATGAGCCGGGTCAGCGCACGCGCACGACGGCTTGCCGCACCGCCGCATCACCGCCGACAACGTCCCAGGCCGGAAATCGCCGATAGCTGCCAGGTCCGCATGCAGCTCAGTGCGCCGCTGCTCCAGGCCGGACAGATCCTCGCCCCCGGTCAACGTGCGCAACCCAGACTGAGAGTATTCATACTCTCAGATTAACGCACCAAGCTGCGCCGACACCCCTGGCCTACATTCGTGTCGCGCACCCGGGCGGCACGGGTGTGCGCCAATTTTGTAGGTGACTGACGGGTAGCTTGGTGTTGCCTGCGTGTTCTGAGTGTGCTGGCGTTCTCAGATTGCCTGCCGGGCTGCCCTGGTCTGGTTGTGCGGCCGTTTCCAGATTTCTTCCCAGCGGTTGCTGGCTTCCTGGCAGCGCAGGGTGGCGATGCCGGTGGCGCCGGGGATGTTCCAGCGCATGCCCGATAGCTTGAGGCGCTGGCCGATGACGTGTTTGCAGCCTGCTTCGACAGTGCCGGAGCCGACGAACAGGCCCAGGGCGCGGAAGTGCTGGTAGCGCATCCGGTGGGCGTTGGTTTCGAAGTAGCCAAGGGCTTTGTCGCGTTCATGGGCCAGCGAGCCGATGAAGCGCAGGCCGTGGCCAGCGGCGAGCAGGGCGGGGATTTGGCCGGCGTCGAGTTCGGCCAGCCGGGTGGCGAGCCATTCGTCGCGGTGGCCGGCGAGCAGCCGGGCGGCCAGGTTCGCCAGCTCGTGGACGTGCTCGCGGGCGTGGTAGAGGTCCACGATTTGGGTTGCATGCGGGAACAGCTCGCTGGCGAGGTTCCAGATCCACACCGCGCCGTCGCCGAGCACGACGAGCTGGCGGATCTGCTCGCTGCCGCGGCGGCGGGCCTCGGCGTCCACCAGCTGGCCGAACCGGCTGGCGGGGTCGAAGGTGGCCAGGTAGGACGAGGAGCCGGGGTCGCGGACCGGGAAGCCGTCGTCATCGGTGATGGTCTGGGTGAACAGGCATGCCATCTTGGCCTCGCGGGTGCGTGCCCGGCCGTCCCCGGCCTTGCCAGCCCGGTCCTGGGTTGCCGCGGGCACCATCGGAACGCCGGTGCCATCGACGGCGATGTAGAGCATGTCCGGGCCCGGCGCGGGCGGGAGCGGGACCAGCTGGCGGGAGCAGATCGCATCAGCCTCGGCGCCGAGCAGCGCGAAGGCTGCGGCACCGTCGGCTTCAGCGGCCCGCTCCACGCGCTTGACGGTCAGGCCGACGCCGGCCAGCTCGGCGAGCAGGCCGGCCGCCGTGGCGAACGGCACCGCGGTGGCAGTCCGGGCAGCCATCTTCCGCACCCCGGGTGACATCGACGCGTTCTCGATCCCCAGCTCGGCGTCTTTGGGGACCACGCCATGCCCGCACTCGGCGCACTGGTAATAGGCCCGGCGCACCGTGACCGGCCCCAGCACGGTATCGATCGTCTTGGCCCGGCAGGAGACGAACTGCGCCTGATGGCCGGCCGGGCACCCGGTCCGCACCCCGCGGTAGCCGACGTCGGCACCCAGCAGCTGCTCCAGCAGCCTGCAGCCGATCCTCGTCATCGCGGTCCGGATGGCCAGCTCCACCCCCTCCAGGTCACCGGCCGCGCCCAGGGAGCGCGCGGCCAGCGCCGCCAGGCCGGCTACCTCGGCCGCGAACTCCGCCTGGAGCTGACCGAAGAGCCCCCCTTTTCGCCGGGGGTCCCGGCCGGGCCCTCGCCGTCAAGCGGCAAGAGCGGCCGGGCTTCGCAGATCGCCTCGCTCACCTCCACGATCTCCCCGACGATCTGCCGGAACTGCCGGTACCGGCCCACCTCGCCGGCCACCTTCTCCAGATCCGGGCCCGGCCTGATGTGCGCCGACACCGTCTTGCCCGCCACCTTCCTGGTCAGAATGTGCTGCGGGCCGTGCCCGGGATGAGCCGGGTCAGCGCACGCGCACGACGGCTTGCCGCACCGCCGCATCACCGCCGACAACGTCCCAGGCCGGAAATCGCCGATAGCTGCCAGGTCCGCATGCAGCTCAGTGCGCCGCTGCTCCAGGCCGGACAGATCCTCGCCCCCGGTCAACGTGCGCAACCCAGACTGAGAGTATTCATACTCTCAGATTAACGCACCAAGCTGCGCCGACACCCCTGGCCTACATTCGTGTCGCGCACCCGGGCGGCACTGGGGTGTCGGAGAACTGTCAGTGGGGGGAGATAAGCTGTTTTCAACTGGTCGCCCTGCAACTGACGGCCAGCACAGAGGACGGCTGTACTTTGGTCGCCCCCGCACCGACCCGCGGCGGACATTAGTCCGCCGGCCCGGACCTGGAGGGGGTCGTCATGACCGTCCGCCATGTTGCAACCATCCCCGCTGACGATCAGGCCGAGCCTCTGACGGTCGATGAGGCCTACGCCAGATCGCACCGGGCGGCGCTCACGCCGTCAGTGATCGGCGCCGTCGGGCTCGAGATCGAGTGCCACCTCGTCGACCTGGACTCGGTGGCCGACCGGGTGTCCTGGAACCGCGTTGACCCGATACCCGGCGAGGTGTGCGCCGCTGCCGGGCGGTCCTCGGTCACCCTGGAACCGGGCGGGCAGTTCGAGCTGTCCGGCCCTCCGGCGCCGGACATCCAGACCGCCGTCACCGAGCTTCGCCGGGATGACTGCGGCGCCAGGCAGGCCCTGGGCGAGCTCAGGCTCGGCGTCGCCCCGGCGGGCGCCGACCCGCTCCGGCCGTCCCGGCGGATTAACCCGAAGCCCAGGTACCGGGCGATGGAGCAGCACTACGCGGCCACCGGCCGCGCCGCGTCCGCCAAGGTGATGATGAACTCGACCGCCGCCATGCAGGTCAATGTGCAGGCAGGGCCGGAACGCGGCTGGCCCGAGCGGGTAGCGCGCGCGTACCGGCTCGGGCCGACGCTGGTGGCCATCTCCGCGAACTCGCCCTGGCTGTGCGGGCGCGACACCGGGTGGAAGTCGGCGCGGCAGCGGGCCTGGGCGGGTTTTGACGCGCGGACGTGCGGGCCGGTGCCCGGCTGCGTCGCGGTGGAACCCGGCACCGACTGGGGCCTCGACCCGGCGTCGGCCTGGGCGCGCTACGCCCTGCACGCCCCGGTGACCTTCGTCCGGACCGGAGGCGACGACGCCGCGGCCGTCCGGACCAGCGTCCCGTTCGAGCAGTGGGCGAGCGGCGAGGTGCGCCTGGACGGGCGTCTGCCGACAGCGGCCGACCTGGACGTCCACCTGACCACGCTGTTCCCGCCGGTCCGCCTGCGCGGCTACCTGGAGCTGCGGTACCTGGACATGAACGCGTCCCGGTGGTGGCCGGCGATCGCCGCCGTCGCCACCACGCTGATGGACGACCCGGTCGCCGCCGACCTGGCCACCGAGGCGACCGAGCGTGCCGCCGAGCGGTGGACCGAGGCGGCGCGCGACGGCCTGGGCGACGCCGTGCTCACCGAGTCGGCCCGCCGCTGTCTGGCCATCGCGGCCGAGCGGGCCCCGGCCGAGCTGCGGCCCGCCGTCGCCGACCTGGCCGAGCTCATCGAGTCCGGGCGCTGCCCCGGCGACCTGCTTGCCCAGCGCATCGCCGAGATCGGACCGCACGCGACCTTCGAGGAGCTGACCCATGCGTGACGACGTCGTCCGCGGCCTTGAGCGCGCCCGCGCTCGCACCCTCCATCTGACCGACCTTGACGAGCCGACGCTGGTCGCCCAGCACGATCCGCTGATGAGCCCGCTGGTCTGGGACCTCGCGCACATCGGCCAGCAGGAGGAGCTCTGGCTGCTGCGCGGCGGAGATCCCACCAAGCCGGGGATGCTGGCTCCGGACGTTGACTCGCTGTACGACGCGTTCAAGCACCGCCGCGCGGACCGCCCCGCGCTGCCGCTGCTGCCACCGGTCGAGGCGCGTGCCTATGACCACGAGGTCCGCGGCCGCGTCCTCGACCTCCTCGAACGCACTCCCGAGGAGGACCTGTTCACCGCGGGCATGGTGGTACAGCACGAGGAGCAGCACGACGAGACGATGCTCGCGACGCTGCAGCTGCGGCAGGGACCGCCGGTGCTGATCGGACGGCGCGACCTGCCAGCCGGCCGCCCGGTCGGCGGTGACCGGGTGTTCGTCGCCGGCGGCCCGTTCACGCTCGGCGTGGACGCCGCCAGCGAGCCGTTCTCGCTGGACAACGAGCGCCCCGCGCACACCGTCGACGTCGCGCCGTTCTGGATCGGCCGGGTTCCGGTAACCAACCGGCAGTGGTCCGAGTTCATCGCCGACGGCGGCTACCAGCGCAGCGACCTGTGGTCGCAGCGCGGCTGGGCGCACCGGATCGAGGCCGGCCTCGAGCGGCCCAAGTACTGGTCAGCGGAGGGCACCCGGCGGCGATTCGGCGTCGAGGAGGCCGTGCCGCCGGACGAGCCGGTGCAGCACGTCTGCTACTTCGAGGCCGAAGCGTTCGCGACCTGGGCTGGCGCGCGGCTGCCGACCGAGGTTGAGTGGGAGAAGGCCTGCGCCTGGGACCCGGCGGCGAAGGCCAGGCGGGCCTGGCCGTGGGGGTCGGCGGCGCCCTCTGCCGACGTGGCCAACCTGGGCGGCGCCCTCGGCATGGCGCTGCGGCCGGCCCCGGTCGGCGCCTACCCGCGCGGCGCTTCCGCCTACGGGGCCGAGCAGATGATCGGCGACGTGTGGGAGTGGACGTCGTCGGATTTCACCCCGTGGCCCGGCTTCACCCCGATGATCTACCGCCAGTACAGCGAGCCGTTCTTCGGCGGCGACTACAAGGTGCTGCGCGGCGGCTCCTGGGCGGTCGCGGCTTCGGTGATCCGGCCCTCGTTCCGTAACTGGGACCATCCGATCAGGCGGCAGATCTTCACCGGTCTCCGGCTGGCCTGGGACGCGGGGGACGCCTGAGTGTGCCGTCACCTTGCCTGGCTCGGCGCGCCGCGCTCGCTGGGTGACCTAGTGCTGCAGCCACCCCATGGCCTGCTCGTGCAGTCCTATGCGCCGCGGCGTCAGCAGCACGGCCTGATGAACGCCGACGGATGGGGCGTCGGTTTCTACGCCGAACCCCGGCCGAGCCGGCCCGGTGGCGCTCGAACCGGCCGCTGTGGAGTGACGCGTCGTTCGCGTCGGTGGCGCCGGTGATCTCGTCGGGCTGCGTGCTTGCCGCGGTGCGCTCGGCCACGGCCGGCATGCCCGCGGACGAGACCGCCGCGGCGCCGTTCCAGTCCGGGCGGTGGCTCCTGTCGCACAACGGCGTGGTCGACCGGGCCGTACTCGGCCCGCATCCCGCTGCGGAATCGGCGTGCGATTCCGCACTGCTCGCCGCGCACCTGTTCGCCTCTGGGCCGGAACGGGTCGCCGAGTTCGTCACCGCGCTCGGGAGCCGGGACCCGGGTGCGCGGCTGAACCTCCTGCTCACCGACGGCCGGAAGGTTCTGGCCACCCGGTGGGGCAACTCGCTCAGCGTGCTGGCCGCCGACGACGGTGTCGTGGTCGCGAGCGAGCCCTACGACGATGATCCGCGCTGGTCCGACGTGCCCGAGCACCACCTCGTCGAGGTTACGGCCGACGCCGTGGCCATCACCGAACTGGAGGCATGACCGATGCCGTTGGAAAACCGTGTCCTCCCGCAGCGCGGCCGGTACCTCGATGCGCTGCGCGCCGACGTGCGGGCGGGGCTCACGGCGGTCCCGAAGACCCTGCCACCCAAGTACTTCTATGACGCGCGGGGCAGCGAGCTGTTCGAGGAGATCACCCGGCTGCCGGAGTACTACCTGACCCGGGCCGAGACCTCGATCCTGCAACGGCACTCGGCCGAGATCGCCGCGCTGTCACGGTGTGAGTCGCTGGTCGAGCTGGGCAGCGGCACGTCGGCCAAGACCCGGCTGCTGCTGCGCGCGCTGCTGGACGGCGGGACGCTGCGCGAGTTCGTCCCGTTCGACGTCGACCCGGCGGTGCTCACCGATGCCAGCGACGCGCTGGCCGCCGAGTTCCCGGGGCTGGCGATCGCGCCGTTCGTCGGTGATTTTGAGCACGACATCGGGTCCATTCCGGCCCGGGGCCGGCGGACTATCGCGTTCATCGGCTCCACGATCGGCAACCTCGAGCCCGGGGTTCGCGCTGACTTCCTCGCACAGGTGGGCGCGGCGCTGCGTCCGGGGGACACGTTCCTGCTGGGCACCGACCTGGTGAAGGACACCGGCCGGCTGCTGCGCGCCTACGACGACACGGCCGGGGTGACCGCCGCGTTCAACCGCAACATTCTCGTGGTGGTCAACCGGGAGCTCGACGCGGACTTTGACGTGGATGAGTTCCGGCACGTCGCGCTGTGGGACGCGGAGAACGAGTGGATCGAGATGCGGCTGCGCGCGGAGCGGGCGCAGCAGGTCACGATCAACGATCTCGACTTGGCGGTCTCGTTCGCCGCGGGGGAAGAACTGCGCACCGAGGTCTCGGCCAAGTTCCGCCGCGAGCGGATCGAGGCGGAGCTGGCCACCGCCGGCATGCGGATGGTGCGGTTCTGGACCGATCGCCGCGGTGACTTCGGCCTGACGCTCGCCGAGCCCGCCCGCGCCCGGTAGCTCCCCCGGGGGCGCATGGTCCGCGGCACGGTAGGCTGCCGGGCTATGACCCTCGAGGCCAGTGAGAGCGTGATCGTTGAGTTGGCGCGTGACGGCGAGGTGGACCGTAACCTGCGCGCGGACCCGCCGCCGAGCGTGATTAGCGGCCGGGTGGTGCTCGACCATTTGGCGGCTGACGTTAACGGGCGCCTCGAGGCGCCCCGAGGCGGCGAGGTCGTGCTGTCGGTGCTGTCCCCGGAGTCGCTCAGGGACACCGAGCAGGTGGAGAACACCCTGCAGGAGGCCGACACCGGCGACGAGCCGCCGGTGATCGTCGTGGAGGCCGCCGAATACCTGCGCGAGGATGAGCTGGCGGCGGTGATTGACGTGGCAGAGCGGCTGCAGCGGGTGGTCATCCTGCGCATCATGGCCGACGCCTAGCGGGGCGAGCGAGCTCAGGCCCCCACCCGCTGCAGCACCTCGGCGGGTGCGTGCCTGCGGAGCATGTCAAGAGTGCCGTCGAAGTCGACGATGCCCGCGTCCGAGCCGAGCCCGGTGACCACCAGCGACGCGGCGGCCATGGCCAGCCACGCGGCGTCCTCGGCCGCCCAGCCGCGCAGCAGGCCGGTGATGAACCCGGCGGAGCAGGCGTCGCCGCATCCGGTGGTGTCGACCACCTGCGCCGGGAACGCGGGCAGGTCGACGCGGCTGCCCGGCGTCACCAGCGCGCAGCCCTCGGCGCCCCTGCTGACCAGGACCGCCTCGGCGCCCAGACCGAGCACCGCGGCGGCCGCGCCGGTCAGGTCGGCGACGCCGGTGAGCGTGGCCAGCTGCTCGTCGTTGGGCATGAAGTACTGGACGTAGCGCAGCAACGGCCGCAGCCGGTCCCACGCGGACGAGTCACGCCCCGACAGCACATCCATGGTGGTGGTGACGCCCTTGCTGCGGGCGAATTCGAGCACCCGCAGCAGCGGCTCGCCGCCGAAGCGGCCGAGCACGTCCGGGCCGCCGACGTGCAGCACGTCAGCGGTCTCGATCGCGGCCAGGTCGATGTCGGCCTCCGCCAGCGACGAGGTCGCGCCGGGCGCGTGCAGCGCGGGCCGCTCGCCGTTGGCCCGGATCGGCAGGATCGTCGCCGACGTCTGCACTCCCTGCTTCCTGGCCAGCAGGCGGGTGTCGATCCCGCAGCTGTCCAGGGCCGACGTCAGGAAGTCGGCGAGCAGGTCGTCGCCGATCGCGCCCATCGCGACGACGTCCGCCCCGAGCTTGGCCAGGTCCACGCTGGTGCCAGCGGCCGTACCCGCCGCGGTGATCCGGATCTCGTCGAGCAGCAGCCGGCCCTGGCCGGGCGGGATGTGGCTGACCGGCCGGCCCAGGACGTCGACGATGTGGACCCCGAGGCTCACCACCCGCCCGGTGCGCGCGCCCGTCATCACGCGCCTCCGGACCGGTAGCGGTGCTGGCGCGCCGCCTCGCGCACGGCGTCGAGTTCGGCGTCGCTCAGGATCCGCGGCGCGCCGGCCAGCCGGGCCCGCCAGTACACCTCGGCGAGCCATTCGAGCAGCACCGCCCGGTCGTAGGCCTCGTCGATCGTGGCTCCGTACGCCACCGCGCCGTGGTTTTGCAGCAGCGCGGCGAACCGCCCGTCCAGGGCCGCGGAGGCAGCGTCGGCCAGGCCATCGGACCCGAACGTGGTGTACGGGGCGACCCGGACCGTCGGGCCGCCCAGGCGGAGCACCGAGTAATGGACGGCCGGGATCTCCTCGCACACGGTGGACAGGGCCACCGCAAACGGCGAGTGCGTGTGCACCACGGCTTGGGCGTCGGTCAGATCGTAGATCTTGCAGTGCATCGGCCACTCCGAAGACCGCGCGCCCTCCCCGTCCAGCAACGCGCCCTCGGCGTCGAGTACGCAGATGTTGCGCTCGCCGATCAGGCCGTAGTTGACACCGGTCGGCGTCATGACGAAGGTGTCGCCGAGACGGATGGACAGGTTCCCGGCGCTGCCGACGGCGAGCCGGTCCGCGGCCATTGCATGGCCGTAACGGACGAGCGACGCCCTGGCCCTGTTGATGTCTGCTTCGGTGGCGGTCATATCAGCACTCATGCGGCATCCCTATTTGATGGCGAGGGCATTGGGCGGCGATCCTATGCCACCCTTCGCGTTCAGAGGAGCACTGGTCAGGAGGCATTCATAGATGCCGTCCTGCGCGCAGTCGTTGGTTAGATCGTCCATCCACCAGAGCTCGCCGAGAGCCATTCCAAACTGGCCAATCAGAACGCGGTGGAGAAAGCCAAACGGAAAGGCCGCCGCGCTGAAGTCAGGAGGCCATACCTCCACCGAGAACGTGTCCGATGCGATGGCCATTATGCCGCTATCCCATAGGTATCTGGCCATGTCCTCGGTGTGCTCTATTCCAGGCGCGTGCAGGTCCCGTGCGACTTTCGTCCTGACGGCCCGTGGCTGACTTTGGTACCAGCCCACAAATCCAGTGTGCAGCAGCACGATGCAGCCTGCTGAGTACGAGACGCCGGCCTGCGTCCTCGCGCGCTCGAGATCCGCGACGCTAAACGCGGTGGCGCCGTCCGGCGAATAGCCCGCGCCGTCGCTGCTGAGCACGCGCTGAACGTCCAGCACAATGGCCCGTCCGACGATTCCGCGGTGCGCCCAGTAATCGATGGTATTGCGCCGCCCGGACAGCACGTCCTCGTCGGTCGCGCCGTTGTAGAAAACGCCTCTGGAGTAAGCGATATGCGCGAGCGAGTCCCACTGGCTCGACCCCTGCGGGTAGAAGTTGTCGAACACGTCGTCCAGGGCTTGCAGGCCCGGTTCCACCTGGTGAATCAGCCGGTGCCGGGGGAGTCCGCGATCCGGATCCACCGGCGGGTCGATACCGTCAAGGGCCGCGTCCAGGGGGAACACCGCACCCTTGCGGACCAGTTGGGTTGCGGCCAGGATGCGCTCCGCGGTCTGAAGGTTGAGGAGGCCGACCGAGTCGTCCGCGCCGAAGATGCCCCATCCGCTTCGGCCGCCGTGGGCGGCGGCAGGCAAGTTCATCATATCGGGGCAGGGCTTTGCCGGCTTCTTCCATCGTTTTTTACCTACCCGGGTCGCGCGACGGCTTGGTTGCGTATTTCTTTACGCTACTACAGAATCGCATTACCAGAAAGTGAAGGAGGAGCTTATGCCCACGTTACAGAATGCGCCGGATGAACGACTGAGAGTGCTGGTTGTGACGGCTGGACACTCGTTTGAGGCCGAACCTTTCTTTGCGATGTTCGACGCCGACGATGGTATCCGCTGGGAGGGCGCGGAACAGCCTGGTGCGTGGTCCTGCTTCGGCGCCGACCAGGTCGGCAACTGGGACGCGATCGTCATGTACGACATGCCCGGGTTGCGTTTCGTCGGTGGTGAGACAATCCACGTGGATCCTCCGGAGGATTTCCAGCGGCGTTTTCTCGAGATGCTGGACGCGGGCCAGGGGTTCGTGTTCCTGCACCACGCCATGTCCGCGTGGCCAAGCTGGCCGGCCTACGCGGACATTGTCGGAGGGCGGTTTCTCTACAAGCCGGGAGAACTGCACGGGACGACGTGGCCGGACTCCGGTTATCACTTCGAGGTGACCCATCACGTCTCGGTGCTGGATCCCGGCCACCCGATCTGCGCGGGTGTCGAGGACGGCTTTGAGCTGACCGACGAGCTGTACCTGGTGCCGATTCTCACCGATCGCCTGGTGCCTCTGCTGCGCACCGACGCGCCGATGACGTACGACCACTTCTACTCGGCGGCGCTGGCCATCAAGAAGCGGTACAACGACCGGACCGGCTGGACCCACCCGCCCGCCAGCCCGCTGCTCGGCTGGGTGAAGACGGCCGGGACTAGCCCGGTGGCGTACCTGCAGCCGGGCCACGGGCCGACCGCCTTCAGCAACCCCAACTACCGCCGGCTGGTCGCCAACGCCATCCGGTGGGCCGCGTCGCCGGCCGCACACGAGTGGGCGCGGCGCAATCCGGTGCCGGTGGCCTAGGGCAACGCCTTGACCAGGCGTTCGATGTCCTCCTCGTCGTTGAATACGTGAGAAGAGATGCGCACGCGCCCGTCGCGCACCGCGCACGCGACCTGGTGCCCGGCGAGCGCCGCCGCCACAGCGGCGGCGTCGCCGCCGGGCACCTCGACCGAAACGATCCCGGACATCTCACCGGGCCGGGTTGAGCTCACGGCCCGGTAGCCCTTCTCGCCGACGGCCTCGAGTACGGCCCGGCTGATGCCCAGCACCCGGTCGGTGATCAGGTCCATCCCGATCCCGGTGAATAGGTCGATGCTGGCGCCCAGGCCATACATGCCGGACAGGTTCTGTACGGTCGGCTCGTACCTTCGGGCGCTGTCGGGATACCGGAGGTTGTAGTCGAGCTGCTTGCCGATGAACGGGGCGTCCTCGATGTTCTTCCACCCCGGGGCCACGACCTCGAGCTGCTCCCGGAGCGCGGGCGAGACGTAGCAGAAGCTGATCCCGTACCCCGAGCACAGGCTCTTGTACCCGTGCGCCGAAACCAGGTCGGCGCCCAGGGCGGGCACGTTCACCGGCAGGATGCCGGCTGCCTGCACCGCATCGACCAGCAGCAGGCACCCGCGCGACCGGCACAGCTCGGAGATCTGCTCCACCGGCGCGCGGAACCCGTGATAGCAGTTGACCAGGCTGACGCACACGACCCGGGTCCGGTCCGACATGACGGCGGCCACGTCGTCGGCGTCGAACCGGTGCCGACCCCGGTCCTCGACGAACCGGACCTGCACCCCGCGGCGCTCCAGCGCCAGGAACGGGTACACCCCGCTCGGGAACTCCTGGTCGTACAGCACCACCTCGTCGCCGGGCCGCCAGTCGAGCCCGAGCGACACCAGCGATATCCCGTCGCCGGTGCTGCGCAGCAGCGCCACGTCGTCCGGGTCGCACCCGATGAACCGGCCGACCTTGGCGCGGACCTCGTTCGCGCCCTCCCACCAGTGGCCCAGGCCCGGCGGGCTTGCCCCGTGCATCATCCCGTCCAGCAGCGCGTGCTGCGCCCGGACGTTGGACACCGGCAGGGGACCATAGGTCGCGGTGTTGAACCACACCTTCTCGGCGGTGACCGGGAACTCCTCGCGGCGGAGCCTTCGAAGAGTCTCTTCGGGCGTGGCCACCGGCATCACCCGCCGATCCCGGCTTCGGGCGTGCCGGGCTGTGCTGCGCCCACGGCAGGAGCGTCGATTTCGTCCTTGCCGGCGAGCTGGCCCACGCGCAGGGCCTGGCCCGCCACGCCTCTGCGCAGCCGCGACCGCAGCCCGCCGAAGTACCAGAGTGCCGCGACGACCTGGCCGGCCACGGCGACCTCGGCGGCGGCGTGGAACTCGCTCGGCAGGGTGAAGTCCAGGATGATCACGATCTCCCAGACCAGGGCGATGACGATCAGCGGTATGGCCCAGCGGCCGAGGTCGAACGCCGGTGACTTCGGGATGCGGTTGCGGCGCGCCCAGTACGCGGCGACGATCATCAGGTAGACGAAGCTGGCGAAGATCGGGGTGGCGCCGATCAGGTCCACGTAGGCGTTGCCCTCCTCGGCGGCGAACACCATGACCGCGATGTAGATGATGGTGGTCAGGGCCAGTGCCGCCACCGGCGTCCGGGTCTTGGCGTCCACCCGGGCAAAGAACTTCGAGGCGGGGAACATGTTGTCGCGCGACAGCGAGTAGATCAGCCGACCGATCGCGGCGACCTGCACGACCATGAGCGCGAACACCGAGTAGACGACGGTCACCAGGAACACCCGGGAGAACGCCGACCCGTACCAGTAGGTGGCCAGGTAGGCGATGGGCGTGGGGCTGGAGGCCACGGCCGACAGGTTCGGGATGCTGATCGCGAAGCAGATCAGCGTGATCATGCCCACGATGCCGGAGATGGCGACCGCCCCGATGATCGCCCTGGCCACGGTGCGCTGCACGCCCACGGCTTCTTCGCCAAGGTCCGAGCATGCCTCGAAGCCGCCGATGGTGAACACGCCCATGAGCAGGGCGAGCGAGGCCGCGTACCACGGCGTCTGGCCGTGCAGGGGCCCGTGGGTGAACAGGAACCCGCCCGAATGCAGCGCGGGGTGCCTTAGCAGGAACGCGATCAGCAGCAGGATGCCCAGGACCAGCGTGCCCAGGATCTCCGTCACCACCGAGATGTTGTTGATGCGGGCCGTGAGCCGGACGCCCACGATGTTGATCAGCCCGGCGAGCAGCAGCACGATCACAGACACGATGATCATGAGCGTCTCGTTGCCGACGTTCAGCCCGAGCACCGTGCCGATCATCGGGGAGAGCAGCAGCAGCGTCTCGCCCCCGCTGGCCAGGGCGAAGCAGCACAGCAGGTTGAACCCGACGAACCAGCCGTAGCCGGGGCCGACGAGGCGGCCGCCCCACTGGTAGGAGTACCCGGCCAGCGGGATCCGTGAGGCCAGTTCCGCGAGCACGAAGGCCAGCACCATCGCGCCCGCTGCCGCGATCAGCCAGAGCCAGATCGACGCCGGCCCGAACTCTGAGGTGGCGAACGCGAAGTTGGTGAAGATTCCGGTCGTCACCGAGATGACGGAGAACGATATGGCGAAGATGGAGAAGAATTTCAGCGTCCGCTGCAGCTCCTGCTTGTAACCGAATCTGCTCAGGAGCTGTTCGTCGCCCTGAGCGACCTGCTGCTCGTTAACTGCCATGGCCTTACCTTTCGGTGACGTCACCAGGTGGCGCCTGAGCGCCGACTGCTCTGCCGGGCCGGCCGGGTCCGGGCCGATGGCCCGGGCGGCTCAGGCCCTCGTGTCGCTGGACCACCTCCGTGTCGCGGCGGCGGCCACTCGTTCTGGCACGACGGGGAACCCGTTGCCGGGCCGGGTGGGGACGGCGACCGTGCCGTCGGGCCGGATGTCAAAGGTCGGCTCGACCAGGTCCTGGTCGTAGAAAAGCCGGGCCGGTGACATGTCGGAATGCAGCGTGAACCCCGGTAGCGAGGCCAGGGCCAGGTTGAAGCCACGCCCGATGCCGGTTTCGAGCGTGCCGCCGCACCAGGCCGGCACCTGCTCGCGCAGGCACAGGTCATGGACGGCCATGCTCGTCAGGACGCCGCCCAGCCGGGGCGGCTTGATGTTCACGATCCGCCCGGCGCCCAGGCGCAGCGCGGTGCGGGTGGTGTTGTAGCTCGACGCGCTCTCGTCCAGGCAGAGCGGGGTACGCAGGCCCTGCTGCAGCTGGGACATCTCGATCAGCGCGTCGCCGGCCAGCGGCTGCTCGATCATGACCAGGCCAAGGTCGTCGAGTTCCGGCCAGGGGCCGGAGTCCAGCGAGTAGCCGCAGTTGGCGTCCACGGAGACCGGTACGCCGGGGAACGCATCCTGCACAGCGCGGACCGCGCCGACGTCCCAGCCCGGGGCGATCTTGAGCTTGACCCGGCCGAACCCCTCTTCCAGCCGGGCCCCGACCTCGGCCAGCAACTCCTCAGGGGTGTCGCAGATCGGGAACGACTCGCCGACGTCGACGGCGTCGCGCACGCCGCCCCACAGGTGGGTCAGCGCGACGTCCAGCCTGGCGGAGGCGATGGCCCAGGCCGCGCACTCAACGGCGTTCCTCGCGTAGTTCTGCCCCATGACGTCCGCCCAGGTGTCGATCACCCGGGCCGGGCCGGCGAACGGCTGGCCGATGAGCGGCGGCAGCAGCAGGTCGGTCAGGGCCGACCAGGTGCTCTCGGCCGTGTCAGTGCAGTAACGGGGCCGCTCGGCGATCGGCGCCTCGCCCCATCCGGGCGTCCCGTCCTCGTCTTCCAGCCGCACCACGATAAGGCGCTTGCGCCCGCCTGACTGCCCGTAAGCCGACCGGAAGGTCCGCACCATCGGCAGCGACAGCATGAACACTTCGGCCCGGGCCGGCCGGATCGTCACCTCCAGCCCGGCGGCGCGCTCGTGACTGACCGGGATCACGCCCGGCCCAGCGGTCGACGGCAGCTGCACGGTTCTCCTTAGAGCATTTCGCGGTACTCGTTGATCTCCCAGTCGGTGACGTGGCTGAGGAAGCGCTGCCAGTCGAAGCGGAGCACCCCGGCGAAGGTGCTGGTGAACTCCGGCCCCAGGGCCCGGGTCAGCTCCTCGTCCGCGACCAGGGCGTCCACCCCCTGCGCGGGACTGGAAGGCAGCCGCGGGAAGCGGAAGTGCTGGAACAGGTTCTCCTCGGCCGGGTCGCCGGGGACGAGCGAGCGGCGGATCCCGTCCAGCCCTGCCGCGATCATGACCGCGGCCAGCAGGTACGGGTTGGCGTCGGAGCTGCCCTGCCGGTTCTCGATCCGGGTGCTGGACCCGGCGGGCAGCGCGCGCACCAGCGCGGTCCGGTTCTCCACCCCCCAGGCGATCTGCACCGGGGCCCACGTGCCCACCTGATACCGCTTGTACGCGGTGATCGTGGGGCTGGCGATCGCAGTCATGCCGGCCGCGTGCGCAAGCTGCCCGGCGACGTAGTGCAGCGCGGTTGCGGACAGCCCGTGGGCCCCGGTCTCGTCGACGAGCAGATTCTCGCCCCGCTCGTCGAGCAGCGCCTGATGCAGGTGGTAGCCGCTGGGCGGCGTGGTGTCCCGGCTGGTCGGGCGCGCCATGAACGTGGCGCGCAGCCCCAGGGACTGTGCGACCTCCTTGATCGCGATCTTCAGCGCCACGACCTGGTCGATGGCCAGCAGGCCCGAGCCCGGCTCCAGGTTCACCTCGAACTGGCCGGCGCCGTGCTCGCTGAACACCTCGTACAGCGGCAGCCCCATCTGCTCGGCGGCCCGGTCGAGCTCGTCAACGAAGCGCTGGGCCATGCCCATCGCGTGCACCGAGAACCAGGACTGGGGGCCGTACGCGGGAGCGAAGCCCTCCTCAGCCGGGTCCGGCCGGTAGACGTAGAACTCGAGCTCGTTGCCGAGCAGCGGCACGATGCCGAGCGACCGGGCGTCGTCGAGCACCCGGCGAAGCACGGCCCGGGGCGTGGCCGCCACGATCTGCCCAGTGTCGTCGTGCAGGTCGGTCAGCAGGTGCGCGGTGCCGGGCGTCCACGGCAGCGGGGCGAACGTCAGCGGGTCGGCATGCAGGACGCCGTTGCGGTAGCCGATGTCCGAGCTGTACAGGTGCTCACCGGGCGCGTGCCGCTGCCACAGGTTGGACGCGAACAGGGGAATGGCGAACGGGTGCCCCTCGGTCAGCGCGCGCTCCATCCGCGCCGCGGTCACGACTTTGCCGCGCGGCACGCCGTACAGGTCGGTGATGACCAGCCGCACGTTGCGGATGTTTTCGGCCTCGATCCGCTTGAGTATCTCGGCGCTCGGGGCTGCCGCGTCATCGGCGGGGCTGTTCGTCATCTCCCCTCCCAGTTGCTCGGTGACTGTGCAGAGCGTGGGGCGGACCTGTCAGCGGGGTAACGGCGCGGGCTCGGCGGCGACCCCCTGGGCGGACAGCGCGGCGGTCACCGCGCGCTCGGTGACCGCGATGTGGGCGCGCATGACGGCGCCCGCCCCGGCCCGGTCGTGCGCGCGCAGGCAGCGGATCAGCTCGCCGTGGCTGTCCACGGATTCCTGCTTGCGCTTGGGGGAGCGGTCCAGCAGGTCGAGTCCGGGCGCGATCCAGACCCGGATGTCCTTCACGGCGACGATCAGGTAGTCGTTGCGGCACGCGCTGGCCACGATCTGGTGAAAGGACACGTCGATGGCCCGGAAGCGGTCCCGGCCGATCGGCGGGTCCTGTAGCTCCATCTCGTGCAGCCGGTCCAGCCGGGCGAGCTCGGTCGGCCCGATCCGCTCCGCCGCCAGCTCGGCCGCCAGCGGCTCGATCGCGGCCCGGTACTCGAACAGCTGCCGGAAGTTCACGGCCATGCCGCGCAGCCGTTCCACCGCCACGTCGAGGGCCGGCTGCACGACGTACGCCCCGCCGTAGCGGCCGCGCTTGATCCGGATGTACTGGTGATCCTCGAGCCAGCGCAGCCCCTCCCGGACGGCCATCCGGTTGACGCCGAGCTGCTCGCACAGCTCGTTCTCGGGCGGCAGCCGCTCGTCGGGCAGGAACTCATACAGCCGGATGGCCGTGAGCAGCAGGCTGGCGACCTGCTCGCCCAGCCGCTGCCGCAGCGGCTGCACCCGGGCCGCTCCGGCCGCCCCAGTCAGGTCCGGCTCCGCGGGCTGTGCAGCCGATGCAGGCTGCACGGGCTGCGTGGTCACGGTCTGCTCACAGCTGGGCGCTCTCGTCTACAACCGCGCGGTCGGTGGCGCCCGGGAAGATCAGGTTGAACAGCGAGCCGTCGGGGGAGTGCAGCTCGGTCGCTGCCACGTCCGCGTCGCCCGTCTTGAAGGTCCAGAACTGGTTGCGCTCGTGCTTGCTGAACAGCGCCAGCACGCCCCGGCTGTCCAGCGTGGCCAGGTTCGCGTTCCCGCCGAGCTTGGCGTGCACGATCGCCAGCGCGTCACAGATCGCGGTGCCGGACTCCACCAGGTCCTGCAGCATGCAGAAGCCGACCTCGCTGTCGGCCGCCCCGGCCAGCCGGTCCGCGTACTCCGGCCGGTAGGACTCGGCCTCGGTGAACAGGCCGTTGTGGCAGAACGCCAGGTCTTCCGCGGCGGTCAGGAACGGCTGCGTGTCCGCGATCTGAATCGTGGACAGCAGGGTCGGCCTGCGGAAGTGCACCAGGAACTCGGTCGACGTGACCGCGGCGAGGTCCCCCTCGACCGCCGGGTCGTCCCCCATGCTGCCCGGGTCGCGGTGCCGGGCCACCCGGCCGCCGTCCCGCCAGGCCACGCCCCACCCGAACCGGCCCGACCCGTAATACTCCATGGCCCGGGCCCAGCCAGCGAGGGCTGAGAACGGCCTCGGCTCGGGCCACCGCACGGCCAGAATCTCACACACCGGGGACGCTCCCCCCTGGGCGATCAGCGGTCGCTGACATAGATGTTTTTCACCTCGGTGAAGTCGTAGAGCCCGTCCAGTCCCTGCTCTTTGCCGAGCCCGCTCTGGCGGTATCCGCCGAACGGCGCCTGGATGTAGGAGCTGGAATCGGAGTTGATGCTCAGCAGGCCGGACCGGATCTCCCGCCCGACCCGGATCGCCCGGCCGATGTCCCGGGTCCACAGCGACCCGCTCAGGCCGTACCTGGTCCCGTTGGCCAGCGCGATGGCCTCAGCCTCGCCGTCGAACGGCAGCACCGTGGCCACCGGGCCGAACACCTCGGTGATGGCCACTTCGCTATCCGGAGCGGCGCCGGTGATGATGGTCGGGGCCACGGCGTTGCCAGCCTCCAGCCCAGGCAGGTCAACCACGTGCCCGCCGCACACGACCTCGGCGCCGTCCGCGACAGCCCGGTCAATGAAGCCGAGCACCCGGTCCTTCTGGCCTGCCGAGATCAGGCTGCCGAGCTTGACGTCGGGATCCAGCGGGTCGCCCTGGCGCACCTTCCCGGCCATGCCGGACATCAGCTCGACGAACTCGCCGAGGACGGGCCGCTCCACGATGATCCGGCTCCGGGCGCAGCAGTCCTGGCCCGAGTTCGCGAACACGGCCGCGATGGCCGACGCGGCCACCTCGGCGAGGTCGGCGTCGGCGAAGATCACGTTCGGCGACTTGCCGCCGAGCTCCAGGCTGACCCGCTTGATGCCGGCCGCAGCACGGGTGAGGATGTCGACCCCGGTGTCGGTGCTGCCGGTAAAACTGATCTTCGCCACGTCGGGATGGGTAACGAGCTGCTGGCCCAGGGCCCGCTCCGAACCGGTCAGCACGTTGAACACGCCGTCCGGTACGCCGGCCTGGCGGCAGATGTCCGCCAGCTCCAGCGCCGTGAGCGGCGTCGGTGGCGCCGGCTTGAGCACGATCGAGTTGCCGGCCGCGAGCGCGGGCGCGGCCTTCTTGGCGGCTATGGCGATCGGGCCGTTCCAGGGCACGATCAGCGCGCAGACCCCGATCGGCTCGCGCAGCGTGAGGTCCAGGCCAGTGGCGTTGACCGGGATCGTCTGGCCGGTCATGTGGTCGACGGCGGCGCCGTAGAAGCGGAAGTACCGCGCCGCGGCGCGCACCTCGGCCAGGCAGTCGGTGACCGGCTTGCCCGAGCACAGCGACTCCATCCGGGCCAGCTCGGCCTCCCGGGCCTCGATCAGCCCGCTGGCCGCGCGCAGGATCTCGCCGCGCAGCGGGGCCGGCATCCGCCGCCAGGTGCCCGCGCTGAACGAGGCGAGGGCCGCGCCGACGGCGGTCGCGACGTCGGCCTCACCCGCGTCGGCCGCCACCGCGACCAGCGCGCCGTTGGCCGGGCTGTGCACCTGATAGGTCCGTCCGGCCGCGGCCGGAACGTCCCGGCCGCCGATGCGGAGCCGGCTCTCGATGACAACACCGGTCGCGGTGTCGGTGTCTGCGCTCATTTCGCGGTGTACCCGCCGTCGATCACGAAGAAAGCGCCCGTAACCCAGCTGGAGTCGTCGCACGCGAGGAACAGGGCCATCTTGGCCACGTCCTCCGGCTGGCCCCAGCGGCCCAGTGGCACGTGGCTCTCCACGGCGCGCTCGTACTCCGGGGTGAACGGCCCGGCCAGCGGGGTCTTGATCGCACCGGGGAAGATGCAGTTGCAGCGGATCTGGTACTGGGCGTGCTCCACGGCCAGCGTGCGGGTGATCGTCACCACGCCGCCCTTGGCGGCGGTGTAGGCGTCGGACGCGCCGGACCCAACCCGCAGCGCGGCGATGCTCGACACGTTGATGATCGAACCGCCGCCTACCTTCCGCATCTCCGGGATCGCGTACTTGCAGCCCAGGTACGTGCCCTTCAGGTTCACGTCGATGGTCCGGTCCCAGATGTTCTCCTCCAGGAGTGGCGACGGGGCGTCGGTAATGCCCGGCCGGTAGTTCCCCTGGGCCGAGTACCAGAGCCCGGCGTTGTTGTAGAGCACGTCGAGCCGGCCGAACTCGCCCGTGGCCAGGTCGATGGCCGCCTTGACCTGCTCGGCGTCGGAGACGTCGCAGTGCGCGAACGCCGCGCGGCCTCCCGACTTGATCAGCTCGTCGGTGACTTCCTGGCCGGTGTCGGCGTTGTACTCCGCGACCACGACCGCGGCGCCCTCGCTCGCGAACAGGCGGGCCGCTGCCGCGCCCTGCCCGCTGCCAGCCCCGGTGATTACTGCCACGCGCCCGTCCAGCTTGCCCACTGCTGCGCCCTCCCGGACTCGAACTGACCCATGCCCGCGCAGCGGCAGCCGGGCTGCCGACCCGGGCCAGCCGGCCGGGGTTAAAGCGCAAAAAGATAGTAAGATTCGCTAAATTTGCCTCATGGTAGGCAGCGGCCGTAAGGGCTGTCAATAGCCCTGTGGCAGGTTTTATATCATGCGGCCGACTTAAAAAACATCCCTCCGAGCAGCGGGATGACGGGCCTTAACGTGACGCCGACGGCCTGGCCGGGCTCGCCTCAGGCTGACGTGGCCGGGGGGCGACGGGGAGGCCTCACAATGACGTGGCCGGGGCGACGGGCAGCGGCGCGCTGACCCGGGCCAGGAAGCTCTCCAGCGTCTTGGTCTGCCGCTCGGGCGTGGCCCGGCTCGGGTACAGCACCGCCTCCAGCGACAGCCCCTCGACCAGCACCATGAGCTGGTGGGTCACGTCGTCGGCGTCAAGGTCCGGCCAGAGCTGGCCGAGCTTCTGCGCCTCCCTGACCCGGTAGTGCAGCAGGTCCCAGAACCGCTCGAACTCCACGTGCTGCAGCTCGCGCAGCGTGTCGTCGCCTAGGGCCAGGGACTGGAAGTTGATCTCGATCTGCGCCTCAAGGAAGCGCTGCGCGTCCAGGGGCAGCGCCTCCAGCATCACCACCCGCAGCGCGTCCACGCCGAGCAGGCCCTGGGTGCGCTCCCGCACTCGCTCGTAGACCTGCTGGTGCGACTGCTGCAGCGCGGCGGCCAGCAGTTCCTCCTTATTATCGAAATAGTGCGCGAGCACGCCGGTTGACACGCCCGCCTCGCGCGCGATCTCGCGCGTGGTGACGCCGATGATGCCGGTACGCGCGATCACCCGCCAAGTCGCGGCCACCAACTCCTGCTTGCGCAGATCATGATCAACTATCTTTGGCACTCCAGCTCCTGCTTGGTCGTGCCGGGCGCTCCTTGGTACTCTGGCCAGGTTCCAGTACGGACGTCCGGTATCAAACACGGTATGGGACCGTCCACGATGGTACGTCGGGAGTGATGGGTGCGCGGCGAGACACGGACCTACCCGGCGCGGGGAACC
The DNA here is from genome assembly GCA_963833885.1 of uncultured Actinomycetota bacterium. GTDB lineage: Bacteria > Actinomycetota > Actinomycetes > Streptosporangiales > Streptosporangiaceae > JASHPR01. The sequence continues at coordinate 175,241 of CAWHZU010000022.1, read as the reverse complement.
AACGAGCGGACCGAGCTCGTCGCGCGGCTGGCCGACCGGGCCAAGTTCATCCGGCTGGAGACCGTCCGGCTGGCCGAGATCCCCGGGGCAGGCCACTACACCGGCACGTTCTCCGCGGCCGAGCTGATCGCCTCGCTCTACTACGCCGAGCTGCGCTACCGGCCGGACGAGCCTGGCTGGCCGGAGCGCGACCGGCTCGTGCTCAGCAAGGGCCACGCCGCGATCGGCCTCTACCCGGTCCTCGCCGACGTCGGGTTCTTCGACCACCGCCTGCTGGACGACTACACGAGGCTGGGCAGCGCGTTCGGTGACCACCCCGACATGCGCAAGATCGCGGGCGTCGACTTCAGCTCCGGCTCGCTGGGTCACGGGCTGTCGGTCAGCACCGGCATGGCGCTGGCCAGCCGGATCCACGGCCTGGGCTACCGGGTCTTCTGCGTTGCCGGCGACGGCGAGCTCGGCGAGGGCCAGATGTGGGAGGCCGCGATGTCCGCCGGCCAGTTCGGGCTCGGGTCGCTGGTGTGCATCGTGGACCGCAACGGCCTGTCCATCGACGGGCCGACCGAGGAAATCATGGGCATCGAGCCGCTCGCCGACAAGTTCGCCAGCTTCCGGTGGGACGTCCAGCGGATCGACGGCCACGACCTGGACGCGATCCTGGACGCCTACGACCGGCTGGAGCCGCCCGGGCGTGGCCGGCCGCAGGTCATCATCGCGGACACGGTCAAGGGCCGGGGAGTGCGGCGCATGGAGGGCGACGTCGGCTGGCACGTCGGGCGGCTGGCCGGCGCCGACTACGACGAGGTCATCGCGGAAATCCGGGCGGGCCTGCAGCCGCTGACCGCGGGCGGCCACGATGCCTGACCACTCCGTACGCGCCGCCAAGCCCGAGGCTTCGGAGCCCACGCTCGAGCAGAGCCTGAGCGGCCTGTTCCGCGGCACCGACGAGGCCCAGGCCCTCAAGGACCCGAAGTCGGGCAAGGGCATCGCGCTTACCTCGGTGCCCGCGTTCGTGGCCGGCGCCGAGCTGGCCGACCTCGCCGACACCGATGACCGCATCGTTGTGCTCACCGCCGACCTGGCGCATGCCAACCGGACCATCGACTTCGGCATCCGTCACCCTGACCGCTTCTTCAACGTAGGCGTCGCTGAGCAGAACATGATCTCGATCGCCGCGGGCATGGCCTCAACGGGCCTGATCCCGTACGCCGCCACGTTCGCCGCGTACGCCGCGCTGCTGGCCTGCGAGCAGATCCGTACCGACTGTGCTTATACCGGCATGCCGGTGCGGATCCTCGGCCACCACGCCGGGATGAGCCTCGGGTTCTACGGCACCAGCCACCACTCCCTCGAGGACCTCGGGATCATGCGGACGATCGCCGAGCTCACCGTCGTCTGCGCCGCCGACGCCAACCAGCTGCGGGCGATTCTGCGCGCCTCGCTAAGCCATCCCGGCCCGATGTACATCCGGATGGGACGCGGCCGCGATCCGCAGGTGTACGCCGAGCCGCCAGCGGACTTCCAGATCGGGCTGGCGACGAGGCTGCGCGAGGGCACCGATCTGGCGATCATCACCACCGGCTCTGAGGTTCACCCGAGCCTGGCCGCGGCCGAGCGGCTGGCCGCGACCGGGATCGGCGTGCGGGTCATCGACATGCACACGATTCACCCGCTGGACACCGGCGAGATCCTGGCCGCCGCGCAGCAGGCCGGCGCCGTGCTCACCGTCGAGGAGCACAACGTCGTCGGCGGGCTCGGGTCCGCGGTGGCCGAGACACTGGCCGACGCGGGCGTGGCGGCGAGGTTCCGCCGGCTCGGAGTGCCCGGCGTGCACGTCGTCCTGGGGCCGCCGGCCGTGCTGTACGCGCACTATCAGCTTGATGCCGCAGGGATCGAATCGGCAGCACGGCAGCTGCTGGCGGGCTTTGGGAGGCCAACATGACCGAGACCATCAACCGGACCTCGACCCGGAGCCGGTCCAACGACGCGCGGCTGCGGCAGCGCGCCGAGACCGTCATCCCCGGCGGCATGTACGGGCACATGAGCGCCAACGCCCTGCCCCCGGAGTACCCGCAGTTCTACCAGCGGTCCGAGGGCTCGCACGTCTGGGACGTTGACGGCAATGAGTACGTCGACTTCATGTGCAGCTTCGGCCCGATCATCCTCGGCCACAAGCACCCCAAGGTGGAGGCCGCGGCCGCGGCCCAGCGCGCGGACGGCGACACCCAGGCCGGGCCCGCCGCCGCCATGGTCGAGACCGCCGAACTGCTCGTCGACCGCGTGGCGCACGCCGACTGGGCCATGTTCGCCAAGAACGGGACCGACGCCACCACGACGTGCGTGACGATCGCGCGGGCTGCGACCGGCCGTGCCAAGGTGCTCGCGGCCGCGGGCGCTTACCACGGCTCCGCGCCGTGGTGCACGATCCGGATGGACGGCGTGACCCCCGAGGACCGGGCCAACCTGGCCTACTACACGTTCAACGACATCGCGAGCGTGCACCGCGCCCTCGAGGAAGCCGGGGGAGAGCCGGCCGCGATCATCGTGTCGCCGTTCCGGCACGACGCGGGCTTCGACGAGGAGCTGGTCGATCCGCAGTTCGCCCGGGAGCTGCGGGCGCTGTGCGACCGGACCGGCGCGGCGCTGGTCCTGGACGAGGTCAGGGCCGGGTTCCGGCTGAACGACGGCGGCAGCTGGGAGCCGCTCGGCGTGGCGCCGGACCTGAGCGCGTGGAGCAAGGCCATCGGGAACGGGTACCCGATCGCGGCGATCCTCGGGTCGGCGCCGTTCAGCGACGCGGCCTCGCGCATCTTCGTCACCGGGTCGTTCTGGTTCCAGGCCGTGCCGATGGCGGCCGCTGTGGCCACAATCACCGGCATCCGCGAGGAGGGCGCCGTGGCGGCCATGCAGCGCACCGGCACCATGCTCCAGGAGGGCATCGAGCGCCAGGCGGCCGAGGCCGGCGTGCGGATCAGCATGACCGGGCCGCCCGCCATGCCGAACCTCAGGTTCCCCGACGACGCCGACCTGGCCAAGGGCAAGACGTTCTGCGGCACCGCGGCGGAACACGGCGTGATCATCCACCCACGGCACAACTGGTTCCTTTCCGCGGCCCACACCGACCGCGACATCGAGCGCGGCCTCGACGCCACGTGGGCGGGCTTCCAGGCGGTGCGCGACCGGTTTGGTGAGGGCTGAGCCAGGGAGCGCGGCTGTGCCGCTGGCAGGTGCACTGGACGGCGTTCGCGTTCTGGATCTGACCGACGGTCTGGCCGGCCCGGTTGCCGGCATGCTCCTGGGTGACCTCGGAGCGGACGTGGTCAGGGTCGGCCCGTCGGCCGGCGGCCCGGTGCGGCCTGGCCGGCGGGTGTGGGACCGCAACAAGCGCTGGGCCGGGTTCGACCCGTCCCGGGACGACGACGCCGGCGCGCTCGACCGGCTCGTGGCCGGCGCCGACGTCGTGCTGGCGGGCCCAGCGCCGTGGCGCGGCCGGGTGCCGGGCGCCGCGATCTGGGTCGTGATGCCCCCGTACCTGCTGGGCGAGACGCCGTGGGGCACCGAGCGGGAATCGGCCGGCCTGGTGCATGCGTGGCTCGGGCACGCCTGGAGCCAGGCCTCTTACGAGGACGTGCCGGTCGACTGCGTGTTCCCGCTCGCGGCGTACATGCAAGGCATCTGGGGTGCCACGGTGGCAACCGCGCTGGTCGCGGGACAGCGGCGCGGCCGCCGGTCGGGGCGGCTGGCCGTGGTGGGCGGCGCGCACGGCGGCCTGCTCGTCTGGCCGGGCGGCTTCGAGGTCCGGCGGGACGAGCCGCACGTACCGCGGCCCGGCGGCCCGGGCGGCGCGCTGCCGAACTACCGTTGCTACCGCTGCGGCGACGGGGCCTGGCTGTTCTTCGGCGCGTTCTCGGCCGCGTTCATCGACCGCGGCCTGCGGGCGGTGGGCGCGGGGGACGTGCTGGCCGACCCGCGGGTCGGCGGGGATCCGGCGCGGGTGCGCGACGCGGAGAACATCGGGTGGATCACCGCGCTCCTGGAGAGGCTGTTCCGGCAGCGGGCGCGGGCCGACTGGGTGAAGCTCCTGGAGGCGGCCGATGTGCCGGTCGCCCCCGTGGGCGAGACCGCCGAGTGGCTGGACCACGAGCAGGTGCGGGCGCTGGGGCTGCGCGCCGAACTTGGCGGCGCGGTCATGCCCGGTGTGTTCGTCGGGCTGTCCGAGACCCCGGCGTCGCTGCGGCGGCCGGCGGCCGAGCGCCCGGAGGCCATCGCCGACGTCGCCCGCGGCTGGCCTCCCCGGCCCGTCGGGGACTGCGCGGGTTCGGCCGGGCTCGCCGAGCTGCCCCTGGGCGGCGTGCGCGTGCTCGACCTGGGCACGATCATCGCCGGGCCGTACGTCGGTGCGCTGCTCGGCGAGCTCGGCGCCGAGGTGCTGAAGATCGAGCGGCCGCCGGGCGGCGATGAGTACCGCACCGCGCACGCGGGCCGCGGCGGTGTTGGCTTTCCCGGCTTCAATCGCGGCAAGCGCAGCCTCATGCTGGACCTGGCCCGTGGCGGGCGGGATGTGTTCCTGAGGCTGGCCCACTCCGCCGACGTGGTCGTGGACAACTACCGCACCGGGGTGGCCGCGCGGCTCGGCATCTCCCACGACCAGCTGGCTGAGGTCAATCCCGGCATCACCAGCGTGTCGGTGAGCGCATTCGGCGACGCCGGGCGGCTGCGCCACCGGCCCGGCTTCGACCCGGTGATCCAGGCCATGAGCGGCATCATGCGCACCCAGGCGGGTCCGGACGAGGCGGACAGCCCGGTCTTCCTTACCGTCCCGGTCAACGACGTGATCGCCGCCGGGCTGGCCGCGCTCGGCGCGTGCGCTGCGCTGGCCGCCCGCGCGCGGACGGGGCGCGGGCAGCAGGTCAGCGTCACCCTGTGCGCCGCGTCCTGCCTGGTGCAATCCGAGCATCTGGTCCGTTTTGCCGGGCGCCCGCCGACGCCGGACGGCGGCCGGGACTTCTCCGGCCCCGGGCCGCTCGACCGGCTCTTCCAGGCTGCGGACGGGTGGGTGCGGCTCGCCGGAACCGGGCAGCAGGCGAAGGACGGCCTGGCCGAGGTGGTGGCCCGGCTGCCGGTCGCCGAGGTGCTCCGGCGCGCGGCCAGCGTCGGGGTCCCCGCCGTCAAGGCCCGTCAGGCGCGCGAGCTCGCGGGCGACCTCCAGCTCATCCGGCACGGCCTGCTCACCGTCATCGAGCCGGACGGGTCCGGTGGCGCCGCGGTGGCCGGGCCGGGCCACGGCCTCGAACTGCCGGGCCTGGACCGGCCGGCGCCCGGGCCGCCGCCGCGGCCGGGCGAGCACAGCCGGGCCATCCTGCTCGAGGCCGGTCTGGACCCCGGCGAGGTGGAGCGGCTGGAGCGCGCCGGGGTCGTGTTCTCCCGCGCAGTTCCCGGCTAGCTTGCCGCCGCCGGGTAACCCGCCGGGAGGAGCCCGTTGCCCGGCTCATTGGCGTTGGGCGCCGCCGGAACGCCGACGCTCTCCAGCACCGCCTCGAAGCTGAGCCCGACGATGGTCGGGAACGGGCCGTTGCCGCCGATGCCGCCGGCCGCGGCCATCTGGGATTCCGCCGTGCTGCTGTCCGAGGTGGCCCAGCCGGTCTCGATGCCGTCGCCTCCGTTGAACATATTCGCGATCACGGTCGACGATGTCACCTTCTGGCCGACCTCGACCGTCGGCTTCACGTCCTCGGCCACGTAGACCACCAGGCCGGCGTCCGGGCCATCGGTCAGCTGGTACGTGATCCAGCCGCCGCCCGGCCACCCGGTCGAGTCTCCCGTGGCGTTGGTGATGACCCCGTCGCCGAGCGCGTACACCGGGCCCGCCCCGCCGAAGTCGACCCCCATGTCGACGCGTTCCAGCACCAGGCCGCTGACGGCGCGCAGCGGGTTCTGGTACGCGGCAGACACTGTGGCCTTCGGCTGCGGCTGCGGCGAGTGTGACGGCTGCGCTGCCGCGTGCCTGGCGGCGCGCTTGGCCGCGCCGGCCTGGGCGACGGCGTGCTTGCCGATGGGGATTTGCGCCCACTGGGCGAGGGTGTTTTCGGGTGCGGCAGGCTGGCCGGGGGTTCGGGGACCTGCGCCGAGGGCCGCACCCGGCGTGCTCGCGGGGTTTTCCTGGTCCAGGGCGGTGGGGTGAGTCGCTGGCCGGTGCCACCAGTGCGCCGCCACCGGCGCGGCCGCGGCCACCAGCAGGGTCGAGCCGGCCATGGCGGCGGCGATCTTCACGGGCTTGCGTCGCTTCCTCGACGGCCTGGCGTGCCGGTGCGCGCCGCGCCCACCAGCCGGCCTGGGGCGGTCGGCCGTGCCCTGGCTGTACCGGCGGTTGGGGTAAGGGCCTTCCTCGTAAGGGCCGTCGTCATGCCGGGCCTCGTCGTGCGGGCGGTCGTTGTACTGGGCCTCGTCGTACGCGCCGTCGTTGTACCGGGCCTCGTTGTAACGGCTGTCGCCGAATGGGGCTTCGTCGTAACGGCTGTCGCCGTACCGGGCCTCGTCATACGGGGTCGGCGTATGGGGCTTCCACGTAACGAGCCGTCGTCATACCAGGCCTCGTTGTAACGGCTGTCGTTGTATGGGACTTCGTCGCGGTACGGAGCTTCGGCGTACGGGGATTCGGCGTACGGGGCTGCGTAGTAACGGCCATCGTCGTACCGGGGCTCATCGTACGGATCGGGGCGGGCCGGCGACTGCCGCAACGGCTTCTGGTGCCTGGCGGGTGGGCGGGACACGACCGTGCCTTTGGTTGCGCGCTGCGTTGCGCTCGGCTGTCACCCGGAAACGCTGGCTCAGGCTAATGCGGCCAGCGGCGTGCGGACGCCGTGCGGGTCAGGGCGACGGAATCACTGGGGGCTGGTGACCGTCGCGCACGCGGGGTGCTGCTGGATCACTAACCTGCACCACAAACGAGCACGTCAAGGCAGGAACCACGCTAATCACAAATATGACTTGGATCACACTAGGGGAATTTTGTCTCCCCCCGCGACCACAAGTGGGCAGGGGCGCCGCGGGACGGGTGCCGGCCCGGGGGAGTCCGCCGCCGGGCGATGCCGTACCCGGGCAGCCTGCCGCTGGGCGGTGCCGGCGGAGCTCATCGCCGAGCCGTGGCCCGGCGCTTACGGCCGCTTCTGGGCGCTGGTGCATCATGGGCGGATGCCGCTGTTCGCATTTGAAGGCCGCGAGCCGAAGGTCAGCCCGCAGGCGTGGATCGCGCCGACCGCCACCCTTGTCGGAGACGTCGTGGTAGAAGCCGACGCATCGATCTGGTACGGGGCCGTGCTGCGCGCCGACTTCGGGCCGATCGTCGTGCGCCGCGGCGCCAACGTGCAGGACGGTTCGGTGCTGCATGGGGGCAGCGACCCGGTCACCGAGATCGGCGAGGGTGCGACCGTTGGCCACCTGTGCGTGGTCCACGGCGCGGTCGTGCACGAGGAGGCGCTGATCGGGAACGGTGCGACCGTGCTGGACGGGGCGGTCGTCGGCCGCCACGCTCTGGTGGCGGCTGGCTGCACGGTCCCGCCGGGAATGGTGATCCCCGAGGGCATGCTCGCCGTCGGCGTCCCGGCCCGGGTCGTCGGGGAGATCTCCGGGGGAGCCAAGCAGTGGGTCGAGACCAACCCCGAGGTATACCGCGAGCTGGCGCGGCGGCACGCTGCGAGCGTCCGCCCGGTCACCTAGGCCGAGGCCGCCAGCCGGGCGTTCGGGGTGCTGCGCTGAACCTGGAGCAGGAACTCGGCGTTGGACGCGGTATCGCGGGTCTTATCCAGCAGCAGCTCGAGAGCCTGCTGGGGATCCAGCCCGGCCAGCGCCCGGCGCAGGCTGTCGACCGCCGCATGTTCCTGCGGTGTCATCAGCAGGTCGTCCCTGCGGGTTCCGGACGCCGCGACGTCGACCGCGGGGAAGAGGCGCTTCTCCGCGAGCTCGCGGCGCAACCGCAGCTCCATGTTGCCGGTTCCCTTGAACTCCTCGAAGAACACGTCGTCCATCCGGGAGCCAGTGTCGATCAGGGCCGAGCACAGGATCGTCAGCGAGCCGCCCTCCTCGATGTTCCGCGCCGCGCCGAGGAACTGCCGGGGTGGCTGCAGGGCCGACGTCGCCACGCCGCCGGCCAGGATCCGGCTGCTGGCCGGGGCGGCGAGGTTGTACGCGCGGCCGAGCCTGGTGATCGAGTCGAGCAGCACGACGACGTCTTTGCCGAGCTCGACCAGGCGCTTGGCCCGTTCGATCGCCAGCTCGGCAACCATGATGTGATCGCTCGCGGACTGGTCGAACGTGGAGAAGATCACTTCGCCGTTGACCGTGCGCCGCAGGTCGGTGACCTCTTCAGGGCGCTCGCCGACGAGCACGACCATCAGGTGCACCTCGGGATTGCCTGCGGCTACCGCCGCCGCGATCTCCTTCAGCACCAAGGTCTTGCCGACCTTGGGCGCGGATACGATCAGTCCCCGCTGGCCCTTGCCAATCGGGCTGACCAGATCGATGATCCGTGCCACGGGCGACGGGGAGCGGGACTCCAGGCGGAGGCGCTCCTGCGGGTAGAGGGGGGTGAGCTTGTCGAACTCGGGGCGCGCCTTCGACCGCTCGGCCTCCAGGCCGTTGATCGCGTCGATCCGGGCCAGCGCCGGGTGCTTCGCGGCCGCGGCCGCTGCGGACCGCCGGCCCGGCCGGTTGTCGCCGCCCTGCCCGGCCGGGCGTGCGGCTCCCGTGATCTGGTCTCCCCGGCGCAGGCCGTACTGACGGACCTGGCCCGCTGAGACGTAGACGTCGTCGCGGCCCATCCGGTAGCCGGAGGTCCGGACGAAGCCGTGGCCGTCCGCGATGTCGAGGATCCCCGACACCGGGACGGATGCGCTGTTGTCAGTCGTCGACGGCGGGGGTGCCGCCGCCGGCTTGCTGTTGGCAGTTCTTGCCGACAGGGGCCGCTACCGGCTTCTTGTCGGCAGCCGTCACCGGCTGCTCGTGGGTAATGGTGGTCATAAATGATTCCTTTCGAGGAAGACGGTGGCCCGAATTCGGGCACGTCAAAATGAGCTCGTGGCGGGGCGCGGAAACGCGCACCCGCGAGGTCGCATGATTTCCGCTGGGAAGGCGTTCTAGTTCCGCCTGCCCCGCAGATACCCTGGTGGGCGGCTACTTCGGGCAGGAACGCCTCGGAGTACTCGGCGATAAAGCCCTGGAATGTTCGCGGCTGTTCAGGCGACAGATTCGGTAGTCGGCAAGGTTGCCGGGCGGCCCGCAGAAAGGCCGCATCCCGCTATAGCGGGCTCACAGAACTATGTATACCAGAACCCCAGCCGCCGAGCCAACATTCCCGGCGGCACTTCCCGACCACTCCTACTTCGTTTGGCAGGGCAGCGCGGGCAGTGCGGGTGGTCAGGGTAGCTGGGCCAGGTGACGGCACCGGGGCGGAGGACGGCCAGTTAGCCGGCTGGCCAGGCGTGGCGTGCGGCGGCACCGTGTTGACATGCAGCCGGACGGCTGCCTATATTTTACATGCAGCCAGACGGCTGCATGTTTGGGGATGGCGAGGATGGACGAGGTTTTCAAGGCGCTGGGCGATGCCAGTCGCCGCCGGCTGCTGGACAGCCTGAACGCCAGGAACGGGCAGACCCTGCGCGAGCTGTGCACCGGCCTGGACATGGCCAGGCAGTCGGTCAGCAAGCACCTGGCCGTGCTCGAGGCGGCCAACCTGATCACCACGGTGTGGCGGGGCCGGGAGAAGCTGCACTACCTCAACGCGGTGCCGATCAACGCCATCGCCGAGCGCTGGATCAACCAGTACGACCGGCAGCGCGTACGTGCGCTCGCCGACCTCAAGACGGCATTGGAGGAGCCGATGACCAGCACCACCAGCACCACCAGCACCGAATTCGTGTACACGACCTACATCAAGACCACGCCCGAGCGGCTCTGGCAGGCGCTGACCGACCCGGCCTTCACCCGCCGCTACTGGGGGCTCTGCATGGAGTCGGACTGGGCGCCGGGAGCGGCGTTCACCGTGGTCCTGGACCCGAGCGGGGTGACCATCGCCGATGCGGAGCAGGTGGTGCTCGAGGCCGAGCCGTGCCGCCGGCTCGCCTACACCTGGCACACGTTCAGCCCGGAGTGGGCGGAGGCCTACGGGGTCAGCGAGGAGCAGCGCGCGTCGTTCGCCGCAGAGAGCCGGTCCAAGGTGACGTTCGAGATCGAGCCGCTCGGCCAGGTGGTCAAGCTGACCGTGCTGCACAACGGGTTCGACCCCGGCAGCAGCGTGCTCGAGGGCATCACCCAGGGCTGGCCGGCGATCCTGGCCAGCCTCAAGACACTGCTGGAGACCGGCGAGACCCTGCCCCAGCCGGAGCCAGCCGGGAAAGCCGAATAAAAATCGTCCCGATGATGTCGAGAACCGGATCGCGGCGGTGACACCTGAGTGAGCGGCGCCACGAAGGCCCGCACGACCAGGGAGGATGGAGCGATGCGATTCATGCTGCTGCAGAACTACGGAGGGGTCGAGTCGGGCTGCGCACCGATGAGCGAGTGGAGCCCCGAGGAGATCAAGGCGCACATCGCGTTCCAGATAGCGCTCAACGCCGAGCTGGCGGAACTGGGCGAGCTGGTTGACGCACAGGGCCTGGCCGGGCCTGAGCAGGCCAAGTTCGTGGTCAGCGACGGGATGAGCGCCCCAGTGATCACGGACGGCCCGTACCCCGAGTCCAAGGAGCTGCTGGCCGGCTACCGCCTGGTGGACGTGGAGTCGGCACAGCGGGCCGTCGAGATCGCCGCTCGGGCCTCGGCCTCGCCCGGCCCGAACGGGGTGCCGATCCGGCAGCAGATCGAGGTGCGTGAGGTGCTCAGCGCCCCCGACCCGGAGCTGTGACCACGCCGCACCCGATCGAGGACCTGCTGCGCGAGCTGGCGCCGCAGGTCCTCGGCACGCTCGTCCGCCGCTACGGGAACTTTGCCGACGCCGAGGACGCGGTGCAGGAGGCGCTCATCGCCGCCGCGAGCGCCTGGCCCTGTGACGGCCAGCCGGACAATCCGCTCGGCTGGCTGATCCGGGTGGCCTCCCGCCGCCTGGCCAACGTCTACCGCAGCGAGGATGCCCGCCGCCGCAGGGAGGAGCTCGCCGCCTCGTGGTCGATGGCCAGCCCGGACCCGCCACCGGGGCGCGACGACACGCTGATCCTCATGTTCATGTGCTGCCACCCCTCGCTCAGCCCGGCGCTGGCCATCCCGCTGACGCTGCGCGCGGTCGGCGGCCTGACCACCCGCGAGATCGCGGCCGCGTTCCTGGTCCCCGAGGCGACGATGGCGCAGCGGATCAGCCGGGCCAAGGCCAAGATCCAGGCGTCGGGCCAGCCGTTCGCGCTGCCGGCCCAAGATGACCGCCCGGAACGCTTCGCGCAGGTGCTCCACGTCGTGTACCTGCTGTTCAACGAGGGCTACACGACCAGCAGCGGGCCCGATCTGGCCCGCACCGACCTGTCCGGCGAGGCGATCAGGCTGGCCCGGGCGATTCACGCCGCCGTCCCGCACGAGCCCGAGGCGACCGGCCTGCTCGCACTCATGCTGCTCACCGAGGCCCGGCGGCCCGCACGCAGCGGCCCGGGCGGGGAGCTGGTTCCGCTCGCCGAGCAGGACCGCAGCCAGTGGGACCGCCGGCTCATCGTCGAGGGCCTCGGGCTGATCGCCGCGGCGCTGCGCCGGGGACAGGTCGGCGAGTACCAGATCCAGGCGTCGATCGCGGCCCTGCACGACCAGGCCCCCGGGCACGACAGCACCGACTGGCCGCAGATCCTGACCCTCTATGGCCTGCTCGAGTCGATGACCCAGAACCCGATGGTGCGGCTCAACCGGGCCGTGGCCGCGGCGATGGCGCAGGGCCCGGACGCGGGCCTGGCTCTGCTCGACGGCCTGGACCAGCGGCTGGGCGACCACCACCGGCTGCACGCGGTGCGCGCCCACCTGCTCGAGCAGGCCGGCGACCCGGCTGCCGCGGTAGCCGAGTTCCGCGCCGCCGCCGCCCGCGCCACGAACCTGCGGGAACAGCAGTACCTGACCACCAAGGCGGCCCGCCTGGCGGCCGGATCCTGACCGGTCGGCGCTGCGTGGCTCCGGTCGGCATGCCCGGTCGAGCCGCCGTTCAGAGCGCGAGCTTCATTCCCTCGTGGGTTGCGACGAAGCCGAGCCGCTCGTAGAAGCGGTGCGCGGACGTCCGCGATTTGTCGCTGGTCAGCTGCACCAGGGCGCACCCCCGGCGCCGCGCCTCGGCGATGGCCCAGGCCATCATCGCGGCGCCGAGACCGTGGCCGCGCCAGGCGTCGGCCACTCGGACGGCCTCGATCTGCGCCCGCAGCGCGCCGTGGCGGGCCAGGCCGGGGATGAACGAGAGCTGGAGGGTGGCCACGACGTCCGCGCCGGACTGCGCGACTACAAGGAGGTGCGCCGGGTCGCGGTCGATTTCGCGAAACGCGCGCTGGTAGCTGGCCAGCTCATCAGGTGTCGTCACGCCATCCCTGGTCGCCCCGAGTTGGTCGGCTGCGAGCAGGCTCACGATCGTCGGCACGTCCGCCGCCACGGCGCGGCGCAGCACCACGGATGACCCGCCAAGCTCGACGACGGTCAGCACGTTCACCCGCCCAGTCTGCCCGGTCCGGAGCGGTCAGTACTCCGGGACCTCGGCCCCGCCCCTTGGCCGCCCGTTGCCGCGCCCCGGTTCGCGCCCCTCGCAACCGGGTGGCAGTCTTCGGGTGATGGCATGCTTCGGGATCGGCACGCAGGAAGGAGCACCGTGAGCGAGGAACACGCCGGGATCAGGGTGGTCGCCGTGCTCGGGCTCGGCGAGGCCGGTTCGACGATCGGCCGTGACCTGGTCGCAACCGGGGTGACCGTGCGCGGCTACGACCCCGCGGTCGCCGCGCCAGAAGGGGTCGTCGCGACCAGCAGCGACGCCGAAGCCTGCGCCGGGGCGGATCTCGTGCTCAGCCTGACCACGGCGCACGAGGCCGAGGGCGCCTTCAACGCCGCGGCTCCTGGCCTGTCGCCGGGTGTGCTTTACGCGGACCTGAACACATCCTCTGCCGGCCTCAAGCAGCGGCTCGCGGCCAGTGCGGGGCAGCGGAGGATCGCCTTCGCCGATGTGGCGATGATGGCCCCGGTTCCCGGCCGCGGTATCCGGACGCCGATGCTGGTGAGCGGGGAGGCGGCGGTCCCGGTCGCCGCGGCGCTGACCGGCCTCGGCGGGAACGCCGAAGCCATCGCCGGGCCGGCGGGCGCCGCGGCCAGCCGCAAGCTGTGCCGCAGCGTGTTCTACAAGGGGATGGCGGCAGCGGTGACCGAGTCGCTGCGGGCCGGCCGCGTCGCCGGCTGCGAGGACTGGCTGCGCGAGAACATCGCCGAGGACATCGGCATGGACATGCTCGACCGCCTCGAGCAGGGCAGCATCACCCACGCCGCCCGGCGCACCGACGAGATGGCCGCGGCGGCCGACCTGCTTGGCGAGCTCGGGATACCAGCCAGGATCGCCGTGGCGAGCCGCGACTGGCTGGCGCAGCTCAACGAGGAAAACCTGAGCGGCGCGGCCGCGTCGTAGCGCGGGCCGGCTGGGCTCAGCCGGGGAGCCGGAACTCCGCGTATACCGCCTGGTGGTCGCTGCCCGGCAGCCGGAGCACCGAGCCTGCTAGCACGGTGCACCGCGGATCGACCAGGACATGGTCGATCGTGAGCAGGCCGGGGCCGCCGTGGGCTCCCCAGGGCGCCCAGGTGGGAACCAGCCCCTTGCCCACCTGGCTGGCGGCGTCGACGTGCCCCAGCCGCAGCAGGTCGCGGAAGTACGCGTGATCCGCGGTGGCGTTGAAGTCCCCGGCCAGCACCCGCGGGGGTTCGGTGCCCGGATCCGCGGGCGGCGGCAGGACCGTCAGCTCCTCCCGCCACCGGGCCGCGTTCCGCCGCGACCAGGCTGGCTTCGGCGGGTGCGGGTGGACGCAGATCAGGTCGGCGTGCTGGCCGCCGGGAAGCTCCAGTCGCGCCGTGGGCTGGGCGATCGATATCGGCCTGATCGTCAGGCCGTTGCCGAGCGGGTACCTGGCGTAGATCCCGGAGCCACGCGCGCTGGCGCCCTTGACGTCGACGATCTCGTGCGGGAGCAGGTCAGTGAGCCCGGCCTGCTTCAGCGTAATCACCGCCGCCTCGGTGAGTTCCTGCAGGAACAGCACGTCGGCGCCGGTGCGCCGGACCAGGCTTACGATCGCCTCCTCATCGGCGTGCCCGTGCATCAGGTTCGCGGTGATGACGCGCAGCAGCGGGCCGCGGGTCATCGGCTGTGGCCGGCGGTGGAAGGCCCGCGGCAGCACGACGGTGGCCAGCGCTGCCCCAGCGATCACGGCGGTGGCCGCCGGGCCCTTGCGGCGCAGCACCAGCGGGCTGACCAGCGCGGCAGCGGTCACGTGCGGGGTGAACGACAGCAGTGGCGCCACTGGAGCCTCGATGCGGCGGTTGCGGTCAGCGTCGGCCAAGCGCACCCCTGCCCAGCCCAGAACACAGGCAGCAGCCAGCCATGAGATGCGCTTCATGCCCTCCCCGATCCGCGACGCGTTCCCCCGCCTAAAACCCTACGGGGTCGCGCGGTCCGCGTTGGCCAGCACCGCGTCGTGCGTGTATCTGGCCAGGCCGGGAGCTATGGCGTCATAAGTCTGGGTGAACCGCTCGTCGGCGACGTACATCTCGGCCAGGCCGCGGTGCATCTCGTACGTGCAGTCGTAGAACCACCGGGTGATGTGCTGCCGGTGACGCTCGGCGAGGTCCATGGCCCTGGGATCGGCCGCAGACGTGCCTGCCGTCATCGCCGCGGCGAGCCCCCGGTTGATCGCGTCGGCTTCCGCCTGGATCTCCAGCCAGTCCTGCTTGGTGTAGGCGGTGGCGCGGCGCTGCGACTGCGTCCACGCCTCGGTTCCGCCCCAGCGCTGCTCCGCCTCGGCGGCCCACTCCCCGCTCACTTTGTCCGTGCTGAAGATCTCGAGCTGCTCCTCGGGCGTGAGCGCGATGCCCATCTTTCCTGCCTCCAGTTCCTTCTCGATCGCCGCCAGCATGCCCCGGCGGCGGCTGATCTGCTCGCGCAGCAACCGGTGCTGCCTGCGCAGGTGGGCCGCTGCGTCCTGGCCGGGCCCGGCCAGGATCTTGGCGACGTCGTCCAGCGCGAAGCCGAGCGCCCGGTAGAACAGGATCTGCTGCAGCCGCTTGAGGTCGGGCAGCGTGTAGATCCGGTACCCGGCGGCGTTCCGCCCGCTCGGCGTCAGCAGGCCGATCCGGTCGTAGTGGTGCAGCGTGCGCACCGATACCCCGGCGAGCCTGGCCACGGCGCCGACCGGATACTCGTCGTCGTTCACGCCAGCCAGTCTGCGGCCCGACGCAGCGTGAGGGTCAAGGCCGGACGTCAGCCATGCCCGCGGAGCAGCCGGGGCAGGAACACGGCTACGCCGACGCCGACCGCCGCGGCGGATGAGAGCAGCACCGCGCCGGCCGCCATGTCCTTGGCGGCCTTGGCCAGCGGGTGGAACTCGTCGGTGCTCAGGTCGACGAGCGCCTCGACGACCGTGTTCAGCGTCTCGGCGGTGAGCACGAGCCCGATGACCGTCAGCACGCAGGCCCAGTCTGCCGCGCCGATGCGCAGGATCAGGCCGGCCGCGACCGCGGCCAGGCCGACCAGCAGGTGGACCCGCATGTTGCGCTGGGTGCGGACGACGCGCCACACCCCCTCCGCGGCGAACGAGAAGCTCCGCAAGAAGCCCGACTGGGGAATCTCCGACCGAGCCATCCAGATCACCTTTCGCCCCGCGAGTACCGGCAGGCACCAGGCTAGAGATCTCAGGCCAGCAGCCGGGCCCGCCACCCGCGGAACCGGCCGGCCAGCCGTGAGCGGCCGGCGTCGTCAAGCCGGGCGATGTGGTCGTCGATGTAGTGCAGGTAGAGCGGCATCAGCTCGCGGCCGAGCAACTCGGCCGCCGCATCCTCGGCGGGAGGCGCGGCACGCCAGGCGACCGCGGCGGCGACCAGGTTCGTGGCGGGCACGTCCGGGCTGGCCAGGTAGTGCTCGGCGGCGAGCGCGTTGGTGCCAACCCGGCCGGTGGCCGCGGTAAACAGAAACCGGACCGGGAACAGCACGACCTTGGTCACCCGCCGGGGCCCGCGCGAGGCCAGCAGCGCCGGGGAGCGGATCTCCCGCACCGGATCGTCACCCCGCTGGTCGCGCATGACCAGGCCCTTGACTCGCGCTCCCAGATCCGGGTCCCCGCCCAGCGTGCCGAGCGCGAATTGCGCGCCCGCCACCAGCAGCTCGGTCCGCCCAGGGCGGGCCACGCCGTCGCGGGCGTCGGTCCCGGCCAGCAACCGGCCGTACTCCAGCAGGTCAAGCCGGTCCAGCGGGGGGAACCTGCCGCCGCTCACCGTGCCCCGCAGGGTCGACGGCGTCCCCCAGAACACCGAAAGCCGCTGGTGCAGCGGCGATCCGCCGGCCCGCACGGCGCCAGCCACGCTGCGGATCGTGAATCGGTCTTTGATCCGGAACGGGTCGTCGAGGACGAGCCCGAGATCCACGTCGCTGACCAGCGGGCTGAACCCCCCGTGCGCCAGGCTGCCGAGCGCGTATGCGGCGATCAGGCGCGGGCCGAGCGCCGTCTGGAACGCGGCGAGCGCCTGGGCGAGCACGGCCTCGCCCGGTTCGGCCTGGCCGGTGTCGGCCTGCTGGCCATGCATGGCCGACCACCCTAACGCGCGCGGACACGGCTCGATGGAATGGCGTCGCCGGGGGGTCAGCCTCCGGCGAGGGACTGCAGGTGCGACTCGTATCCGGCGCCGAAAGCAGTGGCATCGCCGTTGTAGTTGGTGATCAGGCCGGGTCCGCTGGCACAGTTGAAGTCGGCGTTCCAGGCCCAGGCCAGGTAGCTGGTGTCCTCGGAATCCAGCCAGGTCATCAGCGGGTCGATGTAGCTGTCCGCGCAGTCGTTCTCGCCGATCTCTCCGGCAATGACCGGGACCTTGGCGATGATCGGGGCGACCTGGCTGGTCCAGCAGGACTGGTTGTTGCAGGCGTTGAAGTTGTAGGAATGCCAGGACGCAGCCAGGTTGTGGTCCGGGTCGGTCGGCTCGTAGGTCAGCCACTGGGTCAGGTCGTTGGCCCATTCCAGGCCGCCGAGCATGATCACGTTGTTCGCGCCGGTCGAGCGGACGGCGTTTACCAGGGTCTGCATCCCGGCCACGGGGTAGGAGATGCCGACGCAGTCGCTGCCGCCGTTGAGCCAGCACTGCCAGCCCTCGGTCTCGTTGTCGCCGTCGGCTTGATCCGGATAGGGCTCGTTGAACAGGTCGAAGACGACCGCGTCGTTGCCCTTGAACGCACTGGCGACCGAGGTCCAGAACGGCACCGACTCGGCCGCGTCCGGCATCGGCTTCTGGCACACGGCCTCGGCCGAGGAGCAGGCGGACGAACTGCCGGTGTACAGCCCTTCGCTCCAGTGCAGGTCCAGGATCGCCACCATGCCGTTTTCGTTGAGCAGGTTCACGTAGGCCTCGATCGCGGCCTGGTAGTTCGCGGCCGCAAAGGCCGGGTTCACGTAGGACTCGCCGTTCCAGCAGGCCTCGTTCAGCGGCACCCGGACCGCGTTGACGCCCCAGCTCTTCATCGTGGCGATCGAGGCCTGGTCGTTCGGCCCATCGAAGATCCCGTTGCCCTGCACGCAGGAGTACTCGGTGCCGGAGCGGTCCGCCCCGTGCAGCACCACCCGTGCCCCGCTGGCGTTGACCAGCTCATTCCCTGACACATGCAGCTGCGGCGCGGACGACGTGGCCGGTGCCGTCGGGCTCGGCGACGCGCTGGCCGACGGCGACGGAGCAGCGGTGGCTGTGGGCGCCGGGGTCGGCGTGGCCGTGGGCATGGCGGTGGCTGTGGGCGCCGGGGTCGGCGAGGGCGCCGGGCCAGTGGACGTGCCGCAGGTCGCGCCGTTCAGCGTGAAGGCGGTCGGTGCCGCGTTCGTCCCGCTGTAGCTGAAGTTCGCGCCAGCCGAGGTGCTGCCGCCGGTGCCGAGCGAGCCGTTCCATGACGCGCTCGCCACGGTGACGTTCTCGCCGGACTGGGTCCAGGTCCCGTCCCAGCCCTCGGTCAGCTGCTGCTTGCCGGCATAGGAGTAGCCAAGCGTCCAGCTCGTGATCGGGGAGCCCTGGTTTGTGATCGCGACCGCGAGCGAGAATCCGTTGGACCATTGGCTTTGCACTGTGTACTTCACCTGGCACGCGGCCGAAGCGGTCGAGGCGCTCGACACGGCGGCCACAGCGGCGCTCGCCGCGAGCCCGGCTGCGGCCGCTATGGCTAGGTACTTGGCCCGCCTCGTCCGGAACCTAATCATGTGGACCTCCGCCAGAGGTGGGCGCCGCCATTAAAAGCGGTGCGTGTTCAGTATGCGGGAACGGGCGGACGGCCGGTGGAACTCCGCAAACTGATCGGCTGGAGGAATTATCTCTCAGCCGTTCTTCGGGGCTCACCGTAATTCGTACCTGTGTTCGAAGATCCGGATCAAACAGTTGCGAATCGAGGACGGCATGGCAGGCGTAGCCTCGCACGGGTGCGCATGCCGCCGGGACCACAAACGCACCCCCTAGGGGAAAACCGATCCCCTAGGGGAAATTCGCTTGGCATCGGCCGGCCTATCAAGAATGCCATCTCCTTTTACCGGGAGCCGAGGTCTGGGAAGGAGCCGGACTTACCGGGAGCCGAGGTCTGGGAAGGAGCCGGACTTACCGGAAGCCGAGGTCTGCTGAACGGCTGGCGACCAGGTCGGCCAGGTGCGGGATCAGCCGGTCGACGCTGACGCCGTCGATACGGTGGCCGTCGCGTAGCCGCAGCGCGACGGCGTCGTTGCCCGCCTCCCGGTCGCCGATTACCGCGATGTACGGGATCCGGCGGTCGTGGGCCCGGCGGATCCTGGCCTTCAGAGTGGTATCTGCCGGAACATATACGGCCCGCAGCCCCCCGGCGGCGGCCCGGCCGGCGACCAGACGGGCCTGCTCGGCGTTTGCCTCGGCGACGGGAAGCACCAGCAGCTGTACCGGCGCCAGCCACGGCGGGAACGCCCCCTCGTATTGCTCGGTGAGGTGAGCGACCAGCCGCTCCATCGCGGACAACACCCCGCGGTGGATCATCACCGGCCGCTGGCTCGCGCCATCGGAGCCGATGAAGCGGAGGTCGAAACGTTCCGGCTGGTTGAAATCGATTTGTACGGTCGACAGAGTCTCCTCCCGGCCCGCCGGGTCGGTGACCTGGACGTCGATCTTCGGCCCGTAGAACGCGGCCTCGCCTGGAGCGTCCTCGAAATCGAGCCCGAGGTCGGCGAGCGCGGCGGCCAGCTGGCGCTCAGCGTCGACCCACTGGCGAGGGCTGCCCAAGTACCCCTCGCCGCTGCCGCGCCGGGACAGCCGGTAGCACGCGACGTCGATGCCGAGCAGCCGGTAGCAGCGGCGTACCGCCTCCACGCCGCGCACGATCTCGTCTTGCACCTGCCATGGGGCGCAGAACACGTGGGTGTCGTCGAGGTTGATCTGCCGGACCCGGGACAGCCCGCCGAGCACGCCGGACAGCTCGCTGCGGAACATGCTGCCGAGCTCGGACAGGCGCACCGGCAGGTCACGGAAGCTGCGCTGCTCGGCGGCGTAGATCAGGGCGTGGTGCGGACAGTTCGCGGGCCGGAGAATGAATTCCTCGTTGCCAACCCGCATCGGCGGGAACATGTCATCGGCGAACTTGGCCCAGTGGCCGGACAGCTCGAACAGCGCCCGCTTGGCCAGCACCGGTGTGTAAACCCGCTGGCAGCCGCCGCGGATCGCCTCCTCGGCGGCCAGCCGCTCCAGCTCTGCCCTGATCACCGCCCCGTCTGGCAGCCAGAGCGGCAGGCCGGCGCTGGCCAGCGGGTCGGTGACGAACAGCCGCAGTTCGCGGCCGAGCCGGCGGTGGTCGGCGGGCGGGTCGCAGGCGGGCGCCGCCGGGCCGCGTGGCTTGGTGTGCATCGGTGCCTCCGTTACTTCGGGTCGTCCGAGGCCGGGTGGAGGCAGCCTCCCGTGGCTGGCGCATTGAAAAAGCCCCGGGAAGGTGCTCCCGGGGCCTCGTGGTCGTGGTCAGGTCACGCCGCGTCGCGCCGGGGTTCCCCCGGCGTCGTCGTGCTGGCGTGTCGGTAAGCCATGCAACGGAGTCTACCTTCAGGGCGGCCGGCGATAGTGGTTCGGATTTGTCCGGGAGGAACCGGACCTTCCTGAACCGCTGTGCCCAAACGGGCGGGTCGGCGGCCTCGGTCGGCGGGCGGGACGGGGGTCGGGTCGGCGGTCCCGGTCGGCGGCGGGACGGTCCCCGGCATAGCCTGGCTGCATGCGGGCATGGGTGGTTCACGAGCCCGGGCCGGTCGCGACCGGCCCGCTGCGGCTGATCGATCGTCCGGTCCCCGAGCCGGGCCAGGGGCAGTTGCTGATCAAGGTGCTGCGGTGCGGTGTCTGCCGGACCGACCTGCACCTGACCGAGGGGGATCTGCCGCCCAAGGCGCCGGATGTCACTCCGGGCCACGAGGTCGTGGGGGAGGTGGTCGCCACCGGCCCCGGCGTGTCCAGGTTCGGCGTCGGCGACCGGGTGGGCGCCGCCTGGCTCGCGGGCACCGACGGGTCCTGCCGGTACTGCCGCCGGGGCCGGGAGAACCTGTGCCCGAACTCGATCTACACCGGCTGGGACATCCACGGCGGGTACGCCGAGTACCTGGTCGCGGCCGACGCGTACGTGTATGAGCTGCCGAAGGGCTTCAGCGACGCCGAGCTGGCCCCGCTGCTGTGCGCCGGGATTATTGGCTACCGGGCCCTGAAGCTTGCCGACCTGCCACCCGGTGGGCAGGCTCGGGATCTGGGGATTCGGCGGCTCGGCGCACCTGGTCGCTCAAGTCGCGATCGCGCAGGGCGCGGCCGTGCACGTGTTCACGCGCGGCGAGAAGGCACGCGAACTGGCCCGCGAGCTTGGCGTCGCTTCGGCACAGGACTCCTTCGACCCCTCGCCGGAGCCGGTCGACTCGGCGATCCTGTTCGCTCCCGTTGGCACCCTGGTGCCGCCGGCCCTGGCCGCGCTGGACCGCGGCGGCACGCTGGCCGTCGCCGGGATCTACCTGACCGACATTCCCTCGCTGAACTATGACACGCACCTGTTCCAGGAGCGCACGCTGCGCAGCGTCACTTCCAACACCCGGGGCGACGGGGAGGAGTTCCTCCACCTGGCCGAACGGCTACGGCTGCAGGTCACCGTCAACCCGTACCCGTTCGACAAGGCGGACCAGGCCGTGGCGGATCTTGCTGCCGAGCGGTTCACCGGCGCCGCGGTGATCTCTATGTGATGCCAAAGTGATCTCTATGTGACCTGGGCCTGCCCTCTGGGCCATACCCCGGCCGCGAGTCTGTCCACGGCGGGAGTAACAATTAGGCCGGGGGTCATGGGGGGACTTGCATGCGGAGGAGAGAGCGGTGCGGATCGGGCGGCTCGGGAAAACGGGCCGGCTTAGACGGCTCGGCCGTCGGCTCTGGTTGGGCAGGAGCCCGCTGCGACGCCGAACAGACCGGATCGAGGCATGGATCACGGCGTTGCTGCTGGCCATCTTCCTGGTCGGCGCGCCAGCGGCCTGGGTAACGGCAGGCCAGTGGGTGCAGCATCAGGGGCGGCTCGAGCAGCGTGCCCAGCAGTCATGGCACCAGGTGCCAGCGGTACTGCTCAAGACGGCACCCACGCTGCCCAACTTCGACCTGCGGACGTCATGGAACATCCAGGTCTTGGCGCTGGCCCAGTGGTCAGGTCCGGGCGGGCGGCACCTGGCCGGACAGGTCCCGGCGACGCCGGGCGCCCAGGCAGGAACGACGGTGCCGGTTTGGGTGAACGATTCCGGCAGGCCGACCGGGACGCCGCTGCTGCACGGCGAATTGGCCAAGCGCGAGTTCGGGGCCGAGATGCTTGCCCCGGCCGCCCTGGCGGTCCTGCTGCTCTGCGTGGGGCTGGTGGTCCGGTGGCTGATGAACCGGCGGCGGCTGGCGGGCTGGGAGACGAACTGGGCGTTCGTCGGTCCCAAGTGGACCAAGCACCGCTAGAGGCTCGCTAGCGCACCAGCGTCCGGCTGAGCTTGCTCGAGCGTGCTGTGGTCACGCTGTCCCCCCGTAAGAGACCCATCGGGGCCCGGGCTCCCTGCCGGGCCGCACTCGACACATACGATGTATCGCGTTCGAGGG
Organism: uncultured Actinomycetota bacterium; assembly: GCA_963833885.1. Classification (GTDB taxonomy): domain Bacteria; phylum Actinomycetota; class Actinomycetes; order Streptosporangiales; family Streptosporangiaceae; genus JASHPR01. The sequence goes on along the minus strand of CAWHZU010000022.1, from coordinate 152,939 downwards.
CGACGTCAAGTTATATCTCGAAAATTCACGGCAAATTAACGACTTCCGGCCGGGTGCCGACGCTGGGCTGGATGTACTTCCGGCTCGGGTGCCGACGCCGGTCAGATGTCGCCGGCGAGTTCCGAGGTCCAGACCACCACCCGGGTGCGGTCGCCGCGGAACAGGTCGCGGGCGAACTCCAGCGGCTCGCCGGACTTGGCGTAGGCGGTGCGCTCGACGAGCATCAGCGGCGCGCCTTCGGCGACCTCGAGCGCCTCGGCCTCGCGCACCCCGGCGGTGACCGGCTCGAGGCTCTCCCTGGCCCGGTACGGCCGCAGCCCGTACTTGACCTCGAGCAGCTCATAGAGCGAGCCGTCCAGCCGGCAGTCCAGCATGTCGGGGAACCTGGCCGCGGGGAACAGCGAGCGTTCCAGCACGATCGGCCGGCCGTCGGCCAGCCGGATCCGCCTGACCTCGTACACCGGGTCCGTCTCGGCGAGCCGGAGCGCGGCCCCGGCGGCCGGGCCAGCCGGGCGCTGGCTCGCGGTCAGCACGCGCGCCCCGGGCACCATGCCGTGGCGGCGCAGCTGCTCGGAGAAGCCGGCCAGCGTGGTCAGGTCCTGCTCCAGCTTCGGGGCGGCTACGAACGTGCCACCGTGCCGCCCCACCGCGCGGGTCAGCAGCCCGCGCCTGGCCAGCTCGGCGAGCGCGTGGCGCAGCGTCATCCGGCTGACACCGAACCAGGCGGCCAGGTCGTGCTCGGTCGGCAGCCGGTCGCCTGGCACCAGCGCGCCAACCGCGATCTCGCCGGCCAGCCAGTCCTCGATCTGCGCGTGCACGGTCGTGCCGAGCCCGCGCACGATCTCCGGCGGCTGCCTGGCGCTGGTCCGCAGCGCGATCCTGGCGCCGCGGCGCCCGGGGCCCGGCGACGACGGCATAGCCGGTGTGGTGCGAGTGGTCAGCCGTCAGCTCCCTGCGCCGCGCCAGGGCCGGTCACGGCCGGCAGGTCGTCGTCCGGCGAAGGGGCCGTGACCGGGGCGAAGGCCTTGGTCCGCCCGACGATCAGGTAGTAGATGGCGCCGATCAGCACGATGAAGATCGCCACACTCCACAGGATCGGGATGTCGTTGAGGAAGTGGAGCCCGAGGCTCAGCAGCCCGGCGGTCTGGTTGGGCTTGGGGTTGCTGGCCGGCCGCGGCCAGGCAAAGTTGATCAGCATCGCCCCGCCGTAGATCAGCCCGAGGATGTTGACCAGCATGCCCCAGCGGCCCAGCGAGAACGGCGCGCTGGCCTTGGGCCAGCCGCGGGCGCGCGCCCGCAGGATCACCAGGTTGCCGAGGAAGTAGCTCAGGTAGATCATCCCGGTGGCCGCGATCGCGATGATCCCGACGCCCGCGTACTTGATGAACGGGATGGCGGAGACCAGCGCGACCACGACGCAGGTCCAGACCGGCGTGTGCAGGCTGGGCGACACCCTGGCCAGCGGCTTGGAGAACGGCAACTGGTTGTCGCGCGCCATGCCGAAGCAGAGCCGGATCGTCGCGGCCAGGATCGAGAGGCAGCAGACGAAGATCGCGGCCGAGACCACGAACAGGTACAGCGTCGCGAACCCGGTGGAGAAGTTCGCCTCGATGATCTGCGCGGGCCCGTAGCCGTCCTTCACCGCGGTGCCCAGATTCGGGATCGCGACCAGCACGCCGAGCAGGAACACGCCGCCGATGATGAACGCGCCGATCACCGAGAACAGCACCGCCTTGGGCGCGTTCCGCCGCGGGTCGCGGGTCTCCTCGGCCAGCGTGGACGCGGTGTCGAAGCCGTAGATCACAAACAGGCTCATGAACATCGCGGCGAGGAACGTGCTCCCGTTCACGTGGAAGCCCGCGCTGTTCGTGACCACATGGAACCCCTGGTGGTTGTGGAACGCCATCAGGATCAGCGCGAACACGAACATGCCGAGGATCTCGAACACCACGCCGGTGTTGTTGATGATCGCGACCAGCCTGACGCCGTAGATGTTCAGGACCGTGATGACCACCAGCGTGATCAGCGCGACGACGAGCTGGGTGTGCAGGCTCGCGGCGTTCAGGGAGTGCCAGCCGAGCCCGTTCAGCGCCGGGATGAGCGCCAGCGGCAGCGTGGCCACCACCGCGGCGACGGTGATGATGCCGGCGAACAGGTAGACCCAGCCGGTCATCCAGGAGTAGCTGCGGTTGGCCAGGTACTTCGTCCACTGGAAGACCGAGCCCGCGACCGGATAGTGGCTGGAGATCTCGGCGAAGTTCAGCGCGATGATGAACTGGCCGAGCGCCACCACCGGCCAGGTCCAGATGAACACGCCGCCGAGCGTGACGAGGCCCAGGGCGAACAGCGTGAAGATGCCGGTCGACGGCGAGATGTAACTGAACGCAACCGCGAACGAGCTGAACAGCCCGAGCCCGCGCTTGAGCTCCTGCTTGTAGCCGAAGCGGGCAAGATCGGCCGCGTCCTTCGCTTGTCCATCGGAGACCTGGGTGCCTGAAGGTATGTCACTGCTGCTCATGCCGGGCCTCCCTCGGGGGGACGGGGCCGAACGGTTGACGGGTAGCGTACGGGCGCGCGCGGCAAAGTGTCCAGACTCTTTCGGACTCGCTCCGGTACCGAAATGCTCCTTGAGCCCAGGCGCAACATGTAGGAAGATCCGGAAATGGAGGGCGGCGCCCGGTGGCACGTTGCGGCCGCTACTGTCTAGACCTTAGGCAGCTGGGGGTGGATGGATGGCCGAACTCGACGCGCTCCTGGACCGGACGGCCAGCCTGGCCGCCAGGCCGCGCGTGGTCGAAGAGCTGCCGGGTGGCCTAACGAACCGCAACTACAAGGTGACCACGCCGGACGGGACGTTCGTCGCGCGCATCTCGGCCGCTGGCACCGATCTGCTCGCGATCGACAGGGACATCGAGTACCGCAACTCGCTCGCCGCGGCCGCCGCCGGGGCTGGCGCGCCGGTCGTCGAGTACCGCCCCGAGGACCACGCGCTGATCATCCGCTTTATCGAGGGCCGGACATTCGGCAACGCGGACGTGGCCGATCCGGTCAACATCCCGCGCATCGCGCAGGCGTGCCGGCGGCTGCACTCCGGCGAGCGGTTCGGCAACGAGTTCGACATGTTCGACATCCAGCGGCGGTACCTGTCGGTGGTCCGGTCCCAGGGCTTGCGGGTCCCGGCGGGATACGACGACCTCGCGCCTCAGTTCGACGCCGCCCGGGACGCCCTCGCGGTCCGCGCGAGCCGAACCGTGCCCTGCAACAACGACCTGCTGGCCGCGAACTTCATCGACGACGGGGACCGGATTTGGCTGATCGACTACGAGTACTCGGGCAACAACGATCCCTGTTTCGAGCTCGGCAACATCTGGGGCGAGTGCCGGCTGTCCGTGGACGCCCTGGACGGCCTGATTACGGCGTACTACGGCAGGCCGATGCGCGCCAAGCTGGCGCGGGCCCGGCTGCTCGGCCTGGCGGGGAAGTACGGATGGACCCTGTGGGGCGCGATCCAGCACGCCGCGAGCCCGATCGAGTTCGATTTCTGGTCCTGGGCGATGGAGCGGTTCGAGGGGGCGGCCGAGGGATTCACCGCCGACGACTTCGCCCGGCTGCTGGAGGACGCTGCGCGGGATGAGTGATCTTGCTGGCCCGCCCGGCCCTCCCGCCCCGCCCGGTCCCACCCCTGCCCCGCCCGGCCCTCCTTTGCCCGGCCGCGCCCGGGTCGTGATCATCGGCGGGGGAGTGATCGGAACCAGCGTCGCCTACCACCTCGCCGCGATGGGCTGGACCGACGTGCTGCTGCTCGAGCAGGGACAGCTGTCCTGCGGTACCACCTGGCACGCGGCGGGCCTGGTCGGCCAGTTGCGCGCCTCGGAGAACGGCACCCGCCTGGTGCAGTACTCCACGCAGCTCTATGACCGGCTCGAGCAGGAGACCGGCCTCGCCACCGGCTTCCGGCGCTGCGGCGGCGTCACCGTGGCCCGGACCCCGGAGCGCATGGCGGCGCTGCGCCGGACGGCCGCGACCGCAGAGGCATACGAGCTCGAGTGCGAGCTGATCAGCCCGGAGCGGGCAGCCGAGCTCTATCCGATCATGAACGTCGCCGACCTGGCCGGGGCGATCTGGCTGCCCGGCGACGGCCGGGCCAACCCAACGGACCTGACCTACGCGCTGGCCCGTGGCGCCCGCGATCGCGGCGTCGTGGTGCGCGAGCGGACCCGGGTGACCGGCATCCGGCACTCGGGCGGCGCCGTGACCGGCGTCCGGACCGACCAGGGTGACGTCGAGGCCGAGGTGGTGGTGAACTGCGCCGGCCAGTGGGCGAAGGCCGTCGGCGCGATGTGCGGCGTGACCGTGCCGCTGCACTCGGCCGAGCACTTCTACGTGGTGACCGAGCAGGTCGACGGGGTGCACCGGGACTTCCCGATCCTGCGCGATCCCGATGGCTACACCTACGTCAAGGAAGAGGTGGGTGGCCTGCTGGTCGGCGGGTTCGAGCCCGAGGCCAAGCCCTGGGTGCCGCCGGACGCGCTGCCCTACCCGTTCGAGTTCCGGCTGCTCGACGAGGACTGGGAGCACTTCTCGATCCTGATGGAGAGCGCGGTCGCGCGGATCCCCGCGCTCGCCGAAACCGGGATCAAGAAGTTCTACAACGGGCCGGAGAGCTTCACCCCGGACAACCAGTTCATCCTTGGCGAGGCTCCGGAGCTGCGGAACTTCTTCGTCGGTGCCGGCTTCAACTCGGTCGGCATCGCGTCGGCGGGCGGCGCGGGCCAGGCCTTGGCCGAGTGGATCGTCGAGGGGGAGCCGAGCCTCGACCTGTCCGCCGTCGACATCCGGCGCTTCGCCCGCTTCAACGGCAACAACCAGTGGCTGCACGACCGGGTCGGCGAGGTGCTCGGCCTGCACTACGCGGTGCCGTGGCCGAACCGCGAGCTGACCACGGCCCGGCCGTTCCGGCGCTCACCCGCTTACCACCTGCTCAAGCAGGCCAACGCGAGCTTCGGCAGCAAGATGGGCTGGGAGCGGGCGAACTTCTTCGCCCCGCCGGGCCAGTCCCCGGACATCGAGTACGGCTGGGGGAAGCAGAACTGGCAGCCGTGGTCCTCGGCCGAGCAGCGCGCGACCCGCGGCGGCGTGGCGCTGTTCGACCAGACGTCGTTTTCCAAGTACCTGGTCGTCGGGCGGGACGCCGAGGATGCGCTGCAGTGGCTGTGCACCGCGGACGTCGGGGTGCAGCCCGGCCGGACGGTGTACACCGGGATGCTCAACGCGCGCGGCACCTACGAGGCCGACATCACCGTCACTCGGCTATCCGAGTTTGAGTTCCTGCTGGTCAGCAGCGCAGCCGCCACCGAGCACGACAAGGACCACATCACCAGGCGGATACCGGCGTCCAGCCGCGCCTCGCTGGTCGACGTCACCTCGGCGTACGCCGTGTACGGGGTGATGGGCCCGCGGTCGCGGGAGCTGCTCTCCCTGGTGTCCCGCGCCGACGTCAGCGACGAGGCATTCCCCTTCGGCACCAGCCAGGAAATCGACCTGGGCTACGCAACGGTGCGCGCCACCAGGATCACCTATGTCGGCGAACTTGGCTGGGAGCTCTACGTTCCGGCGGAATTCGCTGTCGGGGTCTACCAGGACCTGACCGCCGCGGGCGCAGGCCTTGGCCTGGTGAACGCCGGCTACTACGCGATCGAGTCGATGCGGCTGGAGAAGGCGTACCGGGCCATCGGCCGCGAGCTCACCCCCGACTACAACCCGGTGGAGGCCGGGCTGCTCTTCGCGTGCAAGCTCAAGACCGCCATCTCGTTCCTGGGCCGGGAGGCGGTCGAGAAGGCGCGGGCCGAGGGGCCGCGCCGCCGGCTGATCTCCCTGGTGCTGGCCGATCCGGCGGCGATGATCTGGGGCGGGGAGCTCGTGCTGCGCGATGGCGTCGCCGTGGGCCAGGTGACCTCGGGGGCGTGGGGCGAGGCCGTTGGCGGCGCCGTGGGCCTGGCGTACATTCGCAACCCCGACGGCGGCGCGGTCACGCCGGACGTGGCCAGGGCAGGCCGCTACCAGGTGAACGTCGGCGGCGAACTGTACGAGGCCACCGCCCACCTTCGGCCGCCGTTCGACCCCGCGGGCGACCGGGTGAGGGGCCGGTACGGCAGCGCGGGCAGCGCGTCATAGCGCGGCGCGGGTGATGTTGGCCCGGCAGCCATAAGACCCGGCAAGGCAACCAAACCGGCGGCCGCGAGCATTCATAGGCAACCAAACCGGCGGCCGCGCGCATTTAGCTGTTGTGAGGGATACGACAGGAGCGGGAAGCCGCTGATGCAGACGCGACGGGACGCGGAGTTCACCGAGTACGTGGCGGCCAGGCTTGGTTCTCTGCGGCGGCTCGCGTACCTGCTGTGCCGGGACTGGGACTCCGCCGATGATGTCGTGCAATCCGCGCTCATCAAGCTGTACGTGCACTGGGCCCGGGCGCGGGCGGCCGACCACGCGGACGCGTACGCCAGGGTCATCGTCGTTCGCGAGTTCCTCGGCGAGCGGAGGTCGGGCTGGGCGCGCCGGGTCAAGGTGGAGGCCCAGCCGCCCGACGTGCCAGCGGCCGCAACAGATCATGACGCCGCGCTCGACGTGCGCTCGGCCTTGTTCGGGCTGCCGCCGAGGCAGCGGGCGACCCTGGTGCTGCGGTTCTACTGCGACCTGTCCGTCGAGCAGTCGGCGTCGGCGCTCGGCTGCTCGGCTGGGACGGTCAAGAGCCAGACGGCCAAGGGCATCGAGGCGCTGCGGCGTGCGCTGGACACCGGCACCGATCGCCCGGGTGCTGCGCGGCAGGCGCTGCGAAACCACGGGCATGAGGAGGAAGCTCGGCATGGATGAGACCAGGGTGCGCGGGCTGCTCGAGCTGGCAGCAGCAGCTACCGAGGAGCCGCCGTCACGGGTGGACGTCGAGCTCGCCCGGAGCCGAGCGCGCCGGAAGCTGCGATGGCGGCGGGCAAGCCTGGCGGGCGCGTCGGCGGCGGCCGTGGTCGCGGTGGTCGTCGCGGCTGTCGCCGTGCCCGGCTCCCACGGTGCCGCCCCGGGCCGGGGGAGAGCCCCGGAGGCGCACGCCCAGATAATCGCTCCACGGCAGTTCAGCCTGGTGAGTCCCTACGCGGCGTTCGGCTGGCTGCCGCCGGGTGATTCGCTCGACGGAGGCACGCTCTCGCCGAGCAACGTGTACCTGACCGCCGGGCCTGGGCCGTCCTGGGCGCTGACGGTCTACACGGCCGGCTTCTGCAACCTGACCAGCGCGCAGGTGCTCCGCCAGCTCGGCCAGAGCCAGCGGCCCCGGCTGAATTGCGCCAACTCCGCGGGCGGCACGGTCTACCCGGTGACCAGCGTGGCGGCGGCGCAGGTGGACGGGCACACCGCGTTCTGGACAATGAAGCACGTCTACCTCATCTGGCAGTACGCCGACAATGGCTGGGCGGCCCTGGCACCGCCCAAGAGCGCCGGCACTCGCACGGCGATAAAGGTCGCCAGCGAGGTCAGCTACGGCGCGGCCGGCTCCCCGGTCGAGTACCCGGCGCAGCTTGTCAACATGCCGGCCGGGTGGACGCTCGCCTACGTCCACTTTGCAGCGGACTCGGGGGTGCTGCGCGCCAGCGAGTACCAGCTGACCGGGACCGGCCCCGGAGCGGACTCGCCCATGTTGACCACGGACCCCGCCACGCCGGGCAGCTCCTGCTACTACTACCCCGGCGGGCAGTCCACTCGGCAGACGATCAACGGCTACCGGGTGATCGTCAACCACCTGCCGGCTTCGAACGGGAATGCTCCGGTGCAGCAGGTCTGCGCGCCGAACGCGGCTGGGCTCATGGTGTTCGTGTCCACGTACGGCAGACACGCGTCGCCGAACGCCATCAGCATCTTCAGGCGCCACATGCGGCTCCTCGGGACGAACCCGGCCGGCTGGACCAGTGAGCCGCTCGGCTGAACCCGGCCAGGAGCGCTACCCGGCGGACCGCTTATGCCATTCCTCGGCTAGCAGCCCGTAGACGAGCTCGTCCCGGCGGTCGTCGGGGAAGGCGGTGCCCTGCCGGAGGAGGCCTTCCTCTACGAAACCGAGCCGCCGGGCAACGGCCCGGCTGCGCTCGTTTGACGGGTCGGTGTGCAGGCTGACGCGCTCGAGACCCAGCGGCCCGAACGCCTGGTCGAGCATGGCGGCCGCCGCCCTGGTGACCAGGCCGCGGCCTTCGTAGTCCGCGCCGATCCAGTAGCCGATCTCGGCGCTGCGCGTGTATTGGCTGATGGTCAGGCTCAGCGCGCCGGCCAGGTGCCACTGGCCGCCGCGGTTGACCGCGATCGCGACCGGCAGCTCCGAGCCGTCCAGCCAGTTCCGCCCGCTCGCCTCCAGGAACGACCGGGTCTCGTCCAGCACCGGCGGCTTGTCGGCCCAGGGCTCCCACCGCGCCAGCCGTTCGGTGTTCTCGGCGACGAGCTCGTGGTAAGCGTCGGTTATCGCCGCGGTGCGCGGGATCAGGACCGCGTCGTCGGCGATCGGGAAGCTGAACATTGGCGCGGGGATCGTGGTCACGGTGTCCTCTTCGGATGCAGTCGCCAAGCCTGCCACGGTGCCGACCCTACGACGACGTCGCCTGCTGCTGCTCGCCGGGAGCCTCGGCGTGTGCAGCGCCGGGTGTGTCCGCGGCTGGGGCGGGTGCGTCGGCGGCTGGGGCGGGCGGGTCGGCGGCGGGGGAGAGCGGCACCGGCTCGACCGGAGAGCGGTAGCGGGCCACGGCGGGGAACGCCAGCCTGATCAGCAGCGCGCCAACCACAGTGGCCACGCCGCCGCTGACCGCGCTGAACCCGGCCGAGGTGACCCCGGCGACCGCGCCTGCCTCGAAGTTGCCGAGCCGGGGGATCCCGGCGCCGACGACGTAGTCCACGGCGGTGATCCGCCCGCGCAGCCGGTCGGGGGTGACGTGCTGGACGATGCTGCCGCGGAAGATCACGGTCGTGGTGTCGGCGGCGCCGGCCAGCACGAGCAGCAGCAGCGCGAGCCAGAAGAGCCGGGCGAAGCCGAAGCAGGTGATCGCGGCACCCCAGATCACGACCGTGACCAGCATCGCGCGCGCCTTCGCCGGGACGCGCCCGGCCGGGCCCGACAGGACCGAGCCGAGCAGGCCGCCGGCCGCCAGGGCCGTGCTGAGCAGGCCGAGGGTCTGCGGTGATCCGCCGAAGCGCTCCGCGTTCAGGGCGGGAAATAGAGCGACCGGCAAGCCGAACAGCGTGGCGTCGATGTCGAAAAGGAACGCCGCGGTCAGGATCGGATGGCTGCGGACGTAGCGCAGACCCTCGGCCGCAGCCCGCAAGCCCGGCCTGGCCAGGCCACCGTCTGGAGGCATCGCCGGAAGCCTGGCCACGCTGTACAAGGCAGCGCTGAAGCTGATCGCGTCGACGATGTAGCACACCCGGAGGCCGCCGACCGCCGTGATGACGCCGGCCAGCGCGGGGCCGAACAGGAACGTGACGTACCCGGACACCTGGTTCAGCGCGACACCGGCGGTGAGGCGCTCGGCGGGCAGCAGCCGCGGCAGGAACGTTCGGCGGGCCGGCCCGTCGACCGACTGCACCCCGGCCTGAACCGCTGCCAGCGCGTAGAGCAGCCAGAGCTGCCGCAGGTTCAGGAATGCCTGCACGGCGAACACGGCCGACACCACGGTCAGGAAGCTGCTGGTGGCGAGCACCAGGCGCCTGCGGTCGACGGCGTCAGCGAGCGATCCGCCGAACAGCCCGACGACCAGCGCGGGGATGGCCTGAGCCAGTCCGATCGCGCCGACGGCGACCGACGACCGGGTGAGCTCATAGGTCTGCAAGACCAATGCGAACGAGGTCATCGAGCTGCCGAGCCAGGACACGGTCGAGCCGATCAGCAGCCGCCGGAACGGCGGTGACTCCCGCAGCGGCCGCAGGTCGGCCAGCAGGCTCCGCCGCCGTCGTGGCTGCTCAGCCACGGCCCGCGTCTCCGTGCCGCGGGCCGAGGGCCGGGTCGCCGTACAGCGGCCCGAGCGCGGGGTCGCCCAGCGACCGGGCCGCGTCGGCGATCCGGTCGCGCATCGGACGCCGCTGCACCGCACCCAGGATCGCGGCCAGCATTTCACCGAGCGGCACCGGGAGTTCGGCGTCGAGGTCGGCGACCGCGGCCTCGGTCGCGGCCCACTCGGCGTCGATGACCGGCAGCAGCGACCTGGCCTGGTCGGTCAGCCGGACGATCCGCTGCCGTGCGTCCTCGCCCGGCTCCAGCGCGACCAGTCCGCACCTGGTCATCTGCGCCACGGTCTGGCTCGCCGCCGAATGGGTCACGCCGATCGCGCGCGCGATGTCCCGGATCGAGCTGGGGCCGAGTGCAGTGATCGCGCGCGCGACCGGGCTGAACCGCGGCCGGTAGTCGGCCAGGCCCAGGTCGGCATACACCCGCGCGACATCCCCGTCGAGCAGGTCAAGGACGTGCCGCAGCCGGGTGCCGAGCCCAAGAACCAATGGCTCTTCAGTCACCGGAAAACTATAACAGCACTGTTACATATCCCGCACCCTATGGCTCCATTGCGCCATGGATGTACCAAACGACGGGCTCGAAGCCGTCGAACGGTTCATTCATGCTCAGCGGTGACGGTCGCAGCACATGGTGGCCGAAAGGGGTGGCGGCGCTGCTGGGTCAGCGGACACTACTGGGTCAGCGGGCACTGCTGGGTCAGCGGGCACTACTGGGTCAGCGGGTCCTCATGGGCCTTGCGGCGGTGGCGGATTCGGGCCACCGTCCCTCGTTCCGGCAGCAGGTAGTACATGGCCCGGCGGAGCGGCTCGCCGGGGCCCGAGCGCTGCCTGACCCGCTCGGCGCCGTTCGCCGCCCGCACGGGCACCGTCGGCTCGACGGTTGCCGCAGCGCCGGGGTGGTCATGCTCGGCCGACTTGCCGGCTTGGCTCGTCATGGCCAGCCAGCCCAGCAGCGCGACCGGGTAGGAGAAGTAGCCGAACCTGGTGGCGGGCGCGAGGATGAACATGACGGCCAGGGCGATCGCCAGGCGCCTGGTCGCCGCCGGGACGTCGGCAGGCGGCCGGACGACGAGCGAGCCGGCGATCACCAGCGCCGCGGCGATCAGCAGGCCGATGGCGGCCACGTGACCAGCCTCGCCGATGGACGCGAGCAGGTGCCCGGGCAACGGGCTGGCGGCCGGCGTCTTGTGCTGGGTCATCCCGAGCGGATACAGCACCACGTTCTGCAGCAGCCCGGCCGGCTTCCCCAGCAGGCCGGGGGCGCACACGGCGATCAGGACGGCGGTCGTCAGGATCGAGGCCGCGACGAACCGGCCGGCCACGCGCATGCCGTCCCTGGCCGCGAACATCGCCGCGAGCACCGCGAGCGCGGGCCAGGCGGTGAACTTCATCGCGCACGCGAAGCCGATGGCCAGGCCGGCCACCAGCAGCAGCCGCGGCGACCCGGTCGTGCGGAACCGCGCGGCGGCAGCGAGCGCGAAGCACAGCAGCGCGATGACCGGCGGGTCGGTGATCCCTACGGCCAGTGGCAGCGCCAGCACCGGCGACGCCACCGCGAACACCGCGCACCACGCCGCCATGCTGAGGCAGGCCCCGCACCGCGAGTGGCGCTGTGGCGCGATCATCCAGAACGCCGCCGCGAGCAGCAGCGCCGAGGTCAGGGTGAGCCAGAGCCGCGGGTCGCCGATCAGGCCGGGCAGGCCCAGTGCCTTGGGCAGGCCGAAGAGCGCCATCGCGGGCAGGTACGGGTTATAGAGCTGCCAGGACGCGAGCCGCCCCGCGGGCAGGTAGGGACTTCCGGTCCGCACCAGCAGATGCGCCGACATGACGACCACGCTCACGTCGGCCGTGCCTGATGCGCGCAGGGTCAGCCAGGCGGTGGGGGCCAGCAGGGCAACGGCCAGCGCCGTGAGCAACGGCGCCGCGTAGCCACGGGAACGCGTCGCCACGATCGCGGCCAGTGCGTAGCCGATGGTGGCCCACACCCCCCAGACCCCGTCGGCGCCGCCGCCGCTGCAAATCGTGACGGCCCCGGCATATATCGCGAAGGCCGCATACCACATGACCATCCGCCGCCGGTCGAAGCCCAGGCCGTGCTCCGGCCGGATTGCGTACCATCGCATGTGGCCGAGAACCAGCAGGCGGTCAACCTGGTCGGCGAGGCCCCTGACGAGGGCCCGGCCATCGCGGCCGACGCGGGGTGCGGTGACAGGCGGCTGCCCGCGGGAGGAGGCAGCCGGGCAGCCTGAGAGCGCGCTGTCCCGGCACTTCACGAACACGTCACCCGCTCGAGCCTCACTGACGACCTGTTGTCTTCGTAAGGATCTAGCATCCCTCACGCCTGCTCGTCCCCGTCATGCCGCCCGGTCTTTCCTGGCTTGCCCCCCGCGGGCGCAGTGGCCGGGCGCCCGAGTTCGTTGAGATTCGCCTACCATAACTCGGCCCGGGTGGGCAGGAGGCAGACGGGAGCACGCAGCGTGCACGAAACCAGGCCGCTGAATCTGATGCGGGCGCGGGCCGGCGCCGAGCGGGTGACCAACGTCGAGCTGTTCTTCGACCTGGTCTACGTGTTCGCGGTCACCCAGATCTCGCACTATCTGCTGGCCCATCGGACGCCGACCGGGGCCCTGCGGGCGGGTCTGCTGCTCGCCATGGTCTGGTTGGTGTGGGTTTACACCACCTGGGTGACGAACTGGCTCGACCCGGAGCGGATCGCGGTCCGGTTGCTGCTGCTCGGGCTCGCCGTAGCCAGCCTGGTCATGTCGGCGGCCCTGCCCGCGGCGTTCTCCGCCCGCGGGCTGGCCGTTGGCGTCGCCTACGCGGTGATGCAGATCGGGCGCAGCGTGTTCGCCGTGGTGGCGCTCCGGGGCAGGCCGCTGCAGCGCAACTTCCAGCGCATCCTGTCGTGGTGCCTGCTCAGCGGGGCCCTGGCGGTGCTGGGCGGGATCGCGGGCGGCAACGCGCGCGCCGCGCTGTGGGTGGCCGCCGTCGCCGTCGACCTGCTCGGCGGCACCGTCGGCTTCTACACGCCGGGGCTCGGGCGCTCGGCCACCAGGGAGTGGACGATCGAGGGCGGGCACTTTGCCGAACGGTGCCAGGCGTTCATGCTGATCGCGCTCGGCGAGTCGATCGTGGCGATCGGCGCGACCCTGTCCGGCCTGGCCCGCATCGGCATCGCGGAGATAGCGGCGTTTGCCGTGGCCCTGGCCGGCAGCGTCGGCCTGTGGTGGCTGTACTTCGACCGCAGCGCCGATGAGGCCGCCCGGATCATCGCCGCCTCGGACGACCCGGGGCGGCTCGGCCGCTCGGCGTACCACTTCATCCACCCGGTCATGATCGCCGGGATCATCGCCAGCGCCGCGGCCGACGAGGTGACGCTGCGCGATCCGGGCGCGGTCGGAAACGCCGCAACCTCCTGGATGATCCTCGGCGGCACCGGGCTCTTCCTGGCCGGGCACGCGGCGTTCAAGGCCGTGGTGTGGCGGAAGCCGTCCTGGCCGCGGATCGGAGCCGTGGCGGTTCTGGCCCTGCTCGGGCTGGCCGCGCCGCACATCCCCGCGCTCGCCCTCGGCGCCTGCGCCGCCGCCGTCGTGATCGCGGTGGCCGCCATTGATTACGTTCAGCGCCCTGGAGCAGTTGCCGGAACGGGTAGCCCCGGGGCCGGTCAAGACGACTGACCTACTCGACTTCCTTGAGGATCTTCTGCATTGACTCCATCTGCTCGCGCAGGTAGTCGAGTTGCACGCCGACGTCACTGAGCTTGAGGTCGGTGTGCTCCTGCGCGGTCACGGCCAGGTCGGAGAGCCGCCGGTACTCGTCGGCCAGCCCGCGGTACCGCTCGCCGCTGGTCAGCTCGGCCTTATCGGATCTCCTGTTGCCGAAGGCCCTGGCCCACGCGACCACCCCGGCCCCGCCCGCCGCGGCGACGGCAACCCCCGCGGCGACCGGGCCGTTGCCTTTTACCGCCATCACCGTGACGCCAATCACGATCACGATCGTGGCGATCGTCATGAACGCGAGCATGATGGCCAATTCGAGTGCGTTCCTGGGCTTCACCGAATCTCCAGTTCCAGGTTGCTTTCCGTGCCCAGCGACTGAGCCGCGTCCATGATCGTTTTCGGCGTGAGCTGGATCGCGAACGGCGCGACCTCGTAGAACTTCATTGCCTTTCCGTCATCCGAGACCTCGATGACGGAAGACACCAGGCCGGCCGCCTCCAGCTTCCGCAGGTGGACCTGGAGCAGGGCCCGGCTGATGCCCAGCTCGCGGGCGAGCTGGCTGACGTAGTTGCGCTCCTGCGTCAGGGCGGCCACGACCCGCAGCCGGTGCGGGTTGGCGAGCGTCGCCAGCACCTGCAGCAGTTCATCCCCGGTCAGTTCCGTTGCTCTCACAGCACCTTTCTAGCACCTGCAAAGAAAAGGTAGCAGGTAGGCTCGGGTGCGTCAAAGCCACCGGGCGGAAGCGGCCGAGACTGCCGCGGCGGTCACGGCAGCTGCCCCAGGGTGATCTGGCCGGCTCGCAGCGCGGCCAGGTGGGCTAGGAGCCAGGCATGCCTGGCGGCGGCCGGCAGCGCCGCGAACCGCGTCGCCGCGGCGTACACCGGGGAGCCGGGAGCCGGCGGCTTGTAGACACTCCCCATGGAGGCCAGCTGGGCCACCGGCAGGCCGGCCGCCCGCAGCAGGCCGGCCTCGGCGGCCTGCTGGGCCGGGGAGGCACTGGACGTGCCGCCGCCCGATGACGCTGCTCATGATCACGGGCGCGGCTCTCGACTGCAGAAATTCGATCTGGGGTTGCTGGGCGAGCACGGCGAAGCCCAGGGGCAGGCGGAGCACCGCCGGACGGCCGGCGATGGCCGGGGCGCCGCCCGTGGCGAACTCGGTTGGGTTCAGGTAGGCGACCTGGACGACGCGGACCGGCGCGCCCGGCAGGCCGGTCACCTGGCTGAGCAGCGGGCGCAGGGCGGCGGTGACGGCAGGCAGGTAGGACCGGTAGGCGGGGTGCAGGCAGACCGGGATCGCGGCATGGCCGCAGACCGGCGCGTAGGGAATGGGCCGGTCGCTGGCCGCATCGTGCAGCGCGGGGATGACCACGCCGTACGGCTCCAGCCGGGCGGTGCCGGCCAGCCCGATGGCGGTCCCGGCGGCCACCAGGCCGGCCGCGGTAACCGCGGCCGCCGACCGGCGCAGCCACCGCCCACCGGAGGCCGCCGGCACGCCGAGGGCGCCCAGCGCCGCGACGGCCAGGCCGGCCAGCAGCAGCACCTGGTCGATGGAGAGATCGGGCAGGTAGTGGTAGAAGACCCCCGAGTCGGGCCGGAAACTGCCTTGCGGGGTGACCGGCGAGATCAGCCCGTACGTGCTGGTGCCGCCGCCCTTGATCGCCGTCGCGAGGATGAACACGGCCAGCGTCGCCAGCGGCGCGGTGAACCGGCTCGGGAAGAACACGCCGGCCGCGAAGCCGAGGGCGCAGGCCGCCGCCACACCCGCGGCGCCGACCGCCACCGGCCACAGCGGCGGGCCGCCCCAGGCACCCTGGCGCGCCGTGCTCCAGTACAGGACGACCACGCAGGCCAGGTAGGCGGCCATCGCCCAGCCGGTGGTGGCGGCCCACGTTACGAGCTGGCGCCCCCACCGGGGCACGGCGGTGACGGTCAGCAGGTCGGTGGTGCGGCGGCGGGCGTCCCGCGACCCCATCCAGGTGGATGCGCCCGCCCCGAACAGCGCGAAGTCAACCATGGTGCGGTCCGGCAGGACCGGGCTGCGCAGTCCCCAGAACGGCGGGAAGCCCATGGCGTAGTGGTAGCCGTCGAGCCAGAACAGCGCGACGATCGCCGGCAGGATCCACGGCATGACGGTGCGGCGCAGTTCCAAGCGCAGCAGCCGCCCCGGAACGGCCAGCGGAACGTGGCGCGGGCGCGGCGGCCGGGCCCGGACTTCGGACGTCATGGCGGTCATGACCAGGCCCCCGTCCCGGTCCGGGCCGCCGCCAGCACGGCGCTGTACCCGCGCTCCAGCGGCGCGTCACCGGCGGCGTCGGTCCCGTCCGCGCGCGCGGTCAGCTCGACCGGCGTCCCGTAGAAGAGGATTTTGCCCTGGTTCATGAGCGCGACCTTGGTGCACGCGGCCCCGACGTCCTCCACCAGGTGCGTGGAGACGATCACCGTCGCAGTCTCGCCGAAACTGCGCAGCATCGCCCGGAACGCGACGCGTTGTTCTGGATCGAGTCCGGCCGTCGGCTCGTCCAGCAGCAGCAGATCCGGCTCGTTGACGATCGCCTGCGCGATGCCAGCCCGGCGGAGCATCCCACCGGACAGCGTGCGCAGCTTGGCCCGCGCCTTGTCGCCGAGCCCGGTGCGCTCGACGGCCGCCGCCACCGCGGCGGGCACCCGGCCCGGCGGCATGTCCTTGAGCAGGGCGAAGTACTCAACGAACTCCGCGACAGTGAACCCGGGGTAGTAGCCGAGGTTCTGCGGCAGGTACCCGAGCCTGCGCCGGATCTCCCGCCGCGGGCCGTAGGACCCGGGGTCGCGGCCGAGCAGCCGCAGCGTGCCCGAGGACGGCTGGATCACCGTGGCCAGCATCCGCAGCAGCGAGGTCTTGCCCGCCCCGTTGGGCCCGAGCAGCCCGAACACCCCTGGGCAGGCCTGCAGGCTCACCCCGGCCACCGCCTGGGTCCGGCCGAACCGCCGGGTCAGGTCGACGATCTCAACGTTCATGTCGTCCCTTCGGAAGCCGGGTCGCGTAGGCCACGACGGCGGCGCACACCGCGGCGACGGCGAGGTAGGCGGGCACCAGGGCGGAGCTGCTGAGCACGGCGGTGAACTGGCCGGTGGCCGCCTGCCCGGATAGCAGCGTGATCGTCCAGCCGGCCACCCCGGCCGCGACGCCGGCGTTCGGCGACCTGACCGCGGTCGCCGCGGCCAGGGCCAGCGCGCACACCGCGGTCATCGGGATCAGCCAGCCGAACGTGAGCGCGGCCGCGGTACCCGACGCGAACGACGCGGCAAGGCCGAGCGCCGCGTTCACGGCGAACACCGCGAGCGCCCGCACCAGCAGCACCATCCGGTCGCTGACCGCCATGCTGCGCGACAGCTCCCACGCCGGGTCGATGCCGGGCCCGTAGGCGTAGGCGATGCCGGCCGCCGCCACCGCCGGCGCCATCAGCGCGACCAGTGGCTGCCCGGTTGCGCGGGTGGCCACGGCCCCGACGGCGAGCACCGCGACGCTGGCGATCAGCCAGGGCAGCAGCAGCGACGGAGTGGCCAGCAGCGCCCTGGCCAGACCCGGCGACCGCAGCAGCCGCCCGGCCGTGCGCTCGACCGGGCCCGGCTGCCGCCGCCACACCTGTGCGGCCACGCCGATCCACACCCGGTCCAGGTCCACATCGGGCGGGGGAGTCGCGCCCGTGCCAATATCGCTCATCGGGTACCTCCCTGATCCGCCGGCCGCAGTGCCGCCCTGAGCAGGCGCCGGGTCCGGTGTGCCCGGCTCTTCACCGTCCCGGCCGGAACCCCCATGAGCTCGGCTACCTCGGCGACCGGGCGGTCCTGTACGTAGACCAGCCGCCAGACTTCGCGTTCCGGCGCCCCTGGAGGACCCAGTGCCTCCACGGCGTCGGCCAGCTCGGCCCGGGTGAGCGCGGCCTCGGCCGGATCGGGGACGGCCGGGGCGCCGACTTGAGCCAGGGCCGCCACGAGGTCGGCGGCGCGTCCGCGGCGGCGCAGCCACTGCGCGGCCTGCCGCCGGGCGATGCCCCACAGCCAGGCCGCACCCGCGCCCTCTGGCCGGTACGACCGCGCTCCCTGCCAGACCGCGAGGAACGTCTCCTGCAGCACGTCCTCCACGTCCGCGGCCGGCAGCACCGCGCGCAGCCGGGCAGCGAGCCACGGCGCGTGCCGGGCGAACAGTTCCCGCAGCGCCGTGTCGTCGCCGGCCGCCACAGCGGCGATCAGCTCGTGGTCGTGGTCCATCGGACCTCTATGGCGCGGGGACGGCGCCCGGTTCACGGGGACCGCCGGATTCTTCCTCGGCGGCCCGGGGCTAGCCGTTCACGCCGAGCGCGTTCTTCAGGAACTCGACTTGCACCAGCAGGAGGTTCTCCGCGACCTCCTCCTGCCTTGGCATGTGGGTGACGCCGGTCAGCGGCAGCACCGTGTGCGGCCGCCCGGCCGCGAGCAGCGCCGAGGAGAGCCGCAGCGTGTGCGCCACCACCACGTTGTCGTCGACGAGCCCGTGGATCAGCATCAGCGGGCGCTCCAGCTTCGGCGCGTCGGCGATGAGCGAGTCGTGCTCGTACACCTCCGGGCGCTCGTCCGGGTGGCCCTCGTACCGTTCGGTGTAGAACGTGTCGTAGAGGCGCTCGTCGGTGACCGGGGCGCCGGCCACGGCCGCGTGGAACACGTCCGGCCGCCGCAGCACCGCGAGCGCGGCCAGGTAGCCGCCGTGCGACCAGCCGCGAATGCCCACCCGGGACAGGTCCAGGTCGGGATTCGCGGCCGAGGCCGCCTGCAGCGCCGCCACCTGGTCCTCGAGGTTCGGGGTCGACTGGTCGAAGTGGATCAGACGGTCCCAGTCCGGCCCGCGGCCCGGTGTTCCCCTGCCGTCGGCGATGAGCACGGCAAAGCCCTGGTCGGCGAACCACTGCGAGGCCAGGTAGGCGCTCCGCGCGGACAGCACGCGCTGGGCCGCGGGGCCGCCGTAGGGGTCGCAGAGCACCGGCAGCCGCGCCGAGCCAGGGCGGTGCCCACGTGGCAGCAGCAGCGCGCACCGCAGATCGTGCGGGCCAGCGGTGAAGAACGTCACCTCCGGGGTCAGCACCGGGGCCTCGGCGAGCGAGGCGATCTCACCGGCTTCGCCGCCGCCGCGCCGCACCCGCGTCCGCGTGCCGAACCACTCGAGGGACTGCGAGGCCGTCACCAGCAGCCCGCCGTTTCTGGCCGCCGAGTGCACGCCGGGCTGGCTGGTCACCCGGGTCGTGCCGGCCGGGCCCGCGATGTACACGTGCTGCTCGGCGGGTTCCTCGGCGGTGGCGGTGACCAGCACGTCCTCGTCACCGACGTCGAGGACCTCGCGGACGTTCACGGTCGCTGGCGTGACCGGCTCGTCGCCGACCAGCAGCCGGTACGCGCCGTCGCGCGCGACGACCCGGACCAGCTTGCCGCCGGGCGTCCAGGCCGGCGTGCCCACCACCACGTCGACCCAGTCCGGGTCGGTGTCCTCGCAGACCAGCTCCGTGGCGCCGTCCGCGGCCACCGCGAGGATCCGCATCGTCCGCTGGTCGCGGGAGCACACCCGCAGCAGCGGCGGGCCGCCGCGCGACCAGTGCGCGGTGATCAGGTACGGCATCGTCGCGGAATCCCACCGCACCGGCGTCAGGGACCCGTCAAGACCGGCGATCACGACGCTGACGTCGGCATTCGCGGTGCCGGCCGCCGGGTAGGCGACCTCGGTCGGCTGGCGGCCGGGGTTCGCCGGGTCGGAGATGTACCACCGGGCGACGGGGGAGGTGTCCACGCGGGCCACCAGAAGCTGCTGCCCATCCGGCGACCACCAGAACCCGCGGGTCCGGCTCATCTCCTCGGCGGCCACGAACTCGGCGAGGCCGTAGGTCACGTCCCCGGCCTCGGGCGTTGCCAGGGCCCGGTCGCTGCCGCCGTTCGCCGCCACCACCCGCAGCGCGCCGTCGGCCACGTACGCCACGTGCGCGCCGGTGGGGTCGGGGCGCGGGTCGAGCACCGGTGTCGGCGTGGCGAGCACGCGGACGGCGGGCTCGGCTCCCGGATCGCGGGCCAGCAGATCCGCCGCAAAGAGCCGGCCGGACAGCGCGAAGGCCGCGAGCGTGACCGCTTCGTCGGTTGCGAACGACACCACGCCTTCGGCGGCCTGCCTGACCCGCTCGCGGCGGGCGCGTTCTTCCTGGGTAATCTCCTCGTTGCGGCCGGCCAGGATCTGCACCGGATCGGCGACCAGCCGCTCAGCCGGGGTATCGGCGGTGATGTCCGCGACCCACAGGCAGGTGTTGCGGTCGGTGCCCGACGCCGAGCGCAGGAACGCGACGCGGCTGCCGTCAGGGGCGATCGCGAACGCGCGCGGGACGCCAAGGGTGAAGCGGATGGTGCGGGCCTGCTGGCGGGGGAAGCTGATGCTGGCTGCCGTCATGCCCCGATCCTCGCAGATCCGCCGCTCAGCCCCGCAGCCTCGGTATCTGCTCCATCCCGCAACCGCGCGGCCCTGGCATCTGCTCCACCCCACAGCCACTGGCCGACGGCGGGACGCGCTAGAGTGACTCTCAGATCCCGGTAAGCTAGGTCCGTCCCGGCCGCTGCCGGGTTCCGGCCGTCCACCCACATCTCGTTGGCAGCGGATGGCTGGTCGGGCGGAGTAGCTCAGTCAGGCAGAGCAAGCGGCTCATAATCGCTGTGTCGCCGGTTCAAGTCCGGCCTCCGCTACGAACCTCTTCATACGTCCGTCTCACGCTCGGGAATATTCCGCAGCTTCCGGAGGATGAAGAGGCTCGCAGGAGAATGTCCGTACGGAAGAAAGGCACGCCTTCGTGGCTGCGACAGACGTTAGGCCCAAGATCACGCTGGCCTGCCAGGAGTGCAAGCACCGCAACTACATCACCCGCAAGAACCGGCGCAACGACCCCGACCGGCTCGAGCTGATGAAGTACTGCCCGAACTGCCGCTGCCACCGGCCGCATCGCGAGACGCGGTAGGCGGCGGCCGCATGGCGATCAATCGCGAGTATCTCGGCCGCACGTTCCCCGCGGCCCCGCCCTACGAGATAAGCCGGGTCAAGATCGCCGAATTCGCCGACGCGATCGGCGACCCGAACCCGCTCTACCGGGACCGCGTAGCCGCGCAGGCCGCCGGGTTCGCGGACGTGATCGCGCCGCCCACGCTCGCGATCGTGGTCAGCATGGCGGGCAGCGCCGCGGCCGTGGCCGACCCCGGTCTCGGCCTGAACTACGCGATGGTCGTGCATGGCGAGCAGCGGTTCGAGTACTCCCGGCAGCTGAGGGCTGGCGACGTGGTCACCGCGCAGGCGACGATCACGGACATCAGGGACGCCGGCCGCAACGTGCTGATGACCACCAAGACCGAGATCGTCACGGTCGACGGCGAGCACGTCTGCACCGCGCATTCGACTCTGGTGGAGCGGGGTGGTGCCGCATGACCGCGGGGTGGGGGTCCCCCGGCGGCAGGGCAGGTCGGCTACGACGACGTCCAGGCGGGCACCGGGATCGCGCCGGTGAGCTACCCGGCCACCCGGCTCAGCCTGGTCAAGTACTGCGGCGCCTCCGGCGACTTCAACGTGATCCACTGGAACGAGCGGATCGCCAAGGCGGTGGGGCTGCCGAACGTGATCGCGCACGGCATGTTCACGATGGCGCAGGCCGGGCGCTTCGTCACCGACTGGGCGGGTCCGGGCGCGGCGGTCGTCGAGTTCGGCGTCAGGTTTTCCTCGCCGGTCGTCGTGCCTGACGACGACACCGGCGCGACGATCGTGGTCAGCGGCACGGTCGAGGAAAAGCTGGACGACAACCGTGTGACCCTGGCGCTCACGGCGAAGTCCGGCGAGGACAAGGTGCTGACCCGGGCGCGCGCCGTGGTGCGGCTGCCCTAGCCGGGCGCGCCGTGGTCTGGCTGCCCTAGCTGGGCGCGCGCCGTGGTGCGGCCCCCCTAGCCGAGCGCGTCCCGCGCGACCGGCCTTCCTCTCCACCCCCTCCGCTCGCAACGCCGTCCCGCCGGCGAGACGCGAACCGGTGTTGCTGACCTGCGAGCACGTCGTAGGCTCATGCCCCGGGCCGACCCGCCGGCGCAGGGACCGACGAGGAGTGGGAGGAATGGCGCTAACCGTGCGTGAGCAGGTGAGTCTCTCGGGGTATACGACGCTCGGCGTTGGCGGCCCGGCCGCTCGCTTCGTCGACGCGGGCACCGATGACCAGGTCATCGCCGAGGTGCGCGACGCGGATGCCAGCGGCGAGCCGGTGCTCGTCCTCGGCGGCGGCAGCAACCTGGTGGTGGCCGACGAGGGCTTTCCCGGAACCGTGGTACACGTCGCCACCGTCGGGGTCAAGACCGACCCCGGCCACGCCGGCGGCGTGACCGTGGCCGTCGCCGCCGGCGAGGACTGGGACCGTATTGTCGAGCGCTGCGTGGCCGAGGGACTGTCCGGGATCGAGTGCCTTTCCGGCATCCCCGGCCTGGCCGGCGCCACGCCGATCCAGAACGTGGGCGCGTACGGCCAGGAGGTCTCCGAGACGGTCGTAGCGGTGCGGGCATACGACCGGCTGCGCGACACGACCGTCACGCTGGCGAATGCGGAGTGTGGCTTCGGCTACCGGACCAGCGCGTTCAAGCGCAGCGTCGGCCCACAGCGCGGCCGCGCCGCGCTGGACGCGGCCGCCGCGACCGGGAGGTTCGTCGTGCTGGGCGTGACGTTCCGGCTCAGCAGGGACCCGCTGTCCGCCCCGGTCCGCTACGGCGAGCTGGCCCGGATGCTCGGCGTCGGTGACGGCGGACGGGCGCCGCTCGCCGACGTCCGCTCGGCCGTGCTCGGGCTGCGCCGCGGCAAGGGGATGGTCCTGGATCCCGCCGATCCGGACACGCGCAGCGCCGGCTCGTTCTTCACGAACCCGGTTCTGGACCACGGCCAGCTCGCCGACGTGCAGCGCAGGGCTGCCGCCAAGGCGGGGAAAGCGGCGGGGGAGATCAGCGTCCCGCACTTCCCGGCCGGGGACGGGCGGGTCAAGATCCCGGCAGCGTGGCTGATCGAGCAGGCCGGCTTCGGCAAGGGATACCCGGGCGACGGCGGCGCCCGCATCTCGTCCAAGCACACACTGGCGCTGGTCAACCCGGGCCGCGCCAGCAGCGCGAACCTCGTCGGGCTGGCGCGGGAGATCCGGAACGGCGTCCGGCAGGCCTTCGGGGTCGACCTGGTCAACGAGCCGGTGCTGGTCGGCGCCGAGCTCTGAGCAGCGTTTGCCGGGACCTACGACGCCGTACCCGCGGTGATCACCAGGGCCAGGAAGGCCCCGGCGATCATGAACGGGCCGAACGGGATGCGCTGCCGCCACGAGGTGCGCCGCAGCACCAGCAGGCCGAGCCCGTAGACGGCGGCGAGCAGGAACCCGGCGAGGGTTCCGGCCGCCAGTGCCGACCACCCAGCCCAGGCCAGCATCGTGCCCAGGCTGGCCGCGAGCTTGGCGTCGCCGAGCCCGATCGCGGACCGGCTGACGATCGCCAGGGCCAGGTAGGCGGCGGCAAGGACCAGCCCGCCGATCGCCGCGCGGAGCATGCTGTGCCAGTGCCCGCCGGCCGCCGCGGCCAGCAGCAGCAGGCCAGCGGTTCCCGCGTAGGCAGGCGCGGTGAGCGCGTCGGGGAGCCGCTGCACGGCGGCGTCGATCCAGGCAAGCGGGACCGTGCAGACGGCCAGCCAGCATGCCGCCGCGAGCACCAGGCCCGGATGGACCCGGACGGCGAGCACTCCGAGCAGGACGGCGGTTGACACCTCGACCGCGAGCGGCGGCGGCCCGACGCGCGCCTGGCACGCCGGGCAGCGGCCGGATGGGGCCGGAGCGGACCGGAGCCGGCGCCCGGGGGCGAGGATCGGGTGCCCGCAGGCCGGGCAGCCGACCCGGGCCGGCTCGCCAGCGGGGACGGCAAGGCGGACCACGACCGCGCGCAGGCACCAGCCGATGGCCAGGCCGGCCACGGCGAGAGTGGCAACCAGCGGCCAGCTCACGGCCGGCCGCCCATTTGCAGCGAAATGACCGATGTCATATGAGTCACGATGGCTGCGGTGGAGCACAGCCATTACGTAGCCTATGTGCGTTTACGGATTCGCGAGATGTGTCTATTCACGGAGGCGGCGCTGATGAGGCGGATCGCCGTCTTGGCGGCAGGCCTGGTCCTCGTCGCGGCAGCCCAGGCGCCCGCGGCCGCCGCCGCGGGCTCGGCAACGGGGCCGGTCAGGGTCGTGGCCGCCAAGGCGTCGCCCAAGCCTTCCACTAAGCCCACGTCCAAGCCGTCCAAGTCAAAGGCCCCGCCGACGCCGTCAGTCCCGGTCCCAGTGGCGACCGAGCCCGGCCCCAGCCAGCAGTGCAGCGACTCGAACCAGGTGACCTCGAAGGTCAAGTCGGTGCCGTGGGCCCAGAAGGCGCTGGACTGGAGCAGCGCGTGGCCGCTGACCGAGGGCAGGGGCATAAAGGTCGCCGTGGTGGACAGCGGCGTGGACGGCAATCCGCAGCTTGCGGGCAAGGTGACGGCCATCGACCTCACCGGCACCGGGTTCCAGGACTGCTCCGGCGAGGGCCACGGCACCGCGATCGCGGGCATCATCGCAGCCAGCGTGCAGGTGCAGGGCAACCCGTTCGAGGGCGTGGCGCCCGAGGCGAAGATCCTCTCGGTCAAGGTGTTCACCCAGACCCAGCAGAGCAACAGTTCGGCCACCCTGGCTCAGGGAATCCGCGACGCGACGCTGCTCGGCGCCCAGGTCATCAACGTCTCGATGACCACGAGGAGCAGCCTTGTGCTGCGCTCCGCCGTTGATTTCGCGCTCAGCAGGAACGTCGTCATCGTGGCGTCCGGCGGCAACGACGACCAGCAGAACGGCGTTGGCCCGTTCTACCCGGCGAACTACCCCGGTGTGCTGTCCGTTGGGGCACTGGAGCCGAACGGCTCGCTCGCCTCGTTCTCCGATCAACGCTCGCACGTGGCGGTCACCGCGCCCGGGGTGAGCATCACCAGCACCGCACCTGGTGGCTACTCGGTCAACAGCCTGAACGGCACCAGCTTTGCGACGGCGTTCGTCTCCGGCGTCGCCGCGCTGGTTCGCTCCCGCTACCCCAGCCTGACCGGGCCCGAAGTCGTAGCGCGGATCAAGCAGACGGCCGACGGCAGCACCGGGCCAGGAACCGGCGACGGCCTGGTCAACCCCTTGCAGGCGGTCACCGCGATAGTCGCTCCCGCCACCGCGCAGACGCCATCGCCGACGCCGGGGCCCCAGGCCGTGTCGGTGGACCAGGCCCCGCCGCCGGACCTGGACGCGCAGCGGACGGCGCTGGAGGTCGCCGCGATCACGCTCGGCCTGGCCGGACTGGTTGCGATCGGTGCCGTCGTGATCAGGGAGGGCCGACGGCGCCGCTGGCGCTCGGGAAGCCTGCCCGCCAGGACCGATGACCGGACGCGCGGGCTTGGCAGGCCGGACTCTCGCTAACCGTGTGCCCGCGGCCGCTAACCGTGTGCCTGCTGCACGCCGTGCCCGGCGGGCACGCCAGCACCGTGGCCGTTCGGTGCGGCGGGCGAACTCGCGTGGTGCTGACCCGTCGGCGGCATGGTGCCGTCGTCCAGCAGCGCCACCTGGACGAGCTGGCTCCCGGCCCGCCGCTCGACGAAGAAGCCGCGCCCCGGGGGCTGCGGCTGCGCCTTGACGCTGCCGATCAGCGCTCCCTCTTCCTTGCTGCCCGACATGATCAGCCCGGGCGAGCCCATCTCGCGGATGCGCTGGATGACGGGGTCGAACAGGGACCGCCCGGCGCCGCCCGCCGACCGGGCGATTATCAGGTGCAGCCCGATGTCGCGAGCCTGGGGAATCAGGTCGCCGATCGCGAGCAGCGGATTGGCGGACCCGGACACTAGGTCGTAGTCGTCGATGACCAGGAACAGATCCGAGCCCTTCCACCACGACCGGGTGCGCAGCTGCTGCGGCGTAAGGTCCGGCGGTGGTAGCCGCTGGGTCATCGCCTCGCGCACGTCGTTGATGATCGGGGCCGCGGCCGCCGAGGACGCCGCATAGCCGATCGTGTGCTCCGAGTCCCCGCTGTCAATCAGCGACCTGCGGTAGTCGATGAATATCAGCCGGGCCTGTTCCGTCGTGTACCGGTCCACCACGCTCTCGGCAATCAGCCGCAGCAGGTTGGACTTGCCGCACTCGGTGTCGCCGAAGACCAGCAGGTGCGCGTCGGCGCTGAAATCGAGGAGCACGGGGGACAGGGTGCTCTCGTCGACGGCGAACGGGATCTTCGTGCCGGTCTGTGCCGCGCCGGGCAGTGCGCTCACCGGGAGAGCGTCCGGGAGCAGGCGCACCGGCGGCGCCGGTTCCGCCTGCCAGGCGACCGCGACCGTCTCCGCGAGCTTCTGCACCCCGTCCGCCAGGCTGTCGGCGTCCGGCTGGGAATCGATGCGCGGCAGCGCGGTCAGGAAGTGCAGTCCGTCCCGGGTGATACCGCGGCCCGGCGCGGACTCCGGCACGTTCGCCGCCAGCTTCCGGCCGATCTCGGATTCGTACGGGTCACCCAGCCGCAGCTCCATCCGGGTGCCGAAAAGATCGCGGACCGCGGGCCGGAACTCCGACCACTTCCCACCCGAGGCCACCACGTGCACGCCGTAGCCCAGCCCTCTGGCGGCGATCGCGGTGATCGTCTGTTCGAGCGCCTCGAACTCCTGGCGCAGGGTGAGCCAGCCATCCACGACGAGGAACACGTCGCCGAAGCCGTCCCCGGTGATCTCGCCGCTGGCCCGCATCCTGCGGTACGCGCCGATCGACTCGATGCCGCGCTCGGCGAATTCCCTCTCCCGGCGGGTGAGCACGCCCTGAACCTCGGCCACCGTGCGCCGCACCCGGATTGCGTCCAGCCTGGCCGCGACGCCACCGACGTGCGGCAGCGGTGCCAGCCCGGCCAGCGAGCCGCCGCCGAAGTCGAGGCAGTAGAACTGGATTTCCCGTGGTGTGTTCAGCAGCGCGAGCGAGCAGACCAGGGTCCGCAACATCGTGGACTTGCCGCTGCGCGGCGCGCCCACGACCGCCGCATGGCCCGAGGCCGCGGAAAGATCCACCATCAGCGGGTCGCGCCGCTGCTCGAACGGCCGGTCCACGATCCCGGTGATCGCGCGGAGCTTGCCGCGCCATGCCGGGTCCTCGGCCGCGCACCCGAACTGCGGCGTGATCGAGAGCGGGGGCAGCAGCTGATCAAGCGTCGGTGACACGTCGAGCGGCGGCAGCCAGATCTGGTGCGCGGCCTGCCCATGCCCGGCAAGCTGCGCGACCACGACGTCGAGCACGCTCTGGACCGGTTCGGCGAGCCTTGGCTGCGGCTCGTCCCCGGCCAGCTCCGGCCGGACATACCCGGGGCCGAACGGCACGATCATCGGCCGCAGCCTGCGCTGCTGCGCGCGGGCCGACCCGGTGACGGCGGGCCCGGAGACGTAGGCCGCCTTGAACCTCGTCATGTCCTCGGTGCCGGTCTTCAGGAAGCCGTTGCCCGGGTGTGGCGGCAGCTCGTACGCGTCCGGCACGCCGAGCACCACGCGTGACTCCGCGGCGGAGAACGTGCGCAGGCCGACCCGGTAGGAAAGCTGTGTATCCAGGCCGCGCAGACGGCCTTCCTCGAGGCGCTGCGACGCCAGCAGCAGGTGCACGCCGAGCGACCTGCCCACCCGCCCGATCATGACGAAGACATCGATGAACTCCGGCCTGGCCGAGAGCAGTTCGGAGAACTCGTCGATGACCACGAACAGCGAGGGCACGGCCGGCAGATCGGCTCCTTGCTCGCGGGCCTTGGTGTAGTCGCGCAGCGAGGCATAGTTGCCGGCCGAGCGCAGCAGCTCCTGCCTGCGGACGAGCTCGCCGTTCAGCGCGTCGCGCATCCGGTCGACCAGCGGCAGCTCGTCTGCCAGGTTCGTGATAACGGCGGACACGTGGGTCAGCCCCTCCAGGCCCAGGAACGTCGCGCCGCCCTTGAAGTCGACGAGCACGAAGTTGAGCGTGTCGGGGGAATGCATGACGGCCAGACCCAGGACCAGCGTCCGGAGCAGCTCAGACTTGCCGGAGCCGGTGGCGCCGACAACCAGGCCGTGCGGGCCCATGCCGCCTTGCGCGGACTCCTTGATGTCCAGCTCGACCGGCTGCCCGTCGGCGTCGGTTCCGATTGGCACCCGCAGCCGCGCACGCGGCGGCCGTGGCCGCCACTGGGTACCGACCTCGACCATGAACGGGCTGGAGATGCCCAGCAGCGCCGTCAGTGTGGTATCGGCGGCCAGCGGGTCGTCGGCCGGGCCGCCGATTCCGGGCCGCAACGGCGCGACGTTCCTGGCGAACGCGTCGGCCTCGGCGAGCGACATGACGTCAGGGACGCCGATGGCCGAGTGCACCTCGGCGCCGGTCCGGTCCCGCGTGATCATTTCCGTGCCGCCGGAGGTGACGTGCAGCCGGAGGGCCGGCGCGGCCGACGTCCCCGGCGTGGTCACCGCGCCCGGGGTCAGGTCGATGAGCACGGCGCCCTCGATGCCGTCGGTGCCGAGCCGGGAGTCCGCCATTCCCTCGCCGCCATCGATGATCACGACATGGAACGGCAGTGCGGCCGACCTGCCGGGCGTGAACTGCGGACGGCCAGCGAACTCGGCGCCGATCAGCGCCTCGAGCTGCGGCAGGACGGGAGACATCAGGCGGACCGGTCCGGCCGCGTCGATCTCGGTGGGATGCATGTTGTGCGGCAGCCACTTGATCCACTGCCACCACGGGATCCGGTCCCGCGAGGCGCACACGCTGATCCGGACGTCGTCGGGGGAGTGGAAGATCGCGATCTGGGCGATCATCGCCCGGAGCATGCCATAGACCGCCTCGGGCTCGCCACCGGCCGCGATACGCGCGAACGCGCGCAGCGAGATGCCGACCGGCAGGCCGGGGACGCTGTTGTGCGCCCGGACGAAACGGCGCAGCGCGCCCGCGCACAGTGGGTCGAGGTCCTCGACCGGCTTGGTGTCCGGCGACACCAGCCGGACCGCCAGCCGGTGCGTCCCGGTGCCGATGCGGACCTTGGCAAAGTCGTCGCCGGACGGGCGGCGCTCCCAGACCCGCCGCAGCTCCGGGTCGACGAGCAGCGAGGGAAGTGCCCGCGGGGGCGGGCTCACCCATTCGAGCGCCTCCCGCTGTGCCGCGGCGATCCCGCGCACCTTGCGCCGTACCTGGCCCAGATAGCGCAGGTAGTCCCGGCGCAAGCCGTTCAGCTTCATCTTCCGGTCGCCGCTGCCCCGGCTCATCTGGGCCACCACCATGCCGCCCATGCCTACGGCCATTGCCCCGCCGCCGACGTACATGATCTTGTTCGAGCTGTTCCCCACGAAAGCGGCGCTCATCCCGACCATCATGACCAGCATCGGCAGGTACATCAGCGTCTGGCGGAAGCCGTCGGTGGTGACCTCGGGGATCTCCGGCGGGGACTGGAGCTTGATCTCACCGCTTGGCAGCTGCGGCGCGTCGTGCCGCTCAAGTCGGCGGACGATGACGGTGCTCACAGGCTGCCTTTCTGGTGTCCTTCCGGGTACCGCGCTCAGCGCGATAGACCCGGTTGGTCCGCACTGCAGCGGGTTATCATTCTACGGCCGCATTTCCGACATCGCGGGCAGTGTGGGAACGTAAACCATATATACGGCGGGCTCAGGAAGGGGGGCCAATGACTTCGCCAGGCGGAACAGAAGTGTGCCGGATCACCGTGATCGGGCCGTCCCGGCGGGTGGACGTCGCGCTTCCCGGCTACGTGTCGTTCGCAGATCTGTTCCCAACGGTCGCCAAGTACGCGGGCCTGGACGGGCCCGACGTGGTGGGCGAAAAGGGCGGGTGGGTGCTGCAGCGACTCGGCGAAGGGCCCTTCTCGCCGGCCATGACGCCGATGCAGGTCGGCCTGCGCGATGGCGAGATCATCTATCTGCGCCCGCACCGCGAGCAGCTGCCCGCGATGACGTTCGATGACGTCGCGGACGTCATCGCGAGCAGGCTGAGCGACCGGCCGGGCCGCTGGACCCAGGGCAACGCCCGGTGGGTGGCCATGGGAGCGGTCGCGGCGGCGCTGATCGCTGGCGCGGTGTTCATTGTGCGGTCCGGGCCGCCGTGGCCGGTGCCCGCCGCGACCGCTGCGGGCATCGCTGTGGCGCTGCTACTCGCTGTCGTGGCGGTGTCCAGGGCGGTCGGCGACTCGCGAGCCGGGGTGGTGTTCGGCTACGCGGCGGTTCCCTATGCGTTCCTGGCCGGGCTGCTCACGCCGGCCAGATCGGCACCGCTCTCGCATCTCGGCGCCGTGGAGATGGTGGCCGGGCTCGCCGCCGCGGCGCTCGCCGCGGTGATCGCAGCCGCGGGCTCCGCCGAGGTGTCGCTGTTCTTTGGCCTGGTGATCGCGGGACTCCTCGGCGTGCTCGGCGCCTGGCTCAGTTATGCCTTCGGCATCGGCCTCGCGGCGCCCGCCGCCCTGATGGCCGTGCTGATACTCGCGCTCACCCCGCTGATCCCCGCGGTCTCGTTCCGTATGGCGCGGATGACGCTGCCCGAGGTGCCGCGGCACGCCGACGACCTGAGGCGGGACACGCTGACCATCGACGGCGCCGAGGTGTTCGACCGGACGGCTGTGGCCGACCGGTTCGTGACCGGTTCCGCGTCAGGCATAGGCCTGGTAGCGGGCTTCGCGGAGGTGGTGCTCGCCTTCACCCACGGCTGGTTCGGCATGACCGCCTGTGCGGTGCTCGCCTGCGTGCTGCTGCTGCGGTCACGGCTGTTCCAAGGCCTCGCTCAGCGGCTCTGGCTACTGATCCCCGGCTTCGGTGGCCTGATCCTGCTCGCGGCCGGCATGGCCCACGGATCCTCCCAGGCGATGCACCTGGCGCTCGCGCTCGGGCCCCTGATCGTGGGCGTCGCGCTCGTTGCCGTGGTCGGCCTGTGGCTGCCCACGCACCGTGCGTCGCCGTTCTGGGGCCGTATGGCCGACATCGCCGACACCCTGCTCAACGTCGGCCTGTTCCCGCTCGCGCTCGGCCTCGCCGGGGTCTTCGGCAAGGCCCGCGGGCTCGGCGGCTGACCGCCTGACAGGAAGGCGCAGGCACCATGACCATGCAGAGCCGAAGGGACCTGTTCCAGGCCCACCGGCTGATGACCCAGCGGGCCTCGCTGGCACTGCTGCGTGGCGAGCCGGACGTCCCCGACCAGCCACTGCGCCGCCTGAACGTGGCTGTGTTCTCCGGTGTGTTCGTCGCGGTGATCCTCACCGGGCTGTTCTTCATCCTGGGCCTGCTCGGGCACGGCAGCTCGTCGATCCAGAACACGCCGGGCATGCTGGTCATCGACAAGCAGACGGGCACGCCATTCGTGTTCTGCGAGGGCAAGAAGCTGTGCCCGGTGGTGAACTACGCCTCGGCCCGGCTGGCGCTCGGGAACTCGGCGCTGAATCAGCAGACCGTGGACCAGTCGGCGCTGACGAAGTTCCCCCGCGGGCCGGAAATCGGCATTCCCGGGCTGCCGCAGCCGCTGCCCGCGTCCAGTCTGCTGGTCCGGCAGCCCTGGTCGGTCTGCACGCAGACCACCACGAGCCCGTTCGGCACGCAGGTCAAAACCGCCCTGGTCGGCGGCACCAGCGTCGGCGGCCGGCCGCTCTTGAGCAGCGCGCTGCTGGTGACGGCGGAGAATCAGGACTGGGTGATCTGGCATGGCCAGCGCATGGCGGTTCAGCGGGACGGGATCGTGGCGCTGGGCGCCCGCCAGCCCCCGGTGCCGGTTCGGCTGGTCTGGCTCAACGCCATCCCGCAGGGGCGGGCGTTCGCCGCTCCCCCGATCGCTGGTGCCGGCGCGACCGTGACCGGCCCAACCGGCGCTCCGGTAAAGGTCGGTCAGGTTTACCTGGTGAACGCGACCTCCGGCGCCCAGTTCTACGTGATGCTGCGCAGCGGCCTGGCGCCGATCTCGCCGATGCAGGCGTCACTGCTGGTCTCCGAGCCGGGCGCGTCGCCCAGGGCCACGCTTGCCCAATCGCAGGTCTCCGGCCACCTGTCATCGGCCAGCGTGCCCGGCGGGAGCCTGCCGGCCGGCGTGCCGTCGGTCGTGACGCCCGCCGCGCACGCTTCGCTCTGCATGGTCTACTCCGGCGGCGGCACCGCAGCCACCGGCACCGCCCTCACCGGCCAGGTCGAGACCGGCGGCACGCTGCCGTCCGGCGGTGTGGCGACCGGAGCGGCCACCGACGTCGGGCAGATAACGCTCCCGCCCGGCGGCGGAGCGCTGGTGGGAGCCGATCCTTCGGCCGCGTCGGACAGCGGTGTGGTCAGCTACTTCCTGATCGCCGGGGGCCGCAGGTACGCGCTCGCGAGCACGGCCGCGATCGGCATGCTGGGCTACGACCGCTCGCAGGCGGTGCTGCTGCCAGCTGGCGTGGTGGACCTGGTCCCGGCGGGGCCCGCTCTTGACCCGACCCTGGCCAGGAAGACAGTGCCTGCCAGCGGGTAAAGATTCGGTGACGGGCCCGTTACTGCGTTACGGGAATGACCAGAAAACCGCAAGTCAGAACCGTTCTGAGCGCACCGGGCCTTTGGCCGGGTGCCGATTACGTAGCGTAGTTGCCTGTCCTGGTTGACACCATTGTCCGACTTAGTTTGAATTAGGCATGTTCCTGAGGCGGGGCGCGCAGGCGGCCTGCCGGGGGCCGACGGGGAAGGAGCCATTGTGGCTCGCCCCTGGAACCATGAACCATGCAGGACCGCAGTACGTGTGCCCATAAAAGGGACAACGTACGCCCACTCGGACAGGAGGTGCGTCGTGGCTGCTGGCAGGACCACCCATGACATGCAGCTGATGGCACAGGCTGCAACGCAGGTGCACAGCGCGGGGGAGCAGATCCTCGGCATCCAGAACAACATGAACTCGTCACACGAGACCATGATGGGCGGCTGGTCGGGCACTGCCGCCAGCGCGTACACGAACGCATTCACGGCGTTCAACGCCGATTTCACCAAGGTGCTCAACGCGCTGAACAACCTGGGCGAGAAGCTGAAGGCGGCCGGCGTGAACTACACCGTCGTCGAGGAGGCCAACCAGACCTCGGCGAACAAGATCTCCGGCATCCTGAACGGCTGAGCGCTTCGCCTGACGGCGGCAGCACGAGACAACACCAAGGAGACAGACAATGGCTGGCGACTTCGTACTAGTCGACTTCAACTCGCTGGCGGACGGACAGGCGGCGCTGC
This sequence comes from uncultured Actinomycetota bacterium, assembly GCA_963833885.1. Lineage (GTDB taxonomy): Bacteria > Actinomycetota > Actinomycetes > Streptosporangiales > Streptosporangiaceae > JASHPR01. Next base: position 119,905 of record CAWHZU010000022.1, on the reverse strand, counting down.
AGTCGGCCCTCAACGGGCTGACCAGCACGGTGGAGCAGCTGCAGAGCCAGCTCGGCGCCAACCTGGCCGACTGGAGCGGCCCGGCTCAGGGGGCGTACCACCAGGCGCAGACCGTCTGGAACACCGCCATGAGCGACATGCAGATGACGGTCAGCGGCCTGGGCCAGGTGGTCGGGACGGCCAACGAGAACTACGGGAACGCAGAGCAGGCCAACACGAGCATGTTCTCTTGACACGTAGGCGGGACCGCGCCGCGATCGCTCGCGGCACGGCTCGCCGCGTGCCATAGCCGGGAGCGGAGCGACCGGGCAGAAGCAGCAACGACCGTTATCGGCAACGGAGGTTCATAATGGGCGCAATCGCCGACGTGATGGCGCTTGAAGACCAGGAAAAGCTAGATCAGCAAGCCGCGGCGGCCAAAGCTGTGCCGAAGGACCCGGTAAAGGTCGACGGCTTTGTCAAGCCGAAGACGTCCGCGTCGGCCTTTCCCAAGGGCCTGAAGGCCAGCGGGGAGTTCCGCGTCAGCCCCGATCAGCTCACCTCGGTCAGGTCCCAGATGGCCGGTGACCTGCGCGGCATGATCGAGGCTCTGTCGTACCTCAGCGGCGAGGGGGCCATGGGCTCGGCGATCGGCGGCTGGGAGACCGCGGACGGGCTCGGCAGCAACGCCCTCAACGCGTACGAGGGACTCACGCAGTTCATCCAGGCGCTGAATACGGCCTATGACATGGTGGCAGGCAACGTGGGCAAGGCAGCGCAAAACTACAGCGACGCCGACGCCACCACCGCGAGCGCGGCGAGCAGGGTCGGATCGGAAGCGTCCAGCTGATCGCCGTCCTGACGGGCGAGAAAGAGGAACTCCATCATGACAAGGGTGGATGGTGGCGGGTTCGGGACGATCCCGGGCAACTCGTGGCCGGTAAAGCAGTCGCCGGTCGCGGCGGGTTCCGTGAGCGGGCTCTCGGTGGCTGACATACAGCAGATGTTCTCGTTCCTTCCCGACGGCGGCCTGGTGTCGGAGTCGGGCGCGGCGCACACGCGTGCGGGGGTTGTACTGGCGGGGATCGCGGACCAGCTGGTCAAGCACGTGCAGGTGCTCAGCGAGAACTGGGGCGGCGCGGCCGCGCAGACCGCGGTGACCAATTTCCAGCAGTTGCACGAGACCGCCAGCAGCCTCGCGGAGGCCAGCACCCAGACCGGTGCAGTGCTGTCCTGGCTAGGACCGGTCATAACCTCTTACAAGAGCTACACGGCGTCCATCGCCAATACCAGCGCGGGTAAAACGGCCGCGCAGGCGGCCCTGTCGGAGTTCAACCAGAACCTAGTCGACGCCAACGGCAACCTGCCGACCACGATCACCAAGAACCTGCCCAACGACACCCTGGGTAAGCAGGTGGCGACCATCACCGGGCCCGGCGGCGGCGTGGCCGCCGGAACCGCGGCGGCCGGCGCCAGCCCAGGCGGCGGGCCGAGTGGTGTCGGCGCCGGGACGAGCGGCACCGGCGGTGCCGCCGGTGCCACCGGCGGCAGCACGGGCGGCACTACCGGGGTGGCGCCTGGCGGCACCGGGCCGACGGGCACCTCGCCGGGCACGAGCCTGGCCGGCCTTCCCCGGGCGGCGGGGGCGGCGTCCCCGGCGGGACCACCGGCACCGGTGTGCCTGGTGGTGCGCCGCCGCCCAGCGGTACGCCCGGCGGAACCTCCGGCCTCGGCCCCGTCCCCACGCCCGCCGGGCCGCCGGGTGGGTCGGCTCCCCCCGGTGATGGTGATGGTGGCGTTCCTGGTGGTGCCGATCCGGTTCCGGCCGGTGAGGCCCCGGGTGGCGATCCTGGCGGCTTGGGCGGCGTTCCCGGTGACGGTTCCGATCCTGGTGGCCTGGGCGGCCTTCCGGGCGAGGCCGATCCGGTTCCAATCGGCAGCGTGCCCAGTGGTGGCGATCCTGGCGGCCTGGGTGGCGTTCCCGGCGATGGTTCCGATCCTGGCGGGTTCGGCGGCGTTCCTGGTGACGGCGCCGATCCGGTTCCTGTTGGCAGCTTCCCGGGTGGTGCCGGGGGCCTCGGCGGTGCGGGCGGCCCGGGTGACGCCGGAGGCAGCGGCGCCGGCCGGCCGGGCCTTGGAGAGGACTTCGTCGGCGACGCTCCCGGCGATGGCGCGGTCGTCGGTCCCGACGGAATGATCGGTCCCGGCCCGGGCGACCTGGGCGCAGGCATGGAGGGCGGCATCGCCGACGGCGGAGTGGGAGCCGGCAACAGCGGGGCGACCGGGTTCGTCGGAGCCGACGACGCCGTCACCGGGCCAGCGTCCGACCCCGCCGGCGGGATGCCGATGTCTGGTGGTCCGGGTTCGGGCGACCGCGACAAGGAGCGCCGCCGCCAGGCCTGGATGACCGAGGACGCGGATCTCTGGGAAGGGAACGCGGAGCACGTTCCGTCGCAGATCGGAGCCTGAGCCGGAGGACGACGCCGCTCAGGAGCCGTTGGCAGCGAACAGCGGGCAGGGCCGAGGGCCCTGCCCGCTGCAGTTCTCGCTCGGGTCGTCATCGCAGCAAGGGAGAATGAGCGCATGGAGTTGCGCGAGGTTTCCGCACACATCCGATTAAGGTTCGCCTCTATGGCCCATCACGGCGGCCCTGACGGGCCATCTCAGCCCCACGGCCGCAGTGGCCCCGGTTACCAGCCTCGGTCACGCCGCCGTGGGCTCTGGAAGCGGCTGGGGATCGTTACCGGCAGCGTCTTCGCCGCGTTTGTCGTCGTCGCCTGCTCTTCGGCGTCCTCGCCGCACCCGTCGGCGACCAAGCCGCCACCCAGCCCACGGTCGCCCAGCGCGGTGCCCACGGAGTCAGCCGTCAGCGCGGGAGGTGCGTCGGCGTGCGTCACCACGGGCCAGGTGACGGGAGGCAGCGGGCCGTGGAAACTCGTCGCCGCACCGACGCTGTGTCAGTTGCCGGCCGAAAACTCGGCGCAGTACCAGCAGACGGGCCAGTCGCTGGCGCAGCTAACCAAGATCTCCCTCAACCAGGCCGATGCCGGCCCAGTCACATCGACGATGACGGTTGCGTACCAGGGTTCTCAGGCCGCTCATGACCGTTCGGTCACTGCCGTGGGCTTCGACGGCAGGTTCCAGCCGGCCGCCGCCCTCGGTGCCGTCGAAGAACCGGGATACGCCTACATCAAGGTGCCCCCTGGGCCGCACGGCGGCACGCTGGCCTGCGCGAACGTAGAAGGCAGCGAAAACTGCGTGTGGGCCACCCCCACAACGGTGTGCGAAATAACGATCATCGACCCGACCGGCGAGCTGATAGGCGCCAATATCGCCGCTAACGCGGTGCGGATCCGTGATGTCCTGGAGGTTCCGGCCTAGCGGCCGTGCCCGCGCCCGCCATGGTCAGCGACAGTCCGGGGCGCCGCTGGGCAGCGTTCCGGCGGTCTGGTGGCCGCGGGGGACGACAGCCAGGCGTCGATACCGGCGAGCAGCCGGCTCCGGATCTCGGTGGGGGCCACCGACCCGCGCACCGACATCCGCGCCAGCTCAGCGAGCTCGCCGTCGGACAGGCCGTGCACCTTCCGTGCGAGTTCGTACTGCGCGTTCAGGCGCCGCCCGAAGAGCAGCGGGTCGTCCGCGCCGAGCGCAACCCCGATCCCCGCGTCGAGCACCAGCCGCAGCGGCACGTCTGCCGGGGTGGCGGCGACCCCGAGCGCCACGTTGGACGACGGGCACACCTCGAGCGTGACCCGGGCGGCTGCTACCCGTTCCAGAAGGTCTGCGTCTGTGGCGGCGGCGACGCCGTGGCCGATCCGGTCGGCGTGCAGCTCATCGAGGCAGGCCCGGACGCTGGCCGGGCCGGACAGCTCGCCGCCGTGCGGCACGGCCGTCAGCCCGGCGCGGGCCGCGATCCTGAAGGCGGGCGCGAAGTCGGCCGCCGCGCCCCTTCGCTCGTCGTTGGACAGGCCGAAGCCGACGACCCCGCGCCCGGCGTAGGCCGCCGCGAGCCTGGCCAGCGTCCGCGCGTCCAGCGGGTGCCTGGTCCGGTTGGCCGCGATGATCACGCCGACGCCGACCCCGGTGGCCTCGGCCGCCTCCGCGGCGGCGCCGAGCACGAGTTCCACCGTCGGCGTGAGGCCGCCGAACCGGGCCGCGTAGCCCGACGGATCCACCTGGATCTCCAGCCAGCCCGACCCCTCGTCCCGTTCGTCCTGTGCCGCCTCGAGGATCAGCCGGTGCACGTCGGCCTCGGTGCGGACGACCGAACGCGCGATGTCGTACAGCCGCTGGAACCGGAACCAGCCCCGCTCGTCGGTTCCGCTCAGCCGCGGCGGCCACTCGCTGACCAGGGCATCCGGCAGGTGCACACCGCGGGCGGCGGCGAGCTCCACCAGAGTGGAATGGCGCATCGCCCCGGTGAAGTGCAGGTGCAGGTGCGCCTTGGGCAGCGCGTCGAGCGGGCGTGCCATGGCGTCGGCCACCCGGCTGCGGCAATCAGCGGGCCTGGGAGAGCAGCTTGCCGAGCCGGGTGATCCCCTCCTCAAGGTCGGCGTCGCCGAGAGCGTAGGACAGCCGGAAGTAGCCGGGGGTCCCGAATGCCTCGCCAGGGACCACGGCGACGTCGACCTCGTCGAGGATCAGCTCGGCGAGGTCGGTGGTGTTGTCCGGCCTGCGCCCGGCGATCTCCTTGCCGAGCACCCCCTTGACCGACGGATAGCAGTAGAACGCGCCGTCCGGCACCGGGCAGATTACGCCGGGGATCTCGTTGAGCATGCCGGCCATCAGCAGCCGCCGGCGGTCGTACGCCTCCCGCATCGTGGCCACGGCGGACAGGTCACCGGACACCGCGGCGAGCGCGGCGGCCTGCGCCACGTTGCACACGTTGGATGTCATGTGCGACTGGAGGTCGGCCACTGCCTTGGCCACGTCGGGCGGGCCGATGAGCCAGCCGACCCGCCAGCCGGTCATCGCGTAGGTCTTGGCCACTCCGTTTACCACCACACACCGGTCGGCCAGCTCCGGCGCTGCCGCGGCGATCGAGGCGAACCGCGCGTCGCCGTAGACGAGGTGTTCGTAGATCTCGTCGGTGATTACCCAGATGCCCTTGTCAGCGGCCCAGCGGCCGATAGCGGCGACGAGCTCCGGCGGGTACACCGCACCGGTGGGGTTGGACGGCGACACGAACAGCAGCACCTTGGTGCGCTCGGTGCGGTGCGCTTCGAGATCCTCGACCGAGGCCAGGTAGCCCGTGCTCTCGTCGGTCAGCACCGGGACCGGCGTCCCGCCCGCCAGCGCGATCACCTCCGGGTAGGTGGTCCAGTACGGCGTGGGCAGCAGCACCTCATCGCCCGGGTCGAGCAGCGCGGCGAACGCCATGTAGACCGCGTGCTTGCCGCCGTTGGTCACGATCACCTGGCTCGCGGCGATCTGGTACGCGGAGTCCCGCAGGGTCTTTACCGCGATCGCCTCGCGCAGCTCGGGCAGGCCGGGGGCGGGCGAGTACTTCTGGAACCTCGGCACGGCGCAGGCGCGCTGCGCGGCCTCGACGATGTAGTCGGGTGTGGGGAAGTCGGGCTCGCCTGCGCCGAAGCCGATGACCGGCCGGCCCGCGGCTTTGGCCGCCTTGGCCTTGGCGTCGACAGCGAGCGTCGCCGACTCGGTGATCGCCCCTATCCTGGCCGAGATTCGCTGGTGAGAAGATGCCATGTCCCCATCCTGGCATCCTGGCCCGACTGCTGCGGCGCGGGTACGCGGATCGGGGCCAGGGCGGTCTCAGGGTGGGCTGGCGGCGGGGCAGGGGCGGGGGCAGCCTGTCCGCGCGGACAAGACTTGTCGCGAAGCGGTTCGACGCCGGGGGTCTCGGCAACGTAGACTTCAGCAACTGGTGGCGGTCCACCAGGTGGTCGGTGCATGCCTGCAGCGCGCCTTTTGGCAGCTCAGCGTTTGCACCTGCCGCGGCAGTGCCGTCACAGGGCAGTAGCTCAATTGGCTAGAGTCCCGGTCTCCAAAACCGGCGGTTGGGGGTTCGAGTCCCTCCTGCCCTGCGGGTGCGGTCCGTGCACGTTGCGGGCCGACGGCGTCAGCCGGTCAGTGTTAATGCTGCTCAGGTGAGGACATGGCAACTCAGACTCGTGGCACCGCGGCGGAGAAGCCGGCCAAGTCCGGGCGTCCGGCAAAAAGCGGCCCGGACCACGCCGGCTGTCTACGTGCGGCAGGTCATCGCGGAACTGCGGAAGGTCATCTGGCCGACCCGCAAGGAGCTTGTCACGTACACCACGGTGGCGATCGTGTTCATCCTGGTGATGATGGGGCTCATCACGGGCCTCGATACCGGGTTCACCTGGCTGGTCACGAAGCTTTTCGGCTGAGGCGCTGACTGGCTGAGGAGTGATCCGCAGGCCGGGAGCGAGCGTAAGCTCCGGCGGCGGGGGTCGAGTGCTGCCAGGAAGGCTCTGGCTGACGCCGGAATGAAATGCGAAGAGAAAGAGTTACTGTGTCCGAGTCCGAACTGCAAGGCAGCCACGAGCCGGCCGAAGTTGGCCCTGACGGCGAGCCTGACACTCCTGAGGTGATGGGCGTTCCCGAGGCTGAGTCCCTGGCCGAGGCCGGGGCCGAGCTCGAGGCCGAGGCCGCACTTGAGGCTCAGGCGGTGATCCTTGCCGAGAACGAGGCCGAGGACGACGCGGCCGCAGCGGACGACCAGCCCGAGACCGACGGCGAAAAGGCCGACGGCGAAGAAACCGACCCGGTCACTGAATTCAAGGCCGAGCTGCGGTTGCTCCCCGGTGACTGGTACGTGGTGCATTCCTACGCCGGGTACGAGAACCGGGTCAGGACCAACCTGGAGAGCCGGACGCAGTCGCTCAACATGGAGGACTACATCTTCCAGATCGAGGTGCCCACCCACGAGGTCACCGAGATCAAGAGCGGCAAGCGGCAGCAGGTCCAGGAGAAGGTGCTGCCCGGATACATCCTGGTGCGGATGGACCTCACCGACGAGTCATGGGCCGCCGTGCGGAACACGCCGGGGGTTACCGGGTTCGTCGGCCTGTCCAGCAGGCCGTCTCCGCTCAGCCTCGACGAGGTGGCGACGCTGCTCGCGCCCGAGCCGGAGGAGAAGGTAGCGAAGAAGGCCGAGACCGCGCGGGCGGCGTCCGTGGACTTCGAGGTTGGCCAGTCCGTTACCGTTATGGACGGGCCGTTCGCGACGCTCCCGGCGACCGTGAACGAGATCAACGCCGACACCCAGAAGCTCAAGGTGCTCGTGTCGATTTTCGGCCGCGAAACACCGGTCGAGCTGTCGTTCGATCAGGTAAGCAAGATCTGAGACAAGGAACCCAGAGGAAATGGCTCCGAGAAGGAAAAAGATCGTCGCAGTTGTCAAGGTGCAGCTGAATGCGGGAGCGGCCACCCCGGCGCCGCCGGTGGGCACGGCCCTCGGCCCGCATGGCGTCAACATCATGGACTTCTGCAAGCAGTACAACGCGGCCACCGAGTCGCAGCGCGGCAACATCATCCCCGTGGAGATCACCATCTACGAGGACCGCTCGTTCACCTTCATCACGAAGACGCCGCCCGCGCCCGAGCTGATCAAGAAGGCGGCCGGCGTCGAGAAGGGCAGCGGCGAGCCGCACAAGACCAAGGTGGGTACCGTCACCAAAGCCCAGCTGCGCGAGATCGCACAGGTCAAGATGGCCGACCTGAACGCGAACTCGATGGAAGCGGCCGAGAAGATCATCGCGGGGACGGCCCGCTCGATGGGCATCACGGTCGTCAACTGACCGGCTGCCCGCGGTTCCGTACCAGTGGCAGGGCCAGGCGCTGGCCCGACGACCACGACCTCCGCAACACACAAGGAGAAAGATCATGAAGCGCAGCAAGGCATATCGCAAGGCCGACGAGCTCATCGAGGCCAAGTTCTACACCCCGGCCGATGCGGTGGCCCTGGCCAAGAAGACATCGACGACGAAGTTCGACCCCACGGTGGAGGTCGCGCTGCGGCTCGGCGTGGACCCGCGCAAGGCCGACCAGATGGTCCGGGGCACGGTCAACCTGCCGAACGGGACCGGGAAGACCGCCCGGGTGCTCGTATTCGCGACCGGTGACCGCGCCGCCGAGGCCGAGGCCGCGGGCGCCGACTACGTGGGCGCCGACGACCTGATCGAGCGGATTCAGGGCGGCTTCCTCGACTTCGACGCCGTGGTGGCCACCCCCGACATGATGGGCAAGGTGGGACGGCTCGGCCGGGTGCTCGGCCCTCGCGGTCTGATGCCCAACCCCAAGACCGGAACGGTCACCGCCAACGTGGGCAAGGCCGTCACCGACATCAAGGGCGGCAAGATCGAGTTCCGGGTGGACCGGCACGGCAACCTGCACTTCGTGATCGGCAAGGCGTCGTTCACCGACCGCGCGCTGGTGGAGAACTACGCCGCCGCGATCGACGAGGTGGTCAGGCTCAAGCCGGCCGCCGCCAAGGGCCGGTACGTCAGGAAGATCACGTTCACCACCACGATGGGGCCGGGCATCCCGGTCGACCCGAGCCTCACCCGCGGGCTGACCGACGAGATGGAGGAAGCGGCCGCCAGCTGACGCTGGCCCCCGCCCCACCCCTGGGGCAACCCGGGTGCATCGATGTACCGATGGGTCTCTTCTTTGGGGCCCTTTGGTTCATCGATGCGCCGCATGGGCGGCCAGCGGAAGGGCCCGCCGCCATGGATTTGGCGGCGGGAACGGTGGCCGCGTATCCTTGCTGCTGCCAAAGACCGTCGGCCGTTGCCGTGCATTCGCACGGCGACCGAAGGCCCGCGAAAGCGGGCGGCCCGCGCAGGTGACCTAGCTAGACCGCTGGTTCCGGTTAGTACCTCCCCGGAATCCGGTTACGCCCTGGCGCGCCTGTGCCGGGGCGTTCGCATTTCAGTGCCCTTCGCCGGCGCCTTACGCAGCCGTGACCCTGCCGATGCAGGGCAACCGGAACGAGAAGCCGGACCCGCAGCGCGGGCGACCGGGATGAGAAGGGAGGCCCATGGCGAGGGCGGACAAGGTGACGGCAGTCGCCGAGCTGACCGAGCGCTTCCAGAGCTCGTCGGGCGCGGTGCTGACCGAGTACCGCGGCCTTTCCGTGGCGCAGCTTGGCGAACTTCGCCGCTCGCTCGGCGAGCACGCCACGTTTGCCGTGGTCAAGAACACCCTCACGAAGATCGCTGCCAATGACGCTGGCGTGTCGGCGGAGCTTACCGAGCTGCTGAGCGGCCCGTCCGCGATCGCGTTCGTGCAGGGTGACGTCGTCGAGGCGGCCAAGGGCCTGCGCGACTTCTCCAGGGCGAACCCGTTCCTGGTGATCAAGGGTGGCGTTCTCGACGGCAAGGTGATGAAGCCGGACGAGATCGCCAAGCTTGCCGACCTGGAGTCGCGAGAGGTACTGCTGGCCAAGCTGGCCGGCGCCATGAAGGCCTCGATGGCCAACGCTGCGGCCACGTTCGCGGCGCTGCCGGTCCAGATGGCCAGGCTGCTTGCGGCGCTCGAGGCAAAGCAGAGCGAGCAGGCCGGCGGTGCGGAGGACCCGAGCGCTGCCGACGGCGCTGAAGCTGCGGATGGCGCGGAGAGCCCGAGCGCGGCCGACGGCGCTGAAGCTGCGGATGGCGCGGAGAGCCCGAGCGCTGCCGAAGCCGAAGACGGAGACGGCGACCAGGACCAGGAACGCTGACCGGGCAGACCCGGTCCGGCCACAGGGACATGCGGGATGGCGCACGCCACCGGCACCAGGAAGGAACAGGAAGAGGAATGGCGAAGCTCAGCAACGACGCACTGCTCGACGCGTTCAAGGAGATGACGCTGCTCGAGCTCTCTGAGTTCGTGAAGCAGTTCGAGGACGCCTTCGACGTCAAGGCCGCAGCCCCGGTCGCGGTGGCCGGTCCTGCCGCGGGAGGCGGCGGCGCCGCTGCCGAAGAGCCTGAGGAGAAGGACGAGTTCGACGTCATTCTCGAGGCCGCGGGTGACAAGAAGATCCAGGTCATCAAGGAGGTCCGGACGCTCACCAGCCTCGGCCTCAAGGAGGCCAAGGACCTGGTCGACGGCGCGCCGAAGCCGGTGCTCGAGCACGTGAACAAGGAGGCCGCGGACAAGGCCAAGGCTGCCCTCGAGGGCGCCGGGGCCACGGTCACGGTCAAGTAGCAAGCAAACCAGCTCGCGTCTGCCCGCCACGGGAGCCCGTGGCGGGCAGACACGTGCAAGCACCGAAGGATCCGCACGGGATGAGCCCGGGCGGGGTGGCTGCAGCAGGGAGATGGGCCCCGCGGCGGGATGCGGCCGGGACCGAGTGTGGCCGGGGTGGGATGCGGCCGGGACCGAGTGTGGCCGGGGCGGGATGCGGCCGGGACCGAGTGTGGCCGGGTGGGATGTGGCTGGGGCCGGATCCGGCGAGGCCGGATGCGCTCGGGCGGGATGCGGCCGAGGCCACCTGGCTGAGGGCCGCCGCCGGGGCTGACCTGGGCGAAGGCTGCAAGCGAGATCATCGGTACCAGAGCGGACGTAGCTCCGTACCCGCGCCTGATGGAGGCCAAACCTTAACATGCTTGTGACGCTCGTCACGTACTGTGTTGTGCCGACCCAGGGGCCTCTGGGCTTGACGTTTTGCGGCGGAAGAGCGATGCTGCGTTGCAACCGTGAACAACATAGTGGCGTACAGTTGACCAGCGGTGTGTCCATGGACTACACTGCTAATTTGCGCTGCACTGTGACGTCCTCGGCATCCATGGTTATCCCTCGCGGCTTGACCGCAGGGCGCTTGTGCTTGCGCTAGTCGTCCGTCACAAGCTCGGAAGGACCCCTGTTGGCAGCCTCGCGCAGCGCTTCAGCCACCGTATCTGGTCCACGTCGCGTTTCCTTCGCTCGCATCAACGAACCGCTCGAAGTCCCCAGCCTCCTCGCCCTGCAGACCGAATCCTTCGACTGGCTGCTCGGCAACGAGCGCTGGCGATCGCGGATTGACGCAGAGAAGAACCTCGGCCACAAGGACCTGCCCGACCAGTCCGGCCTCGAGGAGATCTTCGAGGAGATCAGCCCGATCGAGGACTTCACCGGGACCATGTCGCTCTCGTTCCGTGATCATCGGTTCGAGCCTCCGAAGTACTCCGCTGAGGAGTGCAAGGAGAAGGACATGACGTTCTCCGCCCCCATGTTCGTGACGGCGGAGTTCATCAACAACAGCACTGGCGAGATCAAGAGCCAGACCGTCTTCATGGGTGACTTCCCGCTGATGTCGCCCAAGGGGACGTTCATCATCAACGGGACCGAGCGTGTCGTCGTGTCCCAGCTCGTCCGCTCGCCGGGTGTGTACTTCGACCGCCAGGTCGACAAGACCTCCGACAAGGACATCTACAGCTGCAAGGTGATCCCGTCCCGGGGCGCCTGGCTGGAGTTCGAGATCGACAAGCGCGACAGCGTCGGGGTCAGGATCGACCGTAAGCGCAAGCAGGGCGTCACCGTCCTGCTCAAGGCGCTGGGCTGGGATGAGGCCAAGATCCTGGAGCGCTTCGGCCAGTTCGAGTCGATGCGGGCCACCCTGGAGAAGGACCACACCACCGGCCAGGAAGACGCGCTGCTGGACATTTACCGCAAGCTGCGTCCCGGCGAGCCGCCGACGCGTGAGTCGGCCCAGGCGCTGCTGGAGAACCTGTACTTCAACCCGAAGCGGTACGACCTGGCCAAGGTGGGCCGGTACAAGGTCAACAAGAAGCTCGGCCTGTCGCAGCCGATCAGCCAGGGCACGCTGACCGAGGAAGACATCGTCGCGACGATCGAGTACCTCGTCCGGCTGCACACCGGCGAAGAGGAGATGAAGTCGTCGGGCGACCAGATCGTGCCGGTCGAGACCGACGACATCGACCACTTCGGCAACCGCAGGCTGCGTACCGTCGGCGAGCTGATCCAGAACCAGGTCCGGCTGGGCCTGGCCCGCATGGAGCGGGTGGTCAGGGAGCGGATGACCACGCAGGACGTGGAGGCGATCACGCCGCAGACGCTGATCAACATCCGCCCGGTGGTCGCGTCCATCAAGGAGTTCTTCGGCACCAGCCAGCTCTCCCAGTTCATGGACCAGACCAACCCGCTGGCCGGCCTTACCCACAAGCGCCGGCTGTCCGCGCTCGGGCCCGGCGGCCTGTCCCGTGAGCGGGCCGGGTTCGAGGTCCGGGACGTGCACCCGAGTCACTACGGCCGGATGTGCCCGATCGAGACGCCAGAAGGCCCGAACATCGGCCTGATCGGCTCGCTCTCGTCGTACGGGCGGGTCAACGCGTTCGGCTTCGTGGAGACCCCGTACCGCAAGGTGAAGGGCGGCAAGGTCACCGACCAGATCGAGTACCTCACCGCCGACGAGGAGGACCGGCACGTCATCGCGCAGGCCAACACGCCGATCGGCGCGGACAACATGTTCGCCGAGGACCGCGTGCTGGTCCGGCGGAAGGGCGGCGAGATCGACTACATCGGGCCGGACGACGTCGACTACATGGACGTCTCGCCGCGGCAGATGGTGTCGGTCGCGACCGCGATGATCCCGTTCCTCGAGCACGACGACGCCAACCGGGCCCTGATGGGCTCGAACATGCAGCGCCAGTCTGTGCCGCTGCTGCGCAGCGAGGCGCCGCTGGTCGGCACCGGCATGGAGTACCGTGCCGCGACCGACGCGGGCGACGTGATCGTCGCCGAGCAGGGCGGCGTGGTCGAGCAGGCCAGCGCCGACTTCATCGCGATCGCCAACGACGACGGCACCCGCAGCACCTACCTGGTGGCCAAGTTCCGCCGCTCCAACCAGGGCACCTGCTTCAACCAGAAGCCGGTGGTCGAGGAAGGCGCGCGGGTCGAGGCAGGACAGGTGATCGCCGACGGCCCGTGCACCGACCACGGCGAGATGGCGCTGGGCAGGAACCTGCTCGTCGCGTTCATGCCGTGGGAGGGTCACAACTACGAGGACGCGATCATCCTGTCCCAGCGGCTGGTCCAGGACGACGTGCTGTCCTCGATCCACATCGAGGAGCACGAGGTCGACGCGCGGGACACCAAGCTCGGCCCCGAGGAGATCACCAGGGACATCCCGAACGTCTCCGAGGACGTGCTCGCCGACCTGGACGACCGCGGCATCATCCGGATCGGCGCCGAGGTGACCACCGGCGACATCCTGGTCGGGAAGGTCACGCCCAAGGGCGAGACCGAGCTGACCCCGGAGGAGCGGCTGCTGCGCGCGATCTTCGGTGAGAAGGCCCGGGAGGTCCGGGACACCTCGCTGAAGGTGCCGCACGGCGAGTCCGGCAAGGTCATCGGCGTCCGGGTGTTCACCAGGGAGGACGGCGACGAGCTGCCGCCCGGCGTGAACGAGCTGGTGCGGGTCTACGTCGCGGCCAAGAGGAAGATCACCGACGGCGACAAGCTGGCCGGCCTGCACGGCAACAAGGGCGTGATCGCGAAGATCCTCGCCGTGGAGGACATGCCGTTCCTCGAGGACGGCACGCCGGTCGACATCGTGCTGAACCCGCTCGGCGTGCCCGGCCGCATGAACGTTGGCCAGGTGCTCGAGACCCACCTGGGCTGGGTGGCCAACTCCGGCTGGGACATCGACGCCGATATGAAGGGCGGCGGTGACTGGCGGGAGCGGCTGCGGCAGATCAACGCGCACTCCGCGACACCCGGCACCAAGGTGGCCACGCCGGTCTTCGACGGCGCCAAGGAGGAGGAGATCACCGGCCTGCTCGGCAGCACGCTGCCGAACCGGGACGGCGACCGCCTGGTCGGCGCGAGCGGCAAGGCCACGCTGTTCGACGGTCGGACCGGCGAGCCGTTCAAGGACCCGGTCGCCGTCGGCTACATCTACATCCTCAAGCTGCTGCACCTGGTCGACGACAAGATCCACGCCCGGTCGACGGGCCCGTACTCGATGATCACCCAGCAGCCGCTGGGCGGTAAGGCGCAGTTCGGCGGACAGCGATTCGGTGAGATGGAGGTCTGGGCGCTCGAGGCCTACGGTGCCGCGTACGCGCTCCAGGAACTGCTCACGATCAAGTCCGACGACATTCTCGGAAGGGTCAAGGTCTACGAGGCGATCGTCAAGGGCGAGAACATCCCCGAGCCCGGCATCCCTGAGTCGTTCAAGGTGCTGATCAAGGAGATGCAGTCGCTCTGCCTGAACGTGGAGGTGCTCTCCAGCGACGGCGCAGCGATCGAGATGCGGGAAACCGACGAGGACGTCTTCCGCGCAGCGGAGGAACTCGGCATCGACCTGTCCCGGCGTGAGCCGAGCAGCGTTGAAGAGGTCTGATCCGAACTACCCCAGGGGACGAAACACGTGCTAGACGTCAACTTCTTTGACGACCTGCGAATTGGCCTTGCAACCGCCGATGACATCAGGCTGTGGTCGCACGGCGAGGTCAAGAAGCCAGAAACAATCAACTACCGCACCCTCAAGCCGGAGAAGGACGGACTCTTCTGCGAGAAGATCTTCGGCCCCACCCGCGACTGGGAGTGCTACTGCGGCAAGTACAAGCGGGTCAGGTTCAAGGGCATCATCTGCGAGCGCTGCGGCGTCGAGGTCACCAGGGCCAAGGTGCGGCGCGAGCGGATGGGGCACATCGAGCTTGCCGCGCCGGTCACGCACATCTGGTACTTCAAGGGTGTGCCGAGCCGTCTCGGTTACCTGCTCGACCTGGCGCCCAAGGACCTGGAGAAGGTCATCTACTTCGCCGCGTACATGATCACGTACGTGGACAACGAGGCCAGGGACCGCGACCTGCCCAGCCTCGAGGCGAAGATCACCGTCGAGAAGTCGCAGCTCGAGCAGCGCCGCGACGCCGACATCGAGGCCAGGCAGTCCAAGCTGGAGAAGGACCTGGCCGAGCTCGAGGCCGCCGGCGCCAAGGGCGACGCGCGCCGCAAGGTGCGGGAGAGCGCGGACCGCGAGTGCCGCCAGATCCGCGACCGGGCTGGCCGCGAGATCGACCGGATCGAGGAGGTCTGGAACAGGTTCCGCGGGCTCAAGGTCCAGGACCTGGAGGGCGACGAGCTGCTGTACCGCGAGATGCGGGACCGGTTCGGCCGCTACTTCCGCGGCGGCATGGGCGCCCAGGCCATCCAGGAGCGGGTGGGCAGCTTCGACCTCGAGGCCGAGGCCGCCAACCTGCGGGAGACCATCCGCACCGGCAAGGGCCAGCGCAAGGCCCGCGCGCTGAAGCGGCTCAAGGTCGTGTCCGCGTTCCTGAACACCACCAACAGCCCGCTGGGCATGGTGCTCGACTGCATCCCGGTGATCCCGCCGGACCTGCGGCCGATGGTGCAGCTCGACGGCGGCAGGTTCGCCACCTCCGACCTGAACGACCTGTACCGCAGGGTCATCAACCGGAACAACCGGCTCAAGCGGCTGCTCGACCTCGGCGCGCCCGAGATCATCGTGAACAACGAGAAGCGGATGCTGCAGGAGGCCGTGGACTCGCTGTTCGACAACGGACGCCGTGGCCGACCGGTGACCGGGCCGGGCAACCGCCCGCTGAAGTCGCTGTCCGACATGCTCAAGGGCAAGCAGGGCCGGTTCCGCCAGAACCTGCTCGGCAAGCGTGTCGACTACTCGGGCCGTTCGGTCATCGTGGTCGGCCCGCAGCTCAAGCTGCACCAGTGCGGCCTGCCCAAGGAGATGGCGGTCGAGCTGTTCAAGCCGTTCGTGATGAAGCGGCTGGTCGACCTCAGCCACGCGCAGAACATCAAGTCCGCCAAGCGGATGGTGGAGCGCGCCAAGTCGGTGGTGTGGGACGTGCTCGAGGAGGTCATCACCGAGCACCCGGTGCTGCTTAACCGCGCGCCGACCCTGCACCGGCTGGGCATCCAGGCCTTCGAGCCACAGCTGGTCGAGGGCAAGGCGATCCAGATCCACCCGCTGGTCTGCACCGCGTTCAACGCCGACTTCGACGGCGACCAGATGGCGGTCCACGTGCCGCTGTCCGCCGAGGCGCAGGCCGAGGCCCGGATCCTGATGCTGTCCACCAACAACATCCTCAAGCCGGCCGACGGCAAGCCGGTGACCATGCCCACCCAGGACATGGTGATCGGGATCTACTGCCTGACCAGGGAGGCGGCGGACGCGCCCGGGAACGGCCGGGCGTTCGCCAGCGTGTCCGAGGCCCTCATGGCCTACGACCGCAGGGAGCTCGACCTGCAGGCCCAGATCGAGGTGCGGCTGCGTAACGTCGCGCCGCCGTTCGGGTACACCCCGCCGGAGGGCTGGTCCGAGGGCCAGCCGCTGCGGCTGAAGACGACCCTGGGCCGGTGCCTGTTCAACGAGACGCTGCCGGACAACTACCCCTTCGTGAACTACGAGGTGGCCAAGAAGCAGCTCTCGACGATCGTCAACGAACTGGCCGAGAGCTACCCGAAGGTGGAGGTCGCCGCGGCCCTCGACGCACTGAAGGACGCCGGCTTCCACTGGGCCACCAGGGCCGGGGTCACGATCGCTATCGAGGATGTGGTCGCCCCGCCGAACAAGGCGGAGATCCTGGACACGTACGAGAAGCGGGCCGACAAGGTGCAGCGCGAGTACGACCGGGGCCTGATCACCGACGACGAGCGCCGCCAGGAGCTCATCGAGATCTGGACCCATGCCACCGCTGACGTAGCCCAGGACATGGAGAACGCGTTCCCGGAGACCAACCCCGTGTGGATGATGGTCAACTCCGGTGCCCGCGGTAACCCGATGCAGGTCCGGCAGATCGCCGGCATGCGCGGGCTGGTCTCCAACCCGAAGGGCGAGACGATCCCGCGGCCGATCAAGTCCAGCTTCCGCGAGGGCCTGTCCGTGGTCGAGTACTTCATCTCCACGCACGGCCAGCGCAAGGGCCTGGCGGACACCGCGCTCCGCACCGCCGACTCCGGGTACCTGACCAGGCGCCTGGTCGACGTGGCGCAGGACGTCATCGTCCGCGAGGAGGACTGCAACACGGACCGGTCGATCTCCATGAAGATCGCCGAGCCCGGCGCCGATGGCAGCCTGCGCAAGCTGGCCAACATCGAGAACACCGGCACCGGCCGCACGCTGGCCGAGGACGTCGAGGACTCCGGCGGCAACGTGCTCGCCACCGCCGGGTTGGACACGACCGAGGCCATGATCGACCAGTTCGTGAACGCCGGAGTCGCGGCGGTGCGCACCTACAGCGCCCTGGTCTGCCAGGCGAAGAAAGGTGTCTGCGCCAAGTGCTACGGCCGCTCACTGGCAACCGGCAAGCGCGTCGACGTCGGCGAGGCGGTCGGCATCATCGCCGCCCAGTCGATCGGCGAGCCGGGCACCCAGCTGACCATGCGGACGTTCCACACCGGTGGCGTGGCCGGCCTGGACATCACCCACGGCCTGCCACGCATCCAGGAGCTGTTCGAGGCCAGGATCCCCAAGGGCCTGGCGCCGATCAGCGAGTTCGAGGGCACGGTCAGGATCGAGGAGCCGGAGAAGGCCCGCAAGATCGTCGTCGTCCCGGACGACGGCTCTGAGGAGGTCGCCTACCAGGTCTCGATGCGGGCCCGGCTGCTGGTCAGCGACGGCGACCACGTCACGGTGGGCCAGCAGCTGGTCCAGGGCACGGTGAACCCGCACGAGGTGCTCCGGATCCTGGGCTCCCGCGAGGTGCAGCTGCACCTGGTGCACGAGGTGCAGGAGGTGTACCGGTCCCAGGGCGTGTCGATCCACGACAAGCACATCGAGATCATCATCCGGCAGATGCTCAAGCGGGTGAACGTGCTCGAGTCGGGCGACACCGATCTGCTCCCCGGCGAGCTGGTGGAGCGGCCGAAGTTCGAGGAGGTCAACCGCGCCGTTGTGGAGGCGAGCGGCACCTCGGCATCCGGCCGCGCGGTGCTGATGGGGATCACCAAGGCGTCGCTGGCCACCGAGTCGTGGCTGTCCGCGGCCTCGTTCCAGGAGACCACCCGGGTGCTCACCGACGCGGCGATCCACGCCAGGTCGGACTCCCTGGTCGGCCTCAAGGAGAACGTCATCATCGGCAAGCTCATCCCGGCCGGCACCGGCATGCAGCGCTACCGCTCGCTGCGGGTGGAGCCGACCGAGGAGGCCAGGTCCTCGCTGTACCCGGCGGCGGGCTATGGCGGTGATGGTTACGGCAGCGACGCCTACGACGGCAACGGCGACGGCGTGACGAGGAACCCCTTCGGGCAGAGCCCGGCCGCCACCGGCGCGGCCATTCCGCTCGAGGAGTACGACTTCGGCACGTACAACAGGTAACGAGTCGCTCCGGTCACCCCGGTCGCCAAGCGCGGCGGCCGGGGTGACCGCTGTGGCGGGCCGGGTGCGCGACACGCCGGGCCCACCCACGGGAATGAAACGTGGGTCCAGAATGGTTACGCTAAGGACTCGGGTACCGATTCGCTTTGACGCGTGCGTCAAGCGTAGGTAATCTAGCTCTCCGTGCCCGTAATTCGCGGGCGCAGCATGACCGTGGTCTGTGGTCACGGCAGCCGGAAGGCCGTCGGCCGCGTGGGCCAGTCATGCGGAGGACTTCCCTTTCTCGTCGTCCCGGCTCGGCTACGGGCCGGAACAGCCGCCGCGAACGCGGCGACACGCCCGACAGCGGGGGCCGGGCAGGCGAGGAAACCCGCAGGCCAGGAATGTAGGAATACCGCGCCGCGAGGCGCGCGGAGAAGATGGAGACGCGTTGCCAACGATCCAGCAGCTGGTCCGCAAGGGTCGGCAGGACAAGGTAGCCAAGAACAAGACCCCGGCGCTCAAGGCCAGCCCGCAGCGCCGCGGGGTGTGCACGCGCGTCTACACCACCACGCCCAAGAAGCCGAACTCGGCCCTGCGCAAGGTGGCCCGGGTCAGGCTCACCAGCCAGATTGAGGTCACGGCCTACATCCCCGGTGTCGGCCACAACCTCCAGGAGCACTCGATCGTGCTGGTACGCGGCGGCCGGGTGCGGGACCTGCCGGGCGTGCGCTACAAGGTCATCCGTGGCTCCCTGGACACCCAGGGCGTCCGCAACCGCAAGCAGGCCCGCAGCCGTTACGGCGCGAAGAAGGAGAAGAGCTGACATGCCGCGCAAGGGCCCCGCGACCAAGCGGCAGCTGGTCACCGATCCCGTCTACGGCTCACCGCTGGTCACCGCGCTGGTGAGCAAGGTGCTGCGTGACGGCAAGCGCTCGCTTGCCGAGCGCATCGTCTACGGCGCCCTGGAAGGGTGCAAGGACAAGACCGGCAACGACCCGGTGGTGACGCTCAAGCGCGCCCTGGACAACGTGAAGCCGACGCTCGAGGTGCGCAGCCGCCGGGTTGGCGGCGCCACCTACCAGGTGCCGGTCGAGGTGCGCGCGTCCCGCAGCACCACGCTGGCGCTGCGCTGGCTGATCACGTACTCGCGGGCGCGCCGCGAGAAGACCATGACCGAGCGGCTGATGAACGAGCTGCTCGACGCCAGCAACGGCCTGGGAGCGAGCGTCAAGCGCCGCGAGGACACCCACAAGATGGCCGAGTCCAACAAGGCCTTCGCGCACTACCGCTGGTAGGGCCGAACACGAACCAACGAGACCGCCCGTTACGCAACGGAAGCGGCTAGATCAAGAAAGAGGATTGCGAACCGTGGCCGCCACGCAGACCGCTATCGACCTCGCCAAGGTCCGGAACATCGGGATCATGGCGCATATCGACGCGGGCAAGACCACGACAACCGAGCGGATTCTGTTCTACACCGGCATCAACTACAAGATCGGCGAGGTCCACGAGGGCGCCGCCACGATGGACTGGATGGCGCAGGAGCAGGAGCGCGGCATCACGATCACGTCGGCCGCAACGACGGCGACGTGGCGGGATCACACGATCAACCTGATCGATACGCCCGGCCACGTCGACTTCACCGTAGAGGTGGAGCGCTCGCTGCGGGTGCTTGACGGCGCGGTCGCCGTGTTCGACGGCGTCGCCGGCGTGGAGCCGCAGTCCGAGACCGTGTGGCGCCAGGCCGACAGGTACGGCGTCCCGCGGATCTGTTTCGTGAACAAGATGGACCGGGTCGGCGCCGAGTTCCACCGCTGCGTCGAGATGATCTCGGACCGGCTGGGCGCCACCCCGCTGGTCATCCAGCTGCCGTGGGGTACCGAGGCGGACTTCCGCGGCGTGATCGACCTGATCAGGATGCGGGCGCTGCTCTGGCAGAACGAGGGCAAGGGCGACACCTACGACGTGGTGCCGGTCCCCGATCACTACCAGGAGGCCGCGCGCGAGTGGCGCGATGCCCTGGTGGAGACCATCTCCGAGAACGACGAGGAGATGATGGAGCTCTACCTGGACGGCACCGAGCCGGCCGAAGAGCAGCTGATCGCCGCGATCCGGCGGGCCACGATCGCCGGGACGCTCACCCCGGTGCTGTGCGGCAGCGCGTTCAAGAACAAGGGCGTGCAGCCGATGCTGGACGCGATCGTCGACTTCCTGCCGAGCCCGCTGGACGTGCCGTCCTTCAAGGGCCACGCGGTGGGGCACGACGACGTCGAGATCGAGCGGCACGCCGACCCGTCGGAGCCGTTCGCCGCGCTGGCGTTCAAGATCATGTCCGACCAGCACCTGGGCAAGCTGACTTACATCCGGATCTACTCCGGCACGCTCGAGGCCGGCAAGCCGGTACTGAACTCGACAAAGGACCGCAAGGAGCGGGTCGGCAAGATCTACCAGATGCACGCCAACAAGCGCGAGGAGCGCCCGTCGGCGATCGCCGGCCAGATCGTCGCCGTGATGGGCCTGAAGGACACCACGACCGGCGATACGCTGAGCGACCCGGCCAAGCCGGTGATCCTGGAGTCGATGACGTTCCCGGCACCGGTGATCAACGTCGCGATCGAGCCGCGCACCAAGGGCGACCAGGACAAGCTCGGCACCGCCATCCAGCGGCTGGCCGAGGAGGACCCGACCTTCCAGGTCCGGACCGACGAGGAGACCGGGCAGACGATCATCGCCGGCATGGGCGAGCTGCACCTCGAGGTGCTGGTCGAACGGATGCGGCGGGAGTTCAAGGTGGAGGCCAACATTGGCCGTCCCCAGGTCGCCTACCGGGAGACCATCAAGAAGAAGGTCCAGAAGGTCGAGTACACCCACAAGAAGCAGACCGGCGGGGCCGGCCAGTACGCCAAGGTGGTCATCAACCTGGAGCCGACCGGCGGCGACGGCGGCGGCTACGAGTTCGAGAACAAGATCAGCGGCGGACGGGTGCCGCGCGAGTACATCCCGTCGGTGGACGCGGGCTGCCAGGAGGCCGCCGAGTTCGGCGTGCTGGCTGGCTACCCGATGGTCGGCGTGAAGGTCACGCTGACCGATGGCGGATACCACGAGGTGGACTCGTCCGAGCTTGCCTTCAAGATCGCCGGCTCGATGGCGTTCAAGAAGGCGGCCGGCTATGCAGAGGCGGCGCTGCTCGAGCCGGTCATGGCCGTCGAGGTGCGGACGCCCGAGGACTACATGGGTGAGGTCATCGGCGACCTGAACAGCCGCCGCGGACAGATCCAGGCCATGGAGGACCGGTCGGGGGTGCGGGCCGTCAAGGCGCTCGTGCCGCTGTCCGAGATGTTCGGCTACGTGGGCGACCTGCGCAGCCGCACCCAGGGACGGGCGGACTTCAGCATGCAGTTCGACTCGTATGCCGAGGTCCCGCCCAGCATCGCCAAGGAAATCGTGGCCAAGGCACGCGGCGAGTAGCCGGCAGACCAGAACCGCACGACAGATCAACGATCGCAACGAGGAGAAACCAGTGGCGAAGGCCAAGTTCCAGCGGACCAAGCCGCACGTGAACATCGGCACCATTGGACACATCGACCACGGCAAGACGACACTGACCGCGGCGATCACCAAGGTGCTGCACGACAAGTTCCCCGACGTGAACCCCTTCACGCCCTTCGACCAGATCGACAACGCGAAGGAAGAGAAGGAGCGCGGGATCACGATCTCGATCTCGCACGTCGAGTACCAGACCGAGAAGCGCCACTACGCGCACGTGGACTGCCCGGGTCACGCCGACTACATCAAGAACATGATCACCGGCGCGGCCCAGATGGACGGCGCGATCCTCGTGGTCGCGGCCACCGACGGCCCGATGCCGCAGACCCGCGAGCACGTGCTGCTGGCCCGCCAGGTCGGCGTGCCGTACATCGTGGTCGCGCTGAACAAGGCGGACATGGTCGACGACGAGGAGATCCTCGAGCTCGTCGAGCTCGAGGTGCGCGAGCTGCTCAGCACCTACGAGTTCCCCGGCGACGATGTCCCGGTGATCCGGGTCTCCGCGCTGAAGGCGCTCGAGGGCGACGAGGAGTGGGGTGCCAAGGTCTACGAGCTGATGGAGGCTTGCGACGACGCCATCCCGGAGCCGGTCCGCGACGTCGAGAAGCCGTTCCTGATGCCGGTCGAGGACGTGTTCTCGATCACCGGCCGCGGCACCGTGGTGACCGGCCGGATCGAGCGCGGCAAGATCCACACCAGCGAGGAAATCGAGATCATCGGGATCAAGGAGAAGTCGCAGAAGAGCGTCGTCACCGGGGTCGAGATGTTCCACAAGATCCTCGACGAGGGCCAGGCCGGTGACAACGCCGGGCTGCTGCTGCGCGGCATCAAGCGCGAGGAAGTGGAGCGCGGCCAGGTCGTGATCAAGCCGGGCACCAACACGCCGCACACCGAGTTCGAGGGCCAGGTCTACATCCTGTCCAAGGACGAGGGCGGGCGGCACACCCCGTTCTTCAACAACTACCGGCCGCAGTTCTACTTCCGCACCACGGACGTCACCGGCGTCGTGCGCCTGCCCGAGGGCACCGAGATGGTGCTGCCGGGTGACAACACCGAGATGAAGGTCGAGCTGATCCAGCCGATCGCCATGGAAGAGGGCCTGCGGTTCGCGATCCGGGAAGGTGGCCGGACCGTCGGCGCCGGCCGGGTCACCAAGATCAACAAGTAGCTAGCCGTCAATGTGGCGGCCGGGCCGCTCACCGGCCCGGCCGCCACATTGCGAGAAGCCCCGGGGACCCCACAGCGGCACGAGGAAAGCGAAGGACATGGCGGGACAGAAGATCCGCATCCGGCTCAAGGCCTATGACCACGAGGTCATCGACAGTTCGGCGCGGAAGATCGTCGACACGGTGACGCGCACCGGCGCGAAGGTGGCCGGGCCTGTACCGCTGCCCACCGAGAAGAACGTGTACTGCGTCATCCGCTCACCGCACAAGTACAAGGACTCGCGGGAGCACTTCGAGATGCGCACGCACAAGCGCCTGATCGACATCATCGACCCCACGCCGAAGACCGTCGACTCCCTGATGCGGCTCGACCTGCCCGCCGGTGTCGACATCGAGATCAAGCTCTGAGGGACGCAACCGTTATGACCAAGCAGATCAAGGGAGTCCTGGGCACCAAGCTCGGCATGACCCAGGTCTTCGCCGACGACGGCAAGATGGTGCCCGTCACCGTCGTCGAGGCGGGCCCCTGTGTCGTCACCGCGGTGCGGACGCCCGACGCCGACGGCTACGCCGCGGTGCAGCTGGGCTACGGCGAGGTCGACCCGCGCAAGGTGAACAAGCCCGAGGCGGGTCACTTCATGAAGGCCGGCGTGACCCCGCGCCGGTACCTGGTCGAGCTGCGCACCGACGACGCCTCGGACTACACGCTCGGCCAGGAAGTCACCGCCGAGACCTTCGCGCCAGGCGAGCTCGTGGACGTCACGGCCAGGAGCAAGGGCAAGGGCTTCGCCGGCGTCATGAAGCGGCACGGCTTCAAGGGCCTGGGCGCCTCCCATGGCACCCAGCGCAAGCACCGGGCGCCCGGGTCGATCGGCGGCTGCGCCACCCCGGGCCGGGTGTTCAAGGGAGTGCGGATGGCCGGCCGGATGGGCGGCGTGCGCACCACCTCTCCCAACCTGACCCTGCACGGCGTGGACACCAACCGCGGGCTGCTGCTGATCAAGGGCGCGGTCCCCGGTCCTTCCGGCGGGCTGGTCCTGGTCCGCAGCGCCGTCAAAACCCCGGCCGCGAGCCGGTAGGAGGGGCGATGAGCACAACAGTCAACGTCGTTTCTCCGTCGGGCTCGAGCGGCGCGACCGTCGACCTGCCGACGGAGATCTTCGCCGCCAAGGTGAACTTGCCACTGATCCACCAGGTAGTGGTGGCCCAGCAGGCCGCCGCCCGGCAGGGCACGCACGCCACCAAGAACCGCGGTGCGGTCCGCGGCGGCGGAAGGAAGCCGTACCGGCAGAAGGGCACCGGCCGCGCCCGCCAGGGCTCGACCCGCGCGCCGCAGTTCGCCGGCGGCGGCGTGGTGCACGGCCCGGTGCCGCGGTCCTATGAGCAGCGCACGCCGAAGAAGATGAAGGCCGCCGCGCTGCGCGGGGCGCTGTCCGACCGGGCGGCGCACGGCCGGGTGCACGTGGTGAGCGGTTTCACCGACGGCTCCGGGCCGCGCACCAAGGATGCGGTGTCGGTGATCGAGACGGTCACCGGGATCGGGCCAGGCGAGGCGCACCTGCTCGTGGTCGCCGCGGCCGACGACGAGCTGACCTGGATGAGCCTGCGCAACGTGCGGGGAATCCACCTGCTCGACTCGGGCCAGCTCAACACCTACGACGTGCTGGTCAGCGACCACGTGGTGTTCACCGAGACCGCGCTGGACCAGTTCCTGACCAGGTCGGGGTTCCCGGGCGTGGTGCAGGCGGCCGACGCCAGTGCCGCCAAGCCAAAGAAGGCCGCCACGTCGGCGAAGGCCGCCAAGCCAAAGAAGGCCGACGAGCCGGTGGATGCCGGCAAGCCGGCCGGGGCCGATGAAGCTGAGGAAGCCGAGGACGAGTCGTGAGCAAGAGCGGCAACCCGCGGGACATCCTGGTCAAGCCGGTCATCTCGGAAAAGAGCTACCGGCTGGCCGACGACGGGAAGTACACGTTCATCGTCGCCCCTGGGTCCAACAAGACCGAGATCAGGCAGGCGGTCGAGGCCGTGTTCCGGGTCAAGGTGACCGGCGTGAACACGATCAACCGGCCGGGCAAGCGGCGCCGGACGCGCTTTGGCTGGGGCAAGCGGCCAGACACCAAGCGCGCCATCGTGACCCTCGCCGAGGGAGAACGGATCGATATCTTCGGCGGCCTGCCCGGCGCGGTTAGCTAGCCGGGCGATCCATAGGAGCTTGAGCACACATGGCAATCCGTAAGTACAAGCCGACCACGCCGGGCAGGCGGGGCGCGAGCGGCGCTGACTTCTCCGAGGTCACCAGGACCGAGCCGGAGAAGTCGCTGGTGCGCCCGCTGCACTCGAGGGGCGGCAGGAACGTGCACGGCCGCATCACGGCACGGCACCAGGGCGGCGGGCACAAGCGCGCGTACCGGCTGATCGACTTCAGGCGGAACGACAAGGATGGCGTGCCTGCCAGGGTCGCGCAGATCGAGTACGACCCGAACCGCACGTCCCGGATCGCGCTGCTGCATTACGCGGACGGGGAGAAGCGCTACATCCTCGCCCCGGCCGGGCTGAGCCAGGGTGACACGATCGAGAACGGGGCGGGCGCCGACATCAGGACCGGCAACTGCCTGCCGCTGCGCAACATCCCGACCGGCACGGTCGTGCACGCGATCGAGCTGCGGCCCGGCGGCGGTGCCAAGATCGCCCGCTCGGCCGGCTCCGGAGTACAGCTGCTGGCCAAGGAGGGCAAGGTGGCCCACCTGCGCATGCCATCCGGCGAGATCCGGCTCGTGGACGCGACCTGCCGGGCCACGATCGGCGAGGTCGGCAACTCCGAGCAGGGGAACATCAAGCTCGGCAAGGCGGGCCGGAACCGGTGGAAGGGTAAGCGCCCCTCAGTCCGCGGCGTGGCCATGAACCCGGTCGACCACCCGCTGGGCGGCGGCGAGGGCAAGAGCTCCGGCGGCCGCCACCCAGTCAGCCCGTGGGGCAAGCCCGAGGGGCGGACCCGTAAGGCACACAAGCCCAGCGACCGGCTGATCACCCGCAAGCGCGGCAAGAAGAAGCGGTAGGAGCACCCCATAATGCCTCGTAGCCTGAAGAAGGGCCCGTTCGTCGACGACCACCTGATGAAGAAGGTGGATCTGCAGAACGACAAGGGCACCAAGAACGTGATCAAGACCTGGTCCCGTCGCTCCATGATCGTTCCGGCGATGCTGGGCCACACGATCGCCGTGCACGACGGCCGCAAGCACGTGCCGGTGTTCATCACGGAGTCGATGGTCGGGCACAAGCTCGGTGAGTTCGCGCCCACCCGGACCTTCCGCAGCCACGTGCGCGACGACCGGCGCAGCCGCCGATAGCGAGACGAGTAGTGCAGACAGCGCGGAAGCTCGGGTTTTAAGGAAGAGAGAGAGCGAGACAGCAGATGGAAGCGAGGGCACAGGCGCGGTACGTGCGCATCACGCCGCGCAAGGCCCGCCGGGTGGTGGACCTCATCCGCGGGATGCCTGCCGACCAGGCACGGGCGACGCTCGCCTTCGCGCCGCAGGCGGCGAGCGACCCGATCGGCAAGGTCCTGGCGAGCGCGATCGCCAATGCCGAGCAGGCGCGCCTCGACGCGTCCTCGCTCGTCGTGAGCCGTGCCTGGGTGGACGAGGGGCCGACCGCCAAGCGGTTCCGGCCGCGTGCACAGGGCCGCGGCTACCGGATCAACAAGCGCAGCAGCCACATCACGGTCGTCGTTTCCGACGAGCGCGCCGGCTCGAGCAGGGAGAGGACCCGCTAGTGGGCCAGAAAGTGAACCCGCACGGGTTCCGGCTCGGCATCACCACCGACTTCAAGAGCCGGTGGTACGCCGACAAGCTGTACAAGGACTACGTCGCGGAAGACGTCGCTATCCGCCGGATGCTGCAGCGCGGCATGGAGCGGGCCGGCATCTCGAAGGTAGAGATCGAGCGGACCAGGGACCGGGTCCGGGTGGACATCCACACCGCGCGTCCCGGCATCGTGATCGGCCGCCGCGGCGCCGAGGCCGACCGGATCCGCGGCGACCTGGAGAAGCTGACCAGCAAGCAGATCCAGCTGAACATCCTGGAGGTCAAGAACCCCGAGGTGGACGCGCAGCTGGTCGCCCAGGGCGTGGCCGAGCAGCTGTCCAGCCGGGTCTCGTTCCGCCGGGCCATGCGCAAGGCCATGCAGACCGCGATGAAGGGCGGCGCCAAGGGGATCCGGGTGCAGTGCTCGGGTCGGCTCGGCGGCGCCGAAATGTCGCGCTCCGAGTTCTACCGCGAGGGCCGGGTGCCGCTGCACACGCTGCGCGCCGACATCGACTACGGCTTCTACGAGGCGCGGACCACGTTTGGCCGGATCGGCGTGAAGGTGTGGATCTACCGCGGCGAGGCCGCGCAGACCAGGGCCGAGCGCGAGGCCGCTGCCGCCGCGCTGCGGGCCGGCCAGCGCACCGGCCGGGACCGGGACCGGGATCGCCCGCAGCAGCGCGGCGGGCGCCGGCGTCCCGGCGGCGCCGGCGGCCAGAGCGGCCCGGGCAGTCCCGACTGGACCGGGTCCGGCGGCGGTGACGGCGCCGACGGGCGGGATCAGGCGACGGTTTCGGCCGGCGCGACGCGCGCCGGAGCCGCGGGCGCCGGCGCGGGCGAGGAGGGCTGAGACGTGCTCATCCCGCGGAGGGTCAAGCACCGCAAGCAGCACCGGCCGGACCGGCACGGCGCGGCCAAGGGCGGCACCCGGGTGACGTTCGGCGAGTACGGCATCCAGGCCGTCGAGCACGCGTACGTGACGAACCGGCAGATCGAGGCCGCCCGTATCGCCATGACCCGGCACATCCGCCGCGGCGGGAAGGTGTGGATCACGATCTACCCGGACCGGCCGCTGACCAAGAAGCCGGCCGAGACCCGGATGGGCTCCGGCAAAGGCGCCCCCGAGTGGTGGGTGGCCAACGTGAAGCCGGGCCGGGTGATGTTCGAGCTGTCCGGCGTCGCCGAGCCGGTGGCCAGGGAAGCGCTGCGTCGCGCGATGCACAAGCTCCCAATGAAGTGCAAGTTCGTTAAGCGCGAGGTGGGCGACACGTGATGTCAGAGATGCACAAGCTCCCCATGCTGTGCCTATTGAGGGGCAAAGTTCGTGAAGCGAGAGGTCGGTGATGCGTGATGGCCAAGAGCCTGGCCGCCGCTGATCTGCGGGGCATAACCGAGGACGAGCTCGACGGCAAGCTGGCGGAAGCCAAGATCGAGCTGTTCAACCTCCGCTTCCAGGCGGCCACCGGCCAGCTGGAAAGCCACGGGCGGCTGCGCGAGGTGCGCAAGGAGATCGCCCGCATCTACACGGTGAAGCGGGAGCGCGAGCTCGGCATCGTGACCCTGGAAGAGGAGACGGACGACGATGAGTGACTCCGGGACCGCGCTTTCGCGCGGCTACCGCAAGGTCCGTGAGGGCCTGGTGGTCAGCGACAAGATGGACAAGACCGTCGTGGTCGAGGTCGAGGACCGGGTCAAGCACCCCAAGTACGGCAAGGTCATCCGCCGTACCAAGAAGTACAAGGCCCACGACGGCGCGAACGAGTGCGGCGTCGGCGACCGGGTCCTGCTGATGGAGACCCGGCCGCTGTCCGCGACCAAGCGCTGGCGGGTGTCCCAGATCCTGGAGAAGGCGAAGTAGCCCGCCCCCGGCCACATGAAGTACCAGACCCCAGACAGAGCCAGGGCCGCCACTGCGAGCCCGTAGCCAGAGTTTGAAGCAGGAGTTGACGTGATCCAGCAGGAGTCGCGGCTCAAGGTCGCCGACAACACGGGTGCCAAGGAGATCTTGTGCATCCGCGTGCTCGGCGGCTCTGGCAGGCGATACGCGGGCATTGGCGATGTCATCGTGGCGACCGTCAAGGATGCCCTTCCCGGCGCCGGGGTCAAGAAGGGCGACGTCGTCAAGGCCGTCGTCGTGCGCACACGCAAGGAGCGCCGCCGTGGCGACGGCTCCTACATCCGCTTCGACGAGAACGCGGCGGTGCTGATCAGGGACGGCGGGGACCCGCGCGGCACCCGCATCTTCGGCCCGGTCGGCCGCGAGCTGCGGGAGAAGCGGTTCATGCGGATCATCTCGCTGGCTCCGGAGGTGCTGTGATGGCGAGCAAGAAGCTGCCCGGCATGAAGATCAAGAAGGGCGATCGGGTGATCGTCATCGCGGGCCGGGACAACGGCCGCGAGGGCCGGGTCATCGCGGCGTTCCCCGACAAGCAGCGGGTGCTGGTCCAGGGCGTCAACATGATCAAGAAGAACAAGAAGGTCGACTACCAGAGCGGGGGTGGACTGCGGGACTCCAAGCAGGGCGGCATCATCCACCAGGAGGCTCTGATCCACGTCAGCAACGTGCAGCTGGTCGACCCGGACACCAAGAAGCCCGCCCGCGCGGGCTACCGGCGCGACGACAACGACAAGAAGGTCAGGGTCTCGCGCTCCACCGGTAAGGACATCTGATGGCGGCGACAAAAACCAACCAGGCCCCGCCTCGGCAGGCGCCGAAGGCCAAGGGCGGCGACGCCAAACCGGCTGGCGGCGGCGGCAGCAACAACGGGCGCAGCGTTCCGGCTCCTCGGCTGAAGGAGCGGTATGTGTCCGAGATCGCTCCCGGCCTGCGCGAGGAATTCAGCTACGCGAACGTGATGCAGATCCCGACGCTGACGAAGATCGTGGTCAACATGGGCGTCGGCGAGGCGGCCAGGGACGCGAAGCTGATCGACGGCGCGGTGCGGGACCTGACGATCATCACCGGCCAGAAGCCGGCGGTCGCCCGGGCCAGGAAGTCGGTTGCCCAGTTCAAGCTCAGGGAGGGCATGCCGATCGGCGTGCACGTCACGCTGCGCGGCGCCCGGATGTGGGAGTTCTGCGACCGGCTGCTGACCCTGGCGCTGCCCCGGATCCGTGACTTCCGCGGCCTGAGCGACCGGCAGTTCGACGGCCGCGGGAACTACACCTTCGGCCTCACCGAGCAGCTCATGTTCCACGAGATCAACCCGGACCAGGTGGACCGGCAGCGCGGCATGGACGTGACGCTGGTCACCACCGCGACCAACGATGACGAGGGCCGCTCGCTGCTGCGGCGGCTCGGATTTCCGTTTAGGGAGAACTGACGAGTGGCGAAGAAGAGCCTGATCGCCAAAGCGAAGCGCACCCCAAAGTTCCAGGTCCGCGGGTACACGCGGTGCTCGCGCTGCGGGCGTCCGCGCGCCGTGTACCGCAGGTTCGGCCTGTGCCGCATCTGCTTCCGCACGATGGCGCACCGCGGCGAGCTTCCCGGCATCACCAAGTCCAGTTGGTAGCCAGCTACCAAACGCGTTAACCGAACAGACCTGGGCGCGACCAGCGCCCACCGACCACGCCGCAGGTCCCGAGGGAAACCACGGCGAGGAGGGCCATCAGGCCATGACCATGACCGACCCGGTCGCAGACATGCTGACCCGTCTGCGCAACGCCAACTCGGCATACCACGACACCGTGATCATGCCGTCTTCCAAGATTAAAGTTCGCATCGCCGAGATCCTCCAGCAGGAGGGCTACATCGCGGGATGGCAGGTCGCCGACGCGGAGGTCGGCAAGAGCCTCACGATCTCGCTCAAGTTCGGGCCCACCCGTGAGCGCTCGATCGCCGGGCTCAAGCGGGTGTCCAAGCCCGGGCTGCGGGTGTACGCGCGCAAGGACAACCTGCCGCGGGTGCTCGGCGGCCTCGGCGTCGCGATCATTTCGACCTCGGGCGGTCTGATGACCGACAGGCAGGCAAACAAGAAGGGCGTGGGCGGGGAAGTCCTCGCCTACGTCTGGTAAGGGAAAGCGGCGATGTCACGAATCGGACGGACGCCGGTCGTCATCCCGGCAGGTGTCGACGTCACCATCGACGGCCGCCACGTCACCGTGAAGGGGCCGCGCGGGACCTTGAGCCTGACCGTTGCCGAGCCCATCGAGGTGTCGCAGGCCGACGGGCAGATCACGGTGACCAGGCCCAGCGACGAGGGCGAGATCAGGGCGCTGCACGGCCTGTCCCGGTCGCTGATCGCCAACATGGTCACCGGCGTCACCCAGGGCTTCAGCAAGACGCTGGAGATCGTCGGGGTCGGCTACCGGGTCCAGGCCAAGGGCCAGAACCTGGAGTTCTCGCTCGGCTTCAGCCACCCGGTGCCGGTCACCGCGCCGGAGGGGATCACGCTGCGCGTCGAGTCGCCAACGCGGTTCGTCGTCGAGGGCAACGACAAGCAGCAGGTCGGCGAAGTCGCGGCCAACATACGTAAGATCCGCAAGCCCGAGCCGTACAAGGGCAAGGGCGTGCGGTACCAGGGCGAGCAAGTCCGCCGCAAGGTCGGGAAGGCTGGGAAGTAACGATGTCTGGCACCAGGACCCTGGCGCACGGCCGCATCACCGGCCGCACCAGCGCACGCATCGCCGCGCGCTCCCGGCGTCACCTCCGGGTAAGGAAAAGGATCACCGGAAGCGCGGTCCGGCCGCGGCTGGTGGTCACCCGTTCGTCCCGGCACCTGTTCGCGCAGCTTGTCGACGACACCGTGGGCGGCACCCTGGTCTCGGCTTCCACGCTGGAAGCGCCGATCCGCGGCTCGGACGGCGACAAGACCGCCAAGGCAAAGCAGGTGGGCGCGCTGCTCGCGGAGCGCGCGCAGGCGGCCGGCATCAGCGCGGTGGTCTTCGACCGCGGCGGCCACGCCTACCACGGCCGGGTGGCCGCGCTCGCGGACAGTGCGCGGGAAGGCGGGCTGCAACTGTGACCGCCACCATGAACAGCAAGAAGGGGAACATCTAATGCCACCAGCACGGCGCGGCTCGGGAGGCGGCGGCGAACGGCGCGACCGCCGTGACGACCGCCGCAGCGGGGCTGCCGACCGGGGCACCGCATACATAGAGAAGATCGTAGCCATCAACCGGGTGGCCAAGGTGGTCCAGGGCGGCCGGCGCTTCAGCTTCACCGCGCTCGTCGTCGTGGGTGACGGAAACGGGCTCGTCGGCGTCGGCTACGGCAAGGCCAAGGAGGTGCCCGCGGCGATCGCCAAGGGCGTCGAGGCGGCGAAGAAGGACTTCTTCCGGGTGCCCAGGATCGGCGGCACGATCCCGCACACCGTGACGGGCGAGGCCTCGGCAGGCGTCGTCCTGCTGAAGCCGGCCAGCCCGGGAACCGGTGTGATCGCCGGCGGCCCGGTCCGGGCCGTGCTCGAGTGCGCCGGGATACACGACGTGCTGTCCCGGTCCCTCGGCTCGTCGAACGCCATCAACGTGGTGCACGCCACCGTGGCGGGGCTGAAGGCCCTGAACCGGCCGGAGGAGATCGCCGCGAGGCGCGGCCTGCCAATCGAGCACGTGGCCCCGGCGGCCATGCTCAGGGCACGCGCGGCGGCAGCCGCCGAGCCGGCCGCGGCGGCAGCGGGCGAGGGGCAACACTAATGGCGGAACTACGGGTCACCCAGATCAAGTCGAAGATCGGCGGCACCCAGGGGCAGCGGGACACGCTGCGCTCGCTCGGCCTGCGGCGGATCGGCGACGTGGTGGTCAAGGCGGACCGGCCGGAGATACGCGGCATGGTCCAGGCGGTGCGCCACCTGGTCACCGTCGAGGAGGTCGACTGACATGGCAGACAACGAGAGCGGCGCGGCTGGCCGCGGGCTGAAGGTGCACCACCTGCGGCCGGCGCCGGGCGCGCGCACCGTGCGGACCCGGGTCGGCCGCGGCCAGGGTTCCAAGGGCAAGACCGCTGGCCGCGGCACCAAGGGCAGCAAGGCGCGGACGAACGTGCCGGCCTACTTCGAGGGCGGCCAGATGCCGATGACGCGCAGGCTGCCCAAGCTCAAGGGGTTCTCCAACCTGCGGTTCAAGACCACCTACCAGGTGGTTAACGTGGACCGCCTGGCGGCCCTGTACCCGGACGGCGGGGACGTGACCCCCGACGACCTGGCCGCGAAGGGCGCGGTCAGGGCGGGGGAGCTGGTGAAGGTGCTCGGCACCGGCGACGCGGCCCCGAAGGGGCTGCGGGTGACTGCGCACAAGTTCTCCGCCACGGCGAGGGAGAAGATCACCGCTGCTGGCGGGACCGTCACCGAGCTGTGAGGTTATCGGACATGCGCAGCCGGCCGGGCTGGCGAGGGCCGCAGTACGGCCCACGGGCCCGGCTTCGCGCATGGCTGTTGGACTGCCAGGGGCGAGCTAGACTGCGGCCCGGGAGTCGCTGCTTGCAACCAGTGGGCGCCCACCCGTAACGAGGAGCGGTAGATGACGTCGACGCACCGACCCGAGGTTCAGGCATGCTGACCGCGTTCGTACGCGCCTTTCGCACGCCTGACCTGCGTAAGAAGCTGCTGTTTACGATCTTCATCATTGCCATATTCCGGCTGGGCGCCTCGCTGCCGACCCCCGGGATCTCGGAGAGGGCCGTCGACTCCTGCCTCAATCTGGTCAAGGACAGCAACACCAGCCTGTTCCAGCTGGTCAACCTGTTCAGCGGCGGCGCGCTGTACCGGCTGTCGGTGTTTGCGCTCGGCATCATGCCGTACATCACCGCGAGCATCATCCTGCAGCTGCTCGCCGTCGTGATCCCGCGGCTCGAGACGCTGCGCCAGGAAGGCCAGGCCGGCCAGGCCAAAATCACTCAGTACACCCGGTACCTCACCTGTGGCCTGGCGATCCTGCAGTCAACCGCGATCGTCGCGCTGGCCAGGTCCGGCACCCTGTACGGCACCAGCGGCACCACGAAGTGCTCGAACCTGATCCCGAACCAGGGCGTGTTCAACATCGCCACGATGGTGATCACCATGACCGCGGGCACCTGCGTGATCATGTGGCTGGGCGAGCTGATCACCGACCGCGGCGTGGGCAACGGCATGTCGATCGTGATCTTCGTCACCGTGATCTCGCAGATACCGGGCGAGTTCGAGCAGATCTACCAGGAGAAGCACGCGTTCGTGTTCGCCCTGGTGCTGGCCGTCGGCATCGCGGTCATCGGGTTTGTGGCGTTTATGGAACAGGCCCAGCGCCGGATCCCGGTCCAATATGCCAAACGCATGGTCGGCCGCAAGATGTACGGCGGCACGTCGACCTACATCCCGCTCAAGGTGAACCAGGCCGGCGTCATCCCGGTCATCTTCGGCTCGTCGCTGCTATACATCCCGCAGCTCGCCGCGCAGCTGTTCGGCGGGGTGAACGGCGCCCATCCCAAGCCATGGGCCGACTGGGTCGTGGTGCACTTGAGCTACGGCGACAATCCGGTCTACATGCTCGCGACGTTCCTGCTGATCATCTTCTTCACGTTCTTCTACGTCTCGATCACGTTCAACCCGACCGAGGTCGCGGACAACATGAAGAAGTACGGCGGGTTCATTCCCGGCATCAGACCCGGCCGGCCTACGGCCGAGTACCTCAGCTACGTGCTGAACCGGCTGACCACCCCGGGCTCGATCTACCTGGGACTCGTCGCCCTGATCCCACTGGTGGCCATCGGGCTGGCCGGCGCCTCGCAGCAGTTCCCGCTCGGCGGCACCAGCCTGCTGATCATGGTCGGCGTCGGGCTGGACACGGTGAAGCAGATCGAGAGCCAGCTGCAGCAGCGTAACTATGAGGGCTTCCTGAGGTAGTGCGCGTCGTCCTCGTCGGGCCCCCCGGTGCGGGCAAGGGGACACAGGCCCAGTTCATAGCCTCCCACCTGTCGATCCCGACGATCTCGACAGGTGAGATCTTCAGGTACAACGTGAGCACCGGCACCGAACTCGGCCGCGCGGCCAAGACCTACATGGACCGCGGCGACCTGGTGCCCGACGAGGTCACGATCGCGATGGTCGCCGACCGGCTGCAGGAGGACGACGCGCAGGCCGGCTTCCTGCTCGACGGGTTCCCGCGGAACGTGCCCCAGGCCGAGACGCTGAAGAAGATGCTGACCGAGTGGGACACCAGGCTGGACCTGGTGGTCGAGCTCGTCGTGGACGACGACGAGGTGGTCAGGCGGCTGTCGGGGCGGCGGACCTGCCGCATATGCGGCCACGTATGGCACGTGCTGTTCGATCCGCCGTCGCGCAGCGAGCACTGTGACGACTGCGGCGGCGAGCTGTTCCAGCGCGACGACGACCGCGAGGAGACGATCAGGCACCGGCTGGATGTGTACCAGCAGCAGACCCAGCCGCTGATCACGTTCTACGCGGACGAGGGCATTCTGCTCGGCGTCGACGCCACCGGGCCGGTGGAGGAGATCACCGACCGGGCGCTGAGCGCGCTGCGGCGCTTCATCCGCTGACCGCTGGCCTTTAGCCCCGGGCTGGCCTCCGGCTCCCCGCAGTGACCTCGCAACGGTAACGTGGATAAGGGAATCCGGAGGCACCATGCGGACCAGGCGGGAACAGCCGATCCAGATCAAGACGCCGGGCCAGATCGCGGCGATGCGCGAGGCGGGCCTGGTGGTGTCGCACACGCTGGACGTGCTGACGGCCGCGGTCGAGCCCGGCATCACCACCGAGGACCTGGACGTGATCGCCGAGCGGGAGATCCGCGCGGCCGGTGCCGTCCCCTCGTTCAAGGGGTACCACGGGTACCCGGCGACGATCTGCACCTCGGTCAACGACCAGATCGTGCACGGCATCCCTAGTTCCAGAGCCCGTCTGACGGCGGGGGACCTGATCTCGATCGACTGCGGCGCGATCCTGGATGGCTGGCACGGTGACGCCGCCCGCACCGTCGGCGTCGGGCCGATCAGCGACGAGGACGCCGCGCTGCTGCGGGCCTGCGAGCGGGCGCTGTGGGCCGGCCTGGCCCAGGCCCGGCCCGGAAACCGGCTGAGTGATATCTCGCACGCGGTCGAGACGAGCGCGCGGGCCAGCGGCCGGTACGGGATCGTGCGGGAGTACGTCGGCCACGGGATCGGCACCGAGATGCACATGGACCCGGCGGTGCCGAACTACGGCAAGCCAGGTCACGGCCCGATGCTGGCCGAGGGGATGGCGCTCGCGATCGAGCCCATGCTGGTCCGGGGCCGGCCGCAGACCCGGCTGCTGGACGACGGCTGGACCGTGGTCAGCGCGGACGGCAGCCGGGCGGCGCACTTTGAGCACACGGTGGCGATCACCGCGTCTGGGCCCTGGGTGCTGACCGCCGAGGACGGCGGAGCGGCAGCCCGGGACGGCGGGGTAGCTGCCCGGGACGGCGGGGTAGCAGCCCGGGACGGCAGGGCGGCAGCCCAGGACGGCGGGGTAGTAGCCCGGGACGGCGGGGTAGTAGCCCAGGATGGTAGGGCGGCAGCCCAGGACGGCGGGGGGGCGGCCGAAGGCGCGCTCGAGGAGCTGAGGAGGACCTGATGGCTTCTGACCCCAGGATCCGGGCTTCCGACGACGACCGTGAGCGCGCCGTGGCGCTGCTCAGCGAGCACCACGCGGCAGGCCGGCGACGGCCGAGGAGTTCAACGAGCGGATGGACAAGGCCTACGCGGCGAAGACCCTTGGCGATCTCGACGAGCTCATGTCCGACCTGCCGGCGATCGACCTCTACCGGCTGCCCGACGCCTCGCTGCCGCCGCACTACCGCAGGCAGATACCCGGCCACGGGTTTCACATGGAGGCGGCCGGGGGCGCCGCCATCGCCAGGCCGCACGGCAGGTTCTCACCGGCCTGGACCGCCGCCTGGAGCAGCTGGTTCACCGTCACCATGGTCTGCTTCGTAATCTGGGGGCTGAGCGGGGCCGGGTACCTCTGGCCGCTGTGGATCGCCGGGCCGTGGGGCGCCGTCATGCTCGGCCGCTGGATCAGCGGCAGCCACCCGAGCGGCGGCCCGGGCGGCTCGGGCGGCTCGCGCGGTCGCCAGATACGTGGCGGGCCCGATCAGATCGGCGGGGACGCCGCAGACCGGTAGCCGCGGGAATATCCCGCGGCCGGGCCTGGTTTACCCGAGCGCACAGAGATGAGTGGCCCTCAGTTCGCATTGGCGGCAGGGGTCGCGTAGACTCTGCTGCGGCCCGTGAGCTGCTTTCGCACCCGCGACGTGAGTGTGCAGCGCGAAGGTAGCCATCTGTCGGAGCCACCCGGATCCGGAAGGTGTGCGCAGGCACGAGCCGGGCGGGGCAAGCCTCTCGATTACCAGTGGGATTGCCTGGCGCGGCTGCGGACTGCCATGCTCTCCGGCCGGAGACCCCGACCCCGAACACCAGACAAGCAATAGCAAAGCGCGGAGGATATGCCCAAGAAAGACGGCGCCATTGAGATCGAGGGCACGGTGGTTGAGTCGCTGCCGAATGCCTTTTTCCGAGTGGAGCTAGACAACGGGCACAAGGTCCTGGCTCACATCAGCGGAAAGATGCGGATGCACTACATCCGGATCCTTCCCGATGACAGGGTCGTCGTCGAGCTGAGCCCCTACGACCTGAGTCGTGGGCGGATCGTCTACCGCTACAAGTGAACGAGATGAGCAACCGATGAAGGTCAAGCCGAGTGTGAAGAAGATCTGCAGCAAGTGCCGGATCATTCGCCGGCATGGCCGGGTCATGGTCATCTGCTCTGATCCGCGGCACAAGCAGCGCCAGGGCTGAGCCAGACCAGTAAGCCCAGCTACAGACAGCGAGCACAGCAGCAGTACCGGCACTTCGAGAAGCACGGCAAGAACGCGCACCGCAACCCTTAACCGGCCAACGGCCGGTTAAGGGCACCCCCGGGTGGAGGCCGGGGCCCCGTCCGGGCAGGAATGCTTGGGCAGTGGCGGGGAGCGGCGCGCAGGACCTCCGAGACAGAAGGAGAACTGCCCGCGATGGCACGCCTCGTCGGCGTCGACCTCCCGCGTGACAAGCGGCTAGAGGTCGCCCTCACTTACGTTTACGGAATCGGCCGCACCCGCGCCCTCGAGACGCTGCAGGCG
Source organism: uncultured Actinomycetota bacterium (assembly GCA_963833885.1). GTDB lineage: Bacteria > Actinomycetota > Actinomycetes > Streptosporangiales > Streptosporangiaceae > JASHPR01. Next base: position 82,097 of record CAWHZU010000022.1, on the reverse strand, counting down.
ACCGAGCTCAGCGGGGACACCCGGGTCCATGACCTCAGCGACGACCAGCTCGTCAGGCTCAGGGACTGGATCGACGCCAAATACAAGGTCGAAGGTGACCTGCGCCGCGAGGTCGCGGCCGACATCCGGCGCAAGGTGGAGATCGGGTGCTACCAGGGCATCCGGCACCGCCGCGGGCTGCCCGTGCACGGCCAGCGCACGCAGACCAATGCCCGCACCCGCAAGGGCAAGAAGAAGACCGTGGCCGGCAAGAAGAAGACCGGGAAGAAGTAGTCCGCGCAGAGCGGTCCGATCACCTCAGGAGCTGAAGCAACCAGATGCCTCCGAAGAGCCGCACCGGCGTGAAGAAGGTGCGCCGCAAAGAGCGGAAGAACATCGCTCACGGGCACGCCCACATCAAGAGCACGTTCAACAACACGATCGTCTCGATTACCGACCCCGCCGGGAGCGTCATTTCCTGGGCCTCGTCCGGGCAGGTCGGATTCAAGGGCTCGCGTAAGTCGACGCCGTTCGCCGCGCAGATGGCGGCCGAGGCTGCCGCCCGCCGCGCCATGGAGCACGGCATGCGCAAGGTCGACGTGTTCGTGAAGGGTCCTGGCTCGGGCCGGGAGACCGCGATCCGGTCGCTGCAGGCGACCGGCCTCGAGGTCGGCTCCATCCAGGACGTCACCCCGGTTCCGCACAATGGCTGCCGCCCTCCCAAGCGGCGCAGGGTCTGAGGGGGAAGCGACAGACATGGCTCGATACACCGGTCCAGACTGCAAGCGCTGCCGCCGTGAGAAGACCAAGCTCTTCCTCAAGGGCGCCAAGTGCGACTCGCCCAAGTGCCCGATCGAGATCCGGCCCTACCCACCGGGTGAGCACGGCAGGATCCGGGCCCGCGAGAACAACGACTACCTGCTCCAGATCCGAGAGAAGCAGAAGGCCAAGCGGATCTACGGGATCCTGGAGAAGCAGTTCCACAACTACTACGAGGAAGCCACCCGCACCCGCGGCCGCACCGGCGAGACGATGCTCCAGATCCTGGAGAGCCGCCTGGACAACGTGGTCTACCGGGCCGGCTTCGCCAAGAGCCGGGACATGGCCCGCCAGCTCGTCGGGCACGGCCACGTCCGGGTCAACGGCCGCAAGGTCAACATCCCCTCCTACCGGGTCCGCGAGAGCGACATCGTCGAGGTCGCGGAGAAGTCACGCGAGCTCACCCCGTTCGTGGTGGCGCGCGCCGAGGCCGGCGAGCGCACGGTCCCGGCGTGGCTTGGGGTGATACCGGACAAGATGCGGATTCTGGTGCATTCGCTCCCGTCCAGGCCCCAGATCGACACCCTGGTCCAGGAGCAGCTGATCGTCGAGTACTACTCCAAGCAGTAGGCAGTACCGGCCGGCCGCAGCAGAGCGGCCGGCCGTGGCAGATGGCGGCCGGAAGGCCGGCAGCAGAGTCGCGATAGTCAAATAGCGGGCATCGCGGAAGGGAACCACCAATGCTCATCGCCCAGCGCCCAGGCCTCGCCGAGGACTCGGTCAACGAATTCCGGTCCCGGTTCACCATCGAGCCGCTCGAGCCGGGGTTCGGCTACACGATCGGCAACTCGGTCCGCCGTACCCTGCTCTCCTCGATCCCCGGTGCCGCGGTCACCAGCATCAGGATCGAGGGTGTGCTGCACGAGTTCTCCACCGTCCCCGGGGTCATCGAGGACGTCACCGACATCATCCTGAACCTGAAGGAGCTCGTCGTCTCGTCCGAGCACGACGAGCCGGTTCCGATGTACCTGCGCAAGCAGGGTCCCGGTGAGGTCACGGCCGCCGACATCGCGCCGCCCGCCGGCGTTGAGGTGCACAACCCCGATCTGCACATCGCCACGCTGAACAGCAAGGGCAAGCTGGAGATGGAGCTGACCGTCGAGCGCGGCCGCGGCTACGTGTCCGCCGCCCAGAACAAGCAGCCGGGCCAGGAGATCGGCCGGATCCCGATCGACTCGATCTACTCGCCGGTGATGCGGGTCACCTACAAGGTCGAGGCCACGCGTGTCGAGCAGCGCACCGACTTCGACAAGCTGATCCTGGACGTCGAGACCAAGCCCTGCATGCGCCCCCGCGACGCGGTCGCCAGCGCCGGCAAGACCCTGGTCGAGCTGTTCGGGCTGGCTCGCGAGCTGAACGTGGACGCCGAGGGCATCGACATCGGCCCGTCGCCGACGGACGCCGCACTCGCCGCCGACCTCGCGCTGCCGATCGAGGAGCTGAACCTGACCGTCCGCTCCTACAACTGCCTCAAGCGCGAGGGCATCCACACCGTGGGCGAGCTTGTCGCGCGCAGCGAGCAGGACCTGCTGGACATCCGCAACTTCGGCGCAAAGTCGATCGAGGAAGTCAAGCAGAAGCTGATCGACATGGGTCTCGCGCTCAAGGACTCCCCGCCCGGATTCGACCCCGGGACCGCGGCGGACAGCTACGGTGCGGACGACGACGAGAGCTACGTCGAGACCGAGCAGTACTAATACTGGCGCCTTCCAGGTACCGAACAGGAGAACGTTCCGATGCCTACGCCCACCAAGGGCCGCCGGATGGGCGGTAGCCCCGCCCACCAGCGGCACATGATGGCGAACCTTGCCACCGCGCTCTTCGAGCACGGCCGGATCACCACGACCGAGGCAAGGGCGCGCAGGCTGCGGCCGGTTGCCGAGCGCCTGATCACGTTCGCCAAGCGCGGTGACCTGCACGCCAGGCGCCGGGTGATGACGACGGTCACCGACCGGGACGTTGTGCACACGCTGTTCTCCGAGATCGGGCCGAGGTTCGAGTCCCGCGAGGGTGGCTACACCCGGATCACGAAGATCGGCCCGCGCAAGGGCGACAACGCGCCGATGGCCGTGATCGAGCTCATGCCGGAAGAGACCGAGGCGAGGCAGCGCCGCCGCCGGGCCCGCCGCACCCAGCGCGCAGCGCGTCCAACCGCGTCCCAGCCGGAGGCGGCCGCCGCCGAGGCTGAGGTGACGGACGAGGAGCCGGAACGCGACGCCGCCGCCGACTCGGCGGACCAGGCGGACTCGGCCGAGGCGCTCGCGGCGGACTCCGAGGTCGGCGAAGAGGACGAGTCGGACCTCGAGGCCAACGAAGACGCCGAGGCCGAAGAGGACGAGTCGAACCTCGCGGCCGACGAAAGGGACGAGTCGGATGCCGACTCGGACGAAAGCGACGAGCCGGAGGACGGCCAGTAGGCCGGTCACGGCCCTGAGCGGCACGCTGGAGCCCGCGGGTCCCCAGGCCACTGGCCTGGGGACCCGTCTCCGGCTCGACCTGTCTTACGATGGCTCAGGCTTTCACGGGTGGAGCCGCCAGCCGGGGCAGCGCACCGTCCAGGAGGTGGTGCAGCAGGCGCTCGGCCGGGCGTTGGGGCTGCCGGAGCCGCCGGAGCTGACCGTGGCCGGCCGCACCGACGCCGGGGTGCACGCGCGCGGCCAGGTGGCCCACGCGGACGTGCCGCCCGGTAGCTGGCAGGCGGCCAGCGAGACGGCCGCCCGCAGGCTCGCCCGGGCGCTGCCGCCCGACGTCAGGGTGAGGGCCATCGGCGCCGCCCCGGCCGGGTTCGACGCCAGGTTCTCCGCGCTGTGGCGGCGCTACTCCTACCGCGTCTGCGACGATCTGGCGGGCGCGGATCCGCTGCGTCGGCATGACACGCTCTGGTACCCCCGGCCGGTCGACGTCGACCGCATGAACGCGGCCGCGACCGCCCTGACCGGCGAGCATGACTTCGCCGCGTTCTGCAGGCGCCGCGAGGGCGCGACCACGGTCCGGGAAGTCCTGCGGCTGGAGTGGGCGAGGCCAGAGCCCGGGCTGGCCGTGGCCACGGTGGCCGCCGACGCGTTCTGCCACAACATGGTGCGCGCCCTGGTCGGCGCCATGCTGCCGGTCGGCGACGGCCGCCGGGACCCCGGCTGGCCGGCCGAGGTGCTGGCCGCCAGGGTCCGCGACCCGGCAGTCACGGTCGTCGCCCCGCACGCCCTCTGCCTCGAAGAAGTCGCCTACCCCCCGCCAGCCGCTCTGGCTGCCCGCGCCCAAGCCACCCGCCGCCTCCGCCCCCCGCCCCGCTCCCCGTGACCGCGCCGCCACCCCCGCACCCGAAGCCCCAGCCCTTGTGACCGCCGCCACCCCCGTACCCCATGGTCGTTTTGTCTCTTCACGTGTTCGGTAAGGGCATTTCGGGCATATAGGTCGTGATCATGACTGGAACGCGTGAAAGGTTGCGGCGACCGGTCACCTACGATCAGATTCGTGCCCGACAACACCACATCGGCCCCCTCCGGGGCCACACCAGCCGATTCTCCCGCCCCGCCCCGCACCATTCGCGGAGTGATCATCGACTGGGGCGGGGTTGTGACCGGCCCCCTCCCCAACACCATCGACGCGTGGCTTCAGGCCGAGCAGATCGACCGGGACAGCTACACGGCGGTCATGCGGTCCTGGGTCTCGGCCGCCTACGGCGACGGCGCCGACAACCCGGTTCACGCCCTGGAGCGGGGGGAGTGCACGGACGAGGAGTTCGAGGCGGCTCTGGCGGCGCAGCTCATCCACGTCGACGGCAGACCCGTCGTTCCGGACGGCCTGCTGGCCCGGATGTTCGCCGCGGGGACGCTGGAGAACGCGATGCTCGACCTGATCCGTGCGCTGCGCCAGGCCGGGCTGCGCACCGCGCTGCTGTCCAACTCGTGGGGCGACGACTACCGGCGGGACCTGTTCCCCGAGCTGTTCGACGTCGTCGTGATCTCGGCCGAGGTGGGCATGCGCAAGCCGGAGGAGCGGATCTTCCGGCACACCGCCTCACTGCTCGGCCTCGAGCCGGAGGAATGCGTGTTCATCGACGACGTCGCGGCCAACATCGTCGCGGCCGAGGCCATCGGCCTGATCGGCGTGCACCATCGCGAGCCAGGCCCGACCGCCCTCCGGCTGACCGAACTGCTCGGTGTGCCGCTCGCCTGATCACCGCGCCGGGCCCGGCGGTAAATTGGGCTTGCCCTAGAGTGCGCTCCAGCTTCTACCGTGCCAGGCATGAGCATTCGCTACCGGAACCTCGGCGGCATCGGCATCGAGGTCAGCGCGTACTGCCTCGGCGCCATGATGTTCGGCGCCGTCGGCAACCCCGACCACGACGACTGCGTCCGCATCATCCACGCCGCCCTTGATCAGGGCATCAACTTCGTCGACACCGCAGACGCGTACGGCGACGGGGAGTCCGAGCAGATCGTGGGCAAGGCGCTGCGCGGCCGGCGCGATGACGTCGTGCTCGCCACCAAGGTGCATTTCGCGCTCGGCGAGGACCGCCGCAACCGCAGCGGCAACTCGCGGCGCTGGATCGTCACCGAGGTCGAGGAAAGCCTGCGCCGCCTGCAGACCGACCGGATCGACCTCTACCAGGTACACCGCCCGGATCACTCGACCGACATCGAGGAGACGCTCTGGGCGCTGACCGATCTGGTACGGCAGGGGAAGGTCCGCGCCTTCGGCTGCTCGACGTTCCCGCCCGAGGAGATCGTCGACGCGCACCATGTGGCGGAGCGCCGCGGGCTGATGCGCTTCTGGACCGAGCAGCCTCCGTACTCGCTGCTGGCCAGAGGGGTCGAGGCCGCGCTGCTGCCGATCTGTCAGCGCTACGGCATGGGCGTGCTCACCTGGGGACCGCTCGCTTCCGGATTCCTGACCGGCAGGTACCGCAAGGGCCTGGCCGATCTGTCCACCGGCCGGTCCGCGCTCACCCCGGTGCGCTTCGATCCGGACGTCCCCGGGAACGCCGCGAAGCTCGACGCCGTCGAGAAGCTCGCCGAACTCGCGGACGACATCGGGTGCTCGCTGCCCGAGCTCGCCGTGGCCTTCGCGGCCGCGCACCCGGCCGTCACCTCGGTGATCATCGGGCCGCGGACCATGCCGCAGCTCGAGGGCCTGCTGAAGGGCGCCTCGCTGGCCCTCGACGACGCCACCCTGGACCGGATCGACGAGATCGTGCCACCCGGGACCGACCTGTACGACGCGAACTGGAGCCCGCCGGTACTCTCCGACGCCGCGCGCCGGCGGCGCCCGCCCGCCGACCGCGCCGCGGCCTAGCCGACCGTCCACGTCATGGCGGCTGGGGCGCGGGTGGGGGTTGGGCTGGGCCGGGTGGGAGGTTGGGCTGGCGCGAGTGGGTGGGAGGTTGGGCTGGCGCGAGTGGGTGGGAGGTTGGGCTGGCGCGAGTGGGTGGGAGGTTGGGCTGGCGCGGGTGGCCGGTTGGGCTGAAGCGGCGGGCGGCGGCGCTCTACGCTGAGGCCCGTGGCCGAGTACCCGCACCCGTCCAGCGAGGGACGGGCAGCCAACATGCGCGCGATCCGGCGCACGGACACCAAGCCCGAGGTCGCGCTGCGCCGGGCGCTGCACCACCAGGGGTACCGGTTCCGCAAGGACTACCGGCTCGACCTGGCTGAGGGCAAGCGGGTCCGGCCCGACATCGCGTTCACCGCGCGTCGCGTCGCCGTGTTCGTGGATGGCTGCTTCTGGCACGCCTGTCCGGAGCATGGCAGCAAGCCGGCCAACAACACCTGGTACTGGGAGCCCAAGCTGCGGCGGAACGTCGAGCGAGACCGGGTGGCGGACGCCGCGCTCTCGGCAGCCGGCTGGGACGTCGTCCGGGTCTGGGAACATGAACCCCTCGATGCGGCGGTTACGGCCGTGCTCGCGGCGCTGACCAGGTCCGGTCGGCCACGCTCTGGGCCGGAACGTGACGCCCCGGCCGATCCCGGCGACCCGGCCGGCCCTGGTCTGGGGGAGACGGCCGGGCCGGCAGCCAGGATCTGGGGGAGACGGCCGGGGCGCAGCCAGGATCTGGGGGAGACGGCCGGGGTCGGTCGGCTAACCGAGGAGCACGGGGCGGGCTGAGCCCGACTGGAACGCTTGGACCGGTGCGGCGGAATTCCAGCCGCGGCGCGCCATCGCTGGCACACTCGTCAGCATCTCCTTTGTTCCGCGGGGAACCAATGCGCGTCTACCTGCCTTTCACCATGCCGGCGCTGGCCAAGCTGCTCGCCGCCGCCGAGACTGGTGCGCCGCCAGTGCGCGGCTTCGCCGTCACGCCCGCGCTGAGGGAGTGGTACTCCAGCGGCGACGACGAGGAACTCGAGTACGTCGCGATGACGCTCGCGGCCAGGGCCTCGCTGCGGCTGCTGCACTCCGACCCGAGCGCTCCGCACCGCCGGGTCGTGCTCGCGGCCGAGGTGCCAGACCAGCACGTGTCCGGCATCGCCGGGTTTGACGAGCCCGCGCTCGTAGAAGTCAGGGTGCCGGTCGCGCTCGGGGACGTGGTTTCCGGCCACATCGACGACGTCAGCGCCGCCCGGGACGTCGGCGCGGCGGCTGCGGCGCTGCCTGCCGCCGACGATGGCGACGACGACGCGAGGTTCACCGTCGACGGCGCCGAAGGCCACGAGCTGCTCTGGTACGCGACCCAGGAACTCGGCCACATGGCCGGCTGACCCGCCGGCGCGCTCCTGCGCGTCGATTATCCTGCAGGCTGGCAATGGCGCCGGGTAATAACGCAGGGAGCAGGCCGTGTTCGATGCCGTAACAAACGTCCCCGTCCCAGTAAACGAGCCGGTCAGGCAGTACGCCCCGGGCAGCGCCGAGCGCGCCGCTCTGGAGAACCGGATCAAGGAACTCGCAGGGGAGCAGGCCGAGCTGACCATGACGGTCGGCGGCGAGCACCGGATGGGTGCCGGCGATCGCGTCGACGTGGTCCAGCCGCACAACCACCGGCACGTGCTCGGCCGGCTCGGCAACGCGTCCGAGGAGGACGTGGCGGCGGCCATCGAGGCCGCGCGGCGGGCCGCGCCAGGGTGGCGCGAGCTGTCCTTTGACGACCGCGCCGCCATCTTCCTGCGCGCCGCCGACCTGCTGTCCGGGCCGTGGCGCGCCACCATCAACGCCGCTACCGTCCTCGGCCAGTCCAAGTCCGCGTACCAGGCCGAGATCGACGCCGCCTGCGAGCTGATCGACTTCTGGCGGTACAACGTGCACTACGTCAGGCGGCTGCTGGCCGAGCAGCCGGGGTCGGCGCCCGGCTCGTGGAACCGGCTCGAGTACCGCCCGCTCGAGGGATTCGTGCTCGCGATCACGCCGTTCAACTTCACGTCGATCGCCGGCAACCTGCCGACCGCACCCGCCCTGCTCGGCAACGTCGTGGTCTGGAAGCCGTCCACCACCCAGCAGCTGTCCGCTCACTACCTGATGCGCCTGCTCGAGGCGGCCGGGCTGCCGCCCGGGGTGATCAACATGGTGACCGGCAGCGGCCGGGCGGTCTCCCAGGTCGCACTGTCCAGCCCGGACCTGGCCGGGATCCACTTCACCGGCTCCACCGGGACGTTCCAGCACCTGTGGCGCACGGTCGGGGAGAACATCTCGAGCTATCGCGGCTACCCCCGGCTCGTTGGCGAGACCGGCGGCAAGGACTTCGTCATCGCCCATCCGTCGGCCGACCCCGACGTCCTGGTAACGGCGCTGACCCGGGGGGCCTACGAGTACCAGGGCCAGAAGTGCTCCGCCGCCTCGCGCGCGTACGTCCCCCGGTCGGTGTGGAACCGGATGGGAGACCAGTTCATCTCCACGGTGGGCTCGCTGACCATGGGCGACGTCTCGGCCGACCTGTCGCTGTTCATGGGCGCCGTCATCGACAGGGCGGCGTTCACCACCCACACCGACGCCCTGGCCAGGGCCAGGACCCGGCCGTCGGTCCGGGTGCTCGCCGGCGGCGAAACCGACGGGTCCGACGGCTACTTCGTGCAGCCCACGGTGCTGGAGGGCACCGACCCGACCGACGAGATCTTCACCACCGAGTACTTCGGGCCGATCCTCGGCGTGCACGTGTTCGAGGACGCGCAGTACGCCGACGTCGTGGCCCAGGCGGCCGACATCAGCCCGTACGCGCTGACCGGCGCGATCATCGCGCAGGACCGGGCGGCCATCGCCGAGGCCACCGACGCGCTGCGGTTCTCGGCGGGCAACTTCTACATCAACGACAAGCCGACCGGCGCGGTCGTCGGCCAGCAGCCGTTCGGCGGGGCGAGGGCCAGCGGCACCAACGACAAGGCGGGCTCGATCTTCAACCTGATCCGCTGGGTGAACACCCGGACGATCAAGGAACTCTTCGTCCCACCGACCGACTACCGCTACCCCCACATGGGCTGACAGGTCCCGGGCGGGCCGCGGGTCGGCGGACATCGGGTCGCCGGCCCGCGCGGACGGATAGGCTCGACTACACAAGGCGAAACGCGGCCAAAGCCGCCACGCCATGACCGTCGCGCGATCGGCGAACCGGAGGCTCCCCATCTACCGCCTGGTTCTGTGGAACATCGACCTGACCCTTGTCGACGTGGCCCGAGTGTCCAGGCAGGCGTATGCCGAAGCGTTCGAGCGGGTGACCGGGCGTCCGCTCGTGGCGGTGCCGCAGACGGCGGGCCGGACGGAGTCGGAGATCTTCTTCGAGGCGCTGGCGGTCAACGATGTCAGCTCCGGAGGGGTCCCAGACCCGGCCGATCCCGGCAGCCAGGAGCTGCTGGGCAGGTACACCCGGGAGCTCGCGATCGCGTTCGGCTCCCGGCTCGACCTGCTCCCCACGCAGGGGCGCGAGCTGCCGGGAGCGAAGGATGCGGTGGCCGCCGTGGCGGGCCTCCCCGGCGTCATCCAGTCGGTGCTCACGGGCACGATCAGGCCGAACGCGACCGCGAAGCTCCAGGCGTTCGGCATGGACGCGTTCTTCGACTTCGAGATCGGCGGCTACGGCTCCGAGATCTACCCCAAGGGCGCCCAGCTGCTCAGCTCCCGCGGCCGGGCCGCTGATAAGTACCGCGGGGACATCGTCGCGACGGTCTACATCGCGGACTCGATCCGGGACGTCGAGGCGGCGAGGATCGGCGGCGCCCGCTGCGTCGCGGTGGCCAGCGGCCGGTCCATCGCGGCCGAGTTGCGCGAGGCAGGGGCCGACGTCGTGCTCAACGACCTTTCCGACACCGCGTCCGTCGTCAGCGCAGTCGACCGTCTGACCAACGCGGTGTCGGCCGGCTGAGCGTCGGAGCAGATAGTCGTACTTATGAGTGGCGTTGGCCTGACGGTCTATGGAGTGACCGCGCTGGTCTTCATGATGGCTATGTACGCGCTCGAGCGCCGGAACCGCGGGTTCATCCTCGCGTTCGCGCTCGGCTGCATGCTGGCCAGCAGCTATGGCTTCCTGTCCGGCGCCTGGCCGTTCGGCGCGGTCGAGGCGATCTGGTCGCTGATCGCCCTGCGCCGCTATCTGGTCGCGGTGCGCGAGTCCCGGCAGCCCGGCTGAGCTGGCCGTCGTTGCGAGGACGCACCGGACGCCGCATGCTGATGCCTATGCCATCCGACGATCAGCTCGTCGCAGCCATGGGCGGGCGCGACTACGGCGAAACGCTCTGGGAACCGACCGAGCGGGCCATCCGCGACGCGCGGCTCACCGACTACGCGGCGTGGCTGGCCCGAGGTCACGGCCCCGTTCTGTCCGGATATGATGCGATCTGGCGATGGTCGGTGTCGGAGCCAGCCAGATTCTGGTCGTCGATCTGGGATTACTTCGACGTGCTCGGCCACCGCGGTGACGGTCCCGTGCTGTCGGGCGGGCCGATGCCGGACGTGACCTGGTTCGGCGGGACCACGATCAACTATGCGCGCAACGCGCTGCGTACGGCCGAGGAGCATCCCGGTCGTCCCGCGGTCATCTACCGCTCGGAATCGGGACGGGCCGGAACGCTGAGCTACTCCGAACTCGGCTCCGAAGTCGCCCGGGTGCGTGCGGTGCTGTGGGAGCTCGGCGTCACCAAGGGCGACCGGGTCGCCGCCTACCTGCCCAACATCCCCGAGGCGCTGGTCGGGCTGCTCGCCACCGCCAGCCTGGGGGCCATCTGGTCGTCGTGCTCGCCGGATTTCGGGCCGCGCAGCGTGACTGACCGCCTGGCGCAGATCTCACCGAAGGTGCTGATCGCCGTCGACGGCTACCCGTACAACGGGAAGTGGTTCGACCGGCGGCAGCAGGTCGAGGACATCGTGGCCGAGCTGCCCAGCCTGGAGGCTCTGATCACGGTGAACTACTCGGCCGTGGCCGGCGAGGCAGCCGGGCGTGGGGGTGCCGGAGGCGCCGGCGAGGCAGCCGGGCGTGGCGGTGGGAGCGGCGCCGGCGCGGCGCCGCAGAGCGCGGGTGACGCCGCTGCGGTGCGGCTGAGCTGGGACTCCCTGCCCGACGACGCCCCGGACTCCGAGTTCGAGGAGGTGCCGTTCGAGCACCCGCTGTGGGTGCTGTACTCGTCGGGCACCACCGGGCTGCCCAAGCCGATCGTGCACGGGCACGGCGGGGTGGTGCTCGAGCACCTGAAATGCATGGGGCTGCACCACGATGTGCACCCCGGCGACACGTTCTTCTGGTACACCACCACCGGCTGGATGATGTGGAACTACGTGGCCGCCGGCCTGCTGATCGGGGCCACGGTGGTGCTGTACGACGGCAGCGCCAGCCACCCGGCCACCGACGTGCTCTGGCGCCTGGCCGCCGAGACCGGCGTCACCTACTTCGGGTCCGGCGCGCCGTACCTGCTGGCCTGCATGAAGGCGGGTCTCCGGCCCGGCGACGAGTACGACCTGTCGCGGCTGCGCGGCGTCGGCTCCACCGGGGCCCCGCTGCCGCCCGAGGGGTTCCGCTGGGTCTACGACTCGGTCGGCGGCGACTTGCTGCTCGGTTCGTTCTCCGGCGGCACCGACCTGTGCACGGGGTTCGTCGGGCCCAACCCGCTGCTGCCGGTGCGGGCCGGGGTGATCTCCGGGCGCTGCCTGGGCGCGCGGGTCGAGGCGTACGACCCGGCAGGCCGGTCCGTGATCGGCGAGGTCGGCGAGCTGGTAATCACGCAGCCGATGCCCTCCATGCCGGTCGGGTTCTGGAACGATACCGACGGAAGTCGTTACCGCGAGAGCTATTTTGCCGAGTACCCGGGCGTGTGGCGGCACGGCGACTGGATCATGATGCTGCCCGACGGCGGCTGCATCATCTACGGCCGGTCCGACGCCACCTTGAACCGTGGCGGAGTGCGGATGGGCACCAGCGAGTTCTACCGGATCGTGGAGGCGCTGCCCGAGGTCGCCGACAGCCTGGTGATCGACACCGGCAGGCTGGGCGCCGAAGGCAGGCTGATCCTGTACGTGGTTCCCGCCGAAGGCCACGAGCTGGACGATGACCTGGTCGGCCGGATCCGGTCCGGCCTCCGTTCCGGGCTGTCGCCGCGGCACGTCCCGGACGAGATCCACCAGGTGCCCGGCATCCCGAGGACGCTGTCCGGCAAGAAGCTCGAGGTGCCGGTCAGGAAGATCCTGCTGGGCACGCCGGTCGCCGAGGCGGCCGACCCGGACGCGCTGGCCAACCCCGAGGTGCTGGCCTCCTTCGTCCCCGGGGCGGTAGGGGCGGGCGAGCGAGGGCCGCGGGCGTGAGCGAGCGGGGGAGCAGAGTGACCAGCCGGGCGACAACCGCGCGTAGCTTTGGCGAAGAGGGCGGCAAGCTGACCTACGGCGGCTACCTGCGGCTGCCCGAGCTGCTCGCGCAGCAGGTGCCGCAGGTGATTCCGCCGGCGCACGACGAGCTGCTGTTCATCACCGTGCATCAGGCCTACGAGCTCTGGTTCAAGCAGCTGCTGTTCGAGCTGACCGCGGCCCGCGACGCCATGCGGCCGGGCGAGACCTGGCGAGCCAGGCAGCTGCTGCAGCGGGCGCACGTGATCGAGCGGCTGCTGGTCAGCCAAGTCGACGTGCTCGAGACCATGACGCCGCAGGACTTCCTCGAGTTCCGGGCGGCCCTGGCGCCGGCCAGCGGCTTCCAGTCGGTACAGTTCCGCGAGCTCGAGTTCCTGTCCGGCGCGAAGGATCCCGGGTTCGTGGCCCGGTTTCGTGAGCTCACCCAGGACGAGCGGCAGCGCCTCGCCCGCCGTCTGGCCGAGCCGACCCTGTGGGACGCGTACACCGACCTGCTACGGTCCCGGGGGCTGGAGGCCGAAACCGACGACCAGACCCTGGCCTCGCTCGTCACCGTCGCCAGGGACCGCGGCAGCCACGACGACCTGTGGCAGCTCGCCGAGGACCTGCTGACCCACGACGAGCTGGCCGGGCTCTGGCGCGCCAGGCACGTGCAGATGGTAGAACGTCAAATCGGCACGAAGTCGGGCACCGGAGGGTCGACCGGTGCGCCGTATCTGCACAAGAGAGTGCCGATGAGGTATTACCCCCTGCTCTGGGAACTGCGAGATTGGTTGTAGCGGCACCTGTCCTCCGGAAAACCACAAAGGAGTGGAAAACCGATGGCTGACATCGTGGGCGACGAGAAGGAAGCCCTGCTGGCCGAGACGGCGGCGGTCGGGACCGCCGCGGGCGGCGCGGCCGAGGTTGGCGACTTCCGTACCTATCTGGGCGCCTACTACCGGCACGTCGCGCTCGAGGACCTCACCGCCGCCGGGCCGGAGCGCCTGGCCGCGACGGCGATCGAGCAGGCCAAGCTCGCCGCCTACCGGCCGCAGGGCAGGGCCCTGGTGCGGGTCCGCCGTGGGCAGGCGGCGGCGTGCGCCGCGAGCCGGGATGTCGTGGACATCGTCACCGACGACATGCCGTTCCTCGTGGACTCGATCCGGATGGAGCTCACCCGGCACGACGTGACCACACACCTGGTCGTACATCCCCAGTTCCGCGTCCGCCGCAACGTCGCGGGGGAGCTGCGCGGGGTCATCGGCGTGGTCGACGGGGAGCGGCAGGCCCACGATGAGATCGCCGAGTCCTGGACCCACGTCGAGGTGAGCCGGCTGCCCGACGGCGAGGGTGCCAAGCTGCAGCGGGATCTCGAGCGGGTGCTCAGCGACGTGCGGGTGGCGGTGGAGGACTGGCACCGGATGCAGGCCAGGGCGGTGCAGCTGGCCGAGCAGCTGGCGATGTCTGCCGGCGGGGAAGCGCCGGCGAGCGACGAATCTCCCGCAGAGGTCGAGGCGCTGTTGCGGTGGCTGGCCGATGGGCACTTCACCTTCCTCGGCTACCGCGAGTACGACCTGCTGGACGGGCCGGACGGGATGGCGCTGCGCGGCGTGCCCGGCACCGGGCTCGGCATCCTGCGGCACGACCGGGCCGGCTCGAAGTCGTTCGCCGCGCTCCCCCCGGAGGTGCGGGCCAGGGCCAAGGAGCCGCAGCTGCTGATCCTGACCAAGGCGAACTCCCGCTCGACCGTGCACCGGCCCAGCTACCTCGATTACGTCGCGGTCAAGCGGCTGGACTCGTCCGGGCAGGTCACCGGCGAGTACCGGTTCCTCGGCCTGTACACCCACGACGCCTACACCGAGAGCATCACCAGAATCCCGGTGCTGCGGCGCAAGCTCACCGAGATGCTCGCCGACTTCGGGTTCGCCGCCGACGGTCACGACGGCAAGGACCTCGCCGAGTTCATGGAGAGCTACCCGCGCGAGGACCTGTTCCAGACCACCGTGCCGCAGCTCGTCCCGGTGGCCGAGGGCGTGCTCCGGCTGCGCGAGCGCACCCAGTCCCGGCTCTTCCTGCGCAAGGACATCTACGGCCGGTACATGTCCTGCCTGCTCTACCTGCCCAGGGACCGCTACACCACCCAGGTCAGGCTGCGCACCCAGGAGATACTGCGTAAGGCGCTCGACGGCGCGAGCACGGACTACAGCGTGATGGTCGGCGAGTCGCCGGTGGCGCGGCTGCACATCGTGGTGCGGGCCGGGCGCGGCCAGATGCTGCCCGACGTGGACGCCGCAAAGCTGGAGGCCGAGGTGGCCGCCGCGATCCGGTCCTGGGACGACGACTTCGCGGAGGAGGCGGTGTGCCAGCTCGGCGAGGAGCGGGGGCAGGCCGTCCTCGCGGTGTGCAGCGGCGAGGCGATCCCGCAGACCTACAAGACCGACGTCCCGGCCAACGTGGCCGTCGACGACCTGGAAAACGTGCTGATGCTGCGCGAGTCGGGCGAAAGTGTGGCGTTCGACCTGTGGGAATCCGAGAGCTACGTCGGCGGGGTGCCGATCGAGGACTCGCCGGCCGGCGAGCCGCAGGACCCCGGCGACGATCACCGGGTCTGGCGGCTTTCGATCTACCGCACCGGTTCCCCGATCACCCTGACCGACGTGCTGCCCCGGCTCCAGCACATGGGCGTCGACGTGGTCGACGAGCACCCGTACGAGTTCGAGGCCGCGGAGCCGTTCTGGATCTATGACTTCGGGCTGCGCAGAAGCAGCGTGGGCGCTGACGCTTCCGCCCGTACGACCGCGTCGGTCGCGTCGGTCAAGGACCTGGTCCAGGACGCGCTGACCGCGCTCTGGCACGGCGACGTCGAGGACGACGGGTTCAACGCGCTCGTGCTCGATGGCCACCTGACCTGGCGGCAGGTGGTCGTGCTGCGGGCCTACGCCAAGTACCTGCGCCAGGCGGGCAGCACATTCAGCCAGAACTACGTCGAGCGGGTGCTGCGGTCGAACATCACGATTACCCGCTTGCTCGTCCGCCTCTTTGAGTCCCGGTTCGACCCGGAGCGCCAGCAGGGCGAGGCCGAGCGCAGCGAGGCCATCACCGAGGAGATCAGGGGCGAGCTCGACGAGGTGGAAAGCCTCGACCAGGACCGCATCCTGCGCGCCTACTGGGGCCTGATCCAGGCGACGCTGCGGACGAACTACTTCACCGAGCCGGCGACGCCGCGGCCTCCGGCTCCGTACCTGGTGGTCAAGCTCGACGCCCAGCAGGTGCCCGACCTGCCGGCGCCGCGACCGGAGTTCGAGCTGTTCGTGTACTCGCCCAGGTTCGAGGCCGTGCACCTGCGGTTCGCGGGCGTGGCCCGGGGCGGTCTGCGCTGGTCGGACCGGCGGGAGGACTTCCGCACCGAGATCCTCGGCCTGGCCAAGGCGCAGGAGGTGAAGAACTCGGTGATCGTCCCGTCCGGCTCCAAGGGCGGGTTCGTCTGCAAGCAACTGCCCGATCCCAGCGACCGCGAGGCCTATCAGGGCGAGGTGCTCGCCTGCTACCGGACCTTCATCAGCGCGATGCTCGACGTGACCGACAACATCGAGGCCTCCCGCGTGGTGCCGCCCGCGCGGGTGGTCCGCCGTGACGGCGACGATGTCTACCTGGTGGTCGCGGCCGACAAGGGCACCGCCACGTTCTCCGACACCGCGAACGAGATCGCCAAGAGCCGCGGGTTCTGGCTCGGCGACGCGTTCGCCTCCGGCGGCTCGGAGGGCTACGACCACAAGAAGATGGGCATCACCGCCCGGGGCGCCTGGGAGTCGGTCAAGTTCCACTTCCAGACCATGGGCATCGACGTCGACCAGACCGACTTCACCGTGGTCGGGATCGGCGACATGTCCGGCGACGTGTTCGGCAACGGCATGCTGCTTTCCCGGCACATCAGGCTCGTGGCCGCGTTCGATCACCGGCACGTGTTCCTGGATCCCAGCCCCGACCCGGCGGCCAGCTTCGCCGAGCGGCAGCGGCTGTTCGGCCTCGCCCGCTCCTCCTGGGCGGACTACGATCCCGCGCTGATCTCCGAGGGCGGCGGCGTGTGGCCGCGGTCCGCGAAGTCGGTGCCGGTCTCGCCGCAGGCCCGGGCGGCGCTCGGCCTCGAGGACGGCGTGACCGCGATGCCGCCGGACGAGCTGATCTCCGCGGCGCTGCGGGCCCCGGTCGATCTGCTGTGGAACGGCGGCATCGGTACCTACGTCAAGGCGACGAGCCAGACCCAGGCGGACGCGGGCGACCGGGCCAGTGACGCGGTCCGGGTCGACGCGTCCGAGCTGCGGGTCCGGGTCGTCGGCGAGGGCGGGAACCTCGGGCTTACCCAGGAGGCAAGGATCGAGTACGCGCTCGGCGGCGGCCGGGTGGACACCGACTTCATCGACAACTCGGCAGGCGTCGACACCTCGGACCACGAGGTCAACATCAAGATCCTGCTGGACGGCGTGGTCCGGGACGGCGAGCTGACGCCCGCCGACCGGGGCAAGCTGCTGCACGAGATGACCGGCGAGGTCGGCGAGCTGGTGCTCATCCACAACTACCTGCAGAACCGGGTCTTGGCCGCGGCCACCGCCCAGGCGCCGCAGATGCTGCACGTGCACGCCAGGTACATCCGCAAGCTGGAGCGCGACGGGCGGATCCGGCGCCGGCTCGACGTGCTGCCAGGGGACAAGGAGATCGCCGAGCGCCGGTCCGCCGGCGTCGGCCTGACCAGCCCGGAGTTCTCCGTCCTGCTCGCCCAGACCAAGATCGCCACGGCCCAGGAGGTGCTGGCCTCGGGCCTGCCCGACGACCCGTACCTGCGTCGCGCGCTGACCGGCTACTTCCCCGAGCCACTGCGGGAGCGCTACGCCGACCGGATGCGGTCCCACCGGCTGCACCGGGAGATCATCACCACCGTGGTGAGCAACGAAATGGTCGACAGATCGGGGATCACGTTCGCGTTCAGGCTCAACGAGGAGACCGGCGCGTCGGTGCCGGACATCGCGGCGGCCTGGCTGGTCGGGCGCAACGTGTTCGACATGGTCGGCTTCTGGGCCCAGGTCCAGGCGCTGGACGGCAAGGTGGACACCTCGGTCCAGGTGCTGCTCAGTCTGGAGGGCCGCAAGCTCATCGAGCGCGCGACGCGGTGGCTGCTGCACAACCGCCGGCCGCCGTTCGACATCCAGGCCACGATCGACTTCTTCGCGGGGGGCGTGCTGAGCGTCGGCTCGGGCCTGCCCAAGCTGCTCACCGGGACCGACCTGACCGGGTTCGAGGAGCGCCGGGACTCGCTCACCTCCCGGGGTGTGCCGCTCGACCTGGCCGAGCGGGTCGCCGCGATGGTCCCTGCCTACTCGGCCTTCGACATCGTGGACGTGGCCGCGAGCGTCGGGCGGCCGGTCGAGGAGACCGCCGAGGTGTACTTCGATCTCGCCGACCGGCTGCAGATCACCAGGCTGCGGGACCGGATCACCGCGCTGCCCCGCGAGGACCGGTGGAACACGATGGCCCGGGCCGCGCTCCGCGACGACCTGTACAGCGCGCACGCGGCGCTGGCCGCCGACGTGCTCCAGGTGACCGGGCCGGGCCGGCCGGAGGACCGGCTGGCCGCGTGGGTGCAGCGGAACGAGCCGGCGGTGCGCCGGGCCGCCCAGACGCTGACCGAGATCTGGGAGACGGACCGGTTCACCGTGGCGACGCTGTCCGTGGCGGTGCGCGCGGTGCGCACCCTGGTCGCGGCCAGCGCCCTGCCCAGCTAGCGGGCGCCCGCCTGCAGGAAGGCGAAGTCGGCGGGGTCGATGTTGCCGCCGGACAGGACGACACCGACCCGCCGGCCGCTCGCCTGCACGGCGCCGGAGAGCAGGGCGGCCAGCGGGACCGCCCCGCTCGGCTCGACGACCACCTTGAGCCTGGCGAAGCAGAACAGCATGGCCTCGACGATCGCCGCGTCGGGCACGGTCACGACGTCGTCGAGCTGCCGCTGGTTGATCGGGAACGTGAGCTCTCCCGGCGTCAGGGCCCGCAGGCCGTCGGCGATCGTGTCCACCGCGTCCAGGCTGACCCGGTGGCCCGCGCGCAGCGACCGGCTGGTGTCGTCGGCCCCGGCCGGCTCGACGCCGATCATCGCCGCGCCCGGGAGCATTGCCTTGACCGCGGTCCCGACGCCCGCGGCCAGGCCGCCCCCGCCGACCGGCACCAGCACCAGGTCGAGCTCGCCGGCCTGCTCGGCCAGTTCCACCCCAGCGCTGCCCTGGCCGGCCATGACGTCGTAGTCGTCGAACGGCCGGATCAGCGTCAGCGACCGCGCCTCGGCCAGGGCGGCGGCCACCTCCTCCCGGCGCTCGGTGGCCGGGTCGTAGCGCCGGATCTCGGCGCCGTAGCCCTCGATCGCGGCCAGCTTGGCGGGCGAGCCGGTCTCCGGCACCACGACCACGGCGCCGATGCCCAGCAGCGAGGCTGCAAGCGCCACCGCGGCGCCGTGGTTGCCCGAGGAATACGCGACTATCCCCCTCGCCCGTTCGTCCGCGCCGAGCAGGCTGAGGCGGTTGTAGGCGCCGCGGAACTTGAACGACCCGCTGCGCTGGAATGGTTCGGCCTTCAGGCAGACGGTGCCGCCGCATCGCGCGTCGAGTGTCCTGGAGGTGAGCAGCGGGGTACGGTGGACGATCCCGGCAAGCCGGGCAGTGGCGGCCTGAACCCGGTCAAATGTGAGGGCCTGCTGGCCGGTCGGCGCGGGGATGGGTAATCCTTTCGTTCGGCTCTGGCTAACGTTTGTCTTCTCTGCAAACGATAGCTTTCACAGATACGGCCGCGGCAACAAGCGGACATGCCAGCCTGACGTAGGCTTTCCGGCATGGCTACGGACCCTGCGGGCGAAATCTCGGAACTATCGTCGAAGCTCGCCAGCGTTGAGGCCGTCCTCGACCCGGAGGCCATGCGGGAAGAAGCCGACGTGCTGCGGAAGCGTGCGGGCGAGCCCGGACTGTGGGAAGACCAGGAGCAGGCGCAGGCGGTCACCCGCCGGCTGTCCTACCTCGACGGCGAGCTGTCCCGGCTGGACGGCCTGCACCGCCGCCTCGACGACACCAAGGTGCTGTTCGAGCTGGCCGAGAGCGAGAGCGACGAGGCGACCAGGGAAGAGGCGACCCGAGACCTGGCGGCGCTCCGCAAGGAGATCGACCAGCTGGAAATCAGGACGCTGCTGGCCGGCGAGTACGACGCGCGTGAGGCGCTGATCACGATCAACGCGCAGGCGGGCGGCGCCGACGCGGCGGACTGGGCCGAGGGCCTGCGCCGGATCTACCTGCGCTGGGCCGAGCGGCACGGGTACTCGACCGAGATCTACGACACCTCCTACGCGGAAGAGGCGGGGATCAAGTCGACCACGTTCGCGGTAAAGGCCCCGTATGCCTACGGCACGCTGCGCGGTGAGCACGGCACGCACCGGATGGTGCGGATCTCGAAGTACGACAACCAGGGCCGCAGGCAGACCTCGTTCGCGGGCGTTGACGTGATCCCGGTGGTGCAGCAGGCCGACCACATCGAGGTGCCCGAGGACGAGATACGGGTGGACGTGTTCCGGTCCAGCGGCCCCGGCGGCCAGGGGGTCAACACCACTGACTCGGCGGTCCGGATCACCCACCTGCCGACCGGGATCGTGGTCTCGTGCCAGAACGAGCGCAGCCAGATCCAGAACCGCGCCAGCGCGATGGCCGTGCTGCAAGCCAAGCTGCTCGAGCGCAAGCGTGCGGAGCAGCAGGCCAAAATGGCCGAGCTGCGCGGGGACCACGCCGGAAGCTGGGGTACCCAGATCCGCAACTACGTTCTGCACCCGTACCAGAACATCAAGGACCTGCGGACCGGCCTCGAGACCGGGAACACCACCGCGGTGATGGACGGCGAGATCGACGACTTCATCGACGCCGAGATTCGCTGGCTCCGCACCCAAGGGCTCTAGCATTCGGGGGACGACCCCCCAGACCCCCATAGAACTTAGGAGGACCGGGTGCATATGCTGCACCCGGTCCTCCTATTGATCTTGAATTAGCCGTTTCCGGTTACTTCACGAAGTACCAGTCCTCAGGGGTGATGCTGAGGGTTGGGCTCTGCGGGAAGTAACCCTTGAGGCTGTTGGAAACCTCGGTGAGGGTGTAGGCGGCGTTCGGCTGGTAGATCACCGGCAGCTGCGGGGCCAGGTAGTTCTGCCACTTGTAGAACAGCGACAGGCTGTCGTTGGTCAGCGTCTGGCCGATCAGCGAGTCGTTGGTCTTGTCGCAGTACCCGCCGGAGTTCGCGACCGCGCCGCACTGGAACAGCTGGTCGCCGGTTGGCAGGTAGTCCGGAGAGAACGACCAGCCGAATCCCCAGTTCGCCATGTCCCAGTTGCACGGGGCCTTGACCACGACGCAGTTGCCGCCCACCTCCGAGAGGATGTCGCCGAGCGTCTTGGGCACCAGGTTCAGCTTGATCCCGATCGACGACGAGTTTGACTGCAGCTGCGTCATCTCCGACTGAACCCAGGCGGTCCCGCTCAGGTACAGGAAGCTGAAGTCCAGCCCGCTGCCCGCGGTGACCCCCGCTCCGCACTCGCCCGCGGCCGTGCCGGGCTTTGCGCAGGTGCTGGTCCCGCCCGGGGTCACCTTCCAGCCGTGGCTGGTCAGCAGCTGCTTGGCCTTGGTCGGGTCGTACGGGTATGGATCACCAGCCCGCCCGGTGGACGACAGCCACTTGGTGGCCGGCGTTGCCGCGACCGGACCGACCGTAAGCGCGCCGTAGCCGCGCAGCGGACCCGAGATGATCGCCTTCTGGTTCATCATGTACTGCAGCGCCTGCCGGAAGTACAGCTGCTTGAAGATGGCGCCGTGGTCGCCGTTGCTCGACTGGAAGTTCATCGCGGAGTAGTCGATGCCCCACGGGTACAGCGGGTCCAGCGTGTAGCCCGACAGCGGGTTGGAGCCCACCGACGCGTTAGCCGGCTTGGAGGGGGCGTCCTGGTCGGGCAGGTAGCCGACATCGATCTTGGTGCTGGAGCTCGGCGAGCGCAGCACGTCGTACTCGGCCGAGTCGGTGGTGAACGGCACCTCCTGGAACGCCGAGAGCTTCGGCTTGACCGGGCCCGAGTACTTCTTGTTCGGCACGAACGTGTTGTGGCCGTCCGCGTTGAACGAGCTCAGCCGCCACGGCCCGTCCACGACGCCCCAGATCGGCGACGTCGCGTACCCGGAGAGGTTCTCGGCCTGCTTGTTCAGGTAGCTGTAGACAGCCGCGCAGTCGCTGACCGTGGTGTCGCAGTGGCTGGGGCCGCTCGCGGTCCGGTCCCACGCCGCTGGCATCGGCACGATCTGGCTCAGGTCGTTGTACTGGAGCCAGCTCGCCGAGTACGCCTTGCTCATCGTCATCTGGATCTCGGTCGGGCTGACGACCTTGATGCTCGTCGTGTTGGCCGGGAAGCCGGTGTAGGCGCCGTAGTCGGCCGGCAGGGCCTTCTCCATGTTCAGCCAGAACATCACGTCCTGAGCGGTCACCTGGGTGCCGTCCGACCACATGTAGTGCTTCAGCGTGATCGTCACGTTCCGTCCGCTGACCACGGGCGCGTTGGCCAGGCTCAGGCTGTTGTTCGGCTGCGGCTGGCCGTTCTCGCCGAAAAAGTACAGCGGCCGGTACATCAGGTACTGAAGGTCGAACAGGTTCAGGTTGCTGATGTTGGAGCTGTCGACATACGGGAAGATGTAGGTCGGGACGCTCGACGGCGGCTCCGCCCACACCGCGGTGCCGCCCTTGACCGGGGTTGTCCCGGACGACGAGTTGTTGCTGCCACTGCTGCTGCACCCGGCGGCTACGAGCGCCAGCGCTGCAGCGCCTGCCGCCAGTAGCCGAAGGTGGAGCCTAGGTCGTGATCGACGTAGCCGCGCGGGCACTGACCTCATATCTGGGGTTCCTTCCGGGCGCTTGGGCCAAAGACGGCAAGGCCGACGGACCCCGGGATCCGGAGGGGGCTGGCCGGTCGGCATCACGCCATGTAATCGATACCGCCCACTGCAGCATGCCGGGACCGGTGGGGTCTAGTGCAACAGTAGGAATAGTCCCAGGCTGGGATGCTTTTGTGATGTGCGCGTGACAGAATTTCCGGCCGTGACCGCGCGTCACCGCCGTGCGTAGCCGGGCCTGACCGGCGCGTAGTGGCCACAATCAAAGGCGGCGGGTCGCCCATCCCGCTGGCCGTCGGCCTAGCTGGCCCTCCGCCTAGCTGGCCGGGCGCGTCAGTGCGCCACGTGCAGGGCCAGCATCATCAGCAGCAGCGCGATCAGCGTCACCGCCACCAGCGGCAAGGTCATGTTGGGCCCGTGGTGGTGGTGCATCCGGGCCCGCGCCGCGGCGCAAACCGGGCAGCGGCCTTCGGCCACCGGTCCGGCGCACTGGGCGCAGATCAGGTGCTCACAACTCATGTGTGGGTCCCTCCGGGCCGGCGCCTACCCGGTCACTTCGACGATGTTGGACGTTCTAAGCCAGTTTCCCCCCTAGACTGTCCGATGGCCAAACTGGGGTGCGATAAGCGCCATGGCAGCCAGTCCGTAACTCGTCTAGCGCGTGTGATGGGCCCGTGATCCACTTCGATAATGTGACCAAGATGTACCAGAATCAGAGCCGTCCCGCCCTCGAGAACATCACCCTTGATGTGGAGAAGGGCGAGTTCGTGTTCCTGGTTGGGCCTTCGGGTTCCGGCAAGTCGACGTTCCTGCGGCTGGTGCTCAAGGAAGAGCGCCCGTCCGAGGGGAGAATCCACGTCGCTGGCCGGGATCTCGCGCGGCTCACCAACTGGAAGGTGCCGCACCTGCGCCGCAGGATCGGCTGCGTCTTCCAGGACTTCCGGCTGTTGCCGACCAAGAACGTCTACCAGAACATCGCCTTCGCACTCGAGGTCATCGGGAAGCCGCGGCGCTTCATCCGCAAGGTCGTCCCCGAGGTGATCGACCTTGTCGGCCTTGAGGGCAAGCGGGACCGGATGCCCGATGAGCTGTCCGGCGGCGAGCAGCAGCGCGTGGCGATGGCTCGTGCGTTCGTGAACCGGCCGATGATCCTGCTGGCCGACGAGCCAACGGGAAACATCGACCCGGCTACATCGATCGGAATCATGAAAGTTCTCGACCGCATCAACCGAACCGGTACTACGGTCGTCATGGCCACGCACGATGCGGCGATCGTGGACTCCATGCGCAAGCGCGTCATCGAGCTCGAATACGGCAAGGTGGTGCGCGACCAATCGCGCGGAGTCTACGGCCAGGCTTACTGACCGGCCAGGCGCGGACTACCCGAGGGGCCAGCGACAATGCGCGCGCAGTTTGTCTTCCATGAGGTGTGGATCGGCCTCAGGCGGAACCTGACGATGACCATCGCCCTGGTTGT
The DNA here is from genome assembly GCA_963833885.1 of uncultured Actinomycetota bacterium. Classification (GTDB taxonomy): domain Bacteria; phylum Actinomycetota; class Actinomycetes; order Streptosporangiales; family Streptosporangiaceae; genus JASHPR01. Next base: position 58,151 of record CAWHZU010000022.1, on the reverse strand, counting down.
CGTGGTGGCGATCAGCCTGTCACTGCTCGGCACCGGGCTGCTGTTCGTCAAGCAGGTCAGCGCCACCAGGACGTTCTGGCAGGGCCGGGTGCAGCTGTCCGTCTACCTCTGCACCAAGACCAGTTCCAGCCCGCAGTGCACCAAGAACGGGCCGGTCACGGTCGCGGAGCTGTCGTCGATCCACCAGACGCTGGCCGGGCTGCCCCAGGTCGCGAGCGTGACCTACGTGTCGCAGACGGCCGCGTACTCGCAGTTCAAGTCCGAGTTCCCGACCATGGTGAACTCGGTCACCCCGGACGAGATCCCCAACTCCTTCGAGGTGAAGCTCAAGAACACTCAGGCCGACACCACGATCGTGAGCGAGAGCGTCGACGGGCAGCCCGGGGTCGACCAGATCGTTGACAACGCGGCGATCCTGGACAAGTTCTACAACCTCTTGCAAGGAGCCAGGAACGCGGTCGTGATCATCGCCATCATCCTGGTCATCGCCGCGGTACTGCTGGTCGCGAACACCATCCGGCTGTCGGCCTTCAACCGCCGCAGAGAAACCAGCATTATGCGGCTGGTCGGCGCGTCCAACTTCTACGTTCAGCTGCCGTTCCTGGTGGAAGGCGTGATCGCCGGCCTGATTGGCTGGATCGTGGCGGCTGGTCTGCTCGTCGCCGTGAAATCACTGTGGCTTGATACGCTGCAGCAGTATTTCCCATTCAACGTGCAGTTGACGAGCACGGACCTGATCCAGGTCATCATCCTGGCGATGATCCTCGGCGTGCTGCTAACCGGCGCCACGTCGTTCCTCACGCTGCGGCGTTATCTGCGCGTGTGACGCGCAGGGTAGGAATGTGGCACCCGAGCAGGGCAAGAAGGTAATAGCCAGGAACCGCCGCGCACGGCACGAATATCACATCGAGGACGTGTTTGAGGCAGGTCTGGTGCTCACCGGCACCGAGGTGAAATCGCTACGGGCGGGCAGAGCCTCGCTCGCCGACGGGTTCGCCCAGATCAGCGACCATGAGGTGTGGCTGCATAACGTGCACATTCCCGAGTACGCCCACGGCACCTGGACCAACCATGAGCCGCGCCGGACCCGTAAGCTGCTGATGCACCGCAAGGAGATCGACAAGCTTGGTGCGGAGACAGCGGAGCGAGGCTTGACTCTGGTCCCTCTTTCGCTGTACTTCAAAGACGGGAAGGCCAAGGTCGAGTTGGCTCTGGCCCGCGGCAAGCGGACCTATGACAAGCGCCATGACCTCGCGCGCAGGGACGCTGCCAGAGAGGTTGACCGTGCCCTGCGGCGGCGAAGGTAGCGGAGCGCTAGGCCATGGTCCGCACGCATAACCGAGGCGCGCACGCTGGCAAGCCCGCTCCCAAGGCGGGCTCGCGGGGAACAGCGGGCGGGGAGGGCGCGCCCCCAGGACGGGGGGCATCGGTCAGGGGGACCCGGGCCAGGGGGGCCCGGGCTGGCCGGGTGGGCGAGGCGGGAAAGAGAAGAGTCGGGGAAACACGGGTGGGTGGGGTTCGCCCGCGCTTGTCGCGGGCCCGATTGGTTGCTGCGGCCGGTGCGACCGCGCTGCTGCTGATCGGCCTTGCCGTCGGCTGGGTAACGCCCGAGCCAACGGCCGAGCCCACCGTCCAGTCCTTCCTGCTCGACTGGGAGAACGGCCAGTACGCCGCCGCGGCCGGGCTGACCACCGGCGCTCCGGCCGGCGTCGTCGCCGCGTTGCAGAACGCCTACCAAGACGTCGGCGCCGCGGCCGCCACCCTCTCCCTGGCCGCCGTCAACCAGCACGGCAGCACGGCCTCGGCACAGTTCGACGCGTCCGTAGACCTCGGCCGGGGCGGCGAGTCCTGGAATTACCGCGGCTCCTTCGACCTGCGCCGGGTGGGCTCGGGCTGGAAGGTGGTATGGAGCCCCTCGGTCATCGCCCCCGGCCTGCGGCCCGGGCTGCGCCTCGCCGTGGTCAGTTCCGAGCCGCAGCGGGCGCAGCTGCTCGACGCCGAGGGAAAGCCGCTCGCGCCGCTCTCCACGGTCTACACGGTCGGGGTCATGCCCGGCAGGCTGAAGAATCCGGAACGGACCGCCGACGGCCTGGCCAAGGTCACCGGGCTGTCGGCGAGCCAGATACTCGGCTGGATCACCGAGGCGCCGGGCGCCAACTTCCTGGAGCTGGTCAGGCTGACGCCGGCCCGCTACCACCGGCTGCGCGGCAGGCTCGCCCGGGTGCCCGGGCTGCGCGTCGAACAGCAGCGGCTGCGGCTGTTCGGCAGCATCGCCTCGGCGGTGTCCGGCAGCGTCGGCAGCGAGGCGGCCGGCGTGCTGCAGGAGGACGGGATTCCGTACCAGCCGGGTACGACGGTGGGGCTGTCCGGGCTGCAGCAGTCGTTCCAGCGCACGCTCGTCGGCGCGCCCACGACGGAGGTGGTCGCCGAAAACGCCACGGGCCACGTGGTTTCGGTCCTGCACACCTGGGCCGGGCGCAACGGCACCGACGTCCAGACCACCATCAACGCCAGCGTGCAGCAGGCGGCCAACAAGGCGCTGCAGTCGGTGGGAAATTCCGCGGCGATCGTCGCCATCTCCCCGACCTCCGGCCACGTGCTTGCGGTGGCATCCCGTGGCACGAGCGGGATGCCGGGAATCAATCCCTTGTACGGGAAGTATCAGCCCGGCCAGGCGTTCACGATCGTTTCCACGGCGGCGCTGCTGAACACCGGGCAGGTCGGCGTCAACACGGCGATCCCGTGCAGCGCCTCGAACCCGGTGGGCGGGGAGAAATTCACGAACGACCCCCCGGTGCCGAACCGGGGCACGTTCCGGGCCGACTTCGCGAACGCCTGCTCCACTGCGTTCGCCGGCCTGTCGCTGCGGATGTCCGGCAAGGACCTGAAGGCGACCGCGGCGGGCTTCGGCCTCGGCAAGCCCTGGCAGCTGCCCCTCAAAGCGTTCGCCGGGACCATCCGGTCGCCGAGCAACCAGGCCGAGCTCGCCGAGGACACCATCGGAACCGGCAGCGTAAAGGTCAGCCCGCTGGACATGGCCATCGCCGCAGCGGTGGTCCAGTCGGGGACGTGGCACCCGCCCTCGCTCGTCACCGACCCGCCGGACCCGGGGCTCACCCCGACCGTTCCGTTCGGGCCGAAGGTCGTCTCCGCGCTGCAGGCCCTGATGCGGTCGGCGGTCACCAGCGGCGCTGGGCAGGCGGCCAACGTTGGCAACATGCCGGTCTACGGGCAGGTGGGAAGCACTCCGTACGGATCGACCGGGCTGCGCGAGACATGGTTCGTCGGCTTCCAGGGGAACGTCGCCTTCGCGGTACTCGAGCTGACCAGGTCACCCGGCACGTCGGCGGCACCACTGGCCGGCCAGTTCCTGGACGGGCTGCAGCCGCGATCGTGACCGTATCGTTGCCCGCATTTTGGTAACGCGGAGCAACCGCAGCGATGCGCTTTGGCGTCTTAGCTATTGACTGGGGTGCCGCTTGGGGGGTTGCGGCCCAGTCGTCGTGATGAGAACCGGGCCTCAACTCGGGGGAGGCCCGGGCTTTTAGGACCGGCCCCGACCCTGCCGGTCGACCCCCGTGGGCGCATTTTCGGCCACCGCCAGCGCCCACGGGGGTTTTCTCATGTCCAGCACCGGCCGGGCATAGGTTGAGCCGCCGCCGTTGTTCTACTGACTGGTACGTCTCGGGTACCATTGCAGTACAACTCAATAGGGGGTGACTGGTTTCGACTTCGGTAGTTGATCCAGGGGAAGCGGGCCGAGGGTTGCGGTTACGACCTCGTAAATCCTGTGGCCGCAAAATTACAAGTGCCAACTCAACGCGCACTCGCCTCGCCCTCGCTGCCTAAGCGAGTTTAGAGGCTGTCAGCCCGGGAGGGCCTCCGGCCCGGTGTCTGGCATCAGCTAGGAGGATCCACCGTCTGGCCCGGCCGCGGGACTAGACGGGACATCTAACAGCGGCTGAGCCCGTTCGGCGGCTTGCCTGCAGAGACCGCCGGGGCTGAGAAATAAGCAGAGCAGGCTACGCCCGAAGAAGCCCTGGTGAGGTACGGAAGGACGAGGGTTCGATCCCCTCCACCTCCACGATTTGTCCCCTTTTGGGAAGTATGCCCCGCGACCCAGCGGGGCATTTCCATGACGTCACGCCCATCTCACCTGTACCTGGTCCCGCCAGGTGCGGAGCAGCTCGGGGTCTCCGCTGACGGTGACCGAGCCGCCGTCCGGCAGCCGGTTCCACAGCAGCAGGTACAGCTCCGAAGCCGTTCCCGCCACGACGCAGTCCACCACCCCACCAGCCCCACCCTCCTCGCCCTCACCCGTGACACGGCGCGCGGTGATCCCGGTCCCGACCTCGGCCAGCCATTCGTCGCTGGTGTCGGTCGTCCGCACCAGCAGCCGGCGAGCGGCCCCGCCTACCCCGCCCCGGGACGCGAAGCACACCAGCAGCTCGTCGATGCCGTCGGCGGCGAACACGGCGGGAAACGGGGTCACGTCACCGGCCGCGCTCTCGGCGTCGGCCCGGTGGATCGCGGTCTCGTGGGCCTGGCGCCGCGCCCAGAACGCCAGCGGCGACGGCGCGTCAAGGAACGCCCAGCAGCTCAGCCCCGGGTCGGCCGACCGCAGGGACCGGACCAGGTCGGCATGACCGTCGCGGAACCAGCCGAGCAGCTCGGCGTCGCCCGGGCCGGCCCGCAGCAGCTCGTCCTCGCTGTACCGGTCGACCTCCTCCTCGTAACCATGCGTGACGTAGCCCCCGGCCCAGCGGTGTACGTAGCCGGTGTGCCGCAGCAACTCCCTCATTTTCCACAACGGGCAGCCGGGGATCGGGGCGTCGAGCCCGGCCAGCTCGGCCGCCGCGGCAAGCAGGGTGCCGTCGGCGTCCAGCGCCGCGATGTGCTCGTCAGGCTCCACCGTGACATCATGCCGGCCCGGTCTCGGCCGCCGCTTGAATATCCGTGCCCGGTTGCCGCTCCCCGGCGTGGGTGTGCCCGACGCCGACGAGGTCCGCGCGTTTAAGATAATAGTTGATGTGGGTGGATGGGGGGGGAGGGGAGGGGGTGGGGGAGGTGGGGGGGGGGAGGGGGGGGGGGGGGGAGGGGAGAGGGGGGGGGGGGGGGGGGGGGGGGGGGGGGGGGGGGGGGGGGGGGGGGGGGGGGGGGGGGGGGGGGGGGGGGGGGGGGGGGGGGGGGGGGGGGTGGGGGGGGGGGGGGGGGGGGGGGGGGGGGGGGGGGGGGGGGGGGGGGGGGGGGGGGGGGGGGGGGGGGGGGGGGGGGGGGGGGGGGGGGGGTGGTGGGGGGGGGGTTGGGGGGGGGGGGGGGGGGGGGGTGGGGGGTGGGGGGGGGGGGGGGGGGGGGGGGGGGGGGTGTCTGGTTGGCGGCAGGGCAGGAGGGGGGGGGGCGCAGGGGGGGGGCTGGGCGGGCGCCCGGGTCGGGCGGCCCGGGGGGCGGGCGGCGGGGGCCGCGCGGCGGGCGCGGGCGGGGCGGGCTCGCGGGCCGTCACCGCCGGGGGCGGCGTGCGGGCACGGTCAGAGATCGAGCCTCTCGGTGGCCCGCCGTACGAGGTAGCGGATAGGGTCGCCGCCAGCGCGTGGCACGGCCATGCCAGCCATGCCGGGCGGCGTACGTTTGTTCCACCAGGCTGCCCGTTCTCCGCCACGCCCGCGCGCGGCTGGATCTGAGCAACGACCCAGGCTGGCGGAGGGGCAGCGGGGCCGTGTGTGCGTTCGCCGGGCACAAGGTGTCCATGGCACTGGCAGCCGCGGCAGGAGAGTCGAACAATCGCGTCAGCGCTTGGCGCTCCTCTTGTCCCCCGCCTTCCGCTGCGACAAGCTCGAGAGTGTAAGCGCGGAGCAGATCGTGCATGAGATATGGCCGAGCCCGGACCTCTGGATCAGGTGAGCCTGAGCTAGCCTCTCGAGCAGTCGCTCGGCCAGATTCTCAGTCACGCCCGCCATCGCCGCGGTGGCGTAACTGTCGAAATCTGGGCCGGGGTACATTCGGCGAGCCGGAACACGCGGGCGGTCGCGGTATCTGGCGGTCTTTGATCTGAACACGGTCGGATCGCGGCGCGGCTTTCCCGCGGCGTCTGCAGGTCCAGCTGCCTTGCGGTGGCCAGCTCGGCAACCAGTCTTTGAGCGCGACCGGCGGCGAGCGCGGCGAACTCGGCAGCTACCCGAGCGCTAGGGGGGCCTGGCGCGCTGGGCCAGCTCGGCGTCTCACGGCTCGCGTCGCCCGCGCGCCGAGAGCTCACGCGCGGCCGACGGCGTCCTCGGCGCGCAGACCAGATCGAGGCGGGCGGCGCCGTCTCGCGCACCATCCCGCGGGAGTCGCGCGGTCACCAGCACGCGCACCGGGGGCCGGCGCGCTTCTGCCGCTCGCTTCTCGGCGGGCCAGACCACCAGCACCGCGCTCCCAGCGCGCGACTCGCGCGCACTCCTTCTCGGGGCCTGTCCCGACACCCGCCGCCCCCCCTCTGCCCGTCACCCTCCCTCGGCCACGCACGTGGCGCCCTCTCGCGCCGGCGCCCGGCCGCCGCGCTTGCCACTCTGGGCCCCCACCGCTCATCTCCCCCCCCCCCCCCGCCCCCTCGGGCGCCCCCCCCCCCCCCCCCCCCCCCCCCCCCCTCCCCCCCCCCCCCCCCCGCCCCCCCCCCCCCCCCCCCCCCCCCCCCCCCCCCTCCCCCCCCCCCCCCCCCCCCCCCCCCCCCCCCCCCCCCCCCCCCCCCCCCCCCCCCCGCGCGGCGGCCCACCCCGCCCGCCCCCCCCCCCCCCGCGCTCGGCTCTGCCCCCCCCCCCCCCCCCCCCCCCCCCCCCCCCCCCTCCGCCCCCCCCCCCCCCCCGGCGCCCCGGGCCCCCCGGCCCCCCCCTCCCGGGGTGCGGCCCCTTTGCCGCCTCTCGTGTACTCCTGAACTACCCCCCCAGCCAGGCCCGGCGCTGCGCACCCTGCACCAGCACATCCTGGCCGACGACCCGCGCTGCTGGCTCAGCCGGACCGGCCACTCAGCGGTGCGGCGTTCGCGGCGGTGCGAACCTAGGCGAGCGCCCTATACCCCGGCGTACTTGCCAGGCTGGTGTCGTTGCCCGGCGTTCGTCGTGTCGGCCGGTCTGGTAGTTGTAGTCTTCCGGGAGCGCTGGAGAAGCCAGTCGTGGATCTCGCCCAGTCGGCCGTGCTGGTCAGATGCCCGTCATGGTCACTGATATCAGCCTGCTCGCCAGTCATGTTCGCTTCGAGCCACTGGCCATGCTGGACGCACCATACGATCCTGACGGCCTTGCCAGATCTTGACTGTCACCTAGTTGTCTCTCACATCGTACCCCCAGCTCGTCAGGTGCGCCGCTTCGTCGTCCCTCCAGCCCTCGTCTCCCTTTTAGATCTCTTCCTTGTTTTTCTCTTTGTTCCACCTTTCCTTTTCCCCTTTCTCTTCCTCATCGTCCTCTCTCTATAGTTCTCTCTTTTTCTTTTCATCTAGCTGCTCTCTCTCTTCCTCTATTTTCTCCTTCCTTTCCTCTCTCTTTTCTCTTCTTGCTGCCTTCTCTTCTTAGTAGTTCTTCTTATAGCTCTATCGTTGTACTCGCCCATCCCCTCGATATAGTCGTAGCCCTCGATACCGTAGGTCGCCAGCGTCGCCACCGTCGCCTCAGCTACCGCTAGATCTGGCAGCAAAGCCTCGCAGCCCAGGTCGTACTCGCCGCCTCCTGACTTGCCCCAGATGCCTATGCTGTCGTGCCCGAGCGCCTCGGCAATAGCCCGGACATCGGCTGCTCCCGACGCCACGGTGTAGCCGTGGTGCGCAGTCTAGCCGCCGTAGCCCGGGCGGTCATAGCTGATCAGCCAGATGCCTTTCTTCTCAGCGTCGGCGATTCACCCGCCGTACAGGCGCCGTGACATCGGCTCGCCCGTGTGGACCAGTATTGGCCTTCCGTGAGGTTCACCGGCCATCTCCACGCACAGTTCACGCCCATCTGCCGATATGGTCCTTTCTTAGATTCGCTGGCCACTGATAGCCCCCCTGCCGTCGGATCGGTTGGGCGCCGGATGTTAGCCAGCGCCGTGGATGTCGGTGTCATGACAGGCGATTGTCGGGTGTCGGCGTCTGGTGGCGCCACGCGTTTTCCGCGCTTCGCGTGCAGGGCGGTATGGCCTTGCGGAGGCGTCGCATGCCGTGGCGGTGAGCAGCCCAGCGTCCGGTTCCCGGGCTGGCGGTACTCGGGCGAGGCCGAGCAGCCGCTATCGCGTGCACCTCGTCGAAACTGATGCGGTGACCGTCCCTGCGGTTGATGCAGCGAAGCCGCCTGGCGGTCATCTCTGCGACCAGATTGGTCTCACTCTCCAGCAGCGCGCGCCAGGTGTCGTTGTCTCGATCATCGTGCAACGGGCTGATGCCCGCCTGTGCCGTTTGTGCTCTTGCCCTCCAGTCGCTCTGGTGTCGCTGCGTATCTCCACCGCAGCCCGGCATTGTCTTCGTCTGTACCCTCGACCTCTATCTCGATGGTCTGCCCTGCCACTGCGTGCCAATCAAGGTGGCCTTGGTCACGTCCTGGTCGTGGAGCTAGCGAGGCGGTCTGGATCGCACGGGCGACCATGTCCGGCTCGCCATGCCGCGCATGCTGGTCACCATGGGTGGCTGCTCGCTTTCGGGAGCGTCCCCGCGCATCTCGACGCGGCCCACCTGGTCGTTCCACTCCTCGTCTACCGGCAGGTAGTCGAGCCATGCCAGCGTCTCGTTGGTGCCCTGCCGAGCCTCGGGCGCCAGTGCTGCAGCCGGCACGCGGACGCCGCGGCCCACCGAGTCCGCGGTGATGCCGTCGGTGTACCAGATCTCCTCGTCCCCGTTGCCTTTTCCCTCGTGCGTCGTTCGTTAACACGCCTGCTCGATGCCCGGCACAGGCTCGGTCCCTAGGAACGAGAACATCGCCGCGACGGTCTCTTCCGGCGCGGCGACCAGATCCTCGTAGCTGACCCTGTGACAGTCATCCTTTTGCCTTTCCTCGTATGCCTTGATCTACTGCACCGTGGCCAGCCAGTAGCTGCCTTTAGTGGAACGATCGTCCCCCGGCCCATCGTACCGGCTGTTATCTCGCTGTTGTACTGCAGCTTCTCGTCTGCCTTTCCATTGTTCTCTTTCGTCTTGTCTTAGCTTTCCCTCGTGATTCCCTGCACCTGCTGTTCGCCTAGATAGGACAGGATCCCTGTCTCTGTCTCTTTCTGCGGTGACCATTTTCTCGTAGCGCACCTTGTAGCAGTATTGTTGATTGTCGTCGTCTATCGACAGGAGCGCCTGAGCACAGTATAGCCAGTAGCTGCCGACCGCTGTCTCTCTGTTTCTCTTTTACTTTTCTTCGATCTCGTCGTTCCCTTAGCGCTTCTTTCTCACTCGCTGTCTTCGTCGCCTTAGTCTTTCTTTTCCTTTCTTTGCCTTTACAGTCATAGTACTTCGCTCTCTGATACACCTGCGCTATCAGCTCGTCTGCATGTAACTGTGAGCGAGTTGTCGCACCAGCGCTGCTTGCCGCGCTGATCTAGGTAATGGTCGTAGGCTCTGTCCACTGTCGCTCGCACCGTCTCGCTTATTGCTTTCTGCAGTTCTCTCTTATCGTCCTTCTAGTCTTCCCCAGCGTTCTCCAGCTCGTCACTTTTCATTTCCAGTTTCTTTCTTTCCTATTGTTGCCCTTCTCCTTTGTGCTCTCCAGCCCGGATGGCTGTCCAGGTTGACTCGCAGCAGTGTCTAGCCAGACCTTCTGTCTTTGAGTTTGTAGACCGTCTTATTCTCGATCCGCAGCCGTCTTCGCGCAGTCCCTTTCGGTCTCGGTCCTGACTCGTCGGCATATCGTCGGCTACTGTTCGCTGTGCCTCTCTTCGTCTCCTACTTTATCCCTCCTTTAGTGCCCTTTCAGTGAGTCCCAAACGCGCTTGATCCGATCGACCTCGTCGCCGATCGCCTTGGGGTGCTCGATGGCCTCTGGCAGTAGGCTTACCTCGACGGCCTCCGTGACGTTGCCCTCGATGTCCTTAACCGTGTTCTTCTAAACGTTGTCGTTCCCGTCGACGTAGCCCATTTCTACCCCTTGCTCTCTCTCGTCTTCACCCCATTTTTCTATTAACTCGTTGTTTATCTGTTCGTATCCAGAGCGGCGAGGGCCAAGGGGTCTGATGCGTCGATATCAGTCTCGGCGGCCTGAGCGCCGGCTCGGCGCCTGCGGCCTCGCTGCCTGCTTCGCCGTCTGGTTCACCGTCTACAGCCTCGAGGTAGCTTTTGATCTTTGGCAGCTAGGTACCATCGCCCCGGCCTCTGTAGCTAAAGACTTCACGCCCAGCGTCTCGAGGAGCTTCTTGTTGTAGTAGTTGTCGTCCTTTTAGTTGTTGTGTATTTTTCTTTTGAGTTGGCCAGGTCGTCGATGAGCCCGATGGACCCGAAGTCGGTGTCCGCGTCGCCTTGTTCTGCTGCTGTATGTTCTCCCTTTCGAGCGATTTTGGGAGCCACTGCCGTACCACGCCTTCTTTATCACTTTGTTTATTTCTTTCTCTCTCTTTCTCTTATCACCGTCCAGCAGTTCTTAGAGCATTTCCTTTTCCTTGCCTTCTCTGCCTACTATGTCTTCTTTCCTGTTTCTCGCGCTGCTCTCTATCTGTCTGTCTATCTCTGCTATCTTTTCTTCTTCCTTCTTTCTCTCTTCCTTCGCAGCCTTCTTTCTCCACTTATAGTACCTCTTTTTCTCTGTCAGCCATTGCTTCGCTGCTTCTTTTCCTTTGCCTTCTTGCTCTTATAGCAGACCTGCGGCTTCTCTCCTTTTGGACCGATCTGTTCCCCTTTTTTACTAGCCTCGGCGTCGGTGTGTTCCAGCCGGGCCTCGAGTTGCGACAGCACCACTGCCAGCTCGCCGACGGAGTCGTCGACCTGGTCGGCGTCCTGCTCTATCGCCTGCGCTGTTCTCTAGGCCGTTCTCACTCGGCGTCTAACGCCGTTTCAGCTTTCTCGTCCCAGCCCGTCACACTCACGACCTGCCAGACCTGCGTGCTGAGCGCGGCGGTCACTTAGGTGATTTGCGGGCCGTAGTCGCACAGTGTGCTGGCTAGCTAGCCAGGCCGTCGATGTCGCCGCCGACTCAGTCTTTGTCTTACTTCGCTATCTCAGCCTTCTCTTTTCTATTCTCAATGTGCGTTTTCTAGAACATGCTAGAGATGTTGAGCTCTGCTTCTATCTTTGTCAGTCTTTCTCGGGTTCTCATAGTTGTCGTGGGCTGCTTGCAGTTTTCGGTCGTGCTCTCCTATCACTGTATCTATTCTCTTTTTCTACTCTCCTTTTATCATCTATTTCTCTTTCATCTCTGTCTATTTTCTCTTCTTTCTCTTTTTTTCATTTTTTTTCGTCTTCTTTCTTTATCTTTTCTTTTTTCTTTTTCTCTCTCCTTTTTTCTTCTTTCTTTCTCTCTATTTCTTATATCTCTATGGTACTCTTCTCTCTCTTTCTCTCCTTTTCTCTTTTCTTTCTCTTTCTTTCTATATTTTCTCTTTTTTTCACTTTCTTTGTTATTCTCTATCTCTCTCTCTTTCGTGCTCTTTCTATCTGCTTTTTCTTCTTTTTTTCACTTTTCCGCGCTAGCATCTTTCTCCATCGTATACCGCTGTGGGATGCACGCCTTGCCGTCCAGGTTGAGGACGACCGTGTCGGCCGTCCATCGAGGAAGACGCTGCTCGACTCGGTGAGGTGGCGGGCGATGGCCGCGATAACCGGGTCTGGCTGAGCGGAGGCGGTGTCGCGAATCAGCGGGGCGTCGGGCGGAAACAGCTTATTCGTGTGCGCGGAGTCGGCGAGCGTCGTGATCTCTGTTAGGCCGGCGAGGCGAGCTGAGTCATCAGTCTCCCAGCGGTGCTGCGTTGTCGTCTCGTGGCAGTCAGCTTCCTTCCTCTCTGGCTGCCCGCGTGGCACCTTTTTTCGCGCGAGCCGTAGCCAGCTTTCTCTTTGTTTGTTGAGGTTATGTTTAGTATTTCTGTGTTGTCTTAGCTCTTCCGAGCTAGTCGCCTCGCAGTGTGCGAGTAGCCGTTTATCTGTGTCAGAGTAGTCTTTATTTCGTAGCTTTCTGTAGCGCTCAGCTACGGCGGGAGTCTTCGTGGAGTTCGGGGTCTTAGGGCCGGTAGGGTCTGGGTATTGGCCGGCGTTGATGCGGGGCATGGGCGGCAGCGGGCGGTGGTGGCGGTGTTGCTACTGGACGCTGGCCGGGCGGTCCCGCTGGTAGTGCTGGTCGACCTCTTGTGTTTTGTATTCCCGCCGCAGTCTGTGCTCTACGTGTTGTTCTTTTATGTTTTCCAGCTCTATTCCTTGATCACCGTCTTCTCTTTTTCGGTAGTCTTGCTGTCTCTCCTTGCCTTTTTTTTTCTGCTGCTGTCCATTTCTGAGCAGGTGGATGTGCACCGGTTCCGCTGTCTGTCCGCGGAGTCGGTCGCTGATGGCGGGGACGACGAGCGAGCCTTTTTGTTGCTGGGTGTGGCTCTCTCGCTGTGTCTTTTTATCTCTCTAATGGGGCTGGACAGTCCGTGGCTGGTTGTGCAGCTTTCTCTGCTGTATCTCTAGCTTTCTTCTGCGGCTTTCTATCTCGCGATATCCGGCTGCGGCGCGGCGAGCTTGCCTCGCTGTCTGTTGAGCTAGCCTCCCATTTGGCTTAGTCGCTCACAGTCTAGGATTGATCGGCCAGCTGTTGCTGTCTCTGTTCTGGTGCAGTCTCCAGGTCTATTCTTTTCTCTTGTTCTAGCAGTCTCTCGGTATCTTGTCTTATAGCTGGGTACCGTCTCTGTTCCTGAGTTACGGGGTTGCACTAGGAGATCTTGCGCGCCGATTCGTTCTTTGTCGTCTCTCTCGGGTTTGCTAGTCTTTCTATTTTTCCGGTATCTCTCTAGCTGTTCTCAGATGTTTCGGCGTTTAGCGACGGGCGGTTGAGCTTGCTCGCTTTTTTCTTTGCTTACCTTGATAGCTTTCTGGTCTAGTAGTTTTTTTTTTCAATGGTTCGGTTTTGTCTTTTTTCGTGGCAGTCATCTCTTCTTTGTTGGGGTTTGCTTTTTTGGGCAAGATTGCGTTGGCGGTGCATTTTTCTCTTCCGTGTCGCTGGCCAGTTCTCTGGCGGACAGCTGTTTGTGTATTTGCGCTGGTTCGATCTTGAGAGGCGATGCTCGCGGTCGATGCGCTGGTCTGTTTTTTGCGTGCGCTGGTCTTTCTTTTTCAGGACATCTCGGTTGTCTATTCGCGAGCTCGCCGGCACGGTACCGTAGCCTGCTGGCGTTCAGGCGCTTGCTCATCGTTCTTTTTTTCTCTATTCTTGCCTAGCATTTCTAGTCGCTGCTTCTCTTCTCTTTCTATTTTCGTCGTCTTCTTTTTCAGTCTCGATTCGCTGGGGTTTGGTCGCTCGCGACGGCGCGATCTCGCTTGTTTCTTATTTCTGCTCTCTTCTTTTCGAAGCCGTTTACTTGCTTGCGCGAATCTCTATCGAGTACGGGCCGTCGCCGACCGGTTGCAGCTGCTCTCTGTTTTTCCGAGCTGTTGCGGTCTGCTGTCTCTGTCTTTTCTTTCGCCGCCTATCTGTTCCGCTGTCCTTCTTTTTCTTTAGCAGCTGTCTTTTTTTGTCGTCTTTCTCTGCTGTCTTTCGATCTTCTAGTTTTGCTCGTCGCCGTTGTATTTTCGCGTTTTCTCTGTTCTCTCCGTTTTCTCCTTTTCCTATCGGCTTCTTTTTTTCTTTTTGTTTCTCTCTTTTCATTTTTCTGATGTATCTCTGTCTTAGCTTCTATTCGTTCGCTTTCTCTTCTCTCTTTTTCTTTATCTTCGATTTATTTATTTTTTTTTTTTTCTTTTGGTTCTTGCTTTCTTGATCTATTTTGTTTCTTTCTTTCTGTTCGTCTTTCTCTTTCTGTTGAGTTCTTTCTCACTCGAGTCGCCGCCAGCTACGATAGCGTCGTCGATCGTTTTGTCTTTCTCTCTCTGTTTTTCTTTCTTTTTTTTTTTTTCTTTTTCTTTTTCTTTATTCTCTGGTTCTCGGCTAGCTATCTTTGGTTTTTTTTCGTCTCGCCGAGGTTTTTCGTGTCGTCGCTCTCTCAGTTAGTTTTGTCTCTTTTTTTTCTGGATATGGAGATATCTTTGTTTTTCTCAGTCGTCTCGTTTTCTGTCTTTATGGTTTTCTTTTTTTTTCATTTTTCTCTCTGTCTCTCTTTTTCTTTTTTTTCTTTTTTTCTTTCTCTTTTTCTTTTCTTATTTATTTATTATATCTTAGTCTCTCAGCGCTGTTTAGCTTCTTTCTCTCTGGGTAGTTTTCTTCTCTCTTTTTTCTCTCTTTTTCTAGTGGCTGTATTGTCTCTTTTTATATTTCATCTTTCTCTTTTATCTATCTCTCTCTCTTTTTTGGATTGTAGCGATCTGTTCTTTCAGGTTCTGTTGTTTCACATTTTCTGTTTTTTCTGTAGTATAGAGTTTTTATTAGGAGGTTCTGAGCACTTCTTTCTTTCTTTATTTTGTTTCTCTTTTTCTTCTTTCTTTTTTTCTTTTTCTTTTCTTTTTTCTTTTTTTTTCTTTTCTTTTTTCATAGGTCGATATGAGCAGTCTATTTTTTTTTTTATTTATCTCTTAGATCTGTCTCTTTGTCTTTTTTCTTTCTGTGTGGCTATCTCTCTCTGTATTCTCTTCTTTCTATTCTATCATTTTTTTCTCTATTTTTATTCGTCTTTCTTTTTCTTCTATCTTTTTTCTTTTTTCTCTATTTCTTCTTTCTTTTCTTTAGTTTTTCTTTTTTTTTCAATTGTCGTTATCTTTGCGTTTTAGTCGTTATCTTTTGTTTTTTTTTTTTTATCTTTTTTCTCTGTCTCTTTTTCTCTATTTCTTCTATCTGTCCGGCTAGATCTATTTCCTTTATTACTTGGCGAGTCTCTTGGTCGTCGCTCTCTTCTCTTATGCTCTTTCTTAGCTCTCTTTCTGTCTCGAACTGTTTAGCTATATCTTTCACTTCTGAGCTTTCTCTCTCTTTATTTAGCTCTTTCTCTCTTTTCTTTCTTTCTTCTTTCTATTTTAGTCTCTTTATCTCTTTTTACAGTTATAGTATTTTTATCTATATATATGCGCTTGAAGTCTACGAGGTCCGCAGTACCTGGCCACCGCAAAGGCAATCGCCGCCGCCGGCCATGAGCCGTAATTCCCGGGCCAGCCCGGGTGGGTAAACTGCCGATGATGACCTGGGCGACGTATGGGGAGTTTCTGGCTTTCGCCACCGTGCTGGTGTTGATACCCGGCCCGGACTTTGCGGTCGTCACCAAGAACACCCTGGCCGCCGGGCGCCGCCGCGGGCGGTGGGCCGCGGTCGGGTGGCCAGTTCCAACGTGGTTCAGGGCACCGCCGCCGCGTCGGGCCTGTCGGCGCTCATTATCCGCGCCCAGCCGGTGTTCCAGGCGATCAAGTGGGCCGGCGTCGCTTACCTCGCCTTCCTCGGCGTGCAGGCTATCAGATCTCCTATATTTCTCACTACTCTACCTTCTATATCTTTTCTTTTTCTTTTTTTTTTACCTGGCCACCGCAACGGCAATCGCCGCCGCCGGCCATGAGCCGTAATTCCCGGGCCAGCCCGGGTGGGTAAACTGCCTATGATGACCTGGGCGACGTATGGGGAGTTTCTGGCTTTCGCCACCGTGCTGGTGCTGATACCCGGCCCGGACTTCGCGGTCGTGACCAAGAACACGCTGGCCGCCGGGCGCCGCCGAGGACGGTGGGCAGCGGTCGGCGTGGCCAGTTCCAACGTGGTGCAGGGCACCGCCGCGGCATCGGGTCTTTCGGCGCTGATCGTCCGCGCGCAGCCGGTGTTCCAGGCGATCAAGTGGGCCGGCGTCGCTTACCTCGCCTTCCTCGGCGTGCAGGCGATCCGGTCCGCGATCCGCGGCCAGTACCTGCCGTTCGACGACGGCGAGCCCGCGACGGCCGGCGCCGCCTTCGGCGGCTGGCGTCAGGGATTCCTTTCCAACATCACCAACCCCAAGGTGCTGATCTTCTATCTGGCCGTGCTGCCCCAGTTCCTCGCACCCGGCACATCGATCGGCTGGCTGCTGGCGTTCGCGTGGAGCCACGCGCTGCTGTCCCTGATCTACCTGCTCGCGCTCACCTGGGGCCTGCACCGGGCCAGGCAGATCCTGGCTCGCCGCAAGGTTCGCCGCACCATGGACGGCGTGACCGGAGCGGTGCTGCTCGGGTTCAGCGCGCGGCTCGCGGCTGAGCACGCCTGACGTGCCGGCCAGCGCCGCGGAGCTGATCGGCCGGCTGCGGGCCGAGCTGGGGCCGCAGGTCGACGCCTCGGCGCGGCGACGCGCCGAGTACTCATCCGACGCGTCCAACTACCGGGTGGTGCCGCGGGCGGTCGTGTTCCCGCGGACCGTCGACGACGTCCTCGCCGCCGCGGCCGTCTGCCGTGAGCTGGCCGCGCCGCTGACCGTACGCGGCGGTGGCACCTCGATCGCGGGCAACTCGGTCGGCCCCGGCGTCGTGCTCGACCTGAGCCGCCACCTCGGCAAGGTCATCGACGTGGACCCGGACGCGCGGACCGCCACCGTTCAGCCGGGCGTGGTCCTCGACCAGTTGCAGCGCGCCGCCCGGCCGCACGGCCTGCGGTTCGGGCCCGATCCGTCGACCCACTCGCGGTGCACGATCGGCGGGATGATCGGCAACAACTCGTGCGGCGCGCACGCGATGGCGTACGGCACCACGGCCGCCAACGTGCTTTCCCTGGACGTGCTCGACGGCACCGGCCGGCGGCTGCGCGTAGGGGAGGGCGGGAGGGGCAGGGAGGGCGGGCAGCAGTCTGCGGGTGGCGAGGTTCCGGGGCTCGACGCGTTCGTCACGGAGAAGCTCGAGCCGCTGGCCGGGGAGTTCGGCCGGTTCCGCCGCCAGGTTTCCGGTTACTCACTCGAGCACCTGCTGGCGTCGCGTAACAGGCACTTGGCCCGGGCTCTTACCGGATCCGAGGGCACCTGCTGCATCGTGCTGGGTGCGACCGTGGCGCTGGTGCCGGTGCCGGCCGCCACCGCGCTGTGCGTCCTCGGCTACCCGGACATGCCCGCCGCCGCCGACGACGCGCCCGCGCTGACCGTGCCGTCCGTGCTGGCGCTCGAGGGCATCGACGCCCGGATGGTCGACGTGCTGCGCGCGCACCGGGCCAACGCCGCGGTGCCCGCGCTGCCCGAAGGCTCGGCCTGGCTGTTCGCCGAGGTCGGCGGCGAGAGCGAGGCCGAGGCGCTGGCCGCGGCCCGAACGCTGGCCGCGTCGGCCGGGGCCGTCGACTCGCTGGTCGTGCCGGCCGGGCCGGAGGCGGCGACCCTGTGGCGGATCCGCGAGGACGGCGCCGGGCTCGGCAGCCGCACCGCGGCCGGCGCGCCAGCGTGGCCGGGCTGGGAGGACGCCGCAGTCCCGCCCGAGCGGCTCGGCCCTTACCTGCGCGAGTTCGCCGCGCTAATGGAGAGCCATCACCTGGACGGGCTGCTCTACGGCCACTTCGGCGACGGCTGCGTGCACATCAGGATCGACTTTCCGCTCGCCGATCACGCGGACCGGATGCGGCCGTTCCTGACCGAGGCCGCCCATCTGGTCGCGGGGTACGGCGGCTCGCTGTCCGGCGAGCACGGTGACGGCCGCGCCAGGAGCGAGCTGCTGCCGATCATGTACTCGCGGCAGGCTATCGAGGCGTTCGCCGCGTTCAAGGCTCTGTTCGACCCGGATGGGCTGCTGAACCCCGGCGTCATCGTCGGACCCGCGCCGGTGGATGGGGACCTGCGGCTGGCCGAGGCCCGCCCGCTGCGGGCCGCCGGCGGGTTCGCGCTGGCCGCGGACGGCGGCGACCTGTCAGCGGCCGCGCACCGGTGCGTGGGCATGGCCAAGTGCCGGGCGGACAACGGGGCCGCGGGCGGGTTCATGTGCCCGTCGTACCTGGCCACCCGCGACGAGAAGGACTCGACCCGCGGCCGGGCCCGGGTGCTGCAGGAGCTGGCGAACGGCTCGCTGATCACCGGCGGCTGGCGGGCTCCCGAGGTGCACCAGGCGCTCGACCTGTGCCTGTCCTGCAAGGCGTGCTCGCGGGACTGCCCGGTCTCGGTCGACATGGCGACCTACAAGTCCGAGGTGCTGTACCGGGCTTACCGGCGCAGGCTGCGGCCGCGCAGCCACTACGCGCTCGGCTGGCTGCCGCGGTGGATCCGGCTCGCCGCGGCCGCGCCCGGCCTGGCCAACGCCGCCCTCCGGCTGCCGCCGGTCGCTGCGGCCGCGCGCGCGGCGGCCGGGATCGACCAGCGCCGGCCGCTGCCAGCGTTCGCCCGCCGGGCCCGGTCGGCCCGGCGGTCCCAGGTCCCCGTGGCCGCCCCTGGTTCCGGCCCGCCGGTGGTGATCTGGGCGGACACGTTCACCCGTGCGTTCGCACCGCAGATTGCCGAGTCGGCCGCTGCGGTGCTCGCCGAGGCCGGGTTCTCGGTGACCGTGCCCGACGACTCACTGTGCTGCGGCCTCACCTGGATCTCCACCGGCCAGCTCGGCGGGGCCCGGGCCCGGCTGCGCGCGACCGTGGGGGCCCTCACCGGTTACGTGGAACAAGGGATGACGATCGTCGGCCTCGAGCCGTCCTGCACCGCCGTGCTCCGCGGCGACCTCACCGAGCTGCTGGACGGCGACCCGCGGGCCCGGGCCGTCGCGGGCGCCACCCGGACCCTCGCCGAGACGCTGCTCATGGGCGACGACCTGACCTGGCTGCGCGGTCGGCTCGCCGGCCGGCGGATCATCGCCCAGCCGCACTGCCACCATCACGCGGTCATGGGCTACCACGCCGACCTGACCGTGCTGCGAGCCGCCGGGGCGCAGGTCGAGGCGCTGGCCGGGTGCTGCGGGCTGGCCGGCAACTTCGGCATGGAGCGGGGGCACTACGACGTGTCGGTGGCCGTGGCCGGGCAGGCGCTGCTGCCCGCGCTCCGTTCCGCTTCGGAGGGGACGCTGCTGCTGGCGGACGGGTTCTCCTGCCGCACCCAGGCGAGCCAGCTGGCCGGCTGGCCCGCGCGGCACCTCGCCGAGCTGCTCGACCCGCGCGCTTATCCGGCGGCCTGAGACTGGCTGGCGCCCTCGGCCGCCTGCTCGTCCGCTGCCTGCTCGCCGGCTGCCGCGCGGGTGATCAGCGCCGCGGTGCCGAGCGCGAGCAGCGCGGCCACCGCCAGCAGCACGGCGTAGCTGGCCAGGTGGGTACCGAGCACGATCAGGTACGGGGCGGCGAAGCCCAGGTAGGTCAGCGCGTAGAAGATCGCGGTCAGCCCGGCCGCGCCGTTGCTGTCCGCCAGCCGCTGGACCTCGACGAGCCCGGCGACCAGGCACATGCCGTACGCGCAGCCCAGCACGATCGCGGATGGCACCAGCAGCCACACCTCGCGTGCCTGCGCGGTGACCGCGCCGAGGACCAGCCCGGCCGCCAGCACCAGCAGCCCGGCGGCCGCGGCGCGGCTGCGGCCCGGACGCAGGTCGAGGCGCCGGGCCAGGGGCTGGATCAGGATTCCGGCCAGCGCGCAGAGCGCCGCGATCGCCGCGGTCAGCGCGATGCCGTTGCTGGCCCGCCCGGCGCCCGCCAAACTGGGCAGCAGCGCGAACGCGATCGCCGGGGCGGCGAACACCCATGGCGCCATCGGCGCTACCACCGTCCGGAAGCGCCGGCTGCGCAGTCCGGGGGTGGACAGGCGCGGCACCCGCCGGTGGCCGGCGGTGACCGTCTCCGGCGCGTGTCGCAGCAGCACCCACACGACGGCCATGACGGCGAGGTGGGGGAGGTACGGCAGCACGGTCGGCGACGGCGCCCACTGCGCAACCAACCCGGCGACCAGGGGGCCGAGCGCGAACCCGGAGGTCATGGCGACCGCGGCCCGCCGCGCCGCGGTGTGATCGCTCGCCGTGCCCAGCGGCGGCAGTGAGGTCTCGCGCAGCCACGCCGTGCCAGCCCCGAACGCGGCACCGCTGCTGACTCCGGCCAGCAGCCGACCGGCGAACAGCAGCGCCACGCTGAGGGTGGCTCCGGTCAGCAATACGCTGGCCACCAGTGACATCGCCACGGCTGGTACCACAACCGCGCGCCGCCCCCTGGTGTCGGACAGCGGCCCGGCGATCAGCAGCCCCGGGATCAGCCCGAGCGCGTACACGCCGAACGCCGCCTCGAGCGTCCCGGTGCCCAGGCCGAGCGCATGACGGTAGACGAGCAGCATCGGCGTGATCTGGTTGGCACCCCAGCCGATGCCGAGGAGCGCCGCAGCGACCGGCAGCCACGCGCGCGGCTGCGTCGCGGACCCAGCCTGCTCCGTTGTCGCGGTCATCGCTGGCTCTCCTGTCGCGGTCATCGGTAGCTCTCCTGTTGCGGCCATCGGGAGGCCTCCGCCCGTGCTGCCTTGGGTTCAATTACTGAACTCGACGATAACACGCATGGGTCTGATGACTGAACCTGGTGGGTATGCTGAGAGCATGCTCGGCAAGGACTACCAGCGTCAGGACTGCTCGCTGGCCCGCGCGCTCGAGGTGGTAGGCGAGCGCTGGACCCTGCTGATCGTCCGCGACGCCTTCTACGGGGTGCGCCGCTTCAACGACTTCCAGGCGCACCTCGACATCCCCAAGGCGGTGCTGTCCGACCGCCTTAACGGGCTTGTCGAGGACGGCATCCTGGAGCGCCGGCCCGACCCGCGGCACGCCGGACGGCACCTGTATGAGCTCACGCCGTCCGGCCGCGACCTGTGGCCCGCGCTGCATGCCCTGCTGGCCTGGGGCGAGCGGCACCGCCACCCGAACAGCCGCGTGTTCACGCACGCCGCGTGCGGCACCAGGCTTGACGCGAGCGGCCTGTGCGCGACATGCCGGAAGACACCGGGGCCCGAGGACATCGTGATGACGCTCCGCCCGGGCCGGGGCAGGCTCCGCGACGACCCGGTGACGGCCGTACTGCGGGCGCCGCACCGGCTGCTGGAGCCGGTCGAGACCTGACGGCCCGGTGCTAGCTGCCCGCTGTTAGCGGCACGGTGCTAGCGCCGCCAGGCAAGCACGCCGCCACCCCGGAAGCCGGGCTTGCCGAGCAGCTTGATCAGCACCCGCCCCACCGGGGAACCGGCACTGGTGACCGCGACCACCGCGGCCGGCCGCCAGACGGCCAGGGCGGCCCGGATCGACGCCACGGCGGCGCTGTTGAGCGGCCGGATTCCCGCCCAGACCTTGTCCAGGTAGTGGGCGGTCGATCTGGCCGGCATCGGATCGAACATCGCCTGCCGGGTGCCCGGGGCGGGCCCGAGGTAGTAGCCGCCGATCATCGAGCCCGGCTCCCCGGTGTCCGCCTGCCACCGCATCGGCATCGAGTGACCGACGTTCGGGATCGGCACCACGAGCACGCGGGCGTCTGGCTCGAGCCGCAGCCTGGTGAAGGCCGCCTGCCAGCCGGCCGGGACCGGCGACACCGGGGCCGTCTGGTACGGCAGCGGGATCAGCGGCACGACCGCCGCCGCGGCGACAGCGGCCGGGAGCCACGTGGCCCGCCACCCCCGGTCCCGCACCGCGGCCCGCGCCGGGTCCGGGGAGCGTGCCCGCACCGCGGCCCGCGCGCCGTCCAGAGCGAAGGCGAGCACCGCCGCTGCCGCGCCGTCCGCGAGGATGGCGAACCGGTCCGGCAGCAGCGACGAGAGGCCCGGCAGGCCCGCCAGCCAGTGCCACGGCAGCAGCTTTCCGGAGACATAGGGCTGGCTGCCGGCGCCGAGGCTGAACAGTTCCAGCACCACGAACATGACGGCGGCGGTGCGGACCCGCGCGTCGCGCCAGAACCAGATCATGGCCACGACCAGGACGGCCAGCAGCGGCCACCCAAGGTAGGCCAGGACCTCCGGCGTACCCAGATGGGTGTTTTGCGCCGCGAACGCGCTGGCCGACGTGTGAAAAAGGACGTTCCCGGTGGGACTGACGAAGAAGCTGAGATTGGTCGACCAGAAGAACTCCGCTGCGCCGCGCTCGGTGAGCGGGCCGTGGAACTGCACCCAGAGCGCATGCCCGCTGATCACCAGCGCGACCGCGACCGCCACGGCCAGCCCGAGAGCGGCCGGCCCGGCCCGCTCGAGCGTGGCCCGCGGCCGCTGCAGCGCGAGCGCCACGGTCAGCACCAGGCAGGCAACGGCCGTGTAGACGAGCATTTCCTCGCCGATGAAGACCTGGGCGCCCACCAGCAGGCCGAGCCAGGCGCCGGTCCGGACGGCCTTGCCCCGCCCGGTGAGCAGCCGCAGCAGCGCGTGGATCATCAGCGGCGGCAGCACCGCGAACACCAGGTGGTAGTGGCCGAGCCCGGAGTTGATCATCGCCGGGGAGAACCCGTACACCGCGCCGCCGAGGGCGGCGGCCGAGATGCTGGCCCCCCACCGCCGCAGCACAAAGAACAGGGCGGCGGCCGACCCGGCCAGGCTCAGCGTCAGCACCAGGGTGAGGCTGGTCTGCGGCCCGGCAAGCAGCGTCACCGGGGTCAGCACGATCCCGGGCAGCAGGAAGGATGTGTTCCACATCAGGTTGACGCCCTGCGGCGGGTTCAGCGCGGTCGTGACCAGGGCGGGGAGCCGCCCGTGGCTGATCGCCGTCGCCGCATAGCGCATGTACCAGGCGAACAGGTCGACGTCGTGCGGGTCGCCGACCTGCAGCCGTCCCGCCGGGTCGGCCCACAGCCGGGCAGTCACCGCCACCGCCGCGGCCAGGTAGCAGCACAAGATCAGCCATGCTGCGCCGCGGCGGAGATCCACGGGCTGCCGCTGCACCGCTGGCTGCGCCTGGACGGATTCCGGCTCGCTGCTCGTCACTGGCTCGCTGGCCCGGTGCTCGCCGGTGTCCCCGCGGCCCGGGCCCGACGGGGCTACCGCCGCCACGCGACAACCCTGCCCACGCGGAACGCCGGGCGGCCGAGAAGGCTGATCAGGAACCGGCCAAGCCGAGAGGTCTCGCTGGTCACCGCCACGATGGCGGCAGGCCGCCAGTACGTCAGCGCGGCACGGAACAGGGTGGCGGATGGCCGGGGGACGCGTCCCCTGCCGGACCAGCGATAGGTCAGGTAGTTGGCGACGGTCTGCTGCGGGCCGAGGCTGAAGACCGGGTTGCCGCTCGAGTTGGGCCCGGAGAAGTAGCCGGCGTCCATCGAACCAGGATCCCCGGTGCTCGCCTGCCATCGCATGGCCTTGGTGTTTCCGGCCATGGGAACCGGGACGACGAGCACCGGTGCATCCGGCGCGAGCCGCAGCCTGCCGAACGCCGCCTGCCAGCCGGCCGGCACCGGCGGGACCCGGCCGGCCTGATACGGCAGGGGGATCAGCGGCAGGACCGCGAGCACCGCGATTGCGGCCGGAATGCCCCGGCGCCAGGTGTCGCGCTGCCATGCCGCCGAGCGCGCCCGGTCGAGAGAGAAGGCGAGCACGGCGCCGGCCGCTCCGGCGCCGAGAATGCAGAACCGGTCGGGCAGCACCTGGGCCATGCCAGGCAGGCCCTGCAGCCAGTGATACGGGAGGAACGAGCCGGACAGCCGGAGCCTGCCGATCGTCACTGCCCCGCCGCCGAGGTTGCACAGTTCAAGCACGGCGCAGGTGACCGCGGCGACGCGAATACTCAGGTGCCGCCAGAACAAGATCGCGGCGGCGATGAGGACGATGATCAGCGGCCAGCCAAGGTAGGCGAGCTCTTCCGGCAGACCGAGAATGTACCTGGCGGCCAGGGCGGCGCTGGACCCCGAATGGAAAAGCAGGCTGCCCGGCGGATCGACGTAATAGGCGGGGTTGCCGGACCACGAGCCGTACAGGGTGGCGCGGGAGCGCAGCGGGCCGTGGAACTGCACCCACAGCGGGTACCCGCAGATCAGCAGTGTGACGGTGATTCCGGCCGCCGCGCCGAGGACGCTGTCACGTGCCCGGCCCGGCACTGCGCGCGGACGGCTGAGCGCGACCGCCGCCACGGCCACTGCGCACGCCAGCGCCGTGTAAATCAGCATCTCCTCCCCGATCAGCAGCTGGGCGGCGGTCAGCAGGCCAAGCAAGGCGCCGGTTGTCACCGGCTTTCCGCGGCCAGTGACGATCCGCAGCACCGCGTCGATGATCAGCGGCGGCAGCACGGCGAACACCAGCTGGTAGTGGCCGAGGCCGGAGTCGAACATGGCCGGCGAGAAGCCGTAGACCGCACCGCCGAGCGCGGCGCCAGTCACGCTCGCCCCCCAGCGGCGCAGCACAAAGTACAGGCTCGCGGCCGAGCCCGCGACGCTGACGGTCAGCACGATCGTGAGGCTGACCTGCGGGCCCGCCAGCATCGTCACCGGCGTCAGCAGTATCCCGGGAAGCAGGAAGGCAGTGTTCCACATCAGGTTGACGCCGCGGGGCGCGTTCAGGGCCGTCGTGAACAGGGCCGGCAGCCGCCCATGGCTGACCGCCGTCGCTGAATAGCGCAGGAACCAGGCAAACAGGTTGACGTCCTGGGCGTCGCCGACCTGCATCCGGCCTGCGGGATCGACCCACAGCCGCCCGGTCACGATCAGGGCGCCGAGCAGATAGCAGGCCACCACGGGCCAGTGCCGGTAAGCGCTGGTCCTGGCAGTTGGATCCTCGGCGACCGGCGGTTGCTCGACGATCGAAGGGACGGTGCTCACCGCGGCTCCGCTTTCCCCCGGAATGTGCTGGAGCCACGGTACGCCCCCCTCAGCTGCCCCGGAGCCGATACCCAGTTACCCGGACCTGGCCGGCGGCCCCGGCCGGCATCACCGAGTGCGGCCCATGACGGGCAGGCTCCGGCTCATGATGCCGACGCCGAGGGCGTTCAGCACCAGGATGCCGAGGATGACCCTGGCCGCGCCGTCCGGGCCTACCGAGCCGGGGGCCGCGATCGTCAGGAACAGGCTGCCGAGCGTTGCCACGCCGAGCGCGAGCGCGCCCTGCTGGGTGGTGGCCAGCACGCCGCTGCCCACGCCGGCCTTGCGCGGCGGTACCTCGGAGAGCACGGCCCCGAACAGCGGGCTCATGATCAGGCCCTGCCCGATCCCGAGCACCAGCATTCCCGGGGCCATAAACAGCGCTCCGGGATGCGGCCAGGACCTGGCGAGCTCCGCGATGATGGCGAGCAGCCCGGCCGCCTGGATCAGCGCGCCCACGGTCAGCACGTTCCGGCCGAACCTCGGCAGCAGCCTGGCGGTGGACAGCGAGGCGGCCAGGAAGCCCAGCGCCATCGGAACGAGGATCACGCCGGCGTCGAGCGCGGTGATCCCGCTGCCGTCCTGCAGGGTCAGCGCGATCACGAACATGAACCCGCCGAAGCCGGTGAAGAACGGAACCGCGAGCAGCAGGCCGCGGCGCATGCTGGGAACGCGCAGCAGCGAGATCGGGACCAGCGGCACGCCGCCCCGCTCTTCCATCGCCCGCTCCGCCCGCACGAACGCGATCGCCGCCACCGGCGCGGTGATCAGCAGCACGATGGTCCACAGCGGCCAGCCGAGGGAGCGGCCCTCGGTGAGCGGGATCAGCAGCGCCAGCGTCGCCCAGCCGAGCAGCAGCGTGCCGCGCCGGTCGACCGGCGCCGGGTCATCGGAGCGAGTGTCCGGCATCAGGCGGGCGGCGAGGATCAGGCCGACGATCCCGACCGGCACGTTGACCAGGAAGATCGGCCGCCAGGTCATCCCGGCGATGTTGGCCGACACCAGCAGGCCGCCGAGCAGCTGGCCGGCCACCACCGCGATGCCGCCGGTCGCGCCGTAGCTGCCGAGCGCCCGGGCCCGGGCCGGGCCCGACCTGGTGGCCTGGATCGTGGACAGCACCTGGGGCAGCATCATGGCCGAGGCGGCGCCCTGCAGCGCCCGCCCTGCGACCAGCGCGTCGATGCCCGGAGCGACGCCGCATGCCAGCGACGTCACGGTGAACGCCGCCATCCCGATGAGGAACAGCCGCTTGCGGCCGACCGCGTCGCCGATCCGCCCGCCGACGACGAGCAGGAGGGCGTAGGCGATCGCGTACCCCGCGACGACCAGCTGCAGCATGCCGGCCGGAGCGTGCAGGTCGCGGTCGATGGTCGGCAGCGCCACGTTCACGATGAAGAAGTCCGTCATCGGCAGGAACACGCCGATGAGCACGGTCATCAGCCCGAGCGTGGTCAGGGCGGCGGGCGGGCCCTCGGCGGCGACCGCCGGGACGATGGTTGCCGGACGGGTGGTCTCGTCAACTCCAGAAGTCATGCAACCAGCGTGCGCGTAAACGTAGCCTGGTACCAGGAGCCTGGTTATCCTGGTACTGACAGACACCTGGCAATAGTCCATGAACGAGGCGCACGATGGAGGCATGGTGAGCAGCGGGACTCTGGCGGGCACGGAAGCGGCTGCGGCCGCCGCGAACCCCTGCGGACCCGACGGCAAGGTTGTCCGCACGGTCGACACCAGGGAGACTGCCGAGCTGCGCCGCCGGGAACTGGGAGCGTTCCTGCGCGACCGGCGGGAGCGGATCGCGCCGCAGCAGGTGGGTCTCACCCCCATGGGCCGCCGGCGTACCCCCGGACTACGCCGCGAGGAGCTGGCTCAGCTGGCCGGCGTGGGCGTGACCTGGTACACCTGGCTGGAACAGGGCCGGGACATCAACGTCTCGCCGCAGGTGCTCGAGGCCGTGTGCCGCACCCTGCTGCTCGACCCGCATGAGCGCTCGCACGTCATGACGCTCGCCGGGTTTGCCGAGCAGCGGCTCGCCAAGGAGTGCCAGTCCATCTCGCCAGCGGTGCAGACCATGCTGGACGGGCTCACCCCGATCCCTGGCGTGGTGCAGAACTCACGCTTCGACGTGCTTGCCTACAACCAGCCCTACGGTCATCTGTTCGCCGACCTCGACGCACTGCCGCTCGGCGAGCGCAACATGCTCTGGCTGTCGTTCACGCGCCCCGAATGGCGGCGCGGCATGGTCGAGTGGGATCAGACCGTGCACCGGCTCGTCGCGCAGTACCGCCTGGCCATGGCCGACCACGTCGGGGAGCCCGCCTGGCGCGGGCTCGTCGCCCGGCTCAGCGAGGCGTCGGCCGACTTCGTCAGGGTCTGGGAGGAGCGTGAGGTTCTCGGCCCGGAGAACCAGACCAAGCTCATCATGAACGAGAAGGTGGGGCTGCTCCGGCTGGAGAGCACGCACTACTGGCTGGGCCCGCGCCCGGGTTCGCGGCTCATCGTCTACACTCCCGCAGACGCCGAGTGCCGCGAGCGGCTGGAGAAGCTGGCGGCCGACCTCTGACCGCCTTATCCCGCGCTACCCCGCGCGCCGCGCCGGGCCGCGCCGGACCGCCCACCCGGCCCGCCAACGCCGGGCCGCCCACCCCGCGCGCCAACGCCGGGCCGCCCAAACGGAGGCTGCACCCATGCCAGAGCCCGCCATCCCGTCCCCGGACGAGCTGCTCGCGATGATTCCCTACGCGACCGGCCTTGGCATCACCCTGGATGAGGCCGCCCCCGAGCTGGTCCGCGGCAGCCTGAGCTGGTCCCCGGAACGGTGCACCACCAGCGGGGTGATGCACGGCGGAGCGATCATGTCGCTGGCGGACACCGTGGGGGCCGTGTGCGCGTTCCTCAACCTGCCGGCCGGGGCTGGCACCGCCACCGTTGACTCGGCGACGAACTTCTTCCGCGGTGTGCGTGACGGCACGCTGCACGCCACAGCCAGGCCGCTGCACGCGGGCCGCTCGTTCATCGCCGTGCGGACCGACCTGACCGACGACGCCGGCCGGCTCGTCGGGCAGACCACCCAGACCCAGGCCGTGCTCGCACCCCGTTCCTCCGGCTGAGTGGCCCGCCCGTCAGCTCGCGAGGTACCGGCGGCTGCATCGGGGGGCGCGAGGCTCACCGGGTGGTGAACGCGCCGCCGTTGACGTGGATGGTCTGGCCGGTGATGTGCCGGGCACCCGGCGAGGCGAGGAAGTACGCGGTCTCGGCGATGTCGTCCGGCCGGCCTGGCCGCTTGTCGTGGGTGGCCGCGATCAGGGTTTCTCTGCGCTGGCTGGTGAGCCGGTCGCGGAAGAAGTTGGTTCCCTCGACGTACCCGGGCGAGATGACGTTCGCGGTCACGCCGCGAGGGCCGATCTCCGCGGACAGATAGGCGTTCCACGAAGCCAGCGCGGCCTTGGCCGCGCCGTAGGAGCCGCCGCCGCGCTCGGCGCCTATCGTCCCGATGCTGATCACCGATCCGCCGGCGGCAAGCAGGTCGGCGACCGCGTGCGTAGTGAGCACCGCACTGATGAGGTTCGCGTCGAGGTTCGCGCGCCAGCTCGCCGCCACCCGTTCCAGGGCCGCGCGGCAGCCGTCCGCGCCGCCGTCCTCTCCGCCGCGCTCTCCTCCAGTCCCGCCGCCGTCCTCTCCGCCGCGCTCTCCTCCGGTCCCGCCGCCGCGCTCTCCGCCGGAGTCGAAGTCGGTGTTGCCGCCCGCGTTGTTGACCAGCACGTCGAGCGTGTCGCCGAGCGCGGCGCGGAGCGACGCGACCTGCTCCGGGTCGGCAGCGTCGCAGACGACGCCGCTGGCGCCGATCTCATCGGCGGCGCGGCGCAGGCGCTCGGCGTCGCGGCCGGTGATGACGACGGCGTCGCCGTTAGCAGCGAACCGGGCGGCAACGGCCCGCCCCATGCCGCCGCTCGCCCCGGTGACCAGCACGTTCCGTGCCAACACGAACTCCTCTCCCGGGCGCCTTCCGCGCCGCTGGTTGGCCAGCAAGTTATGTTTAGGTCTAAACGTAGCTTACCGGAGGGGAAGTGCCCGACCGTGGCCGACGGCGACGAGTACCCGTTCGACTCCGTGTCCGCCTACCCAGCGGCAGACATCGCCGCGGCCTGGCAGCGCGAGCGCCCCGGTGTGCCCTTGGAGTCGATCGAGATCGTGACGCCGATCTGGCGGCTCGCGAAGCTGCTGGCAGACGATCGGCGCCGGGTTCTGCACGCGTGCGGTGTCGACCCGGCAACGCTGGATCTGCTCAGCGTGCTGCGTCGTGCCGGGCCGCCCTACCGGCTCACCACGCGCGAGATCGCACAACGGGCCCTGGTGACCGCGGGCGCGGTGTCGCAGCGCGTCGCCAAGGCCGAACACGAAGGGCTCGTGCGCAGGGCCGCAGCAGGCGACGGCAGGCGGGCCGTGAACGTGACGCTGACCAGGGCCGGGCACGCGCTTGTGGAGCGAACCGTTGACCGGGTGCTCGGCCGCGAGGCGGAGCTCGTGCGCGGCCTCGCGGCGGCCGAGCGCGCCGATCTCGCCGCGCTGCTTGAGCGCCTGCTCGCCGGCGTGGCTGCGCACGTCAGTGGCGACGTCGGCCCGGCTGTGCGCTGAGCAGGCCCGGCTGTGCGCTGAGCAGGCCAGTCCGCCGCGCTGGACAGCCACCCTGGCCGCGCTTACCCTTGACTGTATGGTCAGTCAAGCTCGTCATCCTGCCGCGCCCATCGACAACGCCGCGCTCGCGCGCTCGCTCCAGGCCTTCGGCGAATCCGTCATGCTGCCACGGGCGGCGTACGTGGATCCGGCAGTGTTCGCCTGGGAGCAGAAGTACTTCTTCGACTCGGGCTGGGCCTGCGTCGGGTTCAGCTCGCAACTGGCCCAGCCGGGTGATCAGCGGGCCGAGTCGGTCGGCGCCGGGAGCGTACTGCTGACCCGCGACGAAGACGGCGCGCTGCACGCCTTCGCCAACACCTGCCGCCACCGCGGCCACGAACTGCTGCCCTGCGGAGTGAGCGCGCAAAACAACTCGGTCATCTGCCCGTATCACTCGTGGACCTACTCGCTGTCCGGCGGGCTGCGCTTCGCCCAGGGGTTCAAGGGCCGCGACGGCTTTGACAACTCCGCTTGGGGCCTTACCGAGCTGCCCGTCGCCGAGTGGCACGGACTGATCTTCGCTGACGGCTCGGGCCAGGCGCCGCCGCTCTCCGAATCGCTTCGGGAACTCGACGAGCTGGTCGCGCCGTATGAGCCCGAGCGGCTGGTCACCGCTGGACGGCACGAATACGACGCCGCGGCGAACTGGAAGATCCTCACCGAGAACTACCACGAGTGCTACCACTGCCCGATGATCCACCCCGAGCTATGCCGGGTCAGCCCGCCGAAGAGCGGCGAGAACTACCCCGCGGCGGGCACGTGGGTCGGCGGCTGGATGGACCTGCGGGACGGTATGGACACGATGTCCCTGGACGGCACCAGCCTGGGGGCACCGCTGCGCGGCCTGGACGCCAAGGGCCTGCGCACCGTGATCTACGTGAACATCTTCCCGAACGTCCTGCTGAGCCTGCATCCCGACTACGTGATGACGCACCGGCTGACGCCGGTCGCCGTGAACCGGACCATGATCGAGTGCACCTGGGCCTTTGCCCCCGAGGCACTGGAAAAGCCGGGCTTCGACCCCGGCTACGCGGTCGAGTTCTGGGACATCACCAACCAGCAGGACTGGGGCGCCTGCGAGTCAGTGCAGCGCGGGCTCACCTCGGAGCATGCTCGGCCGGGGCCGCTATCGCCGGACGAGGACGCGGTGTACCAGTTCGTGACCATGGTCGCCCGCGGCTACCGCGGCGAGCCGGTCTGGAACCCCGGCGCGAAGGCCGTCGCCGCCAGCTGACCGCCGAGACCCGCGCGTTCCTGCGAGTTACGCCTGCCCTTCCACGGGCTGGATGAGGCGATCCAGCATCGCGACGATAGTGTCCAGCTTGCCGCGGAAATCGGCCTCGACCCTGCCGGCCGCAACGTCGACCCTGCCGAGGCTGTCTTCGATGCGGGTCAGCCGCTGGGTGTGGTTGGACTGCGTCACGTGCAGCGCCTGAAGCAGTAGGTCCTGGGCGTCCATGCGCTGCCTGAGGTCGGCCAGATCGTGGTCCATCATCGCGTGTAAGCCCTCGATACCGTCGACCCGGCCGGCCAGCGCCGCCAGCTGCTGCCGGACATCTTCGGGTTCACTGCTCATGGTGCCCGGCAGCCTATCGGCCGGGGTGACAACGCTTCGCTCGCAGGCCGCGGCCTGCGATGGTAACGCCGTCGGCCGATTCGTCCAAGCACAGGATGAAAAGGCTGATCGGCGAAGGGAGCCGGGACGTGACCACAGCGAGAGGCCCGGGAAAGGCCAGCCGCGAGCTCGCTGCGCAGCCGTTATCCCGGATTGCTCGTGACCCGGCGGCCTTCGAGGTCTTCTACCGGGAGCACGTGACGCTGGTCACGCGGTTCGTGGCCCGCCGCATCGCGGACCCGCACGCCGTGGCCGACCTAACCACCGAGGTCTTCCTCAGCGTGATCGCTTCGGCGCACGCCTACCAGCCCAGCCGGGGTACGCCGGTGGCGTGGCTGTACGGGATCGCGCGGAACGTCATCGCGGGGGAGCGGCGCCGCGCCGCGCACGAACTGCGGACCGCGGGCCGGATGGCCGGCCGCAGGCTCCTCGACGACGATGACATCGCCCGGCTTGAAGAGCGCATCGACGCGGAGAGCCCCGGCAGGGCGGCATGCCTGGCGCTGGCGCGGCTCCCGGAAGACGAACGAGCAGTGCTCGAGCTCGTCGCTATCGACGGGCTGGCGGTGCACGAAGCCGCGGCAGCCCTTGGCATACGGCCGGGAACGGCACGGGTGCGCCTGCACCGAGCGCGACGTGCTACGCGAGAGGCCCTCGGTCGGCCCGCCATCTCCGACACGTCGTCTGTACCCGTGGAGAGCAAGACATGAGCACCAGCTATCACCCCCCTGAGGCATCCGGCCGGACCGCATCCGCCGGGTCTGTCCCGCCGCCTGAACCGCTCGGCGGCTTCGAGGAGCGCCTGCTGGCCGACCTCAAAGTCGCCGTCGCGGAGCAGGCTGCTGCCTGGTCGGCCGACGACGCGGTGTCGGTCGAGCGGCCAGCCCGGCGCGTGCGGCGAGTGCGGCAAGCTCCGAGGCCGGGTTTTTGGCCGGTGCGGAAGCTGGTGATGGCCGGCGCCGCGTCCGCCGTGGTCGCGGTGGCCGTGGCGTTCGCGCTGACCGCGACGTCAAGCACCGCGCCGGGCGGTCAGCCAGGCCGGTCACCCGACCACGGGCGCTCCCGCCGGAGGTCCCGCGTCCTCCTGGCCGAACACGGCGGCGGCGGGGGTGCTGCATAATGCGGCCCTCGCGGCGCTGGAGGTGCCCGCAACTGCGCCCCGGCCCGGCCAGTTCGTCTACACGAAGCTCAAGCGGCACCAACCCCAGGCGGTTGGCGGCGGTAGCGGCGTCCTCGAGACCTGGCTCTCGGCCGATGGCGTCCAGGCTGGGCTGATCTCCGGGGGAACGCCCGCGACCACCGGCTACTCCCCGGGGTGCCGCAATGGCTGGTACTACTACCCGAACCTCAAGGATCACCATCAGCGATGCAACCCGGCTGAGAACGCAGCCTATTTCCCCTACATGCCCACCAGCCCCAAGGCGCTGCGCGCCTGGCTGCAGCGGCACCTTGGCGGTGGGGCCAGCTACGCGAGCGGCCTGCTTACCAACGTCGAGTTCATGATGACCAGCTACTACCTGCTGCCGAAGCAGCAGGCCGCGCTGTACCAGGTGCTGGCCCAGACGCCTGGCCTGACCGTTGTGCCCAAGGTGACGAACGTGTTGGGGGTCGCGGGCATCGGGATCCGCTCAGACGTCGCGGACAAGGGCAGCATCTACACGATGATCTTCAACCCCCGGACCTACGCCCCGCTCGGCATGAACTGGACCGGTGTTTCCGCGCCCGTGAAGGGGATCAGGGGCGGAGAGGTCCTGCTGGACATCGCGATCGTCGACAAGCTTGGCCAGCGGCCCTGATCATGCCCACGACACCGCCCCAGGTTCGTCCGCCCAGCGCCACCCAGCGCCGGACAAACCTGGGGCGCTGTGGGTGGCCCGGAAGAGACTGACGGGCGGTGCTGTTGAGGTTGGCACATTCGCTCTTACAGCAAAGGACCTAGTCACGTGAGTGTGTACGACTTCCCCGTGAACACCCTGGCCGGCCAGCCTGGCTCGCTCGGCGATCTGTCCGGCAAGACGCTGCTCGTGGTCAACGTCGCCTCCAAGTGCGGGCTGACCCCGCAGTACGGGGGACTGGAGCGGCTGCACGAGCGGTTCAGCGATCGCGGGTTCTCGGTGGTCGGCTTCCCGTGCAACCAGTTCGGCGGCCAGGAGCCGGGCACCGCCGACGAGATCGGCCAGTTCTGCTCGGTGAACTACGGCGTGACGTTCCCCATGTTCGAGAAGATCGACGTGAACGGGCCGGACCGGCACCCCATCTACACGGAGCTGACCGCAGTCCCTGACGCCGACGGCGAGACCGGCGACATCCAGTGGAACTTCGAGAAGTTCCTGGTCGGGCCCGACGGCACCGTGCTCGGGCGGTTCCGGCCGCGCACCGACCCCGAGGACCCGGCCCTGGTCGCAGAGATCGAGGGCAGCCTGCCGGAGTAGACCGGGGTAAGCGATTGCGGTTTAGATTTGTCCGCCAATAACCGGACGGATCTAAACCGCTCTGCTGACTTGGAGCCGGGACGGTGGCAGGAGGCGGCAGTCGCCAGGGCTCGGCGCGGCCAGCGGCGGGTCAGGCGAGCGCCGCCGGACCCCGCTTGACCATCTGGTCGGCGATGATCGCGCGCTGGATCTCGCTCGTGCCCTCCCAGATCCGCTCCACCCGCAGCTCGCGGAAGAACCGCTCGGCCACGTTCTCGCGCATGTAGCCGCGGCCGCCGAACACCTGGACCGCCCGGTCGGCCACCCGGCCGGCCATCTCCGACGCGTACAGCTTGGCCATCGAGCACTGGGCGTGCTGTACCTTCACGTCCGCACCGGCGTCTATCGCGCGCGCGGTCTCGTAGGTCAGCGATCGCGCGGCGAACAGCTCGGTCAGGCTGTCCGCGAGCATCGCCTGGATCTGGCCCAGCTCGCTGATCGGCTTGCCCTGCACCCGCCGCTCCGTGGCGAAGCTTGTCATCTCGCCGGTCAGCCGCTCGGCCGCGCCGAGGCAGCGCGCGGCGACCATCAGCCGCTCGAACCGGAACCACTCGTACGCGAACGTCATGCCGTCGCCCTCGGCGCCGACCAGGTGGGAGGCCGGCACCCGGACATCGGTGAACGCGACGATCGGGTGATGATGGCTGATCGTGTGCGAGTACGCGGGCGTGCGCACCACCTGCACGCCGGGGCTCGGCAGGTCGACGAGGAACATCGCGTGCTCGCCGTCGTGTGCGCCACCGACGAGCTTGCCCTGGAAGAACGCGAAGTCGGCCGAGTTGTAGGACGTCACGTGCCACTTCTCGCCGTTGAGCAGGTAGCCGTCGCCGTCCCGGCGCGCGGTCGCCTCGATCGCGTCCACGTCCGAGCCCGCGCCTTCCTCGGTGATCGCGTAGCACTCTTCCCGCTCGCCGCTGACGGTCGGCCGCACGAACCGGTCCATCTGGTACGGCGTGGCGACCGAGGGCAGCCAGGACGGGGGAGTGGAGGCCGACCAGGCCAGCGCGTTGGTCACCCGGCCGACCTGCTCCTGGATCAAGACCTGCTGCAGCGAGGTGCAGCCGCCGCCGCCGAGCTCACGCGGCATGTTCGCCGCGGCGATCCCGAGCTCCCTGGCCCGCTCCGCGTGCGCGGCCACGACGTCCTTCGGCAGGTCGCCGCCGTTCATCTCGGCGGTCACCTCGAACGGGATCAGCTCGTCCGCGAAGGTCCGGGCGCGCGCCTGGATCTCCAGGTCCTCGTCTGACAGGCCGTACATCGACATCCTGCTTTCTGCCCGGACAACGCAAGCCTTGACTGAACGTTCAGTCTATGCCAGCATCGAGGCCGTGCCAATGCTTCCCGCCGTTCCAGCTTCGGCCGACGCGGTCGTCGTCGGCGGCGGAACCGTCGGCGCCTGGTGCGCCTACTTCCTCCGGCAAGCCGGGCTCGACCAGGTGGTCCTGCTGGAGAAGCGCACCCTCGGCCAGGGCGCGAGCAGCCGCGCCGCCGGCGTCGTCCGGACGCAGGGCGGCACCAGCTGGGCGGTCCGCCTCGGCGAGTGGTCCCGCCGGTTCTACCTGGGCCAGCAAGGGGAGCTCGGGATCGACTCCGGGTTCACTCCGCAGGGATACCTGCTGCCGTGCTTCACCGAGGCCGACGTCACCGCCGCACACGCGCGCCTGGCCATGCAGAACGCGCTCGGCCTGCCGGTCCGCTGGCTCGAGCCCGACGAGGTCGACCGGCTGAACCCCACCCTGGCGCCCGGGCTCACCCGCGGCGGCACGTTCAATGCGGAAGACGGCTATCTCACTCCGCCACGCAATGTGACCGCCTACGCGGTGGCGCTGGCGATCAGCGGAGTCGTGATCGGCGAGCACACGGCCTTCACCGGCGTGGTCACCAGCGGCGACCGGGTCACCGGCGTGCAGACCAGCCGGGGCCGGATCGACACCCCGCTCGTGGTGCTCACCGGCGGGCCCGAGCTGGCCGAGGTCGCCGGCCTGGCCGGGGTCAAGGTGCCGGCCGGCGGTGTGCGTCACCAGGTGGCGGTCACCGCGCCGCATCCCGAGCTGGATCCCGCCCGCGTGCCGATGGTCTTCGACCTGACGGCCGGCCTGTACTGGCGGCCCGAGGAAAAGGGCCTGCTCTTCGGCATGAGCAACCCGGCCGAACCCCCCGGCCCGGCGACCCAGATCGACGACGGGTACCTGGCGAAGATGCGCGAGCGCCTCGCCGAGCTGGTCCCGGTCACCCGTGGGCTTGGCCTGCGCCGGATCTGGGCGGCTACCATCGATTACACCCCCGATCATCTGCCGATCATCGGACCCGCGCTCATGGGCGATGCCGCCCTGAACGGGGTCACGGTGGCCAGTGCCGGAGGGGCCGGGATGATGTGGGGACCGGGTGTCGCGAAGGCGGCCGCCGACGTCGCCCTGACCGGCAGCTCCGACGTGGTGGACACCGCGCCGCTGGGCATGGACCGGTTCGATGCCCAGGGCAACAGCCGCCTGGCGACCGACCCGATCGCGCTGCCGTTCCCGTCGAGCGCGCCGTAGGCGTCGGCGAGCGGACCGTTCCTCGACCCCACCCGCCCTTCCCTAACCCCGCAGAGAGGACAGCCCAGACATGACCGAGACCAGTTCAGCGACTCCGTTCCTGGCCGAGGCCGCCACCGTCGAGCTCGAGGACTGGGGCCCGCTGGAGGAGGCGACCGGCGAGCCGATGCAGGCGTCCGGCTACACGCTGTGGCAGGACGGCGAGCAGGAGACCGGGGTCTGGGAGTGCACGCCGGGGCCGTCCTACTGGAAGCTGGAGACCAACGAGTTCGTGCACATCGTGTCCGGCAGGATGACGGTGACCCCCGATGGCGGCGCGCCGCAGCACATCGGCCCGGGCGACACCGCGGTCTTCCCGCGCGGCTGGGCGGGTACCTGGCAGATCCACGAGACGATCCGCAAGCTCTACGTGATCTTCTGAGCACAGCCGCGTAACCGCCGGCTCTTCCGCGCGAGCGCCCGCCTGCCCTTCCGCGTGCACGTGACGTCCGCACCACGCTCACGCCACCGCACGCGGCCGCCAAACCTGCTCTGGCGCCCCACGGGCAACACTGATCACCGGCATCCCTTCCGTCTCTGAGGGATGCTCTGATCCCGGTGAATTCTTTTGTGCGCTTTCTGCCACATTAGTTCCGTTTATCGGGAAACGCAGCGGCCAAATCTTCTGCTCGGGCACAATGTCATCTCCTGAAGTCCCCCAGAAGGGCCCGAACGTGAACCTACGACCGCTAATCGTCATCGGCGCCGCGGCCGCGGCCGTCGCGATGGCGCCAGCCGCGGCGGCAAGCGCGTCGACCGCGACCACGGCACCCAGCCTTCACCTGCACGGCTTCCACCTGGTGACCAATGCGCGCCTGCCGCGCACGGTGCTGCCGCACCTCGCCAAGAACGCCACCGTGGATAGCCAGAACTGGTCGGGCTATGCCGCCGTCGCGAAGAAGAACGTCGCGCTGCGCTACGTGCAGAGCACGTTCACGGTCCCGACCGTCAATTGCTCGGCGGTGCAGATCGGGTCGGGCGGGCAGACCTATGCAGCGGAGTGGGTCGGCCTCGACGGGTTCAACAGCCAGACGGTGGAGCAGACCGGTGTCGACTCGTTCTGCAACTCCACCACCGGCCCGGCCACGAACCAGGCCTGGTACGAGATGTTCCCCCTCGACCCCGTCGTGCTCTCCGGCGTGAACCCGGGCGACACGATCTTCGTGGCGGTCTACTACAACAGCAGCACCAACAGGTACCAACTGGCGCTCAGGGATGAGACCACCGGTTCTTCCATGGAGACCAGCCAGCCATGCCCGAGCGGCAGCGCCTGCGACCGCAACTCGGCCGAGGTGATCGAGGAGGACCCGGGCGGGTCCGCGGCCGGCGGGATCAACCTGGCCGACTTCGGCACGGTGAGCTTCAACACGTCGCTCGTGACCGCCCGCGACGGCCTGCGCGGGACGCTGTCCGCCAGCAAGCTGTGGACCTCGACCAAGATCATCATGCAGGACGAGTCCGGCAGCACCATGGCTACGCCGTCGGCGCTCACCAACAGCGGCGCGAACTTCAACGTCACCTGGAACCAGGGGACCTGACCGGATCTGCTCCGTGGTCAGCGGCCGGCCCGGGTCACCGGGCCGGCCGCGGCATTTCTGCGCTAGTCGCCGCCCGACCCGGCCCTCGCGGTATTCGGCCTGGCGCTTGCGGTCGCCCGACCCGGTGATCGCGGATATGTGCCCTACTTTTACGTATATAAGATGATAATCTGCGCCAATGACACGACGGCCTTGGTCGGGTGCGCACGCCAGCATGGCATCAGGCTTGCTCCGGCTGCTGCAAAGTCATCCAGTCGCCGCGGCAGCGACCCTGCTCACGGTCGCGGCCGTGACCACCGCGATGACCTGGCCTGGGCCGGGCAGTGTGATACGCGCGTCCGTGTCCCAGCCGACCATGTCGCCGTCGCCCGCGCCCGCGCTGCAGGCTGACACCCCGGCGGTTGTCGCGGTTGGGTCGACGGTGCAGATGTCCTCGTCGTCCGCGTCACCCGCCTCTGGTGCGTCCGCCACGGCCCCTGATGCAGGCATCGCGTTCCCGCTGCATACCAGCGGGGCTTCGATCGTGGACGCGGCGGGCAAGGCGGTGAAGCTCAAGCTGGTGAACTGGTACGGCGCCGAGTCGCCGGACTACGTCGTCGGCGGGCTGAAGTACCAGCCGGTCACGACGATCATCAACGAGATCGTGGCCATGGGCTTCAACGGCGTGCGCCTGCCGTGGTCGAACCAGATGTGGCAGTCCAACCCCGTGGTCTCCGCCAGCGTGCTCACCGCCAACCCGCAGTTCCAGGGCGAGCACGCCCGCACCATCTTCGAGCAGGTCGTGCGCGATCTCGCAAGCGCCGGGCTGATGGTCGTGCTCGATGATCACAACAGCAACGCCGAGTGGTGCTGCTCGAGCACCGACGGGAACACGCTCTGGTACAACTCGGCCTACCCGCAACCGGCCTGGCTCTCGGACTGGAAGTCGGTGGTGACCGAGTTCGAGGGCGTCCCGCAGGTGATCGGCGTGGACCTGCGCAACGAGCCGCGAGGCGCGGCGACCTGGGGCGGCAGTTCGAGCACCAACTGGCAGGCCGCGGCCGAACTGGGCGGCGACGCGGTGCAGAGCGTCGACTCGAAACTGCTGGTCTTCGTCGAAGGCACCAACTACGCGACCAGCCTGTCCGACGCCGGTAACCTGCCGGTCCGGCTGAACGTGGCCGATCACGTCGTTTACTCGGTGCACGATTATGGCTTCGACACGACCGTCACCAGCTACAACGAGTGGGTCTCCAAGATCGAGCCGAACTGGGGTTACCTGGTCGGCCGGGTCCCGCTGTGGGTCGGCGAGTTCGGCACCTGCAACACCTCGGACGACTGCGTGTCCAGCGGTAGCACGGCGGACCTCGGCAAGTGGTTCGCGATCTTCACCCGCTACCTGCGCTATCACAACCTGAACTGGTCGTACTGGGCGGTCAACGGGACCAAATCGGACGGCGCGGCGGGGCAGGGCATCAGCTACGGCGAGACCGAGACCTACGGGATCCTGAACACCAGCTGGGATGCCGCGTCGCGGGCGTCGCTGCTGGCCAGCCTGCAGGCGATCCAGCCGGCCTGCGCGGCCGGGCCGCTGGCCAGCGGGACCTACGACATCAAGAACTCTCGTAGCGGCGACGTCGTCGACATCCCGGATTTCAAGTCTGCGCAGGGCACCGACCTGGACCAGTGGCCCGGCAACGGCGGCATCAACCAGAAGTGGAAGATCGCCAGCCTCGGCTGCGGGCTGTACTCGATCAAGTCCGCGATGGACGGCGAGTCGATCGACATCAGCGGCCAGTCGACGGCCAGCGGCGCCAAGGTCGACCAGTACAGCTACTGGGGCGGCGGAAACCAGCAGTTCATCATCGCCAAGGACAGCGCCGGCTCCTACACGATCGCCAGCATCAACAGCCTGGACCCGATCGAGGTACCCGGTTCCTCCACCAAGGCGGGAACACTGCTCGACCAGGGTGCCGCGAACGGCGGAACCAGCCAGCAGTGGACGTTCACGTCCGCCTGAGCGCCTCGACCGGTACCGCCAGCGCGTCGACGGCGACCGCGCCATTGGGACCGCAGATCAGCGGGTTCACATCCAGCGCCAGGAGCCGGTCGCCCAGGTCCACCGCGAGCTCCGAGACGCTCGCGACCGCCCGGGCGACGGCAGCGAGATCGGCCGGCGGCGCGCCGCGGACCCCGGAGAGCAGTTTGTGCACCCGGAGCTCGCCGATCATCTGCCGCGCCGTGCGCTCGTCGACCGGGGGCAGGGCGACCGCGCGGTCTGCGAGCGACTCCACCAGCACGCCGCCCGCGCCGACGACGATCAGCGGGCCGAGGTCGGGGTCGGGGGCGATGCCGACGGCCAGCTCGGTGCCGGCAGGCACGTTCTCACAGACCAGAGCCAACGGGCCCAGCCTGGCGGACAGGTCTGCATAGGCCCGGGCCAGCTCCGGTGGGCCGGGGATGCCGAGGATCACGCCGCGGACGTCGGACTTGTGCGCGATGGCCGGGTCGGCCGTCTTGAGCACGACCGGGTAGCCGATCGACTCCGCGGCTGCCAGCACGCCCGCCTCATCGCCGGCCTCCATCGCGATGGCCGTGGTGATCCCGTACTCGGCGAGCAGGGCCAGCAGCGGCGGCCCACTGGTGATGCCCGCGGCGAGCAACGCGGCGCCGTGTTCCTCCCGCTCGCTCTGCTCGCGGTGGGAGCGGGCGGCGGGCTCGCGGGGATCGGCCGGGGTGGCTGGGCCCGGCATCACTGCGGCGGGGGAGCGGGCGGCGTGGTCGAGCAGATGGCGCAGGGCGAGCAACCCCGTGCGCAGGCCCTCCAGCACCGGAACTCCATGCTGCCGCAGCTGTGTGGCGAGGTCGGTGTCGACGGCGCTGCCCACGTTGCCGAGCACAACCAGCGGCTTGGTGGTCTGCGCCGCCGCATCCAGCACGGCGAGCCGGTACGACTCGTCCCCGTCCAGCTCGTGGACCAGGTCGACGGCAAGGGCGACCGCGTCCACCGACGGATCCTCGGCGAGGGTGACCAGCGAGTTCGTGAACAGGCCGCGGGTGTCGGCGCCGGTGCCCCACACGTCGAGCGGGTTGGCCGGGGTCAGGCCGGGGTCCAGGAAGTCGGCCAGCCGGGCCTTGGTCGCCGGGCCGATGGCGGCGAACGGCACCCCGCAATCCTCGGCCAGATCCGCCGCGTGCGCGCGCTCCAGGCCGGAGTCATGCACGGTCGCGATGCCGGTCCGGGCGGACGGGCCGGGCTGCCCGCCGTGGCGGCCACGGCGGGCAGCCCGGCGCCCGATCGCGAACAGCTCCAGGGCGTCGGCGAGTTCAGCGAGATCGCCGACGCGGTGCACGCCGTAGGCGCGGGCCAGGGCCTCCCAGCCGCCGTCGTCCGCGGCCAGCGCGCCGGAATGCGCGGTGACCAGGGCCCGCCCGCTGGCCGAGCGCCCGGCGGTGAGCAGGACGACCGGGATGTCCCGCTCGGCGCTGCGGGCGAGGACCCGGCGGAGCAGGCCCGGTTCCCTGATCGCCTCGAGGACCAGGGCCAGCACCCTGGTCTCCGGCAGCCCCAGCGCGTAGTCGAGGTAGGAGGGTGCCGCGGTGACAAGTTCCTGGCCGGAGGACACCGCGAGGCTGTAGCCGATCGCCCGGCCGGTGCGCAGCATCATGGAGAACACCGAGCCGGAGTGCGTGACCAGGGCGATCGGGCCAACTGGGAGTGGATCAGGCTCGGTGTAGCCGATCGCGCGCAGCCCGCGGGCCACGTTCACGAACCCCATGCACCCGGCGCCGCACAACTGCATGCCCGCCGACCTGGCGATGCCCGCCAGCCGCTCCCGCAGCGGCCCCGCCGGCCCCACTGGCCCCACTGGTCCCGAGCTCTCGGCGATGAATGAACCAAACGACGGGTCATAACCCGTCGTTTGGTTCATCCATGAGCTGGAGGAGGGGTAGGCGGATGCTGGGTGGCCGGTGGCGGGGTGGTCTGTGGAGGAGTGGCCGGGGGTCGGGTGGCCGGGGAGCGGGGCGGGGGCTTCGTGGGCGTTGCCGAAGATGACGGCTGAACGGTCGCCGCGCCGGGCCGCGAGCGTGAGCTGCTGCTCGAGGGCAGCATCGGGCACAGCGAGCAGCACCAGGTCGACCGGTCCCGGCAGGTCGGCGAGCGATGGCACGCATCGCTGCCCGCCGATCTCGGCGTACCTGGGGTTGACGAGGTGAACCTCGGGCCTGGCCGGGCTCCTGGTCACCTCGTCGAGCATCCGCTGCCCGAACGTGCCGGGCCGCGGCGAGGCGCCGACGAGCGCGATGCTGCGCGCCTCCAGCATCGGCGTCAGGTCCGGGCCGGGAACGCGGCCGGGTGGCGGGCCGGCGTGGTCGGCGCTGGCAGCCCCGGGTGGCGGGCCCGCGTGGTCGGCGCTGGCAGGCCCGGGTGGCGGGTCGGCGTGGTCGGCGCTGGCGGTCCCGGGTGGTGGGCCGGGGCGGGCGACGCTGGCCGCCCCGGCCGCGGACGGCGCCACGGTAGTCGGCGGAGCCGTGTCCGCTTGACTGGCCGTGGCGTCGCGTTCAGGGCTATGTCGGATGGTCATGACCGCCGGATGATCCTGCGGACCTGGCCGGTCCGCCGCGCCGCCTTCTTGTCCGCGATGGCGGCCCGGGCCGCCTGCCACCCCGGGATGCCGCACACGCCGCCGCCGGCGTGCGTTGCCGAGCTGCCGTAGTACAGGCCATCCACCGGGGTTCGGTAGTCGGCGTAGCCGGGCGCCGGGCGCATGTGGAACAGCTGCTCCAGGGACAGCTCGCCGTGGAAGATGTTGCCGCCGATCAGGCCGTAGTCGTGCTCCATCTCGTACGGCCCGACGATGTCGCGGTGCAGGATCGACGCCTTGAAGTTGGGCGCGACCTCGTTGTAGCAGTCGATCATCCGGTCCGTGTACGCCTCGAGCTCCGCGGTGTGCGGCTCTTCATTCCAGTTATCCGGCACCCACTGGGTGAACAGCGACATGATGTGGGTGCCCTCGGGGGACAGCGTCTTGTCGAACGCCGTGGGGATCACGCCGTCGCTGAACGGGCGTGCGGCCGGGCGGCCCTCGCGTGCGTCCTGGAACGCGCGCTCGATGAACTCCATGGTCGGCGCCATCTCCACCGAGCCCGTGTGGTGCTCCTGCAGGTTGGAGCCGGGATCCGCGGTGAAGTCGGGAAGCTCGCCCAGCGCCAGGTTGATCTTCACAACGCCGCTGCGCGACTTCCAGTGCTCGATGTCGGTGACGAAGTCCTCCGGCAGGTTCTCCTTGCCGACGTGCTCGAGGAACGCGGTCTTGGGGTGCAGCGTGGAGACGACGACCTTGGCGCGGATCTCGTCGCCGTTGTCGAGCACCACGCCGGTGACCCGGCCGCCGTCGACCAGCACGCG
The DNA here is from genome assembly GCA_963833885.1 of uncultured Actinomycetota bacterium. GTDB lineage: Bacteria > Actinomycetota > Actinomycetes > Streptosporangiales > Streptosporangiaceae > JASHPR01. Next base: position 15,190 of record CAWHZU010000022.1, on the reverse strand, counting down.
GGCCACCCGCGCGCCGGTGCGGATCTCGGCGCCGTGGCTGCGGGCCGCCCGCTCGATCGCCGTCGAGACGGCGCCCATGCCGCCCTCCTGGAACCCCCAGTTGCCCAGGTGCCCGTCGCCGACGTCGCCGATCGAGTGGTGCGCCATCACGTACGCGGTTCCCGGCTCGTATGGGCCGGCCCAGGTCCCGATCACGCCGTTGACCGCGAGGGCGCCCTTGACCTGCGGCGATTCGAACCAGTCGTCGAGCAGGTCGGCGATGCTCATCGTCATCAGCCTGGTCACGTCGGCGATCGTCCGGACGTCGAGGCCGCGGTGCCGCCAGGCCAGCCGCAGGGTTTCGGCGAGGTCACGCGGCTTGCGGGACCCGATCGCCGGCGGGACGGTCAGCAGCAGCGGGCCGAGCACCTCGGCGAGCCCTTCGAGCCAGGCATCCCACTTCGGCATCGCGTCCGCGTCCTTCTTGGACCACCTGGACACCTCGTCGTGGTTGCGCTTCGCGTCGTCCGCGTACAACTTGATCGACCCGCCCTCGGGGAATGCCTGGTAATACGGGCCCATCGGGTAAATCCTGTACCCATGGCGGGGGAGGTCGAGCTCGTTGATGATCGTCGGCGGCATCAGGCTCATCACGTACGAGAGCCGGGTAACGCTGAACTCGGGCGCGTCTGGCCATGGCGCCTCCGTGGTCGCCGCGCCGCCGGTCTTGTGCCTGCCCTCCAGCACGACCGTCCTGGCGCCGGATCGGGCCAGGTATGCGGCAGCGACAAGACCGTTGTGTCCTCCGCCAACGACGATGGCGTCGTATCTTGCGGCCATGAGTCCGCCTTCCGCGAGTTCGTCCGCTGCGGCCAGGCGGGGTCCTGGCCGCATTTAACATCTTTGACTGAATGTTCAGTCTAGAAACCTGCTAACGTGTCCACAAGAGGTCAAATGAATGAGGCGGGATGTCGAGGGATGTCGCGATGACAGATGCGGCCCAGGCCACACGCGCGCTGGGCACCGCCGATAGCCGCCGCGAGCAGATGCTTCGCGCAGCCCTCGAGGTCATCGCCGAGCGCGGCTATGCCGATACCAGGATCGCCGACGTTGCCGAGCGGATCGGGATCAGCCCGGCCCTGGTGATCTACTACTTCAAGACCAAGGACCAGCTGCTCACCGAGTCGATCAGGTACCTGGACAACATCTGGTACAGCGACGGACAGCGCCGGATGGCCGAGCTGCCCACCGCGGCCGCGCGCATCGAGGAGATCGTGGCCATGAGCTGCCTCCCCGAGGCCGACGCGGAGCCGCGCAGCTCCTGGACGCTCTGGCTGGACTTCTGGACGCTGGCCGCGCGCAATCCCGAGGTCGCCGGGCTGCGGCAGCGGGATGACGAGCGCTGGCGGGAGATGGTCAGCGCGGTGGTGGCCGACGGCCAGCGGGCCGGCGAGTTCCAGGCGGTGGACCCGGACAACTTGGCGATCCTGATCTGCTCGCTGCTCGACGGGCTCGCGATCCAGATCGCGCTGGACGATCCCGTCGTCGGCCCCGAGCGGGCCTTTGATCTCTGCATGCAGTTCATCTCTGATCAGCTGGGTTTTGAGTACAAGGACAGCCAGCGCAGGCGTAACGGGGGGCACCAGGCTGGCCAGTCGAATGGAGCTCGTCAGAAGGGCAGGTAACCCCGATGGCCGGAGGCCGGATTGAGCTGATCTCGCTCACCAAGCAGTTCGCGGAGATCGCCGCCGTCGACTCGATCGACCTGACGATCTCCAGCGGCGAGTTCTTCTCGCTGCTGGGCCCGTCGGGCTGCGGCAAGACGACCACGCTGCGGCTGATCGCCGGTTTCGAGCAGCCGACCGCCGGCCGGATCCTGCTCGACGACCTCGACGTGTCCGCCGTGGCGCCGCACAAGCGCAACGTGAACACGGTGTTCCAGAGCTACGCGCTGTTCCCGTTCCTGTCCGTGTTCGACAACGTCGCGTTCGGGCTGCGCAACCGCCGCATCGACAAGAGCGAGATCACCACCCGGGTCAACGAGGCCCTGGACCTGGTCAAGCTCGGCTCGTTCGCCAAGCGCCGGCCCGGCCAGCTGTCCGGCGGCCAGCAGCAGCGGGTGGCCCTGGCCCGGGCCCTGGTACTGAAGCCCTCGGTGCTGCTGCTCGACGAGCCGCTCGGTGCGCTGGACGCCAAGCTGCGCCGTTCGCTCAAGGTCGAGCTGAAGGCGCTGCAGGAGCAGGTCGGCATCACGTTCCTCTACGTCACGCATGACCAGGAGGAAGCGCTGACCATGTCGGACCGGCTCGCGGTCATGCGCGACGGCCAGATCGTCCAGATCGGCGGCCCGCACGAGGTCTACGAGGAGCCGGCCGACACGTACGTGGCCGACTTCCTCGGCGTGTCCAACCTGATGGAGGTGGACATCGTCTCGCGCGGCCCCGGCTCGTGCTGCAGCGTCAAGCTCGGCGAGTCCGTGCTGCAGGTCGACCACGGCGGCGACTCCGCGCCGGACCGGTCGCACGCGGTGATCAGGCCGGAGCGGGTCCGGGTCGAGGAGTTCGGCACCGACGGCCCGAACCGGATTCCCGCCATGGTCGAGCGGCTGGTCTACCTGGGGTCGTCCACGCAGGTGTTCCTGCGGCTGGCGCCCGGGACGGAGCTGCAGGCGCTGCTGCAGAACGATGGCGACCAGGGCCAGCTCGCTCAGCTTTCCCAGGGCACCCCGGTGCATGCGTACCTGGCCTCCGACGCGATGCGGGTGCTGGCCGGCGGCGGCGAGGTCGCCGATGACGATGAGCCCCCGCTGGCCAGCATCTCCGCCGACGATGGGGAAGCGCTCGAGTCAACCTGGCGCCTGGGCTCCCGCTAGACGGCCCTGAGCGGTCGGTCCTCGGGCTGCCGCCCTGTGGCTGTTGCCCTGAGGCCAGCTGGGGATACCTGCGGTTCCTTGCCGTGCTGGTGAACAGCTGACGAGCAGTGGCCGTACAGCGGGTGCAGCCTGTCGACCGGCGCCGACCCCGTCGCTAGCGTCGGGAACATGCCTGGGCGCCAGCAGCGGCGGGGCACCGAGGCCTACGACCGCTACGTGCAGTTCAGCCAGGTGCCGATGACAGCGCTGGCGTTCCTGATGATCCCGGTGCTGCTGATCCCGCTGGTCCGCCCGGTGCGCGGCGCGCTGGCCGTCTCCTTCGACGCCGCGGACTACGTGATCTGGGCCCTGTTCGCCGCCGACTACTGTGTGCGGTTCACGCTGGCCCCAGACCGGCCGAGGTTCGTCCGCACGCACCTGTTCGACCTCGCGGTCGTGGTCCTGCCGTTCCTGCGGCCGCTGCGAGCCCTGCGCGCGCTGCGCGGGCTTGGCGAGCTGCGCGCGCTGCGGCTGCTGCAGGCGTCCCGGCTGGCGGCGTTCCTTGGCACCGGCTTCGGCCACGCCCGCGCGGTCATCCGGCGCCGGGGACTGCACTACGTGGTGGGCCTAGTGGTCGCGATCATGTTCGTTGCGGCCGGGCTCGAGGTCGCGTTCGAGGCGCACGCCAAGGGCGGCACCATTCACAGCTACGGCGGCGCGCTGTGGTGGGCGGTGGTCACGGTGACCAGCGTCGGCTACGGCGATCAGTACCCGGTCACCGTCGCCGGGCGGGCGGTCGCCGTGGTCCTCATGATCACCGGCATCGCGCTGTTCGGCGTGGTGGCCGCGTCCATCGCCTCGTACTTCGTGGAGCAGGACCAGGACCGCCGGGTGGAGTCGCGCATGGACGAGATCCTCACCGTGCTCAACCGTCTCGAGGCCAGGCTCGACGCTGCAGAGCGCCGGTCCGCCGCCACGCCCGACGGCTCGCCCGCTTGCCCGGCCGCTTGCCCGGCCGTGCCGGGGTCACCTGAAGCACTACACCTGAGCCGCGATCGGCGCTTTGCCGGAGCGCCGCACGAGCCGGGCTAGCCACCCCCAGATGCCAAGAAGTATCGCCCCGCATCCGATCGCCAGCAGCATCGCGAAGATCGGGGCGCTCATGTAGTTGCTCTGCTTGTACGGCTGAGTAGGGTCGCCCGAGTCGTACCTGAGGTCGATGAACCGGTGATTTCCCGCAGTGCTGATCTCGGACTCCAGAGCGCCGCCCACTGTGGTCCTGATCTGCTGGCCCGATCGGGTGCTGAACTCGACGGCCAGGTTGCAGCGGGTCTGGTGCTCGGCAAGTGCCACGTCGAAGGCGCTGTAGCAGTGCTCGCTCAGGACCAGGGCGCGCGTTCGGATCTGGCTGCCCTGGCCAAGGAACACGATTAACGCAATCAGGACGATGAAGGCTCCCAGGCAGCCGGAGGCGATCCGGTAGAAGCGAATCTGCCGCCTGGTCATCCCGGGCCGCCTGGAACCCGGGCCCGGCGGCACCGAGTTGATCACAAGCGTAATTCTACGCCTATGGGTGATATGTCGACCCGTGTCCGATCATCCGTAGTCGGCTCCGGCGATCGTGGTGAGGGCCGACTTGCGGTCGCCGCGCTCGCCGCGGGTCACGATCCGGTAGCCGATGAACCCGATGATCACGATGACAAAGGACATGGCCAGCATGATCGTGCCGAGCGCGTTCAGCGCTGGCCCGCCGTTGCCGCCGTGCTGCTGCGCGTAGATGTAGACCGACATCGGCGTGTTCCCGGCGCTGGAGGACAGCAGGTCGACGATCACGAAGTCGTCGATGACGCTGGAGAACACGAGCACCGCGCTGGCGAAGATGGCCGGGGTGAGCAGCGGCAGCAGCACCCGGCGGATGGCCTGCCACTGGGTGGCGCCGAGATCGGCGGCCGCCTCCTCGTACTGTTTGCCGATCGTCACCAGCCGCGCCTGGACGATGATCGCGGGCCAGCTGATGTTCCAGGAGACCAGTCCCAGCGTCTCGGCGAGCGTGCCCAGGTGCACGAAGCTGAACAGGACCGTGAACACGAAGAACATCGCGACGCCGAAGATCAGCTCCGGGACCACGAAGGACAGGATCATCACGAAGTTGAACGTCGACGACGTGTAGCTGCGCCAGCGGTTGATGCCGAGCGCGAACGCGACACCGAGCGGGACCGCGATGATCGTGGTGTAGACCGAGAGCCTCAGCGTCTGGAACACGGCGGCGTGCAGGGCGGGATTGTGCCACACCGAGTTCACCGGGTCGGTGAAGTACCAGCGCCAGGAGAAGCCCTGCCAGACCGCCTGCGACTTGCCGTTGTTGAACGAGAACAGCACCGCGAGCGCGATCGGCACCAGGGACCAGATCAGGTAGAGCCAGGTGAAGCTCTCGAGCAGCCAGGGCTTGCGCCATGGGTTGCGCCACGGGCGCAGCCGGGTGGCTCCGTTCTGGCTGGAAGCGCCGGCCCGGGCCGAGGCCTCCGTCGTCGTGCCGGCCGCGGTCATGTTGCCTCCCGGGACGACCTGTTGGTAGCGACCACGTAGTAGATCATCGGGATGATCAGGACCAGCAGCAGCAGCAGCGAGAGCACCGCGCCCTGGCCCTGCAGGCCCGGCGTGCCGAGCTGGCCCTCGATGAGGTTGCCGATCATCGACGTGTTCGGGGCGCCGGAGAGCAGCTGGTTGGTGTAGTAGTCGCCGAGCATCGGCAGCACAGTGATCAGCATCCCGGTCAGGATCGGCTGCCGGGACAGCGGCAGCGTGACCCGGAGGAAGGTGCGGGTCCGGCTGAGGCCGAGATCACGGCCGGCCTTGATCAGCGACGGGTCGATCCGGTCCAGGCCCGCGTACAGCACCAGGATCAGGTACGGGATGTAGCCGTAGACCAGTCCCAGGATGACGGTGAGCGGCTTGCCGCCGAGCCAGTCGATGGGCGACGACGCGGAGGTGATGCCCAGGGTCGAGAGGATCTTGTTGATGTAGCCGTTCACCTGCAGCAGGTCGATCCAGGCGAGCATGCGCATCATGTAGCTGATCCAGAACGGGGCGATCAGCAGCACCAGGAACAGGCCCTTGCGCCGCCCGGCGAAGCGGGCCACGAAATACGCGGCCGGGTAGCCGAGCACGAGGCTGAGCAGCGAAGCGATCACCACGTAGATGATCGTCCGCACCACGATCGGTGCCGCGAACGCGGCGGCCCCGATCAGGTCGTGGTAGACGTTGATGACGTTCGACGAGCTCCAGTGCAGCGGGTTGTACTGGGCGATCGGCGATTCAGTCAGCCGGTTGAGCTGCCCCTCGGCGATCCCCAGGACCGCGTAGAACGGCACGATGAACAGCAGGATCAGCCAGAGGATCCCGGGGACGGCGAGCACGATCCAGAACGCCTTCGACTGCTGGCCATCCGGGCGGCGCTTCGGCTCCCGGGTGGGGGCCGACGTTCGCTTGGTCGGCGGCGGCGGTGACTTCGGCGGGGCGATGCTCATGCTAGATCCCGTTGCTAACGACGAGCCAGGCCTGCTGCCAGAGCGCGTCCGTGTCCACCGGAAGCTGCAGCTCACTCACGCCGCGGCGGAAGTAGGACGGAAGCACGGCGGTGGACACCAGGCTCGGCGGCAGGAGTTGCTCCTTGACCAGGCGCTGGGGGGTGATCTCGTTCAGCGGCTGCATGTAGCCGTTGTAGCTGATGTTCTCCAGCGCGTTGTTCAGGTCCATGAAGTAGTTGAGGAACAGGTGCGCGAGTACCGGGCTGGTCGACGTGCGCAGGATCGTGAGCGTGTCGTTCGCCACCGGGCCCTTGCCGTCGGTCGGGAACCAGTACCCGACCACGTCGACCGGGGTCCCCTTCGGCATATACGACGCGGCCGCGGCCATGTCACCGGACCAGGCGTGGTGGATCCAGATCTGGCCGCTCGGGACCTCGGTGTAGTCGTTGTTGTCGATGTGCACGTTGACCAGGTTCGACAGGTCCTGCAGTGACTGCCTGGACAGCGCGATCTTCCGGTAGTCGGTCGTGTTCAGGTTGAAGATCCCGTTCTTCATCAGGCCGAGGCTGATGCCCTCGCGGTAGTCGTCGAGGATCGCCACCTTGCCCTTGTACTTCCCCTGCCAGGGCATGGCCCACGGGTTCTTCATCGTGTACGGGTTCTCGTGCACGTAGTCCTTACGCCACGCCATGCCCGTGGTGTAAATCGTGTACGGAACGGTGTACTGCCAGCCCCGGTCGTAGAAGGGGTTCTGGAAGTCGGGCCACTCCTGGGTGATGTTCGGCAGGTAGCTGTGGTTGAGCGGCTGGATCAGCTTCGACTCGATCAGCTGGCCGAGCACGTCGACGGTGACGCCCATGAACACGTCGAAAGACAGCCCGCTGCGCAGCTTGGCCAGCGCCTCGTCCATCGTGTTGAACGTGGTGACCTGCGCCTTGCAGTTGTACTTCTTGGCGAAGCTGTTAACGCACGCCTGGTTGACGTAGGCCACCCAGTTGAAGATCTGCAGCGTGGCACCGGTCTCCGGCGGCTTGCCGCTGGCCAGCATGGGGTTGTCCTTGAACCTCGGCCAGGTCACCGGGTTACTGGGCCGTGGCAGCGGGGTGTGCACGTTGCCGGCCAGGTCGGATGCACACGCGGACAGCAGCGTGCCGCCCGCGCCTGCCAGCAGTCCGGCGGCCATGCCGCCTTTCAGCACGCTGCGTCTGGTGGGCCAGCCGGGCGGCCGACTTCCGTCGGCAGGCCAGCCTTCTCTTGGGTGCATGCCACCCTCCAGAGGTCCGCAAGGGGGACCTTGACTGAACATTCGGTCAATGCACGGTGTTACCGCCTAGAACTACTACCGTCGGGCATTGGGCGCAAGGCATTCTCGGTAACGTTCCGGATTAGAAGCGAAGTGCCGCGGCGAACACGGCGAAGTTGTCGGTCAGGCGGCGGATGTCGGCTTCGTCGTGCTGCACCGAGATCAGCCACTGCTCGGCCTTCCCCCAGGGCGGCAGGAAGACCCCTCCGTTGTGCTGGTACAGCCAGTGCGCGTGGCTGTAGGAATCGTCGACGCCGAGGAAGTCCCGGAAATCACGGACCGGCTCGGGGGTGAACACCACGCAGCCCTTGGCGCCGACCGCGACCACGTGCGCGGGCAGGCCGTTCCGCTCGATCTCCTGCTCGAGGCCTGCCACGGCCTGCTGCCGCAGCGCATCGATCCGCTCATATGCGGCCGGGGTGGCGACCTCGCAGAGCATGGCCCGGGCGGCGGCCATCGCCAGCGGGTTGCCGTTGAAGGTCCCGACCATCTCGTAATCGCCGTTGGAGACGTGTCCCATCGCTTCCTCGGTGCCGCCGATGGCGGCGACCGACACGCCGCCGCCGATCGCCTTCGCGAGGCAGATGATGTCCGGCGTGACCCCGGTCGCCCCGGTCGCCCCGCTGGGTCCCGCGGTGAGCCCGGTCTTGACCTCATCGAAGGCCAGCAGGGCTCCCCGGGAGTGCAGCAGCTCCTTCAGACCCTCCAGGTAACCCGGCTCGGGCATGATGATCCCGGCGTTCATCATGATCGGCTCGATGAGCATCCCGGCGATCTTGCCTGGGTACTCGTCCAGCAGCCGGGCGACGCCTTCCAGGTCGTTGAAGCCGACCACGAGCGTGAGGTCCGTGATCGCCCGCGGGATCCCGGTGCTGGCCGGGACCTGTGCGGGCTTGTGCGCGGGGCCTACCTCCTCGGCCTCCGGGGCGACCGACACCTGCACCGAGTCGTGGTGGCCGTGATAGCAGCCCTCCACCTTGATGATCAGGTCGCGGTCGGTGATCGCGCGCATCAGGTGGACGGCGTCCATGGTCGCCTCGGTGCCCGAGTTGGCGAACCGCCACAGCGGCAGGCCGAACCTGCGGGTCAGCTCCTCGGCAACGAGGATCGCCGCCGGCGTCGGCTGGGCGAAGTGCGTGCCGAGCGCGGCCTGGCCGCGTACCGCCTCCACGATCGCGGGATGACCGTGCCCGGCCATGGCGGCGCCGTATCCGCCGTGCAGGTCGACGTACTCGTTTCCGTCGACGTCGTAGATCTTGGATCCCTTGCCGTGGCTGAGCCAGACCGGCTGCGGCCGGGTGATCTGCCAGCTGGAGGTGACGCCCCCGGCGAGCACGCGGTCCGCGCGCGCGGCCATCCGGCGCGATTCGCCCTGGCGCTCGACGAAGATCTTCTCCTGCTGAGCGATGAGCTCGTCGAGGTCGGCCGGGGTAGCCGGGGTGGGGTCGGTGGAGTTGGCGGCGGTCTTTGTGCTGTCTGACGACTGGACTGAGGCGGCCTGCTCGGCCATTGCGCGCTCCTCACGCGATTGACTGAATGTTCAGTCTAGAGCGGGCCCGATTGGCCTGGCAAGGGTTGCCGATCTGGCCGGCGCCCCGCTCAGCCGCGGCCGGCCGGCCGCCAGTGGGCCACAATGGCCGCGACGACCCGCCAGCCGAGCAGGAACAGGCCGAGGAAGCACAGCGCGACGGCGATGAACGCGGGCGCGGTGCCCTGGCCCGCCGCCACCCGGAGCAGCATGCCGACCGCGACCGTGCCCAGCCACGCACCGATGCCCGCGGGCACGATCGCGGCGGGCCGTCGCCAGGCGCGGGTGACGAGCAGCCCAACCCCAAGCCCTACCAGGAACGGCCAGGCGGTGCTGGCCAGGCCACCGGCCGACTCGCCGTGGTGGTGGGCGGACCTGCCGATCGCAACAAAGACGATCACGCAGCACACATCGATGATCACGGCAACCACCGGGTGGAGGCGTGCCGCCGGTCGGGTGCGCGATGCGGCCGTGAGCATGGCGGCCAGCGTAGCCGGGCCGGCCGAGCCGGCCTTGCCCGGCGGGCCCCGGTGCTGGCTAAAACCCCGGGGATGGCCTTTACGCTTTGCCGGTGGAGACTCTCACGTTTCTCTTCACCGACATCGAGGGCTCTACCGTGATGCTGCGGCGCCTCGGGGAGGAAGCCTACGCACACGTCCTGGCCGATCATCACCGGCTGATCAGGGATGGTCTGGCCGCCCGCGAGGGCGAGGAAGTGGGTACCCACGGGGACGCGTTCTTCGCCGTGTTCTCGTCGCCCAAGGCGTGCGTTGCGGCAGTCACGCAGATACAGCAGGCAATCGAGTCGCATCCATGGCCCGCCGGCGAGCGGGTCCGGGTGCGGATGGGCGTCCACACCGGCGAGGCGGCGAAGACCGTCACCGGCCTGGTGGGCCTGGACGTCCACCGCGCCGCCCGGGTGGCGGCCATCGCCTACGGCGGTCAGGTGCTGCTCTCGGAGACCGCGGCGGCCCTGGTCCGCGACTCGCTCCCGGCGGGCACCGTGCTGCGGGAACTAGGGATGCACCGGCTGAAGGACCTGGGGCGCCCGGAGCAGATCTTCCAGCTGGACGCCGCCGGCCTGCAGGTAGAGTTCCCGCCGCTGCGATCGCTCGGCAATCCGGCGCTGCCGAACAATCTCCCGGCACAGCTGGCCACGTTCGTCGGCCGCGAGCGGGAGCTGTCGCAGCTGCGCGCCATGGTGGGATCCTCTCGCCTGGTCACCGTGACCGGTGCGGGCGGGGCAGGCAAGACCAGGCTGAGCCTGCAGGCCGCCGCCGAGTTGCTGGACGGGTCCGGTGACGGGGTATGGCTGGTCGAGCTGGCCGCCATCTCCGACGAGAACGCGGTGGCGCCGGCCATCTGCGAGGTGCTGGGGATTGCGGCGCAGCCGGGCCGGCCGGTCCTGGAAACCCTCCTCGATGCGCTTGGTCCCCAGGACCTGCTGATACTGCTCGACAACTGCGAGCATCTGATCGACGCGTGCGCGAAGATCGCCGACGCCATTCTGCGGCGCTGCCCGCGGGTCCACCTGCTGGCCACCAGCCGCGAGCCGCTGAGCATCGACGGCGAGACCAGCTACCGGGTGCCCCCGTTGTCGCTCCCCGGCCCCGGCGACGGCGGCCCTGCGGCGCCGGGCTCCTCGGATGCGGTCACGCTGTTCGTCGAGCGGGCGAAAGATCGCGGCGTGGACCTGCCCGTCGACGACGAAACCGTCCCGCTGATCGTCTCGATATGCGAACAGCTGGACGGGATGCCGCTGGCCATCGAGCTCGCCGCGGCCCGGTTGCGCTCGATGTCGCTCCGTGACCTGCACGACCGTCTCGACCAGCGCTTCCGCCTCCTCACCGGCGGAAGCCGGGCCGCCCTGGGGCGGCAGCAGACGCTGCAGGCAACCGTCGACTGGTCCTACTCGCTGCTCAACGGTGCCGAGCAGACGCTGCTGCGGCGCACGTCTGTGTTCGCCGAAGGCTTTGATCTCGGTGCAGCGGAAAACGTGTCCGGCTTCGGTGACATCGACGTGCTCGAGGTCGCCGACCTTCTCGACTCGCTGGTAAACAAGAGCCTCGTCGGGGCGGAGCCAGCAGGGAGCACCCTGCGCTACCGGCTGCTGGAGACCATCCGCCAGTTTGCCGCCGAACGGCTCGCGGAGGCCGGCGAGGAGGCCGCCGCGGCAGCGGCGGCCCACCGCCAGCACTTCCTGGGGGTTGCCGAGGCGGCCGCCCCGTACCTGGAAGGACCGGACCAGGGCATGTGGTTCGCGCGGCTGGACACCGACCACGCGAATCTGCGCCGCGCTGCCGAGCACGCGGCCGGCGACCCGGAGGCGACCGAGCAGGGTCTGCGTTTCGCCGCCGCGATGCACGCCTACTGGATGGCGCGCGCCCGCCCGAAGGAGGAGCTCGAGCTGGTAGTGCCGCTGCTGGACCGTGCCGACGCCCGGGAGGACCCCGGATTGCTCGGAACGGTCCTCGCCCATGCCGCGATCTCCGCCCGGGCCGTTGACGTGATCAAGGCGCAGCAGCTGGGGGAGCGCGCGGTGGAGTTCACCCGCCAGCTCGACGATGACCGGGCGCTCGTCGAATCGCTCGCCGCACTCTGCGGTGCCTACTACTTCGCCGGTGAACCGGAGCGGGGGCTCGCCCTGGGGGAGGAGTCTGTCGAGCGCGCCCGCCGAATTGGCGACGATGGCTTGCTGGCCGGGAGCCTGCTGGGGTACCTGCTGTGCGCCGACCGCATCGAACCGGATCGCACCGAGCGGTTGTTCGCCGAGGCGATCGCCTGTGCGCAGCGGTCCGGCGACCTGCTGATGAGCTGCTTCGCGCACAACAACGCCGGCGTTCACGCGCTGCGCGCCGGCGATTTCCCCGGCGCCCGGGCGCACCTGGAACAGGCGGATGCAGCGATGCGAGCGACCGGATCGCCAGGCCATCAGGTGTCGGTCAACCTCGGCTGGGTGCTGCACCAGGAGGGAGACCTGCAGGGCGCGCTGGCCAGCTTCGAAGCGGGCCTGCGGGTCGGCCGTCGGCTGGGCGACCGGTCCGGCATCGCCTACGCGACCCTCGGCCTGGCGTGTGTCACCGCGGATCTGGGCGACCCCCGCCGGGCCGCGGAACTCCACGGAGTCGCGCAAGCGGCCCTGGAGCGGACGGACGAACCGTGGCAGGACCCCGAAGCGGGTTATCGCCGGGAGAGCCTCGACGGGTTGCGTGCCGTACTGGGTGAGGAGCAGTTCGAGCTTGTTTACGCCCGCGCCATGACGCTCGGCCTGGACCAGGCCCTCGACCTGGCCCTCGGCAGGTCCCGCTGACGAGGCCGCGGTCAGACGCCGAGAGCGCCCTTGGCGCCGGCCTGGAACAGGCGGAACGGCAGCAGCCGCTTGGCCACTAGGCCGGCGCGCTCGGCTGGCTTGCCCGCCGACATCCGCCGGGGCGGGTGCTGGGTTTCCAGGACCCGCCGCACCGCCGTGGCCACGGTGGCGGCGGGCGCGCCGTTGGCCTCGTCGCGTTCCATCACGCCGAGTGCCTTGGTGAAGGCGGCACCGTAGAGCGGGCCGCTGGCGGCCGCTGCCGTCCGGCGGCTGGCGGTGAAGTCGGTGCTGATGTTGCCGGGCTCGACGAGCGTCACCTCGACGCCAAACGGCGCGATCTCGTAGGCGAGGGCCTCGCCGAAGCCCTCGAGGGCGAACTTGCTGGCCGTGTAGAAGGCCTGGAACGGAATCGCGATCAGCCCGCCGATCGAGCTGACCAGCACGATGCGCCCGCCGCCGCGGGCCCGCATGGCGGGCAGGACCTGCTGCACCACCCGGACACAGCCCCAGAAATTCGTCTCCAGCTGGGCCTTGGCCTCGGCGAGCGTGCACTGCTCCGCGGCGCCGGCCAGGCCCCACCCGGCGGCGGCGACCAGTGCATCGATCCGGCCGCGCTCTGCCAGCACGGCCGCCACGCCGGCCCGGACCGATTCGTCGTCGTCGACGTCCATGGCCAGGCCGGTGCACCCGGCCGGGGCCGTGCCCCGCCGGCTTGTCCCGGTGACGGCCCAGCCGGCCGCGTGCAGCACCTCGGCGCAAGACCAGCCGATGCCCGCCGACGCGCCGGTGATCAATACGGATCTCGCTTCATCGTCCATTGGGCGCTCCCATTCACCGGCCCGCGCGCTCCGCGGTCCGGCCGCGCGTGGCTGATCTCACATTCTCTGCAGCGGCCGGCGGCGGTACAACGGGGGATATGCGGTCGCGGAAGTACCGTCTGGTCACGAGCCTGGAACGGGGCAATAACCGGCTGATCCGCCACGCCTTGCGCGCTGGTGTGGCGCCCCGGGCGTTCGCGCTGCTGGAGACCACCGGCCGCCGCAGCGGGCTGCCACGGCAAACCCCGGTTGGCAACGGCCTGGTCGGCGACACGTTCTGGCTGGTCGCCGCCCATGGAACGCAGGCCGACTACGTCCGCAACCTGCAGGCGCAGCCACGGGTCCGGGTCAAAGTGGGCGGTGTGTGGTGCGCCGGGACGGCTCTGGTGCTTCCCGGCGACGATCCCGCCGCACGGTCGCGGGTGCTGCCGTTCCAGTGGGACGCGGCGATCGGCCGGATGATGGCCTCGGCTCCGCTCACCATCCGCATCGACCTTGATCCTCCGTAGCCGCCCACCGATATGCTGCGTGCGCACACGCGGCCGCTGATCGCGCACCACACGTCGTCCCCGGCCCAGCGACCAGCCAAGCTAGCGTGCCCGCTCACCGCGGGCATCGGCGGGAGATATGACCGAGTTCTCCAGCACGTCCGCAAGCGGCGCTGCTGGCGGGAACTCCCGCGCGCTCTGGAGTCTTCTCGTCTCGTTCTTCTTCTCCTGGATCTCCTATACCGGGAGTGTCGCCCTGATCGGCTGGCTGGTCTTCGAGCGCACCAGATCGCCTGCGGTCGTCAGCGTCGCGTTCGCGCTGCGGTTTCTCCCGATGGCCTTCACGGGCGTCCTTGCCGGGGTGCTGTCCGATCGTTTCGGCCGGCGTTTCATGCTGGTCGCCGCCAATGGCGCCCAGGCGCTCCTCTCATTTGCACTGGCGATTGTCGTGGGTGTGCACTGGGCGACTGCGCCCGTCCTGATTCTCGCTGCCGGCGCCTACGGCGTGGCCGACTCCGTCAGGCTCGTCAGCGGCATGAACCTGACGTATGACCTGTCGCACAGGTCGCACCCGCTGCGGGGAATGGCCTGGGCCAACCTGGTTATCAGTGGCGGCCAGGCACTCGGCGCGCTGATGACCACGGGCGTTCTCAGCAGTCTTGGGCCCCCGGCCTCCGCGGCGGCCGTGGGGGCCGTGTTCCTCGTCGGTGCCGCGCTCGCAGTGCGCGTGGAGGTGACACCTCCCGCCGATCAGCCCGATCGCGCCCCCCTGCTCTCCTCGATCAAGGCGGGACTCGGGCTGCTGGGCCATGCCCGTACCCTTACGCTCCTGTTCTCCGTGGCCGTCATCGCGGAGTGGTTCGCATTCTCCGGTGCGGCTCTCGATCCGGTATTTGCTGGTTCTGTGTTCGTCGCCGGTCCCCTTGGCCTTGGCCTGATACTCCTTGCCCGCGCCGCAGGCCGGATAGCCGGCTCCGGCCTCCTCATCTGGCAAGGCCATGCAGGCAGGGCTATCAGCTGGATCGCCGTGGCGGTGGGGCTGTTTGGCGCCTTCCTTGTGGCGTTCGCGACGGCGCCGACATTTCCGCTGGCCCTGCTTTTCACGTGCGGTGCCGGTGCGGCTGCTGCCATCGTCGATGTCGGCGAGCAGACGGCGATGCAAGCATCCGTAGAGGCCAGCGTCCGGGGACGTGCTGCCGGGCTGTGGGTTCTGGCAGTGGGCCTAGGTCCACTCGGCGTTCTCGAGGTCGGCATCCTGGCCCAGGTTGTCGGCGCACGAGCGGCCCAGGCGATCAATGGCGCAGTTGTAGTCCTGTTCGGCTTGCTGTTGGTAATGGCTCTTATCCGGCGGGTCGGCGAGCGGCGTCCTCAGCCGCTGAGCAGTGT
>CAWHZU010000021.1:0-55489 GCA_963833885.1 uncultured Actinomycetota bacterium | reverse complement strand
TCAAGCTGCGCGGTGAACTGATCGGCGGCCTGATCCTCATCGGCGTGAGTGTCGCCATCGGCACCGGCGTGATCTAGCGGCAGCCCGTCGGGCCATGACCGGCTGCCAGCTCCAGACCGGAGACACCGATGATCATCCCGGACGGTGAGCTCGCCCGGCTGCGGCGCCGCGGATTCTGGCTCGAGTACGCCAGCATGGCCTGGATGGTGGCCGAAGCCGGGGTGGCGATCACCGCCGGCGTCATCGCCTCCTCCATCGCCCTGACCGGCTTTGGCCTGGATTCGGTGATCGAGCTGGTCTCCGCCGGCATCGTGGTCTGGCAGCTGCGCGGCGACGCCGAAGGGCGGGACACCTGCGCTGTCCGGCTCATCGGCGTGACGTTCTTCGCACTCGCTGCCTACCTCGTCGCCGAGAGCATCCATGATCTTCTCAGCCTCGCCCGGCCAGAGCAGTCGGTGGCGGGGCTTGTCGTTACAGCCGCCGCGTTGCTCATCATGCCGGGCCTGGCCATCGCCAAACGCCGCACCGGACAGGCCCTGGGCAACCGCACCCTCATAGCCGATTCCGCCGAAACTGCCTTCTGCGCTTTCACCTCCGCTGCCGCCCTGATCGGCCTCGGCCTCAACGCGTGGCTCGGCTGGTGGTGGGCCGATCCGGCCGCAGCGCTCGTCATCGCCATCCTGGCGGTCAGAGAAGGCGCGGAAGCGTGGAAACACGACGACTGAGTCCTGACAGACTCGGGCCGTGGCGCTGGCGGATGACGCGGCCCGGGCGGCTCTGCTGCGGCGGGGTTTCGCCCTGGAGTATGGGACGCTGGCCTGGAACGCGGTCGGGATCATCATCTTGGCCGTCGCGGCGATCTCGGCCGGGTCGGTGGCGCTGGCCGGGTTCGGCATGGACTCGCTGATTGAGATCGGCGCGTCCACGGTCGTGATCTGGGAGCTGTCGGGCACGGGCGAGGACCGCCAGCGCCGCGGGTTGCGCCTGATCGGCTACGCCTTCGCCGCCCTGGCGGCCTACCTCCT
Organism: uncultured Actinomycetota bacterium; assembly: GCA_963833885.1. Classification (GTDB taxonomy): domain Bacteria; phylum Actinomycetota; class Actinomycetes; order Streptosporangiales; family Streptosporangiaceae; genus JASHPR01. Next base: position 54,464 of record CAWHZU010000021.1, on the reverse strand, counting down.
GGTGCAGTCCACGGTCGTGCTGGCCACCGGTTATCACCCGCGGCACTCCGTGCTCGGCATCGCGTGGGCCTCGGTCACGGCGGTGGCGATGTTCGCACTGGCGTACGGCAAGGCCCGCACCGGCGGGGCGCTGGGCAACCCCGTTCTGCAGACCGAGGGCCGGGTCACGCTGATCGACGGGATCCTCGCCACCGCGGTACTGCTCGGCCTGGTACTGAACGCCGCGCTCGGCTGGTGGTGGGCCGACCCGGGCGCCGGGTACGTGCTCGTCTTCTATGCAGCTCGCGAGGTAAGGGGAATCTTCTCCGGCGAACCGGGTCAGGCAGCGAAGACTTAAACTGCCGCGGATTCGCTCCTCGTCAGCCGTCGTGACCCCGTTTGGTCCGGGCATGTTCCGGATCATGGTTCGATGCGGCGCGGTCCGGCCGGAGAACTGCGCAGCTTCCGGGAGAGAGGGCTAGCCGCCTGGCCGGGCAGCATAATTACACGAAGGTGGGTCTGTCCGGAGCAGGTGTGACGGTTGGATGAGATCAGCCAGGGTCCGACAAGCGATCCCCGCTTGCCTGCTGGGCGCTGGCTTGCAGGGGCGGCAGCTGTTGCCCTGATCGCCGTTATCACAACCCTGGTCCTGAGCGGCGGCGGCCGTCACGCCGTCTCCGCGCCGCGCGGCCCGACAGCGCTGGCGGCACCGGGGCCGTCGCCGACCGCAGCCCCCGGTACCGTGCTGCTCACCTGTGATTCGGCGAACCCCGGCCAGCAGCTGGGGCCGGATTGGCGTGCTGGGAGCCTGCGGGCGGGCCCGTTGTGGTTGGTCGCCGGCCGTCAGCTCGGCTATGCGCACTATGGCAGCTGGCCCGGCGCGGACCGGGCCGTGCACCGGGATGGCAGACTCCATTTCGTTGTGATGATTGTTGCGGTCATGACCGGGTCTACGGTGGTTATGAAACCCGCCGCCGTGGCCCGGTCGTACTTCCGCTTCGTGGATGGCTTCGGCCCGGGTGCCGGTTATCAGTTGCCCGCCGGGGATACAGGATTCACCTTTGTCGCATGCCCACGCGGGGCCTCAGGGCCCAACGGCCAGGTGACCGAGTTTTACCTGGGCTATTCCATCGAGACAGGCCGGGCAGCCCCGGTAGAGGTTCAGCCATCAGCGATAGCTCACCCAATCGGGATGATCTTCACATGCCCGGCCAGCGGATGTGGCACAACAGGATGACCAACCGGGTCGGCGTTCACCCTGACCACGGCAACCTGCTGCGGAACCAGAGATGGTCTCGCCAACTGTGGAACCTCGGTCAACTCCGTGGTGCCGTAGAAAGGTAAGGCCCTAGAAACCCGACCGGCCGCTGACTGGACGAATCCCAGCCGGCGGCCGGTCCGCAGCGCCATCATGATCGGCGACCATCGGATCCAGGTCCGCCTGGGCTGCTAGTGCCCCACGTCCCGCGCCTGCTCGTGCTCAGCGTCGCGCTCCGCCTGCCGGGCCTCCTCGACCGTCAGCTCGGCCGCCGGGTCGGCCTCGAGCCGCTCGTCCGGGATCGGCACGCCGCTGCGGACGGACCGCCCGTAGCTGCCGTCGTCCAGCCGCTTCAGCGCGCGGTCGATGGCCGCGAGCCGGTCCCGCATGCTGTCGGTGATCGCGTCGTCCATGCCCTCGGCGGTCAGCGACGTGGCCGGGTCGACGGAATCGACCCCGCCTTCCTCGTCCTCGGTCTCCCGGTCTTCCTGCCCGGCCTGCTCCGAGCCGGCCAGCAGGCCCTGCACCTCGGCCCGCTCGGCCTGCAGCAGTGATCGTGCCCGATTCTCGTCCATAAGGCTCCAGTCTTCCGCAGCTCACCGCGCCGGCACGGGCGGGAGGTCACCGAGCCGCCCCTGGGCGGCCGCCGCGACCCCGCTGGCCACGTCCGGCCAGCCGAACCCGGCCCGCGCCACCTCGCCGAGGGCGGCCATGGCTTGCGCCCAGGCATCCGGCGTGTCCGATGCGAACGTCAGCCACCAGGCAAGGTTGCCGGCGATCTGCCGCACGACGTCGGAGCCTAGCTCGAAAGACAGCTGCGGGCGCAAATTCTCGCCCACCGCCGGCTCGAGCACCGCGGTCACCTCGGCGAGCCCGGAGTGCGCCGCCGACACCGGCACCGACCCGCAGCACGCGGCCTCGGCCAGGACCATGCCGAATGCCTCGGGGAACGTGCTCGGTACCACCAGCGCCTCGGACGCGCTCATGAGCTCGGACACGTCGGAGTGCTCGATGGCGCCGGTGAAGTGCACCCGGCTCATCGCGGCCGGGGCGGCCTTCAGGTATCGCTCCAGCTCATCCCCCTCGAGGGTGTCCAGGAACGAAGCCAGGTAACGCAGCTCGCCCGGCCGCCCGCCCTCGAGTTCCCGCCCGCGGCGGGCGATCACGCGCGCCGTGTCCAGGTCCCCCTCACCAATCGCGCTGGCCAGCAGCACCAGCGCGTCACTGTACTCGCCGAACCCGGCGATCATGAGGCGCGCATCGGGAATGCTGTCCACGACCAGCGGCCACGCGGCGACGAGCAGATCGACGCCCTTGGACACGATGAGCTTCCCCACGTAGCTGACCACGCGGTCCCTGGTCGGGTCGGCGGCCCGGAGCGCCTCGGCGGCGTCGGCACTGCCGCCCCAGCCGGGCGGGTCATCCTCCAGCCGCTCAGCGAGCGCGCCCAGCCTGGCCTTGGCCTCCTCCGGTGCGCGCGGCCGGAAGACGTGCACGTCGACGCCGGGCGGGAGCAGCCGGGTCTTTTCCGCAAGCCCCGGCAGGCCGACGACCTCCCACATGCTCTCGGCGGTGTGGCGGGAGCCGACCAGAACCCCGGCGGCCGCCGCCAGGCCTTCCCTGGCATACCGGACGAAGCGCCCGGCGTGCGGCCGCACCGTGTACTCGAGCGCGGAGCCGTGGATCTTGACGGCGTACGGGATCGTGCCGCCGAGCGCCCTGGCCAGGATCACCGGGCCCATCACCACGTGGTTGGCCAGCGCGACGTCGGGGCGGACCGCGGCCACCACGTCGCGGACCGCGCCGACGTTCGCCGAGATGTACCGTTCGATCTCGGCGTCGGTCAGCAGCGGGTACGGGCGGGCATCAAATCCCGCGTAGTGATCGGCCACGTAGAGCGGCAGGGTGCGGCCGATGTCGGGCAGGTACACGGTGCAGCGGACGGGCTCGCGCAAGCGCTCGACCTCGAGTTTCCCGTCCTGCCAGCGCCCGACCGCGTCCACGAAGTCGTACTCGGCGGCACGCTGCTCCTGGCAGAACAGGTGGACCTCGTGGCCGAGGTCAACGAGCGACCGGGCCAGCTCCGCGTTGTAGATGTTGCTTCCCGTGCCGCGCAGGAGGTAGCCGTGGAAAATAAGGATTCGCAAGCGATCACATCCCCCGCCGAATGCGCCTGCCGTTGATCCTTCAGTGACCCTTTGTGGTCGAGCTACTACCCATGGTACAAATCTTCACACTCGCCTGACCCCGGCGGGGGCCCCGGTCATGATGGCGGTGAACGGCGACAGGAGGTTCAAGCGTGACGATCAGCCCGGCGCAGGCTGGCCGCCCCCGTGACCCCGACGTCGACCGCCGGGTCGCGGACGCCGCGATAACGCTGTTCGGCGAGGCAGGCTGGGCCGGATTCAGCGTCGAGGCCGTCGCCAAGCGGGCCAGCGTCGGCAAGGCCTCCATCTACCTGCGGTGGCACACCAAGGAGGCGCTGCTCGTCGACGCGCTGCGGGTGCGGGTGGGCATCATCGACGAGGTCGACACCGGCTCGCTGCGCGAGGACCTGGTCAGGCTGGCCCGGCAGATGCTCGACCTTTACCTTGGCGACGCCGGGCGGGCGGCGATGCGCCTCAACCTGGAGGGCGACCTGATCCCCGGCCTCGCCGACCGGCTCAGCGCGCTGCGCAAGTCCCAGGTCCTGGCGGCCCGGGGCATCGTCCGCCGCGGCATCGCGCGCGGCGAGATCCCCAGGGACACCTCGATCACCTTGCTGCTCGACACGCTGGTCGGCGGCGCGACCACGCACGTTCAGAGCACGCCCAACGACCGGCGCGACGCGCTGCGCGCGGACGCGACGCGCTACGCCGACCAGCTTGTCGACTTCCTGCTCTCGGCGGTCAACGCCGGCCCCGGCCCTGACGGCCCGGCCTCCGCACGGCCCTCCTCAGCGCAGGCCCGCCTCCGCGCTCAGCAGCGCGGCCAGATCGTCCGGGCAGGGCGCGGCGCCGGCCAGGCCGCGGGCCGTGAACCACCTGGCCACGTTCGTTGCGTCGCGTTCGAGGAACCCCGGGCCACCCGGGTTCGCGATCACGTCGACGACCTGCGGCAGGTCGATCATCACCAGGCGGCCGCGGTGGACGAGCAGGTTGTAGGCGGACATGTCGCCGTGGGCAAGGCCGAGCCTGGCCAGCGTGACCAGTGCCTGCACCAGCTGGTCCCAGAGGTCCGCCAGCTCGCTGCCCTCCGGCCGGGTTTCGGCCAGCCGGGGAGCGGCCGTGCCGTCGGGCTCGCCGACGAACTCGATCAGCACCTCGGTGCCGATCACCTGCACCGGGTAGGGCACCGGAGCGCCGACGGCGTGCAGCTGGCACATCGCGGCGAACTCGGCGCCGGCCCACTGGGTGGCGATCATCTCCCGCCCGGCCGAGCTGCGGTTGGCCATGGCCCGGCCGACCCGGGACTCCCGGGTCCTGCGGCCCTCCAGGTACGCACTGTCGCGGTGGAACATCTTGCGCTCGGCGGCGCGGTACCGCTTGGCGGCCAGCAGACAGGACCGGCCGGTCTCCGGCACGCCGCGGCGGACCAGGAAGACGTCGGCCTCCTTGCCGGTCTTCACCAGCCCGAGCTCGGTGTCCACCGCGCCGAGCTCGGTGACCAGCCAGGCAGGATAGGGACGAGGCCCGCGCTCGCTGGCAGACGGCTGATCCCAGGTGGACCAGCGATCGCCCTCGGGGACGCCGTCTGCGGCGTCAAAGGCGTCCGCGGCAGGCAGCCTGCGGCGATGCCGGTCCCGCTTGGCGAAGGATGGTTCGTCGTACTCGGCGAAGGCGAACTCGTCGTCGCCGTTAGGTCGGAAGCGCCTCCTGGCGCGGTGGTTGAACGCATAGTCGGGCACTGCGGGTGCTCCTCTGGCGAGCGGTGGTCAGTGAAGGCGGCACGAGCCGCGCAACGCAAATGGCCATGTCGGGCCTCCCTTCCGCTCGACCGGCAGCACCGGTACTGTCTGGTCCGCCCGAGCGTGCCACGCGACCGGCGGCGACGGCAACCGAATTAGAGCGCGCTGGCCTGCCCGGGGGAGAGGAAGTGGGGATGGGCGTCGCGTACGCGGCAGAGCACTGGGCCGATTTCGGGGTCGCGACGACCGGGGCAGCGGCTGCCCTGGCCGGGCTGCTGTTCGTCGCGATCTCGATCAACATTGAGCGCATCCTGCAGTTCCCTGGCCTGCCGCACCGAGCCGCGACGACGCTGATCCTGTTCGCCCTGCCCCTGGTCACCGCGCTGCTGCTGATCGTTCCCGGGCAGCCAAGAACGGCGCTGGCCTGGGAACTGCTGGTGATCGGGCTGGTCGTCGGCACGTTCCTGCTGGTGACCGATGCTCGGGTACCGCTGTCGGAGCAGGAGACCAGGATGACGTGGCTGTTCAGCCGGATCATCCCGGACATCGCGACCTGCGGCTGCCTGGCGACGGCCGGGGCGACGCTGCTTGCCGAGAGCGGGGGCGGGCTGTACTGGCTCGTGCCCGCCGTACTGGCCGCGGTCATCTTCGGCCTGATCAACGCCTGGGTGCTGCTCGTCGAGATCCTGCGCTGACCCGAAACCCGCAGCTCCACCCTCCCACTCGGCAAACCAGAACAAATCGGGCGCTTGTGGGGAACCGCCTGCCCGCATTTATTGGCAGCGCCGGCTCGTTGCTGTCGCAGGAGCGACAGCGCCGGCACTTTGCTGCCGTTCGGGGCGCGGCACGGCGGGGCCGCGGGGACTCCCCGGCGGCACAACAGTGTCGTGGGTCCCACGCTGTTCCAACAGCAACAGCCTGGGTCCCTTCACCCTATTGAAACCACGACGGCGGAGGCGGACCAGGCTGTGCAGGCGGGTGCGGGTCTGGGGTGGTCGGGGGCGCGGCGGCCGTGGTTGGCTGGCCGGAGAGAGGGCGAGGAGAGGACGCGGCGATGCAGTTCACGGCGGAGCACGAGGCCCTGCGCGCGAGCGTGCGCGATCTCGTGGAGCGGGAGATCAACCCGCACGTCGACGAGTGGGAAGAGGCGGGCCGGTTCCCGGCGCACGAGCTGTTCCCGGTCCTGGCCAAGATCGGGCTGCTCGGCCTCGAGTACGACCCGGCTTACGGCGGTGAGGGAGCCGACCACTCGTTCACCGTGGTCGCGGGCGAGGAACTCGGCCGGATCGACTGCGGCGGGGTGCCGATGGGGATCGCCGTGCAGATGGCCATGGCCACGCCGTCGCTGCACCGGTACGGCAGCCACGAGCTGAAGGAGCGGTTCCTCACCCCCGCGATCCGCGGCGAGATGGTCTGCTCGATCGCGGTGACCGAGCCCGACGCCGGATCCGACGTGGCGGGCCTGCGCACCCGGGCCGAGCGCGACGGGGACGATTGGGTGATCAACGGCAGCAAGCTCTACATCACGAACGGCGCGCAGGCGGACTGGATCTGCCTGCTGGCCAGGACCTCGGGCGAGGGCGGCTACCGGGGCATGTCGCAGATCGTGGTGGAGACCGACCGGCCCGGCTTCCGGGTGTCGCGCACCCTGCACAAGCTCGGCAACTGGTCGTCGGACACTGCCGAGCTCTCGTTCACCGACGTCCGGGTGCCGGTCAGCAACACGATCGGCGAGATCGGGCGCGGCTTCCAGCAGCAGATGGAGCAGTTCCAGCAGGAGCGCATGATCGCCGCGTACCTGCAGGTCGGCTCCATGCAGAAGGCGCTGGACCGGACCAGGGACTACCTGGCGCAGCGGCAGGTCTTCGGCAGGCCGCTGCTGGCCAACGACCACATCGGCTACCGGCTCGCCGAGCTCTCGGCCCAGCTCGACCTGGTGCGGCACTACAACTACGCCTGCGCCGAGGCCTACCTGCGCGGCGAGAACACGACCCGGTTCGCCACGATCGCCAAGCTCTCCGTCGGCCGGCTGGCCCGCGAGATCGCCGACACCTGCCTGCAGTACCACGGCGGCATCGGGTACATGGAGGAGACCTGGACCGCGCGGTTCTACCGGGACAGCAGGCTGATCGGGATCGGCGGCGGCGCCGACGAGGTCATGCTGAACCTGCTCGCCAGGGCTGACGGGTTCACTGCCCCGAACGCGGCGAAGGGTGGCCAGTAAGCTCCCTTCATCACACGCTCGCCCTCACCGCAGGTGCGCGGTGGTTCGGGAGAATGAAAGCGGTTCAGTTCTAGCGGACGGCGGCGCTGGCCGCGATCGCGGAACCCCGCGCCCCCGCCATATCGAGGTCGGGAACCAGGGCAATGCGCGCGGCCCGTTCCTGCTCCTCGCGCAGGATCGTGTGCTCGCGCACCCGGTCCAGGAACCAGTCACGGAACTGCGGCGCCGCCTCGACCACGCCGCCACCGACGAAGTACACGTCCGGGTCGGTGAAATTGGCGGCGATCGAGAACAGCCGCCCGACGGCCATGGCCTGCTGCGTGAAGATCTCGAGCGCCAGCTCGTCGCCGGCCTCGCCGTACCCGCGGACCAGCTTCGCCGCGGTGCCCTTGGGACTGATCCCGGTGAGCTCGTGCTCGGGAAACCGGGACAGCCAGTACGGCAGCAGGTTCTTCTCGATCCCGGTCAGCGAGGCGACGCTCTCGGCGTCTCCGGACAGGCCGCAGTTGCACACCGGGACCGGCTGCCCGGGACCGAGCAGACCGTCCATCGGGATCCAGACGTGCCCGAGCTCGCCAGCCATGCCGGCCGCTCCCTGCACCACCTGGCCGCGCTCGATCACGCCGCCGCCGAGGCCGGTGCCGATGATCGCGGACACCGAGGAGCTCCGGTCGGCCTCTCCCCCGGCGCCGAAGAACACGTGGTGCGCGTACAGCGCCGCCGCGTTGGCATCGTTGTTGTACACCACCCGGATGCCGAGGGCCCGCTCCAGCGCGCCGCGGACGTCGAAGCCGCGCCATTCCGGGTTGCCGAAGTTCGTCGCCCCGCGGGACGAGATCACGCCCTCGCCGCTTACCGGGCCCGGAGTGTCCAGGCCCACCGCGCGCACGATCTCCCGCGGCGTCCCGGTCAGCTCGAGAACCTGCTCGAACGACAGGGCCAGCGCCTCGATCGCCTTTTCCGGCCCCTCCCGAACGTAGCTGGGCGTCTCGACCATCCGGTCGACGAGGAACCGGTCCTCGGAGTCGAGCACGGTGGCGTTGTTCGTCGTTCCGCCGTTGTCGAGGCCGACCACCACCCACTTGTCAGGGTCACTCATGTCGCCTCCCGGGCCGCCTCACGCGTTGATACTAGAGCGATCCGGCCCGCCCGTCTGCCGCCGGGATCGGCGACGTGCGCCTGCGCTCAGCGGTAGCCGCGGACAGACCTCCGGTCGCGGTCACGGTCGCGGTGCGGGCCCATCCTCGAGGTGCCGGCCTTGAGGACCTTCCTGCCAGCTATGACGATGGCAATGGCCGCCCCCGAGGGAACACCCAGGTGCTCGAGCAGATGAATCAGGAAGATCACGTCACGACTTCTTTCTGGCTCGCGGTAGCTGCCCGTCCCTGGTCACTCAGCTTCGCCGGGTTCACCGAGGAGAGCGTCAGCCCGCCGGGCCGGTTTCCGCGGCGCCCGGTATGAGCCCGGTATGAGGCGCCGGCGCGATCTCATACCGGGATCGGCTTACGGGGCGATGACCATTGCGGCGGCAGCCAGCGATAATGCGATTATGCAGTGGGTCCCGAACGTCATGGCGCGGGCCAGCCTGCTGCGGGTCGCGAACATTACGGCGCGGACCGCCATACTGGCCTTCGTCGGCCTGATCACGTTCACGTCAAGCTGGCCGCCGCACACCTCGGACCGTGGCACTCAGGTCACCTTGCAGGTCGTGGCGTTCACGGTCTCGGCCGCGATGATGGCGGCGTGGGCGGCCGTCGACTATCTGCCGAAATTCCGGCCCCGGTGCGTGCCCTGGATCCTCGGGACGATGGCGCTGGTGAGCGGCGCGGCAGCGGCCACAAAGACCGGCGGGAACTTCCTCGACCTGGCCCTCATCGCCGCGATATCGGCGGGCAGCGCCGACAGCCTGGCGGTCGGCTGGATCGTGGCGGCGCTGGGCACGCTCGGGTTTGAGTCGCTCGCGCTGTCCTGGGGCACGGACATCTGGGGACTCATCGGGTACCCGGCCGCCCTGCTCGCCGGGCTGCTGCTCGGCCTCAACCGGCGCGATCACCGGCTCAGGGCCGAGCAGTCGGCGGTGTTGCTGGCCAAGGCGGACCAGTTGCGGGAGGAGCAGGCGACCGTGGCGGCGCTGGGTGAGCGCGCCAGGATCGCGCGCGAGATCCACGACGTGCTCGCGCACTCGCTCGGCGCCCTGGCGCTGAACATCCAGGCCGCCCGGGCCGTGCTCACCGACCAGCATGACGAGGCGCGGGCGGTCGAGATCCTGGACCAGGCGCAGCGGATGGCCACCGACGGGCTCAGCGAGACCCGCCGGGCCGTCCACGCCCTGCGCGGCGACACCCTGCCGCTGCCCGAGGGGCTGGCCGAGCTCAGCGCCGCTCACCAGCGCCGCCACGGTGCCAGGGTGACCCTTGAGGTCACCGGCGCGCCGCGGTCGCTGCCGCCCGATGCCGGGCTGGCCATCACCAGGACCGCGCAGGAGGCGCTCGTCAACACGGCCAAGCATGCGCCGCATCAGCCCGTGCAGATCCGCCTGGACTACGCGAAGGACAGCACCAGCCTCAAGGTGGTCAACCACCTCGGCGAGAACGGCCACGACCCCGATGAGGCGGGGCTCGCCACGGTGAACGGCCGCTACGGGCTCACCGGACTGCGCGAGCGACTGCTGCTCCTTGACGGAACGCTGAGCGCGGGCCGGACCGGCGGCGACTGGGTCGTGGTGGCGGAGGTCCCGCAATGACTCTGGAGCCCGGGCGGCCAACCGCAACGCTGCGTATCGTCGTCGCCGACGACCAGGCGAGCGTGCGGGAAGGACTCGTCGTGCTGCTCGACCTGCTGCCCGACATCGAGGTGGTCGGTTCGGCCGCCAACGGCGAGCAGGCCCTGCAGGTCGTCGGCCAGACCCGTCCCGACGCGATCCTGCTCGACCTGCACATGCCGGTGCTCGACGGCATCGAGACCACGCGCCGGCTTACCGGTGAGCATCCGGACGTGGCGGTCGTGGTCCTCACCACGTTCGCCGACGACTCGTCGATCCTGGCTGCCCTGCAGGCCGGTGCGCGCAGCTACCTCACCAAGGACGCGGACCGGGCCGAGATCGCCCAGGCGCTGCGCACCGCCGCGACCGGCCTTGTCGTGCTCGACCCGGCGGTTCAGGCAACGCTGCTCGCCGCCGCGGCGGGACCGGGAAAGGCGCCGCCCCGCAAGCTCCCCGACGGGCTGACCCAGCGGGAAGCTGAGATCCTGTGCCTGATCGCCCGGGGCAAGGCCAACCCCGACATCGCGGCCGATCTCTTTCTGAGCGCACACACGGTCAAGAGCCACATCAACCGGATCTTCGCCAAGACCGGTTCGCCGGACCGCGCTGCCGCCATCCGCTACGCCCGCAAGCACGATCTGGGCTAGCTGCTCAGTCGGCCGCGGCCATCCCGGTGGCGCCGCTGGCGATCTTACGGTCCCTCGGCTGGCGGGGCGTGACCAGGTAATAGAGGCCGCCCGCCACCACGAAGCCGATCAGCCAGGAGATGTCGGCGCCGCCAAAGGCCTTCGCGACCGGGCCCTCGAACGCCGGGTACGCCGCGTTCATGAACGGGATCTCCGCCGCGAACCCGACGAGGAAAACCAGCACGGTCCGCCAGTTGACGCTCCCGTACCTGCCGTTGACCTCGAAGATGGCCCCGACGTCGTAGCGGCCGTGGCGGACCAGGTAGTAGTCGACCAGGTTGATGGCCGACCACGGGATCACGATGTAGAGCAGGAATGAGATGAAGTCCGATACGTCGAGGACGAAGTTGGCCGAGACCACGGTGGCCAGGTAGCCGGTCACCGCCATGATCACCGCCGTGCCGATGCCACGCACCACCACGCTCGGGGCCGCGCCGCCGTCCTTTGACGCAATGGCGACGCCGGCCAGCAGCGGGCTGTACAGGTTGATCGCGTTGCCTGCCACGATCGAGAGCAGCAGCACGATCGTGGCCAGCGAGGCGACCCCGGGGACCAGGCCGGCCAGGTAGCCGACGGAGTTGAACTCCAGGTCCTTGAGCGCGAACGTGCCCGCCACCGCCCCGAGCGTCGCGAAGATCACGGCGCTGCTGACGCTGCCGGAGTAGGTGTACCAGAACGTCTGCCGGGCGCTGGTGCTGGACGGCAGGTAGCGGGAGTAGTCGGAGACATAAGGCGCCCAGCCCACCTGGCCGCTGACGTTGATCGAGAAGAACAGCAGCCAGGTCGAGAAGTGGAACCCGGTCATGTCGATCGTGGTGCCGCTGGCATGCTGCAGCAGGCGCACCAGCAGGACGGCGAACAGAACCAGCGCGAGCACGGCCGTCACCCGGTTGAGGTCGTGCATGATCCGGTAGCCGAAGAACACCACCACCCAGGTCACGAAGCAGGCGATCACCATGGCCTCGGCGTAGGTGATGTGCCACAGGCCCGCGAGCGCCTGCGCGGCCAGGACGTTCTCCCCGACGATGTAGCCGAGGAAGATCAGCCAGATCAGGAAGTTCGGCAGCAGCGCACCGTAGAAGCCGAACTGCGCGCGGCTCTGGATCAGCTGCGGCACGCCGAGCTTGGGTCCCTGGGCGGAGTGGTACGCCATGAACACCCCGCCGACGGCGCCGCCCGCCACGATCGCCACGATCGTCGGCACTAAGCCCAGGCCGAGCTCGATCCCGATCGCGCCGAGGACGATCGTGAACGCAGAGGAGTTGGCGGTGAACCAGAACGGGAACAGGCCGCGCGCGGTGCCGAAGCGCTGCGTGTCCGGGATGGGCGTGATTGTGTACTGCTCGACAACGTCACTCATCGGTTACCCCTGCTGCAATGACGCGAAGAATGGCCTGATTTCAGCGGACCATTCTGTGCCGCCAATGTCCACCCTTGACCGGGCAACCCCGGCGAGGCAGGCCGGTATTCCTGCTATATAGATCGGTTGAGTCTTATAGCGGCGGCGTCCCGCCGTGCCCCGCGATCCGGCCTGGCCAGGCAGTACAGCCCGCCGGCAACGATGAACCCGGCAAGCCAGGAGATGTCGAGGCCATTCCAGGCGGTCGCTACGGGACCCCTCGAACGCCGGGTACACCGAATCGGCGAAGGGGACCTCGGCCGCCAGGCCGGCCAGGAACGCGAGCATCGTGCGCCAGCGGCACGGCGAGATCAGTGATGTCGATCAGCAGCCGGACTGAAATCCCGCTGGCAACATAGCCGGTGACCGCCATGATCACCGCGGCGCCGATGCCCCGCACCACGGGCGCCGGCGCCGTGCCACCGTTCCTTGAGCCGATCGCCAGGCCGGTGAGCACCGAGCTGTACAGGTAGACCGTTACGGCGGCGACGGTTCCGAGCAGCAGCACGATCACGGCCAGCCACGCGACCCCGGGCAGCAGCGTGGAGAGATAGCCGACCGGGCTGACCCCGGTAGTTCGCAGCGTGATCGTGCTCGCCATCGCCCCGATGCTGGCAAAGATGGCCGCACCGGCCACGCTGCCCAGGTAGGTATGCCAGAACGCCCGCCCGGCGCTGGTGCCGGACGGCAGGTATCGCGAGTAGTCGGCGACGTACGGCGCCCACGCGACCTGAGCCACGACCATGATCGAGAAGCACGACAGCCACGTCGAGACGCCGAACGCGGTCGGGCCGGCCGGGGTGCCGCCGAGGCGCTGCGCCAGGCGGGCCAGCAGCACGCCGGCCATGATCAGCGCGGCCACGGCTATCACCCGGCTGGCGTTGTGCAGGATCCGGTAGCCGAAGACCGCCAGCAGCCAGGCCACGAAGCACACGACCATCACCCCCTGGGCGAGGCTGATGTGCCAGAGGCCGGCCAGCGTTCCGCCGGCCGTGACATCCGCGGCGACCAGCGTGCTCAGCAACAGCAGCCAGATCGCCGCGTTTGGCAGCAGCGCGCCGTAGAAGCCGAACTGGGCACGGCTCTGGACCAGCTGCGGCACGCCCAGCCTCGGTCCCTGGGCGGAATGAGCGGCCATGAACGCGCCGCCGACCGCGGCGCCTGCCACGATCGCGGCGATCGTCGGCCACAGGCCGAGCCGGAACTCGGCGGCGAAGACGCCGAGCCCGATCGTGTACACCGACGCGTTGACCGTGAACCAGAACGGGAGCAGGTCGCGTGCGCTGCCGTGGCGCGCCGAGCCGGGGATCGGCCTGATCGTGTACTGCTCGACGACGTCGCTCATGGCGCACCGCTCCCCTGCCGCTCGGCCGTGTGGCCGATTCTCACATGCGGGTCGAGCGCGCGGCGCTGCGTCCGGCTCGCACGGCAGCGAACAGGCCGAAGGCCACCGCGATCCCGGCGAGGACCGCACAGGCCCGCAGCGTGCCGGGTGTGCTGCCGGCCAGCGCGGCCTTGAGCGCGGACACCGCCCAGTACCCGGGTGAGGCGGGCGCGACGTGCCGCACCCATCCCGGCATCGCGGACAGCGGCACCAGCGCCCCGCCGAGGCTGCTGAGGATCATGCCGCCCAGGTCGTAGATGACCGACATCTCGCTGAGGCTGCGGGCGAGCACGCCGATCGCGGCGCCCATGCCGAGCAGGGCCAGCGTCCACGCCAGGACGGCAAGCGCGAGCAGCGGCAGCCCGGTCACGGCGAGCCCGAAGACGGCGGCGCCGAATCCGATGATCAGCGCCTGCTGCAGGAGCAGCGCCGCCAGCACTGGCACAGCCTTGCCTGCGAGCAGCTCGGCGGGGCGCAGCGCGGTCGCCCGGACCCGCTCCCAGGTGTGCCACATCCGCTCGACCAGGATCGAGCCGCCCACGATTGAGAGGCCGAGCAGGGAGAACGTGACCAGGGTGGCGATCACTGCCTGGCTTATGCCGGCACCATGCCCCTGCGCCGCCTGGTACAGCGGGTGCAGCAGCGTGAGGAAGAGCAGCGGCAGGACCAGCCTGCTGACCAGTGGCCCAGGCTCGCGCAGCAGCAGGATCGTGTTGTGGCGCATGACCGCGCGGGTGCGGTAGGCGGATTCAGACAGCATGGGAAGCCTCCAGGGCCAGGGCCGAGTAGAGATCGTCTAGGTCGGGACGGCGGACGTCGACAGAGACCGGCGAGCATCCGGCCGTGAGCAGCGCGGCAAGGTCGGCGGGCGGGTCGGCGCTGGTGATCCGCAGTTCGCCGTCCACGGTCTGGGTGCGGCCGGCGATCGAGCCCGGCAGGCATCCGGCGCCCACCGCGTCGTCGAGGCGCAGCCTCAGTTCCCCGGGCAGCCCGGTGATCAGGGTGTCCTGGTCGCCGCGGGCGATGACCCGCCCGGACCTGGCGACGGCGATGGTGGCGCCGAGGTCAGTCAGCTCGGGCAGGTAGTGCGTGGTGTAGAGGACGGCGGCGCCGTCGGACGCGCGGGCGCGGACCGCCCGGAGCAGGGCGGTGCGGGTATCGGGGTCAGCGCCCGCGGTCGGCTCGTCGAGCAGCAGCAGCGGTGCGCCGCCGACCAGCGCCGCCGCGGCCTGGGTCCGCCGCCGCTGGCCGCCGGAGAGCACGCCGACCCGCTGCCCCAGCACGTCGGTGAGCTGCAGTTCCTGCGCGACCTGGTCGACGGCCAGCCGGAGCGCGCGGCGCCGCAGCCCGGCCACGGCGGCGAACAGCCGCAGGTTGTCCCGGACGGTCGCGCTGACGTACAGCGAAATTTCCTGCGGCGCGACCCCGGTCAGTGCTCGGGCCCCGCGCCGGTCACGCAGCACGTCGACGCCGCCCACCCGCACCGTTCCCGCGTCCGGGCGGACCAGGCCGGTGACGACCTCGACGAACGTCGACTTGCCCGCGCCGTTGTGCCCGATCAGGCCGACGATTTCGCCCGGCAGGACCTCCAGATCGAAGCCGTCGAGCGCGCGGCGGCTGCCGTACCGCTTCACGAGCCCCTCAGCCATGAGCATCCTGAGCACCTCCCTATTTGTGATCTACACCGTATAGATCTACACTGTAGAGTCATGGCCGACCGAAAGCAAGCGATCCTGGACGCGGCGCTGGAACTGGCCGACGACAAGGGCCTCGAGGCGGTGTCCATGCGGGCCCTTGCCGAGCGGACCGGGGTGACGCCGATGGCGCTCTACCCGCACGTCGGCAGCAAGGCTGCGCTGCTCGACGGCATGCTCGGCCGGGTGGTCGGCCAGATGGTCGCCGACGAGGGCCCGGTGTTTTACTCGAGTCTTGACTGGCGGGAGCGGCTGCGCGTGCTGCTGCATGGCGCCCGGCAGCTTGCGCACCGTCATCCGTGGGCGGCGGCGCTGGCGTTTTCCCGGCCCTCGGCCACTGCGGATTCCGCGAGCCGGCGTCGATCTGTTCTACACCACGCTGCTCGACGCGGGGGTCCCGCCCGGCGAGGTCCCGCGCATGGAACGGCTGCTCACTACCCTCGCCCTCGGCTACGGCGCCTCGGAGGTGGGCGGCCGCTTCGCGCAGGGGGAGTCCTACGTGCGGGTCCGCCGAGGTCAGCTGGGCGACGCGCCGCTGCCCGGGCACAAGGCCGTGATCCGCTGGCTCAATGCGCCGACGGACTGGGACGCCGAGTTCGAGGCGGACGTCGATGACCTGGTACGGCTCGTCGAGGCCACGGCGGCCCGCGGGTCAGTGCCGGACGAGCAGCAGCGCGCCGATGACGACCATCGCCACCCCGGAGAACCGGGTGACCGCCCGGGCGGCGGCGGGCCTCGCGGTCAGGATCTTCCGCGCAGCGGACCCGAGGCCTAGGTAAAACGCCCCGCAGCTCGCCGCGAACACCAGCCCGAGCAGGCCGAGTTGGGCGGTGAGCGGCCAGCTCCAGCGCGGGTTGGTGAACTGCGGCAGCAGGGCCAGGAAGATCAGCAGGCCCTTGGGGTTGAGCGCGCTGACGCCAAGGCCCCTGACCATCACCGCCCGGCCGGTGTCGGCCGGCGGGGCTCCCGCCGCGACGGGTCCGGCTGCGGTGGATCCCGGTGCATCGGGTCCGGGCGCGGCGGGTCTGGGCGCGGCGTCTCTCCGGGCGGAGGCCGCCGCCGGCCTGGCGAAGGTCGTCGCGCCGTGCCAGATCAGATAGCAGCCGCCGACGACGGTGAGCCCGCCGAGCAGTGCCGGAGACCGGCCCACGACGGCACCGACACCCGCCGCCACGACGATGGTGATCCCGGTGTAGCCGAGCACCAGGCCGCCGACGGCGGGAAGCACCGAGCGACCCCGGAGGCTGACGCCGAGGACGAACGCCCAGTCCGCGCCCGGAACCATGATCAGCAGCAGGGCGACCACCCAGAACGCGACGACCGAACTGGCAGGCATGCAAGCAAACTATCTCTGACCGGCCCGAATGTGTTCCTCAATAATGTCGCGCAGTCGCTCTGCAGTGGAAGAATAAACCCCATGGACGCGCTGGATCGCAAAATCCTTGCTGCGCTGCAGCAGGACGGCCGCCTCACCGTGACCGAACTCGCCGCGCACGTGGGTCTCAGCATCTCGCCGTGCCACCGGAGGCTGCGCGCCCTGGAGCGCAGCGGTGCGATCCGCGGCTACCGCGCGGTGGTGGACGCCGAGGCCGTCGGCCTTGGCTTCGAGGCGCTGGTGTTCGTGACCATGCGTCAGGAGGACCGGGAGACGCTGATGAGCTTCGAAGACGGGCTTGCCGCGATACCGAACGTGGTGCAGGCCGAGCGGCTCTTCGGCGACCCCGACTACCTGCTGCGCGTCGTGACCACCGACCTGGCCGCGTACCAGCGGCTGCAGGACGACCGGCTGACCGCGCTGCCCGGCGTGCAGCGCATGACCTCAACGCTGGTCATGAAGCGGATCGTGCACGAGCGGCCGCTGCCCGCTTAGGACGCCGACCGCAGCGGGCGCAGGGCTGCCTCGGTGCGGCCGAGCTCGTTCAGCATCGCGTCGGCGGCCTGGTCCATGATCTCGTTCGGCACCAGCACGCCGTCCTCGTCGAGGAACTGGGTGTGGAACGGTATGTTCACGCTCTCGAACACCGGGAACATCCGCAGCGTGGTCAGCACCTGCTTGAGCTGCTGCACCGCGCGGGTACCCGCGGCGATGCCACCGTACGAGACGAAGCCGACCGGCTTGTAGTTCCACTCCTTGTGCAGATAGTCGATCGCGTTCTTGATCGACGCCGGGTAGCCGTAGTTGTACTCCGGCGTGACGAACACGATCGCGTCCGCGGCGTCGATGATCGCGCTCCACTCCTTGGTGTGCCGCTTGGTGTACTGCCCCAGCCGCGGGTGGTTCGGCTCGTCGAGCATCGGCAGGTCGAGCTCGGCCAGGTCAGCGACGGTCACGTCGAACCCGCCGTGGTCCTTGGCGCGCGCGGTGAACCACTGGGAGATCGGCAGGCCCGCACGGCCCGGGCGGGTCGAGCCGACGATGATGGTCAGGTTCGGCATCGGTGCACCTTTCGGTGAATGTAGTTGAAAGCTCAATCATAGCTAACGCCCCGCGGGGTGGATTGTTCCGGGGTCCGCGGGGTGGATTGTTCCGGGCCCGTCGCACGGATTGACCCGGGCGCCGATGAGTTCTGGGCCACACTCGCGTCTGACGAGATAGAGCATCAGCGGGAAGGAGCGTTCCGGCATGTTCGCGAACACGAAGGCGTTCAGCGGGTTCGCCGTCGACGACCTGGACCAGGCGCGGCGGTTCTACGGGGAGACGCTCGGCATCAACACCTCCGAGCAGTACGGGCTGATGACCCTGCACCTGGCGGGCGGCAGGGACACGCTGGTCTACCCCAAGAGCGGCCACACACCCGCCAGCTTCACGATCCTCAACTTCCCGGTCGACGACATCGAGGCCGCGGTCGACGAGCTGGCCGCGCGCGGGGTTCGGTTCGAGCGGTACGAGGGCATGGAGCAGGACGAGCGGGGCATCAGCCGGGGCGGCGGCCCGTACATCGCCTGGTTCACCGATCCGGCGGGCAACATCCTCGCTGTGCTCCAGGACCGGTAGGCCGCCCCGCTACGAGCGCGGCCGGGCCGCGGACTCGGGGGCGTCCGCGGCCTGGTCCGGGCCGGCGGACGGCATCCGCCGCGGAATCACCATGATCGCCGCGATCGTGAGCACGCTGGCCACGACCAGGCCGACATAAACGTGGTGCGTTGCCGCCGAGATGCCGTCGCGCAGGTAATTGGCGGCGGGGCCGAGCCTGCTGGCCTGGCCGATCGTGGCGCTGACTCCGCTCACCGTCCGCGGCAGGTGAGCCTTCAGGTCGCCGGGCGCGCCACGGAGCGTCGCGTTAAGGCTGGTGTTGAAGATCGCGCCGAACACCGCGGCACCGACGCTCTGCCCGAGGTACCGGCAGAACATGACCGAGCCGGTGACCACGCCGCGCTGATTCCAGCCCACCGTGGACTGCGGGCCCACCACCGTGCACACCGAGAGCAGGCCGAACCCGCCGCCCAGCACGAACGTGTCGACGACCGGCTGCCACACCGGCGATACGGGCGGGAACAGCAGGAACGCGCCGACCGCCACCAGGCAGATCGCGGCACCGATCAGCGCGGTGTCGCGGAACCCAAGCCGCAGGAACAGCTTGGCGGACTGTGAGGTGGCCAGCGGCCAGCCGAAGCTCATCGTGGCCAGCACCGCACCGGCGGCGACCGCGCTAAGGCCGAGCACCAGCTGGCCGTAGGTGGGCAGGAACGTGGTCGGCCCGATGACGAGCAGCCCAAGCCCGAACGCGGCGACGGCGGACCCGGCGACCGCGCGTTGCCGCCACAGCCAGGGCGGCAGGATCGGCTCGACGGCGCGGTGCTCGGCGACCAGGGCTGCCACGGTCGCCACGACCGCCACGGCGAAGACCAGGATGCTCTGTGGCGACAGCCAGGCCCAGGCGACGCCGCCCTGCAGCAGGCCGAAGACCAGCGCGCCGGCGGCCACCAGCACGGCCACCGTGCCGGCCACGTCGATCCGGTGCCGGGTCCTGGTCACCTGCTCGTGCAGGAAGCGCGCGATCATGGCGATCGCGATCGCGCCCAGCGGCAGGTTGATCAGGAAGATCCACCGCCAGGAGGCGTACTGGGCCAGCGACCCGCCGATCGTCGGGCCGAACACCGCCGAGATCCCCCACACGCTCGCCAGCCAGCCCTGGACCCGGCCCCGGTCCTTCAGCTCGTAGAGGTCACCGGCCAGCGTGTTGACCGTGGCCATGATCGCGCCGGCCCCGACCCCCTGCACGGCGCGGAAGCAGATCAGGCTCACCATGTCCCACGACGCCGCGCTCAGCGCGGAACCGCTCAGGAAGACGATGGTGCCGAAGATCAGGATCGGCTTGCGGCCCCACTGGTCGGCGAGCTTGCCGTAGATCGGGATCGACACGGTCTGGGCCAGCAGGTAGCCGGAGAAGACCCAGCTGAACAGCGTGAATCCGCCGAGATCGTGGACCACCTGCGGCAGCGCGGTGGAGACGATCGTGTTGTCGACCGCCGAGAGCGCCATCGTGACCATGAGCGCGATCAGTATCGGGCGGCGGTGGGCGTTCCCGCCCAGCGTCCCGGGGGCGCGGGGGCTGTCTGTCATCTGCGGATTAGCATACCGGCAGTCTCGTTTTCGAACTCGCCACGTCCGGCGGCCGCTGGTCAGCGCAGCGGGCCGTCGGAGCGGTCGGCCTGCTCCAGGATCCGGACCGGGTCACCGAGCCTGATCGCGCCGGCGGTCCGTGGCGAGTCGGCGGGGTCGGTGGGGTCGGGTGGGTCGGGGATCAAATTCACGCCGAACCACACCTTGCCGTCCCAGCGCCGGCTCCGCGCCAGCGTCGCGATCGGCTCCTTCCCCTTGGCCGCGGTGTCCGGGTCGATAGTGGTCAGCACGCACCGGTCACACCCCTTGACGGCCCGGAACGCGACGTCGCCGATCTGCAGCAGCCGCCAGCCGTCCTCGGCCCACGGCTCAGTTCCGGCGACGACCACGTTGGGCCGGAACCGCCGCATCGGCAACGGGCCCTCGGCGGCGAGCGGGCCAGCCGCGATCAGCTCGTTGAGGGCGGCCAGCGAGCTCTCCGTGGTGACCAGCAGCGGGTAGCCGTCGGCGAACGAGACCAGGTCGCCGTCGCGGCTGTAGCGGGGGTTCGGCCGCCGGCGGGTCGGGTCGTCGAGGTAGACCAGCCGCACCGGCTCCCCGGCCACCTCGCTGAGCCACGCGTCGGCTGCGTCGCCGGCCGGGGAGGCGAGCAGCTTGCTGTCCCACACGGTCACCGGGATCAGGTCATCGCCCGCCGGGACCGGCACGGTCAGGTCGGGCATGGCGAGCCCGGTCAGCCGGATGGCGTCGTCGCCGGGGAACGGCGTGACCAGCAGCAGCCGCGGCCGCTCACGCGCGGTCACCACGTCGCCGCCCGGGTCCACGATCATCCAGCGGCGGTCCCCGGCCAGGCCCCACGGCTCAACCGCCGCCTCGGGCAGCCGCTCCCCGCGGCACGACTTGACCGGGTAGCGATAAAGATCGGTCACGGTGAGCGACATGTCAGCGAGCCTAATCGGGCGTCTCGATGCCGCCTAACTGGTTATTTCCTCCGCAGGAGCCGCGTTAGGAGACCGCGGCGCGTTCCGGTTGGGTTTCCGCAGCCGGCTCGTTGACTAACAGGGTCTTGTCGGCGATCCCCAGCGCGCGGTCGAGCGCGACCAGGATCGTCTCCAGCTCGCTGTCGCTGACGATCAGCGGCGGGGCGATCAGCAGCGACGCCTCCGCGTTCGCGGAGATCAGCACGCCGACGTCGAGCGCCGCGGCGAGCATTTTGTCCGCCGGGGTTGGCTCGCCGGAGTCGGCGCGCCAGTCCTGCCAGCTTTCGCCGCGCAGGTCGACCGTCCAGTGCAGGCCGAGCCCGGCGACCCGCCGCACGCAGGAGTGGGCCGAGGCGAGCTCGCCTAGCCTCCTGCGGAGCATCGCGTCCAGCGCGTCGGCCCGCTCCACCAGACCCTCGCGCGCGATCCGGCGCACGGTGGCGCCGATCGCCGCCACGGTCAGCGGGTGGCCGCGGAACGTGCTGAACGACTGCCAGCGCTGGTCGCGCAGCAGGTCGGCGATGCGCCGGGACAGCACCACGGCGGCCGCGGGCGTGACGCCGCCGGCCAGGCCCTTGCCCAGCGTGATGATGTCCGGGCGGGACTCGCCGCGCTGCAGGGTCAGCCACCGGCCCTGGCGGCCGAGCCCGGTCACCGCCTCGTCGGCGATCCAGAGCGCGCCTGCCTCGCGGGCCGCGGCCGCGAGCTTGTCCTGGTAGGCGGGTGCTGGGTAGACGCCACCCTGGCTGTAGTCGATGATCACAGCCGCCGAGCCGGCCAGCGGATCGGTCAGATCGTCGGGCAGGCAGCGGCAGCCGCCGTCGGGCGTGCACGGGACGTGCACGGTGCAGGCCGGCGCCGGGATCTGGCGCACGTCGGCGAGGTGCGGCACCGGGCGCCAGCCCCCATGCGACGACGAAAGCCCGCCATGCCACTGCGGCTGCGTGGTCACCTCGCGGGACAGCCCCACCGTGCCGAGGTAGGCGCGCTGCCTGGTGACCAGCGGGGCCCGCCCGGTGAGCACCTGGGCGAGGCTCAGCGCCATGTCGTTGGCCTCGCTGACGCTGGTGCAGAAGCGGATCGCGCCGATCCAGTCCTCCTCGCCGGCGAAGGCGTGCTCGAGCAGGTCGTCGGCTGCCTGCTGGCGGCCCCGCCAGCCCCACCCCTCGTTGAGCGCGGGGCTGCCCGACGCGCCGCGGACCACGGCGACGAGGTCGGGATGGCAATGGCCGAGCGGCGCGGCCGTGTTGCTCGCGTCGATCACTCGCCGGCCATCGGCCAGCCGGAACCAGACGCCGGCCGCGCCGGCGACCTCGATCCCTCGCAGCCCAAGGCCCGTCGACAGCACCGGGAGGTGCATTTGCGTCTCCTGCCAGTCAAGGTGACCCTGTGTGAAGACGAGCGGCCGGCGCAGTTGGTTGGAAATCCGCGCAGCCCCGACGAGCCCGCAGGGCACGCTAACGCGGCCCCGCCGCAGCGGCGATTGTGGGGGGCTCGCGCGCGGCAGTGCTTCTCACCCGGGTGCCACACGGCCCCGGATGATCCCAGGGGTTTCAAATAATGATAACTCCGGCGATAGTGCTTCTGTCAGCGAACCGGTTGTCCCCCGGGGGTCTGGGTTTCGGGGACGCCCCCCGTGAGTTGTGCCAGCATGCATGAACGTGGCCGCCAACGCAGACGACCCGGTGACCAGCAGCCAGCGAGACTGGCTGCGGGTGCGTGACTTCCTCAACTCTCATCGCTGCGAGCTCGCCGGGGCCGCCAAGGACCTCTACCCGCGGCAGTGGCAGGTCGCCGGGACGCCGCTGCTCGCCCGCCCGGAGTGGCTGCCGGGAGCGCCCGTTGCGCTGGAGGAGGTCACGCTGTCGTGGACCCCAGGCCGGCTCCCGTGCCAGGTCAAAGGGACGGAGCCCGCGTTCGCCGCCGCTCTCCCGCTCAGCGGCGATGGAACCCGGCTCGGCAGTTACGCCGCCGCCCTCGGCGCGCTGCGCCGCCCCGCGCTGTTCGAGGACCGGGCCTGCTACCGGCTGCTCGAGGCCCAGTCCACGCCCGCCGGGGCGAAGCTCGGCTTCGGCGAGGGCCGTTACTTCGAGGTGATCAACACCGTCGAGGCCGTCGCCCACGAGTACGCCGCCGCCACGCTCGCCAGCGGCGGCACCGGCCGGCTGCCGGATATGACCGCGCTCCCGGCGCGCTCCCTGATCGGCGAGCCCACCGACCTGGCCAGGCGGCCCACGATGGTCGCGCTGTGCACGCTCGTGCTGCGCGCCGACCGGCGCTCCGGCGAGACGGCGATGATCCTGCACTGGCGGGACCCGGCCCGGGTCGCCAGCGGCGGGGGGATGTACCAGGTCGCGCCCGTCGGCGTGTTCCAGCCGTCGCACGACGCCGAGTGGAACCAGGTCAACGACTTCAGCCTGTGGCGCTGCTTCGTCCGCGAGCTGGCCGAGGAACTCCTCGGCGGCGGCGAGGACTACCACAGCGACACCGCGCCGATCGACTACGAGCGGTGGCCGCTGCAGGCCGGGCTGGCCGGGGCCCGCCGAGCCGGGCGGCTGCGGGTGTACTGGCTCGGCCTCGGCACGGATCCGCTGACGCTGGCCACGGACATGCTCACGGTCGCGGTCTTCGACGCCGACCTGTTCGACGCCACGTTCGCCGGGCTGGTCGGCGCGAACGCGGAGGGCCACATCGTCGCGCCGGATGCGGCCGGGGCGGCCGTCGGCGTCGCGTTCAAGGCACCGAAGATTGAGCGCTTCACCGCCGATGAGCCGATGCAGCCGGCCGGCGCCGCGCTGCTGCGCATCGCGTGGGAGCACCGGGACGTGCTGCTCGCGGGCTGAGCGGGACAATACCCGGATGGAACCCCGCGTTTTCGTCTCGCAGCGCGCTGTCCACGGCACGGACGTGGGCCTCGACGGCCGGCTGCGCCTCGACGCGCTGGCCCGGTACCTGCAGGCGGCCGCCGAGGGCGATCTGGCCGGCGCCGGTTACCGCAGCACGTATGACTGGGTGGTGCGCCGGTGCGCGGTGCGCGTGCGCAGCTACCCGCGGCTCGGCCAGCGGCTGCGGGTGCGGACGTTCTGCTCGGCGATCGGGCCCCGGTGGGCCGAGCGCACCACCACGCTCGCCGACGGCGACGGCGACGGCGGCGACGACGGCAGCGGCAGCGGCAGCGAACTGGTGCGGGCCACGGCGGTGTGGGCGGCCGTCGACTCCGAAAGTGGCCGCCCGAGCCCGCTGGGGCCGGACTTCCTGCGCGTGTACGGGCCGAGCGCGGCCGGGCGCACCGTGTCGGCGCGGCTGTCGCATCCCCGGCCCACCGATCAGGCTGAGGCGGAACCCTGGCCGCTGCGGGCGGCGGACTTCGACGCGTCCGGGCACGTGAACAACGCGGTGTACTGGGCCGCGGTCGAGGACGCGGTGGCCGTGCTCGGCTGGCTCCCGGCCGTCGCCGAGGTCGAGTACCACCGTCCCGCCCTGCCCGGCTGCGAGCCCCGGCTGCTCTCGTCTGCCGCGCCCGGCGAGGCCTGGGCCTGGCTGCTGAACGACGGCCAGCCGCTCGCGTCTGCCCGGATGTCAGCGCCGCTGTCAGCGAGCTGACGGAGCGCTGTCAGCGCGCCCGGCCAGCATGGCGGGCATGACAACAGTTATCGAGGCCGAAGGGCTGACCAAACGGTTCGGCGCAACTCAGGCGCTGGCTGGCGTGGACCTGCACGCCGAAAGCGGGCGGGTGCTCGCGCTGCTCGGCCCGAACGGGGCAGGCAAGACCACGATCGTGCGCATCCTGGCCACGCTGCTGACACCGGACGCCGGGCAGGCCCGGCTGTGCGGCTACGACGTGGTCGCCGACGCGACGGTCGTTCGCCAGCTGCTGGCGCTCACCGGCCAGTACGCATCCGTGGACGACGAGCTGACCGGGACCGAGAACCTGATCATGATCTGCCGGCTGCTCGGCTTCGGCCGGGCGGCGGCCCGCGCGCGGGCGGGCGAGATGCTGGAGCGGTTCGAGCTCGCCGAGGCCGCTGGCCGCGCCGTCAAGACGTACTCCGGCGGCATGCGGCGCCGGCTCGACCTTGCGGCGAGCCTGCTCGGCGAGCCCGAGGTGCTGTTCCTCGACGAGCCAACCACCGGGCTCGACCCGCGCGGCCGCGGCCAGATGTGGGACACGATCCGCGGCGTGATCGCCGGCGGGGCGACGGTGCTGCTCACCACCCAGTACCTGGAGGAAGCCGACGAGCTCGCCGACCAGATCGCGGTGATCGACCACGGCCTCGTCGTGGCGTCGGGCACCCCGGCCGAGCTGAAGGCGCGGACCGGCAGCCAGACCCTGGCGGTGCGCGCGATGGACTCTGCGCACACCGTGCAGGTGGCCGCCGTCGTGGCCGGGGTCGTCGGGGTGCGGCCGGACGTGGCCGAGAACGGCCTGGTCACCGCCGCGGTCAGCGACCCGGCGATGGTTCCGGCCGTGGTCCGGCGGCTCGACGACGCCGGGATCGTGGCCGCCGAGCTCAACCTGCGGCTGCCCAGCCTGGACGAGGTGTTCCTGACCCTCACCGGGCACCGGGCCGAAGACGAGGGCCTTGAACGAGAAGGGACGGCGGCATGACGACGTTGAGTGAATCCATCGAGGGGCGGCTCCCGGCGGGGGCCGACTCCGGCACGGCCGGCGGCCCGCCGCGGGTGCTCCGGCGGCGCATCGGCGTCGCCCAGACCCTGGCCAACGGGCTGACCCTGGCCTGGCGCAACATCATGCAGCTCAAGCACTCGCCGGAGAAGCTGATGGACGTCACGCTGATGCCCATCATTTTCCTGCTGCTGTTCCTGTACGTGTTCGGCGGCGTGGTGTCCGGCAGCACCCACGCGTACCTGGAGGTGCTGCTGCCCGGACTCGTCGGGCAGATGGCGATGTTCGCCACGATGGGCCTGGGCACCGCGCTGTGCGAGGACATCCACAAGGGCGTGTTCGACCGGTTCCGCAGCCTGCCGATCGCGCGGTCGGCACCGCTGATCGGCGCCGTGCTCGGGGACACCGTGCGGTTCTGCGTGGTGATGGCGGTGCTCACCGGGTTCGGGTCGGCGCTCGGCTTCCGGTTCCATACCGGGCTGCCGTCGATCCTCGCCGCCTACGCCCTGGCCTACGCGTTCTACCTTGCGGTGTGCTGGATCTCGGTGCTGATCGGGCTCGTCGCGCCATCGCCGGAGACCGTGCAGGGCATCTCGTTCATCTGGGTGATGCCGCTGGTGTTCGGCAGCAGCGTGCTGCTGCCGAACACGCGCACGATGCCGGGGTGGCTGCAGGCGTGGGTCAACGTGAACCCGGTGTCCCGGCTGGCCGACTCGGTCCGGGCGCTGACGATCGGCGGCCACCTGGGCGACAGCGCGCTCGTCACCCTGGCCTGGGCGGCCGGGATCGTGATCGTGGTGTTCCCCCTGGCCATGCGCATGTACCGGCGCCGCGCCTAGCGCCCTCGCGGCCCATGATCGCGCGGCACCCTCACCGGCCACCTTGGCGCCCGGCACGCAAATTGCCGGCGACTCGTCGAACCGTTCTGGGGCGCGGTACGTGGTCATTGGTGTGGACCGGGGGGTGGGGTCGGAAAGCCTTGGGTTCGTCGCGCCGTTAGGCGCCGTCCAAGCCGATCCTGGAGGCGGGGGCCCCCGGTCATCTTTCAGCCTTCGGCTCCGCCACCTCGGCCCGCGGCCTCCTCCGAGCCTGACCGCCGCGATTGCGCTCGCCCGGTCGGGTGAGCGTTAACAACCAGGCTTGGGGAGCGAACATCATGACATTCAGACCCTGGCGTGCGGCAGCCGTGCTGGCTCCTGCCGCCATCGCCGCGGCGGCGCTGGCCACCCCGGCCGCGGCCGCAGCCAGTCCCAGCTGGCAGTTCACCGATCAGTACACCGCCAGCCCGGCTTGCTTCACCACCAGCGGCGGAACTGAACCTCTCGAGCTGAACCTGAACGGAACCTGGTCCACCTCGCTGACCTTCGGCGCGTCCGGCCTGCCGGCCGGTGCCTCGTCTAGCGACATGATTCTCGACGAAAATCTGACCAACGACGTGTGGAGCAGCGCCAACCCGCCGATACCGCCGGGCTGGAGCAATGGAACGGGTCCGCTCGCGGTGGGACCGGAGACCATTGCCGAGGCCTATGCCGAAACGACAATCCCCGCCGGCCTCAAAGCGGGCTCGACGCTCACCATCACAATCTGGGCCAGTGACGGCACCAGCAAGCAGACCGAATCCGTACCCATCGCGATCAAGTCCAGCTGCGTGCGTCATTACTGAACGCCAGCGGTAAACACGGGTGTCCCGCGCCTGCAACCAGGCGCGGGACGCCGTCCGCGGTTGCCGGTATTCCGGCCAGGCTAGTGAACCGTTCAGCCGGGCCGGACGTGCTAGCAGGCATGGGGACCAGGGCTGATCGGGGTTGCCGGGAATCGTCCCGGCCGGGCTCGGGCGGCATTGCTGGACAACCGGAATGCCGGAACTTAGCCGTGACGACTGCGCGCACGTCCGTAATCAGCTCGGCGTTTATCTGCTCGGCGCGATCGGGCCTGGTGAGCGCGCCCAGATAGAAGAGCATCTGGCGGCGTGCCCACGGTGCCGCGGGGAGCTGGCCGGGCTGGCCGGGCTGCCGGGCCTGCTCCGGCGGGTCCCGCCCGACGTGGCATTGCATGCCTGGATGGATGACGCCACCGGCTCGCCGCCCGGGCCGCCGCTGGACAAGCTGATCGCGCGTGTATCGGCCATCCGCTTCCGGCGGCGGCTGATCACGGTGGCAGCTGCCCTGGCCATCGCGCTCGCCGCGGCTGCTGGCGTGCAGGCGTTCCATTCCCTCCCGGCCAGGACCACCGCCGCGACCGCGCCCCGGTGGACCGGCACCGCCACCGCCGCAAGCCCGGCGACCGGAGCTTCGGCAACCGTCCGGTATGCAGCCGAGCCCTGGGGGACTGAGCTGGAGGTCCAGATCACCGGCGTCCCCGCGGGGACGCGCTGCGAGCTCACGATCACCAACGCCCAGGGGCAGGACATCACGGCCGGGGGCTGGATCATCACAAGAGGCAACCGGTACGCCTGGCATCCGGCGTCGGTGCCATGGCCGACGTCCCGGCTGCGCGGCTTCGCCGTCGCCGCGGGCAGCCGGACACTGGTCACCGTCCCCGCAGCGTGACCATCGCTTCGCAGGCGGGGCGACGAGCGCGAGCCCACCGTTCGGGCGGGCGACGAGCGTGAGCCCACCGTGCTAGCCGTACTCGAGGTTCGGGAGGCTGCACGGTAGTTCTCCCGCCAGGGCGTGGCGAGCATTGAGGTGTAGGTGACCGGAGTAGCCGGCACCACAGCTCACAGGAGGCATCCCGATGCATGCATCAACCGACAGCGTTCCTGGTTCGCGACCCGTTCTCGTGCGGCTTCTGATCAGGTCATGGGAGTACCGCCGCCCCCACCTCTGGGTGCGTGTCCGCTTCGCCAGCGGCGTCTTCAACACCGTCCTCGGCGTCCTGCTGCTCGCCTCGGTCCCCTGGCTGGGGCCGCTGGCGTGGCTGGGGCTGCTGCCGCTGGCGGGGGCGGCGCTGGTCTTCTGGACCGCCCGCCGCCTGCAGGCCAGTGTCCAGAGCTAGCCTGTCAGCACCCGTGGCGGGATTGAGCACCCGGCAGAACCGGAGAATTTCATGAGCAACGGCGACGCCGCCTCCGTTCTCATGCGGCTCCTGGTCCGGTCATGGGAGTACCGCCGCCCCCGGCTGGCGATCGGCGTGCGCACCGCCAGCGGCGTCTTCAATGTCGTCATCGGCGTCGCGCTGCTCGCCGCCGCCCCCTGGGTGGGGTCGCTGGCATTGCTGGCCGCGCTCCCGCTGGCGGGGGCGGCGCTGATCTTCTGGACCGTCCACCGCCTGCAGCAGGACAGCCTGCGCAGGGTGGGCGAGCTGGAGCGGTCCCGGGCGCACCTGGTGGACGACTCGGCGGCGCGGCTGCGCCGGATCGAACGGGACCTGCACGACGGCGCGCAGGCGCAGATGGTCGCCGTTGCGATGAAGCTTGGGCTGGCCAGGGAGAAGCTCTCCGCCGCGATCGGCGGGACCGCCCCGCCCGACCTGGAGCGGGTCCTGGATCTGGTCGACGCGGCCCACCGCGGCGCCAAGGAAGCCATCAGCGAGCTGCGGGACCTGGCCCGCGGCATCCTCCCGCCGGTCCTCGACGACGGCCTCGGCACCGCGCTCACCACCCTGGCCGCGCGCAGCGACGTACCGGTCGAGCTGACAATCGACCTGCCCGAGCGCCCGTCGGCGGCGATCGAGACCATCGCCTACTTCTGCGCGGCGGAACTGCTCACCAACGTGGCCAAGCACAGCACCGCCCGGCACGCGATACTGCAGGTAGCGAACGGGCCTGGGCTAGTGCGGGTGCGCGTCAGCGACGATGGCTCCGGCGGCGCCCGCGTCGAGGCTCGCGGCGGGCTGGCTGGGCTGGCCGACCGGGTCCGGACCGTGGATGGCAGCCTGCAGATCAGCAGCCCGCCCGGCGGCCCCACGGTCATCGCCGTCGAGCTGCCGTCCCACGCCTGACCGAACCGGAGCAGCCCATGCGAATCGTCATCGCCGAGGACTCGGCGATAGTCCGGGCTGGCCTGGCCGAGATCCTGGCCGACCGCGGCCACGAGGTGGTTGCCGCCGTCGGCGACGCGCAGGCGCTGATAGCCGCCGTGGACGAGCACCGGCCCGACGTCACCGTGGTGGACGTGCGGATGCCGCCCAGCTACACCGACGAGGGCCTGCGCGCGGCGATCGCCATCCGCCGCGACCACCCGGGAGTCGGTGTGCTCGTGTTCTCGCAGTACATCGAGACCCGTTATGCGGCCGACCTGCTCGGCGCGGCGGCCGGCGGCGGCGCGGCGGGCGTCGGGTACCTGCTCAAGGACCGGGTCGCCGACGTCGGTGAGTTCGTGGAAGCGCTGAGCCGGGTGGCGGCCGGCGGCACCGCGCTCGATCCCGAGGTCGTTACCCAGCTTCTGGGCGCGAGCCGTCGCGCCAGCGGGCTGGACACGCTCACCGCCAGGGAACGGGACGTGCTCGGCCTGATGGCCGAGGGCCGGTCCAACGGCGCGATCGCGTCGATTCTCGTCATCTCCGAACGAGCCGTGGAGAAGTACGTCGGGAACATCTTCAGCAAACTCGGCCTGGCCCCGTCGGACGCCGACCACCGCCGGGTGCTGGCCGTCCTGCGCTACCTCGAGTCCTGACCAGGGGAACAGCAGGGTCCGGAGATATGACGCCAATCCGGACGTCTGCCTCATTTTGGTGAATGATGTCTCAGGACGTACCGGCCCCGGAGAGGCGTTGCATGAGCGTGGACACACCAGTGCTGACCGCGGAGCTCGTCGTGGACGGCGCGGTGCCGAAGCAGCCCGAGATTTCCCCGGACGGGCGCTGGGTCGCCTACTTTGTTGCGCCGGTGGGCCAGCTCGGGGAACGCCGGCTCAGCGCCGTATGGCTAGCCGCCGCGGACGGCAGCTCGCCGCCGCGGCAGCTGACCGCCGGTACGGCGGCTGACTCCGGCCCGCGCTGGGCGCCGGACTCGGCGTCGCTGTTCTTCATGTCAGACCGCACCGGGTCCGCCCAGCTGCACCGGATCCGGATCGATGGCGGCGAGGCCGAGAGCCTGACCGAATGGGAAGGCGAGATCTACGACGTCTGCCCGCTGGCCGACGGCCGGGTCGCCGTGGTGGCGGCGGACGAGCCGACCGAGGAGGACGAGCGCAAGCGCGCTGAGCGCGATGACGCGATCGTCTGGAGCGAGCAGCGCGGCCACGGCAAGCTGCTGTTGCTTGACCCCGTTACCCGCGAGCTGCACGCGGCAGACGACCTCGGCGGGCGTCACGTCGTAGAGCTGGCGGCGCGGCCTGGCGGCGGTCCGCTGGCAGTGATCAGCTGGGTGAGCCAGGAGAACGATCCGGGGGCCATCACCAACGAGCTGCACGTGGTCGATCCGGATACCGGAGTGGTGCACGACCTCGGTCGGGTCGCTGGCTTTGCACGGTCGCCGGTCTGGTGGGCCGATGGTGGCACGTGGCACGTGACCTATCTGGGAGAGCCCGACCCGTTTGGCGGACTCGTCGTCTACGACACCGTGCCCGGCACATCCGCCTCACCTCGCGACCTGACCGAGGGCATCGACCTGAGTCCGACTGGCCTGGCCCAGGTCGCCGACGGCCCGCCGCTGGCCCTGTTCGAGAGCGGGCTCGATACGCAGATCCACCGGCTCGATCCCGGCTCGCTGCGATTCCGGTGCCTGTCCACCAGGGTCGGCCCGATCGGTTCACTGACCGCCAGCCGTTCCGGTGAGGTGGTCGCCGTGCTCGCGAGCAGCGCCTACCAGCCAACCGACGTCCATGCCGGACCGCCCGGCGGCCCGCTCAGCCGGATCAGCGACACGCGGCCGGAACTGCGGGGCATCGAGTGGGGGACCCAGGAACGTCTCTCCTACAAGGCATCCGACGGCCTCGCTCTGGATGGCCTGCTCATCCTGCCGGCCGGCCGCAGCCGCGCGGACGGCCCGTTCCCGCTCGTCACCCTTGTGCACGGCGGACCCGATGACCGGTACGCCGATGAATTCGTGCTCGGTGTGGGCACTCCTGGTCAGTGGCTTGCGACCGCGGGTTACGCGGTGTTCCTGCCCAATCCCCGCGGCGGCACGGGGCATGGCCGCGAGTTCTCGGCGGCCGTCGTGGGCGCGGTCGGCGGGGCCGAGTGGAGCGACATCCTCGAGGGGATCGACATGCTGGTCGACGCGGGTGTCGCCGATCCGAACCGGCTCGGGATTGCGGGCCCCAGCCACGGGGGGTTCATGACCGCCTGGGCGGTCGGGCAGACCGACCGGTTCAAGGCCGCCGTGATGTTGGCCGGGATCACCGACTGGGGCATGCTCGCCGGCACGGGCGAATACGGGGCGGTGGACGGCGTGCTGGCCGGCAGCTTCGGCTGGGAGGGGACCGGCCCGCACCCGCATGACCGGGTCAGCCCGATCTCGTTCGCCTCGAAGGTCCGCACGCCGGTGCTGATCGTGAGCGGCGAGGACGACACCAACGTGCCGCTCGCCCAGGCGATCTACTTCCACCGCGCCCTGAGCCGGTACGGGGCCGAGCACGAGCTGGTCGTCTACCCCCGGGAGGGGCATGGGCTGTCGGAGCGCAACCATCAGCGCGACCTGCTCCTGCGCACCCGGGCGTGGTTCGACCGGTGGCTCGGCGATCCCGGCAGCCGTTGACGGCAGGGAAAGCAGCCGCTGACGGCAGGGATCACGGACGCAGCGCCAGGGCTTCGGCCTTGGCGCCGTCGCGGTTGCGGCCGCGGGCGTAGGCAGCCTCGAAGTCCGCGTCGCCGAGCGCGGCCCTGGCGGCTGCGGTCGCCCTGGTCACCTCCAGGCTCCAGGCGTCGCTGAATCCCTGCAGCGCGTTCGCCAGGCCGAGCAGCTCGGCGGCCCTGGCGTGCTCGCCCCGGGCGGCGGCCAGCGCGGCGATCCCGTCCACCACCGTGGCCAGCGTCCGGTTGATCGGCAGGATCGCCACTACTCCCTTGTGGTCATCCGGACCACCGGAGAGCACGTCGATGGCCCGCTGCTGCCAGGTTGCGGCGCCTGTAAGGTCCCCTTCTTGTTCGGCGATGCAGCCGAGCCTGCTGAACGTGGTGGCGGCCACGGCGAACATGTCCGGCCGCTGCAGCCGCGTGTCGACGATCGACAGCGCGCGCTGCAGCTGGTCACTGGCTCCGGCCAGGTCGCCGGCGTGCCGGGCCAGCTCGGCGAGCTGGACGTAGCCCGAGGCCGCGTCGTCGAGCTCGCCAGCGAGTTCGGCGCTGCGCACTCCGTCCTGCAGGTCTGTCCGTGCGCCCTCGACGTCACCGGCCCTGGCCCTGGCCTCGCCCAGGCCGATGCCGAGGACTCCGCCCATGTCGCCGGACAGCGCGGCAGCATGTTCGCGCGCCTGCTCGAGAGCGCGAACGGCCTCGTCGGGGCGGTCTTGCGCGATCGCCACCTGGGCCTGGCCAACCAGGCAGCCAACCAGCCCGAACCGGTCCCCCAGCTCCTCGAACATGGCGCGGCCATCGGCCAGGTCGACGGCCGCGGACTCGACGTCCCCCGCATTGAGCCCGAGATGCCCGGTCATGGTGCGCCGCGTGGCCATGACCCAGGGATCGCGATGCTCCGGAAGCGCCTGCAGCTGCTTGTAGGCCCCCTCGGCATCTCCGCCCATGAACGACAGCATCGGCACCGCCATCGCGAGCAGCGGATGGTTGGGTTCGGCGGGCAGGGTCAGCTGGCTCAGCACCTCGAGCGCCCGGCCGTGGTCCCCGGAGGCGTCACTCATGGCATTGATGTCGCTCATGGCCTTGGTGATGGTCGCGACGATGTGGCAGATCGCGTACTCCTCGGACAAGCCGTCGGGCGGCGCGTCCCCAGCTAGCCGCAGCACCTCCGTCGACCATTCGCGTGCCTCCGTGTCGTAGTTGCGGAGTATCCAGAACCAGGCCAGCGACCGGAAGAAGCGCAGCGCCACGCTCACGTCTCCGGCCGCGACGACGTTGCGCAGCGCCGCCGAGAGGTTGTCGTGGTCGGCCGACAGCAGCTCCAGCCAGGCGACCTGGTCCCGGGAGCGCAGCTGCGGCTCTGCCCGCTCGGCCAGGTCGAGGAAGTAGGCCGCATGCGCGGCGGCGACGAGGTCAGCCTCGCCGGACTCGGCCAGCCGACCTGCGGCGTACGCGCGCACGGTCTCCAGCAGCCCGTACCGCACGTGCCCGTCGCCCGCGGCGGTGACCAGCGACTTGTCCACCAGCGACGCGATCACGTCTATTACCATGGCCCGGTCCGCGACGGCGCCGCCGCGCGCGCACACGTGCTCCGCGGCATCTGGCGTCGCGCCGCCGCTGAACACCGACAGCCTTCGCAGCACAGCGCGCTCCGCGTCGTCGAGCAGGTCCCAGCTCCAGTCGACGATCGCGCGCAGCGTCTGGTGCCGGGGCAGCGCGCCGCGGGTGCCGACCGAGAGCAGCGCGAACCTGTCATCCAGCCGCTCGGCGACCTGATGCGGGGTGAGCGCGCGCACCCGCGCAGCCGCGAGCTCGATGGCCAGCGGGATGCCGTCCAGGGCCCGGCAGATCGCCGCGACCGGGCCGGCCGAGACGTGGTCGACCTGGAACCCCGGACGCACCGCGGCCGCACGGTCGGCGAACAGCCGCACCGCGGGGTTCCTCGCGAGCTGGCTGACGTCCGCGTCCTCGGGCGGCAGCGGCAGCGACGGCACCGGGGACAGCGTCTCGCCGGTCAGCCCGAGCGGCTCGCGGCTGGTGGCCAGGATCCGCACCCCGGGAGCGTCGGCGAGGACCCGCCCGGCCAGCGCGGCGACCGCGTCGAGGACGTGCTCGCAGTTGTCGAGCACCAGGACGACACTTCGCACTGCGAGCACCTCGGCGAGCCGGTCCAGCGGCTCCAGGGCGGCCAGCCTGGCGGCTTCGACCGGGTCGGCGGGCCAGACGCCGAGCGCGGTCAGCACCGCCTGCGGCACGTCGATGGCGTCCCGGACCGACGCCAGCGGCACGAACCAGACGCCGTCCGCCAGCTTGTCCGCCACCCTGGCGCCGGTTTCCACCGCGAGCCGGGTCTTCCCGGCGCCGCCCGGGCCCGTGAGCGTGACCAGCCTGGACTCGGCCAGGAGGCGGCTCGCGACCCGTTCCAGATCCTCGTCCCGGCCCACAAAGCTCGTCAGCTGAGCGGGCAGGTTCGTGCGGCGCCGCGCGGGAGCCGGGGCTGGGACCGGTGCCAGGCTCCTCGGCAGCTCGGCGCGCAGGATGGCCAGGTGCACGTCGGACAGCGCGGGCGAGGGATCGACGCCGAGCTGCGCGCTGAGCAGCTTGCGGGTGTCCTCGAACACGCCGAGCGCGTCGGCCTGCCGGCCGGCCGCGTACAGCGCCCGCATGAGCTGGCCGCGCAGCCGCTCCCGCAGCGGGTGCTCCCCCGCCAGCTCCTCGACCTCCGGAACCAGCTCGGCGCCCTTGCCGAGCGCCAGGTCCGCGTCGATCCGGTCCTCGGCCGCGGCGAGCCGCAGCTCGGACAGCCGGGCGATGGCCGGCGCCGCGAACGGGGCGTCGGCGACGTCGGCGAGCGCGGGCCCGCGCCACATCCGCAGCGCGGCGCGGAACGCCTCGGCGGATGCCGCGTGGTCGCCGTCGGCGAGCCCGGCGTGCGCGGCGGTGACGGCCTGCTCGAACGCCCAGGCGTCGATCTCGCCGGACGGGATGTTGAGCCGGTAGCCGGTCGGGCCGAGGGAGACGATGTCCTTGCCCGCCGCGCCCCGGAGCCGGGAGACCAGCGCCTGGACCGCGTTCGCGGCGTCGGCCGGGCCCTCGTCCGGCCACAGATCGGCGGCGAGCCGGTCCACGGGCACCGCATCGCCCCCGGCGATGGCGAGCCGGATCAGCAGGCTGCGCAGCCGGGCACCGCCGACCGGCAGCGACCGCCCGTCGGCGTCCCGCACCTCCAGCGGGCCGAGTATGCCGATGCGCACGTTTCCGGTCCTGGGTGTAGTCACGATGAGCCTGCGTCACCTGCAGCGCCCGGGCTTTCACCTTAACGGCTACGCCCGGTGAGCCAGATGTGCGCGCCCGGCCCGAACTAGCTGTCGTGGGTCAGCGTGGCTGGGCAGAGCGCTCGTCGGTCGCTGGCGGGTCCCCGAACTGCCCGACCTGGCCCGGCTTGCGCGACGGCCCGCGCGCAGTTATGTTAGTGACTAATATATTAGTAACTAACACTTAGGAGGCCGGGTGCAGGCGAGACGGTGGTGGATGCTGGGGGTGACGTGCCTGTCGGTGATCGTCATCAACCTCGACCTGACGATCTTGAACATCGCGCTGCCGGCCATCTCCGCGGCGCTGCACGCGGACACCGGCGACCTGCAATGGCTCGTTGACGCCTACACACTCGTCTTCGCCGGGGTCATGCTGCCTGCCGGGATGCTCGGCGACCGCCTGGGCCGCAAGCGGCTGCTGCTGGCCGGGCTGGCGGTGTTCCTGGCGGCGTCGCTGTGGTGCGCGCTGTCGGTCTCGGTGGCAGAGCTGATCGCGGCGCGGGCGCTGATGGGGCTGGGCGCCGGGATCGTGTTCCCGCTGTCCCTGGCGGTCGTCTCGGCCGCGTTCGGCGACGCTGACCGGCCCAAGGCCATCGGCATCCTCACCGCGGGCATCGCGCTGGGCCTGCCGCTCGGGCCGGTGCTCGGCGGCGTGTTGCTGCAGCACTTCTCGTGGCACTCGGTGTTCTGGATCAACGTGCCCGCCGCGTGCGTGACCCTGGCCGCGGGCGCCGTGCTGATGCCCGAGTCGCGCAACCCCGCGGCGCCGCCGCTCGACGTCCTGGGTGCACTGCTGTCCCCCGTGGCAGTCATGTGCCTGGTCTGGGGCTTCATCAACGGCCCGGAACACGGCTGGACGGCGCCGTCGACCTGGACGTTGCTGGCCGGGGCGGCGGTCCTGCTCGCCGCCTTCGCCGTCCGCGAGCGCCGGTCGGCGAACCCGGTCATCGACCCGGCGCTGCTGCGGGACAAGCGGTTCACCTGGGGCACCGCAGCGTCCGTCGCGGTCTCGGTCGCGCTCTACGCGATCTTGTTCGTGACGCCCCAGTACTTCCAGAGTGTGCTCGGCGACGACCCGGCCAGCGCCGGGCTGCGGCTGCTCCCGATGATGGGCGGGCTGCTGGTCGCGGGCGGGGCAGCCGATCAGCTTGTGCGGGCGGCGGGCACCAGGATCACCGTGGCGGCCGGGCTGGCCCTGCTGGCAGGCGGGCTCGTCACGCTCAGCCAGGTCCATCTGGCCACCGGTTACGCTGTCGTAGCCGCCAGCCTGGCGCTGTGCGGGCTCGGAACCGGTGCGGCCATGTCCGCCGCGATGAACGCCGTCATGACCGCCGCGGGCGGTGACGAGGCCGGAGTAGCCGCCTCGGCGAACAGCGCGCTGCGCCAGGTCGGCGGGGCCATCACCGTCGCGTTGCTGGGCGGCGTGCTGGCCGCCACGTACGCGCGCGATCTGCGTCCCGCCCTCGTGGCCCTGCCCGCCCGGGACGCCGCGGCCGCGCGCGGTTCGATCAGCCAGGCCGCGGTGATCGCCGGCCGCCTGCAACCGGGCGGGGCCGCGCTGCGGACCGCGGCGGGCACGGCATTCGTGCACGGCATGAGCATCGTCATGCTCGTCTGCGCCGCGGTCGCGGTCGCCGCCATCCTCACCAGCCTGCGGTACCTGCCCGGCCGGGCCCGCTCCGGCGACGCGCAGTCACCGCAGGCCCCCGCGGCCGCGGCGGCGGACGCCGGTACGCGACGATGACCTCGTGACCGAACCCGAGCCGGACTGGCGGCAGCGCAAGAAGACCGCCACCCGCGACCGCATCCGCGCCAGCGCGCTGCGGCTGTTCCGCGAGCAGGGATACGACGCCACCACCGTCGAGCAGATCGCCGCCGCGGCAGGCGTCTCGCACATGACGTTCTTCCGCTACTTCCCCACCAAGGAGGACGTGGCCCTGTCCGACGGCTACGACCCCCTCATCGCCAGCCTCATCGCGCAGACCCCGGCCACCTGGCCCCTCATCCGGCGGATCCGCACGGTGCTGGTCCAGGGGCTGCGGCAGGTCTACGGCACCGACCGCGACACGTTTCTCGCCCAGAACAAACTCGTCGTCTCGACCCCGGCGCTCCGCGAGCGGCTGTGGGCCGACCAGATCGCCACCCAGCAGCTCATCCTGCAGGCGCTCAGCGCGAGCCAGGACGACCCGCCCTCCTTCCAGGACAGGGTCACCGTCGCCGCCTGCCTGGCCGCCGCCAGCACCGCGATCCTCACCTGGGTCGAGAACGACGGCACCCCCGACCTGCCCGACCTGATGGAGCAGGCCTTCGACGCCCTCACGCACCAGCAGTAACCGCGCCGTGCGCGGCTAGCCGAGCGACCGGAGGAAGCGCAGCAGCGCGGCGTTGACCGGGTCCGGGTGGCTCACATTGGACGCGTGCGAGCCGCCCTCGACCGCGACGAGCTCGACCGGGCCGCCGAGGCCGTCGCGCAGTTCCTCGGCCTTGGCCATCGGGATCGCGGCGTCAGCGGTGCCGTGCAGGATCAGCGCGGGGCAGCCGATCTCGCCAAGCCGGTCGGTGATGTCGTCACGGTCCATCAGGCAGCGGAACGAATGGGTGAGTCCCTCCCGGTCGAGCTCCGCCCACTTGGCGTACCACGGCTGCGGGTCGATGCCGCCCAGGATGATCGAGGCGACGACCTCCTGCACCGGCTCCGGGCCCTGCGCCAGCCAGATCTCCTCCATCTGCTCGTAGCCCGGCGCGACGGCCGGGTCCTCCTGGCCCGCCTGGGTGTCGATGAGCGCGAGCGCGCGCACCCGCCCGGGCTCCAGCAGCGCCGCGCGCATGCTGAGGAAGCCACCCTGCGACATGCCGCCCAGCACGGCCTGGTCCAGGCCGAGGTGGTCAAGCAGCCCGAGCACGTCGCGCGCCGAGTCCCAGTACGAGAACGGCCCGTCAGCGCTGGTGTCCCCGAAGCCGCGCTCGTCCCAGGTGATCACCCGGAATTCGGGGGCCAGAACGGGCAGCTGGGGGTCGAACATCGTGTGGTCCATGAGGTACCCGTGGCTGAGCACGACGGCGGGTCCGTCGCCTTCGCTGTCGGTGTAAGCGATATCCGTACCGTTGACCCTGGCTGTGAGCATGCCCGACAAGTTACTGCTCTGGCCGCCCGCCGGGAAGACGCCGCCGGGCTGGCCTGGGCAGCGGGCGCCAGGCGATCCGGGGCAGCAGCGGCGCGGCGATCCGCTCGGCCAGCGCGCCCCGGTACACGCCCGCCCCGTAAGCCGCCTCGTCGGCCAGGTAGCCGAGCGTGAACCGGGCCGGGTCGAGCCCTGGCCGGCTGCGGAGCCATTCCGCCGCCGGAGGCCCCAGGACCAGCGACGCCAGCGCGAGCCGGCGGGCGAGCCTCGCCCTGCTGCTGTGGCCGCCCGGCATGGCCAGGCCGGCCGCGGCCACGGGAAGCACGTACTGCGCGGTCCACCGGCCGGTGTCGAGCCAGGTCTGCCGCACCGATCCGGCCATCGGGCCCAGCACGCCCCGGGCCGGCACGTCCCACTCGCGCAGCAGCTCGACGAGCTGCCCGGTGCCTGCCGCGTAAGCGGCGATCGCGGTCACTGGCCTGGCCAGCAGCGCGGCGACCGCCGCGGCCGGCCAGGCCTGCAAGATCAGCGGCGGCACCAGGCCCGGGTGCCTGCGCGCCAGCGGCGCAGCCGAGTTGCCGTAGCGGAACCGGCGGGCGAGCACCGCCGGCCAGCGGCCCGGCTCGGCGTGGCGCACCTCGGCGGCCGGGTCGTAGCGGACCCGCCAGCCCGCGCCGATCATCCGCCAGATCAGGTCGACGTCCTCGCCGTAGCGCAGGCCGGGGTCGAAGCCGCCGGCCGGAACCGCGCCGGCGCGGACCATGAGGGCCGCCGTGGGCACGTAGGACAGCCGGGTCAGCGGCGCGACGCGGGCCTCGGCCGGGCCCAGGTCGAGCGGGGCCCTGGCGGCCAGGTAACGGCCCGCCGCGGAGTTCCCCGTTACCGGCCGGACCCGCGGCGCCACGGCGCCGACCATCGGGTCCGCGAAGTGCGCGGCCAGCCTGCAGACCCACTCCGGGCCCGCGACGCAGTCGCTGTCGAGGAACGCCACCAGCGGCGTGGTCACCAGGGCCAGCCCGTCGTTCCTGGCAGGGCCCGGGCCGCCCGGTGCCGGGCGCCGCACCAGCCGCGCGCCGTGCCGCCGGCACACCCCGGCGGTCGCGGCCGGATCCTGCGATCCGTCGTCCACGACGATGACCGGGTAGCCGGTGCCGAGCGCGGTCAGGCAGCGGTCAAGCTCAGCAGCGCGGTCCCGGACCGGGATCACGACCGTGACCTCGGCGGGCCGTTCCGGCTCCGGCGGACGCGGGTGAGCAAGACCGGTGTCGGTGAGCCGCCGGGCCAGGCGTCCGCTGTCCGGCGAGCCAACCGGGCCGTCGCGCAGTTCCTCCAGCGCACGAACACCCGCCGTGTTCAGCCGCAGCAGCCGCGGCGGCGACCCGCCGAACAGCACGTCGGACCCGACGAACTGGGTGCCGGGGTCGAACGCGATGCGAAACCCGGCGGGCAGCGGCACGGTCGCGCGATTCACCGTGCCAGTCTCGCGCACGCCCGCTCTCTTCCAGCCGTGAGAGCACATGCGCGCCGCGCCTCAACGATCCGGTGCCCGGCCTTGCATTGTCACTATGTAGGGCGCGAACATGGTCCCACTCCCCCGGCCGGCGCCGGGCCCGGGGACCGGCACGAGGAGGTGCGGCAATGGGCAGGCTGGCCTGGTCGCAGGTGCGGTTCCGCCTTGCCCGGACGCTGGCGCTGGTCGCCGGGGTGCTGGTCGCGGCGACCGCGTTCACCGTGCTGACCGCGGCGTCGCAGACCGCGCAGGCGCGCACGGTCGGCAAGGTGTCGGCGAACTTCCGGCCCGCCTACGACATCCTGGTCCGGCCGAAGGGATCCAGGACCGCGGTGGAGAGCAAGACCGGCACGGTGGCGCCGGACTTCCTGTCCGGCATCTACGGCGGGATCACGATCGCGCAGTGGCACCAGATCGAGCTGATCCCGGGCGTCCAGGTCGCCGCGCCGATCGCGATGGTCGGCTACGCCGATCTCAACGCCGCCATCTTCGTGCCAGTGCCGGCCGCCGCGCTGAAGGGCTCCAGCCGCCAGCTGTACCGGATCTCCACCACCTGGGTCAGCGACAACGGCGCCACCCGTGTCACGCAGCCGCCGGGATACCTGTACGTGACGCCGCGACCACTCATCATCGGCCCTCTGATCGGCAAATCCCCGACCGACGTCGCCGGCGCGGGATGCAAGGTGAAAAGGGACAGCACCTTGGCACCGGGAACGAACCCGTTCGGCACGGCCGCGCAGTCCTATACGTTGTGCTGGTCCCGGGTGAACCACTTCGACCAGCCGGCGATCGCCAACTCCGAGGCTGGCTACTTCATCACCTGGACCGTCCCGGTGCTGATCGCGGCCATCGACCCGGACGCCGAGGCAAAACTGGACGGGCTGAACAAGGC
Organism: uncultured Actinomycetota bacterium; assembly: GCA_963833885.1. Taxonomy (GTDB): domain Bacteria; phylum Actinomycetota; class Actinomycetes; order Streptosporangiales; family Streptosporangiaceae; genus JASHPR01. The sequence goes on along the minus strand of CAWHZU010000021.1, from coordinate 13,506 downwards.
GCTTGTCTCCGGCAAGTACCTGACAGAGAACGAGGGCGGCAGCGGCGGCCCGACATTGTCGGTGCTGGCCTCCTCGGGCAGTGGCATGAACGAGTACGCGAAAACCACCCTGCAGCAGCTCACGGCGCCGTCGGCGACGCCAGACATGAACGTTGCCTGGGCGAGCGCGCAGGCCTCGGCCCCTGGCCGCACGGTGGCCACCGTACAGACCACGGCACAGCAGGCCTACAGCGCCGTGCTCAAGGGGCTCGGGCCGACCGACACGGGAACCACGCAGAGCGGCACCTTCAGCGGTACCCCGGTCGACGGCTACTGGTCCGTCGGCCCGGTCGGGTACGAGCGCACGAAGGCCGAGGCGCTGGCACCGCGTCAGGTGGTCAACCCCTCGTCGGTCTGGCTCACCGGCAGCGCGGCCTCGGTGCCCATGGACGACGAAGAGAGCCAGTACCGCACGGTGACGTCGCACGTGCCCGCGCAGGCCTCGCAGTTGGTCGGCTCCGATCTCGCCCTGATCAAGGTCGCGGGTGTGTTCGATCCGGCCAGGATCAAGTCGTTCGCCAGACTGTCGCAGGTCCCGCTCGGTGACTACCAGCCGGTGGACGCTTCGCCGGCGAACGCGGCCAGCCGCCGGGCGCTGCACAGGGGCGATCTGATGCCCAGCCAGAACCTCGGTGGCCTGGTCAGCCAGCCGGTGAACCTGATCACCACGCTGTCGGCGCTGCCGACGCTGGAGAACGATCACTCCTACACCGGCGTGCCGGCCGCCAACCCGATCAGCGTGATCCGGGTCAAGGTCGCGGGCGTCACCGGCCCCGGGGCGCTGTCGCGGGAGCGGATCAACGCGGTGGCGCAGCAGATCGAGCAGCGCACCGGACTGGACGTGGACGTCGTGGCCGGCTCCTCGCCGTCGCCGGTGGCCATCGAGGTGCCCGCGGGCAGGTTCGGCCAGCCGCCGCTGACCCTGTCGCAGAACTGGGTGAAAGAAGGCGTGGCGATCGCGATCCTCAGGGCCGTGGATAAGACCAGCGTCGCGCTGTACATCCTGATCCTGGTCGTGTGCGGCCTGTTCGTCGCCAACGCCGCCACCGCCGCGGTCCGCGGCCGCCGCCGCGAGCTGGGGGTGCTCGCCGCGGTCGGCTGGCGCCGGTCCCGGCTGTTCGCGACCGTGCTGGGCGAGCTGGCCGGGATCGGGCTGCTTGCCGGGCTGCTGGCCGCGGCGATATCGGTGCCTGTGTCAGCCGCCCTTGGCCTGGACGCCTCCCCGCAACGGGCCCTGCTGGCCGTTCCCGTTGCGATCGCGGTAGCCCTGGCCGGGGGCTTGGCACCGGCCTGGCTGGCAGCGCGGGCCGACCCGGTCGCCTCGGTCCGCCCGCCGGTGCTCGCCGCCGGGCGCGCCCACCAGCCTCGCGGGATCACCTCGCTGGCCCTGCTCAACGTGGCCCGAACCCCCGGCCGGACCGCGATCGGGGTGGTCAGCCTGGCCGTGGGCATCAGTAACTAACACTTAGGAGGCCGGGTGCAGGCGAGACGGTGGTGGATGCTGGGGGTGACGTGCCTGTCGGTGATCGTCATCAACCTCGACCTGACGATCTTGAACATCGCGCTGCCGGCCATCTCCGCGGCGCTGCACGCGGACACCGGCGACCTGCAATGGCTCGTTGACGCCTACACACTCGTCTTCGCCGGGGTCATGCTGCCTGCCGGGATGCTCGGCGACCGCCTGGGCCGCAAGCGGCTGCTGCTGGCCGGGCTGGCGGTGTTCCTGGCGGCGTCGCTGTGGTGCGCGCTGTCGGTCTCGGTGGCAGAGCTGATCGCGGCGCGGGCGCTGATGGGGCTGGGCGCCGGGATCGTGTTCCCGCTGTCCCTGGCGGTCGTCTCGGCCGCGTTCGGCGACGCTGACCGGCCCAAGGCCATCGGCATCCTCACCGCGGGCATCGCGCTGGGCCTGCCGCTCGGGCCGGTGCTCGGCGGCGTGTTGCTGCAGCACTTCTCGTGGCACTCGGTGTTCTGGATCAACGTGCCCGCCGCGTGCGTGACCCTGGCCGCGGGCGCCGTGCTGATGCCCGAGTCGCGCAACCCCGCGGCGCCGCCGCTCGACGTCCTGGGTGCACTGCTGTCCCCCGTGGCAGTCATGTGCCTGGTCTGGGGCTTCATCAACGGCCCGGAACACGGCTGGACGGCGCCGTCGACCTGGACGTTGCTGGCCGGGGCGGCGGTCCTGCTCGCCGCCTTCGCCGTCCGCGAGCGCCGGTCGGCGAACCCGGTCATCGACCCGGCGCTGCTGCGGGACAAGCGGTTCACCTGGGGCACCGCAGCGTCCGTCGCGGTCTCGGTCGCGCTCTACGCGATCTTGTTCGTGACGCCCCAGTACTTCCAGAGTGTGCTCGGCGACGACCCGGCCAGCGCCGGGCTGCGGCTGCTCCCGATGATGGGCGGGCTGCTGGTCGCGGGCGGGGCAGCCGATCAGCTTGTGCGGGCGGCGGGCACCAGGATCACCGTGGCGGCCGGGCTGGCCCTGCTGGCAGGCGGGCTCGTCACGCTCAGCCAGGTCCATCTGGCCACCGGTTACGCTGTCGTAGCCGCCAGCCTGGCGCTGTGCGGGCTCGGAACCGGTGCGGCCATGTCCGCCGCGATGAACGCCGTCATGACCGCCGCGGGCGGTGACGAGGCCGGAGTAGCCGCCTCGGCGAACAGCGCGCTGCGCCAGGTCGGCGGGGCCATCACCGTCGCGTTGCTGGGCGGCGTGCTGGCCGCCACGTACGCGCGCGATCTGCGTCCCGCCCTCGTGGCCCTGCCCGCCCGGGACGCCGCGGCCGCGCGCGGTTCGATCAGCCAGGCCGCGGTGATCGCCGGCCGCCTGCAACCGGGCGGGGCCGCGCTGCGGACCGCGGCGGGCACGGCATTCGTGCACGGCATGAGCATCGTCATGCTCGTCTGCGCCGCGGTCGCGGTCGCCGCCATCCTCACCAGCCTGCGGTACCTGCCCGGCCGGGCCCGCTCCGGCGACGCGCAGTCACCGCAGGCCCCCGCGGCCGCGGCGGCGGACGCCGGTACGCGACGATGACCTCGTGACCGAACCCGAGCCGGACTGGCGGCAGCGCAAGAAGACCGCCACCCGCGACCGCATCCGCGCCAGCGCGCTGCGGCTGTTCCGCGAGCAGGGATACGACGCCACCACCGTCGAGCAGATCGCCGCCGCGGCAGGCGTCTCGCACATGACGTTCTTCCGCTACTTCCCCACCAAGGAGGACGTGGCCCTGTCCGACGGCTACGACCCCCTCATCGCCAGCCTCATCGCGCAGACCCCGGCCACTTGGCCCCTCATCCGGCGGATCCGCACGGTGCTGGTCCAGGGGCTGCGGCAGGTCTACGGCACCGACCGCGACACGTTTCTCGCCCAGAACAAACTCGTCGTCTCGACCCCGGCGCTCCGCGAGCGGCTGTGGGCCGACCAGATCGCCACCCAGCAGCTCATCCTGCAGGCGCTCAGCGCGAGCCAGGACGACCCGCCCTCCTTCCGGGACAGGGTCACCGTCGCCGCCTGCCTGGCCGCCGCCAGCACCGCGATCCTCGCCTGGGTCGAGAACGACGGCACCCCCGACCTGCCCGACCTGATGGAGCAGGCCTTCGACGCCCTCACGCACCAGCAGATAACCGCGCCGTGCGCGGCTAGCCGAGCGACCGGAGGAAGCGCAGCAGCGCGGCGTTGACCGGGTCCGGGTGGCTCACATTGGACGCGTGCGAGCCGCCCTCGACCGCGACGAGCTCGACCGGGCCGCCGAGGCCGTCGCGCAGTTCCTCGGCCTTGGCCATCGGGATCGCGGCGTCCGCGGTGCCGTGCAGGATCAGCGCGGGGCAGCCGATCTCGCCAAGCCGGTCGGTGATGTCGTCACGGTCCATCAGGCAGCGGAACGAATGGGTGAGTCCCTCCCGGTCGAGCTCCGCCCACTTGGCGTACCACGGCTGCGGGTCGATGCCGCCCAGGATGATCGAGGCGACGACCTCCTGCACCGGCTCCGGGCCCTGCGCCAGCCAGATCTCCTCCATCTGCTCGTAGCCCGGCGCGACGGCCGGGTCCTCCTGGCCCGCCTGGGTGTCGATGAGCGCGAGCGCGCGCACCCGCCCGGGCTCCAGCAGCGCCGCGCGCATGCTGAGGAAGCCACCCTGCGACATGCCGCCCAGCACGGCCTGGTCCAGGCCGAGGTGGTCAAGCAGCCCGAGCACGTCGCGCGCCGAGTCCCAGTACGAGAACGGCCCGTCAGCGCTGGTGTCCCCGAAGCCGCGCTCGTCCCAGGTGATCACCCGGAATTCGGGGGCCAGAACGGGCAGCTGGGGGTCGAACATCGTGTGGTCCATGAGGTACCCGTGGCTGAGCACGACGGCGGGTCCGTCGCCTTCGCTGTCGGTGTAAGCGATATCCGTACCGTTGACCCTGGCTGTGAGCATGCCCGACAAGTTACTGCTCTGGCCGCCCGCCGGGAAGACGCCGCCGGGCTGGCCTGGGCAGCGGGCGCCAGGCGATCCGGGGCAGCAGCGGCGCGGCGATCCGCTCGGCCAGAGCGCCCCGGTACACGCCCGCCCCGTAAGCCGCCTCGTCGGCCAGGTAGCCGAGCGTGAACCGGGCCGGGTCGAGCCCTGGCCGGCTGCGGATCCATTCCGCCGCCGGAGGCCCCAGGACCAGCGACGCCAGCGCGAGCCGGCGGGCCAGCCTCGCCCTGCTGCTGTGGCCGCCCGGCATGGCGAGGCCGGCCGCGGCCACGGGAAGCACGTACTGCGCGGTCCACCGGCCGGTGTCGAGCCAGGTCTGCCGCACCGATCCGGCCATCGGGCCAAGCACGCCCCGGGCCGGCACGTCCCACTCGCGCAGCAGCTCGACGAGCTGCCCGGTGCCTGCCGCGTAAGCGGCGATCGCGGTCACTGGCCTGGCCAGCAGCGCGGCGACCGCCGCGGCCGGCCAGGCCTGCAAGATCAGCGGCGGCACCAGGCCCGGGTGCCTGCGTGCCAGCGGCGCAGCCGAGTTGCCGTAGCGGAACCGGCGGGCGAGCACCGCCGGCCAGCGGCCCGGCTCGGCGTGGCGCACCTCGGCCGCCGGGTCGTAGCGGACCCGCCAGCCCGCGCCGATCATCCGCCAGATCAGGTCGACGTCCTCGCCGTAGCGCAGGCCGGGGTCGAAGCCGCCGGCCGGAACCGCGCCGGCGCGGACCATGAGGGCCGCCGTGGGCACGTAGGACAGCCGGGTCAGCGGCGCGACGCGGGCCTCGGCCGGGCCCAGGTCGAGCGGGGCCCTGGCGGCCAGGTACCGGCCCGCCGCGGAGTTCCCCGTTACCGGCCGGACCCGCGGCGCCACGGCGCCGACCATCGGGTCCGCGAAATGCGCGGCCAGCCTGCAGACCCACTCCGGGCCCGCGACGCAATCGCTGTCGAGGAACGCCACCAGCGGCGTGGTCACCAGGGCCAGCCCGTCGTTCCTGGCAGGGCCCGGGCCGCCCGGTGCCGGGCGCCGCACCAGCCGCGCGCCGTGCCGCCGGCACACCCCGGCGGTCGCGGCCGGATCCTGCGATCCGTCGTCCACGACGATGACCGGGTAGCCGGTGCCGAGCGCGGTCAGGCAGCGGTCAAGCTCAGCAGCGCGGTCCCGGACCGGGATCACGACCGTGACCTCGGCGGGCCGTTCCGGCTCCGGTGGACGCGGGTGAGCAAGACCGGTGTCGGTGAGCCGCCGGGCCAGGCGTCCGCTGTCCGGCGAGCCAACCGGGCCGTCGCGCAGTTCCGCCAGCGCACGAACACCCGCCGTGTTCAGCCGCAGCAGCCGCGGCGGCGACCCGCCGAACAGCACGTCGGACCCGACGAACTGGGTGCCGGGGTCGAACGCGATGCGAAACCCGGCGGGCAGCGGCACGGTCGCGCGATTCACCGTGCCAGTCTCGCGCACGCCCGCTCTCTTCCAGCCGTGAGAGCACATGCACGTCGCGCCTCAGCGATCCGGTGTCCGCCCTTGCATTGTCACTATGTAGGGCGCGAACATGGTCCCACTCCCCCGGGCCGGCGCCGGGCCCGGGGACCGGCACGAGAGAGGTGCGGCAATGGGCAGGCTGGCCTGGTCGCAGGTGCGGTTCCGCCTTGCCCGGACGCTGGCGCTGGTCGCCGGGGTGCTGGTCGCGGCGACCGCGTTCACCGTGCTGACCGCGGCGTCGCAGACCGCGCAGGCGCGCACGGTAGGCAAGGTGTCGGCGAACTTCCGGCCCGCCTACGACATCCTGGTTCGGCCAAAGGGGGCCAGGACCGCGGTGGAGAGCAAGACCGGCACGGTGGCGCCGGACTTCCTGTCCGGCATCTACGGCGGGATCACTATCTCGCAGTGGCACCAGATCGAGCTGATCCCGGGCGTCCAGGTCGCCGCGCCGATCGCGATGGTCGGCTACGCCGATCTCAACGCCGCCATCTTCGTGCCAGTGCCGGCCGCCGCGCTGAAGGGCTCCAGCCGCCAGCTGTACCGGATCTCCACCACCTGGGTCAGCGACAACGGCGCCACCCGCGTCACGCAGCCGCCGGGATACCTGTACGTGACGCCGCGACCACTCATCATCGGCCCTCTGATCGGCAAATCCCCGACCGATGTCGCCGGCGCGGGATGCAAGGTGAAACGGGACAGCACCCTGGCACCGGGAACGAACCCGTTCGGCACGGCCGCGCAGTCCTATACGTTGTGCTGGTCCCGGGTGAACCACTTCGACCAGCCGGCGATCGCCAACTCCGAGGCTGGCTACTTCATCACCTGGACCGTCCCGGTGCTGATCGCGGCCATCGACCCGGATGCCGAGGCAAAACTGGACGGGCTGAACAAGGCGCTTGTCTCCGGCAAGTACCTGACAGAGAACGAGGGCGGCAGCGGCGGCCCGACATTGTCGGTGCTGGCCTCCTCGGGCAGTGGCATGAACGAGTACGCGAAAACCACCCTGCAGCAGCTCACGGCGCCGTCGGCGACGCCAGACATGAACGTTGCCTGGGCGAGCGCGCAGGCCTCGGCCCCTGGCCGCACGGTGGCCACCGTACAGACCACGGCACAGCAGGCCTACAGCGCCGTGCTCAAGGGGCTCGGGCCGACCGACACGGGAACCACGCAGAGCGGCACCTTCAGCGGTACCCCGGTCGACGGCTACTGGTCCGTCGGCCCGGTCGGGTACGAGCGCACGAAGGCCGGGGCGCTGGCACCGCGTCAGGTGGTCAACCCCTCGTCGGTCTGGCTCACCGGCAGCGCGGCCTCGGTGCCCATGGACGACGAAGAGAGCCAGTACCGCACGGTGACGTCGCACGTGCCCGCGCAGGCCTCGCAGTTGGTCGGCTCCGATCTCGCCCTGATCAAGGTCGCGGGTGTGTTCGATCCGGCCAGGATCAAGTCGTTCGCCAGACTGTCGCAGGTCCCGCTCGGTGACTACCAGCCGGTGGACGCTTCGCCGGCGAACGCGGCCAGCCGCCGGGCGCTGCACAGGGGCGATCTGATGCCCAGCCAGAACCTCGGTGGCTTGGTAAGCCAGCCGGTGAACCTGATCACCACGCTGTCGGCGCTGCCAACGCTGGAGAACGATCACTCCTACACCGGCGTGCCGGCCGCCAACCCGATCAGCGTGATCCGGGTCAAGGTCGCGGGCGTCACCGGCCCCGGGGCGCTGTCGCGGGAGCGGATCAACGCGGTGGCGCAGCAGATCGAGCAGCGCACCGGACTGGACGTGGACGTCGTGGCCGGCTCCTCGCCGTCGCCGGTGGCCATCGAGGTGCCCGCGGGCAGGTTCGGCCAGCCGCCGCTGACCCTGTCGCAGAACTGGGTGAAAGAAGGCGTGGCGATCGCGATCCTCAGGGCCGTGGATAAGACCAGCGTCGCGCTGTACATCCTGATCCTGGTCGTGTGCGGCCTGTTCGTCGCCAACGCCGCCACCGCCGCGGTCCGCGGCCGCCGCCGCGAGCTGGGGGTGCTCGCCGCGGTCGGCTGGCGCCGGTCCCGGCTGTTCGCGACCGTGCTGGGCGAGCTGGCCGGGATCGGGCTGCTTGCCGGGCTGCTGGCCGCGGCGATATCGGTGCCTGTGTCAGCCGCCCTTGGCCTGGACGCCTCCCCGCAACGGGCCCTGCTGGCCGTTCCCGTTGCTATCGCGGTAGCCCTGGCCGGGGGCTTGGCACCGGCCTGGCTGGCAGCGCGGGCCGACCCGGTCGCCTCGGTCCGCCCGCCGGTGCTCGCCGCCGGGCGCGCACACCAGCCTCGCGGGATCACCTCGCTGGCTCTGCTCAACGTGGCCCGAACCCCCGGCCGGACCGCGATCGGGGTGGTCAGCCTGGCCGTGGGCATCGCCGCGCTGACAATGCTGACCGCCGTCACGTTCGCGTTCCGCGGCGTGATCGTCGGGTCGCTGCTCGGCGACGCCGTCGCGGTCCAGGTCCGCAGCGTCGACTACGTCGCCGCCGCCGCCACGGTCATCCTCGGCGTGCTGGCCGTCGCGGACACGGTGTTCCTCAACATCCGCGAGCGCGCGGCCGAACTGGCGACCATCCGCAGCTTCGGCTGGCGCGACAGCGCCCTGGCGCGCCTGGTCATCACCGAAGGCGCGATCATCGGCGTCACCGGCTCCCTCGTCGGCGCGGGGCTCGGGCTGGCCGCGGCGGCCTGGTTCGCCGGGCAGCTGCCCGCCCGGCTGCTGCTGATCGCCGCCGCCGCGGTCGCCGCAGGGGTTCTCGTCACCGCCGCGGCCGCGCTGCTGCCCGCAGCGCTGCTGCACCGCCTGCCCACTGCCGACCTGCTAGCAGAGGAATAATCGCGGCATGATCTTCGAGCTTGACCCGCCTCAATCGGCCGGGCGGTGGCCGGTTGCCGGTCCCGCCGGACCTGTGACGCGTCTGCACAAGTCACAGCGTGCCGGGTCTGATCACTCCGTCGAGGGCAAGGAGCGCTTCGAGCAGGAAGTAGTCGCCCCAGATGAGCTCGTTTGAGGTGGCGAGCCCGTTCCGCTGCTCGTAACAACCGTCGCGGAGGCCGCCGTCGGCAGCGAGGTGACGGGCTGCCAGGGCGTCGATGATGTGCTCGGCGGCTGCGCGGTACTGGTCGCCGTTGGCCGCGGCCAGCTTCAGCAGAGCAGCGGCGGCGATGGCCGCGGCTGAGGTGTCGCGGGGGGCGTTCGGGATGGCAGGGTCGTCGAAGTCCCAGAAGCACACGCCGTCGGCGGGCAGGTGGTCTAGGTACCAGTCGGCGGCGCGCTTGGCTGGCTGAGTGAGCTCTCCGCCAGCCAGGTGCGCGGCCTGGGCAAGCCCCAGCATCGCCCAGGCCTGTGCGCGCGCCCAGGTGCTGTCGCGGGACGAGCCCTCGATCGAGGCCTGGCCGGAGAGCCGGCCCTGGTGGTCGTAAGTAGCCGATTGCGCCACCGAGCCGTCCGCGCGCATGCACAGTGCCAGATGCCCGCGTGCATGGGCGAGCGCGATGTCGCGCAGCCGGTCGTCGCCCGTGCGGGCGGCGGCGAAGGCCAGCAACGGCACCGCACCGGGCAGGCCGTCAATGCAGGCGCCCGATCGCGGCCAGCCGTAGAGCCTGGCGTCCTGCGCACCAGGAGGCAGCAGCCGGGCAACGGGGTCGCAGCCGCTGCGCGCTTTGGGCGGCCAGGGCGCCGAAGTGGCGCTCGCCGGTCGCGGCCTCGGCGAGCCAGAGCATCCCGGGCCAGAAGCCGCTGGACCAGGCGCCGTCATCCGACCACGTCCATTCGCCGGACCGGGGATCGGCGAACACCGGAAACCGCGCTGACGCGATCCCCCCGGTCTGCTCGATCCGCCGCAGCAAGCCCGCCAGCGCCTGTGATCGCACCTGGCGACTCCTCCCGCCGTGGTTCATGCCTGCGGCGCAGCCGTACCGGGCCGGGCATGCTGGCCGCAGCCTGTTCGTTGACCGTTCACCGCTGATGGCACTCGTTACCCATCATGGCCTTCGCCGCTGTCCGCGCCTGGCCCAGTCCGCCATCTATCACATGTTCACTTAGGCTTGCTGCCACGGCTACCCTGACCTTTCTCTTCACCGACATCGAAGGCTCGACGGCATTGCTTGGGCGCCTCGGTGAGGTGACGTATGCGCGCCTCCTGGCGGAGCATCATCGCCTCATCCGCGATTCCCTGGCGGCCCACGGTGGGAACGAGATGACCATGCTGGGGGATGGTTTCTTTGCCGTGTTCACCTCCCCGAGGGGCTGCGTCAGGGCGGTGCTGGAGATGCAGCGAGAGCTCGCGGCCCGGGACTGGCCGGAAGGGGAGCAGGTTCGAGTGCGGATGGGAGTGCATTCGGGCGAGGCCTCTGAGACCGCGGCCGGGCTGGTCGGCCTCGACATCCACCGGGCGGCGCGCCTGGCCGGAGTCGCCTATGGCGGGCAGGTTGTGTTCTCGTCGTCCGCAGCGGCTCTGGTCCGCGACGTTTTGCCGGATGGGACGTCTCTACGTGACCTCAGGCACCATCGTTTGAAGGATCTGGGACGGCCCGAGCAGATCTTTCAGCTCCAGGCCCCCGGTCTTCAGTCGGAGTTCCCGCCGTTGCGTTCTCTCGACAACCCGGCCCTGCCCAACAACCTCCCGGCCCAGCAAGCCGGGTTTGTCGGGCGCGAGCGAGAGCTGTCCGAGCTACGCCGCCTGGTGAAGGGCTCCCGGCTCGTGACATTGACCGGGGCCGGAGGGGCGGGCAAGACGAGGTTGGCGATACAGCTAGCTGCCGAGCTCCTCGACGGCTCCGGCGATGGGGTGTGGCTCGTCGAGCTCGCGCCGGTCTCCAACGAGGACGCGGTCGCCTCGACGATCCTCGAGGTCCTCAAGATGGCTACGGGCTCGGGTCAGTCGCCGCTCGACATCTTGGTTACGAGTCTGGCGTCCCAGCAGGCTTTGATCGTGCTCGACAACTGCGAGCACCTCATCGGTGCCTGCTCGAAGGTCGCCGACGCCATCTTGCGCCACTGCCCCGAGATCCGTGTGCTGGCGACCAGCCGTGAGCCGCTGGGTATCGCCGGCGAGACCATCTACCGGGTGCCCTCAATGTCCCTGCCCGACGAGGATGACGACACTGGCGAGGTGGACCCTTACCGCTCCGACGCGGTCGCCCTGTTCGCTGAGCGGGCGGCGGCACAGGGCGTGAGCTTTGTTCTCGACCGAGCGTCTGCGCCTCTGGTCGCCCAGATCTGCCGACGCCTTGACGGCATGCCATTGGCGATCGAGCTGGCAGCCTCCCGGCTTAGCGCACTCTCGCTGGTCGATCTCAACGATCGGCTCGACCAGCGGTTCCGGCTTCTGACCGGCGGCGGCCGGAACGTCCTCCCCCGGCAGCAGACGTTGCTAGCGACCGTGGATTGGTCGTACTCGCTGCTCACCGGGTCAGAAAAGAAGCTGCTTCGGAGCCTGTCAGTGTTCGTCGATGGGTTCCAGCTCGATGCCGTGGAGGCCATCTGCGCGGGCGGCGATCTCGACATGTTCGCGGTTACCGATCTCGTAGTATCCCTCGTCGACAAGAGCCTCGTCATGGCAGAGCCCGCCGACGGTGCTCTTCGCTACCGGCTGCTGGAAACCATCCGGCAGTTCGCGGCGGAGCGGCTCGCCGAGTCGGGTGGATCTGAGGCCGACGAACTGAGCCAGGCGCACTGCCGCTACTTTCTCTCGGTCGCCGAGGCGGCCGCGGCGGAGTTCGTGGGCCGGGAGCAGGCGAGGTGGATCCGCAGGCTGAACGCCGAGCAGGGGAACATATGGCGGGCGGTCGACAATGCGGTCGACGCCGCCGACGTGTCGGAGGGGACGGAGCAGGTCTTGCGGTTCGGGACGGCGCTTGTCCGTTTCTGGGCGGAGAACTCGCAACGGGAACGGGCGCTCGGCGTGCTCGTTCCAGTGTTGGAGCGACCCGAAGCGAGGGCTGATCCATCTTTGCGGTCCGCAGCATTGGGGAGCGCAGCAATCATCGCCCGGGGGGTCAACATGGACCTGGCGCTGCGCCTTGGCGAAGAAGCTATGGAGATCGCCGACCATCTTGGGGAGGATCGCCTGCTCATCGAGGCTGGGCATGTCCTGTGCTGCATCCTCTACTTTGCCGGAATGCCGGACCGCGGCATTGTGTACGGCGAGGCCGCGGTGGAACGGGCCAGGCGCTTCGGCGACGACGGCCTGCTAGGTCCCAGCCTGGTCTTCCTTACCATGTGTATCGACCAGGTACAGCCGGGCCGGACCGACGCGCTAACAGCTGAGGCGATCGCGTGCGTCGAACGATCCGGAGATCAGAGCCTCGCCGGAGACCTTTACAACAATGCTGGTGTGTCCAGTCTGCGCAAAGGCGATCTGCCCTCAGCGCGGCGCTTCCTGCAACGTGCAGAGGAGGCCCATCGCGCCGTTGGACTTCACAACCCGACCCCCATGATCAATCTCGGCTGGGTGCTTCGACTAGAAGGCGACGAGGCGGGCGCCGCAGACGCGTTCCGACGAGCGCTCCAAGAGAGCCGTCGCATCGGCAACAGACCTGACATTCCATACGCAACGCTCGGCCTGGCATGCCACTCCGCCGACACCGGCGATTGGCGTCGAGCTGCCATACTCCATGGCTTCGCCGACGCATTCCTCGGGAGCAGTGGAGAGCCGTGGCAAGACCCCGAGGACGTCTTCCGCCAGCAGAGCCTGGATGAGGTGCGCACCCACCTCGGTGACGCCGACTTCGAGGCGGAGTACAGCAGGGGAACGAGGCTTGACCTGAGGTCCGCCATCGACCTGGCTCTCAACGCGTAACTGACCGGAACAGCGGAACGGCGGGGGCGGCGACGGCCCGTGACGAGCGCAGAGCATCCTCATGCTCGATCGTCACGACACGTCGACATCGGTGACCAGCTTGACGGGTTGCCCCGTCACCGAGGCCACCATCTCGTAGTCGCGGTCGTCACAGAGGACAGTAAGCCGTTCCCGTTCCGCTGTGGCCGCGATCAGCAGGTCGACTGGGCCCGCCGACCGGTGCTTGCCCGCTTCGGTGAGCATCTGCTGGACTGCCTCAGCCCGCTCGTATACCCGCTCGCTCATGGGTACCCAGGCGAACACCTCGCGCAGCAGACGTTTCTTCGCGAGCCGGTCGGCAAGCGACCGCGCAGAATAAAGGAACTCGAGCTCGACTACCGGGCAGATGGCGATCACCCCGGCGGCGAGCTGGTCTGTCCAGGCCTGGCGGACCTTGTCTTGCAGGATCCGGAACAGCGCGGAGGTGTCGATCAGGTACAGGGCCGGGCTCACCGGCGGTATGCCGCCTTGTTCCCGAGAAACTCGTCAAAGTCTCCGCGATCGGCCATCTCACCCAGCTGGGCGAGAGCCCGCAGCCGCTCGAGCCGCTGACCGACCTCCCGGAGGGCGGCGTTGACCGTGTCCTTCTTCGTCTTGGTACCGAGCACCTCCGCAGCGGTGGCCAGCGCCTCCTCGTCGATCTCAATCGGGGTCTTAACCATAGCCATCACCGCACCTCCATCCAGTAGCCAGGATATC
>CAWHZU010000020.1:0-46665 GCA_963833885.1 uncultured Actinomycetota bacterium | reverse complement strand
AAGCTCTACTGGCCGGTCGGCCCCGGCGCCAACGACAGCGGCCTGTCCCGCAAGCACATCATGGAGTCAGCGCACGGCTCACTCCGGCGGCTGCAGACCGACTACCTGGACCTGTACCAGGCGCACCGCTACGACCACGAGACGCCGCTCGAGGAGACCCTCCGCGCCTTCGACGACCTGGTCCGTCAGGGCAAGGTTCTCTACGTAGGCGTATCCGAGTGGCGGGCCGAGGAGATCGCGGCCGCGCTGCGGATCGCCGGGGAGATGGGATTCGACCGGATCGTCTCGAACCAGCCGCAGTACAGCATGCTGTGGCGGGTCATCGAAGCCGAGGTGCTGCCGCTGTGCGAGAAGGAGGGCATCGGCCAGATCGTGTTCTCGCCAATCGCGCAAGGCGTGCTGACCGGCAAGTACCTGCCGGGTTCGGCCGCGCCGGAAGGCTCCCGCGCGACCGACGCCGGCGGGTCGAGGTTCATCAAGGGCTACCTGACCGACGACATCCTCGGCCGGGTGCAGCAGCTCAAGCCGCTCGCCGACGAGGCTGGCCTGACGATGGCGCAGCTGGCGATCGCGTGGACACTGCAGAACTCCGGGGTTTCGGCGGCGATCGTGGGTGCCACCAGGCCGGAGCAGGTGCGCGAGAACGCCGGGGCGTCCGGCGTCCGCCTCGACCCCGCGCTGATGGCCCGGATCGACGACGCCCTCGGCCCGGTGATCTTTACCGACCCGGCGGCCACCGCCAGCCCGCGGACCCGCCGCTGAGCCCCTGATCGCCGCGCCCCGCTATGGCCCGCCCGGCTTCGGTTGCTACTTCCCGGGGTGCAGGCTCATCGGGCCGTACTCGACGCGGCCCTCATCCAGCAGGGACACCTGGTCCACCCCGGCCTCGAGCAGGGTGGGCCAGTTCTCGCCGATCCAGCTCTCGGCGTCCCCCTGGCTGCCGAAGCTCTCCTTAGGCAGGCCGCGCGATGTGAGCACGGTCCCGTCTTCCTTCTCGAGCTGCCAGGTCCAGGTCATGCTTGCTCGCCGCCTCGGTGGCTAGGATCGGGCCGGTCAACGGCGCTAAATCTTAGTCGCCCCGCACCTGAGGAGGCCGATGGAGGTCCGGCTCGCCGGCACCGGCGGCAGCAGCGGCTGGCCGCAGCAGGGCTGCGAATGCGCGTCCTGCGCCAGGATCCGGGCGGCCGGCCGCTCGCGGGCCCCCACGCGGGTGATCGTGGACGGCACGCTGCCCGTCGGCTCTGGCGAGCCGCCGGCCGGGTATCAGGTGCAGCGAATGCCGGGCGCCTGGGCCGTGACCGCGCCGGACGGCGGCAGGCTGCTCTTGACCGACGGGTCCGGCGCCACACCCGACCTGCCGGACGGCGGAAGGCCCTTCGACATCGTGCTGCTCGACCTTGTGCGGGACCCGGCGCAGCTCGGCGCGCTGCGCAGCCGGGGCCTCGTCGGCGACGGCACCGTGGCCGTGGTGCTGCACGCCGATCACCGGATCTCCTCTGAGGAGGAGCTGGCCCGGCGGTGCGGGTTCTGGGGGGCGGTCCTGCCGGAGGACGGAGACGTGCTCACGGCGCCGCGTGACCGGCCTGCACCCCCACCGGCCCAGCCGCGCCGGGTGCTCGTGCTCGGCGGGGCACGGTCGGGGAAGTCGCGGCACGCGGAGCTCAGGCTGGCCGCCGAGCCGCTGGTGACCTACCTGGCGGCCGGGCCCTACCCGGACGGCGCGCAGCCCTCAGCCGATCCCGAGTGGGCCGAGCGGGTGGCGGCGCATCAGTCCCGGCGCCCGGCGTGGTGGCGGACCGTGGAAAGCGCCGACGCCGCCGGGGCGTTGCGGTCGGTGCCCGGCGCGCTGTTGTTCGACGGGGTGGGGACCTGGCTGGCCGCGGTGATGACGATGCAGCACCAGGCGGGGACGCCGGGACTGCTCGCCGCGAAAGCCGATGAGCTGGTCGAGGCGTGGCGGCAGACGCCTGCACGCGTGGTCGCGGTCAGCGATGAGGTGGGATCCGGCGTCCATCCGCCGACCGAGGCCGGCCTGTTCCGGGACCAGCTTGGGTGGCTCAACCAGCGGCTCGCCGCCGAGTCGGACCAGGTTGTGCTCGTGGTGGCCGGGCGGCCGGTGACTCTTCCCAGTTGATCTGAATCCCTACTATTCGCGGATTCAGAAGGCAAGAGGGCGAGACTACCCTCCGGAACTGTAAAGTTCTATCCGCTAGCACACAAAGAGCATGGAGCTTTCCCGGCGGCGCCCTGCCGATCGGCCCGGTGACCGAGGTGGTGACGACACATGACGCGCGTTGTCGTCGTTGGTGATCTTATGACGGACACGGTCGCCCACGCGGCGTTGCCGCTGGCCAGGGGCAGCGACACGCCAGCGACGGTGACTATGCACGGTGGCGGTGCCGGGGCGAATATCGCGGCATGGCTCGCCGTGGACGGCGCCGAGGTGGCGTTCGTGGGACGGCGCGGCGCCGACATCGCCGGCCGCAACCGGGACATGGAGCTGATGGGCTACGGCGTGGACGCCCGGCTGGTCATGGACCCCGAGCGGCCCACCGGCACCTGCGTGGTGATGGTGACCCACAAGGGCGACCACACGATGCTCTCCGACCCCGGGGCGAATGCGGCGCTGTCACCCGATGACCTGCCCAAGGACCTGTTCACACCCGGCAGCCACCTGCACATCTCCGGCTACACGCTGCTCAACGAGGGCTCGAGGGCGGCGGCGCTCGCGGCCTTCAGCCACGCACAGCGCGCGGGCATGACCGTGTCCGTTGACGGTGCCTCTTCGGCACCGCTCGAGCGCGTCGGCGCCGAGCCGTTCCTGCAGCTCACCAACGGCGCTACGCTGCTCTTCGTGAACGGCGACCAGGCCAAGGTGCTGACCGGCCGGGAGCAGCCGGAGCAGGCAGCACGGGTGCTGAATGCGTGGTACCCGCAGGTCGTGATGAAGCTCGGCGGCGAGGGCGCGCTGTTCTACGCCAACGGACGGCCCGAGCCGTTCCGGGTTCCCGGGCCGCCGATCGAGCGGATCGTTGACGGCACCGGGGCCGGTGACGCGTTCTGCGCCGGGTTCCTGCCCGCCTGGCTGGACAAGAAGCCACCCGGCGAGGCGCTGGCCAGCGGATGCCGGCTCGCGGCCAGGGCCCTCAGCCTGGTGGGTTCGCGCCCGGCGCTCTGACCTCGCCGACGTCGAACCGGGCCAGCCAGGTGCCGGCCACCGAGCGCAGCCGGCCGCTGTCCAGCCGGTAGACGTGCTGCCTCCCGCGCAGCACCGCGCGGACCAGCCCTGCGTCCTGCAGGATGCCCAGATGCCGAGACGTCGTCGGCCAGGAGCAGTCGAACCTCCCGGCTATCTCGCCAGAGGTCATCTCGCCGCCACGGGCCAGCAGCACGAGCAGGATCGTGCGCCGCGACTGGTGCGCGAGGGCGCCGAACACGGCGTCGAGGGACTGCAGGTCGGCGATGCCCCTTGGCTGGCCGGTCACGCCTCGACGGCCACCCTCACGAAGTGAGGGAACTCCCACTTGGGCCGGCCATCGCGGTCCTCCAGCAGCGGATCCATCGCCTCCCAGATCATCAGCACGTCCGGGTGCTCGTGCGCCAGGCCGAAGCCGCCCTCAACCCAGGTGAAGATTTCGACGTAGGTCAGGCCCCCGTCGGTGCCGCGCAGCACGAGCGGCGGTTCCCCGGTCACGAAGCCGAGGCCGTGCAGAGTGCGCCAGTGTGTCCGGAGCAGGCCGGCGAAGCGCTCCTCGGCGTCCGGCCTGACCCGGTACGTGCAGACCACCGTTTCATTAGCCATGTAGCTAACAATAAGCCCATGTGCTAAGAGTTACTAGACCCGGCCGCTGCTCCGCCACCCGATGTCCGCGCGCCGCTGCCCGCTTGTCCCAGCGGGCAGGCACAATGGCGGTCATGGCAAGACGCACCACGACAACTCCTCCTCCCGAGGACTTCGAGGAAAACATCATCGACATCGACGTCACCGAGGAGATGCGGGCCAGCTACCTCGAGTACGCCTACTCGGTGATCTACCAGCGCGCCCTGCCCGACGCCAGGGACGGGCTCAAGCCCGTGCAGCGCAGGATCCTGTACCAGATGCGCGAGATGGGCCTGACCCCGCAGCAGGCGTACACCAAGTGCGCGCAGGTCGTCGGCCAGGTCATGGGGCGCCTGCACCCGCACGGCGACTCGGCGATCTACGACGCACTGGTCCGGATGCAGCAGGACTGGGCGATGCGCCTGCCGCTGATCGACGGGCACGGGAACTTCGGCTCGCTCGGCGGCGATGACGCGCCCGCCGCCTACCGCTACACCGAGGCGCGGCTGGCCGCGCCCGCCATGGAGATGACGGCCTCGCTCGACGAGGACACCGTCGACTTCGTGCCGAACTACGACGGCACGCTGACCCAGCCGGAGGTGCTTCCGGCCGCGATCCCGAACCTGCTCGTCAACGGGACCGCCGGGATCGCCGTCGGGATGGCCACCAACATGGCCCCGCACAACCTCGGTGAGGTCGTTGCGGCCGCCCGGCACCTGATCGCCCACCCGGACGCGACCCTGGACGAGCTGATGCGGTTCGTCCCCGGACCCGACCTGCCAACCGGCGGCAAGATCGTCGGGCTGGACGGGATCCGGGAGGCTTACGAGACCGGCCGCGGGATCTTCCGCACCAGGGCGGCGGCGCGGGTCGAGAAGATCACCCCGCGCCGCACCGGGATCGTGGTCACCGAGCTGCCCTACGGGATCGGGCCGGAGAAGGTGATCGCCAGGATCAAGGACCTGGTCCAGGCCAAGAAGCTGGCGGGCATCGCGGACCTGAAGGACCTCACCGACCGGCACCGCGGCCTGCAGCTGGTGATCGAGGTGCGCTCCGGGTTCCACCCCGAGGCCGTGCTCGCGGAACTGTACCGGCTGACCCCGATGGAGGACACGTTCGGCATCAATAACGTCGCCCTCGTCGACGGGCAGCCGCGGCTGCTCGGCCTGCGTGAGCTGCTGCAAATCTACGTCGGCCACAGGATCGAGGTCGTCCGCCGCCGCACCGCGTACCGGCGCCGCAAGCGCGAGGACCGGATGCACCTGGTCGACGGCCTGCTCATCGCGCTGCTCAACATCGACGAGGTCATCCAGGTGATCCGCACCAGCGATGACGCCGCGGCCGCCAAGGAACGGCTGATGGCCGTCTTCGATCTTTCGGTGATCCAGGCGCAGTACATTCTGGACACCCCGCTGCGCCGGCTGACCCGCTACGACCGGCTGGAGCTAGAGCGGGAGCGGGAAACCCTGGAGCGCGAGATCGCCGAGCTCACGGCGATCCTGGACTCCGAGCAGCGGCTGCGCGAAGTGGTCTCGGCCGAGCTGGCCGAGATCAGCGAGAAGTTCGCCACCCCGCGCCGCACGGTGCTGCTGGAAAGCAGCGGCGCGGCCAGGACGGCCGCGGTGCCGATGGAGGTGGCCGACGAACCCTGCACGGTGCTGCTCTCCTCGGCCGGGCTGCTGGCCAGGACGGCCAGCGCCGGGGACGACACCGCCGCCGAGCGCGCGGCTCCCGCGGCCGACCGCAAGGGGCACGACGCCGCGGGCCCGCGCTCCGCGCACGACACGATCGTCTCGGCCGTGGCGTCGACCGCGCGCGGCACGGTCGGCGTGGTGACCTCACACGGCCGGCTCATCCGGCTCGGCGTGCTGGAACTTCCGGCGCTGCCGCCAAGCGCGCACGCCCCCGGGCTGGCCGGCGGCGCCCCGATCAGCGAGTTCCTGTCGCTGCAGCCCGGAGAGACCGTGGCCGGGCTGGCCGCGGCCGACGGATCGGGCCCTGGCGCCGGTGCCGGGCTCGCGCTGGGCACGGCGAGCGGCGTGGTCAAGCGGGTCGCACCGGACTACCCGCAGAACGCGACCGAGTTCGAGGTCATCGGGCTCAAGGACGGCGACCGCGTGGTGGGCGCGGTGCAATTGGCCAACGAGGCGCAGGACCTGGCGTTCGTGACCAGCGACGCGCAGCTGCTCCGGTTCGGCGCGACGTTGGTCCGCCCGCAGGGCCGGTCGGCCGGCGGGATGGCCGGCATCAGGCTGGCCGCCCGCGCCTCGGTGATCTGGTTCGGTGCCGTCGACCCGGCCGCCGACGCCGCACCCGTCGTGGTTACCGTCGCGGGCAGTGGCAGCGCGCTCCCGGGCACGTCGGCGGTGACGGTGAAGGTCACGCCCTACGCCGAATACCCGCCGAAGGGCCGCGCCACCGGCGGGGTCCGCTGCCACAGGTTCCTGAGAGGCGAGGATGTGCTGGTGCTTGCCTGGGCCGGGGCGGCTCCGGCGCGCGGCGCCACCGAGGCCGGCTCGCCGGTCGACCTGCCGCCCGCGGACGGCCGCAGGGACGGCTCGGGCGAGCGGGTCCGGCACCCGCTGGCCGCGCTCGGCGGCGCGGCGCCGGCCTGAGCGCCGCCGGCGCCCGTCGGGCCGTTTCCGGGAATGCGGCACCCAAGGCGGCAACGCGCGGCCGAGGGTGTGGTGCCAGGTCAGGTGTCGATACGAGACGGGTCGAGCTCGGTGGCGGCGTCGATGATGAAGTCCCGGCGCGGCGCCACCTCGCCGCCCATGAGCAACTCGAACATGGCCGTCGCCGCTGCGGAGTCCTCCATCCTGATCCGGCGCAGCGTGCGGTGCCGCGGATCCATCGTGGTCTCCGCCAGCTGTGATGCGTCCATCTCGCCAAGACCCTTGTACCGCTGCGGGGGCTCTTTAAAGCGCTGCCCCCGGCGCTCTAGCTGCAGCAGCGTGCGGTGCAACTCGGCATCGGAGTAGGTGTACATGTATTTCTGCTGCCCCTTGCGCGCGTTGATCAGCTCGATCCGGTGCAGCGGCGGCACGGCGGCGAACACCCGTCCGGCCTCCACCATCGGCCGCATGTAGCGGTGGAAGAGGGTGAGCAGCAGGGTCCTGATGTGCGCGCCGTCCACGTCGGCGTCGGCCATGAAGATGACCCGCTGGTACCTGGCCGCGTCCAGGTCGAACGCGGCGCCCGAGCCCGAGCCGAGGACCTGGATGATCGCGGCGCACTCGGCGTTCTTGAGCATGTCGGTCAGCGACGCCTTCTGCACGTTGAGGATCTTGCCGCGGATCGGCAGCAGCGCCTGGAACTCGGAGTCCCTGGCCAGCTTCGCCGTCCCGAGCGCGGAGTCACCCTCCACGATGAACAGCTCGCTCCGGTCGTCGGCCGAGCGGCAGTCGACCAGCTTCGCCGGCAGCGCGGACGTCGCGAGCGCCGACTTGCGCCGCTGGTTCTCGCGGTGCTCGCGGGCGGAGATCCGGGTCTTGGCGGCGGCGGCCACCTTGTCCAGAACCGCCCGCGCCTGCTGCTTGACCCGCCCCCGGGACTCGAAGAACGTCCGGAGTTCCGACGCCACCACCTGGCCGACGATCCGGGTCGCCGCCGGCGTGCCGAGGACCTCCTTGGTCTGCCCCTCGAACTGCGGCTCCGGCAGCCGGACCGCGATCACCGCGGTGAGCCCCTCCAGGATGTCCTCCTTGGTGACCGGCTCGTCCCCGTTCTTCAGCAGCCGGACCGCGCGCAGTTGCTCGTTCAGCGTGCGGACCAGGGCCCGCTCGAAGCCGGCCACGTGGGTGCCGCCCTTGGGCGTGGCGATCACGTTCACGAACGACCTGGTCGCTGTGCCGTAGCCGCCGTCCCAGCGCAGCGCGACGTCGACCTCGAGTTCGCGCTCGACATCGGTGGGGACCAGGTGGCCCTGGTCGTCGAGCACCGGCACGGTCTCGGTGAACTGCCCGGAGCCAGTCAGCCGCACGACGTCGGTGACCGGCTCGCCGGTGGACAGGTGGGCGCAGAACTCGCTGATCCCGCCGTCGAAGCAGAACTCGGCTTCGCGGCTGTCATCGAGGCCGTCGGCCGGGCTGGCACCTTCCTCCAGGCTGGCCGCGCGGTCAGCATCGCCGCGCTCATCGACGATGCGGATGGTCAGCCCGGGCACCAGGTACGCGGTCTGGCGGGCCCGCTGGGCCAGCGCGTCGAACCGCCACACCGCTCCCCGCACGAACACCTGCTGATCCGGCCAGAACCTGATCCTGGTGCCGGTCACGGTCTTGGCCACCCGCCGCACCTTGCGCAGCCCGCTGCCGGGCTGGAACGCCGCACCGGGGCCCGGCCCGCTGAACTCGCCCGGCACCCCGCGGCGGAAGCTCATGGCCCACTGCGCGCCGTCCTTGTCGACCTCCACGTCCAGTCGGCTGGCCAGGGCGTTGACCACCGACGCGCCCACTCCGTGCAGGCCGCCGGAGGCGGTGTAGGAGCCGCCGCCGAACTTGCCGCCCGCGTGCAGCCGGGTCATCACCAGCTCAACGCCGTTGAGCTTGGTCTTGGGCTCGATGTCGACCGGGATCCCGCGGCCGTTGTCCCTGACCTCGGCGGAGTCATCGTCGTGCAGGATGACTTCGATCTTGGTGCAGTGACCGCCCAGGGCCTCGTCGACGGCGTTGTCAATGAGCTCCCAGAGGCAGTGCAGCAGCCCGCGGCCGTCGGTGGACCCGATATACATGCCCGGGCGCTTGCGCACCGCCTCGAGCCCCTCGAGGACCGTCAGATGCCGTGCTGTGTAGCCGTCGGCCAGGGTCGGCTTCGGCATGCGCTCGGCACTGAGGGCAGTCACTGCGGGTCTCCTGACGCGCGGGGGACGGACAAAGCCTGAAGGCAGACTAGCGGCCCGTGCCGTCACTTCTGCGCAGCCACGCCGCCGACATACCCGGCGACCTGGGGCAACGTGCACAGTTCCGGCGCTGGCCGTCGCCCACCCAAGGTTGTTCGCCTACGGCGTACCTCACCCATCTACGGGAAGACTGCTAGTCCGCGGCGTGTTGTGATGCTGTGATGAGTCTAGACAGGATTGACCGGCCGGCGTGACAAGCAGCCGGACCGCACCAGGCGAGGGAGGCGACATGACCGCTGCGATGGCCCCGACCCAGCCGCTCAACGCCACCGATGTATGTGACCGATGCGGTGCGCAGGCATATGTACGTGTAGTGCTCCCGGGCTCTGGCGAGCTTCTGTTCTGTGCCCACCACAACCGGCAGCACGCCGAGGCGCTGGCCAAGATCGCGGTTGAGATCCACGACGAGACCGACCGGCTGTCCCGTACCCAGAACGATAGCGAGCGGTAGGCCGGCCGCCACCTGGCGCCGCTGGCGACCGGGAACTCTGGCTGCGGGCGGGCGAGGGCGACACCGCAGCGTTCGGCGAGTTGTTCGGGCGGCATGCCAACGCGGTTTATAACCACTTGTTCCGGCGGGTCGCGGACTGGTCCGAGGCCGAGGACCTGACCTCGGCGGTCTTCTTGCAGGCCTGGCGCACACGGGGCAGGGTGGTGATCGACCGCGAGTCGGCGCTCCCCTGGCTGCTCGGCGTGGCCAATCACGTGCTGCGCAACCACAGGCGAGCCAGCAGGCGGTACCGCGATGCCCTGCGCCGGATCGTCCCGGCCGAGGAGGCCGCAGGCGACCACGCTGACGCCGTCGCCGCCGCGGTCGACAGCGAGCGCCTGATGGCCACGGTTCGCCACGCGTTAATGCAGCTGCCGCGGCACGAGCGCGAGGTCGTCGAGCTGTGCATGTGGTCGGGTCTCGACCAGAGGGCGGCGGCGGTCGCGCTCGGCGTGTCCGTAGGAACCGTTAAGTCCCGAATGCACCGGGCTCGGCGGCGGCTCGCGGCCAGCCTCAGCCAGGACCGCGGACCATCGCAGCGGCCGCTCGCGCCCCGCGGCGCCGGCCCGCACGTGCCGGAGGAGGATGCCTGATGGGCGCGCCAGAACCGATGACCGGGCTGTCCCAGCCGCCACCGGACCGCGACCTGCCCGACCTGCCGCGCCACCGCAGGGAGCTGCTCGCGGTCATCGCCGGCCGCCAAGGGCTGCGGCGCGCGCCCCGGTGGGCGGTTCCGCTGGCCGCGGCCGCCGCGGTCATCGCCGTCGCGGTCACGGCCGCGGCGCTGGTGCCGGTCTTTGGTCACCGGCAGGACAACGCTCCGCCGGGCGGCGCCACCCGCCCGGCCCGGGGGGCGGCGACCGCCTGCCAGAAGCCCGCCGGCACCGAGTGCCAGCGGACGGACACCTTTACCGCCGCGGCGCCGCCCGGCGGGATCACCGTGCTGGACGACGTGGGCTCGGTGACCATCACCGGAAGCGACCGGGACACGGTCGCGGTGACCGAAAGGCTGTCGTACCGCGGTTACCCGCCAGTAACTACGCGATCGCTCAGCGGCGGCGCGCTCACGCTCGGCTACACCTGCCGGTCCGATGACTGCGGTGTCGCCTATGACATCGAGGTTCCGCGCTCGCTCAGCGTCCGGGTCGACGCGGACACCGCGTCAATCTCGCTGACGTCGCTGGCTGGCCAGGTCCACGCCACGTCGGACGTCGGCTACATCCACGGCGAGAACCTCGCAGACACCGTCGCCGACCTGCGCACCGGCGTGGGCTCCATCGAGGCCACGTTCCGGTCGGCGCCCTTGCACCTGAGCGCGAACGCGGACACGGGCGGGGTCACGCTGCTCATGCCGGCCGCCCCCGGCTATGACGTGACCGCGAGCGCCGACGTCGGCTCGGTCAGCGTCACCGTGCGCCGGGACGCATCCTCCGGTCACGTGATCCAGGCCAGCGCCGACGTCGGCTCTGTGACGGTGGCCAGGAACTGAGCCCCGGCGAAGGCGGGTGGTCAGTCCAGGTAGTCGCGCAGCACCTGGGAGCGGGACGGGTGCCGGAGCTTCGACATCGTCTTCGACTCGATCTGCCGGATCCGCTCCCTGGTCACCCCGTAAACCTTGCCGATCTCGTCGAGCGTCTTTGGCTGGCCGTCGGTCAGGCCGAACCGCATCGAGACCACGCCCGCCTCGCGCTCTGACAGCGTGTCGAGCACCGAGTGCAGTTGCTCCTGCAGCAGCGTGAAGCTGACGGCCTCGCCCGGCTGGATCGCCTCGGAGTCCTCGATCAGGTCACCGAACTCGCTGTCGCCGTCCTCGCCGAGCGGGGTGTGCAGGGAGATCGGCTCACGCCCGTACTTCTGCACCTCGATGACCTTTTCCGGGGTCATGTCCAGCTCGACGGCCAGTTCCTCGGGGGTCGGCTCCCGGCCCAGGTCCTGCAGCATCTGCCGCTGCACCCGGGCCAGCTTGTTGATGACCTCGACCATGTGCACCGGGATCCGGATCGTGCGGGCCTGGTCGGCCATCGCCCTTGTGATCGCCTGCCGGATCCACCAGGTCGCGTACGTGGAGAACTTGTAGCCCTTGGTGTAGTCGAACTTCTCGACCGCCCGGATCAGGCCGAGGTTGCCCTCCTGGATCAGGTCGAGGAAGAGCATGCCGCGGCCGGTGTACCGCTTGGCCAGCGAGACCACAAGGCGCAGGTTGGCCTCGAGCAGGTGATCCTTGGCCCGCCGGCCGTCGTCGGCGATCCACGCCAGGTCGTCCCTGGCCTCCGGGCGCAGCGAGCCGCTCTCGGCCAGCTTCTCCTCGGCGAACAGGCCGGCCTCGATGCGCTTGGCCAGCTCAACTTCCTGCTCCGCGTTGAGCAGCGGCACCTTGCCGATCTGCTTCAGGTAGTCCTTGACCGGGTCGGAGGTGGCCCCGGCGACCGCCACCTGGGCAGCGGGCAGGTCCTCGTCGTCGTCGCCGTAGACAAACGCCTCGTCCTCGGCGTCTTCCCCGGCGGGCTTTACCGCCTGGAGCTGGCCGTCAGCGGCGGCGGGCTCGCCGGGCTTGCCGCCGGCGGGCTCCCGTTGCTGGCCCGCATCCTTGTCGGTGTCGGCGTCGTCATGATCATCGGCCTCCAGATCGACGACCACCTCGTCGGAGTCCTCCTCGTCTCCGCCAACCACGAGGTCTGCCAGGTCCGCCTCGACGTCCAGCTCGGCGACGGCCGCGAGGTCAGGCTCGCCGTCCAGCTCGGCGTCCTCCTCGACCTCTAGCTCTTCGCCAGCCGCAGCTGCGAAGTTCGGGTCCGCGTTCTCGTCGCCGTCGTGGCCGCCTGCTTCGGCGGGGCCGGCACCGTTGACCGCGGCGGAGCCCGGCTCCCGCACGGCCGTGGCCGAACCACCCGAGCGGCGGCCGCGCTGGCCTCGCCCAGAGGAATTCTGGCGCTTCGCTGCCGCAGGCTCACCGGAATTGCGCTGGTTCTCCGCTGCCTGATCGCCGTCAACCAGCGCGACCGCGGAATCGGCGCTCTTCCCTGCGCTGTCAGCGGTGGCCGATCCCGATGAATTCCGCCCCGAAGGAGCCTGGCCCGAAGGCCGTGACTGCCTCCGCGCTGCCGAGCTCGTAGCGCTTGCCAACGCGGTCACCCCTTCCCTTGCTGGATGGCTGCCGGGTGCGCTGGACCTGCAGGCGACCCCTGGCTGACCGAACTAGCAGGCGACACAGACACCTCTCCTGCAACCATATGGCGAGAAATGGACCTTACCGCGCGGATCCTGCTCCCAAGACCGTGCTGGAAACCAAACGCCTGCCACGAACTACCGCGGCCGGCACCGGCTTGTCTCCCGACAACCACCATAGGCGGAGCCGGCGGGTAGGTCGTACAACAGCGACCGCTGGCCGCGAGTTCCCTCCTGAAACGACTGCCCCGCGCGCAGGTATGGTACCCACTTCCGTCATGCCTTGCCCTTCCTCACAGCCTCCGTTGCGGCGACCCGCCTGGCCGGCGCCCCGGGCTCACGCCGCGGGCTGTGCACCACGAGCACGGTGACGTCGTCGTCCTGCTCGTAGCCGGTCATCATCCGGTCAACCAGGTAGTCAAGGAGCAGCGCGGGATCTTCCACGGCCGCCGCCGGGGCCTCGGCCGCCACGGCGACCAGCTCGTCCAGGCCCGAGTCAAGGCCGCGCTTGCGATTCTCCACAAGCCCATCGGAATACAGCACCGCCGTGTTGCCCGGCGGCAGCGAGAACGCGTACTGCTGGCGCGGGCTGGCCCAGCCCAGCGGCGTCCCCGCCGCCGTCTTGTCCAGCCGGGGCGGCGCATCCGTCGACAGCAGCAACAGCGGCAGGTGGCCGGCGCTGCCCGCCATGCCCTCGCCGCTGGCCGGGTCGAGGACCAGGTAAGCGACGGTGGTCACCTGCTCTTCGAGTTCAGTGGCGATGAACAGCCGGTCCAGGCCTGCCAGCACCGCGGCCGGGCGGGGATCGGTCAGCGCGAGCGCGCGCAGCGCGTTGCGGACCCGGCCCATCCCGGCCGCCGCGGTGAGCCCCTTGCCCATGACGTCGCCGGCGGCGACCGCCAGCTTGCCGTCGGGCAGCCGGAACGCGTCGTACCAGTCCCCGCCGATCTCCATGTTCCTGGTCACCGGGAGGTAACTGGCCTCCAGGATGATCCCGGGGACGGTCGGCAGGCGATCCGGCAGCAGGCTCCGCTGCAGGGTCTCGGCCGTGGTGTGCTCACGCTCGAACATCGACGCGCGCTCCAGCGCGAGCGCGCACTGCCCGGCCAGCGCCTCGAGGAACACCCGCTCCTCATCGGCGACCCTGCGCGGCCGGGTGAACGAGAACCGCAGCGCCCCCAGCGGCGCGCCGGAGGCCAGCAGCGGCAGCCCCACCCAGGACCGCTCGTCGGTGTGCTGCAGGAACATATCGACGCTGGCCTCGCCCTCGAAGTGCCTGCGCAACGCGTCCGGGCTCTCCAGCAGCAGCGGCCTGCGGGCCAGGATGGCCGAGGTCATCACGCTCGGCAGGTCGAGCGGCATCTCCCCGGCCGGTGACCCGGGGGTGTCCGGCAGCCCCGTGGGATTGACCGTGCGCAGCCGCAGCCGCTCCGGGTCGAGCATCGCCACCGCCGAGCGCTCGGCACCGATCGCCGACCGGCCAACCTCGGTCATCACCTCGACCACCTGCTCCACGGTGATCGCCTCGGCCAGCATCGACGTCGCCTGCTGCAGGCGCACGGTCCGCAGCGCCGCGGCCGAAAGCTGCTCGGTCAGGCGGCCCCGCATCTCCTCTGCCTCGCGCTGGCCGGTGACGTCACTGCTGGCACCCACCCACTCAACGATCTTTCCGTCGCGCTCGATCGGGACGGCGCGCACGTCGTAATGCCGATAAGACCCCGATTTGGTGCGAACGCGGTAGCGGCCCTCGAAAACCTTGCCGGTATCGACGCAATCGAGCCATTCGTGCTCAACGCGCTCGCGGTCCTCCGGGTGAATCGCGTCAAGCCAGCCGCTGCCCAGGTATTCATCGACCGTCTGGCCGGTGATCGAGCGCCATTCCGGGGAATCCTCAGCGATCTTGCCGGTCGGCGTCGTCACCCACACCACCTGCGCCCCGGCCTGCACCAGCGAGCGGTACCGCTCGCTGGTGCGGCGCAGCGCCTCTTCCGAGTTCCGGCGCTCGGTGATATCGGTGGCAATGAGGACAACCCCGGTGATTTCCCCGTCCGGATCACGCGACGGGAACCACGAGAAGGACCACCGCCGCACCTCCTCGCCAGCCGGAACCGCCTGGTCCGCCTCGAACACAGGCTCGCCGGCCGACAGCGCGCGGCGGGCGGCGGCCTCGGCGGAGGCACCCAGATCTTCCGGCCAGACCTGCGAGGGAAGCCGCCCGATATAGTCACCCGAGCCGCCCCGGCGCAGCCCGGCCAGGGTCTCGTTGACCCTGCGGAAGCGCAGATCGCCGCCGAGGAAGGCGAACCCGATCGGCGCGTCGCTCAGCAGCGTCGCAAGCAGCGCAGAATCGGACACGTCCATGCCGGACACGCGGGGTTTGGGCACGGATGTCCCTGTGCTCACCGGGGACACCCCGTACCCGTGCGAGCGCGTGCCATGAACGGTTCCTTCCTGCTCACTGCGGACACAAGAAGGCTAGCGGCATCTGCGCGTACAAGAGAGCTAGCGGCGACAACTCGGTAACGAGAGCTGACAAGGCGTAGCGCTGGCCGGCCTCCCGGCGCGACCGCGGATGGCCATGATCTCGCGCTGCGATGAGCAACAATGTCCTCAATACTCGGTTATTGGTTGATAAATGCGAACCATCCACCCGGGACAGCCCGTTACTGGGGAGAGAGGTCGGTGACCCGGGTGATGTCTGTGATGGCACGAGTGATGTCGGCGATGGCTGGTGCGCCGGCCGCCGCGGGGGTCGCGAAACTCCGGCCCCGCGATGCCCGCCTTATCCTCCATGGCCTCCGCTCCCCCCGGGCGGACCCACGTCACGGTCGCGTGTTGGCAACCCGACCTCATGCTCCATGGCACGATAGGGGCAGCCGTGCCTCACCGTCCACCTGGCTGACGCCGCGGGCGGAGCTGCGAGCATGAGCTTGGTGCCGGAGTGCGTGGCCATGAGCGGTACCGGCCGAAGCGAGGGCATGGGATCGCGGGCCGAAGCAGAAAGGGGCGACGACACGGGCACAAACGGGCGGCACGCCGCGCCGGGGCATGGCATCGGACGGCTTGCATCTGAAAGGCTAGCCCTGTGAACCCGCCGAGCCGACGCACCGACCCGCCAGGCCGGCCGGGGCATCACGGGCATTCCGGCCCGCCGCGGCAGCGGCCGGGCCTGGCAAATTCCGCGTCGCCGCCGAATGCACTGTTCGCCGAGATGCTGCGGGCCGCGCGGGAGCTGCTCGCCGTCCGCAGCCCACTCGACGCCGAGCTCATGGTGAGCGAGCTGCTCGGCACCTGGTGGGGCCAGCAAGGTGGCAGCAGGCCCGGCGCCCGGCATCTCCGGCGCCGCCGGGCCGATGTCGAGGAGCTCGTCGGCGAGGGGCTCGTCGCCTACGCCGCCCAGCAGGGCAGCCCGGCCGCGCTCGCACTGCTGTCCGGCATCGCGTGCCTGGGCACGTCCCGCCAAGCGGCCAGCGCGGAGCAGGCGGCCCTGGCGCTGATGGAGCGCGGCGTCGCCCGGCCGGGATGGGCCGAGCACGTCGGTGCCGTGGTCGCGGCCGAGTGCTACCTGAACTCCGACTCCTACGGTGACCGCGACGAAGTCGTGTGCGTGTTCAGCTACGCCGGCCAGGACCAGCATGCCCTCGTCGTCGTCGTCGACTACAACGCAGGTGGCCTGGCGCGGGACGGCTGGGTGACCTCTCAGGTGGCCAAGCTGCTCGACTACTGCAGCCAGTCGGCTTCCGCGTTCACGCAGGTCCAGGCCCCGCACGCGCGCCGGCTGCTGGAGTCGGCCCTGGCGGTCACCGAGCAGGCGGCCGATCCGCCGGTCAGCAGCTCGTTCCCGTCCTACCACGCGTTCATCAGGGCGCGAGTGCACACGCTGCCGCCTACCCAGTCGGGCCAGTCTGCCGCCCGCGCCGATCAGGCCGGCACCGCCAGCCCGCCGGGCAGCACCTGGGCGGCCCGGCGCCAGACTTGGCGCAAGGACCGCAGGGCGATGCTGGTGGCCGAGTTTCTGGCCTCCGACGAGGCCGAGGACCTTTCGGATCGCGAGGCCGCCAGCCGCTCCGCCGACCACATCGTTGACTACGGCTGTGACCAGGACTTCGGCCGCCCGCTGCGGATGAGCCCGGCGAAGGCCGAGACCTTCCTGCTGGACTGGCTGCCGCGCAAGGTCATGCTGTCCCCGGCCGAGCAGCACGCGATGCCGCACGTGCTCGCCGCCTGGGTGCGCTGGGCCGGCGTCCGCGAACGCCGGGACCCCGAGGCGATCGGCACCACGCTGGACGCGGTGTTCGACTCGATGGGCACGTTCACCCGCGTCTACCACGACCCCGCCTCGTTCGGCCTGGAGCCGAGGCTGGTGGCCAGGCTGCTGCCCGACTCCGACCTCGAGGCGCTGCCGCGCCGGGTCTTCGCGTTCGGCGTGCTGCAGGGCAGCTACCGGGGCACGGACCTCGGCGCTCTCGACCCGGCCAAGCCGGCGCACCGGCGGATCCTGCTGGAGGCCGACCACGACAGCCCGATTGGTCAGTCCTCGGGCGAGGAGCACATCGACCGGCATCTGGCCCTGGCCGACCGGCTCTGGCGCGGCGACCCGCCGGAACTGTGGGAAGCGGCGCAGCGCCTGCTCGACCTGGGCGAGGACCGGCACGCGGTGCTGCACACGCTGATGGACACGATCAGGGTGGCGGGCAGCGACGAGAAAGCCATCGCCGCCGCGCTCTACGAGCTTCCTCCAGAGGAGCCAGGGGGACTACCGGGGTGACCACCGGGCCCGGCGTCATCGACCTGAACGCTGACCTCGGCGAGAGCTTCGGCGCGTGGCGGCTCGGCGACGATGAGGGCCTGCTTGCGCTCGTCACCAGTGCAAACATCGCCTGCGGGTTCCACGCGGGCGACCCGCTCACGATCCGGCGTGCCTGCGCGGGCGCCATCGCCCGAGGGGTGACGATCGGCGCCCAGGTCTCCTACCGCGACCTGGCCGGCTTCGGCCGCAGAGAGATGGCCGTACCGCCGGACGAGCTGACCGCGGAGGTGCTGTACCAGATCGCCGCGCTCGACGGGATCGCCAGGGCCGAGGGCGGCCGGGTCAGCTATGTGAAGCCGCACGGCGCCCTGTACAACCGGTGCGTCAGGGACCCCGTCCAGTCGGCTGCGGTGGCCGCTGCGATCGGAGCCTACGACGCACGGCTGCCGCTGCTCACCCTGCCGGGCAGTGAAGCCGCCCGGGTGGCCGCCGAGGCGGGGCTCACCGTGGTCGCCGAGGCCTTCGCCGACCGGGCGTACCGCGCCGACGGCACCCTGGTCCCCCGCGGCCAGCCTGGCGCCGTGATCAACGACCGGGCCACGGTGGCCGCACGCGTGGCCACGATGGCCACCGGCCACGTTCTGGAGTCGGTGGACGGCCAGCAGATCCCGGCCCCGTTCCGTTCGGTGTGCGTGCACGGTGACACACCGGGAGCCGTTGCGCTCGCCGCCGCGGTCAGGGACGCACTGGAGCGCGCCGGGGTGAAAGTGGCGCCGTTCGCGTGAGGCGCTGGCGGCAGGCCGGCGATGCCGCACTGCTGCTGCAGGTGGAAGGCCTGGCCGCCCGGCTCGCGGTCGCCATTCTGACGGAACGTGTCGCGGGCGTGCTTGACGTCGTGCCGGCGGCCCGGACCGTCCTGGTGACAACCGAGCCGGGCAGCAACGACCTCGGTGAGCTGGCCGGGCGGCTGCTGAAGCTGCCGCTGCCGCCGGACCGCCCGGGCGAAGCGGCGCTGGCCGAGATCGCGGTGGTCTACGACGGCCCCGACCTGGCGGAGGTGGCCCAGCTGACCGGGCTGTCCCCCGGCGACGTCGCGGCCAGGCACGCGGCGGCCGAGTACACCGTGGGGTGGCTCGGGTTCTCCCCCGGCTTCGGCTACCTGACCGGCCTGGACCCGGTGCTGGCTTCGGTGCCGCGGCTGGCCGAGCCGCGGCTGCGGGTGCCGGCGGGCTCGGTGGCGATCGCCGGGGGCCTCGCCGCGGTGTACCCGAGCAACTCGCCCGGCGGCTGGCGGCTGCTCGGCCGCACCTCGGCCGCGCTCTGGGACCCCGACCGTAACCCGCCCGCCCTGCTCGCCCCCGGCATGCGCGTCCGCTTCCGCAGGGTGGACGCGCTCGCGGATATCGCCGCCCCACCCGGCCCCCGCTCCGCCCCGCCAGCCACGCCAACCCCGCCAACCCCGCCAGCCCCGCCAGCCACCCCAGCCACCCCAGCCACCCCAGCCACGAGTCAATCCGGCGATTTTCATGATCGTGGTAGCTGGAGCCGTTATAGCGGGCGTTATCTACCACGATCATGGAAAAGCGGGCCCGCCGTCGAGGTGATCAAGCCGGGGCCGCTGGCGACCGTGCAGGATCTGGGGCGGCCGGGTTACGGGCACCTCGGGGTGCCGCGCTCGGGGGCCGCGGACGTGGCCAGCCTGCGGCTGGCGAACCGGCTGGTCGGGAACCCGGACGGCGCGGCCGGCATCGAGTTCACGCTCGGCCGCGCCGCGCTGCGCTTCCCTGCCGGGGCCCGGGTCGCCGTCACCGGCGCTCCCGTGCCGCTGACCGTCGAACCCGCGGCCGAAGAGGCGGCCAGGGACATGCCGCACGGGAGCGCGTTCGAGGTACCGGCGGGCAGTGTCTTGCGCGTGGGCGCGCCCCCGGCCGGCGTGCGCAGCTACCTCGCCGTGCACGGCGGCGTCGGCGTGCCGCCGGTTCTCGGCAGCCGGTCGGCCGATCTGCGCTCCGGGCTCGGGCCCGCCGCGCTTCGGCCCGGCGACGTGCTGCCGGTGGGCGACGAGCAGACAGCAGCGATGCAGCCGACCGTGATGCAGCCGACGGTGATGCCGGCGACGGTGATGCCGGTGGCGGTGATGCAGCCGACCGTGATGCAGCCGATGGTGATGCCGGCGGCGGGTGAGACCGCCGTGCTGCGCGTGGTTCCCGGGCCGCGCGACGACTGGTTCGCGCCGGACGCGCTGCGGGAGCTCTGCGCCGGGACCTACGTGGTCACGCCGGCCAGCGATCGGACCGGGCTGCGCCTTGACGGCCCTGCCCTGCCCTTCGCTGGCCGCGGCGAACTGCTCAGCGAGGGCGTGGTA
Organism: uncultured Actinomycetota bacterium; assembly: GCA_963833885.1. Lineage (GTDB taxonomy): Bacteria > Actinomycetota > Actinomycetes > Streptosporangiales > Streptosporangiaceae > JASHPR01. The sequence continues at coordinate 27,178 of CAWHZU010000020.1, read as the reverse complement.
ACCGGGGCGCTGCAGGTCCCGCACGGCGGCAGGCCGATCCTGCTGCTGGCCGACCATCCGGTCACCGGCGGCTACCCGGTCATCGCGACGGTGCTGTCCGCGGACATCGGACTGGCCGCTCAGCTCCGGCCGGGCAGCAAGCTGCGGTTCACGCTCGCGGCCCGCGACGGCTGACGCGGACCTCGCGCCGTACCCGGGCGCTGCCCAGGGTGCACGAGCGATGGCCGGTGGTGGGGTCGCCCGGCCTGGCCGGGATACACCCGCGGCGGCCGATGAGTTGCGCGGCCGACCTCCGTCTGAATATCCGGATGGCACGTGCTGCCGACGTGGAAGGAAACGATCATGGCAAACGAGATCGACGGCGCTCCGCTGCCGCCGGTGGCGGACCGGGACACCTGGCAGGCGCAGCTGGCCGAGCTGCTGGTCCGCGAGAAGGCGCACACCCGCGAGGGCGACGCGATCGCGGCCGCTCGCCGCCGGCTGCCGATGGTCGAGGTGGAGTCCTCGGTACCCCTGATCGGCGCGCAGGGCCCGGTCCGTTTGCTTGATGTGTTCGAGGGACGCCGGCAGCTGATCGTCTACTTCCACATGTGGCACACCGGCCAGCCCGCCGAGGCCCAGTGCGAGGGCTGCACGTTCTTCAACGGCCAGGTCCGCGAGCTGTCCTACCTGCACTCGCGCGACGTCACCTATGCCACGTTCTCCCAGGGCCCGTACCCCGAGAGCGCCGCGTACCGCGCGTTCATGGGGTACGAGATGCCCTGGTACTCCGCGCAGGACTCGGCCGAGGCGCTGCTGGCCGGGCGCTGGTTCGGCATGCAGGTGTGCTACCTGCGCGACAGGGACCGGGTGTTCGAGACCTACTGGAGTTCGGGCCGGGCCGCGGAGGCTCTGGCACCCAGCTACGGGCTGCTCGACATGACGGTCTATGGCCGCCAGGAATTCTGGGAGGACTCGCCGGCGGACTGGCCCCAGCGGTTCGCCAACACCGGAGAGCAGTTCCGCACCAATGGCCGCCCCGCGGCGCAATGGTCACGCCTGGCCGCAGGCCGCTCGGACGACCTCACCGGGAACTAGGAGGAAAGTGGGCTCGGCTCGCAGGCGGCTAGGAAGTCGGGTTCAGCTCGCGGTAGGCGGCGAGCAGGTCTGCGGCCGCCACCGTGGTGAGGTCCTCGGGACTCGCCGCGTCGCCGAGCTGGGCCACCCTTACATCTCTGACCGCGCAAGCGCGCTCGAACAGCGACCGGGCGAACCGTCCGTTGCCCAGTTCGTCGATCTTCCCCTGCGCGCAGGCCGTGCCGAAGACCTGGTCGAGCACGGGCAGCGCGTCGGCGTCGAAGCTGTCCCCCGCCTGGCGCGCGATCGCACCAGCGATGCTGGTCAGCTCCTGTGGCGAGTAGCTGGGGAATGAGACCCGCACGCTGAACCGCGAGGCCAGGCCCGGATTGCTGCGCACGAACCGGTCCATGTCCGCGGTGTAGCCGGCCAGCACGATCACCAGCCGGTCCCTGTCATCCTCGGCGCGCTTGAGCAGCGTCGCGATCGCCTCGGAGCCGAACGCGTCGCCGCCCGAGTAGCCCTGGTTGTACAGGGAGTAAGCCTCGTCAATGAACAGCACCCCGCCGAGCGCCGAGTCGACCAGCTTGTTGGTCTTGATCGCGGTCGAGCCCAGGTGCTCGCCGACCAGGTCGGCCCGGTGCGCCTCGACCACGCTGGGCCTGACCAGCAGGCCGAGCGCGGCGAAGATCCGGCCGAGGATCCTGGCCACGGTCGTCTTCCCGGTGCCGGGCGGCCCGGTGAACACGAAGTGCCTGGCCGGCGGCTGGCTGGCCAGTCCGTGGGCGTCGCGCAGCCGCGCCACCCGCAGCTGCGCGGCGATCTCATGCACCTGGCGCTTGACCGGCTCGAGGCCGATCAGCGCGTCCAGTTCGGCCAGCGCGGCCTCCAGCGTCGGCGTCTCGCTGTAGCCGCGGAATCGCGTCGTCAGCTCGGCGAACGCGTGCTCCACGTCACCGGCGCGCAGGGTCACCAGGTCCGCCGGCGACGGCTCGGCCTCCCCTGCCATCACCCGGACGTCCCTGGCCTGGCCCGCCTTTTCCAGCAGGCTGCGCACGAACCGGCCGTTGCCGAGCTCGTCGATGATCCGCCTGCGGCCGACGTCCTCGAACAGCCGCCACAGCACCGGCCTGGCATCCGGGTCGAGCAGCTCGCTGCGCCGCTCGATCGCCAGGTCGGCCAGGGACAGCAGCTCGGCCGGGGTATACCCGGGGAACTTCACCCGGACCGCGAACCGCGACGTCAGGCCGGGGTTGCTGCCGAGGAAGTTGTCCATCTGCCGTTCGTAGCCGGCCAGGATGATGATCAGGTTTTCGCGGTCGTCCTCGGCCCGGGTCAGCAGGGCCTGGACGGCCTCGCTGCCGAACCGGTCCGTCTGCCCGTCGCCTTCGTTCACCAGGCCGTACGCCTCGTCGATGAACAGCACCCCGCCGAGCGCCGAGTCGATCAGCTCGTTGGTCTTGATCGCGGTGGCGCCCAGGTACTCGCCGACCAGGTCGGCCCGGTGCGCCTCGACCACCGACGGGGTGTCGAGCAGGCCGAACGCATAGAAGATCTTGGCGACAATGCGGGCGACCGCGGTCTTGCCGGTGCCCGGCGGGCCGAGGAACACCATGTGCTGCATCGGCTTGTCGGTCGAGTACCCGGCAACCGCGCGCCTGCGCGCCGCCTCGATCGAGGCGGCGATCGACCGGATCTGCTCCTTGACCGCGTTCAGGCCGATCATGTTGTCCAGCTCGGCCATGGCCTCGTCGACCGTGATGTCCGGGGGCGCCGCCGCGGAGCGGTCATGGCCATCGCCGGCCTGGGGCTGCTGGCTCTCGCCGCCGTGCTGGAGGCGCGCCGCCTCGGCCGCCCCGGCCCGGCCGCCGCCGCGCCCCGCGCCCCCGGCCGCCGGGCGCGGGCGGGTCAGCGTGCCGGCCGCGCCGCCATCACCGGCCGGTGGCCAGCCGTAGGGTGCGGCCAGCGCGCCGCCACGTGCCTGCTGACGGCCGAACTCGCGTTCTTCCTGCGAGGCCTTGGCCAGCCGCCAGCCCAGCACCACGAACGCGATCAGCCACGCGACGGCCAGGCCTGCGAATGCCTCGCCCTTCGCGAGCCGCAGAATGATGATGCCGATAGGGAGCGCCCAGCCGAGCGTCCACGCGACCGTGCGGCACGGCACGAACCAGCGGCCGAGCGGGCCGGCGTGCGCGAGTGCCACGACGGCGAATGGCAGCAGGAGCAGCAGGCCGAGCCAGGACGAGTTCGCGCCGCCGGACAGGCCGGACACGAGGGCCAGGCCCCAGATCGCCACCGACAGCGACGCCACCAGGCCGCGATGCCCGGCCGACACCGCGAACGGTGCGTAGATGAGCCCGCCCACCAGCGCGATCGACAGCACCGCGGGGGACAGGAAGATAAGCGCGACGACCAGAAGGATCTTGACGATCAGGGGGGCTGCGGAGAACCACCGGCGAATGCGAGTGACCCCGCCCTGCACCATCCGCCAGCCGGGCAGGGAAGGGGACCGGTCTTCTGTCCGCATTGCACTCCCTCGCACTAGAGACCTGTATAGCGCATTAGCGAGCGCATACGAAGTCGCACATTCGGATGGCAGGCGAAAATTGCCGCAATTTTCGCCTGCGGGCATGCCGCGCTAGGTCGTGATCATGGCCGTGGCACCATTGCGCTGGAAATGGCCGGCGGACGGGGCCGGCCTCACGCGCACCTGGCGGAGGACCGATGGAGCGGATCACTGCGGAGCTGCTTATCCCCGGCAGCGGGCACCCCGTCCGGGATGGCGTGGTCCTGCTTGACGGCGCTGCGATCGGCTATGCCGGACCGGCGTCGGGGGCGCCGGACACGCCGGGAGCCGTCGTATACCGGGCGGCCACCGTGATGCCGGGGCTCTGGGACTGCCACGGCCACTTTCTCGGGCAGCGCACGTTTGACCTGGGCCAACTGCCGCTCGAACCGGTGGCGCTGCGCGCGGCGCGGTCGGCCAGGGACCTGCGCGCGGCGCTAGAAGCCGGCGTGACCTCGGTGCGTGAGGTCGGCGGGCTCGGCGTCCACCTCGCCCGCGCCGTCAACGAAGGGGTCCTCGACGGGCCGACGATCTACGGGCCGGCGCGATCCTGTCCATCACCGGCGGCCACGGCGACCTGCACGCGTACCCGCTGCCCCTGCTCGACGAGTTCGCCAGGCTGAGCGGGGAACTGCGGATGGCCGACGGGCCCGATGAGTGCGCCCGCGCGGTCAGGGAGCAGCTGCGCAGCAACGCCCGGCTGATCAAGGTCTGCGCCTCGGGCGGGGTGCTGTCCGAGGTCGATCACCCGGTGCACCAGCAGTTCACCTCCGCCGAGCTGCGGATGATCGTCGAGATCGCCGGCCTGGCCGACCGGGTGGTCGCGGCGCACTGCCACGGCAAGCCGGGGATCATGGCGGCGCTCGAGGCCGGGGTCCGCACGATCGAGCACGGCACCTACCTGGACGACGAGTGCTGCGCGGCGATGCGCGAGACCGGCGCGATCCTGGTGCCGACGCGCACGATCATCGAGGACATGCTGACGCACCTGGACACGGTGCCCGAGTACGCGGCGGTCAAGGTGCAGGCGATCGCCGCGATCCACGCGGAGGCGACGGCGCTGGCCATCTCCAGCGGTGTCACGGTCGCGATGGGCACCGACATCGGGCTGACCGGCCCGGACCGGCCCAACGCCTGGGGCCAGAACGGGGCCGAACTGCCGCACCTGGTCGCGCTCGGCATGACGCCGCTGCAGGCGGTCGAGGCCGCCACCGCGACCGCGCCGCTGACGCTCGGGCCGCAGGCGCCGCGCAGCGGCAGGCTGGAGGCCGGCTACGACGCCGACGTGATCACGCTGGACGCCGACCCGCTGGCCGACATCGGCGTGATTGCCGACCCCGGCCACGTGACCGGGGTCTGGACCCGGGGCCGCCGGGTCAAGCCCGGCCCGGCTATCCGATAGCCATCGCGAAGATGTGCAGCGCCGCGTTGTAGCCGGCCACGCTGCCCAGCGACGGCAGCGTCACCGCCTCGACGGTCTTGCCGGCGGCCAGCGGCACCGACTGCTCGAACACGTACACCTCGTGGCCTGACGAGCCGGTCGGGTAGTTGGCGTAGTCCACGCCGGCGACCTGGACGTTGCCGGGGTTGCCATCCTCGCCGCTCGGGTACCAGAAGTTCCCCACGTTCAGCGTGAACGACTGGGTGGTGCCGTCGGTGTAGTAGATCGTGCCGGTGCCCGACTCGGCCGAGTTGTTCGCCGCGGCCAGGAACCCCAGGCTGGCCCCGGATCCGGAGATCGTTATCGTCTGCCCCTCGGCCATCGTGTTGTCCGGCTCCGGCCACTGCCGCGTCCGGCCAGGTGAACGACAGGCCACCGGCGGTCACCGACGCGCCCGGGGTCAGGCCGTCGGCGGCCAGCCCCTCGGCGGAGAACGTTGTGCCCTCGCCGTCGAAGCCGATGAACCCGGATGACGGGTCCGGGTTGGTGTCGTCGGTGATGCCGTCGTTGTTGTACGTCGCCGCGAGGCTGGCGGCGGGCACCTGCACCTGCGCGGCGTTTTGCAGCGTCTGCTGCGCGCCCCGCCCGCCCCACCCTGGAGGTAGCTCGCCGTCGCGAGCAGGTTGTCCGTACCCGCCGTCAGCCCGGACGACGGCGCGGTCACCGAGAACGTCTTTGACGCCGAGCCGCCGGGCGCGACGGTGCCGAGGCTGACCTGGCCGGCCGGAGACAGCGTCCAGCCGGATGGCACGCTCATCGACACCGAGGCGGCGGACAGCGGCCGGCTGGTCGGGTTGCGGAGCGTCGCCCGGACCGTGAACGTGCCGTCGGCCAGCGTCGACGACGAGATCGCGGCCAGCGTCGGCTGCGGCGGCGTGGGCTGCCCGTACACCGCGGGCGAGTACCCGGGGCTGGCCACCGGCGCTACCGGCACCCCGCCCGCCTGGTTGCCGATCGCCACGAGGCTGACCTGGTCCAGGCCGCCGCCGGCGCCGTCCAGGCCCCAGACCGCGATCGCCAGGGTATTGGCGCCGTGGTCATTCAGGATTCCCGCGGGAACGTAGAACTGGTGCTGCGGCCCGACGTTGTTCACGTAGCGGCCGATCAGCCAGCCGTTCACGTAGATGAATGCCCGGTAATCGGCGGCTCCGGCGCCCGGTCCAGGGCCGCCGATCTGCACGTCGATGGGTACGTAGCTATGGCCAGGCAGGTTGAGCGAGAAGCTGGTCCGGTACCAGCCGATCCCGGGCGGGACGCCGCGGGCCGACCAGCTGTCCGGCAGGGTCACGCCCTGCCAGTCCTGGTCCGGGTAGCCGGGCAGGTCCCAGCCGTTGTCGGAGCCGTACAGCCCGGCCGGGTTCATCACGCCGCGGACCGGGTCCTGCAGCGTGGTGCCACCCGGATCACCCATCAGCCGCCAGGTGATCGGGGCCGACGACCCGTTCAGGGCGGCCGAATAGAGGCCGACCTTCTCGCCGGACGGTCCCTCCGGATTGCCGGTGTTCTCGACCAGCACCGCGATCACGTTGTCCTTGCCCGGGCGGAGCGCTGCGGCCGGGAAGCTGAACGTGTCGGTAGCCGCGCCGGCCGCGGTGTCTGAGCCGAGGAACGCGCCGTTCAGCCAGACCGAGAACGCACCGGTCGGTGCGATCCCGTCGGCGGTGAGCGTCACCCCGGTCTCGCTCCCGGTGGCCGTGAAGTGCCCGCGGTACCACACGAACCCGTGGTCGTAGCCGTAGTCGGAGGCGTAGAGGACCGGCGTGGACGGCGAGCTGGCGTTGGACACCGGGTGGTCGGCGAGCGTCCAGGAGCTGTCGTCGAAGCCCGGCTGGGCCTCCGGCGTCTCGGAGCTGAACTTCCAGCTGGTCAGCGTCGGCAGCGTGACCGCCGCCGGGCCGCCAACGCTGGCCTGCAGCGAGCCGTCGCTGCCGGTGCTGGTCGCGACCGGCTGCCCGTTCCAGGTGACGCTGGTCACCCCGGCCGGGGCCCAGACCGTCAGCGGGCCGGCCTCGCTGGTGTCTCCGGTGAGCGCCAGCGTCCCGCCGCGGGTGACGGCGGTTCGCACCAGGTAGCCGCCCTCGACCAGGGCCGGGCCCGCCGAGGTCGACTCGGGCCAGAATTCCTCCGCGGCGGGCGTGTCGGCCAGCAGCAGCAACAGCGGCGGCCTGCCGCCGCCGGTCACCGCGACCTCGGCCAGGCCGCCGAGGGTGTAGTCGAGGCGAAGCTGGTCCGTGGCGGCGTCCCAGGTGGTCTGTACCGAACCCGACAGCACCTTGACCGTGGGCTGGCTGGCGTACTGCAGCACGGTCTCGCCGTCGGTGCCCGCCGGGTCGTAGAACAGGGCCACCGAGCGGCCGCCGATGCTGGCCTGCGTGTCCAGTTCGGAGGTGGAGTAGACCAGGTGCTGGCCGGCGAAGTCGTAGTTCGCGGTGAGCAGCCGGGAGTCGCGGCCGTCCAGCGTGATCGACGTGCCGGACTGCTGCGGTATCGCCGGGAAGAAGTCCGCCTGCTGCGCGGCGGTCGGCACGTTGATCGCGTCGATTACCACGGTGTCCGCCGACGAGGCCGGGTTCTCGGTGCCGGTGACCACGATCTCGAGGGTGTGGCTGCCCGCCGTGAGGCCGGTCTTGCTGAACAGCACCTGCTGGAACAGCTTGCCCGCCGGGCTGTAGGTGTCGACCGTGGCCGCCAGGCTGCCGTCGAGGTAGACGTCGGCGATGCCGCCGTTGGTGTTCTTCGGCCCGATCCACTGCACCGCGGTGCCGGTGAAGTCCACCGTCATGCTCGCGCCGGCCTGCGTGGACCAGGACTCGGTCTGGTCGTAGTCGCCGCCGGTGTAGCCGGAGCTCGCGCCCGCGTGCGTCCAGTCGCCGGAGTAGTCCAGCGCGGCGTTCGTGTCGTCGTAGGTGAAGCCCGCGGCCTCGCCGGTATTCACGTTGTCCAGGCTCGTGCTCACCGTGGCCGTGGAAGTGGCGTCGGCCTGGCGCAGGTAGAAGAACTCGGCGCCGTCGGACGGGTTGTACCTGGCCATCGCCGCGACCGCGGAGTTGGACGGGGTCGGCGCAGCGCCCGCCTGGGTCTCCGCCAGCGGGACGACGGAAGTCTCGAAATCGTTGATCAGCTTGTTCTCGCCGTACTTCGAGCCAGCGATGTCGTTCGGGTCCGACGGCGTGCCGATCTCGCCGGTCTCGCTGATCGCGGCGCCGTAGTCGTAGGAGGTGTAGACGTCCGGATCCGGCAGCCAGCCCCAGTTGGTCCCGCCCACGCCCATGTAGTTGCTCTGCATGGTGACGCCCTGGGCGATGTTGTTCTTGTAGTACACGTTCTCGAAGTCCGGGCCGGTCATCGCAGCGCAGTCGGCGTAGCCCGAGCCTCCCCAGCCGTCGAACGAGCCGCCCTGGAACTCGGGGATGTAGACCGGCTCGCCGGTGTAGCTCGGGTAGCCGTAGGGCTGGCCGAAGTTGCTGGTGCCGGCGCAGTCGAAGCCGAGCGGGTAGTTGTCCTGCCCGCTGATGTTCACCGCGCCGGTGCCGGTGGTGAACGTGTCCGAGCCGCAGCACTGGTTGAACGTGAACGGCACGTCGATCCCGTCCGAGGTGGCCTGCTGCTCCAGGTCGGCCATGTACTTCAGGTCAGCCGATGACGTGCCGGTGTACTCGTTCTCGATCTGGTAGAGGATCACGTCGCCGCCGTTGGTGATCTGGTGCGGCGCGATGACCGAGTCGATCTCGGAGAACCACTGCAGCGCGGCGGACAGGTACGGCTCGGTGTCGCTGCGGTAGCCGTTCGGGCTGGTGAGCACCCAGGACGGGATGCCGCCGCCGTCGGTCTCCGCGTTGATGTACGGGCCCGGCCGTGCGATCACGTAAAGGCCGACCTGCTGCGCGAGGTTCAGGAACTCGTTCATGTCGCGCACGCCGCCGAAGTCGTAGACGCCCGGCGAGGGCGAGGTGTAGTCCCAGTCGAAGTAGACCGTGACGGCGTTGTAGCCGTCGGCCTTCATCTTCTGCAGGTCGTCGAGCCACAGCGAGGGCGACGGGGTACGCCACGGGTCGAACTCCCCGGCGGTGACGAAGACCCGGTTCCCGCCGATCTTCAGCGAGTACTGGTCGTAACTGACCTGCTCTGGCTTGCCGCGCAGCACGGTGCGCGGCTGCGCGATCGGCTCCGGCGTCACGCCGTTCGACGTCGCCGCGGGGCCGGAGGCGCCGGCCGAGGTGTTGGCGGTCACGGTGAACGTGTAGCCGGTGCCGTTGGACAGGCCGTCCACGATCGCCCAGTCGTTCGGCACCGTGGCGGTGACCGTCTGGCCGCCGGAGGAGGTGACCGTGTAGCTGACCACCTTGGCCGCGCCGGTGGCCGGGGGGCACCAGACCACGGTCGCCGAGGCCGCGCCGCCGATCGCGCGGACGTCGGCGGGGGCGCCCACGGTGGACGAGCCGGCGCCCGCCGCCGTCGCCGCCGGGCAGGACGCGTCGGTGCCGGACGGTGTTAAGTGCCCGCTGCCGGGGTCCTGGCTCGCCGTCGCGGAGACGGCGCGGCCGGTCGCGGCCGGGCCCGCGGTGGCCGCGGTCGCCGGCAGCGCCGCGATGGCCAGGGCAACTGGGACGGCCGCGCTCAGGCCGGCCAGCCAGGGGTTCCAGCTCGCTGCCTGCCTGCGTGAGGACTTCACCATGATGATCACCTAAGTCGCAGAGCTACTGGTACGTCCCCCCAGCAACAGACATCAGACCTCTATGGCAACGTTGTCAAGAGCAATGACGCTATTTATAGAAAAGTCACGCACTGTACATGGGCGCCGACAGGACCATGCGCACGGCGAAGTTCCGGTATCCGGCCCGCTGGAACGCGGCGGCCATCGGCCGGTTCGCCAGGTCGGTGTCGGCCTGGATCCACTGCGTTCCCGCCGCCGCCAGCAGGTGGGTGATCTCGGCCAGCAGGTCGTCGACGTAGCCGTTGCCGCGCAGTTCCGGGACGACGCCGAGGTAGGCGACCACCGGGCCGTCGGCGTTGCGCGCCGGGATCGCCAGGCCGGCCAGGCCGCCCTGCGTCGTGTAGGCGAGCCGCCACCAGTCCCGTGGGCTCGGCATGCTCAGGTAGTAGCGCATCGCATCGCGTGCCTGGCGGTGCGCGCCGACAGCGGCCGCACCCTCGGTCGTGGTCGCATCAAGGCTCCCCTCGGCGACCCTCAGGAACGCCGCCAGGAACGCTTCGTCGTCGGGTTCGGCCCGGAATTCGAGGCGTCGCGGGCGTGCGGGCAGCCCGGCTGCCGGGGTCCACTGGTACCGCAGCCGCTCCAGTTCGCGGGTGAGACCCGCGCGCTGCGCCGCCTGCTGCCGCCACTGCAGCGCCGCCAGCACGTCCGGCTGGTCCCGCCAGCCGGTCGGCAGGAAGACGTGGTAGGCGGGCAGCACGGACATGCCGCCGTCAAGGAACTGCTCGTGCGCCTCGCCGAGCAGGTGCACCGCCAGGCTGGCCCGGTCCGACACCGAACCGTCGACCAGCAGGCAGTCCAGTGCTCGCGGGTGGGCTCCGCCGGGGGGCAGCCACCAGACCGCGCGGGCCAGGATCTGGCCGCGGTTTTCGGCGATCCAGGTCAGGCCGGGCCGGTACTGCCCGTCGGCGAACCGCCGGCGCAGCAGCTCAGGGTCGATCACACCGACCGGGTCGTCGGTGGTGCAGGCGAGCACCCGGCCGAGATCTGCCTCGGTGATGGTTCGCAGCCGCATGCTAGGAGGGCCAGCGGTCGCGCCAGGGCAGCGCCGCCTCGATCGCCGCGCACGCCGCCAGCACCAGCCCATCGGCGTGGCGCGGGCCGACGACCTGCACGCCGACGGGCAGCCCGGCCGCCGAGAAGCCGCACGGTACGGTCGCGGCCGGCTGGTGGCTCATGTTGAACGGGTACGTGAACGGGGTCCAGCTCGTCCAGCGCGGCTGGGCGGATCCGTCCGGGACCTCGGCACCCGCCGCGAACGCGGCGATCGGCTCGGTCGGCAGCACCAGCAGGTCATACGTCTGGTGGAAGGCGCCCATCGCGATGCCGAGCTCGGCGCGCTCGCGCAGCGCCTGCAGATAGCCGACCGCCGAGTAGCGCTGGCCCTCCTCCGCGATCTCGGCCAGCCCCGGATCGATCAGGTGCCTACGGTCCTCGGGAATGTCGTCGACGATCCTGGCCGCTCCCGCGTACCACAGCACGTCGAAGGCGGGCAGCGGGCTGACGAACTCAGGATCGGCGAGCGTGACCAGCGCGCCGGCTTGCTCCAGCGCGGTGACCGCTCCCCGGACAGCCGCGGCGACCTCGGGATCGACCTTCGCGTAGCCGAGCGCCGGGCTATAGGCCACGCGCAGGCCGCCGACCCTGACGGCGTCGAGCTCGGCACTTACCGGGGTCCGCCGGTCCAGCGCGAGCGGATCCCGGTAGTCGGGCGATCCGAGCGCGTCGAGCAGCAGCGCCGCGTCGGCGACCGTGCGGGCCAAGGGCCCGACGTGCGACAGAGTGCCGAACGTGCTCGGCGGGTAGACCGGAACCCGGCCGTGGGTCGGCTTGAGCCCGACGATGCCGCAGAAGCTGGCCGGTATCCGGATCGAGCCGCCGCCGTCGGTGCCCAGCGCCAGCGGGCCCATGCCCGATGCCACGGCCGCTGCGGCGCCCCCGCTGGATCCGCCCGTCGTCCGGGCGGGATCCCACGGATTGCGGGTCACCCCGGTCAGCGGGCTGTCGGTCACGCCCTTCCAGCCGAACTCCGGCGTTGTCGTCTTCCCCAGCAGTACGGCCCGGTGCTCGCGCAGCCGTGCGACAGCCGGGGCGTCAACGGTCCACGGGCCGGCCTCATCGATGGTGAGCGAGCCGCGCAGCGTCGGCCAGCCGCTGGTCAGCAGCAGGTCCTTGACCGAAACCGGGACCCCGTCCAGCAGCCCGGCGGGCTCCCCAGCCTGCCATCGCTGTTCGGACTCCTTCGCCGACGCGAGCGCTTCCTCGTCCCGGACCAGGCAGTAGGCGTTGGTAGCGCCGTTCCGCGTGTCAATCCGCGCGAGCACTGCGCGCGTCGCATCCACCGGCGACAGTTCGCGGCGCCGGTACAGCCCGAGCAGCTCCGTGGCACTGAGCCTGGTGATGTCCGTGTCCGGCATGCGTGGCGACCCCCATCTTCGTAACTGCTGCGACCCGCGGTCGGTCAGGTTGGGTAGCCGCTGCGCCAGACCGCGTACTCAGGGCAGAGCGGCCGGCCGGCTTCGGGCTGGCTGATCCACAGTCGCAGCAGGTGCCGCTGACGCGCTGGATCGTCGGCGTCGTCGACGAATGCCGTGCGGGTGTGCACCGTCGCGAAGTTGTTGACGAACTGCACGTCGCCCGTCTGGAGTTGCATGCCAAGGGCGACGCCTGTTCTCTTCGGCAGCGAGTCGAAATACGTGAAACAGGAGACCTCGTCCGCGGTGAGCCTGGGCACCTCGGGGAAGCGCATGGCTGACCTCGCCCGGCCGGTCCTGACCGTCGCGGAGAGTGCTCCCCCGAAGTAGCTGTAGAGCGGCTCCAGGTACCAGCCGGGCGATCCTGGAGGTTCCTCGCTCCGCCAGTCGGTCGGGAAGTTCTTGTTCAGGATGGGCAGGTACTCGGGGTGCTCGCCGACGACGAAGTTGTACAGCAGCCCGGAACTGGCGACGAAACTCTCCCCGCCATGGAGCGCGGGGCGCAGGCACATCAGCCCCACGAAGTCGGTGGAGTCTGTGTGGAACCCCAGATCTTCGTTGGTTGCGTACGCTCGCTCGTGCGGACCGCGCTTGCCGAGGTCTCGTATGTGGCCTAGCAGATCGCCTTTGCGGTTCTGCGGCACAAGATTCCCCATGTGCCGGCCCATTCCCCAGTAGATGGCGGTGGCCTCGTCCACGCTGAACCTGTCGTAGACGGGCAGCCCGCGCAGCAGGACGAGCCCCAGGCCGTGCTCCAGCCGATCCACAATGTCATCGATCCGCTCCCGGAAATGAGGAAGCGGGAAATCCTCTGCGCGGATCTCGGTGACGTCCTTGAGCTGCTTTTTGGAGACATGCGCGACCGCCCGCTCGAAATCGGCGAAGTCTTCTTCGGCGAAGCTGATGAGCCAGCGACCGGCGTCGGCGAGTTCGTCGCCCCTCCATACGCTCAGAGCCGATACCGGCTCGGTGAGAATCTCGGTCACCGAAACGCTCCCTCGCCGCGCACGCCGCTCCTGCAGCTCATTGTATGGCTGGGGAGTGGCGTACCTGCGGCTGGACGTCCTCGATGCCGACGGGGATCGGCAAGCCCGCGATCGTCTCCGACTGGCTGCCCAGCACCACCTCTACACTGAGCGAATACTGGACTGCCGAATGTATAGACATGATGTATACACTCAGCGTACTGTTGCCCTGTGAGCGTTCCCCTTACTCTTCTTGGCCTGCTCGAGCGAGAGCCGAGCCACGGCTATGACCTCAAGCGCGAGTACGACGCCTACTTCGGCCGCGACAAGCCGCTGCCCTTTGGGCAGGTCTACGCCACGCTGAGCAGGCTGACCCGGGATGGCAAGGCGATAGCCGGCGAGGCCGAGCCCGGCGGCGGCCCGGACCGCAAGCGCTACGCCATCACCGAGGTGGGCGCGGCCGAGGTCGACGCCTGGCTCGCCGAGCCCGTGCAGCCCGAGCCGCACCTGCAGACAGTGCTCTTCGCCAAAGTCGTGCTGTCGCTGATGCTCGGCCGCTCCGCCGAGCAGTATCTCGACGTCCAGCGGCTCGCCCACATGCGGCGCATGCGGGAGCTGACCGAGATCAAGCGCACCGGAAGCCCGGTCGACGCGCTCCTCGCCGACCACGGCCTCTTCCACCTGGAAGCCGACCTGCGGTGGATCGACCTGACCGCGGCCCGGCTAAACGCCCTCGCAGAAATGGTTGGTACACAGTCATGAGCTCTGCCGAGCTGTCCCGTTCCCCCGGCTGCCTCATCGAGGCGCGGGACGTCGTCAAGTCGTTCGGCCAGACGCCGGCCCTCCGGGGTGCGAGCGTGTCAGCGGCCGCGGGCGAGATCATCGCGATCATGGGCCCCAGCGGCTCGGGCAAGTCAACGCTGCTGCACTGCATGGCCGGGATCTTCAAGCCGGACAGCGGCCAGGTGTGGTTCGACGGCACGCGGCTTGACGAGCTCGGCGAGACCAAGCGCACCGAGCTGCGGCGCACCGCCTTCGGCTTCGTCTTCCAGTTCGGCCAGCTGGTCCCCGAGCTGAGCACGGCCGACAACATCGCGCTGCCGCTGCTGCTGAGCCGGGTCAAGCGCAAGACCGCGTACCAGACCGCGGAGTCGTGGCTGGTGCGGCTCGGGCTGGCCGAGCTCGGAGCCAGGCGCACCGGTGAGCTCTCCGGCGGCCAGGCCCAGCGGGTGGCGCTGGCGAGGGCGCTGGCGCCGCGGCCCAAGGTCATCTTCGCCGACGAGCCGACCGGCTCACTCGACTCGCTGGCCAGCGAGAGCGTGATGGACCTGCTGGTGAGCATCGCCCGCGAAGAGGGCACGACGGTGGTGCTGGTGACCCATGACGCCCGCGTGGCCGCGTACGCGGACCGCGAGGCCATTGTCCGTGACGGCAAGGTCACCGCCGCGCTCGATCCGGTCGACCCGGCCGGCCGTCACGCCGGCGCCGAGGTGGCTGGGTGATGATCTGGCTCGGCCTGCGGCTGTCATTGCGGAGTGGCCGCGAAGCACTCATCCGCCTCCTTCTGACCGCGCTGGCGGTCGGCATCGGTGCCGCGCTGCTGTTCTGCGTGCTGGCCGACTATCACGCCTTCCAGGCCAGCAACAACCGGCAGTGCTGGGAGTGCACCCAGGGGCCGACCTCGAACGGCACGGCCACGCCGACCCCGGGCGCGGAGCTGTGGCAGTCCAGCGCCGACTACTTTGACGGCCAGACGATCGAGCGGCTCGACCTGGCCGCCCTCGGCCCGCACGCACCGCTCCCTCCGGGCCTGTCCCGGCTGCCCGGCCCTGGCCAGTACTACGCCTCGCCCGCGCTGGCCGCGCTGCTGCGCACGGTGCCGCGGGACGAGCTGGGCGCTCGTTATCCGGGCCGGCTGGTCGGCACGATCGGCGACAAGGCTCTGACCGGCCCGGATGAGCTGGTCATCTTCATCGGCCACAAGCCGGCGCAGCTGGCCGCGATGGGTGCACAGGTCGTAACCCATATCGCAACCGCCCCGCCGAAGCAGGTCTGGACGCCCTACTTCCGGTACGCCTTCGCGGTCGGCGTGCTCGCGGTGCTGTTCCCGATGCTGATCCTGGTCGGCACGGCCACCCGGCTGGCTGCCGCCCGGCGAGAGGAGCGCTACGCGGCGATGCGGCTGGTCGGGGCGACCCCGCGGCAGATCAGCGTCGTCGCCTCGATCGACGCTATGGTGAGCGCGCTGCTCGGCGTGCTCCTCGGCATCGGCATCTTCGCGCTGGTGCAGCCGGCCCTGGCAAACGCGTCGCTGATCGGCACCCGCTACTTCGCCTTTGACGTCACGCCCACGGCCACTGACTACATCGGCATGCTCGTCGGTGTGCCGGTCGTGTCGGCCATCGCGGCGCTGCTGTCGCTGCGCCGGGTGCGGATCTCACCGCTGGGCGTGGCCCGCAGGGTCACCCCTCCGCCGCCAAGCATCTGGCGCGTGGTGCCGCTGCTCATCGGGATTGGCCTGTTCGTCGGGGGCCTGGCCATAACCAATAAGCAGTCCATCGGCGGACCCGCCTACCCCGGCCTGCTCGTCACGATGATCGGCCTGGTAATCGCCGGGCCCTGGCTCACCGCGCAGGCGGCCCGCCTGTTCGCGCGGTTGGTCAAGGGACCGTCGCCGCTGCTGGCCGCGCGGCGGCTGGCCGACAATCCGAAGGTCGCGTTCCGGACCGTGACCGGGCTCATGCTGGCGGTATTCCTGGGCACGATCGTGGCCGGGCTGCTTCCGGCGGTCAACGCCACGACCGCAACGCCGAGCGCCAACGGCCTGAACAACGTGCTGCTCGACACGTTCGGCGGCGGGGGCCCCTTCGGCTTCGGCCCGGCTGGCCTATCCCCGCACACCAGCGCCACGCTGCTCCGCGAGTTGCAGGGCTTCAAGGGCGCCACGACGTACCCGGTTTATACCCTGCCGCAGTCGCAGCCCACGGGACGCAAGGTCAAGCCTCCGGGTGGCGGGCGCCACGGGGGTCACGTCGTCGGCGGAGGCGGAGGCGGCCAGCAGGGACCCACGTACGACAGCATCGTTAGCTGCGCCAGCCTCAAGGGGCTGGCCGTGCTCGGCCAGTGCGCTCCCGGCGCTCAGGCCGTCAAGGTCACCGCCTCGAGCCTGCTGTTCAGCGACAACCCGACGTTCAGCACCCAGCCGATCGCGAACGCCAGCAACCCGGCGGTCTCGGACAACTTCTCGCACCTCTACCTGGAGGCCGTCCTGGTCCGGGTCCGCAACTCCGCGACCCTGGAGCGCGTGCGGACCTTCCTCGACACCCACACGGCACAGTCCGGGTCGAACAGCCCGCCGAAGACGTTCGGCGAAGCGGTGCAGATCCGGCTCGCCTACGCCGATATCTTGTCCCGGCTGGTGTACATCGCGGTGGCCCTGACGCTGCTCGTCGCGGGCTGCAGCCTCGCTGTGACCGTCGGCGGGAACCTGGTGGAGCGCAAGCGGCCGTTCACGCTGCTGCGGGTGAGCGGCACGCCGACCGCCACGCTCTACCGGGTCGTGCTGCTCGAGGCGATCCTCCCGCTCGCCGCCGCCACGGTGGTCGCTGCGGGCACCGCCTACGGCATAGCGGTGCTGACGGTCGACCGGATGGCGCCGGCCGGCACGCCCACCCCCACGCTCGGCCACGTCTACTTCGCGACCATGGGGGTGGGCCTGCTCATTGCGCTGCTGGTCATCCTCGTGACGATGCCGGTGCTCGGCCGCATGACCGCACCGAGCAACGTGCGTTTCGAGTAGGCCAGCTGGCCGGCCTCAGCCGCGCTGGTACTGCAGGAGCACGGCGACCACGTTCGTGCCCGGGTTCTCCGAGGTGTGCGTGAAGCCCCCAGCCAGCAGCTGCGCCGTGCCCGGGATGTGGGCGATCGACTCGACGTTGATCTTCCTGGGCCCGGTCGGCAGCGCGGCTGCGGTCAGCCGGCCTGAGGCGTAATGGACGAGATAGGACCGCTCGCCGCCGACGGCGGGCATGGGGAGCCACAGGCCGCCGTGGCCGTCCGAGGCGACCTGCTGCAGCGGCGACGTGCCGACGCCGAAGGAGCCCTCCGCCACCTTGGCCCACGTATGCCCGTTGTAGTGCAGGATGACCGTCGGCCCGCCCTCGTCTTCGAGGTTCCCGCTGCCGATGGCGTAGACACTGTTCCGGGACTGGGCGTCGATGCCTACCACGGCGGGGTCGTTGAGTTCCTGCTTGGCGGGCAGCAGGGCCGCCACCGAGGTCCTGGTCCAGGTGCTGCCGTTCCAGTGCGCCACGTTGGTCCCGCCGAACGACCAGATGCTGCTGGCGGAAAGCGCGCTGCCACCCTCGAGGCCGCGACCCGACGGCACCTTGGCCCACGTGTGGCCGTTGTAGTGCCAGGTGCGGAGCCCGCTGCCGGGCGAGATGGGCTCGCCAAATACCCACACGTCGGTCGCGCTGACCACGACCGCTCCCCCGATCTGCTCGGCGAAGGACCGCTTGACCGACCAGTGGCTGCCGTTCCAGCGCAGCGCCGTGCCCGCGCTACCGCCGGCGGTGAACGCCCAGACGTTCGTCGCCGAGGACGCCTCGGCCGCGACGACCTCCTCGCCACTTTGGCCCGGGAACGAGACCTGCGTCCATGACCCGCCGCTGCGTTTCCACGCGGTCGGCTTGGAGATCCCGTTGAAGGCCCAGCCGCCGGTTTTGCCGACCGCGACGACCGCGGTGAAGTCGCCGTTGCCGCCGCTGTGCACGTGCTTGACGAAGTGCCAGGACGGGCCGGACGAGGTCGCCGCCAGTGCCCATGCCGATGCCGCACCCGTGATGGCGAGAGCCGTCGTGATGCTCGCCGCAGCGGCAGCGGCCCTGCGGCCCCACCGTCGTGGCCGCCGCGCTGTCTCGTCCCCGCGAGCCGGGATGCTGCGATCTGAAGTCCTGCGTGACATGGGCCCCTCCCCTGTAGTGGCGCACGGGTTCCGGGCGCCACTAATAGGACCCGTAAGCAGGAAAGTCGGATGAGGCACAATGATCACAGCTTGATAACCATTCCTGAGCGTTGGGGCCGGGGCGCCTGAGTGTTAGGGCTCGAGCGCCTGAATGTTGGGGCCGGGGTACCTGAGTGTGGTGGGGCCGGGGTACCTGAGTGTGGTGGGGTCCGGGTACCTGAGTGTGGTGGGGCCCGGGTACCTGAGCGTGGTGGCGCCGGAGCCCCTAGCGTGGTGGGGCCCGGGTGCGGTTCAGCCGAGGGCCCGCATCAGCGGGGCAAAGCACCGGGCCCGGTCGCCGGGCAGCGGCCGGCCGCCGAGCACCATCAGCGCCGCCGACGCTCCCGGTGTGAGCCCACGGCCCACCGCCCACTCCCGAAGCTGCGGATGGCCGTCGCCGAGGTCGATCCGCACCGGCCCGGCGATCGAACCGGCGACGTCGGCGATCAGGATTTTCGCATCGTCGACGGTCTCGGCGATCACCGGTCCGATGCAGGTGTAAGCGACGCCCCGGTACGCGCCGGCGTAGCCGGTGATGCCGCCGGGCCGCTCGGTGACGCGTAGCTGCTCGGTGAACCCGGGCAGCCGCCGCACCAGGAGCGCCCGGTCGGTGCCGTTGGCCCGGGCGTCGAGCCTGCGGATGGCCATCAGGTCCCCCGGCCCGGCCGGCCGTGATCCCCCTTCGGCGGCCGCTGGGGCTGAGGCCGCTGAGGCCGCCGGCCGGGCCGCTGGGGCCGAGGCTGCCTGGGCCGAGGCTGCCGGGGCCGCCGGGGCCGCTGGGGCGGCAGGCCGGAACGCGCCGAGGTAGGTGTGGCTCGCTCCGGCCAGTACGAAGCCGAGCTTCTCGTAGAGCGGGCGACCGACCGGGGTCGCGTGCAGGAACACGATCGCATCGCCCACGTCGGCCAGCGCGCGGTTCATCAGGGCGCGGCCCAGGCCACGGCCGCCGTACCGGGTGGCGACGAGCATCATGCCTATCACCGCGAACTCCGTGCCGTAGCGCGTCAGAACCGCCACCCCGGCCAGCTCGCCGGGCGGGTCCCGCACGCCGTACACGACGGCGAGGTCGAACAGCAGCCGCCACTTGCGCTCCTCGGGCAGCCAGCCCCTGTCCCGGGCCAGCGCGAGGCAGCCGGGCAGGTCAGCCGAGGTCAGCGGCTGGATTTGGCCGAACATGCGTTGATCGTCACCCGCGGCTCCGCCCGCACGCCACCGAATTACCCGTCGGCGGCGTCCGGGATAGCGGCGCTGACCAGCGCGGCGGCCACCGCGCGGGCGGCGTCTTCGGCACTGGGGTCGCGGTCCAGCCAGGCGCTGATCCCCGCGCCGTCGTAGAGCAGCACGAGCTGCTGGGCGAGGCCCTTGGGATCGGTCGCGCCCGCTTCCTGGGCGAGGCCGGCGAACAGGCCGTGCAGCCAGGCGCGGTACTCGTCGGCGACCTCGTCAACGGCGCCGCCGGGCCGGGCCTCTGCCTTGGCGCCCACGAACGCGCAGCCCCGGAACCCGGGGTCGGTGAACGACAGCCCCTGCACCTCGAAGACCCCGACGAGGCGCTCCCTGGCGGTCGGGTACCGAGCCTCGAGCACGTCGCTCATGCGCTGCATCGTGGCGGCGTGACGCGCCCGCAAGTAGGCGCGGACCAGCTCTTCTTTGCTGCCGAAGGCACTGTAGAGCGTGGCCTTTGCCACCCCTGCGTGCTCGATGACCCGGTCGATCCCCACGGACTGCACGCCCTCGGCGTAGAACAGCTCGCAGGCGGCGGCCAGCAGCCTGGCGCGCGCCGCGGCGCTTCGCTCCTGCGGCGTGGAGCCCTTGGCTGCCTTCCCTGGCATGTCGGGATGCCGCGCGGTCAGATCGCCGTGCGGCCGCCATCGGCCGCCAGCACCGCGCCGGTGATATAGCTGGCCCGCGGCGAGGCGAGGAAGCTGACCAGCCCGGCGATCTCCGCCGTGCTCCCGGCTCGGCCCAGCGGTGTGGTGGCACCGAGCGCGGTGGTCCGCTCGGCGGCCGCCCCGCCGGTGTAAACCGGTCCCGCGGCCACCGCGTTGACCCGCACGCCGCTCGGGCTGAACTCGGCCGCCCAGGCCCGGGTCAGGGACTCGAGCGCGCCCTTTGTCGCACCGTAGGCGGCTGCCGCGGCGAGCCCGATCCGGCCGGCCATGCTGCTGATGTTGATGATGCTGCCGCTTCCCCGGGCCGCCATTCCCGGTGCGAACGCCGCCACCAGGAAATATGGGGCCCGGACGTTGCTGGCGAACAGCGCGTCGAACCGGTCCGGCTCGAGGTCCGCCGTCGCGCCAAACCAGGAGAACCCGGCGTTGTTGACCAGCACGTCGATCTCACCGGCCGCGTCGGCGAGCCGTTTGATGGCCGCCGGATCGGCGAGGTCGGCCGCGGCAAAGCTTGCCTGGCCGCCGGCCGACTCGATCCCCTCGACCACCTGCGCGCCGCGACCTGCGTCCCGCCCGTGCACGATCACGCGCAGGCCGTCGGCGGCGAGTTGCTGGGCGATCGCGCGGCCCATGCCCGACGTGGCGCCGGTTACCAGCGCCCGCTGGGGGCCGTCGTCGCTATCGCGCTGCTGATCCGGCATTTCGTCCTCCTCGGCATCCGGTCGCGGGCCTTCACGCTATCAGACAGATCGGTCTGTCTGATAGCAACCTGCGGTCGCACGGCAGCGTGACCGGACTTCGTGGCGGGCCGTCAGGTGAGCAGCAGGGTCTTGGCGATCGCGGTGCGGGCCGCCAGCGCGGCGTGCGCGTCCGCCGCCCGTTCCAGCGGGAAGGTCTGCCCGATGACCGGCTCGATCCGGCCCGCGGCCGCGTCGGCCAGCGCCCTGGCCGCCAGCCGCCGGAGGTCGGCAGGCTCGTGCTGCGGGATGCCGTGCACCGTGATCCCGCGCCGGGCCGCGTCGTCCGGGTCGATCGCGGCGAACCCGCCATCGGACACGCCATGTGCTGAGAAGCGACCACCCGCGGCCGTGACCCCGAACGCGGCGCCGCCCAGCGCGCCACCAGCGCCGTCGAACACCACGTCCGCGCCGCTGCCCCCGGTGAACTCCTCCACCTGCTTGACCCAGCCGGGCTCGGAGTAGTCCAGCGCGAGCTCGGCGCCTGCCGCCCGGACCACCTCGAGCTTGCGCGCGCCACGCGCGGCTCCGATGACCCGTGCACCCGCCGCGCTGGCGAACTGGACCAGCAGCACGCCCATTCCTCCCGCCGCGGCGGTGACCAGGACCGACTCGCCCGACCGCACGGCGGCCCGTTCAAGGAGGCTCTCCCCAGTGGCGCCGTCGTGCAGCAACGCGCCCGCCTCGCGCAGGCCGAGGCCATCGGGCACGGGGATCAGGTCGCTGGCGGAGACCACGGCCTGCTCGACGTAGCCGCCCCAGCCGCCGTTGCCGCCCGTGCGCGCGACAACGGCACGGCCTGCCCACGACGGATCGACGCCATCCCCGGTGGCGCTCACCAGCCCGGCCACCCCGTTGCCCGGGACGTACGGCGGGCGGACCGGGAAGAAGTCAACGGCCAGGCCGGACCGGATCAGCGTGTCGACGAACAGCACGTCGACGGCTGCCACCCGCACAACGACCTGCCCAGCCCCGGGCGCCGGGTCGGGCACCTGCCGTGGCACGAGCACCTCGGGACCGCCGAATTCCCCGACCTCGACCACCAGCATGTCCCGGCTCCTCCCGATCGCCCGTCCGTGTGCACCTGGTCGCACGCTACGGCCGCGCCGGGCACCCCGGCATCGGCCGCCGGCCGGATGGGCACCCGGCCAATGGTCCTAGGACTGCGCAGCGGGCGTGCCGGGCGCGACGCCGGTGATCGCGCGCAGCACTGGCGCGCAATCGAATTGCAGCCGCAGGGCTACTTCCAGATTTCTGGAAAAAGCGCTGGCATCGCGCACAACGGGCTCGTCACAGTAACCCGCGGGTAAGCTTCCCGATAGGTGGCCGACCAAGATAAATACTTGGCGATCGCGACCAGCCGTCTTTTTATGGGCAGCAGTGCTGACGGAGGTCCAAATGCACATCGGATCGGTGCTTCTCATCATCTGGCTGGCCATAGGTGGCGTCGCGGCCGGACAGCGCGGTGACTACAACGGGTCCATCGGAAATTGCAGCAGGGCCAGCACGATCGCGGTTACCGTCATCGCCGGCCCACTCAACTACGTGGGCGTGAATCCAAACATCAGGTGCGCTACGCCGCAGCCCAGCAATTAGCTGTTAATGGCCGTTGCCGTCCGTGTTGAGTGCGGCGATGAGTTCGGGCAGCCGCCCGATTACCTTGGCACCCGCTATGGGATTGCTGTAATCACGAGAGTGCACGATCTGGCCGTCCCGGATCGTCAGTACCATGAGGAAGCGCAGTGAGAACGGCTCAGCGGTCTGGGTGAACTCGCCGTGCAGTTCGTATTCGATGATGACCACGCCGGGGTCGGTGGTCTCGTGGATCACGACGTCGCCCAGGCTCTTGTACCTCCGGCTCGCCGTTCCCGCCCGGAAACGCGCGCGCAGTTCCTCGCGGGTGGTCTCGACCCTGGCGGGAATGAGCGGCGCGACGGCAAACGGCATCTCAATGACCACGCTGGGGGCGTAACAGTCGGCCATGTCGCCGGGGTCAGCGCCGATGGCGGCGCTCAGGAACCGTTCGGCGGTCTCGCGGGGGCTGGCGGTAGTTGCGGGCATGAGCTGCAGATCCTTCCTGAAAGCGCTGGATACCGGGCTCGGCTAGAATCGGAGACCGCGCCCCGGTTACGACCGTACCGGAGACAGCGCCCCGTTTCCACTCCGTCAGCCAGGGAGGCGAGCAGCGGATGACCGGCCCGAAGCCGCTGCGTTCCGACGCGCGCCGCAACAGGGAGCGGCTGCTCGAGGTGGCCAGGGCGGCGTTCGGCGCCGACGGGCTCTCCGTGTCCCTGGACGAGATCGCGCGCCGTGCCGGGGTCGGGCCGGGCACGCTCTACCGCCACTTCCCCGCCAAGGAGGCTTTGTTCGAGGCCGTGCTGCAGGACCGCCTGCAGCGCCTGGCGGACGAGGCCGGGGCGCTGCGCGATGCCCAGGACCCCGGCGCCGCCCTGCTCGGCTATGTCGACCGCCTCATCGCCGAGGCGGCGCTCAAACGCGACCTTGTTGACGCGCTGGCCAGCGCCGGAACCGAGCTCAGCGCCGGACTGGCCGAGACCGGCGCGCGGATACGCGGCGGGATCCAGCACCTGCTTGTCCGCGCTCAGGCCAGCGGCGCGATCCGGGATGACCTCGGCGTCGACGACCTCATGACGATCATCGCGAGCATGATGTTCGCCCTGCGCAGAGGCGGCGCTCAGGCCTCAGACCCGCAGCGGGCCGTCGCAGTGCTCCGCGACGGCCTGCTCGCCGCGCCGCGGGCCACGGATGGCGGTGAGGCGTCGCGTCACCACCTGAGGCGGCGCTCGCCGCATGTCAGCGCTGGCTGGTTTTAGAATTCGGGGTAATGAGTGAGATCAGCATCGTCGCGGTTCTTGACGACCCGGTCAGGCGCAGGCTCTACGAGTACGTCGCACTGCAGCCGCACGGGGTCAGCCGGAACGAGGCAGCGCAGGCGGTCGGCATCCAGCGCACGCTGGCCGCGTTCCACCTGGACCGGCTGGCCGAGGCCGGGCTGGTGAGCGTGAGCTTCCGCAGGCCGGACGGGCGAACCGGGCCGGGGGCCGGGCGCCCGGCCAAGCTCTACCAGCGGGCAACGACCGAGCACCAGGTCAGCGTGCCGCCAAGGGATTACCGGCGCGCCGCCGAACTGCTGGCCGAGGTCGTCGACATCACCGGCGCCGAGCCGCAGCTGCAGCGGTCGGCCAGGAGCAGGGGTGCGGCGGCTGGCCGCGCGGCGAGGCGGCAGGCTCCCGGCGAGGCCGATCGCGAGCTGGTGGAGCGTGAGCTGGCCGACCAGGGCTACCAGCCATACCCGGACGGCGCCGACACCCGCCTGCGCAACTGCCCGTTTCACGTGCTGGCCGACCGCTACCCGCCGCTGATCTGCGGCATGAACCTCGCCCTGCTGGAGGGGGTGCTGGCGGGCGCCGCCGCGACGACGCTGGAGGCCCGGCTGGATCCGCGCCCCGGCGACTGTTGCGTCGTGCTGCACGAGACCGTCCCGCCTTCTAAAACTAACTGATATTGACATGCCCGCGGCGCGGATGGTCTGATGGGCCGGTGGCCGGATACCACCTCGCGCAGCTCAACGTCGGCCTGGTGCGCGCGCCAACAGACTCACCGCAGTTGGCGGACTTCATGGCCGGGATCGAGCCGGTCAACGCGGCCGCCGACGCCACGCCGGGCCTGGTGTGGCGGCTGCAGGACGGCGACGGGCCCGGCGCCACCGCGCTGCGCCCTCGCGGTCCCGACTTCATGGTGAACATGTCGGTCTGGGAGAGCTTCGAAGCCCTGCGGGACTTCGTGTACCGCAACGGCCCGCACCTGGACTTCATGCGCAGGCGCCGGGAGTGGTTCCACCGGATGGGCGAACAGCACCTCGTGCTGTGGTGGGTGCCGGCGGCCACGTTCCCGACCTGGACGAGGCCCTGTCCCGGCTCGACCTGATTCGCAGCGACGGCCCGACCCCGCTGGCGTTCACCTTCCACGAGCCGTACTCAGCGCCCGCTGAGCCTGCCGTTCGCCGCGGCTGACGGCCGGAGGACGGCACGGAGGAAATCCAGACCTGCCGCAGACACTGCCGCGTGCCCGGGGCGTTGCGGCCCCGGGCACGCGGCAGCCTGATCGCGATCAGGCGATGTCGAACCGGTCCAGGTTCATCACCCTGGTCCACGCCCCGACGAAGTCGTTCACGAACTTCTCCTTGGCGTCATCGCTCCCGTATACCTCCGCAACCGCCCGCAGCTCGGAGTTCGACCCGAAGACGAGGTCGACCCTGCTGCCGGTCCACTTCACTTCGCCGGTGGCGGCGTCGCGGCCCTCGAACGCGGTTGCGTCCTCGGACGTCGGCTCCCACGTCGTGCCCATGTCGAGCAGGTTGACGAAGAAGTCGTTGGTAAGCGACCCGGGGGTGGCGGTGAACACACCGCGGGCGGACCCGTCGTAGTTCGCGCCAAGGACGCGCAGCCCTC
The DNA here is from genome assembly GCA_963833885.1 of uncultured Actinomycetota bacterium. Lineage (GTDB taxonomy): Bacteria > Actinomycetota > Actinomycetes > Streptosporangiales > Streptosporangiaceae > JASHPR01. The sequence continues at coordinate 1,856 of CAWHZU010000020.1, read as the reverse complement.
CGACGAGCACTGTCATCTCGGGCGCGCTGAGCGTGAGCAGGTTCGCCTTGTCGATCAGCAGGTACTCGGCAGGCAGCCGGATGGCCTTCCCGAGGTAGTTGCGGAACCCGTCGGCCCTCGGCTCGATGACGGCGAACGACTCGGTGTCGGTCTGGTCCTGCGACGCGTCGCTGCGCCCCGGCGTGAACGCGACCTCGACGTCGAACCCGGCGTCCTTGGCCGCCCGCTCGACGGCCGCGCCGCCGGCGAGCACGATCAGGTCGGCCAGCGAGATCTTCTTCCCGCCGCCCTGGGCGGCGTTGAAGGAGTCCCGGATCCCTCCCAGGGTGCGCAGCACCGTCGCCAGCTGGTCCGGGTTGTTCACCTCCCAGCCGCTCTGCGGCTCGAGGCGGATGCGGCCGCCGTTGGCGCCGCCGCGCTTGTCGCTGCCGCGGAACGACGAAGCCGACGCCCAGGCCGTCGAGACCAGCTGCGGTACCGACAGGCCGGAGGCCAGGGCCTGCTCCTTGAGGGCGGCGACGTCCGCGGCGTCCACGAGCTCGTGGTCCACCGCCGGAACCGGGTCCTGCCAGACCAGCGTCTCGGACGGCACCTCGGACCCGAGGTAGCGCACGATCGGGCCCATGTCGCGGTGGGTCAGCTTGAACCAGGCGCGAGCAAAGGCGTCAGCGAACGCACCCTGGTCCTCCATGAAGCGCCGCGAGATCTGCTCGTAGACCGGGTCGAAGCGGAGCGAGAGGTCGGTTGTCAGCATCATCGGGGTGCGGCGCTTCGACGGGTCGTGCGGGTCGGGGACCGTACCCGCGGCCGCGCCGCCCTTTGGCTGCCACTGGTGCGCGCCAGCGGGGCTCTGGGTCAGCTCCCACTCGTAACCGAACAGGATGCGGAAGAAGCTGTTGTCCCAGGTGATCGGCGTTTCGGTCCAGATGACCTCGAGACCGCTGGTGATCGCGTCGTTGCCCACGCCGCTGCCGAAGGTGCTCTTCCAGCCGAGCCCCTGCTGCTCGAGCGGGGCGGCCTCGGGGTCGGGGCCGACGTTGTCGTCGGGCCCGGCGCCGTGGGTCTTGCCGAAGGTGTGACCGCCGGCGATCAGCGCGACCGTCTCCTCGTCGTTCATCGCCATCCGGCGGAACGTCTCACGGATATCCCGGGCCGCGGCGAGCGGGTCCGGGTTGCCGTTCGGGCCCTGCGGGTTGACGTAGATCAGGCCCATCTGGACCGCGGCCAGCGGGTCCTCGAGCTCGCGGTCACCGGTGTAGCGCTCGTCGTCCAGCCAGGTGGTCTCGGGGCCCCAGTAGACGTCGTCGTCCGGCTCCCAGACATCCTCGCGACCGCCGCCGAAGCCGAAGGTCTCAAAGCCCATCGACTCCAGGGCAACGTTGCCGGTGAGGACCATCAGGTCCCCCCACGAGATCTTCTGGCCGTACTTCTTCTTGACCGGCCACAGCAGCCGGCGGGCCTTGTCCAGGCTGACGTTGTCCGGCCAGCTGTTCAGCGGCGCGAAGCGCTGCTGGCCGGCCCCGGCGCCGCCCCGGCCGTCGCTGATCCGGTAGGTGCCCGCGAGGTGCCACGCCATACGGATCATCAGCGGGCCGTAGTGGCCGAAGTCCGCCGGCCACCAGTCCTTGGAGTCCGTCAGCACGGCCGCGATGTCGCGCTTCACGGCGGCAAGATCGAGGGTCTTGAACGCGTCGGCGTAGTTGAACTCGTCGCCCAACGGGTTGGCCACGGCGGGGTTCTTCGCGAGGATCTTCAGGTTGAGCCGGTTCGGCCACCACTGGCTGTTGGCGTCGCCCTTGGTGGGGTCCACCAGGCCGTGTACAACCGGGCATCCGCCGGCCTCGGTGGCTCCGGCC
>CAWHZU010000019.1:0-642794 GCA_963833885.1 uncultured Actinomycetota bacterium | reverse complement strand
TACCATACCTGCGCGCGGGGCAGTCGTTTCAGGAGGGAACTCGCGGCCAGCGGTCGCTGTTGTACGACCTACCCGCCGGCTCCGCCTATGGTGGTTGTCGGGAGACAAGCCGGTGCCGGCCGCGGTAGTTCGTGGCAGGCGTTTGGTTTCCAGCACGGTCTTGGGAGCAGGATCCGCGCGGTAAGGTCCATTTCTCGCCATATGGTTGCAGGAGAGGTGTCTGTGTCGCCTGCTAGTTCGGTCAGCCAGGGGTCGCCTGCAGGTCCAGCGCACCCGGCAGCCATCCAGCAAGGGAAGGGGTGACCGCGTTGGCAAGCGCTACGAGCTCGGCAGCGCGGAGGCAGTCACGGCCTTCGGGCCAGGCTCCTTCGGGGCGGAATTCATCGGGATCGGCCACCGCTGACAGCGCAGGGAAGAGCGCCGATTCCGCGGTCGCGCTGGTTGACGGCGATCAGGCAGCGGAGAACCAGCGCAATTCCGGTGAGCCTGCGGCAGCGAAGCGCCAGAATTCCTCTGGGCGAGGCCAGCGCGGCCGCCGCTCGGGTGGTTCGGCCACGGCCGTGCGGGAGCCGGGCTCCGCCGCGGTCAACGGTGCCGGCCCCGCCGAAGCAGGCGGCCACGACGGCGACGAGAACGCGGACCCGAACTTCGCAGCTGCGGCTGGCGAAGAGCTAGAGGTCGAGGAGGACGCCGAGCTGGACGGCGAGCCTGACCTCGCGGCCGTCGCCGAGCTGGACGTCGAGGCGGACCTGGCAGACCTCGTGGTTGGCGGAGACGAGGAGGACTCCGACGAGGTGGTCGTCGATCTGGAGGCCGATGATCATGACGACGCCGACACCGACAAGGATGCGGGCCAGCAACGGGAGCCCGCCGGCGGCAAGCCCGGCGAGCCCGCCGCCGCTGACGGCCAGCTCCAGGCGGTAAAGCCCGCCGGGGAAGACGCCGAGGACGAGGCGTTTGTCTACGGCGACGACGACGAGGACCTGCCCGCTGCCCAGGTGGCGGTCGCCGGGGCCACCTCCGACCCGGTCAAGGACTACCTGAAGCAGATCGGCAAGGTGCCGCTGCTCAACGCGGAGCAGGAAGTTGAGCTGGCCAAGCGCATCGAGGCCGGCCTGTTCGCCGAGGAGAAGCTGGCCGAGAGCGGCTCGCTGCGCCCGGAGGCCAGGGACGACCTGGCGTGGATCGCCGACGACGGCCGGCGGGCCAAGGATCACCTGCTCGAGGCCAACCTGCGCCTTGTGGTCTCGCTGGCCAAGCGGTACACCGGCCGCGGCATGCTCTTCCTCGACCTGATCCAGGAGGGCAACCTCGGCCTGATCCGGGCGGTCGAGAAGTTCGACTACACCAAGGGCTACAAGTTCTCCACGTACGCGACCTGGTGGATCCGGCAGGCGATCACAAGGGCGATGGCCGACCAGGCCCGCACGATCCGGATCCCGGTGCACATGGTCGAGGTCATCAACAAGCTGGCCCGGGTGCAGCGGCAGATGCTGCAGGACCTGGGCCGGGAGCCGACCCCCGAGGAACTGGCCGTCGAGCTGGACATGACCCCGGAAAAGGTCATCGAGGTGCAGAAGTACGGGCGTGAGCCGATCTCCCTGCACACCCCGCTCGGCGAGGACGGCGACAGCGAGTTCGGTGACCTGATCGAGGACTCCGAGGCGATCCAGCCGGGCGAGGCCGTCAGCTTCACGCTGCTGCAGGAGCAACTGCACTCGGTGCTCGACACGCTGTCAGAGCGCGAGGCGGGCGTGGTCTCGATGCGGTTCGGCCTGACCGACGGCCAGCCAAAGACGCTCGACGAGATCGGCAAGGTTTACGGGGTGACCAGGGAGCGGATCCGGCAGATCGAGTCGAAGACGATGTCGAAGCTCCGGCACCCGTCCCGCTCCCAGGTGCTGCGCGACTACCTGGACTGACCACCCGCCTTCGCCGGGGCTCAGTTCCTGGCCACCGTCACAGAGCCGACGTCGGCGCTGGCCTGGATCACGTGACCGGAGGATGCGTCCCGGCGCACGGTGACGCTGACCGAGCCGACGTCGGCGCTCGCGGTCACGTCATAACCGGGGGCGGCCGGCATGAGCAGCGTGACCCCGCCCGTGCCCGCGTTCGCGCTCAGGTGCAAGGGCGCCGACCGGAACGTGGCCTCGATGGAGCCCACGCCGGTGCGCAGGTCGGCGACGGTGTCTGCGAGGTTCTCGCCGTGGATGTAGCCGACGTCCGACGTGGCGTGGACCTGGCCAGCCAGCGACGTCAGCGAGATTGACGCGGTGTCCGCGTCGACCCGGACGCTGAGCGAGCGCGGAACCTCGATGTCGTAGGCGACACCGCAGTCATCGGACCGGCAGGTGTAGCCGAGCGTGAGCGCGCCGCCGCTGAGCGATCGCGTAGTTACTGGCGGGTAACCGCGGTACGACAGCCTTTCGGTCACCGCGACCGTGTCCCGGTCGCTTCCGGTGATGGTCACCGAGCCCACGTCGTCCAGCACGGTGATCCCGCCGGGCGGCGCCGCGGCGGTAAAGGTGTCCGTCCGCTGGCACTCGGTGCCGGCGGGCTTCTGGCAGGCGGTCGCCGCCCCCCGGGCCGGGCGGGTGGCGCCGCCCGGCGGAGCGTTGTCCTGCCGGTGACCAAAGACCGGCACCAGCGCCGCGGCCGTGACCGCGACGGCGATGACCGCGGCGGCCGCGGCCAGCGGAACCGCCCACCGGGGCGCGCGCCGCAGCCCTTGGCGGCCGGCGATGACCGCCAGCAACTCCCTGCGGTGGCGCGGCAGGTCGGGCAGGTCGCGGTCCGGTGGCGGCTGGGACAGCCCGGTCATCGGTTCTGGCGCGCCCATCAGGCATCCTCCTCCGGCACGTGCGGGCCGGCGCCGCGGGGCGCGAGCGGCCGCTGCGATGGTCCGCGGTCCTGGCTGAGGCTGGCCGCGAGCCGCCGCCGAGCCCGGTGCATTCGGGACTTAACGGTTCCTACGGACACGCCGAGCGCGACCGCCGCCGCCCTCTGGTCGAGACCCGACCACATGCACAGCTCGACGACCTCGCGCTCGTGCCGCGGCAGCTGCATTAACGCGTGGCGAACCGTGGCCATCAGGCGCTCGCTGTCGACCGCGGCGGCGACGGCGTCAGCGTGGTCGCCTGCGGCCTCCTCGGCCGGGACGATCCGGCGCAGGGCATCGCGGTACCGCCTGCTGGCTCGCCTGTGGTTGCGCAGCACGTGATTGGCCACGCCGAGCAGCCAGGGGAGCGCCGACTCGCGGTCGATCACCACCCTGCCCCGTGTGCGCCAGGCCTGCAAGAAGACCGCCGAGGTCAGGTCCTCGGCCTCGGACCAGTCCGCGACCCGCCGGAACAAGTGGTTATAAACCGCGTTGGCATGCCGCCCGAACAACTCGCCGAACGCTGCGGTGTCGCCCTCGCCCGCCCGCAGCCAGAGTTCCCGGTCGCCAGCGGCGCCAGGTGGCGGCCGGCCTACCGCTCGCTATCGTTCTGGGTACGGGACAGCCGGTCGGTCTCGTCGTGGATCTCAACCGCGATCTTGGCCAGCGCCTCGGCGTGCTGCCGGTTGTGGTGGGCACAGAACAGAAGCTCGCCAGAGCCCGGGAGCACTACACGTACATATGCCTGCGCACCGCATCGGTCACATACATCGGTGGCGTTGAGCGGCTGGGTCGGGGCCATCGCAGCGGTCATGTCGCCTCCCTCGCCTGGTGCGGTCCGGCTGCTTGTCACGCCGGCCGGTCAATCCTGTCTAGACTCATCACAGCATCACAACACGCCGCGGACTAGCAGTCTTCCCGTAGATGGGTGAGGTACGCCGTAGGCGAACAACCTTGGGTGGGCGACGGCCAGCGCCGGAACTGTGCACGTTGCCCCAGGTCGCCGGGTATGTCGGCGGCGTGGCTGCGCAGAAGTGACGGCACGGGCCGCTAGTCTGCCTTCAGGCTTTGTCCGTCCCCCGCGCGTCAGGAGACCCGCAGTGACTGCCCTCAGTGCCGAGCGCATGCCGAAGCCGACCCTGGCCGACGGCTACACAGCACGGCATCTGACGGTCCTCGAGGGGCTCGAGGCGGTGCGCAAGCGCCCGGGCATGTATATCGGGTCCACCGACGGCCGCGGGCTGCTGCACTGCCTCTGGGAGCTCATTGACAACGCCGTCGACGAGGCCCTGGGCGGTCACTGCACCAAGATCGAAGTCATCCTGCACGACGATGACTCCGCCGAGGTCAGGGACAACGGCCGCGGGATCCCGGTCGACATCGAGCCCAAGACCAAGCTCAACGGCGTTGAGCTGGTGATGACCCGGCTGCACGCGGGCGGCAAGTTCGGCGGCGGCTCCTACACCGCCTCCGGCGGCCTGCACGGAGTGGGCGCGTCGGTGGTCAACGCCCTGGCCAGCCGACTGGACGTGGAGGTCGACAAGGACGGCGCGCAGTGGGCCATGAGCTTCCGCCGCGGGGTGCCGGGCGAGTTCAGCGGGCCGGGCCCCGGTGCGGCGTTCCAGCCCGGCAGCGGGCTGCGCAAGGTGCGGCGGGTGGCCAAGACCGTGACCGGCACCAGGATCAGGTTCTGGCCGGATCAGCAGGTGTTCGTGCGGGGAGCGGTGTGGCGGTTCGACGCGCTGGCCCAGCGGGCCCGCCAGACCGCGTACCTGGTGCCCGGGCTGACCATCCGCATCGTCGATGAGCGCGGCGATGCTGACCGCGCGGCCAGCCTGGAGGAAGGTGCCAGCCCGGCCGACGGCCTCGATGACAGCCGCGAAGCCGAGTTCTGCTTCGACGGCGGGATCAGCGAGTTCTGCGCCCACCTGTCCACCGGCGAGCCGGTCACCGACGTCGTGCGGCTGACTGGCTCCGGGCAGTTCACCGAGACCGTGCCGGTGCTCGACGACCAGGGCCACCTGGTCCCCACCGATGTCGAGCGCGAACTCGAGGTCGACGTCGCGCTGCGCTGGGACGGCGGCTACGGCACAGCGACCAGGTCGTTCGTGAACGTGATCGCCACGCCCAAGGGCGGCACCCACGTGGCCGGCTTCGAGCGGGCCCTGGTCCGCACGCTGAACGAGCAACTGCGCGCGGTCCGGCTGCTGAAGAACGGGGACGAGCCGGTCACCAAGGAGGACATCCTGGAGGGGCTCACCGCGGTGATCGCGGTCCGGCTGCCGGAGCCGCAGTTCGAGGGGCAGACCAAGGAGGTCCTCGGCACGCCGGCGGCGACCCGGATCGTCGGCCAGGTGGTGGCGTCGGAACTCCGGACGTTCTTCGAGTCCCGGGGGCGGGTCAAGCAGCAGGCGCGGGCGGTTCTGGACAAGGTGGCCGCCGCCGCCAAGACCCGGATCTCCGCCCGCGAGCACCGCGAGAACCAGCGGCGCAAGTCGGCGCTCGCGACGTCCGCGCTGCCGGCGAAGCTGGTCGACTGCCGCTCGGCCGACGACCGGAGCGAGCTGTTCATCGTGGAGGGTGACTCCGCGCTCGGGACGGCGAAGCTGGCCAGGGACTCCGAGTTCCAGGCGCTGCTGCCGATCCGCGGCAAGATCCTCAACGTGCAGAAGGCGTCGCTGACCGACATGCTCAAGAACGCCGAGTGCGCCGCGATCATCCAGGTCCTCGGCTCGGGCTCGGGCGCCGCGTTCGACCTGGACGCGGCCAGGTACCAGCGGGTCATCTTCATGGCCGACGCCGACGTGGACGGCGCGCACATCAGGACCCTGCTGCTCACCCTCTTCCACCGCTACATGCGGCCGATGGTGGAGGCCGGACGGGTGTTCGCCGCCGTGCCGCCGCTGCACCGGATCGAGCTGATCAACGCGCGCAAGGGGCAGCAGAAATACATGTACACCTACTCCGACGCCGAGTTGCACCGCACGCTGCTGCAGCTAGAGCGCCGGGGGCAGCGCTTTAAAGAGCCCCCGCAGCGGTACAAGGGTCTTGGCGAGATGGACGCATCACAGCTGGCGGAGACCACGATGGATCCGCGGCACCGCACGCTGCGCCGGATCAGGATGGAGGACTCCGCAGCGGCGACGGCCATGTTCGAGTTGCTCATGGGCGGCGAGGTGGCGCCGCGCCGGGACTTCATCATCGACGCCGCCACCGAGCTCGACCCGTCTCGTATCGACACCTGACCTGGCACCACACCCTCGGCCGCGCGTTGCCGCCTTGGGTGCCGCATTCCCGGAAACGGCCCGACGGGCGCCGGCGGCGCTCAGGCCGGCGCCGCGCCGCCGAGCGCGGCCAGCGGGTGCCGGACCCGCTCGCCCGAGCCGTCCCTGCGGCCGTCCGCGGGCGGCAGGTCGACCGGCGAGCCGGCCTCGGTGGCGCCGCGTGCCGGAGCCGCCCCGGCCCAGGCAAGCACCAGCACATCCTCGCCTCTCAGGAACCTGTGGCAGCGGACCCCGCCGGTGGCGCGGCCCTTCGGCGGGTATTCGGCGTAGGGCGTGACCTTCACCGTCACCGCCGACGTGCCCGGGAGCGCGCTGCCACTGCCCGCGACGGTAACCACGACGGGTGCGGCGTCGGCGGCCGGGTCGACGGCACCGAACCAGATCACCGAGGCGCGGGCGGCCAGCCTGATACCGGCCATCCCGCCGGCCGACCGGCCCTGCGGGCGGACCAACGTCGCGCCGAACCGGAGCAGCTGCGCGTCGCTGGTCACGAACGCCAGGTCCTGCGCCTCGTTGGCCAATTGCACCGCGCCCACCACGCGGTCGCCGTCCTTGAGCCCGATGACCTCGAACTCGGTCGCGTTCTGCGGGTAGTCCGGTGCGACCCGCTTGACCACGCCGCTCGCCGTGCCCAGCGCGAGCCCGGCACCGGCGCCAGGGCCCGATCCGTCGGCCGCGGCCAGCCCGGCCACGGTCTCTCCGGGCTGCAGCGACAGGAACTCGCTGATCGGGGCGCCGCCGGCCAGCCCGGGGGCGTGCGCGCTTGGCGGCAGCGCCGGAAGTTCCAGCACGCCGAGCCGGATGAGCCGGCCGTGTGAGGTCACCACGCCGACCGTGCCGCGCGCGGTCGACGCCACGGCCGAGACGATCGTGTCGTGCGCGGAGCGCGGGCCCGCGGCGTCGTGCCCCTTGCGGTCGGCCGCGGGAGCCGCGCGCTCGGCGGCGGTGTCGTCCCCGGCGCTGGCCGTCCTGGCCAGCAGCCCGGCCGAGGAGAGCAGCACCGTGCAGGGTTCGTCGGCCACCTCCATCGGCACCGCGGCCGTCCTGGCCGCGCCGCTGCTTTCCAGCAGCACCGTGCGGCGCGGGGTGGCGAACTTCTCGCTGATCTCGGCCAGCTCGGCCGAGACCACTTCGCGCAGCCGCTGCTCGGAGTCCAGGATCGCCGTGAGCTCGGCGATCTCGCGCTCCAGGGTTTCCCGCTCCCGCTCTAGCTCCAGCCGGTCGTAGCGGGTCAGCCGGCGCAGCGGGGTGTCCAGAATGTACTGCGCCTGGATCACCGAAAGATCGAAGACGGCCATCAGCCGTTCCTTGGCGGCCGCGGCGTCATCGCTGGTGCGGATCACCTGGATGACCTCGTCGATGTTGAGCAGCGCGATGAGCAGGCCGTCGACCAGGTGCATCCGGTCCTCGCGCTTGCGGCGCCGGTACGCGGTGCGGCGGCGGACGACCTCGATCCTGTGGCCGACGTAGATTTGCAGCAGCTCACGCAGGCCGAGCAGCCGCGGCTGCCCGTCGACGAGGGCGACGTTATTGATGCCGAACGTGTCCTCCATCGGGGTCAGCCGGTACAGCTCCGCGAGCACGGCCTCGGGGTGGAACCCGGAGCGCACCTCGATCACCAGCTGCAGTCCGCGGTGCCGGTCGGTGAGGTCCTTCAGGTCCGCGATGCCGGAAAGCTTCTTGGCCTGGACCAGGTCCTTGATCCTGGCGATCACCTTCTCCGGCCCGATCCCGTAGGGCAGCTCGGTGACCACGATCCCGGTGCGGCGCGGGGTGATCTTCTCGACCCGCGCCGCCGCCCTGGTGCGGAAGATCCCGCGGCCGGTCTCGTAAGCCTCCCGGATCCCGTCCAGCCCGACGATCTTGCCGCCGGTTGGCAGGTCGGGTCCGGGGACGAACCGCATCAGCTCGTCCAGGCTCGCGTCCGGGTGGGCGATCAGGTGCCGGGCGGCCGCAACGACCTCACCGAGGTTGTGCGGGGCCATGTTGGTGGCCATCCCGACGGCGATCCCGGCGGTCCCGTTGACGAGCAGGTTCGGGATCGCGGCCGGAAGCACCTCCGGCTGGGTCAGCGTGCCGTCGTAGTTCGGCACGAAGTCGACGGTGTCCTCGTCGAGCGAGGCCGTCATCTCCATGGCGGGCGCGGCCAGCCGCGCCTCGGTGTAGCGGTAGGCGGCGGGCGCGTCATCGCCGCCGAGCGAGCCGAAGTTCCCGTGCCCGTCGATCAGCGGCAGGCGCATCGCCCAGTCCTGCTGCATCCGGACCAGTGCGTCGTAGATCGCCGAGTCGCCGTGCGGGTGCAGGCGCCCCATGACCTGGCCGACGACCTGCGCGCACTTGGTGTACGCCTGCTGCGGGGTCAGGCCCATCTCGCGCATCTGGTACAGGATCCTGCGCTGCACGGGCTTGAGCCCGTCCCTGGCGTCGGGCAGGGCGCGCTGGTAGATCACCGAGTAGGCGTACTCGAGGTAGCTGGCCCGCATCTCCTCGGTGACGTCGATGTCGATGATGTTTTCCTCGAAGTCCTCGGGAGGAGGAGTTGTCGTGGTGCGTCTTGCCATGACCGCCATTGTGCCTGCCCGCTGGGACAAGCGGGCAGCGGCGCGCGGGCATCGGGTGGCGGAGCAGCGGCCGGGTCTAGTAACTCTTAGCACATAGGCTTATTGTTAGCTACATGGCTAATGAAACGGTAGTCTGCACGTACCGGGTCAGGCCGGACGCCGAGGAGCGCTTCGCCGACCTGCTCCGGACCCACTGGCGCACGCTGCACGGCCTCGGCTTCGTGACCGGGGAGCCGCCGCTCGTGCTGCGCGGCACCGACGGCGGCCTGACCTACGTTGAAATCTTCACCTGGGTTGAGGGCGGCTTCGGCCTGGCGCATGAGCACCCGGACGTGCTGATGATCTGGGAGGCGATGGATCCGCTGCTGGAGGACCGCGATGGCCGGCCCAAGTGGGAGTTCCCTCACTTCGTGAGGGTGGCCGTCGAGGCGTGACCGGCCAGCCAAGGGGCATCGCAGACCTGCAGTCCCTCGACGCCGTGTTCGGCGCCCTCGCGCACCAGTCGCGGCGCACGATCCTGCTCGTGCTGCTGGCCCGTGGCGGCGAGATGACCTCTGGCGAGATAGCCGCGAGGTTCGACTGCTCCTGGCCGACGACGTCTCGGCATCTGGGCATCCTGCAGGACGCAGGGCTGGTCCACGCGGTGCTGCGCGGGAGGCAGCGCGTCTACCGGCTGGACAGCGGCCGGCTGCGCTCGGTGGCCGGCACCTGGCTGGCCCGGTTCGACGCCGGCGAGGTCAGAGCGCCGGGCGCGAACCCACCAGGCTGAGGGCCCTGGCCGCGAGCCTGCATCCGCTGGCCAGCGCCTCGCCGGGTGGCTTCTTGTCCAGCCAGGCGGGCAGGAACCCGGCGCAGAACGCGTCACCGGCCCCGGTGCCGTCAACGATCCGCTCGATCGGCGGCCCGGGAACCCGGAACGGCTCGGGCCGTCCGTTGGCGTAGAACAGCGCGCCCTCGCCGCCGAGCTTCATCACGACCTGCGGGTACCACGCATTCAGCACCCGTGCTGCCTGCTCCGGCTGCTCCCGGCCGGTCAGCACCTTGGCCTGGTCGCCGTTCACGAAGAGCAGCGTAGCGCCGTTGGTGAGCTGCAGGAACGGCTCGGCGCCGACGCGCTCGAGCGGTGCCGAAGAGGCACCGTCAACGGACACGGTCATGCCCGCGCGCTGTGCGTGGCTGAAGGCCGCGAGCGCCGCCGCCCTCGAGCCCTCGTTGAGCAGCGTGTAGCCGGAGATGTGCAGGTGGCTGCCGGGTGTGAACAGGTCCTTGGGCAGGTCATCGGGTGACAGCGCCGCATTCGCCCCGGGGTCGGAGAGCATCGTGTGGTCGCCCTTGTGGGTCACCATCACCACGCAGGTGCCGGTGGGCCGCTCGGGGTCCATGACCAGCCGGGCGTCCACGCCGTAGCCCATCAGCTCCATGTCCCGGTTGCGGCCGGCGATGTCGGCGCCGCGCCGTCCCACGAACGCCACCTCGGCGCCGTCCACGGCGAGCCATGCCGCGATATTCGCCCCGGCACCGCCACCGTGCATAGTCACCGTCGCTGGCGTGTCGCTGCCCCTGGCCAGCGGCAACGCCGCGTGGGCGACCGTGTCCGTCATAAGATCACCAACGACGACAACGCGCGTCATGTGTCGTCACCACCTCGGTCACCGGGCCGATCGGCAGGGCGCCGCCGGGAAAGCTCCATGCTCTTTGTGTGCTAGCGGATAGAACTTTACAGTTCCGGAGGGTAGTCTCGCCCTCTTGCCTTCTGAATCCGCGAATAGTAGGGATTCAGATCAACTGGGAAGAGTCACCGGCCGCCCGGCCACCACGAGCACAACCTGGTCCGACTCGGCGGCGAGCCGCTGGTTGAGCCACCCAAGCTGGTCCCGGAACAGGCCGGCCTCGGTCGGCGGATGGACGCCGGATCCCACCTCATCGCTGACCGCGACCACGCGTGCAGGCGTCTGCCGCCACGCCTCGACCAGCTCATCGGCTTTCGCGGCGAGCAGTCCCGGCGTCCCCGCCTGGTGCTGCATCGTCATCACCGCGGCCAGCCAGGTCCCCACCCCGTCGAACAACAGCGCGCCGGGCACCGACCGCAACGCCCCGGCGGCGTCGGCGCTTTCCACGGTCCGCCACCACGCCGGGCGCCGGGACTGATGCGCCGCCACCCGCTCGGCCCACTCGGGATCGGCTGAGGGCTGCGCGCCGTCCGGGTAGGGCCCGGCCGCCAGGTAGGTCACCAGCGGCTCGGCGGCCAGCCTGAGCTCCGCGTGCCGCGACTTCCCCGACCGTGCCCCGCCGAGCACGAGCACCCGGCGCGGCTGGGCCGGTGGGGGTGCAGGCCGGTCACGCGGCGCCGTGAGCACGTCTCCGTCCTCCGGCAGGACCGCCCCCCAGAACCCGCACCGCCGGGCCAGCTCCTCCTCAGAGGAGATCCGGTGATCGGCGTGCAGCACCACGGCCACGGTGCCGTCGCCGACGAGGCCCCGGCTGCGCAGCGCGCCGAGCTGCGCCGGGTCCCGCACAAGGTCGAGCAGCACGATGTCGAAGGGCCTTCCGCCGTCCGGCAGGTCGGGTGTGGCGCCGGACCCGTCGGTCAAGAGCAGCCTGCCGCCGTCCGGCGCGGTCACGGCCCAGGCGCCCGGCATTCGCTGCACCTGATACCCGGCCGGCGGCTCGCCAGAGCCGACGGGCAGCGTGCCGTCCACGATCACCCGCGTGGGGGCCCGCGAGCGGCCGGCCGCCCGGATCCTGGCGCAGGACGCGCATTCGCAGCCCTGCTGCGGCCAGCCGCTGCTGCCGCCGGTGCCGGCGAGCCGGACCTCCATCGGCCTCCTCAGGTGCGGGGCGACTAAGATTTAGCGCCGTTGACCGGCCCGATCCTAGCCACCGAGGCGGCGAGCAAGCATGACCTGGACCTGGCAGCTGGAGAAGGAAGACGGGACCGTGCTCACATCGCGCGGCCTGCCTAAGGAGAGCTTCGGCAGCCAGGGGGACGCCGAGAGCTGGATCGGCGAGAACTGGCCCACCCTGCTCGAGGCCGGGGTGGACCAGGTGTCCCTGCTGGATGAGGGCCGCGTCGAGTACGGCCCGATGAGCCTGCACCCCGGGAAGTAGCAACCGAAGCCGGGCGGGCCATAGCGGGGCGCGGCGATCAGGGGCTCAGCGGCGGGTCCGCGGGCTGGCGGTGGCCGCCGGGTCGGTAAAGATCACCGGGCCGAGGGCGTCGTCGATCCGGGCCATCAGCGCGGGGTCGAGGCGGACGCCGGACGCCCCGGCGTTCTCGCGCACCTGCTCCGGCCTGGTGGCACCCACGATCGCCGCCGAAACCCCGGAGTTCTGCAGTGTCCACGCGATCGCCAGCTGCGCCATCGTCAGGCCAGCCTCGTCGGCGAGCGGCTTGAGCTGCTGCACCCGGCCGAGGATGTCGTCGGTCAGGTAGCCCTTGATGAACCTCGACCCGCCGGCGTCGGTCGCGCGGGAGCCTTCCGGCGCGGCCGAACCCGGCAGGTACTTGCCGGTCAGCACGCCTTGCGCGATTGGCGAGAACACGATCTGGCCGATGCCCTCCTTCTCGCACAGCGGCAGCACCTCGGCTTCGATGACCCGCCACAGCATGCTGTACTGCGGCTGGTTCGAGACGATCCGGTCGAATCCCATCTCCCCGGCGATCCGCAGCGCGGCCGCGATCTCCTCGGCCCGCCACTCGGATACGCCTACGTAGAGAACCTTGCCCTGACGGACCAGGTCGTCGAAGGCGCGGAGGGTCTCCTCGAGCGGCGTCTCGTGGTCGTAGCGGTGCGCCTGGTACAGGTCCAGGTAGTCGGTCTGCAGCCGCCGGAGTGAGCCGTGCGCTGACTCCATGATGTGCTTGCGGGACAGGCCGCTGTCGTTGGCGCCGGGGCCGACCGGCCAGTAGAGCTTGCTGAAGATCTCGACCGACTCGCGGCGCACGCCGCGCAGCGCCCGGCCGAGCACCTCCTCGGCCTTGGTGCCCGCGTAGGCGTCCGCGGTGTCGAAGCTGGTGATGCCCTCATCGAGCGCCGCGGCCACGCACGCGCTGGCGGCCTGCTCTTCGACCTGGGAACCATGGGTGATCCAGTTGCCGTAGGCGATCTCGCTGATCTTCAGCCCGCTGCGGCCGAGGTGACGGTATTCCATGCGGTTGACCCTAGCGGCCGTCAGGCATGCCGTCGGCGGCCGGTGACTCAGACCTTGGTGCCGGGCTTGACCCTGGGCGTCGGCATGCGCAGCCGGCGGAACTGGGTGTTGCGGACCGCCACGTACATCCGGAGACCGCGGGTGCTCTCGCCGGGGAATCGCTGCTGCGCGAGCTTGATCACCCGGCCGGAGACGAGGACGCTCTCGATGACGATCACCGCGAGGATAATCAGCACCGCATAGTCGATCACCGCAGACTTCCGCAGCGCGGGAAGGAACAGCAGGACCACGAGCACGAGCACCCCGAACATGTAGTACTCGCTGATGCTGCGCCTGGCGTCCACGTAGTCACGCGCCAGCGCCCGGACCTGGCCCTGATCCTTGCGCGGCAGTGCCCAGCTCTCGCCGCGGCGCATGGCTTCGGTCCTGCGGGCGCGCGCGGCGCGGTCCCGGTCGCGCGACTGCTGGCCGGCCGCCTTCCGGTCGGCAGGCGCCGAGTACGGCTGCCGTCGCCTGCGCTCAGCCTCGCTGCGCTTGGGGGTCGGCCTGCCCTTACTCTGGGTCTGGCCGGGCCGCTCGGGGGCGGCTTCGGCCGCAGGCTGGCTCTGCGCGTCCTGATCTGCCTGATCGGGCAGCTCAGCTGCGTCGGCTGAACGTCGTCGGAACACGGGCTCAGCATACCGGGGCGAACCCCGCAGACCGCCAGACCGCGCGCTGAAGCGGCCTGGATGACGTCTCCCGGGCGCCCACCGGGATGACTGACCTTGCTGGCCGTCGTAGGGTGGAAACGAGCACCTGTCGGCAACGTCCGTTGACTTGCGCAGCAACTGGTTTCGCGCCGCTGCCCCGGCCCGGTGCGGCGGCGAAAAGTAATGAGGGGATGGTCGCGCTTATGGGCGTGATGAAGCGGGTTTCTACGATCTTCCGTGCCAAGGCCAACAAGGCACTTGACCGGATGGAGGACCCCAGAGAAACCCTGGATTACTCGTATCAGACACAGCTAGAGCTGCTGCAGAAGGTCCGTCGCGGCGTGGCCGACGTGGCGACCTCGCGCAAGCGTGTTGAGCTGCAGATGAACCAGCTGCAGCAGACGTCGGACAAGTACGACCGGCAGGCGCGGGACGCACTGGGCGTCGGCCGGGAGGACCTTGCCCGCGACGCGCTGACCCGCAAGGCGGGGGTGCAGACCCAGCTGAGCGATCTCGGCACGCAGTACACCGCGCTGCAGGGCGAGGAGGAGAAGCTGACCGGTGCCTCGCAGCGGCTGCAGGCCAAGGTGGACGCCTTCCGCACCAAGAAGGAGACCATCAAGGCCACGTACACCGCAGCTGAGGCGCAGACGCGGATCAACGAGGCGTTTACCGGCATCTCCGAGGAAATGGGCGATGTCGGGCTGGCGATTCAGCGGGCCGAGGACAAGACCGAGCAGATGAAGGCGCGGGCCGGCGCGATCGACGAGCTGATGGCCTCCGGCGCGCTCGACGACATGGTCGGCGGGCCCCGCGACGACATCCAGCTCGAGCTGGACCGAATGGGCGCCGGCCACGACGTCGAGGCCGAGCTGGCACGGATGAAGGGCGAACTCGGCCAGGGCGGCGCGCCACGGCAGATCGAGGGGGCCGCGAACGGCACCCAGGCCGGCACCGCGTCGGCCGACGGCCAGGCGGCTCAGGCGACACCGCCCGCTCAGCCCGCTGCGCCAGCCGAGCAGCCGCAGGCTGGTGACGGGACATGATCGTCCGGATCCTCGGCGAGGGCCAGCTGCGGATCGACGATTCGGCAGCGAGCGAGCTGAATGAGCTCGATGCCAGGCTCGAGTCGACTGTCGAGCGCGACGACGAGTCGGCTTTCCGGCCCGCCCTCGAGGAGCTGCTGGAGCGGGTCCGGGCCATCGGCAGGCCAGTTGAGCCGTCCGAGCTCGAGCCGTCCGAGCTGATCCTGCCTGCCGAGGGCGCCACCATGGCCGACGTCCGCAAGCTGCTCGCAGGCGACGGGGTCATCCCGGGCTGACCGGGCCGGTCCTGGGACCGCGGGCCATGGGGTTCGCAGCCCGTTCCTGGGGGCAGGGTCCTGGCGAGCTGGGTGCTGGCTGAGAGGGTCTGACGGGCAGGAACGCCACGGTCGGCCACGGCGTTGTACCGGATGGTCGGCGCACGCCGGCCGGCCGCCCGGACGCTCACCGCGCAACGGACCCGTTTCGTGCAGATCACTCCGGCGGCTGAGATGTAATGGAGTGAGACGGCTCGCCTGATGAGCCGCAACGAAAAGGGAGGCGCCGCAGATGGCGCGCACTCGCTACGCAAGCGACCCAGGGCTGATCGCGCGCATGGGCGCGACGATGTTCCTGATCGGGCTCGTGTTCACGGGGTTCTTCATCGCCCTGTACTTTGTGCTGTTCGACTACGGCAAGAGCCATAACGGCGGCGTCGGCGCGGGGGATGGCCTCGTCGTGATCGTGCTGCTGATCGCCGCGGCCGTGGCGTTCGGCGGCTACTACTGGTCGGACAAGATTGCGCTCAACACCGCAAGGGCCCGGCTGGTCACCCCGCAGCAGGCGCCGCAGCTGCACGGCATCATCGACCGGATCTGCGCGCTGGCGAACATGCCCAAGCCGCGGGTGGCGATCTCGCCGGTATCCATGCCGAACGCGTTCGCGACCGGCCGCAGCAGCAAGGTGGCCGTGGTGTGCGTCACCGAAGGCCTGCTGCAGCGGCTCGACGACAAGGAGCTCGAGGGCGTCCTCGCGCACGAGATGTCGCACGTGGCGCACAAGGACGTCGCGGTGATGACGATCGCCTCGTTCCTCGGCATCATGGCAGCGCTGCTGGTCAGGTTCGCGTTCTACTCCGAGCTGTTCGGTGGCGGCGGCCGGGGCCGGGGAGGTGGCCGCGGCAACAACCAGAACGCGTTCCCGATCATCCTGATCGTGATGCTGGTCGGCATCGTCGTCTACGCGATCAGCTTCCTGCTGATCCGGCTGCTGTCGCGGTACCGGGAACTGTCTGCCGACCGGTCCGGCGCACTGCTGACCGGGCAGCCGTCCGCGCTGGCCAGCGCCCTGGTCAAGGTGACCGGTGACATCGCCAGGATCCCGACCAGGGACCTGCGGCAGGCCGAGCCGCTGAACGCGTTCTACTTCACGCCGGCGCTCTCCGGCCGGACGGGCCAGCGGAGCCTGTCCAACATCTTCTCCACGCACCCCAGCCTGGAGAAGCGGCTGGCGCAGCTGGACAAGATCTCCAAGCAGCTCGGCAGCAGCGCAGGATAACTGAGTGGGCTTCCTCGACACACTGCTCGGCCGCACCAAGCCGGTGCCGCCGAACCTGGACGCGCTGTTCGCGCTGCCGTCTGCGGCGATCACGCTGCAGGCGGCCACGGACTTCACCCCGACCGGCACCGGCTCGGTCTGCTTCCGTGCGGCCGAGGGCAAGGCGTTCAGCGACATCGAGAAGGACGTCCGCGACCTGCTCAACATGGGCGACAACAAGACGCCGATCGAGGTAGCCGAGGACAAATACGGCTTCACCTGGCTGGTCTGCCACCACTCCGCCGATGACATCGAGGGCCTCGTCACCGACCTGCACGCGGTGAACTCCTCGCTGCAGAACGGCGGTTTCGGGCCGCAGTTGCTCTGCACGATCCTCGGCTTCACCAGCGGCGCTGGCCAGCCACTCGGGCTGGTCTACCTGTACAAGCGCGGCACCTTCTACCCGTTCGCGCCGCAGTCGGGGGAGCGCCGGGACAACGCGACCGAACTGCAGATCCGCGGCGCGCTCGGCGACGATCTCAAGATCGAGCCCGACCTGGGCCGGTGGTTCCCCGTCTGGGGCGCCCCCGGCCTGTAGGGCTGGGCGGGGCCAGGGCCGAGTGGGCACGATATGCGTGTGTACGGTATACAAAACCAGGCCCGAGGGTACGGAATGACGGGGCCGGGGATATGGTTGAGACTGCAGAGATGTGAGCCGCGCCGTAGGGGCGACGGCAGTCGGACGCGGGAGAGCTAATCCAGATGACAGTTCAGGACCAGGCCACCACTCAGGGCATCCTGCTTACCGGTGCTGCGGCGGTCAAGGTGAGCAGCCTGCTGGAGCAGGAAGGCCGCGACGACCTTCGCCTGCGCATCGCCGTGCAGCCTGGCGGCTGCTCTGGCCTGCGCTACCAGCTGTACTTTGACGAGCGCGAGATCGACGGCGACATCGTGAGCCAGTTCGACACCGTCAAGGTGGTCACCGACAAGATGAGCGCGCCGTACCTCAGCGGAGCCACGATCGACTTCGTCGACACGATCGAGAAGCAGGGCTTCACGATCGACAACCCGAACGCCTCCGGGTCCTGCGCCTGCGGCGACTCGTTCCACTGACGCGCACCGCGCGAGCCGCTCGATGACGGGGTAACCTGAGCGCTCCGCCTTGGTCCCGCAGAGAGAGTGCCGCCGTGCGCATTGCCGTCACCGGGTCGATCGCGACCGACCATCTCATGACCTTTCCCGGCCGTATCGTCGACCAGCTGATCCCGGACAAGCTCGACAAGATCGCGTTGTCCTTCCTGGTCGATTCCTTGCAGATTCGCTATGGCGGGGTGGCGGCCAACATCGCGTTCGGCATGGGTTCGCTGGGGCTGCGGCCGCTGCTCGTCGGCACCGTCGGCGCCGACTTTGGCGAGTACCGCGAATGGCTGGAGACGCACGGCGTCGACACGAGCGCGGTTCGCGTTTCGGCGGTGCATCACACCGGGCGTTTCATCAGCACCACCGACACCGACCTCAACCACTTCGCCTCGTTCTACCCGGGTGCGATGACCGAGGACGCCGACATCGACCTGGGTGAGCTGGCCGGCTCGGTGGACCTGGTCCTGATCGGCGCGAGCGACCCGGACGCGATGCGCAACTTCACCCGGCAGTGCCGCAAGCACGGCATCCCGTTCGCTGCCGACACCTCGTGGCAGCTGGCCCGGATGGAGGGCGATCAGGTGCGCGACCTGGTGGACGGGGCCGCGTACCTGTTCTGCAACGAGTACGAGTGCACGCTGACCGAGCGCAAGTCCGGATGGACCCCCGACGAGGTCACGGCGCACGTCGGGGTCAAGGTGACCACGCTCGGCGCGGCCGGGGCGCGGGTGGACCGGACGGGCGAGGAGCCGATCCTGGTGCCCCCGATCACTGGGGTGCAGCCGGTCGAGCCGACCGGCGCCGGGGACGCATTCCGCTCCGGCTTCCTGGCCGCGACCCACTGGGGCCTCGGCCTGGAGCGCGCGGCACAGCTCGGCAACCTGATGGCCGTGCAGGCACTGGAAGCGGTCGGGCCGCAGGACTACGAGCTCGAGCCCGAGGCCCTGGCCAAGCGGTTCGCCGCCGTCTACGGCGCCGAGGCGGCCGGGGAAATCGCCGAGCACTACTCGGTGTAGTACCGGCCGCTGGGCGCGAACCGCGGCGCGGTAGCGTGGCGTCATGGCCCCGATGGACGTGATGAGTGCCGCGCTTGCTTCCGGTTACCACGGGCCACCGCAGCTGACTCCGCAGCGGGCGTTCACCGAGTGGACGCTCGATCCCTGGGCGCTCGCGATTGCGGTGCTGCTCGGCGGGCTCTACCTGGCCGGGGCGCGGCGCGTGCGCCGGTCCGGCAAGCCGTGGCCGGCCGGCCGCAGCGTCGTGTTCTGCGGGGTCGGGCTCGGCTTCTGGGTCATCGCCACCATGTCCTGGGTGGCCGTGTACACGCCGGTGCTGTTTTACGTGCGCGCGGTGCAGACGATCCTGCTGCTCCTGCTGATACCGCTGTTCCTCGCGCTCGGCCGGCCGCTGACCCTGATCATCGAGACGCTGCCCGGGGCCGGGCCGCGGCTGGATCGCTCGATCCGCAGCCAGGCCGCAAAGGTGCTGACGTTCCCGGCGGTCACGACCATGGTCCTGGTGATCACGCCGTTCGTGCTGTACTTCACGTCCTGGTACGTGGCCGGGTTCCACAGCGTGGCGGTGCGGGAGCTGACCCACCTGGCGCTGCTGGCACCGGGCTTCGTCTTCTTCTGGACGCTGCTGCGCGTCGATCCGGTGCCGAAGGCCTATCCGTACCTGGTATCGCTCTGGGTGACCGGTGCGGAGGTCGTCGGCGACGCCGTGCTCGGGCTGGCCGTGATCGCCGACACGAACCTGATCGCCGGGCCTTACTACCATGCGGTGGCCTACCCGTGGGGGCCCAGCCTCTTCACCAGCCAGGTGCTCGGCGGCGGGACGCTGTGGATCCTCGGCGACATCGTCGGGCTGCCGTTCTTCGCCGCTCAGCTCATCCAGATGATCAGAGAGGACGAGGCCGAGGCGAAGGTCATCGACGCCGAACTGGACGCGAGGGAAGCGGCCGCGGGCCAGGCCGCCGTGACGAGCCAGGCCGCGCCCGCGGGCCAGGGCGGACAGGCCAGGGCCGGCAAGGCCGCTGACCGGCCCTGGTGGGAGTCGGACCCGAGGTTCGTCGGCCGGTTCGAGTCGGTCGACGACGCCAGCAGCGACTAATAACTGCGCCGGACCAGGAACGCCCAGCCGGAGCCGGGCAGGTCGGAGGCGTTGACGAACTCCTGCGACTTGAGCATGCACCAGGCGGGCACGTCGGTCTGCGCCGCCGGGTCGTCGGCGAGCACGGCGACGACGTGGCCGACCGGCACCTCCCTGATCCGCTCGGCCAGCATGATGATCGGGATCGGGCACTTGCGGCCCATCGCGTCGATCGTCAGCGTCGGCGCCGGGACCCCGGACTCGGTCGCGGTGGCAGGGGAGGTGGGCTGGGGATCCGCGGGGAACTGCGGGGGGGTCACGGGGTCAACCTCCAATGGCCTTAACGGGTCGCCGGGGGCCGTTGGGTGCGGTCATCGGTGCCGTGGGTAGCGGCGGATTACAGCGAGTGCTCGGTCATAGTGTCTCGCAACCGCCCGGGGCCGCACCAGCGCGGGGCGCAGGTAAGCGCGGCGCAGCGGGCGCGCCCAATTCCGGCGGGGGTACCCGGCGACGCCGCAGGGCTGCGCGATACTGTTTCCACGACAGGCTGTAGGACGAGCAACCGCCGGCCCCGTGGAGCCGGAGTCACCCCCGCCGGGAAGGCTATACGTGAGTCTGAATCGCAGCGCTCCGAGTAGCGCCGGGGGCAGCGGTAGCACGCCGCTGGCCAGGCGCGTCCGCCTGGCTCGCCGCTGGCTGCCGCGCGCCGCGATCGCGGCGGCCGTGCTGCTCGCCACGGCCGGCTGCCAGTCCAACGCGTTCACCCGGATGGGCATGCCGGCGCCAATCACCAAGCAGGCAAAAGTCGTCGTGACCATGTGGCAGGGATCCTGGATCGCCGCGTGGGCCGTCGGGATCGTAGTGTGGGGAGCGATCATCGCCGCGGTGATCTTCTTCCGCAAGCGCTCGGACCGGGTGCCGCATCAGGTGCGCTACAACCTGCCGATCGAGATCCTGTACACGGTCGTGCCGTTCATCATGATCGGTGTGCTGTTCTTCTTCACGGCGCGGGACGAGAACTACATCGACGCGCTGCCGGCCCATCCCGATGTGGTCATCAACGTGACCGGGTTCCAGTGGAGCTGGGAGTTTCAGTACCCGCAGTACAAGGTGCCGAAGTCGGAGTACGGCGAGGTGACCGAGCTCGGCCAGATGTGGAACGGCGATACGCCCGGCAACGAGAACCAGCTTCCGGTGCTCGAGGTCCCGATCGGGGAGACCGTCCGGTTCAACCTCACCTCGACGGACGTCATCCACGCGTTCTGGATCGTCCCATTCGACTTCAAACGCGACGTGATCCCCGATCACCCGAACCATTTCGAGGTGACGCCCACCGCCGCTTACACCGGGATCGGCCGCTGCACTGAGCTGTGCGGTCTCTACCACAGCCGGATGCTGTTCCGGGTGAAGGTCGTGCCGGCGGCCCAGTTCAAGAAGTGGATCGCGGCGCAGCAGGCGCAGCAGACCGCAGCAGGGGGTGTTCAGTGACCGCCATCCAACAGCCGGCCCCGGCCGTGATCGCCGCGCCGCGCAGCTACCGCAAGGGCAACATCCTCGCGGACTGGCTGTCGTCCACGGACCACAAGATCATCGGCCACCTGTACCTGATCACCTCTTTTGGCTTCTTCGTGGCCGGCGGCATCATGGCCATGATCATGCGCGCGCAGCTGATGGCGCCGGACAACCACCTAGTGTCCGACCAGGTGTACAACGAGCTGTTCACCATGCACGGCACGATCATGTTGCTGCTGTTCGCCACGCCAACGTTCGTCGGGTTCGCCAACGAGATCATGCCGCTGCAGATCGGCTCCCCGGACGTGGCGTTCCCGCGGCTGAACCTGTTCAGCTACTACCTTTTCCTGTTCGGCGGACTGATCCTGCTGTTCAGCTTCATTGCCCCGGGCGGCGCCGCAGCCTTCGGCTGGTATGCCTACTCGCCGCTGACTAGCTCGCTGTACTCGCCGGGCGTCGGCGCGGACATGTGGATCATGGGTCTGGTGCTGGCCGGGTTCGGCACCATCCTGGGCGGGGTCAACTTCGTCACCACGATCTTCTGCATGCGCGCGCCGGGCATGACCATGTTCCGGATGCCGTTGTTCAGCTGGTCCGTCCTGGTCACCAGCATGCTGGTGCTGCTGGCCTTCCCGGTGCTCACCGCCGCGCTGCTGGTGCTCGAGATCGACCGCAAGCTCGGAGCGCAGGTGTTCAGCGCCAGCAGTGGCGGCGCGCTCCTGTGGCAGCACCTGTTCTGGTTCTTCGGCCATCCCGAGGTCTATATCGTGGCGCTGCCGTTCTTCGGCATCATCAGCGAGATCTTGCCGGTGTTCTCCCGCAAGCCGCTGTTCGGCTACAAAGGTATGGTCGGCGCCCTCATCGCGATCGCCGGGCTGTCCCTGACGGTGTGGGCGCACCACATGTTCACCACCGGAGCGGTGCTGCTGCCGTTCTTCTCGTTCATGACCTTCCTCATAGCGGTCCCGACCGGGCTGAAGTTCTTCAACTGGCTGGGCACGATGTGGCGCGGGCAGCTCACGTTCGAGCCCCCGATGCTCTTCGCCATTGGCTTCCTGATTACCTTCCTGTTTGGCGGGCTCACCGGGGTGATCCTCGCGTCGCCGCCGCTGGACTTCGCGGTCAGCGACTCCTACTTCGTGGTCGCGCACTTCCACTACGTGCTGTTCGGCACCGTGGTGTTCAGCACGTTCGGCGGGTTCTACTTCTGGTGGCCGAAGTGGACCGGCAAGATGCTGGACCATACGCTCGGCAAGTGGCACTTCTGGAGCGTGTTCATCGGCTTCAACTTGACGTTCCTGGTGCAGCACTGGCTGGGCCTGCTCGGGATGCCGCGCCGGGTGGCGAACTACCCGTTCCTGCCGCACCTGGCCACGACGCTGAACGACATCTCCTCGATCGGCGCGTTCATACTCGGCGCGTCGACCTTCATCTTCTTCTACAACGTCTACAAGACCTGGAGGCACGGCGAGCGGGTCACCGCCGACGACCCGTGGGGCTTCGGCAACTCGCTGGAGTGGGCCACCTCCTGCCCACCGCCGCGGCACAACTTCACCTCGATCCCGCGGATCAGGTCTGAGCGGCCCGCGTTCGACCTGCACTACCCGCGGATCAGAACCGGCCGGGACCCGCACGAGCGGGTCGCCGTCGGGGCCCGGACCGGCGACAGTTCCGAGTAGGGGTGCCAGATGAAGGTCGAGGGTTACCTGTTCATTGGCTGTGCCATGTTCTTCGGCGCTGTGGACGTCGTCTACTGGTACTTCTCCCATGAGCCGACCGGCGCGACCGCGCTCGCGATCGCGGTCGGGCTGGCCTTCCTTATCGGTTTCTACGTGCTGTTCACCGGGCGGCGGCTGCCAGTCAGGCCCGAGGACGTGCCCGAAGGCGAGATCTATCAGGGCACCGGTGAGCTCGGGTTCTTCAGCCCGCACAGCTGGTGGCCGCTGTTCCTGGCCCTGGCCGCCGGCACTGCAGCCATCGGTGCGGCCATCGGCTGGTGGCTGTTCCTCATCGGCATGCTGATGGTCCTGCTCGCCACGGTCGGCTTCGTGTTCGAGTACTACCGCGGCCACTACGCCCACTGACCGGTGCCGGTCCCGCTGACCGGCACCGGGTCAGCAGCGGTCAGCCTCCGGACCTGGCCTGACGGCCCGGCCACCAGGCGCGGTTGCCGACCAGAGCGGTGAGGCTGGGCGAGAAGAACATCGCCATCACGAACGCCGCCAGGGCGATGCCGGCCGCCACGGCGAACCCGACCTGCTGCAGGATCGAGTTGCCCGCCAGGGTCAGCGACGCGAACGTGCCCGCCAGGATAAGCCCGGCCGACCCGATCGCCGGGCCGGCGTGCCTGACGGCGTCCGCGGCCGCCTGCCGCGGCGTCATCCCGCTCTTCGCCTGCTCACGCAGCCGCGCGATCATCAGGATGTTGTAGTCGGTGCCGAGGGCCACCACGAACAGGTACATGTACACCGGCAGCAGGAAGACGAGGCCCGCCTGCCCCGCGAGCGTCTGGAACACCAGCACCGTGGCGCCCAGCGTCGCGCCGAAGCCGAGCCCCACCGACAGCATCAGGTACCAGGGCGCCACCAGGCTGCGCAGCAGCAGCATGAGGATCAGCAGGATGATCACGGCGGCGACCGGGAACACGACTGAGTAGTCGTGGTTCATCGCCGCCTGGATGTCGGCGAACACCGCCGTCGTCCCACCGACCAGCGCGTACGTGCCCGGGGGTGCCGCCGCGTGGGCCTGTGGCCGCAGCCCGTTCTTCAGCGTGTTCACCGCGGTAGTCGACTCCGGGTCCGACGACAGCGTCACCGTGTACTCCGCGGTCGCCTTGTCCGCGCTCACGGCCGCCGGCGCCACGGCGCCCACACCGTCCATGGTCTTCAGCTTCGTGCCGTAGTCCGCGACCTCGGCGGCGTTCAGCGTGCCGGAGGTGGCGTGCAGGTACACCTGGGTCGGCTCGGTCGCGCCCGGTGGCAGCCCCCGCTCCAGGACCGTCAGGGCGACCTCCGACTCGGCATTGCTGGGGATACCGGCCGACGACAGGTCGAACGTCGGCTTGAAGCTGAGGGCGCCAAGCGCCAGCACCACCAGGACCAGGCCGGACACGCCTGCGAACACCGCTGGCCGCTTCCCGAGCGCGCGGCCTATCGCGCTGAACCTGGCGCCCTTCGGCTCCCGCTGCCACGCCTTGGACGGCCAGAAGACGTGCGTCCCCAGAAGCGTGACCACGGCCGGGATCAGGGTAAGCGCGGCAAGGAGCGTGACCGCGACGGCGATCGCCAGCGTCGGGCCGAGCGACCGGAAGATGCTCAGCGACGACAGCAGCAGGGCGAGGAACGCGACGATCACCACGCTGGCCGCCGAGGCGATCACCTCGCCGACCCGTTCGACGGCGGTCGCCACCGCCTGCTTGGGGGTATCCCCGGCCCGCAGCCTCTCCCGGTAACGGAACATCAGGAACAGGATGTAGTCCGTCCCGATGCCGAACAGCACGACGATGAGGATGACCGTGGTCTGGCTGTCGGCGTTGAGGTTGAGTGCGCTGTTCACGTCGGCGATCAGCCCCTGCGCGACCTCGGCGACGATCGCGATCGTGATGATCGGCATGAGCGCGATGATCGGGCTACGGAAGATGATCAGCAGCAGCACGAGGATCAGCACCAGCGTGGCGAGCAGCACGATCTCCTCGGCCTTGTTGCCGGATTGCTCGCTGTCGAGCTGCTGAGCCGCCGCGCCGGTCACACCCTCGTACAGGCCCGCGCCGCTCATCAGCGGCTTGATATCCGCGCGCAGCACCTTGACGGCGTCGCCGGCCTGCGTCCCCGAGCCGTTCACGAGGCTGTTGGACATGGCGACGTACGCGGTCTGGACGAGGCCGTTGGACGACGGCGGTCCGGCCGTGACGCTCACGATGTTCTTGATGTGCTTGCCGTTCAGCGTGCTCGCGATCGACGCGACCTTCGCCTTGTCCGCCGCGGTGAGGCGCCCGCGGTCGGAGCGGGCGAACACGATGATCGCGGCCGCCGAGTCGATTTTGCCGGCCTGCGGGAACGCCTGGTTCTGCAGGTTCTGCGCCCTGATCGACTCGTAGTGGCTCGGCAGGAAGCTGGCCTCGTTGGTCGTGGTCGGCAGCGCGGGCGCCGTCGCGACGATCCCCACCGCGGCGATGATCCACACCGCGATCACCAGCCACGGGTGGCCGGTCACTATGCGACCCAGCGCGGCGAACGGGCCGCCGCCGGGTCGTGGGAGTTCGTCACCCCCTCCGCTGGCCACGTGACCGCCCTGAGTCCCCGTCCGGTTAGTCATGTCCCCGTCCTTACGTCATCTCGGTATAACGCATAGCCTTCCGTATCGGCCATGAGCGAGGCAGTGCCGGGTCTCACGAACAGCTCGTGACATATGTCACGACGTAAGGGGTGGCTAGCAGGTGGACGTTTACGAGGCGCTGTACACGACCAGGGCGATGCGGCGCGTGCGGCCCGACCCGATCCCTTACCCGGTCCAGGCGCGCATTCTCGACGCCGCGATCCGCGCGCCGAGCGGCGGAAACACGCAGGGCTGGCGCTTCATCCTGGTGGACGATCCCGCGGTCAAGGACCAGCTCGGCCCGCTGTACCGGGACAGCATCCGGCAGCTGTGGGCGACGGCCTACGCCGAGCGGGTCGAGCGTGCGCGGAGCGCTCCCGAAGACCCGGCGAGCGCGGCGACGCTGCGAATGGTCGCCTCTGCGCAGCATCTCGCCGACCACTTCGAGGACGTACCGCTGTTCCTGATCGCCTTCTCCCGCGGCGATCCGTCCGGCGGCTCCATCTACCCGGCCGTGTGGAGCGCTCAGCTCGCCGCCCGCGCCGAGGGTGTCGGCAGCGCGCTGACCTCTGTGCTCGGCGCGTTCCACGGGGCCGAGGCGATGGAGATCCTCGGCGTGCCCGATGGCCACGGCTGGGTGATGGCGTGCTGCGTTTCGTTCGGCTACCCGACCGGGCGGTGGGGCGTGGCCAAGCGCCACCCGGTGCAGGAGATCGCCTACCGCAATTCCTGGGGAGCCGAGTTGGAGCTGGATGTTCCCGAGCCGCTCTGGCCGGGCGGGCACGGCTGACCGGCCGGTATCGTCTGGCAGGTGGCTGACGAGAAAAGGGCCGAGCCCTCGGACGCCGTGGGGACGGCGGCGCTGGCCGCTGGCTGGTCGCACGGCCACCGCGACGTATCCGGTGGCTGGCTGCGGCCGACGGTGTTCGGCGCCGTCGACGGCCTGGTGACGAACGCCTCGCTGATCGCTGGCCTGGGCGGCGGCGGTGTGTCCGCGCACACGATCGTGCTGACCGGGACGGCCGCACTGGTGGCCGGCGCGTTCTCGATGGGCACCGGTGAGTTCATCTCGGTGACGAACCAGAACGAGCTCGTGCACGCCGAGGTGGCGCTGGAGCGCCGGATGCTCGCGAGGTTTCCCGCTGCCGAGCAAGAGGAACTGGCCGGCTATTTCCGTGAGTACGGCGCGGATCCGGAGACCGCGGCCCGGATGGCCGCCGCCGTGTCCAGCGATCCCGGCACCGCGCTGCGCGTGCACACCCGCGAGGAACTCGGCGTCGACCCGGCCGATCTGCCGTCGCCGGTGCTGGCCGGGGCGGCGTCGCTCGCCGCGTTCTCGGCGGGCGCGCTCGTGCCGCTGCTGCCCTTCCTGCTGGGCCTGCCGCGGCTGGCCGCGACGCTGGTGATCACCGCGGTGGCGCTGGCCGTGGGGGGCACGGTCGTGGGCAGGATCACCGGCCGGCCGATGCTGCGATCGGGCCTGCGGCAGCTTGCCCTCGGCGGGCTGGCCATCGCCGTCACGTTCGCCGTGGGCAGCCTCATCGGCGGCCACCCACACTAGCGGCGGAGCCGGGCATGGCATCTTTGGCTGGGTCAACTAAGCAGGTGCCGCAGTAGTGCGGTTACGGCCATTCCGCAGCCAACGGCGAGCAGCATGGGCGCCCTGAGCGCGCGCGCCAGCCCTGCTGCGCCGACACCGAGCACTTGCTGCCCGTTGACGTCGCTCCAGGCGGCCCCGCCGAGATTAATGACGATCAGGCCGGCCAGCAGCGCGGAGGCCATCAAGCTGATGACCTTCACGGCGCGAGGCGGAAGCCGCCGGTCACCGAGCGCGAGGGGCCCGCCGGCCTTCATCGCCCAGTTCGCTGCGGTAACCGCGAGCACCGGTAGCCACAGCATCATGAGGTCCTTCTTGAGTGCTGCGCTGGGGAGCGGCGTCCGTGCACGGCGCCGACAAGGGCCGCTGCGGTAGCGCCCAGCAGGGCGTTACCGGGGTTGGTGACGAACAGCAGTGCCGCGGCGGTGCCGGCCCCCAAGATCGCGGCAACGATGGC
The DNA here is from genome assembly GCA_963833885.1 of uncultured Actinomycetota bacterium. Taxonomy (GTDB): domain Bacteria; phylum Actinomycetota; class Actinomycetes; order Streptosporangiales; family Streptosporangiaceae; genus JASHPR01. The sequence goes on along the minus strand of CAWHZU010000019.1, from coordinate 615,561 downwards.
TAGCTGGGACTTGCGGAGTTCGTCGAGGGCGAGCATCAGGAAGAAGGCCGGGAACACGACGTCGGCGCCCAGGGCGTGCATCAGGTGGGCCGATGGTGCGGCGAGCAGGCCGACGGCGGTTCCGCCTACCCAGCACATCCATTGCGGGATGCTGGCACCAATGACCCGCGCGACGTCGAACCGGCCGCTTCCGCGGTGCCCCACGGCAAACGACGCATCCAGCAGCGCTTGGGCTTGCAGGGCCCGCCGCAGCCGGCCACCGCGCAGGCTGTCGTTGAGCGCCACGCTCATGACGAGGTAGCGGGCGTTGATCAGGACCGCCGCGGCGACCGCTGCCACGGCGCCTCCGGCTGGCAGCGTGGTCAGCAGCGTGAACTGGGCCGAGCCGGAACACGCGAGCATCGAGAAGACCAGGGGCACCGCACCGCCCCAGCCCGCGGCGCTCGCCGCGGCTCCATAGGCCAGCCCCAGCACGAACGTCGCCGCCCCCGGGCCAGCTCCCAGGCGCATCCCGTCGGTGAGCGCCCCGCTGCTGGCGCGTGTGCTGCTCAATGCCAGGTTCCCACGCCGCGAATCTAACATGCTTAAGCGAATTAGAATATTAGAATTGTGGCCGCGGAGCATCAGGAGGACGCAGATGAGCACCACCAGCACCCCGGCACCGGGCCTGGTCGGCGGTCACGTCGCGCTTGACCTGGTCAACACCGTCTCCTGGCGGCTGGACAAGAACCGCCGGCGCGACAACCTGCATGACTACGCTGCGCTGATCGGCTGGTGCCAGCACGCCGGCCTGCTCGACCCCGGCACGGCCCACCGGCTGCTGGCCGAGGCGCCTGGCCACCCGCGGCTTACCCAGCAGACCGTGCACGATGTCCGCACGCTCCGCGAGCACAGCCACACGCTGCTCGCGTCACTCGCGGACGACGGCGAACCCCACCGCGTTGTCGTGACCCCGCCGGGCTTGCGTGCCCTGCTGCTCGACGCGCTCGCCCACAGCGAGCTCACCGGGCCGCCGATGCGCTGGCAGCTCACGCCGGACCAGCACCCGGACATCCCGCGGCTGCTCGCACTCCAGGTGCTGGATCTGCTGCAGTCCCCGCAACTGCCCCTGCTCCGCCGATGCCACGGGCCCGGCTGCGGCTGGCTCTTCCTCGACCGCACCCGCAGCCACACCCGCCGCTGGTGCAGCTCCAGCGACTGTGGCAATCGCGAGCGAGCCCGCCGCCACTACACGCGCCACCGCGACCAGCCCGCGCACCCCGACGCAGCACGAGACGTGGCGGAACCCCGGGGTTGACCGGGCTCCGGGGGCGGGGCTGTGGACAGCGGCAATAACAGCTATCGGCTGCTGAGGCGCGCTGAGCCGCTTGGGAGTGTGGACTACGACTCGGTCTGGCCGTCTCCGCCGTCTGCGCCGTCCTCGACGGCATCCGGCGCGTGCTGGCTGCCGGAGCGGACCGTGACCGGCTCGCCATCCTCGGTGGGGTGGCCGTTGCCGTGACCGTTCCCCTGGGCGCCGTAGCCGTTGCCATGGCCGTCCATCGGCACGCTCTCGGTGATCACCCTGTTCAGCCGCAGCCGCAGCTTGCCCAGGCCGCCGCGCAGCCCCGGCGGCGGAACGTCCGGCTCGTGCGGGTCGGCGTCGGGGGCCCCGACCGGGAGCATGGGCCGCTCCCGGTTCTCGATAGCCAGCGCGGCCCGCTCCTCCTCGTCGAGCGGCCTGGTCATCTCGACGTACTCGCCGCTCGGCAGCTGGCGGATGATCCCGGTCTCCACGCCGTGCTCGGCCAGGTGCAGGTCCTTGCGCTGCAGACCCAGGCAGATCCGTTTGGTCACGATGTATGCGACGACCGGGCCGATGAAGATCGCGTACCGGGCGATCTCCGTGGTCAGGTACAGCGAGATGTCCAGGTGGTCGGCGATGATGTCGTTCGCGCCTTCCAGCCAGAAGATCCCGTAGAAGGCGATCCCGGCCATGCCGAGCGCGGTCCGGGTCGGGGCGTTGCGCGGGCGGTCAACGATGTGGTGCTCGCCCCTGTCGCCGGTGATCCACGCCTCGAGGAACGGCCACAGCGCCAGTCCGGTAAAGATGAGGCCGAGCGGCACCAGCGCGGGAATGAGCACATTCCAGGCCACCGTGTGGCCCCAGGCGTCCCAGGTCCAGCTCGGGAACATCCGCAGCGTTCCCTCGAGGAAGCCCATGTAGAAGTCCGGCTGCGAGCCAGCGGAGATCCCGACCGGCGTGTACGGGCCGTACAGCCAGATGGGGTTGATCTGGACGAACGTGGAGGCGAGCGCCGTGGCGGCGAACGTGAAGAAGAAGAACGCCCCGGTCTTGGCCATGAAGTACGGGTACATCGGCTGGCCGACCACGTTGGTGTTCGTGCGGCCCTTGCCCGGCATCTGGGTGTGCTTCTGGAACACCATGATGAACAGGTGCGCGGAGATCAGCGCCAGCAGCAGGCCGGGGATCAGCAGCACGTGGATGATGTACAGCCTCGGGATGATGTCGTTGCCCGGGAACGGGCCGCCGAACAGGAAGAACGTCAGGTAGGTGCCGATCACGGGGATCGACAGCATCACGCCCTCGAGGATCCGCAGCCCGGTGCCGGACAGCAGGTCGTCGGGCAGCGAGTAGCCGAACAGCCCCTCGAGCATGCCGAGGACGAGCATCGTGATCCCGATCAGCCAGTTGGCCTCGCGGGGCTTGCGGTACGCGCCGGTGAAGAAGATCCGCAGCATGTGCGCGAAGATCGCGGCCATGAACAGGTCCGCCGCCCAGTGGTGGATCTGGCGCATCAGCAGGCCGCCGCGGACGTCGAAGCTGATGTTCAGGGTCGAGGCGTATGCCTCGCTCATCCGCACGCCGTCCAGGTTGTGGTAGCTGCCGTGGTAGACCACGTCGGTCATGCTCGGCTGGAAGAACAGCGTCAGGAACGTGCCGGTCAGCAGCAAGATGATGAACGAGTACAGTGCGATCTCGCCGAGCAGGAACGTCCAGTGGTCGGGGAAGACCTTGCGCAGCAGGACCCGGACGCCCCTGGCGCCGTGGAACCTGTCGTCCAGCGCCCTGCCGACGCCATCCAGCGCCCGGTCGATGCTCATACCGAACTCATCCCCGCTCGAAGAAACTCGGGCCGACCGGCTCGTGGAAGTCGCTCATCGCGACCAGGAAGCCGTCGGCGTCCGTGGTCATCGGCAGCTGCGGCAGCGGCCGCGGCGCCGGGCCGAACAGCACCGTGGCGCCGCGCGGCGCGTTGAAGGTCGACTGGTGGCATGGGCACAGGATGTGGTGGGTGGTCTGCTCGTACAGCGCCGCCGGGCAGCCCACGTGGGTGCAGATCTTCGAGTAGCACACGATGTCGTCGACGGTCCAGTTCATCACCGTCGGCGGCTGCAGCAGCCCGGGCTGGAACTTGATGATGATCGCGGTGGCGGCGGCCAGGGCGTCGGGATCGTCCTGGTAGCCCTCGGGAATCACCGTGATCATGCCGCCGGGCGAGCTGAATTCGGCCGGCCTGATCGGGGTGTTGGACCCGAAGGTGACCAGCCGCAGGCCCTTGCGCCAGACCGTGTGCCGCAGCGTCGTGCCGGGCAACGGGCCCATGTCCCGCAGCAGCACGATCGGGGCGGCGGCGAGCGGTACGGTCGCGGCGATCAGGGTGCGCCGCAGCAGCGGCCGCTTCACGAACTGGCTGGCCTCGGCTCCCTCGGTGAAGGTCTCCTTGAAATCCGCCCGCTGCTCCTCGGTGGATGCCATCGGATGCCGCTGCTCGGTGAGCTCCACCGGGGGCATGATGTGCCTGACCCAGATCACGGCGCCGACGGCTACGGCGAGGAACGCCACCGACATCGCCAGGCCGAGGGCCAAGTTGGAGCGCAGCGTCGAGTCGACGGTGCCCACCTCGAGGCCGACGTACGCGGCGATGAACCCGATGCTGGCCAGCAAGGAGAGGATGAACAGCGCCCCGACGAGGCGCTCAGCCTTCTTCGCGCGCCGAAGGTCCGGCGGGTCTTCTGGCAGCTCCCGCACTGCGGGCAGGGGGCCGTCGCCGGCGGCGCCGTCACCGGCCCGCTCGCCGAGCATCGTCCGTGCCGCGGCGGGCGGCGGCGTGCCGATGACGCGGTGCGGGGCGACGGGCACGTCGGCCGTTTCGTCGGGCAGCCCTGACGTGTCGTCAGCGGCGCTGTGGTCACTCATCAGCGGTCTTCCTGTGCTTTGCGGTTATCCACATGGCGGAGAGCACCATGAAGAACAGCAGGCCGAGGAACGCGACCAGGCCCTCGGTCACCGGCCCGATCCGGCCCAGACTGAAGCCGCCCGGGTTGGGCAGGACGCGGGTCGAGGTCACGTACGCGATGATGTCGCGCTTCTCGCTCGGCGTGATCGTGGTGTTGTTGAAGACCGGCATGGCCTCCGGGCCGGTCAGCATGGCCTCGTAGATCTGGGTCGGCGTGGCCTGGGTCAGCGGGGGCGCGTACTTGCCATCGGTCAGCGCGCCCCCGGCGCCGTCGAAGTTGTGGCACTGGGCGCAGTCGGCCGTGAACAGCTCCTGGCCGAGCCCGACGTTGGCGCCGGAGGTGCTCACCTCGGCCGGGGTGGGGATCGCCGGGCCGCCGGCCAGGGACGCGATGTACGCGGCGACGTCGCGGGTCTCGGTCGGGTTCAGCTGGGCCGGCTTGCTGCCGTTCTCGGCGCCGATCTCCTTGGCCGGCATCCGGCCGGTGCTCACCTGGAAGTCAACGGCCGCCGAGCCGACCCCGATCAGGCTCGGCGCGATCCCGGTGACGCCCTGCGCCTCGAGGCCGTGGCAGGTGGCGCACGTCAGCTGGAAGATCCGCTGGCCCCTGAGGATCTGCGCCTGCGACGCGCTTGGCGTCGTGGAGGCGGATGACTGGCCGCTCCCGGTGATCACCGCGTATATCGCGCCCACCAGGATCAGGCCGAGCAGGACGACGGCATAGCCAGCGACCGGCCGCCTCCGCCTTGCGGTGATCCAGCTCACTGCGGTCCCCAGTCTCCGGTCAGTGGATGATGTAGATGGTGAAGAACAGGCCAATCCAGACAACGTCGACGAAGTGCCAGTAGTACGAGACGACGATGGCGCTGACCTGCATTTCATGGGTGACCCTCTTTGCCGCGAAGGTCCGCCCGAGCAGGAAGAGGAACGCTATCAGGCCGCCGGCCACGTGCAGCCCGTGAAAGCCGGTGGCGATGTAGAAGACCGAGCCGTAGTTGCTGGACGACAGCGTCAGGTGCTGCTTGCGGATCAGGTCGAACAGGTACTCATAGCCTTGGCCGCAGTCGAAGTAAAGGCCCATCAGGAACGTCAGCGCGTACCACTCTCGCAGCCCCCACCGCATCGGCTTGAAGATGCCGGCCGAGCGCCTGACCTGGCCGCGCTCGATCGCGAACACACCCATCTGGCAGGTCACACTCGACGCCAGCAGCACGAGGGTGTTGGTGGTGGCGAGCGGGATGTCGAGCTTCACCGGAGGCCAGGCCTGGCCAAGGCCCTTATCTACCGAGCGGACCGTGAAGTACATGGCGAACAGCGCCGCGAAGAACATCAGCTCGGAGGAGAGCCAGACAATGGTCCCGACGCTGACCAGGCTCGGTCTGCTGGTCGGCGTCCGGGGGGTTACGTCGGTCGTTGCTGTGGCCACGGGGCTTATTATTACGACACCGCGTAGGCGGTGCACGCCCGACCCCCCGGGTCGGTAGCATCCAGTTTCATGAAGGTCGTTGTATACAGCCATGATGCGGACACGCGCGCGAGGATAAGGCTTGCGATCGGGCGCCGGCCCGCCCCGGATGTTCCCGAGGCCGAGGTCATCGAAGTCGCCACGCACCCCGCGCTGGTCCGGCTGCTCGACGCCGGCGGCGCCGACGTCATGGTGCTCGACGGGGAGGCGCAGCCCGCCGGCGGCATGGGCGTGTGCCGCCAGGCCAAGGATGAGGTCTTCAACTGCCCGCCGGCGCTGCTGATTATCGGCCGCGCCGACGACGGCTGGCTGGCCACCTGGTCCCTGGCGGACGCGGTGGTGAGCCATCCGATCGACCCGGCGGCGCTCGCGCAGGCCCTGGCCGGCCTGATGCGGCAGCGCTCGGCCGGCACCGCTGTGGCAAAGGGCTAGGGGAACATCGCCGTGGATGCCCGTACCGCCTGGCCGGCCCTGATCGGCGCGCTGATCAAGGGGGAGAGCCTCAGCGCGGACGAGACCGCCTGGGCGATGAACGAAATCATGGAGGGCGCGGCGACGCCCGCCCAGATCGCCGGGTTTGGGATCGCGCTGCGCATGAAGGGCGAAACGCCCGCCGAGCTGACCGGCCTGGCCGAGACGATGCTGGCGCGGGCCACGCCGGTCAGCATCCCCGGCCCGATCGTCGACCTGGTCGGCACCGGCGGTGACGGGGCGCACACCGTCAACATTTCGACGATGGGCACGATCGTCGCCGCCGCGGCCGGCGCCAGGATGGCGAAGCACGGGAACCGGGCCGCCTCATCCGCGTGCGGCACCGCCGACCTGCTCGAGGCGCTTGGCGTGGTGATCGACCTGCCGCCCGAGGCCACCGAGCGGCTGATGGCGGAGACCGGCGTGGTGTTCCTGTTCGCTGCCCTCTACCATCCGGCGCTGCGGCATGCCTCGGTACCGCGGCGGGAGCTCGGCGTGCCCACCGTCTTCAACTTCATTGGCCCCGTGGCGAACCCGGCAAGGCCGGGGGCGCAAGCGATCGGCGTGGCCGACCCCCGGATGGGCGCGGTGATCGCGGGCGTGCTGGGCGGCCGCGGCTGCTCGGCACTCGTGTTCCACGGCGACGACGGGCTGGACGAGCTGACCACGACCGGCCCGTCGACCGTTTGGGTGGTGCATGGCGGCACGGTGAGCGAGACCTCGTTCGATCCTGCCGCGCTCGGGATCGGCCGGTCGGTGCCCGAGGACCTTCGCGGTGGCGAACCGCCGCACAACGCACGGGTAGCCCGCGCGGTGCTCGGCGGCGAGCAGGGGCCGGTGCGGGACACCGTGCTGCTCAACGCGGCGGCGGCGCTGGCCGCCGAGGCGGGCGTCGCAGGCCCTGACCAGCTGCAGGCGGCCCTGGCTGACGGCTACGCGAGGGCGGCGAGCGCGGTGGACTCCGGTGCGGCTCAGGAACTGCTCGGGCGCTGGGTGGAGGCCAGTCGGCGGCTGGCCGCCGAGCACTCCGGCTGACCGCCCCGATGGGTATGCCTGAGGCGGGAAGTCAGCCCTCTTCGGAGTAGCCGATCGCGAATGCGGCCTCGAGGTCGTGCCGCGAGTAGGTCCGGAACGCGATGTGGGTCGCGGTCTCGGTGACGCCGGGAATCCGGTTCAGGTGGCCCGGGATGACGTCGGCAAGCTCGTCGTGTGAGCGGACCCGGACCATGGCCACGAGGTCGAACTCACCGGTCACCGAGTAGACCTCGGTTACTTCCGCTATCTGCGCGATCGCCTCGGCCGTCTCCGGAATGCGCGCGACATCAGTCTTGACCAGAACGATAGCTGTGACCACTGCCGCCTCCTCGGCCCGTCGGGCGCGGGCGCCGTGGCCCGTAGCGTACCCCCTGCGAAGCTGCCCGCCTCGGACCAGGCGGTGACCTCGGCGAGCGTATGCACCCCGAGCCCGGCCAGCCGGGCGAGCAAGGCCTGCAGCACGTCGGAGGTTGCCCTGGCGTCGTCCAGGGCCCGGTGCCGGGGCTCGGTTCCGGCGCCGAAGAAGCTGGCCAGCGTGGCCAGCTTGCAGTCGGGCACCTCGGCCTCGCCCAGCACGGACCGGGCCAGCGCGGCGGTATCCAGGACCGGGAAGTCCGGCCAGGCGATGCGGCTTGCGCCGCACGCCTTGGTGAGGAAGCCGACGTCGAAGGGCGCGTTGTGCGCGGTCAGCACGCAGCCGCTGGCGAACGCGAGGAAGCCGGGCAGCACCGCGCCGATCGGCAGCGCCTGGCTGACCATCGCGTCGGTGATGCCGGTGAGCGCGACGATGTCAGCCGGAATCGGGTGGCCCGGGTTGACCAGCGCCGAGAACTCGGCGCGCGGCTGGCCGCCGCCGATCCGCACCGCGGCGATCTCGGTAATGCCCGCTTGCTCCGGGAGCCATCCCGTAGTTTCCACGTCGACGATCACGAAACCGATTCGGTCGAGTTCGGTCGCGACAGGCGTGGTTGGCTCGGGAATGGTCACATGATCACCGTAGAACTACCCGCCGACAGTTCTGGTCCTCCCGCGCCGCAGGAGGTCTCGGCGCACCTCGCGCAGGTGCCCCGCGCAGAAGCCGCGGGAGGTCTCGCCGCACCTCGCGCAGGTGCCCCGCGCAGAAACGGCCGATGCGAGAGTTCGCGAAGTGGTTGAATACACCACCTCGGTATCACTAGTGTCGTGCAGCGAGCCGCATCGCTCAGCAGTCGCCGCAATGGCGACGGCGATCGGCCGCCGTCGAGTTTCCGCCGCTAGCCTCCGGGCTAGCCGGAGAGCCGGGGAACCACCGGAGGACCACCGGGCGCAGGCCAGGGATGCTCCAGGGGTGAATCGGATCGGCCCGCTGCGGCGGGCTGGACCGTAGGGCGCGCTTCCACAGCCCGAACCCGTCAGCTCACCCGGTAGGCGGAAAGTGGAAGAAGGAGCGTGTCACGCACGTGCGTACGCGGTCACTGAGTAGTTCTCTTGCCCGTGTTTTCCGCCCATTCAGCGTCCTGCGCACCTGGCGCAGCCGCGGCGTCGCCGTGTCGTTCGGACTGGTCGCCGTCGGCGCGCTCGTGATGGCCAGCGGTGCGGCCGCGGCGCCGAAGCCCACGGTCACCCAGGTCCAGCAGAAGCTCGACAAGCTGAACAACCAACTGCAGCAGCTCGATCAGCGATACGACCAGGTGCAGCAGCAGGTTTCCTCGGCCAACCAGCAGCTCGCGCTCGCGAACACCGCAGCGGCGCGCTACGAGGGCCGGTTCAAGTCGATGCGAGCCGTGGTCGCGCAGATCGCCGCGACCGCCTACGAGGACGGCAGCCTCAACACCCCGGAGGCGCTGCTCGACTCGAACAACCCGCAGAAGATCCTCGACCAGTCCTCGATCCTGCTCGAGCTGTCGTCGGACAACACCGCCAAGATGACCGCGTTCCTCACGGTGGCCCGCCAGCTCGCCAACGCGCAGGCGTCCGCGCGCCGGGTCAGGGCCGGCATCCTCGCGCTCAAGGACAAGCTGGCCGGGCAGAAGGCCTCAGTTAACAAGCTGATCAACCAGCAGAAGTCGCTGCTCGACCAGCTCACCCCGGCTCAGCAGGCCGGCACCGGCCCCGGCGGCGCCGCCTCCACGGGCGGCAGCATCGGCGCACCCGACCCGCTCCCGGACGTCTCCCAGGGGGAGAAGGCCGTGGCGTTCGCCTTCTCCAAGATCGGCTGCCCGTACGTGTTCGGCGGCACCGGACCGTGCAACGACGGGTACGACTGCTCCGGCCTGACGCAGGCCGCCTGGGCAGCCGCCGGCGTGGCGATCCCGCGCACCAGCGAGGAGCAGGCTGGCCTGCCAGCGGTGCCGGAATCCGACCTCGAGCCCGGCGACATCCTGGAGTTCATCGGCGACGGGCACGTCGGAATCTACGTTGGTAACAACGAACTCATAGACGCGCCGCAAACGGGCGAGGATGTCCAGGAAGTCGCGTTCACCGGCTGGTACCAGGAGAACTTCGACGGGGCTGTTCGCCCGTAGGCCCGGTGCCGTCCGGCCGTAGGCTCTTCGGCCCCACCCAGCCCACCCTTGGCCCTCCGGACATCCGCCGGAGGGCCGAGTGACCCGGGGAGGGCCCGGGTGGGCCGGGGAGGGCCCGGGTGGGGCAAAGAGGTACTGGGTAGGGCGAAGATGAGAGCCGTGCCCAAGGTCCTGATCGTCAGCAACGACTTCCCGCCGCGCCGCGGCGGGATTCAGTCGTTCGTGCACGCGCTCGCCTCGCGGATGCCCGCTGGGTCCGTCGTCGTTTACGCGCCACGCTGGGAGGGCGCCGCCGAGTTTGACGCCCGCCAGCCGTTCCCCGTGATCCGGCACCCGACCTCGCTGATGCTGCCGGTGCCGTCGGTCGCCAGACGGGCGAGCCGGATCCTCGCGGAGCACGGCTGCGACACGGTCCTGTTCGGGGCGGCGGCGCCGCTCGGGCTGCTGGCGCCGTCGCTGCGCCGGGCCGGGGCCGGCCGGATCGTCGCGATCACCCACGGCCACGAGGCCGGCTGGGCGGCGCTGCCCGGGGCGAGATCGCTGCTGCGCAGGATCGGCGACGAGGTGGACGTGCTCACCTACCTGGGCGAGTACTTCCGGGTCCGGCTCGCACGGGCGCTGTCCGCGCAGGCAGCGGCGCGCATGGTACGGCTGGCGCCGGGGGTGGACAACGCCTCGTTCCGGCCCGGCGCCGGCGGGGACGCGGTCAGGGAGCGGCTCGGCCTCGGGGAGCGCCCTGTGGTCGTCTGCGTGTCGCGGATGGTTCCGCGCAAGGGCCAGGACACGCTGATCCGGGCCTGGCCGCAGGTGCTCGCCACGGCCCGCGGCGGCCCGGCGCTGCTGCTCGTCGGGGACGGGCCGTACCGGGCGAAGCTCGGCCGGCTGGCCCAGCGGGCCGGGGTCGCGGATTCGGTCGTGTTCACCGGCCCGGTGCCGGCGGCCGACCTGCCCGCGTACTACGACGCGGGGGACGTGTTCGCGATGCCGTGCCGGACCCGCCGCGGCGGCCTGGACGTGGAGGGGCTCGGGATCGTCTACCTGGAGGCCTCGGCTTCGGGGCTGCCGGTCGTGGGCGGCGACTCGGGCGGGGCGCCGGACGCGATCCTGCCCGGCGAGACCGGCTACGTGGTGCCGGGGCGCGACGTGGCCGGCGTCGCCGACCGGATCGCCGGGCTGCTGGCCGACCCGGCGGGCGCGCGCGCCATGGGGGAGAAGGGCGCGGCCTGGGTCGACCGGGAGTGGCGCTGGGAGCTGGTCGCCGACCGGCTCATGGCGATCCTGGCCGGACCGGCCCCGGGGTCGGCGTGACCGGGTCGGGGCTACCCGTTAAGGGCGGTTGTAGCGGCCGGAGTACCCGTTAAGGGCGGTTGTAAAGAGCCTCGATATCTGCGGCAAAGTCCTTGATGACGAGGTTCCTGCGCACCTTCAGCGACGGCGTGAGGTATCCATTCTCCTCGGTGAAGTCCGAGGGCAGGACGCGGAAGCGCCGGATGGACTCGGCGCGGGAGACCGCCTTGTTGGCCTCGTCGACGGCCGCCTGGATGTCCGCCGTCAGCTCCGGGTTGTCGGTCACGTCCGCGTCGGCTGCGAGCCCGTGCTGCTTGCGCCAGAACTCCAGGCCTTCCTCGTCCAGGGTGATCAGGCAGGCGATGTACGGGCGGCCGTCGCCGACCACGACGCACTGGCTGATCAGCGGGCTGGCACGGAGCCTGTCCTCGAGCACGGCCGGCGCCACGTTCTTGCCGCCCGCGGTGACGATGAGCTCCTTCTTCCGCCCGGTGACCTGCAGGAAGCCCTCCTCGTCCAGGCCGCCGACGTCCCCGGTGCCGAACCACCCCTCGGGGTCGAGCACCTCGGCGGTCGCCGCGTCGTTGTGCCAGTAGCCAGGGAAGACGTTCGGGCCCCGGAGCAGGATCTCGCCGTCGTCGGCAATCTTGATCGCGACCCCGGGCAGCGGCGGGCCGACCGTGCCGATCTTGTTGCGGCTCGGCCGGTTGACCGTGGCCGCCGCCGACGTCTCGGTCAGCCCGTAGCCCTCCAGGATCGTGATGCCGGCGCCGCGGAAGAAGTGGCCGAGCCGCTCGCCGAGCGGGGCACCGCCGGACACCGCGTACGCCACCTTCCCGCCGACCGCGGCCCTGAGCTTGGCGTAGACGAGCCGGTCGAACAGCGCGTGGCGCAGCCGGAGCGCCTGGCCGGGAGCGGCGCCGTCGGAGCTGGCGGCCTGGCTCCAGGCGACGGCGGTGGCAGCGGCGGCGTCGAAGATCCGGCTCTTCGCCTTGCTCGCCGAAGCCTGCTGCACCGCGGTGTTGTAGACCTTCTCGAACACCCGCGGCACGGCGAGCAGGAACGTGGGCCGGAACTCGGGCAGGGCCTTGGCCAGTGTCCTGGTGTCGGGCCAGTGCCCCAGGATCGCGCCGGATTCCAGGCAGCCGACCTGGATGATCCGGGCGAACGAATGCGCCAGCGGCAGGAACAGCAGGGTCGAGCTGCCGGCGATCTCGAACACCTCCACGAGCGAGCCCTCGACCGCGTTCCTGACGTCGGAGAGCAGGTTGCCGTGGGTGATCTGGCACCCCTTGGGGCGGCCTGTGGTTCCCGAGGTGTAGATGATCGTCGCGAGGTCAGCCGCCTTGCGCGCGGTACGGTGCTGCTCGAGCTGCTCGTCGGTGACGCTGGCACCGTCCGGGCCGGCGACCGTGCCGTCCGGGCCCTCGATCAGCCAGACGTTCTGGACGGCGGCGACGTCGGCCTGGCGGATCGCGTCGGCGTGCGCCTGCGTCTCGGCGAACGCGGCACTGGCGCCCGAGTCGCTCAGGATCCACTCGACCTGCTCGGCCGACGAGGTCTCGTAGATCGGCACGGTGACCGCGCCCGCGGCCCAGATCGCGTAGTCGACCAGGGTCCACTCGTACCGCGTCCGCGACATCAGCGCGACCCGGTCGCCCGGGCTGACGCCGGCCGCGATGAGTCCCTTGGCCAGGGCCGTCACCTCGTCGCGGAACTGCCCGGCGGTGACGTCACGCCATCCGCTCGGCCCGTTTGGTTCGCCTGGCGCTCCCGGCGCTCCCGGCCCGCCGCCGTCGAGCCTGCGCATTATGACCGAGTGCGGCTGACTGGCGGCGCGGGTGAACACCACGTCGGCAAGGCTGGCCGTCGCGGGGACGTCGACCAGGGCGGGGATGCTGTACTCGCGCACGATGTCTCCTGTCTGACCTGATCTTCATGAACCTATACCGCCGTGGCGGCCGGCTCTATTACTGCACCTGACAGGATTTGCCTAGGGTGTGTGCATGAGAGTGCACGTGGTCAGCGATGTGCATGGCCGGACCGATGCGCTTGCCGCCGCCGGGGACGGCGCTGACGCACTGATCTGCCTGGGTGACCTGCTGCTGTTCGTTGACTACGCGGACCACGCGAAGGGGATCTTTCCCGATCTGTTCGGTGCCCAAGCAGCCAAGGAGTTCATCGCGCTGCGCACGGCGCAGCGGTTCGACGAGGCCAGAAAGATGTCGGCGCAGCTGTGGGCCGGCCTTGACGGCGACCCGCGCACCCACGTGGAGGCCGCGGCGTCGCGGCAGTACGCGGAGCTGTTCGCCGCGCTGCCAGCGCCTGCCTACCTCACCTACGGCAACGTCGACATTCCGCGGATGTGGGCCCCGCACCTGCGTTCCGGGCATCAGGTGCTCGACGGAGAGCGGGTGGAGATCGGCGGCTGGTCTTTCGGCTTCGTCGGCGGCGGCCTGCGCACGGTCTACCGGACGCCGAACGAGATCGCCGACGAGGACTTCGCCGCCAAGGTGGCGGCAGTCGGCCAGGTGGACGTGCTCTGCGCGCACATCCCGCCGGACGTGCCGGACCTGCTGTTCGACACCGTGGCCCGCCGGATGGAGCGTGGCAGCCAGGCCCTGCTCGACGCCGTGCGGACCACCCAGCCGCGGTACGCCCTCTTCGGGCACGTGCATCAGCCGCTGGCCAGCCGGATCCAGATCGGCCGCACCGAGTGCGTCAACGTCGGGCACTTTCGCGCCACCGGGACGCCCTACGCGCTGGAGTGGTAGCCCGCCAGGGCGAGGTACGCTCCGTGCATGGCAGACAGGACCACGTCGAGCATCGTCATCGGGATGCCGCGGAAAGACATCATGGCGGTGATCGCCGACTTCGCCGCGTACCCGGAGTGGGCGACCGGCGTGCGCGGCGCCGAGGTCCTGTCCTCAGCGGACGGGCGGGCCGCGACGGTCCGGTTCACGCTGGATGCCGGAGTGATCAAGGACAGCTACGTGCTCGGCTACGACTGGGACGGGGACGCGCGGGTTCACTGGAATCTGGCCGAGCCCGGGTCGGTTATCTCCGAGATGTCCGGGGGCTACGAGCTGGCGGACCGTGGCGACGGCACCGAGGTGACCTACGAGCTCGCCGTGAGCATCAGGGTGCCGATGCCGGGGATACTCAAACGCCGCGCGGAGAAGACGATCGTCGACACCGCGCTGAAGGGGCTCAAGTCTCGAGCCGAGACCATCGGGAGAGCTGAATGAGCACGCAGCCAGAGAATGCCGACTCCGGCAACGGCACCGGACCCGACGGTCGCAGCGTCGGCCGCGGCCATGAGTCCGGCCGTGACTCGAGCCGTGATTCGGCCCGCGAGTCGGGCCGTGATTCGGCCCGTGAGTCGGGCCGTGATTCGGCCCGTGAGTCGGGTCGCGATTCGGGCCGTGCGTCCGGTCGTGACGCGGGTCGCGGTCGTGACGCGGGTCGCGGTCGTGACGCGGGTCGCGGTCGTGACGCGGGCCGCGACCTGACCGCCGAATTCCAGCGCTGGCTGATCCGGTCCAGCGCCCGCAACGCGCGCCAGGAGCTGACCGGGCAATTCCGCAGGACGCTGGGCCGGGCGGAACGGGAAAACGTCTGGGAGGTGGCCACCACCGAGCCGCCGCACGATCCGTCGGGCGAGGCGCCCGAGTGTGCCTGGTGCCCGGTGTGCCGCGCCGCCCGCAGGATCCGCGAATCCGCACCCAGCGTGGGCGGGCAGCTGGCCGGCGCGAGCGACGTGGTCGCCGCGGCCGTGCAGGAGGCCATGCGCGCGTTCGAGGCCGCCATGTCGATGGGACAGCGCGGCGATCGTGCGCCGGGATTCCCTGCCGACGCCTACCCCGCCGACCGGTTCCCCACCGACCGGTTCCCGGTCGCGGGCGCGCCTGGCGAAGGGGCGGACCATGAGCCTGACAATCGGGATTGACGTCGGAGGCACCAAAGTCGCGGCCGGCGTGGTCGATCAGCACGGCAGCATCGTCGAGAAGCTAAAGCGGGCCACGCCGTCGGGCAGCCCGGAACTGACGGCCAAGGTGATCGGGGAGACCGTCACCGAGCTGGCCGGCCTGCACAAGGTCGATTCCGTCGGCATCGGCGCCGCCGGGTTCATCGACGTAGCCGGGTCCGGCGTGCTATTCGCGCCCAACCTCGCCTGGCGCAACGAGCCGCTGCGGCAGCGGGTCGAGGACTACGCAGGCCTGCCCGTGGTGGTGGAGAACGACGCGAACGCCGCCGCCTGGGCGGAGACCATGCTCGGCGCCGCGCGCGGCCACGAGCACGTCATGCTCGTCGCTATCGGCACCGGAATCGGCGCCGGGATCGTGATCAACGGGCAGCTGTACCGGGGCCGGTGGGGGATCGCCGGCGAGCCAGGGCATTACCGGGTCGTACCCGAAGGGCGGCTGTGCGGGTGCGGTAATCGCGGCTGCTGGGAGCAGTACGCGAGCGGCAGCGCCCTGGTCGCCGAGGCGCGCGAGTTCGCCAGGCGCTCGCCGGGCGGGGCGGTCCGGCTGCTGCAGCTCGGCGGCGGAAACGCCGACGGAATCAACGGGCGCGAGGTCACCCAGGCCGCCAGCGAGGGAGACGCAGCGGCCCTGCGCTGTTTCGAGATCGTCGGAAGCTGGCTCGGCCAGGGCCTCGCCGCGCTGGCTGCCATCCTCGACCCGGGCTGTTTCGTGATCGGCGGTGGAGTGTCGGAAGCTGGTGATCTGCTGATCCGCCCGGCACGGGCCGCGTTCGCGGACGCGCTGACCGGCGGCTCCTACCGTCCGCACGCCGAGATCCGGCTGGCGCAGCTCGGTCCGGACGCCGGCGTGATCGGCGCGGCCGACCTGGCGCGCCGCTCCCTGACCAGCAACCCCGGACAGGTTAGAGCCTAGAGCACAGCGCCGTTGTCGGGTCCCGAGCCGCGCGACGGCCCATCGCCGAGGCGCAGTACCAGCACCACGAATCCCCCGACGAACGCCGCGATCGCCAGGAGCGCCGTCCAGCCGGCCACGGTCCAGCCGACGAGCGTGGCTATCAGCAGGTAGGCGGGACCGCCGAACAGTGCTGTCCAGGCGCCCTTGGCCATCGGATCGAGGTGCGGCAGCGGCGGCGGGGGCGGGGGAACGTAGTGCTCGTCGGTGTCGTCGGCCTCGTCGGTGTCCGCGGGCGGACCGGCGGGCGGGTCGGCCGGCGCCCACGGGGGACCCCGCAGGGCGGGCGGGGTGGCAGGCCTGACCACGCGGGTCCGGTCGGCGCTGGTTCCGTTCGCGCGGCTGGGCGGCCCCTCCTGGCTGGGCGGCGTCGCCTGGCCGGGGCCGGGCGGCGTGGCCTGGCTGGGCGGCCCCTCCTGGCTGGGCGGCGTGGCCTGGCTGGGCGGCGTGCTGGGCGCGGTCAGGTCCTCCCGGTCCGGCCACGGCGCGGCGGCGGAATCCCAGTCGGTCGGCATGTCAAAGCGAGCGACCAGCTCCTGCCAGGCAGCCTCGTCACCGGTCGCGCCGCCGCTCGCGCCCCCGCCGCTGACGTCCTCACCACTCACGTCATAACCCTCGCCACGTCATAACCCTCGTACATCATCATCCTCGCGCTGCCCCCCGGCGTGGCCGCTACCCCGCCTCGGCGCGGCTGTGGGCCCTGACGAACTCCAGGCTCCCGGCGAAGATGGCAGGCGCGTCGTTGTCGAGAGTTGCAACGTGATAGCTGTCGGGGCATTCCCTGACTTCCAGTTGCTTCTCCGGCAGCGCGCTGCGCAGCAGGGCGAGGCTGGCCGGGCCGACCACGTGGTCGGCGGTGCTGTGGTACGCCAGCACCGGCTGGGTCACGTCGCCGAGCTGGGCCTGGGTGACCCGCCACAAACCGCGCATGCTGTCCACGGCCTTGACCGGCGTGCGGTCGTAGCCGAGCTCGGTGACATGTTCCTTCTTGATGTCGCTGCCGATCCCCTTCAGCGAGGGCAGCACGAACTTCAGCACCGGGGCCAGCATGAGCAGCCGGGTGTCACCGGTGAGCGAGGGGTTGACGAGCACCAGCCCGCTGACCGCGTTGCCACGCAGCTCGGCGAGGCGCAGCGCGAGGCAGCCTCCCATCGAGAGGCCCATCACAAAGATCTCGTCAACCTGCGCGCGGAGCCCGTCGAATGCCCGGTCGACCTCGGCATACCAGTCTTCCCACCGGGTGCGCGCCATGTCCTGCCAGGTCGTGCCGTGGCCGGGCAGCCTGGGCAGCGAGACGGACAGGCCGGCCTCGGCCAGGTACTCGGCCCAGGGCCGCAGTGACTGCGGGCTGCCGGTGAATCCGTGGCACAGCAGGGCGCCGGTCGTGCCGCCCATATGAGTGAAGGGTTCTGCGCCTGGCATGACTGGCATGGGCCGAGTCCTCTCCGCGGGCCGCCGTCTGGCGTCCCTCGCTTTCTGCTCCAACGCATCGTCGCACGCAGACACCCTCACGGCGCATATGTTGGCGGACCGCGATCCCGTGGGAACATATGTGCGTGTTCTACTGGGTGGTCAAGGCAATACTCGGGCCGTTCCTGCGGATCGTGTTCCGGCCGTGGGCGGACGGTGCCGACAATGTCCCCAGAGAGGGACCGGCGATCATCGCAAGCAACCACCTGTCGTTCTCTGATCACTTCTTCGCCCCGCTGCCGCTGCCGCGCAAGGTGGTCTTCCTCGCCAAGTCGGAGTACTTCACCGGGCGCGGGCTGAAGGGCCTGGTGAGCAAGGCCTTCTTCAGCGGCGTGGGCCAGATTCCGGTGGACAGGTCCGGCGGCGCCGCGGGCGAGCGCGCGCTGAACACCGGGCTGCGGGTGCTGGCTCAGGGCAACCTGCTCGGCATCTACCCGGAGGGCACGAGGACCCCGGACGGGCGGCTGTACCGCGGCAAGACCGGCGTCGCGAGGCTGGCCCTCGAGGCGAGGGTCCCGGTGATCCCGTGCGCCATGATCGGGGGCTTCGAGTTCCAGCCGCCGGGCAAGATCACGCCGCGACTGCGAATCCGGCCGGGTGTCAGGTTCGGCAAGCCGCTGGACTTCTCCCGCTACTACGGGCTGGAGAAGGACCGGGTCGTGCTCCGCGCCATGACCGACGAGATCATGTACGAGATCATGAAGCTGTCCGGCCAGGAATACGTCGACCGGTACGCGAAGAGCGCGAAGGTGCCCGTACCGACCGCCGACGACTGAGCTCAGCACGGACATCGGTGACGCTCAGTATCAGAGCGTCACTGCGAGTCAACCTCCTGGGCTAGTTGGCCGTCCTAATGGCTACCTGGATCACTAGACGAGCCGCGGGGGGTCCGCCAGTGAAGATCAGCAAACTTGCCGTTGCCGCGTTGTCCGCGTTCGGGTTAGCGGCGGTCACGGTGGCGCTTCCGGCAGCCGGGGCCGCCGCGCAGACGGCCGGCGCGCCGGGGCAGGACTTCCGCCACGCCTGCTCGGCGGCGACGCCCGGCTGGGGGGAGTGCGGGGCCATGGTGGAAACGAACGTGGTGGCCTTCCAGGGCATGGCGACAGACGCGAGCGTGGCCGGCTACAGCCCCGCGCAGCTGCAGAGCGCCTACAACCTGACGCTGGCCGCGGGCGCCGCGGGCGCCGGAGAGACGGTCGCGGTGGTGGACGCCTACAACGACCCCGACGCGGCCGCGAACCTGAAGACCTATCGCGCCCACTACGGCCTTCCGGCGTGCGGCAGCGGCTGTTTCCGCAAGGTGAACGAGGAGGGCCAGACAAGCCCCCTGCCCAAGTCGGCCGGCAAGACCGGCTGGGCGACCGAGGAGTCGCTGGACCTCGACATGGTGTCGGCGATCTGCCCGAACTGCCACATCCTGCTGGTGGAGGCGAAGAACGGCTCCATGGCCAACCTCGGCAAGTCCGTGGACGCCGCGGTCGCGCTCGGCGCCAAATTCGTGTCCAACAGCTACAGCTCGCCGGAGACCGCCGGCGAGACCGCTGACGACGTCTACTTCGACCACCCGGGCGTGGCGGTGACCGCGGCGGGCGGCGACTCCGGATACGGCGTCGGCTACCCGGCCGCGTCCCAGTACGTGACCTCGGTCGGCGGCACCTCGCTGTCCGTCGCGAAAGGCACCGCGCGCGGCTGGAAGGAGACCGTCTGGGACAACGGGTACGGCGCCACCGGCTCCGGCTGCTCGCGCTTCGAGTCCAAGCAGTCCTGGCAGACGGACAGCGGCTGCAGCCACCGCACCGACAACGACGTTGCAGCGGACGCGAACCCGGGCACGGGCGCCGCGGTCTACGACAGCTACGACCAGGGCGGCTGGATCGAGGTCGGCGGCACGTCGGAGGCCGCTGCGATCATCGCGGCGACGTACGCGCTGGCCGGCCCGGCGGCCTCCGGCACGTACCCGGCCGAGTTCCTGTACCAGCACGCCAGCGATCTGTACGACATCACGTCGGGCAGCGACGGCACCTGCAATGTCGCCTATCTGTGCACGGCCAGGGTGGGATACGACGGCCCGACCGGGCTCGGCACCCCCGACGGCACGGGCGCGTTCCAGGCCGTCGACCACACGGTCGTGGTGGCCAGGCCGGCCAGCAAGCACAGCCGGAAGGGCGTGCGGATCACCCCGGTGCGGATCAAGGCGCACGATTCCGCTCACACCAAGAAGCTGACGTTCAAGGCGACCGGGCTGCCCTCCGGGCTGAAGATCAGCAAGGGCGGCGTGATCTACGGAAAGCCGAAGGCCACCGGGTCCTACCGGGTCAAGGTCTACGCAACTGACGCCAGGGGGATGACCGGGTCGGCCAAGCTTCGGTGGACCGTGCTCGGCTGAGTTCAGTCCTGGCTGCCTCGGTCCTGGCTGGCCCAGCCCTGTGTACGCTGCACGGCGGCACGCCAGCGCGCGTAGCCGCGCTCGTCCCTGGCCTCCGGCCGGAACCGGCGGTCGAGCCGCCAGGTGGCGGCGAGTTCGGCTTGCGACGACCACACGTCGGTGGCGAGCCCGGCGAGGAACGCGGCGCCGAGCGCCGTGGTCTCGGCCACCACGGGCCGCTCGACCGGCACCTGGAGCTGATCCGCCTGAAGCTGCATCAGCAGGTCGTTGGTGCTGGCGCCGCCGTCCACACGCAGCGTTGCGCCACCGCCAGGCTGGCCGGGCGCCTCGGCTGCCATGAGGTCGGCGACGTCCCGCACCTCGAACGTGATCGCCTCGAGCGCGGCACGGACCAGGTGCGCCCGGGTCGTCCCCCTGGTGAGGCCGAACATCGCGCCGCGCGCGTCCGGATCCCAGTACGGCGCACCGAGCCCGGTCAGCGCCGGGACGAACACCACACCGCCGGTGTCAGGAACCGAGCGTGCCAGCGCCTCGCTCTGCGCGGCGTTGTCGAGCAGGCCGAGCCCGTCGCGCAGCCACTGCACGGCGGCGCCGGTCACGAACACGGATCCCTCCAGCGCATAGGTCAGCACGCCGGCCGGATCCATCCACGCCACCGTGGGCAGCAGCCCGGCCTGCGAGCGGACGATCGAGCTGCCGGTGTTGCACAGCACGAACGACCCGGTCCCGTACGTGCACTTCGTCGAGCCGGGGGAGAAGCACGCCTGGCCGAACATGGCCGCCTGCTGGTCACCGGCGATGCCCGCGATCGGCAGCGACAGGCCGAGGAACCCGGCCGGGTCGCAGTGCCCCACCACGCCGTACGATGGCACCACCTCGGGCAGCGCGTGCGGCGGCACGCCGAAAAGCTGGCACAGCTCGGCCGACCACTGCCCCGCCTCGATGTCGAACAGCAGCGTGCGGGACGCATTGGACGCATCCGTGACGTGGTACCGGCCGCCGGTCAGCCGGGCGATCAGGTACGAGTCCACGGTGCCGATGGCGAGCGAACCGTCGGTGACGCCGGACCATACGTCCGGTTCGTTCTCGGCCAGCCAGGTCAGCTTCGTGCCGGTAAAGTACGGGTCCAGCCTCAGCCCGGTGAGCTCGGTCACCCGCTCTTCGTCGCCCTGCTCCCGCATCCGGGTGCAGATGGCCGCCGTCCGCCGGTCCTGCCAGACGATCGCCCGCCGCGGCGCCACCAGCGTGGCCCGGTCCCAGATCACGGCGGTCTCCCGCTGGTTCGTGATCCCGATGCAGCTGGGCGGGTCGGCCCCGTCCAGCGCCTGCCCGCAGGCCGCGAGCGTCGCTTGCCAGATGCCTTCCGGCAGGTGTTCCACCCAGCCGGGCTCGGGGTAATACTGGCGGAACTCTTCGTAACCACGGCCCACCACGGTGCCGTCAGCCGAAATGATGAGGGCGGTAACGCCCGTCGTCCCAGCGTCGATCGCGAGCACGCTCATGGGCACTAGTGTGGCGGGCGACACATCGAGTTGAGGACCTCACCTGAGAGGAAGATCCATGCGAGTCGGAGTCCTGACCGGTGGCGGTGACTGCCCGGGGCTGAACGCGGTCATCCGGGCGATCGTGCGCACCGGCGCCGCGGAGTACGGGTATGAGTTCACCGGATTCCGCGACGGCTGGCGCGGCCCGCTCGAAGGCGACACGATGCCCCTGGACGTGCAGGCGGTTCGCGGCATCCTGCCGCGCGGCGGCACGATCCTCGGCTCGTCCCGCACCAATCCGCTGGGGGAGAGCGCGGCGGCCGGGGGGCGTTCCGGGCTGGACCGGGTCAAGGGCAACCTCGCCACCCTCGGCGTCGACGCGCTGGTCGCGATCGGCGGCGAGGACACCCTCGGCGTCGCCGGCCTGTGCGAGCAGGGCGTGAACGTCGTCGGCGTGCCGAAGACGATCGACAACGACCTTTCCGCGACCGACTACACGTTCGGCTTCGACACCGCCGTGAACATCGCGATGGAGGCCATCGACCGGCTGCATACCACCGCGGAGAGCCACCACCGGGCGCTGATCGTAGAGGTGATGGGGCGCAGCGCTGGCTGGATCGCGCTGCACGCCGGCATGGCCGGCGGCGCGAACGTGATCCTGATCCCGGAGCAGCCGTTCGACATCGAGCAGGTCTGCGCGTGGGTGCAGCACCGGTTCCAGACCCAGTACGCGCCGATCGTGGTGGTCGCCGAGGGCGCACACCCCAAGGACGGGACCGACACGCTGGTCGCGCAGGAGCGGGACGCGTTCGGCCATGTCCGCTACGGCGGGGTGGGGCAGATGCTGGCGTCCGAGATCGAGAGTCGAACCGGCAAGGAGGCCCGCGCCACCGTGCTCGGTCACGTTCAGCGCGGCGGCACCCCCACCGCGTTCGACCGGGTGCTGGCGACGCGCTTCGGCGCGCACGCGATCCGCGCGGTGGCGGACGGCGCGTTTGGCCAGATGGTCGCGCTGCGCGGCACGGACATCGTGCGCGTCCCGATCGCGGCCGCGACCAGCGAGCTCAAGCTGGTGCCGCCGGAGCGTTACGCAGAGGCCGAGCTGTTCTTCGGCTGACCCGCCGCAGACGGGTCGATGAGGAGGTTCAGACGGCTCGATGGGCTGCCCGGAACGACGCGGCCTTGACCCGGTTCTGGCACGCCGTCGAGCAGAACCGGCGGGTCGCGTTTCGTGAGGTATCGACGAACACGCGGTCGCAGCTGGGGGCGCTGCACACGCCCAGCCGCCCGCGCGACTCGCCGCCGAGCACTACGGCGAGGCCGGTGGCGCAACCCGCCGCCCAGCCCGTGACCAGCGAATCCTCGGCGCCGTGGAAGTGCAGGTGCCAGGGCTCGCCGTCGTGCCTGTCGAGCCGCGGCCGGGCGCCCGTTGTGGCCAGCATGTCGTTGACGAGACGGACCGCCGCGTCGGTCTGCTCCGCCGCCACCGCGTCGAACACCGAGCGGATGGCCGCGGCCACCGGCCGGAACGCGGCGGCCTCGTCCGGTGATACCGGCCCGACCTCGCCGCGCCCGGCGCGGAGCGCCGCGGTCACCGCAGCGGGCAGCGCGCGGTCGTCGGGTGGCTGGTAGGGCCGGCCATAGGCCTCATCCGGCGTGAGCGCGTTGACGAGCTCGACCGCCACGGCAACCACCGCGTCTGCGTGACTGGTGAAATTCACTTGACCAGTTACGTCCTTTGCTGCTTAGCTTCGTTACTGTCAAAGTTAGTTTAGCCAGTTATGCGGGCGGAGTGTCGGTGCCGCGGCGGAGTGTTGCGGAACGCCAGCAGGCCTGCCGGGAGGTACCAGTGACGCAGCCCGAAGCACCGTCGCCGCGCGGGCCGGTGGAGACGCCGGTCGGCCGGGCCGAGGCCATGGCCTGGATCAGCAGCTGGGACGCGCAGCAGCAGGAGTTCATGCCCGAGCGCGAGGAGCGATTTACCGCCCTCATCGATGCGGTTGCCGAGGGGACCGGGCACGCCGAGCCGCTGGTCCTCGACCTCGGCTGCGGCCCCGGCTCGCTCTCGGTGCGGCTGCTCGACCGGCTCCCTGGCGCCACGGTGATCGCCTTGGACGCCGACCCGCTGCTGCTCGCGCTCGGCCGCGCCGCGTGGGCAGACCGGCCTGGGCTTCGGTTTGCCGACCTGGACCTGCGCGACCCTGGCTGGGCTGCCAGCCTCGGCCTGGACCGCCCGGTGGACGCCGTGGTCAGCACGACCGCTCTGCACTGGCTGCCAAAGACGGCGCTCGCCGCGCTGTACGCCGAGGTCGCCGCCGTGCTGCGGCCGGGCGGGCTGCTGCTCGATGGAGATCACCTGCGCGAGGATGAGACCGAGGCGCCGACGCTGGTGCGGCTGGGCCGGGCGCTGGTCGAGCGCGAGGTGCGGCGGCATCCGGACTCCGGTGCAACCTGGTCGGGCTGGTGGGCCGCGGTTCGGGCGGAACCGGCGCTGGCCGGGCTCATCGCGAGCCGCGATCGGCGGGGGATCGAGGCCGAGCACCACGGCTCGCCAGCGGGGCTGCTGGCGACGCACGTGGACGCGCTGCTCAGGGCGGGCTTCACCGAGGTCGGGACGCTGTGGCAGCTCGGCGACAACCGGCTGCTGTGCGGGGTGCTCGGCAACGCCGCCGGTGGGTCGGCCGGCTAGCCGCCGGCCAAGGGGCGACCGGGCATGCAGCTCGCATCAGTCCGCGAACGGGGCCGCTGGGGACGCCTGCTGGGTCCCTCCGGCAGGCTGCCGCGCCTGCACGGCCAGGACCGGGAGATCCTGCGGCTCGCGGTGCCCGCGTTCGGGGCGCTGGTCGCTGAGCCGCTGTTCCTGCTCGCGGACTCGGCGATCGTCGGCAGGATCGGCACCGTGCCGCTCGGCGGCCTCGGCGTCGCCAGCCAGGCGCTCACCACGCTCGTCAATATCTCGATCTTCCTGGCGTACGGCACCACGGCCGCGGTGGCCCGCCAGCTCGGCGCCGGGCGGCGCCAGGAAGCGATCAGGCAGGGCATCGACGGCCTCTGGATGGCCACCGGGATCGGCCTTGCCGTGATAGTCCTGGCCTGGCCGCTGGCCCCGGAGATAGTCCGGGTGTTCGGCGCCTCGCCGGCGGTGAGCCAGGGCGCGATGACGTACCTGCGGATCAGCGTGCTCGGCGCGCCGTCCATGCTGCTGGTGCTGGCCGGCACCGGGGTGCTGCGGGGGCTCCAGGACACGCGGACCACGCTGCTGGTCGCGGTCGCGGCCAACGCGGTCAACATTGCCTTGAACGCGACGTTCGTGCTCGGTCTGCGCCTAGGGCTGGCCGGGTCCGCGTGGGGCACGGTCATCGCGCAGACCGCCGCGGCGGCCGCATACTTCGTCGTGGTCGCGCGCGGCGCCCGCCGGGCCGGAGTCGGGCTCGGCATGGACCTGGCCGGGCTGCGCTCTGCCGCGACGGCCGCGGCCGGGCTGATCCTCCGCACGCTCGCGCTGCAGGCGGTGCTGGTGGTGACCACCGCGGTTGCGGCGCGCCAGGGCGACGCCGCCATCGCCGCGCACCAGGTCGCGTTCCGCCTGTGGAACCTGCTGGCGCTGGCGCTCGACGCGATCGCGATCGCCGCCCAGGCGATCACCGGGCGCTACCTGGGTGCGGGCGACGCCGCCGGGGCAAGGGCGGCGACCACGCGCATGATCTGGTGGGGCGCGGTATACGGGGTCGCCTTCGGCCTGGCGCTGCTGCTGGCCAGGCCGCTGCTGCCGGGGCTGTTCGCGGCGGCACCGCCGGTCCGGGCGCTGCTGCTCGCCGTGCTGCTGATCGTCGCCGCGCAGCAGCCGGTGGCCGGGGTGGTGTTCGTGCTCGACGGCGTGCTCATCGGCGCCGGGGATCAGCGGTACCTGGCGCTCGCCGGCGTGCTGGCCCTCGCGGTGTTCCTTCCTGCCGCGTGGCTGGTGCACGCCGAGCACCGCGGCCTGGTGGCGCTCTGGCTCGCGTACAGCCTCTGGCTGCTCGCCAGGTTCGTGACACTCGTGCTGCGCGCCCACACCAGCCGCTGGCTGGTCACCGGCGCGGTCCGCCGCTGACCACCGGCCCGGGCGCGGAGGCGCGGGTGTGCTCGATCAGCGCCCTGGCCGCCGGGCTGTGCGCCGCCGCAGGATTCCAGGCGAGCTCGAGGCGGGAGCGCAGCTGCGGCTCGCCAATGGGCAGCGCGCGCAGTGCTCCATCCGGCGCAGCCGAGGCGGGCAGGATGGCGACGCCGAGGCCCCGCTCGGCCAGCTGCGCCACCATCGGCAGCGCGCTGGCCTCGAGGACGATCCGCGGGGTGAAGCCCGCGTCGGCGCAGGCAGTGTCCAGAGCGGTGCGCACCCCGGTGCCCCGGGGCAGGCTGACCAGCGGCTGGTCGCGCAAGTCCGCGATGGTGACGGACCGCTGCACCGCCAGCGGGTCCTCCGGGCTCACGGCCGCGACCAGCCCGTCATCGACGACGACCGCGGTCTGCACTCCCTCGGTGGCCGGGCCGGCCGCCCCGATCAGCGCGAGGTCGAGTGTGCCGTCGCGGAGCAGCTCCAGGAGACGGTCGGAGCCGTCCTCGGCCAGCGCGATGGTCACGCCGGGATAGCGGCGGTGGAAGTCCGCGAGCAGCTCGGCCAGGGACGGCAGCGCGCACCCGCTCACCATTCCGACGGCGACCTGACCGCGCACCAGGCCGGCCAGCTGGTCCACGGCCAGGCGGGCGCCGTCCAGCGCGTCGAGCGCGGCCCGGGCGAACGGGAGCACGGCTGCGCCGACCTCGGTTAGCGTGACCGACCGGCCGGAACGGTCGAGCAACTGCTGGCCGAGCTCCGCCTCCAGCCGGCGGACCTGCGCGCTCACGCCGGGCTGGGCGACGTGCACCCGCGCGGCCGCCCGGGTGAAGCTGGCCTCCTCGGCCACGGCCACGAAGTACTGAAGCTGGTGGATCTCCATAACCACTGATTCTAGAGATCTGGTTTTCTAGCTGACTTCCTTACTCGATGCGGTACTGCTCGAGCAGCCGGTTGCCGATGATCATCTTCTGGATCTCGGCGGTGCCCTCGCCGATCAGCAGCATCGGCGCGTCGCGGTAGAGCCGCTCGATCTCCGCGTCCTTGGAGTATCCGAAGCCGCCGTGGATCCGCAGCGCGTCCTCGACGACCTCCTTGCAGGACTCGCTGGCGAGGTACTTGGCCATGCCGGCCTCGAGGTCGCTCTGCCGTCCCGCGTCCTTGTGCCGCGCGGCCAGCACCATCATCTGGTGCGCCGCGGCGGTCTTGGTTCCCATCTCGGCGAGCTTGAACAGGATCGCCTGGTGCTGCGCGATCGGCTTGCCGAAGGTGTGCCGCTGCTGGGCGTAGCTAATCGCCAGCTCGAACGCGCGCTGTGCCACACCGCAGCCGCGCGCGGCCACGTTGACCCGGCCCACCTCGATCCCGTCCATCATCTGGTAGAACCCCCGGCCGGGGAGTTCGCCGAGCACGCGCGCCGCCGGGACCCGGCAGCCGTCCAGGATGAGCTCGGTCGTGTCCACGCCCTTGTAGCCCATCTTGTCGATCTTCCCGGGCACGGTGAGCCCGGGCCGGGTCTCGCCGTACCCGGCGTCCTTCTCGATGAGGAACGCGGTCAGGTTGCGGTGCGGCCTGGCGGCGCCCTCGTCGGTGCGGGCGAGCAGCGCCACGAGGTTGGCCGACGCGCCGTTGGTCAGCCACATCTTCTGGCCGCTCAGTACGTAGTCGTCGCCGTCCCGGCGTGCCGCGGTGCGGATCGCGGCCACGTCGGAACCGAGCCCCGGCTCCGACATGGACAGCGCCGCCCTGGTCTCGCCGGCCGCCATGCTGGGCAGGAAATAGGCCTTCTGCTCGCCGGTGCCGTGCCGGGCGATCAGGTAGGCGACGATGAAGTGGGTGTTGATGATGCCGGAGATGCTCATCCAGCCCCGGGCGATCTCTTCCGCGACCAGCGCGTAGGTGAGCAGGGACTCGCCGAGCCCGCCGTACTCCTCGGCTATGCAGAGCCCGAAGACGCCGAGCCGCTTCAGCCCGGCGACGATCTGGTCCGGGTACTCGTCGGCGTGGTCGAGTTCGGTCGCGACGGGCAGGATCTCGGTGTCGACGAACTCGTGCACCGCGCCGATGATGTCCCGCTGGACGTCGGTCAGGCCGTCGGTCTCGGTAAGCCGGGCCACTGCTGCCTCCTTCGGCTCATCCGGACAGGCGCCCCTCGGCCGTGAGCGCGACGGCTCCATCCGGCCCGGCGACCTGCATCGCGCACCCGTCGTCGCGGGGGCCGCCGGTCACCGTGCACAGCTGACCCACGTACACCGGGGACCGGGCCCGGAACGAAAGTTGGGTGACCCGCTGCCGCGGCGCCTGGCGCCGCGGCAGCTCGAAGCAGAGCAGGGCCAGTAGCGGGCCGTGCACGACCAAGCCGGGGTGGCCCTCGACCCCGGTTGCGTAGTCCGCGTCGTAGTGGATCCGGTGCGCGTTGTAGGTCAGCGCGCTGAACCGGAACAGCAGGACCGGGTCGGGGACGATCTGAATTTGCCAGGGTGCGGGACCCGCCGCCTCGCTGGGCCCGCGCGGGCCGGCGGAACCGCCCGCCGCGGGCGGGCCGCTCCGGTAGACCACGTCCTGCTCCTCGGTCGCGATCACCGCGCCCGCCCTGGTGAACACCGACCGGACGGTCACGAACAGCAGCTCGCCGGTGCGCCCCTGCTTGACCGTCGCGTCCGCCAGCTCGCTGCGCCGGGTGATCTGGTCGCCGCAGCGGAACGCGCCGGTATAGCTGGCCCGGCCGCCCGCGTACATCCGGCGCCGCTGCGGTATCGGCGGCATGAAGTGACCGGCCGCCGGATGGCCGTCGGGCCCCAGCTCGCTGGTGGCCGGGCGGTCGAGGAAGTAGAGCCAGTGCCACAGCGGCGGGATCGGGTCGCCCGGGGCGGTGACCGCTGGCTCGCGGTCGAGCAGCCCGGACAGCGCGACGGCAGGCCCTGCGGCGATCGTCTCGGTCGTCTCGGTCGGCCCGGGAGCCCAGCCGGCGATGATTTCGGACATCCCCGTCACCGCTGGCCACCTCCGGCCTTCCCGGCCCCTCCGGCCTTCTCGGCCCCATCCGCCTCCTCGGCCCCACCCGCCTTCTCGGCCCCACCCGCCACGCCCCGGTCGGCGAGCGCGGCTGCCTCCTGCGCCGACAGCCCCAGCAGGCCGGTCAGCACGCCAGCGGTGTCGGCACCCAGAGGCGGCGCCGGCGCCGGGCCAGCGCGGCCTTCCTGGGCGAGCGGCGAGGCCGGCGCGAACAGCGCGCCGACTCCGGGCTGGTCGATCTCGCCGAACAGCGGATTGCCGGCCAGCACGCCGTCGGCGGCCAGGTCGGTGAACCGGCGGTAGCGCGACCAGAGCACCGAGGTGCCATCGAGCGCCTGCCCGATCTCGGCCACGGTCCGGCCGGCGAACCACGGGGCCAGCAGCGCGGCGATGACCTCGCGGTGTGCGTACCGGTCGCCGTCGGCGGCAAAGTCGGCGCCGAGCAGCCGCTCCAGCTCGGTGAGCGGACCGGTCAGCCCGGTGGCCGCGGCAAGATCGGCGAAGTGCCTGCCGCTGACCGTTGCCACCATCACCCGTTCGCCATCGCCCGTGGCGAAGTCGCGGGCGAAGCCGCCGAACAGGTGGTTGCCGATGCGCGGCCGGTCCACGCCGAGCTGCGCCTCAGCGAGGAAACCCAGGTGCCCGGCCAGCGCCAGCGCGACGTCTTCCAGCGCCAGCGTGATCTGGCTGCCCTCTCCGGTGCGCCGCCGGTGCCGCTCGGCGGACAGCAGCCCGACTGCGGCGTAGAGCCCGCACGCGATGTCCCAGGCCGGCAGCACGTGGTTCACCGGCCCCTGGAGCTCCTCCGGCCCGGTGATCAGCGGGAACCCAATGCCGGCGTTGACGGTGTAGTCGACCGCGGCGCGCCCGTCGTGGCCGCCCTGTATGTGCAGGTGGATCACGTCCGGCCGGACGCTGGACAGCCGGTCGTAGCCCAGCCAGGGCCGGCCGACGGCGTTGGTCAGCACGATCCCGCCGTCCGGCCCGGACGCAGCGACCAGGTCGGCGACGATGCGCTGCGCCTCGGGATCCCGGAAGTTCAGCGTGACCGACTTCTTCGCCTTGTTCAGCCCGGTCCAGTAGAGGCTGGTGCCCGACGGGGCCAGCGGCCACCTGGTGTGGTCGGCCGCACCGCCGATCGGGTCGATCCTGATCACCTCGGCGCCGAGCTGGGCCAGGGTCATGCCGCCCAGCGGAGCGGCGACGAAACTGGAGATCTCCAGGACGGTGAGGCCGTCCAGGGGCGCGGCCCTGGTCACCGCGCCCGGCCCGCACCGGTTGGGCTGCCTGTCACGCCAGGCAGGCTACCGGACTCCCGGCGGCGCCCCACTTGGCGACGTCTCGGCCGGCAGGCGCCGCAGATCCGCCGCCGTCAGCTCACCGGTCGAGATCAGCAGCAGCGCCAGCTCCTCCAGGGCGCGCGCCCCGCGCAGCCCGGGAGCGCCGAGCTTCAGGTACCGGTCCCTGATGTTCTCGCACCGCTTGGTGACCGTGTGCGGCTCCCAGCCGATCCGCTCCGCCGTTTCCCTGGCGCTGCGCGGCGCGGGATCGCCAGCGTGCCGCCAGGTCAGGTACTCCTCGAACCGGGCCGCCAGGACCATCCGGTCAGTATCGGTCAGCGTGACCCGGTACCGGGTGATCGTCACTGCGCGCTCCTGGGGCACCGGCTTCCGGTCGGGTTCGGCCACGTCGTCCAGATCGGGCAGTCGCAGCCGGAGGGTATAACGGCCGAGCGCGCCGTTCACGGTCACCTTCGCGTGCCACTGCTGCAGCGGCACCGCGAGGCCGGGCGGCAGGTCGACCCGGAAGCCGCGGTCGCCTAGCAGGCTCAGCACGGAGGAACTGCTGTCGTTATGCAGCCACCAGGACCGGTCGTGGAACCGCAGGCTCCCGGCGCTGCGGGACACCCCCCGGTCATCCGCGGGGAGCACAGCAGTGCACGTCGGCGCCCGGCCGAAGCTGAACGGCTGCTCCTGCTCCGGGCGGACGTGCCAGGTCTGCGACTCGTACATCACAATCAGCTGCATCGGCCCGTCATCCTCACCTCCCGCTACGTTCACGGTAACAGCAGCGCAGCCGGCGATCACGGACGCCGAGGCCGACTCTGCGGCCGCCGCGGCGGCGTGCTGAGCAGCTTGCAGCGCCTGGTGTGCTGGCATCCGCAGGCCAGGCATTCCTCGATCGTGGCCCTGAGGCGGCCGAGGTCGGCGATCCGCTGGTCGATGGCGGCGAGCTGGTCCCGGGCCGCCGCCGCCCAGTCGGTGAACGTCGGGCTTCGGTCCAGGTGCCCGGCCAGCAGGGTCTTGATGTCGGCCAGGCTCAGCCCGGCCCTGGACGCCATCCGGATGAACTTGATGCGCCGGGTCGCGTCCAGGTCATAGCGGCGCTGGCCGCCCGCCCGCTCCTGGGCTGGCAGCAGGCCGGCCTGCTCCCAGTAGCGCAGCGTCGTAGCCGGCCCGCCGTAGCGCTCGGCGACGGCACCGATCGGCAGCATGCGACCCGTTGCGCGCACCGGCCCGCCTCCGTCCGGAAGAAGAGCTTGACTTCGAGTCGACTCGAAGCACGACAGTACCGGGAATGGAGCATCCGCAGCCCGGCGGTATGCCGCCGTCCGGCCGTATGCCGCCGCCTGGCCGCAGGCCCGGCACCGGGGTACGGGCCGCGTTGCGATCGCCGTCGTTCGCCACCCTGCTGGCAGGCTACGCATGCTCCGCGATCGGGGACGGAATGGCCGCGGTGGCGATCTCCTGGCTGGCCATCGAGCTGTCCCGCGGGCGGGACGCCGGGCTGCTCACCCCGGCCTGGTACGTAGCGCTGCTCGGCGTCTCGTCGCTGCTCGGCCTGCTCGGCGTGACCGGCGCCGTCGCCTCGGTCGCCGAGTTGCTGCCGGAGGCCCAGCGGGTGGCGGGCAACTCGCTGATCACGCTGACCAGCTTCGCCGCCACGATCATCGGACCTGGCCTGGCCGGCCTGGCGATCGCCACGGCAGGCGCTGGCGTCGCGTTCGGGGCGGACGCCTTGAGTTATCTGGTGCTCGTGGTGGCGGTACTGATCAGCCGGAGGGTCCGGCGACCGCCGCCGCCGGCCGGGCCCGGGCAGGGCATGCACCGGGCGCTGCGTGATCTCGCCCGCCGGCCGTCCGTGTTCGGGATCACGGTGACGTGCGCGGTGTTCTACGGCCGGTACGGGCCGGTCGAGGTCGCGGTGCCGGTCTACGTGGCCCGGGTGCTGCACGCCGGCCCCGGCGTGCTCGGCGGCCCGCTGGTGGCCGCCATCGGCCCCTCGGCAACGCTGCTCGCCTCCGGGCTAGCCACCGTTGCGCTGGCGGGCATCGCCGCGGCCGTCCTGCTGGTCCGGCGGGCCGCGACGTCCCGGCCGCCGGGCCCGCGCCGGTCTAGCCCGCCGTCCCCGCCGACGTCAGCTGAGCCGTCCACTCGGCCACCGTGAGCACGTCGGCCTGGCGCGGGAACACCTTCCCGGTCAGCACCTGGTGCACCTCGGGATCGGCGTCCAGGCAGCCGTCCGCGAGCACGACCAGCCGGTAGTCCAGGTCGGCGGCCTGCCGCAGCGTGGAAAGCACCACACCGCTGGTGGCGATGCCGGCCAGCACCAGCGTGCCGGCGCCGAGGCCGCGCAGCAGCACGTCCAGGTCGCTGCCGGCGAACGCGGATACCCGGCGCTTGGTGACGATCAGGTCCCCGTCGCCGGGCGCGACCGCGGGATGGATCTCGGCCGACGGGTCACCGGCCGCGAACCGGCCGGCCGACGCGACCGTGGAAAAGCTCTTGTTCCTGGCGCTGACCTCGGGGTAGCCAGGGCGGAATCCGACGACCACGTAGATCACCGGGATCCCGGCGGCGCGGGCGGCGCCGATCGCGCCGGCCAGCCGCGGCAGGTAACCGCCGTCGCCAGAAAAGCGCTCGACGATGCCCCGCTGGACGTCCATCACCAGCAGTACGGTCGCGTCCATATTTGTGTGGTCCTCACGATCGCTAGATGGATAGCCTTCGGCGGTGGGCGTCGGCCTGGCAGCCGAGGCTGGAGGCACGACGGTGACGGTACCGAGAGACTACGACGCGGACCCGGAGCGGTTCCTGTCCGGTACCGGGTGGCCGCACGACGACGTGCACCCGTACGTGGCGGCCCGGTTCGCCGCCGCTGGGGCGCGAACGGTGCTCGACGTCGGCGGCGGCAACGGCAGCCTGGCCCGCCTGCTGCCCGCCCTGTCGATCCGCTGCGTGCTTGTCGACCTGTCGCCGGCGATGCTCGCGCTTGCGCCGCGCCCGGCGGTGCTGGCCGACGGTGCCAGGCTTCCCGTTGCCGATGCGCGGGTCGACGCGGTGGCCGCGCTGTACACGCTCTACCACTACGACGACCCGTTAAGGCCGGTCGGCGAGGCCCGGCGGGTGCTGCGCCGCGGCGGCCTGTTCGCTGCCTGCGCCCCGGCCCGCGACAGCGCGCCGGAACTGGCCGGCGTGCTGGCCACCTGGGGCGCCCGGTCCACGTTTGACGCCGAGGATGCCCCCGCCATCGTCGGCTCGGTGTTCAGCGAGCCGGGGGACCGGCTGGACGTCGCCCCGTGGGACGGGCCGCTGACCACGCTGTCGACCACCGACCACGCGGCCAGCTTCATGCGCTGCCACGGGATGAGCGTGCAGGCGGCCGCCAGCGCCGCCGCCACGCTCGGCCTGCCGCTGACGCTGACCATGCGAGGCTGCGTGGTCTACGCCACCAAGAGCTGACCGCTACCCGGCGGTCCCTGACTCCGCGTCGCGCTTCAGCTCGCGCCAGCCGCCGGCCCGGTTGTTGGCGATGATCTGCCGGAACATCGCGGTGAGCGCGGCGGCGTTGATGGTCTCGCCCTCGCGGACGGCCATGGTGCGGGCGGTCTTGTTGCCGTGCCCGCCGGTGATGATGCCGTCCGGGTCCGGGACCATCGCGCCGTCGTAGAGGAACACGTTGACGTGGTCCTTCGCCGCCAGCAGGGCGCAGACGTTGCCGTCCAGCACGAAGTAAGGCTGCCTGGTGCGCTTGATCGTCTCGGCCACCTCGGGGTCGGCCGCGTGCACCAGGCCGCGGACCTCGCGGCAGATGGGCTGCTGCCAGCCGGGCAGGGCGTCGATGTAGGCGTCGACCCGCGGGTCGGCCGGGTAGCTCGGCTCCGTGGCGCTCACTCGTGCTCGTCGTAGCGGACCGGGGTGGAAAACCGCGGATCCTCGTGGCGGCGCCAGTACTGGTCCTGCAGTTTCGCGGTCAGCGGGCCGGGCTGGCCGTCGCCAACCGGCTTGCCGTCCACCTTCGTGACCGGCATGATCCCCCCGGCGGTGGAGGTGACCAGCACCTCGGTGGCCCGGCGCAGGTCATCGGCGGTCAACCGGGCCTGCTCAACCGGCTCGCCGGCCTCGTCGGCGATCTCGATCACCGAGCGCCGGGTGATGCCCTGCAGCGTGCCGCTTGCCGGGGTCAGCCACCGCCCGTCCACACGCGCGAACACGTTGTAGCCCGGCCCCTCGGCGATCGCGCCCGAGGCGTCGCGGAGCACGACGAGTTGGGCATCGTGGTCGTACGCCTCGAGCTGGGCCACGTCCATGTCGAGCCAGTGGTAGTTCTTCACGGTCGGGTCGACGCTCTGCGGCGGGATCCGGGTCATGTCGCTGATCCGCATGCTCACGCCCGCGGCCTGCTGCTGCGGCGTACAGATCCACACAAACGGCACGGCATAGCAGTAGAACGTGGCCCGGGCGGTGCGCAGGTCCCGGCTGCCAGCGGCGACCCGGCCGCGGGTGCAGGTCATCGACACGTAGGCCTCGCGCAGGCCCGCCAGCCGGACGCATCCGTGCAGGGCCGCCTCGATCTCGGCCCGGCCGCAACCGGGGTCGAGCCGCAGCCGCGCCATGCTCGCCGTGAACCGGTCGAGATGGTCGTCCAGCCGGTAGAAGCGCCGCCGCCATACGTGCACCACGTCGTAGGCGGCATCCGAGCGGGTGACCCCGAGGTCGAGCACGGAGATCTTGGCGTCCTCGATCGGGCAGTACTGCCCGCCGATCCACGCGGCCCCGGCCGGCCACGGCGGCATCGGCGCGAACCAGCCTCCGGCAGTCCCGGTCATCCGCCCCCCCTTCGCACTTCTACCCTGCTAGTCACCCCGATGATGTGGCCGGATGCGGCGCCCCGTCCACCCGACGAGGATTCCAACTCACCCCGGAGTTGGCAAGCACGGCACCCTTCCCGCGTCTCCGCGCCCCGAACGACAGCAACGAGCCGGCGCTGCTAGGACGACAGCAACGAGCCGGCGCTGCCACTCGCCGGGTCAGCCAGGCGCTCTAGATGCCGGATATGCCGGATTCTTGTGGGACCCTCAATAGGGTGGTGGGTCCCAAGCTGTTGCAAGAGGAACAGCTTGGGACCCACGACACTAATTGGCCCAGCCGAGGGCATCAGGAGCCTTGGCCCAGCCGAAGGCGTCAGGAGCCGTCGAACTTGTCCGGGTTGGGGCCGCTGCGGTCGTCCCGGTTCAGTGCGCTGATCGCCTCGACGTCTTCGCCGGAAAGCTCGAAGTCGAAGATGTCGATGTTCTCCTTGATGCGGGCGGGCGTCACGGACTTGGGGAAGACGATGTCGCCGCGCTCGATGTGCCAGCGCAGCACCACCTGAGCCGGGGTCTTGCCGACCCGGCGCGCGATCGAGTCGATTGTCGGGTCGCCGAGCACCGCGCCTTGGGCCAGCGGCGCCCACGCCTCGACGGCGATCTGGTGCTCGCCGCAGAACGCCCGGACGTCATCCTGGCCGAAGTACGGGTGGACCTCGATCTGGTTGACGGCCGGCGGGATTTCGCACTCGGTGTGCAGCCGCCGCAGGTGGTGCGGCTGGAAGTTCGAGACGCCGATCGAGCGAGCCCGGCCGTCCCGGTAGAACTCCTCCAGCGCCTGCCACGTGGACACGTAGTCGCCGTCGTACCTGGTGGGAAGCGGCCAGTGGATCAGGAACAGGTCGATGTAGTCGGACCCGATGGCCTCCAGCGTGCCGTCGAAGGCCCGGCGTGCGTCATCGGGACGGTGGCTGTCGTTGCCCAGCTTGCTGGTGACAAACACGTCCCCGCGGTCGAGGCCGGATTTGGCGATGGCCTGGCCGACCTCCCGCTCGTTGCCGTACATCTCCGCGGTGTCGACGTGCCGGTAGCCGGCCTGCAGGGCGGCGGTCACGGCCTCGGACGTGTCCTTCGGCTCAACCAGGAACACGCCGAAGCCGAACTGGGGGATGGTGTTGCCGTTGTTCAGCATGATGTCTGGTACCGCGGTCACGATGGCTTTCCTCCGCACTGGATTGGTGGCATGGCTCAACCGCAAAGCCTGCCCGGTACCGGCAAGTTAACCCATGCCGGGCGGGAGACGCAGTCCGCCTCCCGTCCAGGTGCTGGCAGACTGTAAGGATGTCCGCGCTGCCCCTAACCTCCCGCGACGCGTGCAGTGGCGTCGAGGGCGCACTGCACGAGCCGTGCGTTCTGCTGAAGCTCGGCGAGATCGTGCTCAAGGGCAAGAACCGGCAGCAGTTCGAGCGGCTGCTGCACGAGAACATCAGGCGGGCCACCCGCGACCTCGATGTCCGGGTGCAGATCTGGCAGCGCGAGGGCGTAATCGTGCTGCGGGTGCTGGATGCGGGGGAGGCCGCGGCGGAAACTGCCGACCTGCTGGCCGAGCGGATGCGCAACGTCATGGGCCTGTCCCGGGTCTGCCGCGCGGTGCGCGTCGACAAGGACCCCGAGGCGGCGGTGGCCGCCGCCGTGCAGCTCACCGCCGGCCGCCCGGGCAGCTTCGCGGTCCGGGCCAGGCGCCGGGACAAGCGCTTCCCGATGAACTCATCGCAGCTCGCCACCCTGATCGGCGCGAGGATCCAGGAGGCGTACGGCTACCCGGTCAACCTGTCCCACCCGGACACCACCGTGTTCGTGGAGGTCGATCAGTCCGAGGTGTTCGTGTTCACCGAGGGGTTGCCGGGCCAGGGCGGGCTTCCGGTCAGCATGAGCGGCCGCGCGCTGGTGCTGATGTCCGGCGGCATCGACTCGCCGGTGGCCGCCTACCGGATGATGCGGCGCGGCCTGCGCTGCAGCTTCCTGCACTTCTCCGGCATGCCGCTGACCGGGCCCGAGTCGGTGTACAAGGCGTACGGCCTGGTCCGGGAGCTGGACAAGTTCCAGGGCGGATCACGGCTGTTCGTGGTCGCTTTCGGGCGGACGCAGCAAAAGGTGGCGTCCTCGGGAGCGGGCAGACTGCAGATCATGGCGCAGCGGCGGCTGATGCTCAAGACCGGCGAGGCACTGGCCCGGCGGCTGCGCGCGGCTGCCCTGGTCACCGGCGACTCGCTGGGCCAGGTCAGCAGCCAGACGCTGACGAACATCACCGCACTGGACGACGCGGTGAAACTGCCGATCCTGCGCCCGCTCATCGGCCTGGACAAGACCGAGATCGTGGCCGAGGCCCGCCGGATCGCCACGCTGCAGATCTCCGAGCTGCCGGACCAGGACTGCTGCTCGCTGCTTACCCCGCGTCAGGTAGAGACCAGGGCGCGGATCGAGGACCTGCGCAAAATCGAGGCCAGGCTGGACGCGGACGACCTGGCCCAAGAGCTTGCTGCCGCGGCGCAGGAGCATACCCCGACCCGCTCTTAAGACCGCCTTTTACGCCACGCCTGCCAATCGGTCACGTGCTCAACGCGGGCTCTCGGGGCTGGTCGATCCTGGGCCGCCGCGCCCAGTAGTGGCGCGGAATCAGGAACACCTGGACGGCCGCGTTGTTTCCGAGGGTCAGGTAGAACCGGATCACCCCTGGGTCGGCGATGGCTGGGCGGTCCCGCGGCGGCCAGTGGTGGATCTGGACCGCCAGGCGGTCGACATCCACCCCGTGATCCCAGATGGCGGCCTCACCGCCCGAGGTGGTCACCATGCCGCCGGTGCCCCACAGCGTGGTGGTCCCCGGGACCAGCGCGAGGTCGCCGACGCCAACCCCGGATCCGCGGGCGGCGGTGATCTGGGTTCGGGTCCAGTCGCCGTCGCGCGACAGATGCAGGATCCAGGTGGGTGAGTCGTTTCCTTCGGTCACGACCGGGATCCAGACCCCGCCGGCGCCGTCGGTGGCGAACCGCTCCGCCTGCTGCACCGGCCACGGCGCCATGAACCGGTGCCAGCACCTGCCGTTCCAGTGCGCGAGCACCAGGTGCCCGTCCGCCGCGTTGGCCGGGGTCGTCCCCGACACCCAGACGTTGTGCCGTGAGACCGCGAGGACGTCGCTGAGCTGGGTGTTGGCCAGGGCCGCGTCGGCTGCGGGCACGCTGGCGAACGCGGCGCCGTTGTAGTGCACCACCGAGCCGCCCCGCGGGCTGACCGTGATCGCCCAGATGTTGTTCTCCGAGACCGCGCTCGCGCGGTATATCCCGGCGATGGCCCCGGCTGCCGCGGTTACCTGGGCCCAGCCGTGCCCGTCGTAGTGCCAGGTGCCCAGGCTGGGCTGGCCGCTGAAGCTAGAGGAGCCGAAGACCCAGACGTCGGTGCTGCTGATGACGGCGACCGACGTTACCTCGTTGTTCATGGTCCACGTCTTGGCGACGCTCCACCTGACGCCGTTCCAGCGCAGCGCATAGCCGTCGCCGACCGCCCAGACGTTGCGTGCCGACGAGCCCGAGGCCGCGACGATGAACCCGTTGAGCCCGGTCGGCAGCGACGACGGCTGCCAGCGCGACCCGTTCCATCGCACGGCGGCCGGCGTGCTCGGCCCGCCCGGATTGGTCCCGCCGAATGCCCAGGCGTCATTCTTGGCCAGCACGACCAGTGCCGAATAGCCCGAGGCGTTGGCGGACGCGCCGTAATGAGCCTTGGCGGCGATCTGCCAGGCAGGCGGGTCGGCCGCGCGCGCGGGCATGGCCGCTGCCAGCGTCGCGATGGCGACGGAAATGGAGCCGAGGACGATGCCCGCACGGCGGGCTGTCTGCATCGCGGTCTCCACGAGGAGGATGAGCACGTAGGGAGTAATGAACGGTCAGCGCCAGAGTAGATCACTACAAAGCAATAGGAAAGCGAGTCCCAAGTTCCTTCATCAGGTCTTGACTTTCGCATGCCCGATGAGCAGTCTAAACGGCCGATCTGGCGGCCGCTTTCGCCCCGCCGCCGGCCCGCGGTGTGGCAGGCTCGTCCGCGGAGGTGATCGCGTGCAGATCGGACTGCAGATCCCGGACTTCACCTGGCCGGGCGGTCCCGCACGGCTCGGCGCCGACTTGGCGACGGTGGCGGCCGCCGCCGACGACGCCGGCTTCGATTTCATCAGCGTGATGGACCATTTTTTCCAGATCGGAGTCATCGGACCGCCGGAACGGGAGATGCTCGAGGCCTACACCACGCTGGGCTATCTGGCCGGCTGCACCTCCAGGGCAAAACTGCTGACGCTGGTGACCGGCACCGTGTACCGGCATCCGGGGATCCTGGCGAAGATCATTACCACGCTGGATGTGCTGTCGGGCGGGCGGGCCTGGCTGGGTATCGGCGCAGCGTGGAACGAGGAGGAGTCGCGCGGCCTCGGGATACCGTTCCCGCCGGTCGCCGAGCGGTTTGAGCGGCTCGAGGAGACGCTGCAGATCTGCCTGCAGATGTGGCGCGGCGACGAGACCCCGTACGCCGGCAAGCACTACCAGCTGGAGCGGCCGCTCAACTCGCCGCAGGTGCTGTCCCAGCCGCATCCTCCGATCATGATCGGCGGCGGCGGCGAGCAGAAGACGCTGCGGTTCGTCGCCCGCTATGCGCAGGCGTGCAACCTGTTTCCCGGGCCCGACCTCGCCCGCAAGCTCGACGTCCTGCGTGCGCACTGCGACGCCGAGGGACGCGACTACGACGAGATCGTCAAGACCTGCTACTTCCTGTTCGACGTGGGCGAGAACGGGGAGAAGGCGGGGCAGGTCATCGACCAGCTTGGCGCGCTCGCCGAGATGGGGTTCCAGGCCGCGATCGGCGGGGTGGCCAGGGTGTGGGAGGTGCGGCCGCTCGAGGTGATCGGCGGCGAGGTGATCCCGGCGGTCGCCGGGCTGTGAGCCGCTAGCCGTTGCGTCACGGTGGCGGCGCCGCGGCCCAGCCGGACCATCGCTCCACCCGGATCGCGATCACCGGGCCGGGCAGCGCGACGTCGCGATACTGCGGGTAGCGCGCGGTCAGCAGCGAGAGCGGCCGGGCAGCGAGATGCGGTTCGGTCACGATCGACGCGCGGCCGTCGGCGCGTGCCCACCACAGTGCGGTCCAGTCGTCGGCATAGTGGTCGGCGAGCAGTGCCACCCGTGGTTCCGCCTCAATGTT
Source organism: uncultured Actinomycetota bacterium (assembly GCA_963833885.1). Taxonomy (GTDB): domain Bacteria; phylum Actinomycetota; class Actinomycetes; order Streptosporangiales; family Streptosporangiaceae; genus JASHPR01. The sequence continues at coordinate 575,841 of CAWHZU010000019.1, read as the reverse complement.
GCGGATCCGCTGCAGGCCGCGTCCGGCGGTCTCGTTTTTGGGCTTCGCGTCGACTGCGGTATAGATGTAGTTCCCGTCCACGGCAAAGGTGACGGGGACGATGTGCGGCCGGCCGACCTCGGTCACCGTGGCCATCCTCGCGACCGGGGATGTGGCGAGCAGCCGCCGCGCTTCGTGCTCGGTGAGCTTCAGCGCTGGCCAGGTTGGTCGGGGTTGCCGGGCAGCAACCAGTACTCATGGCGCACGCGGCGCAGCTTAACTCTCCCGCGGGGGGTACCCCCCGCGCACCCCCCAAAGTCGCGGGGCGGGACAGGCCGCGAATACCGCAAAGCCCCCAGGGCGGGGCACGCGCCGGGTGCGCGGTGAGGTCCTCGGAGCGGGGTGGCAAGATAGCTCCACCTGTGGGCAAGGGGCCGGTGCGCAGCGTCACGACGGCGCGGTGCGGGAAGGAGCAGGTCAGCCGGTAATGAGGCATCCGGAGACCAGTGCGCGGCAGGTCAGTGTGCCGCAGACCTCGGTCAGCCTTGCCGCGCTGCTGCGGCCGGTGACCGGCACGCAGGCACCGGCCAACGGCGCACAGCCGCTGGCCGCGGCGCAGCAGGTGCCGGAGGCGCAGCAGGTACCGGAGGCCGCGCCCGAGCACGCCCTTCCGCCGGGTCAGTACGTCCCGAAGGCGTGGCCGGCGCTGCACTACGGACCGGTTCCCAAGTTCCATCCCGGCACCTGGGACCTGCGCGTGTCGGGCGCGACCGAGTCGGGGCGCGAGCACCGGTGGAGCTGGGACGAGATCGGCAGCCTGCCGCGCTGCCGGGTCGTTGCGGACTTCCACTGCGTGACGAAGTTCACGATTCCCGAGGTCGCCTGGGAGGGCATCGCAGCGGCCGAGCTGCTGCGCGCCGCGCCTCCCGCCGACGCTGTGACGCACGTCATGGTCTGGGCCGACTACGGCTACAGCGCCAACCTGACGATCGACGACTTCGCCGCCGACGACACGCTGCTCGCCACCCACCGCAACGGCGCCGAGCTCACCCCCGAGCACGGCTACCCGCTGCGGCTCGTGGTCCCGTCCCGCTACGCCTGGAAGAGCGTGAAGTGGATCCGCGCCATCGAGTACCTGACCTGCGACCGCAGGGGCTTCTGGGAGGAGCGCGGCTACCACAACATCGCCGACCCGTGGCGTGAGCAGCGGTACTCGTATCAGGAACTGCCGGATGAGGGCCCGCCACTCTGACCGTGCGCGCCGAACGGCCGGTGCGGACTAGGGGAAGCTGATCCCCGTGGCGAGGGTGATCGTGCTGCCCTTGGGTGCCTGCCCGGTGGGGGACTCGGTCGACACGGTGCCGCCCCCGAAGACGCCCTTAGTGACGGTGACCTGGAAGCCCGCCTGCTGCAGCTCCTGCGTCGCCTGGCGCACATTCATGCCCACCACGTCCGGGATGCTGACCTCGGGCGGCCCGTTGGAGACCTGCACGGTCACGACCTCGCCCTTGGTGATCGGGCTGCCCGCCCCTGGCGACTGGCCGACGATCGTCCCCTGTGCCGCGCTGTTCGACACCGTCTGCTGCTGCAGCTGGTACCCGCCGGACTGCGCCTCGCCCTGCGCGGCGGAGAACTGCTGGCCGACGAAGTTCGGCAGCGGCGGTCCGGCGCTGACCGTGATGCCGACCGGCTTGGCCTGTGGCCAGGAGGTGCCTGCCACCGGGTTCGTGCTGATGACGACGCCGACCGGGATGGTGTCCGACGCGGCCGTGGTCACCGACCCTGGGGTCAGGCCCGCTTTTTTCAGCTCGGCCTGGGCGGCGGCCTCAGTCAGCCCGGTCACCTGCGGGACGCCGATCATGACCGGGCCGGTGGACTCGATGAGCGTCACCGTGGCGCCCCGCTTGGCGCTGGTGCCGCTCCCGGGGTCCGTCGCCGCTACGTCGCCCTTGGCGACCGTGTTGCTGTGCTCACCCTGGCCGACCTTCACGGTGAAGCCGAGGTTCTGCAGCTCGGAGCGTGCGGTGCCGACCGCCATGCCGGTTACCTGGGGCACGGTGGCGAACTGCCCGTCAGTGACCCACCAGGCGACAAGGCCGATGATCACCGCGGCGGCGATGCCCAGGCTCAGGTAGACGAACCTGCGGCTGAACAGCCAGCGCTGCAGCACCGGCTCGGCGCGGCGGAACTTGTTCCCCCGCCGCGCCGGGTAGGCGGGCCCGTCGCCCTCGGAGTAAGGCGTGCCGCCGTAGGGCACACCGTCGTAGCCGCCCCCGCCGGCAGGCACGATCAGAGTGTGGTTCGCGTTCGCCGGGACGGCGGGAACGGGGCTGTACGCGTTGCCCGGCATCGGGCTGAACCCGCTGCCTGGCTGGCCGTAGCCGGTGGGGGCGTTGTTCTCGTCGAACCACGGGAACCCGGCCGGATCCACCGATGGCACGGGACCGCTGACCCGTGACGGCGGGGCCGGCAGCAGCTGACCGTGCGGCGGGTCGGCGGGCCCGCCGACCGGCAGCCCGCTGCGGGCATCCGAAATCACCTGCAGGAACTGGCCGGCGTCGCCGGGCCGGAGGTCGGGATCCCGGTTCGTGGCCAGGGCCACGAGTGCGTCCAGCGACGGGGGCAGGCCGGGCACCACGCTGGACGGGGGCGGCACCACGTCGCTGACGTGCTTGTGGGCCACGGCGAGCGGGGTCTCGCCGGTGTGCGGCTGCACGCCGGTGAGCATCTCGAACAGCATCACGCCGGCCGCGTACACGTCGGTGCGGGAGTCTGAGACGCTGCGCGCCACCTGCTCGGGCGCGAGGTAGGCGGCGGTCCCGATGAGCATGCCGGTCTGGGTGTGGCTGGCCCGTGACGCCGCCCTGGCCAGCCCGAAGTCCGCGACCTTGATGACGTTGCCGCCGCCGAGCAGGACGTTCTCCGGCTTGACGTCACGGTGCACGATGCCGGCCTCGTGCGCGGCGGCCAGGCCGGCCAGCACCCCGCTGATGATGTCGAGCGCCTCGCGCGGCTCGAGCCTGCCGCGGGCACGCATCAGCTCGCGCAGCGTCTGGCCGGGAACGTACTCCATGACCAGGTACGGCAGGCCTGCGTGGCTGCCCTGATCGTAGACTCCGACGACGTTCGGGCTGGACAGCCGCGCCACGGACAGCGCCTCGCCGGTGAACCGGCGGACGAAGTCGGGATCGTGGGCCAGTTCCGCGTGGGCGACTTTCAGCGCGACCGTGCGGTCCAGCTTGGTGTCGGTGCCCAGGTAGACCGTTGCCATGCCGCCACGGGCAATCCACGAGCCCACCCGGTACCTGCCGTCGAGCAGTTGCCCGGCTTGAAGGCGGGAGAGCGTGGTGTCCATCGGGAGCAGTGTAAGGGCCGATACGCGTCCATGCGCGGCTAACAGCGGCGCAGCGGCCGATCGATAGCTGCTGGTGACGGTCCTGTCGCGAAACGTGGTCATAGTAGCCTGCCTGGGCAGACGACGGCCCGGGGATGCGAGGTGGGACATGATCCCGGCGAGCTCGGCCAGCCCGGAGCGGATCGTGGTGGCAGGCGCCGGGCTGGCCGGCCTGCGCACGATCGAGGAGCTCAGGGCCGCTGGATACGCAGGCGCGGTGACGCTGGTGGGCGCCGAGTCACGGCCGCCGTACGACCGGCCGCCGCTGTCCAAGCGGCTCATGATTGGCGACCTGGACGATACTACGCTACGTGACGATCTGGACACGCTCGATGTAGAGCTGTGCCTCGGCCAGGCGGCGACCGGCCTGGACGACGGCGTGCTGCGGGCCGGCCGGGCCGAGCACCGGTTTGACCGCCTGGTGCTGGCTACCGGGGCCACGCCGGTGGGCCTGCCGGGCGGCGGCAGGCAGCGGTTCCTGCGCACGATGGACGATGCGCTGGCGCTGCGGGCGCTGCTGCGCCCTGGGCTGCGGCTGGCGATCGTCGGCGCCGGCTGGATCGGCGCCGAGCTCGCGACAGCGGCGGCGGCCGGAGGCTGCGAGGTGACCGTGCTCGAGGCCGCGCCGGCGCCGCTGGCCGCAGCGCTCGGCGCACAGCTCGGCGCGCTGACCGCCCCGTGGTACGCCGAGGCCGGCGTCGAGCTCCGGCTCGGCCAGCAGGTGGCGTCCGTCGAGCCGGGCGGCCTGGCGCTGGCCGGCGGCGGGTGGCTGCCGGCCGACGAGGTCGTCACGGCGGTGGGGGTGCGGCCGGAGGTCGGCTGGCTGGACGGGTCCGGCATCGCGATCGACAACGGGGTCGCCGCCGACGAGCAGCTGCGCACCTCGCTGCCGGGGGTGTTCGCGGTCGGCGACTGCATGGCGTTCTGGTCGCTGCGGTACCGGCGCAGGCTGCGGTTCGAGCACTGGGACGTGGCACTGCGCGCGCCGGCGGTGGCCGCGGTGAACCTGCTCGGCGGCGCCGAGGCCTACGACCCCGTTCCGTATTTCTGGTCCGAGCAGTTCGGGCGGATGGTCCAGTACATCGGCTTCCACGGCGCTGCCGACCGGATGCTGCTGCGCGGCGACCCGGCGGCGCGGCAGTGGTCGGCGTGCTGGCTGGCGGGCGACCTGCTGGTGGCGCTGCTGGCGGTGAACTCACCGCGGGACCTCGCCCAGGGCCGGCGCGTCATCCAGGCGGGGACCACGGTCGACGCGGCCCGGCTGGGTGACCCGCAGGCGCCGTTGCGCGACGCCGTTACCGGCTGACCGGTGCGCGCCGGCCAGGTTTCCGTGATCGTGACAGGTAACGAGCCCTGGGCGGGCAGCAGCGGCGGCTCGAGCAGGCGCAGCGTCGCGCTGTCGGCGTCTAGCTCGGCCGCGACCCCGATCGGGAAGGCCTGAAAGTAACCGCCGTGGCCGACGTTCGCCCAGGCGATCATCGGCACCCCGAGACCGCCGAGCCGCTCGGCCAGGATCTCCTCGACGGCCGCTGGTTCGCCGCAGCCGGTGAACGTCCCGGCCACGATCCCGGCGACGCCGTCCAGGTAGCCGGACCGGCGCAACTGCGTGAGCATGCGGTCCAGCCGGTACTCGGCCTCGTTCTTTTCCTCGACGAGCAGGATGCCGCCCCAGGCCGGCCACGACGTGTCGGTGCCGAGCGACGACGTCAGCAGCGTCAGGTTGCCGCCGAGCGTCACGCCGCTCGCGGTTCCGCCCACCAGCCGCGTGGCCATCTGATAGCGGATCTCGGTGGCCTGCTCCGGGTGCATCAGCGATCGGAGCATCGAGCCGAACGAGTAGTGGATGGCCGCGCCGGACGACACGAGGTTCGGGCTCAGCAGCGAGGCCCAGCCGAGCTTGCTGGCCACCGCCTCGAGCACGGCCGTCACGTCCGAGTAGCCGGCCAGCACCTTCGGCGGCAGCCCGGCGAGGCCGTCCCAGTCCATGGCCTCCAGGGTGCGCTGCGCACCGGAGCCGCCGATGGCGAAGACGATGCCCGCGATGGTGGGGTCGCTCAGCGCGGCCCTGAGATCGGCCGCGCGCATCCGGTCGTCCCCGGCCAGGTAGCGGCGCATGCTGCCCTGATCGCGGGCTGACGGGTAGAGCACCGGGTCGAGCCCGGCGAACCGCAGCACGTCAAGGCCCATCTCGAGCTGGGCGGGCGGGGCCGGGCTGCTGACCGACAGCACTGCAACCCGGTCGCCCGCCCGGAGCGCCGGGGGCCGGGTGAGATCGGCAGATCGCGTGCCAGCGTCCGAAGGCATCATCGGTGCGGGGCTCCCATTCCAGAGTGGGCCTCGATGGTGTCATCGAGGCCGCGGACGTGACCAGCAGGTGGCCGGGTCTTCGGCGGTGTTTGACGAGAGCCCCATTGTGGGAAACTCTTCAGACGTGGCACAGATCGACCCCCCGGCCGACGCCATCGTCGGTGACTGGCTGACCATCCCAGAGTGTGCTGACCGGCTCGGGCTCCCAGTGAGCCGGGTCAAGCAACTCCTCCGCGACCGCAAGTTGCTTGCGGTCCAGCGCCCCAGCGGCGCGTTCAGCGTTCCCGCTGCGTTCCTGGACGGCGATCAGGTCGTCCGGGGCCTGCACGGCACGCTGACCCTGCTCTTCGACTGCGGATTCGATGAGGCAGAGGCAATGCGCTGGCTGTTCACCGCGGACGAGTCGCTGCCCGGCACGCCGATCCAGGCGATCGCCGAGCACCGCGCCAAAGAGGTGAACCGGCGGGCCCAGGCGCTCGCGTACTGACCCGGTCAGTCGCTGCGTGCGGTCGCGATGACCGCCAGCTCGGCGAGGGCCAGCTTGGCCTCGCCGGTCATTGGCGCGTGCTCGAGCGCGGCCAGTGCCTCGGCGACGCTGGAGTCGATCATCAGCTCGCACTCGGCCAAGGCGCCGGTTTCGGTGAGGATCGAGCGGATCTGCTTCGCCCCGGCGTCGTCGAGCAGCCGGTCGCCGAGCAGCCGGTCGAGCAGCTCGCGGTCGGCGGCGCCGGCCCGCTCCCTCGCGATCGCCACCAGCACCGTCCGTTTCCCTTCGCGCAGGTCATCGCTGGCCGGCTTGCCGGTCTGAGCGGGATCACCAAACACCCCGAGCACATCGTCGCGGAGCTGGAACGCGACGCCGACGGGTATGCCGTAGCCACGGCACGCCCGCTCGGTCGCCGGGTCACCGGCGGGCCACGGCGCGGCCAGCGCCGCGCCGAGCTGCAGCGGGCGCTCGACCGTGTACTTGGCCGACTTGAACCTGACCACGCGCAGCGCGCTGTCGACCGTCCCGTCCCCGGCGGCCTGGCCGAGCAGGTCAAGGTACTGGCCGCAGATCAGCTCGGCCCGCATGGCGTCGAGCACCGGCTGCCCCCGGCGCAGCCCGGCAGCCGGCAGCCCGCTGCCGGTGAACAGCTGATCGGTCCAGGCCATCAGGAGATCCCCGATGAGGATCGCCGCCCCGGCGCCGAACGCGTCCGCCGACCCGCGCCACCCGCCGTCGGCGTGCACGGCGGCGAACCTGCGGTGCACCGACGGCTGGCCGCGCCGGGTGTCGCTGGCGTCCATAAGGTCGTCGTGCACGAGCGCGCTCGCGTGCAGCAGTTCCAGCGCCGCGGCCGCGGCGTAAATCTGCGGGCAGTCCTCGCCGCCCGCGGCGCGCCAGCCCCAGTAGCAGAACGCCGGCCTGAGCCGTTTCCCGGTCGCCAGCAGCCCGGTGATCGCGTCCATCCAGGGCAGCATGTCCGCGCCGATCGCGCCGAGCGCGCCGCGCTGGCGGTCGAGGAAGTCGTCGAGCGCCCGTCCCACCCGGGTCCGGATCTCGGGAAGGCCGGCGCTGCTGACACGGCTGGTCGCCATGCTGGCGAGACTAGCCCGCGGCGGCGGCGGGGCGCCTGGCCGCCGGGGTTGTGATTCCGGTGCGCTGTGTCAGGCTTATAGCCAACTGCTCTGCGGAGGGGGCATGACAGAGGACCAACAGGTCCCGCCCGGAATCGACCCGGCCACGCCGAGCCCGGCGCGGCTCTACGACTACTACCTGGGCGGCACGAACAACTTCCGGGCAGACCGGGACGCCGCCGAGCGGATCCGGGCACGAATGCCGGAGCTGGCCGATGCCGCGTGGGCCAACCGGGCGTTCCATCAGCGCGCGGCGCTCTGGATGGCCGGGACGGCCGGCATCCGCCAGTTCCTCGACATCGGATCCGGCCTGCCCACCCAGAACAACACCCACCAGGCGGTGCACCGGGCGACCCGCGAGGCCCGCGTCGTCTACGTGGACAACGACCCGCTGGTCCGAGTGCACGCCAGCGCGCTGCTGGTCGACGCGGGGGAAACCCGGTTCGTCACCGCGGACCTGCGCGACCCGGACGGCGTGCTGAACCACCCGCAGACGCGTGAGCTGATCGACTTCGCCCAGCCGGTCGGGCTGCTGATGACGGCCGTGCTGCACTTCGTGTCCGACGGCTCGGACCCGCGCGGCCTGATCGCGCGGTACGTGGCCGAGCTGGCCCCGGGCAGTTACCTGGCGCTGAGCCACATCACCGCCGACCAGAAGCCGCCCGCCGCCACGGCGGCCATCCGGGCCATCTACGCAAACGCCACCGAGCAGGTCTACCTGCGTAGCAGGGCCGAGGTGGAGCGGTTCTTCGACGGTCTCGAGCTGGTTCCCCCGTATGAGGGCGCCGAGGCCGCGGTGACCTACGTCGGCGAGTGGGGCGCCGAGGATCCCGATATGGCCGACAGCGACGGATCGCGGTGGTCGTACGGCGGGGTGGCGCGCCGGCCGTGAACCGGCGGCGCCCGGCGGGCCCGGCTAGCCTGATCACTATGCCGCAGAGTCAGCTCGCAGCCGTGCCGGCGATCAGGGACCTGCTGGCCTCGGGGGCCCCGTCGTACTCGTTCGAGTTCATGCCGGCCAAGACCGAGGCCGAGGAACGGCAGTTGTGGCGGGCGATCCGCCAGCTCGAGCCGCTCCGCCCGACGTTCGTCTCGGTGACCTATGGGGCTGGCGGCTCCACCCGCGACCGGACGGTCCGGGTCACCGGCAGGATCGCCGAGGAGACGACGCTCACCCCGGTCGGGCATTTCACCGCGGTCAACCACTCGGTGGCCGAGCTTCGCCACCTGATCGGCTCCTACGCCGCGGTCGGCGTGCGCAACGTGCTCGCGCTGCGCGGCGACCCGCCGGGGGACCCGAACGGAGAGTGGCTGGCGCATCCCGAGGGGCTCACGCACGCAGCCGAGCTGGTCCGGCTGATCCGGGCGTCCGGCGACTTCTGCGTCGGCGTGGCCGCGTTCCCTGAAGGGCACCCCAGGTCTGCAGACCCAGACTCCGACATCAGGTATTTCGTCGAGAAATGCCGGGCCGGGGCCGACTTCGCGATCACCCAGATGTTCTTCTACCCCGAGGACTACCTGCGGCTGCGGGACCGCGTCGCGGCGCGCGGCTGCGACGTGCCGATCATCCCCGGCATCATGCCGGTCACCAGCGTGCGCACGCTCGAGCGCATCGTGGTGCTGTCCGGTGCGAAGTTCCCGCCGGGCCTGGCCGACCGGCTGCACGCGGCCGACGGCGACCGCGCCGCTACCCGCAAGATCGGCGTCGACTTCGCCGCGGAGCTGTGTGACCGGCTGCTCGCGGAGGGAGTGCCCGGACTGCACTTCTGCACGCTGAATGGCTCCCGCGCGACGCAGGAGATCTACCAGCTGCTCCGGCTTGACGAACGGGCCGGTTCGCCTGGCCCCAACGGGAGCGCGGCCCCCATGACCGCGTAGGGCACCGGGGCGCCGGGGAAATGGTAGGCGGTCAGCAGGTCGGCGAAGCCCAGCCCGCGGTATAGCCGCCGGGCCGGCGAGTCGGCATCCTGGGTCGACAGCACGGCCGTGCGCTCGCTGCGGCCCTCGGCGAGCCCCAGGACCAGGCTCCGGCCGATGCCACGCCGGTGGAATTCCGGGTGGACGTGCACCTCAGCGATCTCGAGCGAGTCGGCAAGCCATCCGGCGGCGATCGCCCGCCCGGCCCTGGCGGTCAGCGCGGCAGCGACGACGTCATGCCACCACTGGCCATCGGCGCCGCGGAAGCCGTAGCTGAACCCCACGATCCGCCCCGGGGGCCCTGGCCGGTCTTCCGCGTCGGCGGTCACGGCGAGCGCGCGGAAGCCGTGATAGGTCGCGTGCCGCTGCATGATCGAACGCCGGCCGGGAAGCTGGACCGGATCGGGCCGCATCGCGGCCTGGTACACGCCGGTGAGCGCGTCGAGTTCGGCCACGAAGGCGTCCCGGCTGAGTTCCCGCAGCGGAATTGAGCAGTGCACGGCGGCAAGCGTATGCCAGTCGGCCCGGCCGGGCCTGCGCCCGCTCTCTGAGCTGGCGCGAGTTGGCGGGTACCCGGTTCTAGGGCTACGCCCGCTCGCCGAGCGCGGCCGGGCGGCTACATGTAGACGCGGAAGTGGTGCTTGGCCGACACGGCCAGCACCACGACAAACAACACGATGTCGATGGCGCCGAGGATAACCCCGGCCCACGCTATGCCCCGGCGGCCCGCCCCGCGATTTGCCCGGCGCACCCCGATACCGCCGAAGATGATCGCGAGCGCTCCGAGAATGACCTCGAAGATGAATATCCCGACGATCCCGCAGACAAGCGCGGCGATGGCCATGCTGTTGGATCTGGACTGGGTCCCCGGCGCGGACCCGGTGCTCGTGTCCGACATTGTGCCTCGCTCCCGTAATGGTGAATCGCAGCATTTTGATGCCCACCCTAACCCGGAACATGCACACTCCTTGCGGTTTGTACCCAACCGCCAAACCTTGTCCGTGATAACCCGATATCGGGCATGGCCGGGCGTGCGTCCAGCCGCCCGGGCCGGCTCGCGCCGACGGCCGGGGGCGACCGCCTGGTTCGCCATGGCCCAGGCGACGCGGGCTCGGCTCGCCATCGCGCTGCCGTGGCCGGCGCCCGCGTCTGCCCTCGTTTTGTCGGACCCCCCTTGTAACTTCGAACTCAGATCCAATTGGCTGGACACTGGACCGAATTTCTGTTCGAATGAATGAGAAGAACGGCGCCGGGCGAACTCCCCACCTGGCACCGCCAGCCGGGCGGGACGTGGGGAAGCGTCCCGCCCGGCCGGGCCGGGACCCGCTGTCCCGGGCCGGGGGCGGGCAGGCGCCGCTGATAGGAGGTAGTGCAGTGAGCACAACCGCAACACCCGCAGAGGTCCGACCGGGCATGAACCGCGGCGACGCCAGGCCGCGGTGCCGCGTCGCTCCTTCGGCCATGGCCCTGCTGGAGTCGGCAAGGTATGGGCTCGCTGCCGCCGAGGGCGAAGCGTCCGCCGGTGGCCGGTACCGAGAGGCGCACCTGGCGGCGCTGCGGGCCGCCGCGGCCGTGGTAGCGGCCAAGGCGGACCCCGGGGCGTCATCACGCCGCAGGAGGCCGCTGAGCGTCTGGGAGCTGCTGCCGAAGGTAGAGCCCGCGCTTGCCGAGTGGGCCGCCTTCTTTGCCGCCGGAGCGGCCAAGCGGGCGGCGGCCGAGGCCGGGCTGCCCCGCGCCGTCTCGCTGCGGGAGGCCGATGACCTGCTCCGGGATGCCGAGAATTTCGTGTCGCTCGCCGAGAGTGCACTCGGCGTACCCGCTCAGCCGCTGCTTCCGATGCTGACGGCCGGATAGCACGAGCCCGGCCTCGGGCTCGGGGGTGCCCCGCAGGATTGGGGCGTGTCCTGCAGGATCAGGGGCGTCCGGCAGGATCGGGACGTGTCCTGCAGGATCAGGGGCGTCCGGCAGGATCAGGACGTCCCGCGTCATCAGGGACGTCGCGCAGGATCAGAAGGTCTCGATGGCTCCCCTGGCCTCGGAGTCCAGGATGCCCCAGCTGATCAATTCCTCGGTGAGGTCCGTCGGGGACTTGTCGTAGATAACCGCCAGGGAGCGCAGGTCCTCCTGCCGGATCGACAGCACCCGGCCGTTGTAGTCACCGCGCTGGCTTTGAATCGTCGCGACGTAACGCGCCAGCGGTCCCGCCTTGTCCTTGGGCAACTGCGCCATGCGCTCAAGGTCGATCACCAGCTTGGGGGATGGCGCAAGCAGCGTGGGCAGCACGTCCCCGGGCAGCAGCTCGGAAACCGGGACACCGTAGAACTCGGCAAGCTCGGCAAGCTTCTGCACGGTAACCGAGCGGTCGCCACGCTCGTACGAACCTACGACCACGGCCTTCCAGCGGCCGCGAGACTTCTCCTCAACGCCGTGCAGCGAGAGACCCTGCTGCGTCCGGATTGCGCGAAGTCGGGCTCCGAGGGTCTTCGCGTACTCAGATGGCATGTTGTCGGCCCCCTGGCCTGTCGTAGGTGATAGTGACGGTTACGCACAGTGACGGTAGGCCGCGAGGCCGACAAGGTCAAGCCGAATGGCAAAAAGCGGATGAACTTACGCGCGGTGGCGCATCCATGTGAGAGCAGGCCAGCGGCCGTTCCAAGGGGCCGAAACCCCTGCCGCACCGGGGATTCTCTGCTGCCGGGGCGTCCCGCCGCGGGCACGCACGCTGGGCGGGATGTTACTAGATCGTGACATCGTGTGATAAAGGTTACGGGCAGTTACGCCGCGTACAGGCGCTGCAAACTTGGCTGATCCGGCCGATTCCAGCCAGTTACCGCTGATCCCGCGCGCATACCCGGAACACAGGCGCACTGCTGGTACGGTTGGCCCAACTGACGTCCTTTAAGACCCGTCCGGTGAGGCGGGAAAGGGGGTCCCATTGATGCATGCGGCCGATCGGCTGGGCGCCCCACCCGCCAAGACGGTGCTGGAGCCCGACGAGATCAGGCGGGCGCTGACCAGGATCGCGCACGAGATCCTGGAGCGCACCAACGGCGCCGACGACGTGGTTCTGCTCGGCATCCCCACCAGAGGAGTGCCGCTCGCGCGCCGGCTTGCGGAGCGGCTGGCCCAGGTCGAGGGGCGCGAGGTTCCGGCCGGCTCGCTCGACATCACCATGTACCGGGATGACCTGAGGCTGCGGCCGGCCAGAGCGCTCGGCCATACGGAGGTCCCGGCCTCGGGCGTCGACGACAAGGTCGTGGTCCTGGTCGACGACGTCCTCTACTCGGGCCGCACCGTCCGGGCTGCGCTGGACGCCCTCGGCGACATCGGCCGCCCGCGCGCCGTCCAGCTCGCCGTGCTCGTCGACCGGGGCCACCGGGAACTGCCGATCCGGGCGGACTACGTCGGCAAGAACCTGCCGACGTCCCAGCGCGAGGTCGTCAAGGTGCTGCTTACCGAGATCGACGATCAGGACGCGGTGCTGCTGGGCGCCAGCCGGGAGAACAAATGAACCGTCATCTGATATCCGCTGGCGACCTGAGCCTCGATGACGCGCTGCTGATCCTGGACACCGCCGACGAGCTGGCCCAGATGTCCGAGCGGCCGGTCAAGAAGCTCCCCACGCTGCGCGGGCGCACGGTTGTCAACCTGTTCTACGAGGACTCGACGCGGACCAGGATCTCGTTCGAGGCGGCGGCCAAGCGGCTGTCCGCCGACGTCATCAACTTCTCGGCAAAGGGGTCCAGCGTCGCCAAGGGGGAGAGCCTGAAAGACACCGCGCTGACGCTCGAGGCGATGGGCGCCGACGCCGTGGTGATCAGGCACAGCGCGTCGGGTGCGCCGCACCGGCTGGCCCGCTGGGTGCGGGGCAGCGTCGTGAACGCGGGCGACGGCACCCACGAGCACCCAACCCAGGCACTGCTCGACGCGTTCACGATGCGCCGCAGGCTGGGCAGGCTGGACGGGATCCGGGTGACGATCGTCGGTGACGTCCTGCACAGCCGGGTCGCCAGGTCGAACGTGCTGCTGCTGAGCACGCTGGGCGCCGAGGTGACCTTGGTGGCTCCGCCGACGCTGCTGCCGGTCGCGGTCGGGACCTGGCCGTGCTCGGTCTGCTACGACCTGGACGTCGCCCTGCCCAAGGCCGACGTGGTGATGATGCTGCGGGTGCAGCAGGAGCGGATGAACGCGGCGTACTTCCCGAGCGTGCGCGAGTACAGCCGCCGGTACGGCCTGGACGTCGGCCGGATGGCGCTGCTGCCCGAGCACGGCATCGTGATGCATCCCGGGCCGATGAACCGGGGCGTGGAGATCGCCGCCGAGGTCGCCGACTCCGCCAGGTCGACGATCGTCGAGCAGGTGGCCAACGGGGTGAGCGTGCGGATGGCAGTGCTGTACCTGCTGCTGAGCGGTTCCCCCGAGACCGGCGGCCAGAGCAAGGGGGAGCAGCAATGACGGATAGCTGGCTGATCACCGGGGCGAGGCCGCTGGGTGGCGAGCCGGCCAACGTGCTGGTCACGGATGGCATGATCGCGGAGCTGGGCCCGGACGCCGAAAAGCCGGGTGCGCAGCGGCTGGACGCCGACGGGCTGATCCTGCTGCCCGGCCTCGTCGACCTGCACACCCACCTGCGCGAGCCGGGCCGGGAAGATGCCGAGACCGTGGCCACGGGGACCGCGGCCGCAGCGCTCGGCGGCTTCACCGCGGTGCACGCGATGGCCAACACCGACCCGGTCGCGGACACCGCCGGCGTGGTCGAGCAGATCTGGCGGCTCGGCCGCCAGGCGGGCCGGTGCGACGTGCAGCCGGTCGGCGCCGTCACGGTCGGCCTGGCCGGCAGCGGGCTGGCCGAGCTCGGCGCCATGGCCGACTCGGCGGCCGGGGTCCGGATGTTCTCCGATGACGGCAGGTGCGTGCACGACGCGGTGCTGATGCGCCGCGCCCTCGAGTACGTCCGGGCGTTCGGCGGGGTGATCGCGCAGCACGCCCAGGAGCCGCGGCTCACCGTCGGCGCGCAGGTCAACGAGGGGGAGATCTCCGCCAGGCTCGGCCTCACCGGCTGGCCCGCCGTTGCCGAGGAGGCGGTCATCGCCCGCGACTGCCTGCTCGCGGCGCACGTGGAGTCCGCCCTGCATGTCTGCCACGTCTCCACGGCCGGCTCGGTGGAGATCATCCGGTGGGCGAAATCCAAGGGCTGGCAGGTGACCGCCGAGGTGACCCCGCACCACCTGCTGCTCACCGAGGAGCTCGCGGCAGGCTACGACCCGGTGTTCAAGGTCAACCCGCCGCTGCGCACCGCCGAGGACGTCGCGGCGCTGCGGGCCGGCCTGGCCGACGGGACCATCGACTGCGTGGCCACCGACCACGCCCCGCACCCGCTGGAGGACAAGGAGACCGAGTGGGAGGCGGCGGCGTTCGGCATGACCGGCCTGGAGACCGCGCTGCGCGCCGTGCACCAGGCGGTGGTGGAGCCGGGCCTGCTCGACTGGGCCGGCGTCGCCGACCGGATGTCGTCGCGGCCGGCCGCGATCGGCCGGCTCAGCGGCCACGGCCGGCTGCTGCCCGGCGAGCCGGCCAACCTGATGCTCTACGATCCCTCGCCTCGGGAGGCGGTCGACCCGGCGGCCCACGCCTCCAAGAGCCGCAACACGCCGTTCGCCGGGATGGTCCTGCCCGGGCGGGTGATGGCCACGTTCCTGCGCGGCAAGCCGACCGTGATCGACGGGAAGCTGGCCTGGTGACCGGGCCAGCGATCGGCGCGATGCTGGTGCTCGAGGACGGCACCACCTTTCGCGGGACCGGCTACGGGGCCGACGGCGAGACGTTCGGCGAGATGGTCTTCAACACCGGGATGACCGGGTACCAGGAGACGCTCACCGATCCGTCCTACTGCGGCCAGATCGTCGCCATGACCGCGCCGCACATCGGCAACACCGGCGTCAACGACACCGACCCCGAGTCGCGCCGGATCTGGGTGAGCGGCTACGTCATCAGGGAGCCGGCCAGGATCTACTCGAGCTGGCGCGCCGAGCGCGGCCTCGACGAGGAGCTGCGTAACCAGGGGATCACCGGGATCGCCATCACCGGGACGCGGGCTCTCACCAGGCACTTGCGGGAGCGCGGCGCGATGCGGGCCGCGATCAGCACCACCGAGACGGACCCGCAGCGGCTGCTCGAACGGGTGCTCGCGAGCCCGCACATGGTCGGCGCCGACCTGGCCCGTGAGGTGTCCGTTGCCGATCCGTACCAGGTGAGCCCGCCGGCCGGGGTCGCGGTGCGCTACCGCGTTGCAGCCGTTGACCTCGGCATCAAAGCCGCGACGCCCCGGTCGATGGCGCGGCTGGGCTGCGATGTCACCGTGCTGCCCGCGGCGAGCACGGCGGATCAGATCCTCGAGTCCGGCCCGGACGGCGTGTTCTTCTCCAACGGGCCCGGCGACCCGGCCGCTGTCGGCTACGCGGTCGAGGCCATGCGCGGGGTGCTCGGCACCGGGGTTCCGGTGTTCGGCATCTGCCTGGGCAGCCAGGTGATGGGCCGGGCGCTCGGGCTCGACACCTACAAGCTGCGGTTCGGTCACCGCGGCGTGAACCAGCCGGTGCAGGACCTGCGCACCGGGCGGGTGCAGATCACCAGCCACAACCACGGGTTCGCGGTCGCGATGCCCGAGGCCGACCGCAGCTTCGGCACCGAGTTCGGCGAGGCCGAGGTCACCCACGTCAACCTCAACGACGGCGTGGTCGAGGGGCTGCGGCTGCTCGACGCGCCGGCGTTCAGCGTGCAGTACCACCCCGAGGCGGCGCCGGGCACGCACGACGCCGTGGGCCTGTTCGCCGACTTCTGCGACTTGATGGAGCAGGCCCATGCCTAGGCGGGCCGACCTGAAGTCGGTGCTGGTGATCGGTTCCGGCCCGATCGTGATCGGACAGGCTTGCGAGTTCGACTACTCGGGTACCCAGGCCTGCCGGGTGCTCCGGCAGGAGGGCATCAGGGTCAGCCTGGTCAACTCCAATCCGGCGACGATCATGACCGACCCCGAGTTCGCCGACGCGACCTACGTGGAGCCGATCACGCTGGACGTGCTGGAGAAGGTGATCGCGAAGGAGCGGCCCGATGCGGTGCTGCCCACGCTGGGCGGCCAGACGGCGCTCAACGCGGCGGTCGCGCTGCACGAGGCGGGCACGCTGGCCCGCTACGGCGTCGAGCTGATCGGCGCCGACATCGAGGCGATCAGGGCCGGCGAGGACCGGAGCCGGTTCAAGGAGATCGTCACCGAGGTTGGCGCCGAGGTGCCGCTGAGCCTCATCTGCCACTCGATCGCCGATTGCGAGCAGGCAGCGGCCGAACTCGGCTACCCGCTGGTGGTGCGGCCCTCGTTCACCCTGGGCGGCCTGGGGTCGGGCATCGCCCACGACGCCGGTGAGCTGCGCCGGATCGCCGGGACCGGGCTGGATGCCAGCCCGGTCACCGAGGTGCTGCTCGAGGAGTCGATCCTCGGCTGGAAGGAGTTCGAGCTCGAGCTGATGCGCGACCGCAACGACAACGCGGTCATCGTTTGCTCGATCGAGAACATCGACCCGATGGGCGTGCACACCGGCGACTCGGTCACGGTGGCCCCGGCGATGACCCTGACCGACCGCGAGTACCAGCACATGCGCGACGTCGCGATCGCGACCGCCCGCGCCGTCGGGGTGGACACCGGCGGCTGCAACATCCAGTTCGCGGTCCACCCGAGCACCGGCCGCATGGTCGTGATCGAGATGAACCCCCGGGTGTCCCGGTCCAGCGCGCTGGCGTCGAAGGCAACCGGCTTCCCGATCGCCAAGATCGCGGCGCGGCTCGCGATCGGCTACACCTTGGACGAGATTCGCAACGACATCACCGGCGAGACCCCGGCGAGCTTCGAGCCAGCGCTCGACTACGTGGTCGTCAAGGTGCCGAGATTCGCGTTTGAGAAGTTCCCCGGCGCCGACCCGGTCCTGACCACGCACATGAAGTCGGTCGGCGAGGCGATGGCGATCGGGCGGTCCTTTCCCGAGGCGCTGCAGAAGGCGCTCAGGTCGCTGGAGCGCGCGGGCGCGCCGCTGAGCTGGGCGCAGCCGCCCGGTGACGCCGACGAGCTGGTCCGCCGCAGCGCCAGCCCGCATGACGGCCGGCTGGCCACGGTGCACCAGGCGATCAGGGCAGGGGCGTCAGTGGCTGAGCTGGCGGACGCCACCGGGATCGACCCATGGTTCATCGATCAGATCAAAAACATCGAAGAACACGCAGAACGGGTCGCCGTGGCGGGCCCGGGGCCGCTGAGCCCGGACGAGCTGCGGGCGGCCAAGGCGGCCGGGTTCTCGGACGCGCAGCTCGCTCAGCTCCGCGGAACGACCGAAGAGCAGGTCCGGGGGGAGCGCCACGCGGCGGGCGTGCGGCCGGTGTACCTCACGGTGGACACGTGCGCCGCCGAGTTCGCGGCGCGCACACCGTACCTGTACTCGACCTACGACGAGCAGACCGAGGTGCCGGGCGGCGATCGCCCCAAGGTGATCATCCTTGGCAGCGGGCCGAACCGCATCGGCCAGGGCATCGAGTTCGACTACGCCTGCGTGCACGCGTCGTTCGCCCTGGCCGAGGTCGGCTACGAGACCGTGATGGTGAACTGCAACCCGGAGACCGTCTCTACTGACTACGACACCTCCGACCGGCTGTACTTCGAGCCGCTCACGCTGGAGGACGTGCTCGAGGTGGTGGCCGCCGAGCAGGCCAGCGGGCCGGTCGCCGGGGTGATCGTCCAGCTCGGCGGGCAGACGCCGCTCGGCCTGGCCCGGGCGCTGGCCGCGGCGGGCGTCCCGGTGGTCGGCACCTCGCCGGACGCCATCCACCTGGCCGAGGACCGGGCCGAGTTCGGCGCGGTGCTGGCGGCGGCTGGCCTGCCTGCGCCCCGGTACGGCACGGCCACGTCCCCGGCCGAGGCGCGGCAGGTCGCCGACGACATCGGCTACCCGGTGCTGGTCCGGCCGTCTTACGTGCTCGGCGGCCGCGGGATGGAGATCGTCTACGACGATGCCACGCTGGACGCCTACGTCAGCCGGGCCACTGAGGCCAGCCCCGGGCATCCGGTGCTGATCGACAGGTTCCTCGACGACGCGATCGAGATCGATGTCGACGCCCTCTACGACGGCGAGGAACTGTACCTGGGCGGCGTCATGGAGCACATCGAGGAGGCGGGCATCCACTCCGGCGACTCGGCATGCGCGCTGCCGCCGATCACGCTGGGCCACAAGAACATCGACGAGATCCGCCGGTGCACCGAGGCGATCGCCAGGGGAGTGGGCGTGCGCGGCCTGCTGAACGTGCAGTACGCGCTCGCCGGCGGGGTGGTGTACGTGCTGGAGGCGAACCCCCGCGCCTCCCGCACCGTGCCGTTCGTGTCCAAGGCCACGGCGGTCCCGCTGGCCAAGGCGGCGGCGCGGATCATGCTCGGCGCCACGGTGGCCGGGCTGCGCGGCGAGGGCCTGCTGCCCGCGGCCGGCGATGGCGGGACGCTGCCGCTGGACGCGCCGATCGCGGTCAAGGAGGCGGTGCTGCCGTTCGGGCGGTTCCGTAACGCGGCCGGCGAGGGCGTCGACACGGTGCTGGGGCCGGAGATGCGCTCGACCGGCGAGGTCATGGGCGTGGACGAGGTGTTTGGCACCGCGTTCGCCAAATCCCAGGCGGCCGCCTACGGCTCGCTGCCGGTCAAGGGGCGCGCTTTCGTGGCGGTGGCCGACAAGGACAAGCGCGCGATGGTGTTCCCGGTGAAGCGCCTGGCCGATCTCGGATTCGAGATCTGGGCGACGGTCGGCACCGCGGAGGTGCTGCGCCGCAACGGGGTCCGTGCCACGATCGTGCGTAAGCACAGCGACGGGCCGGGGCCGGACGGCGAGCCGACGATCGTGGAGCGAATCCTGGCGGGCCAGGTGGACCTCATCGTGAACACGCCGTTCGGCAGCCCAGGGCAGTCCGGGCCACGGCTCGACGGATACGAGATCCGAACCGCGGCCGTGCGGCGGGGCATTCCCTGCATCACGACAACGGCCGGGCTGGCAGCGGCCGTGCAGGGCATCGAGGCGATCAACTCAGGCGAGGTGGGCGTGCGGTCACTGCAGGAGCACGCGGCCCGCCTGCGCGGGGACAAGTCATGACGGCGGGAACGCCAGAGCCGGAGGCGGGCCCGGTCCAGGTGCGCGGCACCGTGCTGACCGTGCGGCGGGTAGACGCCTACTACGCGATGACGGTGGTTGCGCCGGGCATCGCCGCGCGCTTCCGGCCCGGGCAGTTTGTGACCTTGGCCGTCGGCGGGCCGGCCACATCGATGCTGCTTCGCCGCTCGTTCTCGATCCACGACGTCCGGCCGGATCACGGCGGCACGGTGGAGTTCGTGTTCGCCGCCGACGGCCCGGGGACCCGCTGGCTGGCCGAGCGCCGCTCCCGCGACGTCGTCGACATCACCGGGCCGCTCGGCCGGCCGTTCCCGGTGCCCCGGGATCCGGCCGCCTGCCTGCTGGTGGGCGGCGGCTACGGCAGCGCGCCGCTGTTCTCGCTGGCGGGCAGGCTGCGCGAGCGCCGGTGCACGGTCGACTTCCTGCTCGGC
This sequence comes from uncultured Actinomycetota bacterium, assembly GCA_963833885.1. GTDB lineage: Bacteria > Actinomycetota > Actinomycetes > Streptosporangiales > Streptosporangiaceae > JASHPR01. Next base: position 556,006 of record CAWHZU010000019.1, on the reverse strand, counting down.
GCGTCGACCGGGGAGAAGGTCTTCGGCGCGCTGACCGCGCGGCGGACCGGACGCACGGCCACGATCACCACAGAGGATGGCTCCCTCGGCGCGCGCGGGATCGTCACCGACATGATGGGCCAGATCATCCACGAGGCCCGCACCGACGCCATCTACGCTTGCGGCCCGATGCCGATGCTGCGCCAGGTGACGCTGCTGGCCCGGCGGTACGACATCCCGGTCCAGGTGGCGGTGGAGGAGCTGATGGCCTGCGGTGTCGGGGTCTGCATGACGTGCGTGCTGCCGGTTGTCGGCACCGACGGGATCACGCGGATGGTCCGGTCTTGTGTGGACGGCCCGGTGTTCCGCGGCGAGCAGGTGCGCTGGGACGACGTGGGCACGATCCCGTTCGACGCGTTCGGCGCTCCGGGCTGGGAACCGAGGTCCCGCCGCGCCGCCGGGCTCTCCGGGGCCCCGGTGCCGGCCACCGGTCGGCAGGGAAGGAACCGGGCCAATGGCCACTGACCTGCGGGCCCGTCTCGGCCAGGCCGAGCTGCCGAACCCGATCCTGACCGCGTCCGGGTGCGCCGGCGCGGGGCGCGAGCTCGCGCAGTTCTTCGACGTCTCCAAGATCGGCGCCGTGGTCACCAAGTCGGTGATGCTGGCCCCGCGGGCGGGCAGGCCAACGCCCCGGATGGCGGAGACGCCGAGCGGGATGCTGAACTCCATCGGCCTGCAGGGCCCGGGCATCGACGCGTTCCTGCAGCGGGACCTGCCGTGGCTGCTGTCCAGGGGTGCCCGCGCGGTGGTCTCGATCGCGGGAGGGACCGTCGACGAATATGCCGAGCTGGCCACGCGCCTGTCGGATTCGGCCGGGGTCACCGCCATCGAGGTCAACATCTCCTGCCCGAACGTCGAGGACCGCGGGCAGGTGTTCGCCTGCGACGCGGGCGCGGCCGGGGCGGTCATCGACGCGGTACGCGGCCGGGCCCGGTACGACATCCCGGTGTTCGCCAAGCTGTCGCCGGACGTCACCGACATCGTGGCGATCGCCCGTGCCTGCGTGACGGCCGGCGCCGACGGGCTCTCGCTGATCAACACCTTGCTCGGCATGGCGATCGACATGGCCACCATGCGCCCGGTGCTCGCGGGGACGACCGGCGGGCTTTCCGGCCCCGCGATCCGGCCGGTCGCCGTGCGGTGCATCTGGCAGGTTCGCGAGGCGCTGCCAGATGTTCCCATCATCGGCATGGGCGGCGTGCGGACCGGGCAGGACGCACTGGAGCTCATCCTGGCCGGAGCGACGCTGGTCAGCGTCGGGACGGCGATCTTCCACGACCCCTCGGCGTGCATGCGCATCGTCCGCGAGCTCGAGGAAGAGCTGGCGAGGCGCGGAGTGGAGCGCCTTTCCGACGTCGTCGGCCTGGCTCACGAGCCCAGTGCTGGCCCGCGGCGCAGGCTCACCGGAAATATGTCTTAGGAGGATGCCGTGACCCATCCCGCGCCGATCGCCGTGGCCCTTGACGCGCCGAGCCTGGACACCGCAGCCCGATGGGCGAACCTGGTCACGCCGCACGTCAGCACCGTGAAGATCGGGCTCGAGCTCTATCTCCGGTACGGCCCGGAGGCCGTGGCCTCGGTGCGCGGCGCGAGCAACGTCGCGGTCTTCCTCGACCTGAAGCTGAATGACATACCCGCGACCGTGGCCGGGGCGGCCCGGTCGGTGGCCAGGCTGCGGCCCGAACTGCTCACCGTGCACGCGGTCGGCGGCATGGCCGCAGTGCGCGCAGCCGTGGAAGCAGCCCCGGACACCAAGATCGTCGCGGTCACCGTGCTCACCTCTCTGAGCGACGCCGACCTGGAGCGGCTCGGCGTTGCCGGGCCGGTGGGGGACGCGGTGCGGCGGCTGGCCGCGCTGGCGGTGGAGGCCGGGGCACGGGGACTCGTCTGCTCGCCGCGTGAGGTGGCCGCGGTGCGCACCGAGGTCGGGCCGGACATCACGCTGATCACCCCGGGGGTGCGGCCGGCCGGGTCCGAAGCCAACGACCAGGCGCGGATCGCCACGCCGGAAGAGGCGCTGCGGGCCGGCGCCGATCTCCTGGTGATCGGCCGGCCGATCACCGGCGCCGCCGATCCGGGCGCGGCGGCCGCCGCCATTGGCGCGTCGCTGCGGAAAGTATCGGTGCCGTCTAACTGAGCCCGGCGCCCGCCGAGGCGTGTTTATCGCGGCCGGCCGCTCGCGATGCGTTCGGGTATGTGTCGGCCGGCATCGGGAGTATCAGCCCGCGACGCGTTCGGGTATCTGTCGGCGCGCGTTGGCGGTATGTGCTCGCGATGCGTTCGGGCTATGTTGCCGACGATGCGTTTGGGCTATGTCAGCCATGCGTTTGGGCTATGTGTCAGCCATGCCTTTGGACTATGTACTAGCCCATACCGTTCCCGCCGCGCCCGCCTATGCCGTTCGCGCTACGCGCCGGCCGGGCGCGTTCCGGCTACGTTAAGTTGGGCCTTCTTGCTTGGTGCTGTCGCGCATGATTTGCACTTGCAGATGCATTTTCCGTTCGAGCGGACGGCCCCTCGAAGGCCGCTGGCGGCGGTTTTGGCCGCAATCGGTCGCATGCTCCTGACGTCAGCGATCATGAAATCCCAGGCGCAGTTTCGCTACACTGAGTACCCAGATATGTTCGGTTAGTAGTAATGGTTAATTTGTGACGCCACAAACGGGGGTTCACGTTGCCCTGACGGGCTGAACTCGCTAGTTTTCCCACGCGGAGTGAGTTTTTCGATACGAAACCCGAGGTGACCACGAGTGGCTCTTCCTCCCCTTACCCCCGAACAGCGGGCGGCGGCCCTAGAGAAGGCCGCCAAGGCGCGTAAAGAGCGCGCGGAGGTAAAAAATCGGCTGAAGAAGGGTTCAACGACCCTGCCGCAGGTCCTCAAGGAGGGCCAGACCGACGATGTCGTCGGAAAGATGAAAGTCTCAGCCCTGCTGGAGTCGATGCCGGGCGTTGGCAAGGTCCGCGCCAAGCAGATCATGGAGAAGCTCGGCATCGCCGAGTCGCGGCGGGTCCGCGGCCTCGGCGCGAACCAGCGGACCGCATTGGAGCACGAGTTCCGCGGCGGCGAGATCTGACCGACGCGGGCCGCTGCAGGGGCGGGGCGGGGTCCGCGGATCGGTGGCCGATCCGCCCACGCACGTGGGGTCGCCGTAGCCAAGCTTCGGCGACGCCCCGGCCTCTGTGCGTCACCTGGTAGCCTGGTGACCGGCTGCAAGTGGCCAGCAGGCAGCGGAAGTAGCTAGTTGCTCTCTTAATACGGGAAAGGCACAAGGTGGCAGGGACTCCGGCCGGGGAAGGCATCATCAACCCACCCATCGACGATCTCCTCGATGTGGTGGACAGCAAGTACGGCCTCGTCATCATGGCGTCCAAGCGGGCAAGGCAGATCAACGCCTACTACGCCCAGCTCAGCGAAGGTCTGCTGGAGTATGTTGGCCCGCTTGTTGAGACCCGCGTCCAGGAGAAGCCGCTGTCGATCGCGCTGCGCGAGATCAGCGAGGGGCTGGTCAGCGCGGAGGAAGCGCCGGCGGAGGCCTGACGGCTGAGCCGTCCGGCCAGGGCAGGTGCCTGTGCGCGTCATCCTTGGGGTAGGCGCGGGCATCGCCGCGTACAAGTCCTGCGAGCTGCTGCGGCTGCTCACTGAGGCGGGACATCAGGTCAGGGTTGTGCCAACGCCAGACGCGCTGCGTTTCGTCGGCGAGGCGACCTGGGCGGCGCTGTCCGGGGAGCCCGTTTCGTCCGGCGTCTGGGACGATGTACATAATGTCCCGCATGTTCGGCTCGGCCAGACGGCCGACCTGGTCTTTGTCGCTCCGGCCACGGCCGACCTGCTGGCGCGGGCGGCGGCGGGCCGGTCCGATGACCTGCTGACCGCGGTCCTGCTGACCGCGCGCTGCCCGGTCATGTTCGCCCCCGCCATGCACACCGAGATGTGGCAGCACCCGGCCACGCAGGCGAACGTTGCCACGTTGCGGGAACGGGGCGCGATCGTGCTCGATCCGGCTACCGGGCGGCTGACCGGCGCCGACACCGGCCCGGGGCGGCTGCCCGAACCCGCCGAGCTCTTCGGGGTCGCTGTGCGTGTGCTGGCCCGCGGAGCCGAGGGCCTGGCGGCCGACCTCAGCGGCCGGCGGGTGCTGGTCTCGGCGGGCGGCACCAGGGAGGAGCTCGACCCGGTCCGGTTCATCGGCAACTGGTCGTCCGGCCGGCAGGGCTACGCGATCGCGCGGGCGGCCGCCGCGCGCGGCGCGAAGGTCACGCTGGTGGCGGCGAACGTGGCCCTGGACGATCCGGCGGGCGCCCAGCTCGTGCGCGTCACCTCGGCCCGCGAGATGCGGGAGGTGGTGATCGCCGCGGCGGCCGAGGCGGACGCGGTGGTCATGGCCGCGGCCGTCGCCGACTACCGGCCGGAGACTCGCAGCGACTCGAAGATCAAGAAGTCCGACGCGGGCCCGCCGCCGCTTCGCCTGGTGCAGAACCCCGACATCCTGCGCGAGCTGTCCAGCAACCGGACGCGGCCGGGCCAGGTGATCGTCGGGTTCGGCGCCGAGACCGGGAACGTGCTCACCAATGGCCGGGCGAAGCTCGCCGCCAAGGGATGCGACCTGCTGGTTGTGAACCAGGTCGGCGGTGGCCTGGCGTTCGGGACCAGCGACAACGAGGCCGTAGTGCTCGCAGCCGGCGGCGGGGAGACGCGGGTCCCGCGCGGGCCCAAGGAAGTGCTGGCCGAGGTCATTTGGGATCTAGTGGCCAGCAGGCTCGACTAGCCCCGCCAACCTCAATGCCCGGCTACACTGCGGCGATACCTCGTCGCTTAAAACTCTTGAACGAAAAGGATGTCAGGTGGCTCGTCGTCTGTTTACTTCCGAGTCGGTCACAGAGGGTCATCCGGACAAGATGGCCGACCAGATCAGCGATGCCATCCTGGACGGGATGCTCAAGGGTGACCCGACGAGCCATGTCGCCGTCGAGACCATGATCACCACGGGCCAGGTGCACGTCGCGGGAGAGGTGACCACGGAGACCTACGTGGACATCCCGGACGTGATCAGGGAGAAGATCCTGGAGATCGGCTACGACTCCTCGGCCAAGGGTTATGACGGCAGGTCCTGCGGCGTGTCGGTGTCCATCGGCTCGCAGTCACCAGACATCGCACAGGGCGTGCTGGAGGCGTTCGAGCATCGCGAGGGCGAGGGCGCCGACGAGCTCGACCGGCAGGGCGCCGGTGACCAGGGCCTGATGTTCGGCTATGCCTGCCGGGAGACCCCAGAGCTGATGCCGCTGCCGATCATGCTCGCGCACCGGCTGGCCCGGCGGCTCACCGACGTCCGGCGCAGTGGTGACGTGCCCTACCTGAGGCCGGACGGCAAGACCCAGGTCACGATCGAGTACGCGGACGGCATGCCGGTGCGCCTGGATACGGTCGTGGTCTCCAGCCAGCATGCGGCAGCGATCGACCTGAAGGAACTGCTCACCCCGGACATCCGCGAGCACGTGGTCCAGCCGGTCCTGGCCGGCGTTGATATCGACACCGACGGCTACCGGCTGCTGGTGAACCCGACCGGCCGGTTCGAGATCGGCGGCCCGATGGGCGACGCCGGGCTGACCGGCCGCAAGATCATCATCGACACCTACGGCGGCATGGCGAGGCACGGCGGCGGCGCCTTCTCCGGCAAGGACCCGTCGAAGGTGGACCGCAGCGCCGCGTACGCGATGCGCTGGGTGGCCAAGAACGTCGTCGCCGCCGGCCTGGCCGACCGCTGCGAGACCCAGGTCGCCTACGCGATCGGCAAGGCGAAGCCGGTCGGCCTGTTCGTGGAGTGCTTCGGCACCGAGCAGGTCCCGGTTGAGCGGATCCAGGACGCGGTGCTCGAAGTGTTCGACCTGCGGCCGGCCGCGATCATCAGGGACCTTGACCTGCTCCGCCCGATCTACTCGCAGACCGCTGCCTACGGCCACTTCGGCCGCGAGGAGCCCAACTTCTCCTGGGAGCGCACGGACCGGACCGAGGCGCTGCGGACGGCGGCGGGCCTGTAGATGCTCGGCCGGGCCGCCCGGATCGTCCGCCTGGACTTCGCGCCGCAGCACGAGCAGCCGAGTGCGTGGCGGGTCCTGCTCGCCACGGCCGCTTCGATCGCTGGCTCTCTCGCCGCTGACGCGACTGCGGTCGCGGCCGGTACCGCCATCTTCCCCAGCACCAGGGGGTACGTGCACTTCCAGTTCTCCGACTACGGCAAGCTGACCGTGATCGGCGTGCTGATCGCGAGCGCCGCGTGGCCGGTCACCACCAGGATCACGTCGGCGCCGCGGTGGCTGTTCCTGCGCATGGCCGTCCTGGTCACGCTCGCGCTGTGGCTGCCCGACGTGTACATCCTGCATCTGGGCGCGCCGCCCAGGGCGGTGGCGGTGCTCATGGTGATGCACCTGGCCATCGCCGTGGTGACCTATACCCTGCTGACCCGGGTCGCCCCGGTGCGGCCGCCGGGCCGGAAGCGCGCCGTGGGCCGCCACGCCGTGATCGCAGGACAGGAGGACTAGCCGTGGAGCAGGAACGCCGGATCCTGGTGACCGGCGGCGCCGGGTTCGTCGGCGCAACGCTGGTCCGCCAGCTTGTCGCGGCGGGGCAGCGGGTTCGCGTGTTCGACGACTACTCGACCGGCGACCCCGCTCACCTGGCCGGGGTAGACGCCGAGTTGGTCGAGGGGGACATCCGTGACGCGGACGCCCTCGACGCCGCGCTTGCGGGCATCGACGCCGTCGTGCACCTCGCCGCGGCCGGCTCGGTCATCATGTCGATCACCGACCCTGCGGCGAACTTCGACGTGAACGTGCTGGGCACGTTCCAGGTGCTTGACGCCGCCCGGCGGGCCGGCGTGGAGCGGACGGTGCAGGCCTCGACCGGTGGCGCGCTGATCGGGAACGCGACGCCCCCGGTCGATGAGTCCTCGCTGCCGAAGCCGATCTCGCCGTACGGGGCGAGCAAGCTGGCTGGCGAGGGCTACGCTCACGCGTTCGCCACGTCCTACGGGCTGCGCACGATCGCTCTGAGGTTCGCGAACGTCTACGGCCCATGGAGCGAGAAGAAGTCGGGAGTCCTCAACAAGTTCTTCTGGGCGATCCGCGATGGCGAACCGATGGTGATCTACGGCGACGGCTCGGCGTCGCGTGACTACACGCACGTGGACGACATCGCCCGCGCGATCGGGCTGGCGCTGGACAGCGACGTCCCAGGCGGCACCGTGCTGCACGTCGCGTCGGGTGTCGAAACCACCGCGACGCAGCTGGCCGACCTGTGCCGCGACGCCGCCGGGGCGCCGGATCATCTGGTCGAGTACCGGCCCGCGCGAACCGGCGAGGTGGAACGCAACTTCGCCTCCTACGACCTGGCCAGCAAGATGCTCGGCTATGCGCCGAGCATCGACCGCGAGGACGGCATCCGCCGCACCTGGCAGTGGTTCACCGACTCCGTGTTCACCGCCTAGCGCAACGCTCCAGCGCCTGAGGTCTCGGTTGGGACCCGGCGGCGGAGTCCCTGGGACGCGGCGGCTGAGGTCTCGGTTGGGACGCGGCGGCGGAGGTTGGGGCGCCGCGACGGAGGTCTCTGGTAGGACAGAGCCGTGGCAGGTTCGGCGGCACGGGGCGGCAAGGTGGCCGCCGAGAGCCTGCCGGTCGCCCGGGTGGCCGTGGACGTGTCCCTCCCGCACCTGGACCGGCCCTTCGACTATCTGGTGCCCGAGAAGCTCTCGGCGGCCGCGGTGCCCGGCTGCCGGGTACGGGTCAGGTTCGCCGGCCGGCTGACCGGCGGCTATCTGCTGCAGCGCGTGGACAAGAGCGAGCACGAGGGCGGGCTCGCGTTCCTCGAGCGGGTGGTGTCGCCCGAGCCGGTGCTGACGGCCGAGATGTTCGGGCTGGCCCGGGCCGTGGCCGACCGGTACGGCGGCACCCTGGCCGACGTGCTGCGGCTCGCGATCCCGCCGCGGCACGCGGCGACCGAGTCCGCTGCCGTAGGCGGAGGAGTGGCGGCTGCTGCGGCGGCTGAGACGGCTGCTGTAGGTGGGGGAGTGGCGGCTGGCTGCGGCGGCCGAGACCGCTGCTGTAGGTGGGGGAGTGGCGGCTGGTGGCGCGGCCGGGTCCGCTGCTGCGGGTGGCGGAGTGGCGGTCGGCCCGGGACCCTGGGCGCGGTATCCCGCCGGGCGGTCCTTCCTGGCCGCCCTTGCGGGCGGGCGCGCGCCGCGTGCCGCCTGGTCCGCTCTGCCCGGGCCGCACTGGCCTGAGGAGATCGCGGTGGCCGCCGCCACCGCCAGCGCCGCGGGCAAGGGCGCGCTGATCGTGGTGCCCGACGCCAGGGACCTCGCCTTGGTCGACGCAGCCTTGGCCGACGTGCTCGGCGCCGGCCGGCACGTCTGTCTCTCGGCTGGCCTCGGCCCGGCGAAGCGGTACCGTCGCTGGCTCGCGGTCGCACGCGGCCAGGTGCGCGTGGTGGCCGGGACCAGGTCCGCGATGTTCGCCCCGGTCGCCGAGCTCGGCCTGGTCGTGATCTGGGACGACGGCGACGACCTGCACGCCGAGCCGCGGGCGCCGTACCCGCACGTCAGGGAGGTTCTGGCGCTCCGCGCCCACCGCAGCCAGGCCGCCGCGCTGCTCGGCGGCTTCGCGCGTACCACCGAGGTGACCCAGCTGGTGGACAGCGGCTGGGCGGCCGCCCTGACCGCGGACCGGGCCACTGTCCGCCGGTGCGCGCCGCGGATCACGGCGGCCGGTGACGACGCGGAGCTGGCCAGAGACGAGGCCGCTCGCTCGGCGCGCATGCCGGGCCTGGCTTTGCGCACCGCGCGCGAGGCCCTGGCCAGCGGGCCGGTGCTGTTCCAGGTGCCCCGTCGCGGGTACGTCGTGTCCGTCGCGTGCGAGCGCTGCGGCGCGCGGGCCCGCTGCCCGGCGTGCGCCGGACCGCTGGCGCTGCCCGGCGCCGGGGCGGCCGCGCAATGCGGCTGGTGCGGCAAGACCGCGCCTCCGCGCTGTGCCCAGTGCGGGCAGCCCGGCCTGCGCGCGCTGGTCATCGGCGCCGGGCGCACCGCGGAGGAGCTCGGCCGGGCGTTCCCTGCCGCGTCCGTGCGCACCTCAGGCGGCGCCGAGGTGATCGCCGAGGTCGGCAGCGAGCCGGCGGTCATCGTGGCGACGCCCGGGGCAGAGCCGCGCGCCTCCGGGGGATACGCGGCCGCGGTGCTGCTCGATGGCTGGGCCCTGCTCGGCCGGGCCAGCCTGCGCGCGTCCGAGGAGGCGCTGCGCCGCTGGCTCAACGCCGCTGCGCTGGTGCGGCCGGCGGGATCCGGGGCCGACGGCGGCTCGGTCGTGGTCGTCGCCGAGTCCACGCTCGCTCCGGTCCAGGCACTGGTGCGCTGGGATCCGGTGACACAGGCCGAGCGCGAGCTGGCGGAGCGGCGTGAGCTCCGGTTTCCTCCTGCGGTCCGGGTGGCCGCGCTGACCGGACCGCGCCGCGCCGTGCAGGACGTCGTCGCCGGGGCCGAGTTGCCGGCGGGTGCCGAGGTGCTCGGGCCGGTTCCTGCGCCGGACGGCCGCTCCGACCAGGAACAGGGCGAAGCGGCGGCGGTGCGGGTGCTGGTCAGGGTCGACCGGCGCAGCGGCACCGCGCTGGCGTGCGCACTGCGCGCGGCGCAGGCAATCCGCACCGCACGCAAGGACTCTGGCGTGGTGCGACTCCAGCTTGACCCGGCCGAGCTGCTCTGACTACGGCTCCGGAGGCCATAAGGTGCATGGGTGGCCACCACACGAAGGAAACCGAGTGCGAGGTCAAGCCCGCGCCGGCCGGCCGAGGACGCCGACGTGGGGCATGAGTCCTGGGGCGGGCCCGAAAAAGGGAAGCGGGGAGCCGGGCCAGAGGCGGCGCGCGAGCTGACCGCGGCGCACCGCGCTGCCGGGGGCGATGGCGGCGGCACGCTGCCGCGGCTGCCGCCGGTCCGGCTGGCCCCACGGGACGAACTCGCAGCGGCCGCGCGCGTGGCGCCGCTGCTTCGCGCCGCGCGCGACCTTGCCCGCTGGGTGAAGCGGCGGGGAGCCGGCGGGGCCGGGCACCCCGAAGGCCGCGCGATCGCCCCGGACGAGCGCGCCGCTGCCGCGGTCGAGCTCGAACTGACATTGGCCGAGGTGGACGCGGCGCTGCGGGTCGCAATCGCCACCCAGATGCTGCGCACCGAGCGGCTGCGCGGTGGCGAGCCCCGGGGCGGCAACCTCTCCTCGGGCGACGTCCTCTCTTCAGGCGACATTCTCTCCTCGGGCGACATTCTCTCCTCGGGCGACACCGGGCAGCTGCTGGCCGCATGGGCGGCCGCGCTCGAGGCGGTGCTCGCCGCCGAGGACCTGGACGGCCTTGCGACCGCCCTGTACACCGTCGGCGGCCCGGTCCGGATGGAAGGGCTGTTCGACGCGTACGCCGCCGCGGCCGCCCCCATGCGGGACCAGCCGGGGTCCGCGCCGCCGGACCAGGCGGCGGCGCTGTCCACGGTGCTGGAGATCCTGGCCGACCTGGGCGTCGTTGAGCTCGGCACGGAGGAGGCCGCCGGAGGCCTCACCGTTGCTCTGTCGCCGCTCGGCGTCTGGGGAGTACACCGCAGGCTGCGAGCGCAGGGCTGGCACGTTCCGGTTCTTGGCGCCGCCGGCCGGTCCGGGGCCGCGGGCCTGCTGGCGACCCTGGCCAGCTGCGACGCGGAGGACGGCGAGGCCGAGATCACCTCGTGGCTCGCCCTGCGGCAGCCGGCCCAGGCCGCAGCCGAGCTCATCCGGGCCGCCGGCAGCGGGTCGCCGGGGCTCCGCGGTGCCGCCTTCGCCGTGCTCGACCGGATCGGCGAGCCCGCCACCGACGAGGTTCGGGCCGCGCTGGCCGACCCGGTGCTCCGCGCGCACGCCTCGGTTTGGCTGCATGAGCACGGCGAGCAGGCCGAGCTGCGGCCGGAAGACCGGGCCTGGCTGCTGGTCGACCTCGGCGCCGGCCTGCTCGAGGAGGCCGACCCCGCTGACGTCGTGGCCGAACTGCTGCCCGACGTGCCCGGCGCCGGCCAGGCCGAGATCGTGGCGGGCCTGTGGCGCGTCGACCACCCGGGGGTCACGGACCTGCTGACCGCGCTCAGCAAGCATCACCCCGACCCGGGGGTGGCCCGGGCAGCTCGCAAGGCTGCATTCAAGGCCCGTTCATCCTCCATAGACTGAGCGTGCGCCACGGAGCCGCGGGACCGGGAGGAATCAGGTGAGCGTCAAGTCGATACGTCTGTTCGGCGATCCGGTGCTGCGTACGCCGGCCGAGCCAGTCCGTGATTTCGACGCCGAACTGCGCCGCCTGGTCAAGGACCTGACCGACACGATGCTGGAGGCGCCCGGGCTCGGCCTGGCCGCGCCGCAGATCGGTGTCGGCCTTCGGGTCTTCACCTACAACGTCGACGACGTGATCGGTCACCTGATCAACCCGGTGCTGAAGCTGTCCGACGATGAGGAGACCGACGAGGAGGGATGCCTGTCCTTCCCCGGCCTGCAGTACCCGACGCCGCGCGCTCACGGCGTTGTGGCCACGGGTTTCGACATGCACGGCGAGCCGGTCATGGTGCAGGGAGCCGGGCAGCTCGCCCGCTGCGTGCAGCATGAGACCGATCATCTGGACGGCATCCTGTTCATCGACCGGCTCGACCCGGCGCAGCGCAAGCTGGCGATGAAGGAGATCCGCGCCGCGGAATGGTTCGGCGAGCCGGTCCCGGTCGTGCGTGCGTCGCCGCACGCGACCCGCGGAGAGGCCTACTAGAAGGATGCGACTCGTCTTCGTGGGCACCCCGGCCACCGCGGTGCCTTCGCTGGATGCGCTGCTCAAGTCCGGGCATGAGGTCGCTGCCGTGGTCACAAGGCCGGACGCGCCGGCCGGCCGCGGGCTACGGCTGGCCCCGAGCCCAGTGGCGCAGCGCGGCGAGGCGGCGGGTCTCGAGGTGCTCAAGCCCGCTAAGCCCGGCGACCCTGAGTTCCTCGACCGGCTGCGGCAGATCGCGCCCGACTGCTGCCCGGTCACCGCGTACGGCGCGCTGATCCCGCAGCGGGCTCTGGACGTCCCGCCTCACGGCTGGGTCAACCTGCACTTTTCCCTCCTGCCCGCGTGGCGCGGCGCGGCGCCGGTGCAGCATGCGATTCTGCACGGCGACGATGTCACCGGCGCCACCACGTTCCGCATCGTCGCTGCGCTCGACGCGGGCCCGGTGTTCGGCGTGGTGACCGAGCCGATCCGGTCGGACGAGACAGCCGGCGAGCTGCTCGACCGGCTGGCGGTGTCCGGGGCGGAGTTGCTGGTTGCCACGCTCGACGGCATCGAGTCCGGCCAGCTGGTGGCGCGCGAGCAGCCCGCCGACGGGGTGAGCCTCGCGCCCAAGATCAACGCGGAGGACGCGCGGGTGCGCTGGGGCGACCCGGCCGTGGCGATCGGCCGCCTGGTCAGGGCGTGCACCCCGGCGCCGGGCGCATGGACGGTGCTCGACGGCACCAGGGTCAAGCTGTGGCCGTTCGCCGGTATCGGCGGCGGCGATCAGGACCTGGCCCCCGGCGAGCTGCGGGTCAGTGGATCGGCGGCACTGGTCGGCACCGGGACCCAGCCGGTCCAGCTCGGCGACGTGCAGGCACACGGCAAGCGCCGGATGCCGGCCGCCGACTGGCTGCGCGGGCTGCGCCCCGGCCCGTCCGGTGCGGTGCTCGGCTGACATGCCACCCCGTGCCCTGACCCACCCGGCCAGGCCGGCGCGACGCCGGGCCGATCCGGCACGGACCGTCGCGTACAAGGCCCTATGCGCGGTTTCTGACCGGGACGCCTATGTCAACTTGCTGCTGCCGACGCTGCTCCGGGACAGTGGGCTGACCGGACGGGATGCGGCGCTCGCCACCGAGCTGGCCTACGGCACGCTGCGCGGTCAGGGCAGCTACGACGCCATCCTCGCCGTCTGCAGCGACCGGGACCTGGACCGGATCGACCCGCCGCTGCGCCAGGTGCTCCGGCTGGGCGCGCACCAGCTGCTGGCCACCAGGATCGGCGCCCACGCCGCGGTCGCCACGTCGGTGGACCTGGCCAAGGACGTCGCGGGCCCGCGGCCGGCCGGGTTCGTCAACGCGGTGCTGCGCAAGGTCGCCACCAGGGACTTCGCGGCGTGGCTGGAGATCGCCGCACCGGGCCGCGACGACGACCTCACCGGACATCTGTCGGTCGCCTACAGCCATCCGCGCTGGATCGTCGACGCGCTGAGCGAGGCGCTGGGCGAGGACCCGGCCAGCGGGCTCGCCGAGACCGAGGCCGTCCTGGCCGCGGACGGCGAGCGCCCGCGGGTCACGTTGTGTGCCGTACCAGGGCTCGCCGACCCTGCCGAGCTCGTCGCGGCCGGGGCCACGCCCGGCCAGTGGTCGCCGTTCGCCGCGGTGCTCGCCGAGGGAGATCCCGCGCAGATCGCGGCGGTGGCGCAGGGGCGGGCGGCGGTGCAGGACGAGGCCAGCCAGCTTGCTGCGCTCGCGCTGGCCCGGGCTGATGTCGCCGGTGACGCCGGGCCGGCCGGTGCGCGGTGGCTCGACATGTGCGCTGGACCGGGCGGCAAGGCGCGGCTACTCGCCGGGCTTGCCTCCGCCGGCGAGGCCCGCCTGCTCGCCGCCGATCTGCGCCTGCACCGTGCCGGGCTGCTGCGGAGCTCCCTGGCCGGGGCCGGGGCGCCCCGTGGCGCCGCGGTGGTGGCGGCCGACGGGACCGCTCCGGCGTGGCGGCTCGGGGCGTTCGACCGGGTCCTCGCCGACGTCCCGTGCTCGGGGCTCGGTGCGCTGCGCCGCAGGGCCGAGGCCCGCTGGCGCCGCTCGCCAGCGGACATCACGGCGCTAGGCCCGGTGCAGCGCGCCCTGCTGGCCGCGGCGCTCGACTCGGCCCGGCCCGGCGGCGTCGTGGCCTATGTCACGTGCTCCCCGCACCTGGCGGAGACCCGCGACGTCGTGACGTCCGTGCTCGCCGGGCGCGACGACGCCGAGGTGCTCGACGCGCCCGCCGTGCTTCCCGAGGTGCCCGGCTTGCGCTGTCCGGACCCGCACCCCGAGTTCGCGCAGTTCTGGCCGCACCGGCACGGCACCGACGCGATCTTCATCGCGCTGCTGCGCCGCACCGCCTGACCCGCGCGGCGTCCCCGCGCGGCGAAATGGCCGGTAAGCCAATCATGGCTCGGCGATGATATTTGGTGATTCGTCGTGAATGTAAATATTCATCGAGTCATTCCCGTCTATTAACGAAATGGTGGGCTTAGCGCGGCCCTGGTCCGGCTGGATCGTGCTGGTTGCAGTTACCGGCACTCCCGGACGGAGCAGGCCTATGCCCGAACTCACCAGACGCCGCCTCCTGACCAGCGCAGGGGCGGCGGCCACCGCGGCTTTCGCCGCCGAATTCCTGCCGCCGAATGTCCGCAAGGCACTCGCATCCGGGCCGCCGCGCGGCTCGGGCCGGCTCAGCGACATCAAGCACGTCGTGATCCTGATGCAGGAGAACAGGTCCTTCGACCACTACTTCGGCATGCTTCCCGGCGTCGCGGGCTTCTCCGACCCCAAGGCCATCACGCTGCCCGACGGCAAGCCGGTGTGGTACCAGCCCACCCCGACCACCCCTCCGGCCGCCGATCCGACCGAGTACACGAACCCGGACGGCTATCTGCTGCCGTTCCGGCTGAACACGCTGACCACCAGCGCGCAGGCCATCCCGTCCACCAGCCACGCCTGGAACTACCAGCACTTGTCCTGGGACAACGGGGCGATGGACGGCTTCGTCACGGCCCACCTGGCGGCGAACGGCAACAACGGCCCCTACACCATGGGCTACTACACGGCCGAAGACATCCCGTTCCAGTGGGCGCTGGCCGAGAACTTCACCATCTGCGACCACTACCACTGCTCGGTGCTGGGCCCGACCTGGCCGAACCGGCTGTACCACTGGAGCGCCTCGATCGACCCGCAAGGCGTCGCCGGCGGCCCGATCACCAGCAACGTCGATCCCGTCCCGTACGAGTGGAAGACGTACCCGGAGGCGCTGACCGGCGCCGGTGTGAGCTGGCAGATCTACCAGGAGGTCGACAACTACGCGACCAACCTGCTGGAGATGTTCAAGAGCTTCCAGAGCGCGCCGGTGAACTCAACGCTGTTCCAGAGCGGGATGCGCACCTTCTCGCCTGGCCAGTTCGAGTGGGATGCCATGCACGACCGGCTGCCCACTGTGTCCTGGCTGATACCTACCAGCTACCAGTCCGAGCACCCGGACTACACACCGGCCGCCGGCGCTGACTTCGTCGCCAGCAAGATCGACGCGATCGCCGCCAACCCGGACGTGTGGGCCAAGACGGTGTTCATCCTCAACTACGACGAGAACGACGGGCTGTTCGACCACGTCGTGCCGCCCACTCCGCCACCCGGCACGGCGAACGAGTTCATCACCGTTCCCGGAAACCCCAGCTGGCCGATCGGCGGCGGGTTCCGGGTGCCGTGCCTCATCGTCTCGCCGTGGACCCAGGGCGGCTGGATCGCCAGCGAGACCTTTGACCATACGTCGTCGCTGCAGTTCCTCGAGCTGCTCACCGGCGTGACGATCCCCAACATCACGCCGTGGCGCCGGGCCACGTTCGGGAACCTGGTCTCGGCATTCGGGTTCCCGCAGTTCCCCAGCGCCGTGCGGAGCCTGCCCGGCACCAAGCGCACGCTGGCGCAGGCCGTGCACAACGTCAACAACTTGCCGGAGCCGACGTTCCCCGGCGCCAGCCAGACCCCGCCCGTGCAGCAGACGGGCCCGCGTCCCCGGCCCCGCAACACCACCCGTGAGAGCTGACGGTTCGGGCGAGAGGAGAACCTACGTGTCTGCAAATTCAGCCAGCCCGGTCCCGGCCAGCACCGACCAGACGGACGCGGCGACGCCGACGGCCACCAGGAGCAGGTCGCGGCGGCGGCTCATCAGAGTGTTCTGGGCGGCCGGCATTGCCGTGGTTGTCCTCGGCGCGCCGACCGCCGCCTTCGGCATCGCGGGCAGCTTCGGCGTGACCCACGGGACGAAGGTTGCCAACGCGCCGCAGAGCAGCATCAAGTATCAGGCCAGCGGCTCCTCTGCCGTCCGCTTCCACCCGGCGGCCGGCCAGAGCATCCCGGCCACGACCGGCGACTACGACGCCTATGTGGCGGCCGCGGGCGGCGACGAGGTGCTTCAGGTCGACGTTTCCACTGGCACGATCCTCGGCGGCTACAGCGCCGACTCGCCCGAGGGCGTGGCGGTCACGCCGGACAACTCGCGGGTCTTTATCGCCGAGACGGGTCAGTACGACGTGATCCCGGTAAACGTCGCCACCGGAAAGGAAGGGACTCCGATCGAGGTCGGTGCCTACCCGCAGGACGTGGCCACCTCACCCGACGGCGGCACCGTCTACGCGACCCTGACCGGCGGCGACACCGGGCCGGGTGGCTCGGACCAGGTCGCGGTTATCAACGCCGCAACGGACGCCGTGACCGGCGATATCACGGTCGGCACGGCCCCCCGCCAGGTCGCGTTCAGCCCGGACGGCACCCGCGCGTACGTCACCACCGAGAATGGCGTCGACGTGATCGACACCGCCACCGCCCGTGTCATTGCCTCGGTCAATATCCCGAGGGGGGCGCAGGGCCTCGCGGTCAGCCCGAATGGCAGGACGGTGTACGTGACCAGCCCATCAGCCAACCAGCTCGTGGTGATCAGCGCCGCGAGTGATCGCGTCATCGCCGACATCCCGGCCGGTGCCGAGCCGTACGCGGTAGCCGTCACGCCCGACGGCAGCACCGCGTACGTGACCGACATGAACTCCGACTCGGTGATGGCGGTCAACACGGCAACTGGCCGTGCGGCCGCGAGCGTAACGGTCGGCGAGCTGCCTGGCTCCATCGCCATAACGCCGGACGGCTCGCAGGTCTGGGTCGGCAGCATCCTGGACGGCGACGTCACGGTCATCAACCCGGCGACCAACACCGTGGTCGGCACGATCAGCGGCGCGACAGGCGTTGCGCCGCCGCCGGCGAACACCGCCACGCTGGACGGCGCACCACTCGGAATAGCATTCGCCAAGGCATAACGCTAGTCACGACGGCCTAACGCTCGCCGCGACGCAAGCTGCCGGGGGACCTCGGTCCCCCGGCAGCTTGCCGGACCAGAGCAGTTGACGGGCGCAGATCGTGCGGCTTCGCGCGCACCGCGTGCCGACCTATGCCCCGCGGCACTCTCGGCCCTCATGGCTGCGGAGTGAGGTGGAGGCCTGAGGAAACCTGAACCTCGCTCCAGTCGCCCGTGGAGGAGGCCAGGTGGAGCCTCGGATCGTCATGATCGCGGAGTGCTTGAATCGACAAAGTAGAATTTTTTTTCGACCAATTTTCTCACGCAGCTCTGAAGTCGGTCATTTTGTCGGTACCGGCCGATAGCGTTGTCATTGAAGCAACGCTGCCTGTGTACCCAGGGGAGGAGGTGAACCCCGATGCCCGACGCCACGCCAGAACCCGGCCCGGAACCTCAAGGCCCGGAAGCGCAGGGTCCGGAAGCGCAAGGCCCGGAAGCGCAAGGCCCGGAAGCGCAGGGTCCAGAAGCGCAAAGCTCGGAAGCACAGCCGGAGGTCGATCTGCCGCAGGCCGAGAACGGCCCCGGTGACTCGCGGTTCACCTGGGTGCCGGGCAGCCAGATGGACGGTCAGGAACTGTCGGGTCCGGTGCCGCCCGACGCGCTGCCCGGCGGCCAGCCGGCGGCTGCGGTCCCGGGCCTGGATTGGCAGGTCCTGCTGGAGGCGCTGGCTGCCAGCGGCATGCTTAATGGCGATCCGGAGGACCAGGACGCCGAGCTTGCGGAGGAACTGGAAGCCGAGAGGGACGGGCGGATGGGTCCGTCTATGGATCCGGCCCAGCTGGCTGCTTTAGCTGTCGAGTACATGGAGCCAGGGCCGGCGCTGGCCGGGTGGCTGAACGTAGCCGCGGGCGGGGCAGCGTCTTTGAATGAGAACGGCCTGACCGGGCTAGCCATTGCTGCTCGCAAGCAGGCCGCGCACGTGCATGGGGTCGAGTTGACCGCCGTTGCCCAGATCACGTCCCGCGCTGCGGCCGCTGACCAGCGGGTTGGTGTGAGTGCTGAGGGCCGCCCGGCGCGAGTGTGCCGTGATGCGGTGGGCCAGGTTGAGATGGCGCTGCGGCTGTCGCATGACGGCGCGGAGGCGTGGGCGGACCTGGCGCTGACCTTGACCTGGCGGCTGCCGCGCACGGGCGCCGCCCTGGCCGTCGGGTGGATCGATCTGGATCGCGCCCAGATCATCGCGCGGGCCACCTCCGTTTTGAACGAAGAGGCAGCGCGGGTGGTTGAGGCGCAGGTGTTGCCGGAGGCGCGGCGTAAGACGTATGCCGAGTTGCGTGCCAGGTTGCATCATCTGGTGATCGCCGCTGATCCGGAGGGGGCTGAGGAGCGCCGTCAGAAGGCTGAGCGCGGAGCGAACGTGCGGCTGTATGCCGACGATGACCAGACCGCGACGCTGGTGGCGGACAAGCTGCCGCAGATTGAGAGCGCGTCGGGGCTCGCCAGGATCAATGCGCTGGCCCGAGCGCGCAAGGCGGCCGGGCTGCCGGGCACCCTGGGCCTGCACCGGGCCCAGGTGCTCCTCGGCCTGATCCTGGGCACCCCGCCGCCCACGGCCCCGGCGGGAGACGCACCGCCCGGCGCACCCCACCCCCCGGCGCGCGGCCCCGGCCCTGACCGCCGACCCAGCCCCGACGACCGGCGTCCCCGCCACCGCGGACCCAGCCCGGACGGCGAAACCGGTCCTGGCGAGTTGCCCGTGCCGCCGGACGAGCTGCCTCCGCCGCCCGACGAGCCTCTGCCCGCCGATGACCTGGACGCAGCCGCCGACGAGCTAGGCGCGGCCGGTGGTGCCTTCGACCCGTGGGAGGCCGACGACGACCCGTATGGCACCGGCCCGGTGCCCGCATGGCCAGCGCTCGGCTACCTGCCGCCGGGGCTGGCCCGGCCCGCCCCCGCTGAAAGGACGCCGCCGGCCGCAGGACTGCTGGATGTGACGCTGCCCTGGGCCACTCTGGCCGGGCTTGCCGCCCGGCCGGGAACGCTCGGCAGGATCGGGGCCATCACGCCCGCCCAGGCCCGCCAGCTCGCGATGGCCGCCGCGGACGACCCGACGGCTGAGTGGCGGGTGATCGTCGTCAACCCGGATGGCCACGCCATCGCGGTCGCCCGGATCCGCCGCCTCCGCCGGGCGACCGCGAGGGGCTCGCCCTCCGGCGACGGACCGCTGGCCGGACCCAGCACAGCCGGACGGGTCACGCTCACGATCACCCAGGACACCATCACCGCGCTGCGAAAGGGAGGTGCTGGGCTAACTGCGACCACGAGGTCGCTTGCAGGTGCCGGGCCGCCGAGCACGGGGCCGCCTGGAGGTGCCAGGCCGCCGTCAGGCACCGGGCCGCCTGGAGGTGCCGGGCCGCCGTCAGGCACGGGGCCGCCCGGAAACACCGGGTCGGCGGACCGCATTATCGCCGCCGCGCTGCGGACCGCGGACCGGGCGCTGCAACGGGCGCTGGTCCTGGCCGAGGCCGACGCGGCCGCCGGAGGATGCGCGCACATCGCCGCATCGGATGCGTACCGGCCACCACCCCGGCTGCGTGAGTACGTGATCGCCCGCGACCTCACCTGCCGCAGCCCGGTCTGCGGCCAGCCTGCCTGGCGCGCCGACCTGGACCACACGATCCCATGGGAGGACAGCGGACTCACCTGCAGCTGCAACCTTGGCGGCGCATGCAGACGAGACCACCAGCTCAAACAGCAACCCCGCTGGAAACTAGCCCAGGTCAAACCAGGCTGGTTCGAATGGACCGCACCAAGCGGCCGAACCTACACCAGCGAGCCAGCCACATACATCGCGTGAGGCGATGAGCGCATGGCCACGGAGTGGCTTGACCCCAATGGAGAGGAAGTTACTGGCCTGACCCCAATGGAGTGGCCGGGGAGTATGTGATCAGGGTTTGGTCCGGGTGGTCGGCGACTTGGAGGACCACATGGGAGTACTCGGCAGGGCCGAGCCGGGGGTGGCGGAGCTTCTTTGAGCCACTGCCCCCGATGGCGGCGACGTCGTGGCGCGGCCACCAGTCCCTGATGTGCTCGCTGTCGCGCTGGATCTCGGCGATCAGGGCGCGGACATCGGGGTCGTCCGGGTACCGGGCGGCGGACAGCCGGAAGCGGCCGAGCATGGCCCGGGCCTCCGGCTCCCACTCCAGGTAGACCTCCCGGGCCTGGTCCGTAGTGAACATCCAGCGCACCAGGTTGCGCTCGCCCGGGGGGCCCGCCGACCAGTCACCGAATAGCTCGCGTGCGGCGGGGTTAGCGGCCAGGACGTCCCAGCGGCGGCCCTTGACCAGGGTGGGGAATGGCTCGAGCCGCTGGACCAGGTCAGCCACGGCGGGATCGAGTCGTTCGGGCGGAGCCGACGCGGACGAGGCCGGCTCGCTGCTGCTGCCGGGACCGTAGGCCAGGACGTGCAGGTAGCGCCGCTCGGCGGCCGACATCCGCAGCGCGGAGGCCAGCGCGTCCAGGACCTGCGCCGAAGGTCGCACCGGGCGGCCTTGCTCGAGGAACGTGTAGTAGGTGGCAGACATGCTGGCCAGCAGGGCGACTTCCTCGCGGCGCAGGCCGACTGTGCGCCGGCGGCGCCCCGCAGACAAGCCCGCAGACAAGCCCACGTCGGCGGGCGCAAGTCGCTCGCGCCGGGACCTGAGCAACTGACCCAGCGCTGCGGGATCTCCGCCGGCCGTCATGGCCCTAAGGGTACTCATGCCAGTACCAGTAAAAGGCTGCTCTGGTTACCACTGTCAGGGGCGCTGACGATGGAGACCATGACAACCATCAAGATCCCCGTCGAACACGGCACCAGCCTGCCGGCGTACCTGGCCCGGCCCGCTATGGACCCGGCACCGGCCGGCGTAATCGTGGCGCACGAGCTGTTCGGGGTGAACCCGGACATCCGTGGGGTAGCCGACGACCTGGCCGGGGCCGGGTTTCTGACCATCGCGCCGGAGTTCTACCACCGGGACGCAGCGCCGGGTCACTGGCTGGAGCGCGATGAAGCCGGGCGGCAGGAGGGCTTCGGCTACCTGCACCGGCTGCGGCGCGACCAGGCGCTGGCCGACGTCGCGGCGAGCCTGCAGTGGCTGAAATCGGAGCCGGGGATTCAGCAGGTCGCGATCGTCGGGTTCAGCGCCGGAGGCCACCTGAGCTACCTGGCGGCGTGCCGGCTCCCGGTCAGCCTGACCGCCGTGCTGTACGGCGGCTGGCTGCCCAGCACCGACATCCCGATGAGCCAGCCCACGCCCACGCTGGACCTGACCCCGGGAATCACTGGCCGGATCCTCTACCTGGTAGGCGAGGACGACGCGCTGATCGACGCCGGGCAGCGAGAGCAGATCCGCACCGCACTGGCTGCCGCAGGCGTGGACCACGAACTGGTCAGCTACCCCGGGGTCGGGCACGCATTTTTCTGGCCGGGCACGCCGCCTTTCAGCCGGGAGGCCCGGGATGACGCCTGGCAGAGGATCGTGGAGTTGCTCGCGTCCTAACCGTGCCTGACCGGGGATTCGCCGCCGGCCAGGTCAGCCGCGTGCCCCGGTGAGCGCGCGCCCACGTCCGCGGTTCACCCGGCCGGCGCCGATGTCGGCCTGCTGGCCCTTTGTGTAACCATCCCGGTAGCCGGTCCCGCTGTAGGTGATCCGGGCGGTGCGGGTGAGCGGGTAGGCGCGCTCCGCCTCGCCGCGGATCACCTGCGCCCGGTCCGCCAGGACCAGCGCGGTCCTGGAGCCCTTGGAATCGGCCGCGCTGGTCGCTCGGGAGGCGGCCGCCTGCTCGGCGGCCCGGACCCGGGAGATCACGGCGGTGGCGAAGCCGAGCAGCCAGCTGCGCCGCCAGGCCCGGGGGCTGCGGCTCCAGGACGGCACCTCGGCGCCGGTCAGGCCGTGCCACATCTGGATCAGCACCGAGGTGTAAAGGACGTCGAGCCGCTCGAGATCTGACTGGAAGCCGAAGACGTGCACCTTGCTGCCGGTGCTGGTGCTGAGCAAGATGGCCTGGCAGCGCAGCGAGGAGCCGAGCCCGCACAGGAGGTGCGCCTTGACCCGCGCCCACGGATTGTCGATGTCGAGCATGCGGTTGGCTGGTTTGTCGGTTTCCGGCCGGTCGGCCGCGAGCAGCGCGCGGTCGATCCCGTACTTCGCCATCAGCTCGGCGGCCTTGGCCGTCAGGGCCTGGGCCTCCGGCGGTGTCACGCTCTCGTCTTCTGCCTTCGCCAGCAGCTTGCGGACGCGGTCAAGCAGCCTGCTCGATGCCTCGGTGTTCAACGAACGCCTCCCCGGCGGGTTGCGGATTCGAATACAGCATCGAACGCTAGCGAGCGGGTACGACAGTTCCGTGGCCCTAGACTTTGTAGCGCCATGACTGTCCAACTTGCGCCCAGCGTCCTGAACGCAGACTTCGCCAGGCTAGCTGACGAGGCTGCGGTAGTTGCGGATGTCGCCGATTGGCTCCATGTCGACGTGATGGACGCGCACTTCGTGCCGAACCTCACGGTCGGCCTGCCGGTGGTCGAGTCGCTGATCAAACACGCGAGTCTGCCGATTGACTGCCATCTCATGATCGAGGACCCGGACCGCTGGGCCCCTGACTACGCGGAGGCCGGGGCGGGCAACGTCACCATTCACGCCGAGGCCGCGGCGGCGCCGGTGCGGACGCTGCGGGCGATCAGGGCGGCCGGCGCGCGCGCCGGGCTGGCCATCAACCCGGCAACCGCGGTCGAGCCCTACGCCCACCTGGTCGGCGAGTTCGACATGCTGCTGCTGATGACCGTCGAGCCGGGGTTCGGCGGTCAGCACTTCCTCGACCTGGTGCTGCCGAAGATCCGCCGCGCCCGCGAGCTGGTCGGCGGCCGGGACAGCTCGGTGTGGCTGCAGGTAGACGGCGGGGTCACCGAGGAGACCATCGGGCGCTGCGCCGAGGCCGGCGCCGATGTCTTCGTCGCCGGATCGTCCGTGTACGGGGCGGCCGACCCGGCTGCGGCCGTGACCGACCTCAGGAAGATCGCCGCCCGGGCCGCGGCGACGGCGCCGCAGGTTTGAGGGTTTACCGGCTCGGCTCGGCGTGCCTGCTGCGGCGGCGCAGCGTGGCAACCAGATCGGGCGGTGCCAGGCTGGGCGACCCGGCGTTCAGCGGCGGCCGCGGGTCGTACTCGAGCATCAGCTGAATCGCCTGTGCGGTCGGGGTGCCCGCGATCCGCCGGGACAGATCGAGGGCCATGTCGATGCCGGCCGATACCCCGGCCGCCGTGACGTACTTCCCGTCGATGACCACGCGTTCCCTGGTCGGCTGGGCCCCGAACGCGGCAAGCCGGTCCAGCGCGAGCCAGTGCGAGGTGGCGCGCCGGCCCTGCAGCAGGCCCGCGGCGGCCAGGATCAGCGACCCGGTGCACACCGACGTGGTCCAGCTGGTGGCCGCGTCGGCCTGGCGCAGCCACTCGTGCGTGGGGCCGTCGTCGAGTTGCGCCTCCTGGCCGGGGCCGCCGGGTACCAGGACGATGTCGGGGTGCGCCAGCTCACCGATCGAGGCGTCGGCGGTGATCGCGAGCATGCCGGTGTCGGTGTGCACCGGGCCGGGCCGCTCGGCGGCGAAGACCACCTCGGCGTGATCAAGCCGGCTCAGCACCTCGTAGGGCCCGATCGCGTCGAGCGCCGTGAATCGGTCGTAGAGCAAGATCGCTATTTGCATGGGGCTTCCTCTCGGTCGGCGGCTGCGCCGCGGTCTGGCTGGCGAGGCCCGGGGTGGGCGGGCCGGCCCGGTACCTGGAACCGCTGCCGGTATCCGGCGGGGGAGACGCCGAGCGCACGGATGAAGGCCCGCCGCATCGCCTCGGGCGTGCCGTAGCCGCAGCTCCTGGCCACCTGCTCGACCCCGTCCCCGGTGTCCTCGAGTTCCCGGCGGGCGGCCTCGATCCGGACCCGGTCGACGTACCGGCCCGGGGTCACGCCGGTCTCGGCGGTGAAGCAGCGGGCGAACTGGCGCGGCGACAGCCCGGCGCGGGCAGCCAGGACGTCCACCGACAGGTCAGCGCCGGGCCGCTCACTGATCCAGTGCTGCACCTCGCGCACGGCGGGCCGCCGGGCCAGCTGCGCCTGCAGCTGGGCGCTGAACTGGGCCTGGCTGCCGGGGCGGCGCAGGAACACCACCAGGTGCCTGGCGACAGCCAGCGCCGCGTCCCTGCCCACGTCCTCCTCGACCAGCGCCAGGGCCATGTCGATGCCCGCGGTCACCCCCGCAGACGTGACGAACGCGCCGTCCCTGACGTAGATCGGCTCGGGGTCGACGGTGACGTCGGGAAACTGCCGCTGCAGCGCGTCGGCGTAGGCCCAGTGCGTGGTCACGCGCCGGCCGGCCAGCAGCCCGGCCCCGGCGAGCAGGAAGGCCCCGGTGCAGACCGAGGTGATCCGCTCCGCCGTCGGGGCGAGCCGTCGCAGCCAGGCGGTGACCGGCTCGTTGTCCGCGAGCGCGCCCGCGCCGCCCGGCACTACCAGCGTGTGCGGGGCAGCGGCAGCGGCCAGGCCGCCGTCGGGGACCAGGGTCAGCCCGCTGGACGTGCGCACCGGCGCACCCTCCGGGCTGGCGACTGTGATCCGGTACGCCAGGCCGTCGGCACCGCGCGCGGCCAGATAGCGATTCGCCCCGTCGAAAACCTCGAGCGGACCGGTGACGTCGAGGCTCTGCACGCCGTCGAACACCAGGATCAGCACGCTATGCGGGGGCATGTACCCATCGTCGCGACCGGGCCTTGTGTCCGCAATGACGAAAATCCCACTTTTCCTGCCACCGCGAGCGGGGCTGGGGTGCTGCCCCTTGCCATCGCGAGCGGGGTTGGGTTGCTGCCCCTGCCATCACGAGCGGGGCTGGGGTGCTGCCCCTGCCATCAGGAGCAGGCCGGGGCGTGCCGCCGGGGCGCAGGGTTGGCCGCCGGCACGTCTCAGGGAGAATCTTCGGGGGGCCCTGTCGATCCGGGGCCGGGTCGTTCGTCGTTGAGGTATCGGACCGAATCGAGCGAGCGAGCGAAGGAGACACCACGATGACCCAGTACCTGATCCTTATCTATGAGCGCGAGAGCGGCTACGCGGAAGGCGGGCCGGAAGTCTGGGAGGCGGCCGGGAAGGCGCACGGGCGGTTCGCGGAGCAGGTCGGCGAGCAAGGCGGCCAGATGCTCGGTGGCAACGCGCTGCAGCCGACGAGCACCGCCACCACCATCCGTGACGACATCGTGACCGACGGGCCGTTCACCGAGACCAAGGAGGCGCTCGGCGGCTACTACCTGATCGAGGCCCGCGATCTCGATCACGCCCTCGAGATCGCCAAGCTCTGCCCGGCGCCGTTCGGCGGCGTCGAGGTGCGGCCGATCATGGACATGTCCGGCTCGGCAGGGTGATCGCTGGGTGACCGGGGACGGGCCAGAAGCCGCTGACCCCGAGGTCAGCGCCGCCGTCGCGGACGCGCACCGCCGCGAGTGGGCCTTCGTGCTCGCCGCGACGGCGCGCGTCGCCCGCGACATCGACGTGGCCGAGGAGTGCGTTCAGGATGCGTACGTCGCCGCGCTCGACGCCTGGTCCCGGCAGGGCGTGCCGCGCAATCCGGGTGCCTGGCTGACCACGGCGGCTCGGCGGCGTGCGCTCGACGTCCAGCGCCGCGACCGCACCCTGCGCCGCAAACTGCCGTTGCTGATCGAACCGGGATCGGGGGCCGTAACGCCGAGCGCCCCGGCTGACGCTCCGCCATTGGCCGGCCCGGCGGCGGGCTGCGAGGACGACGTGATCCCGGACGACCGGCTCCGCCTGGTGTTCACCTGCTGCCATCCGGCCCTGGCGCGCGAGGCTCAGGTGGCGCTCACGCTGCGGCTGGTGTGCGGCCTGGCAACGGCCGAGATCGCGCGGGCGTTCCTGGTGCCCGAGCCAACGATGGCGGCCAGGGTCACCCGGGCCAAGAAGAAGATCACCGCAGCCCGGATCCCGTACCGGGTACCGGGTCCCGCGGAGCTGCCGGACCGCCTTGACGCGGTCCTCACCGTGATTCATCTGCTGTACACGACCGGGCATACCGCACCGGCCGGCCCGGAGCTGGTCCGCACCGAGCTCGTGGAGCGGGCGATCGGCCTGGCCCGGATGCTGCGCGAGCTGATGCCGGACGAGCGCGAGGCACGCGGGCTGCTGGCGCTGCTGCTGCTGACCGACGCCCGCCGGGCGACCCGCTCGGCGGCCGATGGACGCCTGCTGCTGCTCGAGGAGCAAGACAGGTCCCGGTGGGACCGCGCGGCGATCGCCGAGGGAACCGGCCTGGTGACCGGCGCGCTACGGGGACGGCCGGGGCCACCGGGGCGGTTCCTGCTGCAGGCGGCCATCGCGGCGGTGCATGCCGAGGCGCCGAGCTACGCCGACACGGACTGGCTGCAACTGCTGCGGCTCTACGACGAGCTGCTGCGCGCGTGGCCCACACCCGTGGTCGCGCTGAACCGAGCCGTTGCGCACGCGATGGCCGACGGGCCGGAGGCAGGCCTGGCGGATATCGAGGCCATCGAGCGCGAAGGCCGGCTGGCCGGATACCGGTACCTGCCGGCGGCCCGCGCCGACCTGCTGCGCCGCCTCGGCCGCGACCAGGACGCGACCGAGGCCTACCGGATCGCGCTCGGCCTGACCGAGAACGCCGCCGAGCGGGCGTTCCTGGCCGGCCGGATCGCCGAGGTTTGCGGCGGCGGAAGCACTCAAGCATGACCGGAGGAAGCAGGGTCACCCGAGATCAGCGGCACCGCTCAGGTGGTGTATAGCCGCAATGACCGTCACAATGTGCGAATGAGCGCTGCCGCAGCGGGGGACGTGCCGGAGTCGTCCTGGCCGCTGCTCTCCGTGTCGGGGCTTGCCGTGCGGTTCGGGCCGCTGCACGCCCTGCACGGCGTCGACTTCGCGGTCCGGCCCGGCGAGCTCGTGGCCCTGGCGGGAGAGAACGGCGCGGGCAAGACAACCCTGGTGCGCTGCATCGCCGGCGACATGCGGCCAAGCAGCGGGAAGATCGTGCTCAACGGCCGGCCGCTGCCGCACGACCCGCTGGCGGTGGCCCGCCAGGGGGTCGCGGTGGTGTGGCAGGACCTGGCGCTCTGCGACAACCTGGACGTCGCGTCGAACCTGCTGCTCGGCCGGGAGCGGCGCAGGCTGCTGATGTCCGACGTCCGGTTCCATGCCCGTGCCGCGGAAGTGCTGCGCAGCTACGCGATCCCGCTGCCGGATACCACGAGGCCGGTGCGGCTGCTGTCCGGGGGCCAGCGTCAGATGGTGGCGGTGGCGCGGGCGATGGCCCGCGAGCCCCGGCTGCTGCTGCTCGACGAGCCGACCGCCGCGCTGGGTGTCATCGAGTCCGCCCAGGTGGAGCAGTTGATCACCCGCCTGCGCGAGATGGGCACGACGATCGTGCTCGCCTGCCACGACATCGATCAGATGTTCCGGCTGGCTGACCGGATCGTGATCCTGCGCCGGGGCCAGGTCGTCGGCGACGTGCTTCCCGCGGAGGTGCACCCGGACGACGTGGTGGCGCTGGTGTCGGGCCAGCAGGTCGACTCCTCAGCGCGCGGCCAGCTCACCCGGCTGCACGGCCTGGCCGACCGCCTCGTATCGGCCGAGCCGTCGTCCAACCTCTCGCTAATCTTGTCGGCGCTCGGCGCCGCGCTCGGCAGCGGGCAGCTGTGCATCCACCTGCTGACCGGCGACGCGCTCGTATGCGCGGTCTCGTTCGGGATGCCCGAAGCGCTGCTTGCTGCCTGGTCCCGGCTGCCCTGCGGGCCCGCGGGGGGCCCGCCCGGCATGGCCGCGGCCACCGAGAAGCCCGTTATCGACAACGTGCGCGCCGGCTCAGCCTGGGCCCCGTTCAGCGACCTGGCGCGGGCGGCCAAGGTGACGAGCTCATGGTCGGTTCCGGTGCTTGGGCCCAGCGGTCTTGCCGGGGTCATCACGGTGTTCCGCAGCGTGACCGGCCAGCCGCAGCGCGATGAGCTAGACCTGGTCACCCTGTACGCCGGGTACGCGGCGAGCGCCATCGAGCGGGACCGGCTGCTCGACGAGGTCACCGCGCGCAACCGCGTGCTCGAGACGATCAGGGAGATGCTGGAGACCCTGGCCGGGCCCATCCCGGTGGCCAAGGGCCTGGCGATCGCCCTGCAGGCGCTGCGCCGTGGGCTGCAGGCCGATCAGGTGGCGCTGCTGACCCAGGTGCCGAACGCGGCGCCGGGCTGCCGCGCGTACGCGACCGCGGGGGACCGCAAGGGCGCTGGCGCCCCGGCGGCGCTGCTCGAGGCGGCTGGCAGGCTGCTGGCGGTCCCGGGCCGCAACGACGTGGCCAGCCAGCTTGAGGTGGCGGGCCAGCAAGTCCTCGCGGTCACGTTCGCCGCGCCCGCGGGGCCAACGGTGCTGCTGGCCGGCTGGCGGAGCGGTCCCGCCACTGCCGATGCCACCGCGCTGATGGAGGATGCGGCCCACTCGCTGCGGCTGGCGCTCGAGCGGGAAGAGGCCGGGCTCGCGCACCAGGAGGCCACGGCACTGCGCCGGTCGCAGGAACTGCAGCGCGGATTCCTGTCCCGGCTGAGCCACGAGCTGCGGACCCCGCTGACCGCGATCAGGGGGTACGCCTCCAGCTTGATGCAGCCGGACGTGACGTGGGACGGGGATTCGCAGCGGCGGTTCCTGGAGCGGATCGCCGCGGAGTCGGCGAGGCTCGGACGCCTGGTCGGGGACCTGCTCGACTTCTCCGCGATCGAGTCGGGAATCCTGCGGCTGCAGCAGGACTGGTGCGACCTGTCCCTTGTCCTTGACGCGGCCGTCGCGTGCCTGCCCCCGGCCGCGGCCGCCATGGTGGAGGTGACCTGTGAGCCATCCCTGCCGGTCGTCTGGGCCGACCACGATCGCCTGGAGCAGGTCTTCGTGAACCTGCTCGACAACGCGCTCGGCCACAATCCGCCGGGGACCCGGGTCAGTATCAGCGCCGCCGCGGCCGGGCGGAGCGGGATCTCGATCAGCGTGCTCGACGACGGTGCCGGGATGCCGGGGGATATCGCCAGCGCTCCATTCGATGCGGCCCGCCGCCGCCGCTCGCCCACCGCGGGCGCCGGGCTCGGGCTGAGCATCGCCAAGGGAATCGTTGAGGCGCACGGCGGCCGGATCGAGCTGGAACAGTCGGCGCAAGGGACCCGCTTCAGAATCCGCCTGCCGGTAGAAATGCATGCCAGGAACGACTCCGCCGGCGAGTCTGCCGCGGGCGTCGCCGAGCTCACGGCGGCCGATGGTCACGCCGCAGGGCAGCCCGTCGAGGCTGGCCGTGGCTGAGTACCCGGAGAACACCCGTGCGCTCGTGGTCGAGGACGACCCGAACATCGTCGACCTGATCCGGTCCAACCTCGCCGTCCGGGGTTTTGACACCGTGGTCTCGGTCGATGGAGTCCGCACCCTGCAGCTGCTCGAGACCGAGGAACCCGACATCGTGCTCCTCGATCTGATGCTGCCCGAGGTCGACGGCTTCGAGCTGTGCCGCCAGATCAGGGAGCGCTCCTCGGTGGCGATCATCGTGGTGTCGGCCCGCGGCGGCGAGCGGGACAAGGTGACCGCACTCAACGTGGGCGCGGACGACTACATGACCAAGCCGTTCAGCATCGAGGAACTACTGGCCAGGATCACCGCCACGCTGCGCCGCACCCGCCCGGCCGCGGCCACCGAACCCGAGCCCGCGGCGATCATCATCGGCGAGCTGGTGATCGATCTCGCCAGCCAGCAGGTGACGAGCGGCGGCCGGCCGGTGCACCTGACCCCGACGGAGTTCGCCCTGCTGCGCGAGCTCGCCACCAACCGCGGCAAGCTGCTCACCCACGCCCACCTGCTCCGGCGGGTCTGGGGCCACGGCTACGAAACCGAGACCGAGTATGTGCGGGTGTACGTCCGGCGGCTGCGGGCCAAGCTGGAGGGTGCGGGCGCGACGCCGCTGATCCTGACCCAGCCGCGCGCCGGATACCGGATCGCGGCCGAGTAGCGCCGGCCTATGCATTCGCGGATGGAGACCATCACATGGATCACCGCCGACCTCACCGCGAGAATCATCGCAAGCGTCACCGGTTTGGGACATTGCCGTAACCGTTTCGGGACTTTTCCGTGGTCACATGCCGTTCCGAGCCATCTTGTTAACGCTATTTTAACGTCGGCGCCTGGATGTTTACGGCCGCGTTAATTCGCTGAAGTCTACGGTTAACAGCACAGGCGCCTCCACGCATCATGGTCCATGATGTCCAATTTTGCGCGTGCACGTCGAGTCCACAAAACGAGGTGGTTTCGTTGGTCTTTCTTTCTAGGCGAAGACTCGCACTAACATCGGTGGCCGCGTGTGCGGCCCTGGCCTTGGCCGCATGCAGCAGCAGCTCGTCGAGCAGCCCGAGTTCGTCGAGTTCGGGAAGCGTGCCCAAGCTCAGCTACACGTCGTTCAACCTCAGCTTCTCGGCGATGAAGGAGCTCAAGTCGATCGCCGCGCGGGGCAAGGGGAACGTGGCGGCGATCCTGCCGGACACGGTCTCGTCAACCCGCTACGTGGAGTTCGACGCCCCGTATCTCAAGAAGTCCATGGAAGACGCCGGCCTCAAGCCGTCCCAGATCGTCATCCAGAACGCGCTGGGCAGCGACGCGACCGAGTACTCGGACGCGCAGGCCGACATCACCAAGGGCGCCGACGTGCTGATCATGGACCCGCTCGACTCCGGCGTCGGGGCGAAGATCGAGTCCTACGCCAAGTCCCATGGCGTTGCCGTGATCGACTATGACCGGCTCACCCTCGGCGGCACCCGCAAGTACTACGTCAGCTTCAACAACAACTATGTCGGGACCCTGCTCGGCAAGGGACTGGTCTCCTGCGTCGCCGCCTGGAAGGTGGCCAAGCCCCAGGTCATGGTCATGAAGGGCGCCCCGACCGACAACAACGCCACGCTGTTCGCGGACGGCTACGACGCCGTGCTGGCCCCGTACTTCTCGTCCAAGAAGTGGACCGACGTGGCCAACCCGGCCGGCACCTGGACGCCCGACGTGGCCCTGTCCGAGTTCGAGGCCGCTTACACGGCGCATCCCAGCATCAACGCGGTGCTGATGCCGAACGACGAGAACGGCGCGCCGATCATCCACTACCTGCAGACGAAGGGCATCAAGGCGAACACCTTCCCGGTCACCGGCCAGGACGCCACGCTCACCGGGCTGCAGAACGTGATCTCCGGGTACCAGTGCGGCACCGTGTACAAGCCGATCTACCTGGAGGCCCAGGCCGCTGTGGCGCTGGCCATGTACATCCGGGCGGGCCTTACGCCGCCGTCGGCCCTGGTCAACGGCTCGGCGAAGGATGTCAACACCGGAGTCGAGGTGAAGTCGATCCTGCTGACCCCGGAGTGGGTGACGCCGAGCACGATCCAGTCCACGGTCATCAAGGACGGCTTCGTGCCAGCATCCCAGCTGTGCTCGGGCTCGTTCGCGGCGGACTGCACGAAGTACGGTATCTCGTAACGATGAACGAAAACGACCCAGCGGGAGCATCGCGGTGGTAACCGACCGCTCCGGCGATGGCACCCGGCCCGACACGGGCCGGGTGCCATCGGGGTCGGAGCTGCCGAACGGCAGCCCGGCCGAATCCGGTGACATGCCGCTGCTGCGGCTGCGGGGGGTCAGCAAGAGCTTCGGCCCGGTGCAGGCCCTGACCGACATCAACCTCGACATACCGAACGGTGAGGTCACCGCCCTGGTTGGCGACAACGGCGCGGGCAAGTCCACGCTCATCAAGACCATCGCGGGTATCTGGCAGCCGTCCAGCGGCGAGCTGATCTGGAACGGCAAGCCGGTGCACGTCCACTCGCCGAAGGACGCCACCGACCTCGGCATCGCAGCGGTCTACCAGGACCTCGCGCTCTGCGACAACCTGGACATCGTGCAGAACATGCTGCTCGGCCACGAGGCCGTGCGGTTCGGGCTGCTCGATGAGGTCAACATGGAGCTGACCGCTAAGCAGACGCTGCACGACCTCAGGGTCACCACGGTCCGGTCGATCCGCCAGCTTGTCGGATCGCTATCCGGCGGGCAGCGGCAGGCGGTCGCGGTGGCCAAGGCCGTGATGCTGGACGCCAAGCTCGTCATCATGGACGAGCCGACGGCCGCGCTCGGCGTCACCCAGACCGAACTGGTGCTGAACCTGATCGAGCGGCTGAAGAACACGGGCCACTCGGTCCTGCTGATCTCGCACAACCTGAACGACGTGTTCCAGGTCGCGGACCGGATCGCGGTGCTCTACCTGGGCACGCTGGCCGCGGTGGGGCCGGCCGCGGAGTTTGACCGGCAGTCCGCGGTGGACCTGATGACCACCGGCGCGTCGACGCGGCTCGGCAACGGCACCGGAGCCGGGAGTGCGGACGCGCCCGGCGTCAGCACGGGCGCGGAGGGCTGAGATATGACAGATGCCGAGCGCGACGAGGCGCAAGCCACCGAGCCCGGATCCGTGGCGGTGGCCGGCCAGCCCGTGGCCGGCGATGCGGCCGAGTACATCGCGCTGACCAGCGCTCCCGAGGTGATGGCCAACTCGCTGGGCGAGTACACCCGCATCTGGCTGCGGCGGGTCCGCAGCGGTGAGAGCGGCGCCCTGCCGGTCATCATCGGCCTGGTCATCATCGGGGCGTACTTCCAGATATCCGAGCACGCGTTCCTGTCCGCGGGCAACATCGCCAACCTGATGACGCAGGCGGGGTTCCTGATCACGTTCTGCATGGCACAGACGTTCCCGCTGCTGCTCGGCGAGATCGACCTGTCGCTCGGCTTCAACGCGGGCATCGGCGGGACCATCACGCTCTGGATGGTCGCCGTCCACAACCCGTTCCCGACCTGGGCCGCGATCGTTGTCGGCATCGCAGTGTGCGCGGCGATCGCCGGGATCGAGGGCCTGATCATCGTCTGGCTGCGCATCCCGTCATTCGTGGTCACGCTGGCCGGCCTGCTCGGCCTGAACGGGGTGCTGCTCTGGTTGTTCGACGAGACCGGGAGCGTCGGCAACGGCGGGGTCATCCAGAACCACAACGGCTTCATCAACGCTCTGGTGTCCGAGAACATGAGCCCGACCGCCGGCTGGATCGTGCTGATCGTCGCCGTCGTGGTCACCGGGGCCTACATGATCGTCAGGGACCGGCGCCGGAGGGCGCACAACCTCGTCGCGCCGCCGGTGAGCGTGACGCTGCTGAAGATAGGCGTGATGGCCGCGGTGGGCCTGGTGCTCGTGCTGGTGCTCAACCACAACCGCGGCGTCGGCCTCACCGTGCTCAGCGGGGTGCCCTGGGTGGTGCCGATCGTGCTGGGCCTGTATGTGGTGCTGACCGTGCTCCTGGGCCGCACCAAGTACGGCCGCTACGTCTACGCGATTGGCGGCAACGCCGAGGCGGCCCGGCGGGCCGGCATCAACCTGCGCCGGATCCGGGTGGTGGCGTTCACGCTGTGCGGGGCGATGGCCGGCGTCACCGGGATCCTGTACGCATCGTTCCTGGGGTCGATCTCGAACGACATCCAGGGCGGCCAGTACGTGCTGTACGCGGTCGCGGGAGCCGTGATCGGCGGCGTCAGCCTGTTCGGCGGCCGGGGCCGGATGGTCGGCGCCCTGCTCGGCGGGTTCGTCGTCGCGGTCATCTACAACGGCGTCGAGCTGCTCGGCCTCAGCGCCGCGGCCCAGTACATCTGGACCGCGCTGGTGCTGCTCGCCGCCGTCACCCTGGACGCGCTGGCCCGCAGGGGCAGCACGCCGACCTGATCGCCGGGCAGCGGCCGAGGTCGCAGGCGGAATACCGGGCATGGCACACTGGTTCAGCAGATAAGCGTGCTCCGGGGTCGGTGAAACTCCGAACCGGCGGTGACAGCCCGCGACCCGGCCGAGGCCATCGGCCGGCTGACCCGGTGGAATTCCGGGGCCGACGGTAAAAGTCCGGATGGGAGGAAGCACGCGCGCGGCCGAGAGGCTGTGCTTGCGCATCCAAGCGCAATCCGCGCGACAGCGCGATCCCCGGAGCCCGTGGCATGCAGGTTGGCTCCGAGGGAACGAGGTGTGTGCGGTGTTCACCGGAATCGTCGAGGAACTCGGCGAGATTGTGGCCATCGAGGAATTCAACGACGCGGCGCGGCTGACCGTCCGCGGCCCGCTGGTCACGGCCGACGCGGCCAAGGGCGATTCCATCGCCATCAACGGCGTCTGCCTCACGGTCACCGACTTTGCCGACGGCACGTTCAGCGCCGATGTGATCAGCGAGACCCTGAGCAGGTCCAGCCTTGGGGCCCTTGCCGCGGGCTCGCCGGTGAACCTGGAACGCCCGATGCGGCTCGATGACAGGCTCGGCGGTCACATCGTCCAGGGGCACGTAGACGGAACCGGCACGATCCTGGCCCGCCATCCCGGCGATGTGGTGCGGATCTCGGTTCCGCTGGAGCTATCGCGCTACGTGGTGGAAAAGGGCTCGATCGCCATCGACGGGATCAGCCTGACCATCTCGGCGCTCGGCACCGGGCCCGATCCCGGCGCGCACTGGATTGAGGTCAGCCTGATCCCGGAGACGCTCGCCCGTACCACCATGGGCCGCAAGCGGCCGGGGGACACGGTCAACCTGGAAGTCGACATGATCGCCAAATACGTGGAACGGCTGCTCGGAGCGGAGAGACCAGAGCGATGATCACAGACGAGACCGCAGACGAGACCGCGCCGCACGGCGCCGACGGCCTGGACACGGTGGAGCAGGCGATCGCCGACATCGCCGCGGGCCGGGCGATCGTCGTGGTTGACGATGCCAGCAGGGAGAACGAGGGCGACATCGTGTTCGCCGCGGGCAAGGCCACCCCCGAGCTGCTCGCGTTCACGATCCGCCACGTTCGCGGGCTGATCTGCGTGCCGATGCTCGGCGAAGACCTGGACCGGCTGCAGCTGCCGCCGATGACCAGCGACAACCAGGAGCACATGGGCACCGCGTTCACGATCAGCGTGGACGCCCGTGACGGCATCACCACCGGGATCTCCGCCGCCGACCGGGCACGGACCATCCGCACACTGGTGGACTCGGCCACCGAGCCGTACGAGATCGTCAGGCCCGGGCACGTGTTCCCGCTGCGCTACGCCGAGGGCGGCGTGCTGCGCCGGGCCGGGCACACCGAGGCAGCGGTCGACCTCGCCCGGCTCGCGGGCCTGACCGCCGCCGGCGTCGTGGCCGAGATCTTCAACGACGACGGCACGATGGCGCGCCGCCCGCAGCTGCGCGCGTTCGCCGACAAGCACGGGCTCACGCTGATCTCCATCGCCCAGCTCATCGAGTACCGCAGGCACTCCGAGCGGACCGTGCGCCGCGTGGTGCAGACACGGGTGCCGAACGAATACGGGGAATGGCGGGCATTCGGCTACCTGAACTCGGTGGACGGCACCGAGCACGTCGCGCTGGTGCTCGGTGACCTGGCCGAGCCGGGCGGCGCCGACGTGCTGGTCCGGATGCACTCCGAATGCCTGACCGGCGACGTGTTCGGCTCCCAGCGCTGCGACTGCGGCGCCCAGCTCGACGCCGCCATGGCTGCCATCGCGGCCGAGGGCCGCGGGGTCGTGCTCTACCTGCGCGGTCACGAGGGGCGCGGCATCGGGCTGCTCAGCAAGCTGCGCGCCTACCAGCTGCAGGACAACGGCGCCGACACCGTGGACGCGAACCTGGAGCTTGGCCTGCCCGCCGACGCGCGCGAGTACTCGACCGGCGCGCAGATGCTTGCCGACCTTGGCGTGGGCCCGCTCCGGCTGCTCACCAACAACCCGGACAAGATCCGGGGCCTGTCCGGATTCGGGATCGAGGTGACCGGCAGGGTGCCGCTGCCCGTCGCGGCCACCCAGGACAACCTGCGCTACCTGATCGCCAAGCGAGACCGGCTCGGCCACCAGCTCGGTGAGCTGTTCGTGCAGAACGGGACGTCCCGGGCGGTTCCCTCGCCCCGGCCTGGCCGACCCGGCGGCGGGGTCGGCGTGAGCGGCGAAGGCCGCCCGCAGGGCCAGGTCGTGGACGCGTCCGGGCTGAGCCTCGCGATCGCCGCGACCCGCTGGCATCCCGAGGTGACCGGCTGCCTGGTGGAGCGCGCGGTGGCGGCCGCCGGCGCCTGCGGGGTCGCGTCACCGCTGGTCGTCCGCGTCCCGGGCGCCGCCGAGCTGCCGGTCGTCGCCGCCGAGCTGGCCCGGCGGCACGACGCGGTCGCCTGCCTGGGGGCGGTCATCCGCGGCGGCACGCCGCACTTCGACTACGTCTGCTCCTCCGTGACCTACGGGCTGTCCCGGATCCCGCTCGACACCGGAACCCCGGTCGGCAACGGCGTGCTGACGTGCGACACCAGCGCCCAGGCCCTGGACCGCTGCGGTGGCGAGGGCAGCAGCGAGGACAAGGGCTGGGAGGCGGTCCTCGCGGCGCTCGAGACCGCCCTCGTGCTCCGCGGCCTGCGCGAGCACTGATCACGGCTGCACGTGGTCGCGCCAGGAGTGGCGCGGCTCGAAGCCCAGCACCTCCCTGGCGCGGTCTATCGCGAGCAGCGTGCCGAATTTGCCGACGTCCCGGGTCAGCTCCACCCCCGGGAACACCTCGGCGAGCAGGTCCGCCGACGGGCGGTCCATGACCGTGTCCGCGGCCGCGATGATGAAGCTGGGGCTGCCCGCGACGGCCTCGGCTGGGACCTCGAGGGCCAGCCGGCACGCGGCGGCAGCGTCCCGCTCGTCGATGTAGCCCCACAGGTTCCACCGGCGCGCCAGCGGGTCCGCCCATGCCTCCGGGAAGCGCTCATAGTCGGCGGGCGACATGATGTTCGAGAAGCGCAGCGCCACGAACGGGATGCCGGACCACTGCGCGATGTGCCCGGCGGTCGTCTCGCTCGCCACCTTCGACAGCGCGTACGTGGTGGTCGGCACCGGGTAGTGGTCCTCGTCCACCGGTGCGTACCGCGGCGGCACGTCGAACGGCAGGCCGAGCGTGGTTTCGCTGGACGCCCACACCACCCGGCTCAGATCGAGGCTCGCGGCAGCCTGGAAGACGTTGAAGTTCATGGTCATGTTCGCGTTGAACGTGACCGCCGGGGTGGTCAGGCCGGGCGCGGGGATGTTGGCCAGGTGGACCACGGCGTCGGCGCCGTGCAGGACCTCCAGCGCCTGTCCATAGTCGGTCAGATCGGCGCGGAGCAGCCCGTTGTCCTTGGTTCCGGTGATGTCGGTGGCCGCCACCTCGTACCCGTGGTCGAGCAGGTCGCGCACCACCGCCCGGCCCGCCTGCCCGTTTGCTCCCGTCACGCAGACTCGCTGTGCCATCCCTGTCCTTTCGCGTCAGTCCCGGCCTGCGCACCAGCCTGACACCCCGTGGTGGCTTCCAGTCAAATGACCAGGTTGCCACCGGACTACCCGTCAGTCGTAGGATTCGGTAGCCGCCGCCCGACCTGGGGAGGAATCGATGCAAGTGCCTGTCGAGCATGCGCTGGCAGTCGGCGCTGCCCGCCGCGCTTGGCGGCCCGGCCGACCGCGCGCGAGCAGGGTCCGTCAGTCAGTGCGCGCGTACCGGGTGGACATCGCCTGGGCGCTCTTCGTCCTGCTTAACCTCATCGCCATGCGCCTGAGCCCATCGTGGGGCTCGGTGCCGTTTCTCATCATCTGGATCAGCCTGACGCTGATGTACGGGTTCCGGCTCTGGCACGTCGGGTCCACGGTGCTTACGGTCTCGCTGGTGACGCTGGCCACGGGCGGCTTGATCGGCTGGCAGGTGCTGCGGGGTGAGCAGGACGGGGACTACCTCGCCGAGGTGCCGCTGCTCGCCCTGATGTTCATGGTCATGGTGTGGCACGCGCGCCTGCGGCTCACGGCCGTAGAGGAAATCAGGCGCGTCTCCGAGCACAACCTGCTCCTGCTGGATCAGCAGCGGCAGTTCCTGCAGGATGTGTCGCACGAGCTGGGCACGCCCATCACCATCGCCCTCGGCCACGCCGAGCTCATCACCCACGCCGCCACCGATCAGGCCATCGCCAAGGACGCGCGCGTGGCCGTCGATGAGCTGCTCCGGATGCGGCGGCTCGCCAACCGGCTGGTCCTGCTGGCTTCGACGGACAGCCCGGACTTCCTGCACCCGGCTGCGGTGGACGCCGCCGAGCTCGTGATGGAAACCCTCCAGCGGTGGAGCCGGACGCCGCGCCGCTGGTCGATCGGGGCCCTGACCGAGGCGGCCGTGCAGGCCGACCAGGACCGCCTGACCCTGGCCCTGGACGCTCTCATCGAGAATGCCGTCAGCCACACCGACCTCGACGGCCGGATCGAGCTGAGCGCCCGGCGCGAGGGCGAGCAGATCATCTTCGTCATCAAGGACTGGGGCTCCGGCATCCCGGCCGACGAGATCGGGCAGATCTTCGACCGGTTCACCAGGGTCGGGACGGGGCGCAGCCGGGAGACGGGCGGGTTCGGTCTCGGCCTGGCTGTCGTGAAGGCGATCGCCGAAGCCCACCACGGCTCGGTGGCCGTGCAGAGCATCCTGGGAACGGGCTCCGTGTTCGAGCTGCACCTGCCGGCGGCGGCCAGCGCCGGGTTAGCGCCGCCCTTGGACCGGCAGGTCATGTAGGGATAGTTGGCCAAATCTCGTCGACGCCTCGCGCGCCACCGTCTAGGGTCTCGCTCGTGGCAGCCTCTATGAACGACGCGGTACGCAAGCTACTCGACGAGCCCAACTACGCCGTACTCGGCACGATCAACCCGGACGGGAGCCCGCAGACGTCCCTGGTCTGGATCGGCCGGGACGGCGACGACGTGGTCATCTCCACCGCCGCTGGCAGGCGGAAGGAGCGGAATATCCGGCGCGATCCCCGGGTGAGCCTGTCCGTCTGGGACCGGGCCGACCCGGAGCGGTACGCCGAGATCCGCGGCCAGGCCGCGATCCACCCGGACCCCGGGCGGGAGCTGGCGGTCGAGCTGGCAGAGAAGTACGAAGGGCCCGGCGGCGGCCAGCAGTTCCTCGACCTGCCGGCCGAGGTTGTCCGGGTCACGATCCGGATCACAGCGCAGCACGTCGCGGGGAACGCCGTAGGCTGAATCCGATTCGAAAGCAGGCACAGGATCCGGGCCTGGGGTTTCAGGCTATTCGATTTTGTGTTTGAATAGCGTCATGACACGCCAGCCGACCGCGTCCCCGGAGTAGGGATGCTCGCAGCCGTCGCAGCCAGTGCTGGCCACCCCGCGGTCGCGGGCCTGCTTGGGCTCGGCGCCGCCGGGGTCGCGGGCTCGGTGGTGGCCATGGCCTGGAGCGTGCACGCGCGCCAGATCCGGCTCGCCGAGCAGCTGGCCCGGCGCCAGGTCGTGGTTTCCGCCGACCCGGCCGTGACGGCCGGGGGAGGGTCAGCGGCGGCCGCCCCGGTCCCGAACGGCCGCCCGGTCGGCGCGAGGGTGCCGGACGCGGTGGTCATCGACGGACCGGACACCGTGGTCGCGGGCGAGCAGGTTCGCTACAGCGTCCCGCGCAACGGCACCAGGAAGGTCGTGTCGTGGGCGGTCGGCGGGGGCTCGGTGGCGCAGGCTCCGGATCCGGCACATCCCGACGAGCTGCTGCTGATCGCCGACCAGCCCGGGGCCCTGACGGTCACCGTGTGGGTCCGCGAGGGCATGAACGAGCGTCGCGCTACCAAACCAGTCAAGGTCGTGCCGGACGTGGCGGCCGCGGCACCGCAGGTGACGCTGCGGCTGTTCCTGCACGCGTGGGGCCTGGTGGCGGTCGGGGCGCTGATCGTCGGGTTCGCCGCGGCCCTCGTCGCCCTGGGTGACCTCGCCGCGTCCGACTTCATTGCGCTGGCGGCGCTGCTGGCCGCGCTCCTTGGCGTGATCGCCGTCGCCCGGACGGCGGCCGACCCAGACGTCCGCCCCGCCGCCGGAAAGGGCGTTGTCAGGCCCAGGACCTGGGATTTCACGGCACCAGCCGACACTGCGCCGCCGATCCCCCCGATGCCGCCGGCGGCCACCGCCGAGCGCAACTCGCGGCCACGTTAGCCATCTTGGCTCGGCCCGGGCTCCAGCTCGCGCTCGTGGCGGCGAAGGCGGCGCCACCCGCGGCGCCAAAACCGGGCGCGGGCGGGCTGCGCCGGTACGCGCTGCGCCGCTGCCGCGGTGCGGTGGGTGTCCCCCGGGCGCCAAGCCGCCGGTGCGGACGCCGCCCGCCCGTCACGCCACCGGCTGACCATCGCGTCCGCGTCGACCAGCCGCACGAAAATGGGCGGCCCGTGCGGTATCCGGCGCCACTCGGCGATCTGCCGGTTGAGCTCAGCGACGACGGCGCGAACCTCCTCCTCGGATCCGAGCTCCTGCACCGACTCGGCCAGCCGCTCGCTCTGTCTGCGCAGCTTCAGCGGCGTGGGCAGGAGCTCGTCCGTGGGCAGGCCCTCCCGGCGCAGCAACTCGCGGACCCAGGTCAGGCCGTCGTCGGCTCCGCTCCGCCTGGGCAGCGGCTTTCCCGCGCCGGGCAGGTCGTCGAACTCGCCACGCTCCTGCGCCTCACTGATCTGCTGGTCGATCCATGAGGTGAAGCTCATGCCTGGCGGCTTGCGTTCGGTCATGTAGGGCGCCTCGTCATATCGGACCCTAGGGCGCTGCTTCGGCGTGCGGCCAGGCGAGAACCGGCCCGCGGGCGCGGAGCGTGACCGCCGCTCCGGGCGGCAGCTGCGGCCCGCCCAGGGTGCGGACGATGATCGTGGGCGCCGCCGAATCGTGCTCCGGCCGCACGTGGATCACGGCATCGTGGCCGTGGTAGCCATACGACACGACGTGCCCGGACAGCTCGTTACCGTCGTGGACGCCGGGCCAGCCCGGCGTCCCCGGCTGGGCCGGAGCCCCGTCGGCGTGCAGTTCTATCTGCTCCGGCCGGACCAGCACCGTGGCCGCGCCGGACCTGGCCGGGCCCGGCGGGCCGGCCGCGCCGCCGTGCCCCGGCGACGTCAGGCACCCAGGCTCGACCGGCAGCCGGCCAAGCACGGTGTCCACCGTGCCGGTCGCGAGCACGCCCTCGATGAGGTTCGCGTCCCCGATGAACCGGGCGATGTCCGCGTCAGCAGGCCGGTCGTACAGGTCCTGCGGGGCATCGCACTGCACGATCCGCCCGTCGCGCAGCACCGCGACCAGGTCGGCGGTGGACAGCGCCTCGTCCTGGTCGTGGGTGACGAGGATCCCGGTGACGCCGGTCTCGGCGAGCAGCGCCTGCACGTCCGCCCGGACGCTGGCGCGCAGGTGCGCGTCGAGCGAGGCGAACGGCTCATCGAGCAGGACGATCTTCGGCCGGATGGCCAGTGCCCTGGCGAGCGCGACCCGTTGCTGCTGTCCGCCGGAAAGCTGGTGCGGGTAGCGATTGCCCAGCCCGGCCAGGCCGACCGCGTCGAGCAGCTCGGCTATCGCCGGTCCCTTGCGCTGCCGGGCCGGCAGCCCGAACCCGATGTTGGCGGCGACCGTGAGGTGCGGGAAGAGGCTGCCCTCCTGGGGCACGTAGCCGATCTGCCGTCGCTCCGGCGCCAGGTGCGCGTCCGGGCCGTCGACCACGGAGCCGCCGATCGTGACCGTTCCCGCGTCGCCGCGCTCGAACCCGGCGAGCACCCGCAGCAGCGTCGTCTTGCCGCTGCCCGAGGGGCCGAGGATGGCGGTCAGCGAGCCCGCCGGAACTTCGAGGTCGAGCCCGGTGAGGACCGGATGGTCGCCGAACGCCTTGTGCAGGCCGGTCACCACGAGCTGCGTCATGCCGTCAATCCTACGAATGCGTCATTGCCTGCTGGTATCACGTCTGTGCATGCGCCGAGCGGTCGAAGAACCTGCCGAGCACGTAGCTCGGCACCGCCGCGACGGCGATCATC
This sequence comes from uncultured Actinomycetota bacterium, assembly GCA_963833885.1. Lineage (GTDB taxonomy): Bacteria > Actinomycetota > Actinomycetes > Streptosporangiales > Streptosporangiaceae > JASHPR01. The sequence goes on along the minus strand of CAWHZU010000019.1, from coordinate 513,917 downwards.
ACCAGTGCGAACGGCGCGGCCTGGCCGTAGGACAGGTTGGTCTCGTAGGCCCAGAACTGGGTCGCGAGCGTCTGCACTCCGGTTGGGATCAGCAGCAGCGTGGCCGTCAGCTCCGTCACGACCGACAGGAAGACCAGGCAGAACGCGGCAGCGAGCCCCGGCCCTGCCAGCCGTAGCGTCACCCGCCAGAGCACCGCAAGCCTGCGCTGACCCAGGGACCTGGCCATCTCGTCCAGGCTGGCCGGCGCGCGGGAAAGGGAGGCCTTGACGCCGACCAAAGCCAGCGGGAAGAGCATGATCGCGTAGCAGACGACCAGAAGTGGCGCGCTCTGGTAGAGAAAGCCGTTCGCGTAGCGTTCCGCAAAATATGACAGGGCGAACGCGGCGACCACACCGGGCATGGCCAGCACGAGGTAGGTGCTGCGTTCCAGCAGGAGCCGCAGCCGGCTGGGATGCCTGAGTGCCAGCAGCGCTACCGGCAGCGCCGCCACCGTGTCCAGAATGCCGGCGCCGATCCCGTACATCGCGGTGTGCAGCGCGGCGGCGGACAGGGACACGCCGGCGATCGCGTGTGCTCCGCCCTCGAATATCCAGTAGACGCTCGCGCCGACCGGCACGCCGAGCGCCAGCGCGGTCAGCGCGGCGAAACCGGCCAGGACCGGCAGGGTGGCACGGCCAAGCCGGTGCGGCGGCATCCGCCGCGCCGCCAGCGGCCCGCCCCGGGTAACCCGTCCCCGGCCGCGCAGCATGCCCTCGCCCGTCAGCACCAGCAGGCTGAGCAGGACCAGCACCAGCGAGAGCGCGCACGCCGCCGGGATGCTGAACGACACGTTGAACTCGGTGAAGATCTCGGTGGTGAAGGTCTGGTACCCGAGGATCTCGAACGCGCCGTACTCGGCCAGCAGCACCATGGCCACCAGCAGGCAGCCGCCGAGGATCGCACCGCGGGCCTGGGCCAGCGTGACCCGGATGAAGGTGCGCACCCGGCCGACGCCGAGGCTGCGGGCGACCTCCTCCTGGCCCGGGTCGGCGGCGCGCAGGCTGGCCGCGACCGGCAGGTAAACCAGCGGGTAAACGGCGAGCGTCATCACCACTACGGCGCCGCGGAAGCCCTGCACCCAGGTCCACAGCGACGCCCAGCCAAAGCTCACCACGAAGTCGGGGATTGCCAGCGGCACCACCACCAGCACCGCCCAGACCCGCCGGCCGGGCAGGTTGGTCCGCTCGACGCACCAGGCCGCCGCTGTCCCGATCACCGCGCACAGCGCGGTCACCACGACCGTGAGCCGGATCGTGTTCCACAGCAGGTCAGCGGTGAGCCTGCGGAAGATCAGGTGCACGACCGTCGCGGCGCCGGCGCCACGAGCCTCGATCAGCAGGAAGACCAGCGGCAACGCGAGCACGCAGGCCACGGCGAGGCTGGCGGCGATCAGCGCCACCGGCCGGCGGCTTCGCCGGGGCCGCACCGTCGGCCCCCGCGCGCCCGCCTGGCCGGGGGCGGGCGGCGGCCCCGGCCGCTGCAGCGTCTGCGACGCCGTCATCGCCCCGCCCACCTCCCCATCCCCGCTTCATGGCCCGTCACAGCAGGCCCGCCTGGCGCATCAGCGCAATGGCCGTGGCCCCGGTGCCGAGGTCGGCGATCGTCATCGGGTAGGGATGGAGCTGGTTGAACGGCGTCTCGGGTGCCTGTGTGGTCACCCCGGAGGCGATCGGGTACTCGAAGCTGATCGACTTGCTCGGGTCGGCGATGATGCTCTGGCCCTGCTCGCTGACCAGGAACGCCAGGAATCTCTGCGCCGCGGCCTGGTGCGTGGAGGACTTCAGCACCGCGGCGCCGGAGACGTCGACGACGTAGCCGGGGTCGCCCGCCGCGAAGTGCGTGATGTCCGAGTGGACGCGGCCGGCGCCGACCTCGGCGCGCATCCGGTACCAGTAGTACTGGTTGACGATCCCGAACGCCACCGCACCCCGGTTCACCTCGTCGGCGATCGTCTCGTTGTCCGGGTAGACGTGGCCGCTCGCGTTGGCGTTGATCGCCTTGAGCCAGCTCAGCGTCGCGGCCTTCCCGTAGGCCCGATCGTAGGCCGTGACGATCGGCTGGAAGTCGGTCTCCTGCGGCGCCAGCGCCAGCTTGCCCTTGTACTTCGCCTCGGCGAGCTGGCTCACGTGCGTGGGGAGCTGGCTCACCGAGATCAGCGACGGGTTGTAGATGAGCACGCTGACCCGCGCCGACACGCCCACCCAGTCACCGCCGGGGGAGCTGTACTTGGCCGCGGCGTGGCTCAGCGTCGACGAGTCCACCTTGGCCAGCAGGCCCTTGGCCTGCAGGCTCTCCAGCGGCGGTGAGTTCTCGGTGTAGAACACGTCGGCGGGGGAGTGCGAGCCCTCGGTCACGATCTGGTCGGCCAGCGTGTCCTCGTCATCGCTGCGGATGTTGACCGTGATGCCGGTCTTCTTCTCGAACGCGTTGACCAGCGCGTTAGCGGTCTGCTCGTGCTGGCCGCTGTAGAGCGTGATCGTCTGGGAGTCCGTCCCGCCGGCGGTGCCGCACCCGGCCAGTGCCCCGCAGCAGGCAGCAAGGGCGGCGGTGGCGGCCAGCCACCGGGTGGCCCTCACGACGCCGCGCCTGGACAGAACGAGTTGATCCGCTTGCTGTCGGCCGCGACCGCCAGCTTGGCCGAGGCCGAGTTCCCGTTGCTGTCGAAGAATGCCCGGTAGGCGCCCGCAAGCTTGCCGATCGCCGCCCGGAGCTGGGCGTCGGAGGTGTGGATCTGGCCGAGCGGCAGGATCTGGGCCTCGGCGTAGCCGACCGGATCGGAGTCCGGGTCGGGACCGTCCGAGAGCACGGCGCTCACCTGGCCACACGTCGCGTGGACCGCGGCGGTGGAGGCCGTCCCGGCGGCAGCCGGCCCGGACGAGGCAGCCGAAGAGGAACACGCGCCGAGCAGCGCAGAAAGCCCTAGCGAGGTCAGTGCCAGTAGCGTTGGCCCGCGAAACCGGGCTCTGGCCGCGTCGCGTGGAGTGGCCATGGTCTCCGTCCTGTTAGGCAGCCTTTTCCCCGGCGGCTGATGAGCTTAGGCTAACCTAACTAATCATGTCAACAGACTGCCGCGGGGCCGCACGCGGGGTCCCCCAGCGGTATTGCCGCTGGTCGCAGAATCGCTTCCCGACCTAGGGGGAACGTAACCTGGGGGAGTACTGCGAGACCTGAGGTGACAAGCGTGCGAGACATCCTGGATCCGATTTCCAAGTGGTGGGAAGCCGGGGAGTCGTTCGGCCTGGCGACCGTCGTGCGGACGTTCAGCAGCGCGCCGAGAGAGCCCGGGGCGGCCATGGCGGTGTCCGCCGACGGCGAGGCCGTGGGCAGCGTGTCGGGCGGCTGCGTCGAGGGAGCCGTCTATGAGCTGACCGGCGAGGTTCGCGGCAGCGGGCAGGCGGTGCTGCAGACCTACGGCATCTCCGAGGATGACGCGTTCGCGGTGGGCCTGACCTGCGGCGGCATCATCGACATCTTCGTGGAGCCGGTCAGCAGCCGGACCTTTCCCGAGCTGGGCGAGGTGGCCGCGGCGGTCAGGGCCGAGGAGCCGGTCGCGGTGGCGACGGTCATCGATGGGCCCGGCCGGGTGGGCGCCCGGCGAGTGATCTGGGGGAGTGGCGCCGGGCAAGACCAGCAGGATGGCTCGGCGGGCGGACCCGGATCGGGAGGGCATGGGGCGGACGGCCTCCGGTCGTCGGGCACGCTTGGCTCGGGCGAGCGGCTGGACCAGGCGGTGGACGACGACGCGCGCGGGATGCTCGCCCAGGGCCTGACCGGGATCCGCCGGTACGGCGCCAGCGGCGAGCGGCTCGGGGACGAGCTGTCGGTATTCGTCCAGTCGTTCGCGCCGCCGCCGCGGATGCTGGTCTTCGGCGCGATCGACTTCGCCGCCGCGGTGGCGCGGGAAGGCAAGTTCCTCGGCTACCGGGTGACGGTCTGCGACGCGCGGCCGGTGTTCGCGACGCGCCGGCGCTTCCCCGACGCGGACGAGGTGGTGACCGACTGGCCGCACCGCTACCTGGCCGGGCAGAACGTGGACGCGCGGACGGTCATCTGCGTGCTCACCCACGACCCTAAGTTCGACGTGCCGTTGCTCGAGGTGGCGCTGCGCACGCCGGCCGGCTACATCGGGGCGATGGGCAGCAGGCGCACCCACGACGACCGGCTCGCCAGGCTCCGCGAGGTCGGCCTGACCGAGGACGAGCTGGCCAGGCTGCGCTCGCCGATCGGGCTCGACCTGGGGGCACGCACGCCAGAGGAAACCGCGGTGGCGATCGCGGCCGAGCTGATCCAGCTGCGCTGGGGCGGCTCCGGCCGCCCGCTGATGGCAACCACCGGCCGCATCCACGGCAGCACCACCTCTGCCTGACGGGCGACGGAGCGGCTGCGGGGCTAGCCTGGCAGTCGTGCAGAGCGACACGTCGGCGGGAGTCGCCGGGATCCTGCTTGCCGCGGGCGGAGGGACCAGGCTCGGGCAGCCCAAGGCGACCGTCGAGATCGGCGGCGAGCGGCTCGCACAGCGCGGCGTGGCGCTGCTTCGCGACGGAGGGGCGTCGCCCATCGTGGTGGTGACCGGCGCGGTAGCCGTCGACCAGCCCGGCGTGCTGGCCGTGCACAACCCGAACTGGCGTACCGGCATGGGCTCGTCACTCGCGGCCGGCCTGGCCACGGTGCCGGATAACTGCGCCGCCGCCGTGATCGCGCTCGTGGATCAGCCGCTGGTCGGGCCCGAGTCAGTGCGGCGCCTGATCGCCGCCTTCGCGGCCGGCGCCCGGGTAGCCGTGGCCGCGTACGCGGGAGCGCCGCGCAACCCGGTCCTGCTTGCCAGGGAGCACTGGGCTGAGGTGGCCGCGCTGGCCGTCGGGGATGCCGGGGCCCGGCCGTTCCTGCGCGCGCACCCGGACCTGGTGACCCTGGTCGAGTGCGGCGACACCGGCAGCCCGGACGACCTGGATACCCGCTCCGACCTGGACCGGCTGGCCGGCCTCGTGCGGCCGCGGGAGGCCGCCGCTCCGGCCGGCACAGCGGATCACGCTCCGGCCGGCACAGCGGATCAGGAGTGACGCACCGCGATTCCCCACTCGTGCGTGATGCTGTCGCCGGGCTGCAGGATCAGCAGGTCGATCCCGGTGGCAAAGCTGTTCGGCGGGCAGGTCATCGGCTCGATGGCGATCGCGCGCCTGCGGTGCGCCGGATCCAGCGCGTCCCCGGTGAACACCTGCAGCCATCGGTAGCCCTGGCCCGCCCAGAACGCCACCCGCACGCCCGCGCTGCTCACCTGGGCCCAGGCGCGGCCGTCCTGGCCGGTGGTCAGCGCGGTGAACGCGTGATCGATCAGCGTGTCGGCCACCAGGCGCGGCTCGCGGAAGTCATAGGGGGTCCCGGTGACGTCCTCGGGCTCGCCGCGCGGGATGCCCCGGTCGCCGGGCCTGAGCCAGCGTGCGGCAGGAAGCAGCAGCTCGCATCCGTCGATCACCGGCGCCCCGGTAGTCAGGTACGGGTGCGAGCCGGTGCCGTACGGGGCAGGGCGGCTGCCCGGGTTGGCGGCCGTCACGCTGACGTGCAGCCCCTCGGTGGCGCTGAGCCGGTATTCAGCGGACAGCTCCAGGCAGAACGGGTAGCCGTGGCTCCCGTACAGCGCGTGCCGCAGGCGCACCGCCTCGGCCGTGTGCTCGGCTTCCTGCCAGCCCGCCCACCGGGTCAGGCCGTGAATTGCGTTGCCCTGCTCTGGCTCACTCAGGTCCAGCTGATAGCTGGTGCCGTCGATCGTGTACCTGCCGCCGTCGATCCGGTTCGGCCACGGGGCCAACAGTTGACCCGCGGCGCCGGGCGGGAGTTCATCGGGCCCATATTCTGCGATTACGGGGCGATCACGGTACCGAAATTCGCGCAGGCCCGCGCCGAGTTCGGTAACTGCTGCGGAGTAGTCACCCGCTGATATCCGGTACTGCGCTCCGGTGAGCGGAATCGAGGTCAGCTTCGTCATGCCGACCATCTTGCTTTCTCCGCGTGCCGGCCGGGGACCGGAACCCTGGTTTTTAAGTGCCGGCGGGGCTGCTTGGGGAGCGGGGGACCTTCAGCCCCGCCAGCAATTGCACCATAGCGGCCGGGGCGGCGCATGCGGGCGAACTTCGCCAACACCACAGGTAGTTCTCAGGTGGGCCGGATGTCATACCAGAACGGCCCCAGCGGCGTTCACATGCGGTTATGCGGCGTCGGCTTACCCTTGCGGTGCAAGTCGGCCGGTCCGAACCGCCTCGGCGGCGAGAACGCCGAACAGGTAAAAGTATGCGGACTCCTCGTCGTCGAAAATGCGCACCTCGTGCCTGGCGCCCGCGGCGGCATTGAAGACCTCGAATCCGTCGGGAGTCTGGATCAGGCACATGGCGCCGTCGACCTCTTCGCCGACCGCGTAGGCGGACGGCGGTATCGCCGCGAGGCTTGCGAGTTCCGAGAAGATCCGCTGGGTTGCCTGGCTCCGGAGCTCGGAACGTCGGCGGCGGGCCGCCGGCCGGCGCTGCGCAGGGGGCGGGGCGGGCTCCGCCAGCGCCCCGGCTTCCGGCCGGGTCGGCCCGGTCGGCTGCGGCCCGGTCGGCTGCGGCCCGGTCGGCTGCGGTCCGGTCGGCTGCAGAACACGGGCCGAGGCCGCGCGCCGCGCCGCCGCCTCGAGCGGCAGCTGAGGCTCACCGGACGGCGGGTTCATGGGGAACTGGGGGACGGCGGGCTGTGGCCCGGTCTGCCGTCCTAGGGCGCGCTGTGGTCCAGTCTGCCGTCGCGCTGCGGGCTGTGGACCGGTCTGCCGTCCCACCGTTGGCTGAGGGCCGGTGTGCGGTGTCACGGCGGGCTGTGGCCGGGTCTGCGGCGCCACGGCGGGCTGTGGCCCGGTCTGCCGTCCCACGGCGGGGTGTGGCCCGGTTTGCCGAGCCACGGCCGGCAGCGGCCCGGTGTGCGGCGCTAGGGCGGGCTGTGGCCCGGTCTGCCGTCCGACGGCGGGCTGTGGCCCGGTCTGCCGAGCCACGGCGGGCTGTGGCCCGGTCTGCCGTCCGACGGCGGGCTGTGGTCCGGTCTGCCGAGCCACGGCGGGCTGTGGCCCGGTCTGCCGAGCCACGGCCGACAGCGGCCCGGTGTGCGGCGGCACCGCGGGCTGTGGCCCGGTCTGGCGTCCGACGGCCGGCAGCGGCCCAGTCGCGGGGTGCGGATAGTCGAACCGTTCCTCGACGATCTCGCTGACCTCATCGCGCGGCGTTATCAGCTCGTACACGCCGCGGTCCACCTGCCAATAGCCGAGCCGTTCCGCCTGATAGGCGTCATGGCCCTGGTAGGCGATGTGCAGCCGGTCGCCCAGATCGTCCAGCACGATGCAGCGGTCACCGCGGAACGTGCCCATCGGCCGGGACTCCCACAGCGCCTGCACCTCCTCGATGCGCAGCTGCTTGCGCCAGTGCCCGGTGGCGGGCTCAAAGCCGAGCTCCTCCGGCGGCGGGCAGGCGGCGAACAGCACGACATCGGCGTCGGTGGGGCCGATCCCTGCCTCATAGGGGGCGCCGCGGTAGGTAGCCATCAGCCGGTATCGCATGCTCAGATCGCCCCCGCCGGGCGCAGCCAAACCTGCCCGTCGAAGCGGGCGATGAAATCCGCCCGGCCATCGGCGATCCGGTAGATCTCGGCTCCCACCGGAACCGGCACCGGATCCAGGTAGAACTCCGGGATCACGTGGCCGCGCGATGAGGTGTAGCCCGTTCCGGTGAACGGCGGCTTGGCGGACCAGTCGCCGCCGCGATCGGCGGAGTAAGGGACCCGGTACGGTTCCGGGCTCACCGCATTCCAGCGCAAGACATACACCTCCGCGAGGTCCGGGCCAAAGTCCGAGCCCTCATAGCCAAGGTCCAGTGCCTCGTAATACTCGCCCGGGCTGGTGAACGAGCTGTCCTGCACCCGGTAGACGAACCCGGCGATGACCGCGCGGCGACCCGCCAGATACGGCTCGACAAGCCGTGGCGGGATTGCCTTATGCATGAGCGTCCCTGGCTGGATGGCCACGGATGCCTGGTCAGCCTGGCGCACGCATTCCCCTGTGTCGGACGTTGAGGCAGTTCCATGAGAGTCTCACATTGCGAAAAGCGTCCTCAACTGCTTCCGCTGAGGCACTCTCAACAACACGCAACCTACCTGCGCCGACTCCATGCCGTGCCGCCATCTACAGTGTGGGTCGTGCCCTTTCCTGCTGCCGGGGAGTCCCCGTTCCGCGACGACCACGGCTCCGCCGAGCCGCGGGTCGCCGCCGCCCTTGCGGCGTTCGGCTCCGGTCAGGGCAGCGAGCACGCCGCGCTGACAGCGCTGGCAAGCTCGCGGCTGCTCGTGCCGATCGTCGCTGTGGCAGCCGGGAGCGACGGCGAGCCGCAGAGCCCCGGCCACTCCCGGCCCGACAGTGAGCCGCAGAGCCCCGGGCACACTCGGTCCGACAACGGGCCGCAGAGCCCTGGCCACACCCGGCCCGGCGGCGGTGACTCCGGCGCCGAGATGTCGCTGCCCACCCTGGTCGGGCGGGACGGCAGGCGGGCGATCCCGGCGTTCACCTGCAGCCAGGCGCTGGCCATGTGGCGGCAGCAGGCACGGCCGGTGCCCGAGCCCGCCGCCCAGGTGTGGCGGGCCGCGGCCGAGGACGCGTGCGCCGTCATCGTGGACGTCGCCGGGCCGGTCCCGATAGCCATCGACGGCGCGCGGCTCGCCGCGCTCGCCGACGGACGGCCGGTTCCGCTGCCGCACCAGGATCCGGACGTGCTGGCCGCGGTGCGGTCCGCGGGGGCCAACCAGCCCGCGATCGCCGGGCTGAGCGTCGCCGCCGCCGACGGCAGCGACCTGCAGATCAACGTGATGCTCGCCGACGGCTGTGCCGCGGTGGCAGGCCAGGAGGCGGCCCGCCGGCTTGGGGCCGAGGTCATGGCCAGCCTGGGTGGCCGGCTGCGCCGGGGTATCGCGGTCGCGGTGACCCCCGCGCCCGGCTGGCCGGAGCCCTGAACATGGCAGGATCGCTCGTATGCTGCGCTGGCTGACCGCGGGAGAGTCGCACGGACGCGCGCTGGTGGCGATCTGCGAGGGCGTGCCGGCCGGCGTCGAGGTCACCACGGCCGACATCGCGTCCGCGCTGGCCAGGAGGCGGGCCGGGTACGGTCGCGGCGCGCGGATGAAGTTCGAGCAGGATGAGGTGGAGATCACCGGGGGAGTGCGGCACGGCGTGACGCTTGGCGGCCCGGTCGCAATCCGGATAGCCAACACCGAGTGGCCCAAGTGGGAGACCGTGATGTCACCCGACCCGGTGAGCGCGGCGGAACTGGCTGAACAGGCCAGAAACGCCCCGCTGACCAGGCCCCGTCCCGGCCACGCGGACCTGGCCGGCATGCAGAAGTACGGTCATGACGAGGCACGGCCGGTGCTGGAGCGGGCCAGCGCCCGCGAGACCGCGGCCCGGGTGGCGCTCGGCGAGGTCGCCCGGCGGTACCTGCGTCAGGTGCTCGGCGCGCAGATCCTGAGTCACGTGGTGGCGATCGGTTCGGTGTGCGCTCCGGAAGGGGTGCTGCCGGCCCCCGGGGACGGTGCCAGGGTCGACGAGGACCCGGTCCGCTGTCTCGACCCGGACGCCAGCGCGGCTATGCGGGAGGAGATCGACCGCGCCCGCAAGGACGGCGACACCCTCGGCGGCGTTATCGAGGTGGTCGTCTACGGCGTACCGCCAGGCCTGGGCAGCCACGTGCACTGGGACCGGCGGCTCGATGGCAGGCTGGCCGGCGCGATGATGAGCATCCACGCGATCAAGGGAGTCGAGATCGGCGACGGCTTCGCCACCGCCCGCCGCCATGGTTCCGTGGCGCATGACGAAATCGAGGCGACCGCGGGCGGGGTCCGCAGGCGAACCAACCGGGCCGGCGGGATCGAGGGCGGGATGAGCACCGGCGAAGTGATCCGGGTGCGGGCCGCGATGAAGCCGATCTCCACGGTGCCGAGGGCCCTGGACACAGTCGACGTGCGCTCCGGCGAGCCAGCGAAGGCCATCAACCAGCGCAGCGACGTCACCGCGGTGCCCGCGGCCGGCGTGGTAGCCGAGGCCATGGCCGCGCTGGTGCTCGGCGACGCCGCCACCGAGAAGTTCGGCGGCGACTCGGTCAGCGAGGCACGGCGCAACCTGCGCGGGTACCTGGACTCTCTCGTCATCGGGTGAGGCCCAGGGTCAGCCAGCGGCGCTGCCGCAGTTCGTCCACTCCAGGGGTGCGCGCCCGGCCACTGCCACCGTCGCGCGGCGGATGGCGCCGGCGAGCTCGGGGGCCAGGCCGAGGCCGGGGATCATCGCCACCGCCTGCTCGGTCATGTGAGCCAGCCCGTCGTACACGGGGCAGCCCGCCTCCAGCGCCATGACCTGCAGCGCGGTCATCTCGCTGCGGTACACGAAGTCGTAGACCGCTGGCCGGTGCCCCAGCAGCCCGTCCGGCACCGGGGAACGCTGGTCCGCGGCGTCCATTCCGATCGGTGTCGCGTTGACGATGAGGTCGGCCTCACCAGCCGCGGCGGGGACCGCCTCCCACGCCACGACGGCCGTCTGCACTCCCCAGCCGTGCGCCCGGGCGGCCAGGCTGCGCGCCGCCGCCTCGTCCCGGTCGGCGATGACCACGCGGCGTACCGCGGCGACGCCCCCACCGAGCGCCGCTGCCCCCGCACCCCCGGCGCCGAGCAGCAGCGCGCTCGACGAGGCCACGCCGCGCAGCGCCACCCGCACCGCGGCGACGTCGGTGTTGCTCGCGTGCAGCACTCCAGCGCGGTTCACCAGGAAGTTCGTCGCGCCCACGCGCTCGGTGTCCGCGTCCCTGACGTCGGCGAGGGCCGCGGCGCGCGCCTTGTAGGGCATGGTCACGTTGGCCGCCGCGACGCCCGGATCCCGAACGCCGCCGACCGCCCGGGGCAGATCCGCAGGTGAGATGTTGTGGCCGCGGTACCGCAGCGGGATCCCGAAGTCGGCGAATACGCGGTTCCACACGCCGGGTGAGAACGAGGCGCCGGTGCGCTCGCCGATCAGGACCACTTGCCTGGCGTCAGGCGCGTTCCCGTTCACTGGCCTGCTCCATAAAATGTACTAACGAGTCCGTTCATAGCTGGCATGGCCGCGCATGCCGGGCCAGCACGCGGAGGGCTAGCCCGCCGCAGCGGTCATCCGGTGAGGTAGCTGACCACCATGTCGCCGACCATCTCCCGGTGGCGCTCGTGGCTGGCCGGGTCAACGAGGTCGCGTCCGAACGCGGCCAGGAACGTGTGCTGGTTGGCCACCCGGAAGAAGCAGAATGCGCTGATCATCATGTGCAGGTCGACCGGGTCGACCCGCCGCCGGAACACGCCGTCGCCGTAACCACGATCGAGTATCCGCGCGGTCGTGGTGATCACCGGGCTGTTCAGCCGGCGGAGGATCTCGGACTTGCTGATGTTCTCGGCCCGGTGAATGTTCTCGATGGCGACCAGCCTGATGAAGTCCGGATGCGCCTCGTGATGGTCGAGGGTGAGCTGAGCGAGCTGCCTGATCGCCGCGACCGGGTCGAGGTGATCGACGTCGAGCCGCGCCTCCACATCGCGGAACAGCGAATAGACCCGCTCCAAGGCCGCGATGAAGAGCTGCTCCTTGCCGCCGAAGTAGTAGTAGATCATCCGCTTCGTGGTGCGCGTCTGAGCGGCGATCTCGTCGACCCTCGCTCCGGCAAGCCCGTTGCGGGCGAACTCCCGGACCGCGACATCGAGGATTTCCTCGCGGGTGAGATCGGGATTCCGCCGTCGCGTGGGCACCTCGGCGGAGTCCGGCCTGGCAACCATCGCATTCCCTTCGCGCGCGGCCCGCGCCGGGCGTGGCCGTCGCCTTTCCATTCTGCCTCGCAGAAGCCCTGATCCTACGTCCGCCAGCGCCCGGCCCCGCGGCGGGAGATGCCGCGGGTAGCGGCTCGTTCCGTGCGGTTCCGGTCCGCGGGTTGAGTTCACTAAGGCCAGTTGCATAAGTCATCCGGACGGTCTGTACAGGCGCAGGCGGCATCGGCATAATGTACTAACTAGTTCGTACACTACCAGGAGCGCGAACGATGACGCTAGGGCCGCCGATGCGGTGGAACCGGGTACTCGCCCTTGACCACCTCACGCTGCTTGACGTCGCGCCGCCGGACTTTGCGGTGCTGGCCGCCGGGGCCGGGTTCGACGCCGTCGGCCTGCGCATCGCCCCTGCCACGGTGGCCGAGTCACGGTGGCCGATGTCGCCGGGCTCGCGCATGCTGGAAGAGACCGTGCGGCGCTGCCGGGACAGCGGCGTGACCGTCCTGGGCACCGAGGCGATCCGGCTCACCGCCGAGGCCGACGTCGCCGAGGCCGAGCCGGTCCTCGAGACGGCGGCCAGGCTGAACGCGCGGTACATCAACGTGATCGGCGACGACCCGGACCTGGAGCGGCTGTCCGACCGCTTCGGCCGGCTGGCCGCGATGGCGGCGTCGTACGGCATCCGCGCGGTGATCGAGTTCATGGCGTACAAGACGGTCCGCACCCTGGACGACGCGCTGGCGGTCGCGGCCCGGTCGGGCGGCGGCGGGGTCCTCCTTGACGCGCTGCACGTCCAGCGCTGTGGCGCCGACATCGGCCAGATCGCGCGCATGGAACCAGGCCTGCTCGGCTACGTGCAGCTGTGCGACGCGCCGTTGCATCAGCCACCAGGCGACGCCGCTGCCGAGGCGCGCACCGGCCGGCTGCTGCCCGGAGACGGCGAACTGCCGCTGACCGCGCTGCTCTCCGCGGTGCCGCCCGGCACGCCGGTCGCGATCGAGGCGCCGAGCCTGTCCCTGCGCGGCGAGCTGACCCCGGCGCAGTTCGCAGCGAGGGCCCGCCGGTCGCTCGACCGGGTCCTCGCTCGCTGGCGCGACCAGCAGGAGGGACGGGTTGGGCGGGGCGAGGGCTGGGCCGGGCGGGGCGAGGGCCGGGCCGGGCGGGGCGAGGGCCGGGCCGGGCGGGGCGAAGACAAGGACGTTGCCGACTGACCGGCCAGACCGGCCGTTTCTGTCATCCAGGGAAGGGAGGACCGCGATGCCAGCTCGACTGGCGACCCGCGACCTCGCCAAGCACTACGGCGGCGTGCACGCGCTGCGCGGCGTCAGCCTGGACGTGGCCGCCGGCGAGGTGCTCGGGCTCGTCGGCGACAACGGCGCCGGCAAGTCCACGCTGCTGAAGATCCTCGCTGGGGCGATATCGCCAACCGGGGGGCAGATCGCGGTCGACGGGGAGCCGGTGCGCTTCGCCAACCCGGCGGCGGCGCGCGAGGCAGGCGTCTCCACCGTCTACCAGGACCTGGCCCTGGCCGACCAGCGCGACGTGGTGGCCAACTTCTTCATGGGCCGGGAGCTGGTCTCGGCCAACTGGCTCGGCCGCCGCATCGGGTGGCTGAACACCAGGGCCATGGCCGCGCACACCGCAAGCGAGGTGGCGCGGCTGCGTACCAGCCTCCCGGACATTCACGCGTCGGCGCGGAACCTGTCCGGCGGCCAGCGCCAGGTGCTCGCGATCGCGAGGGCCGCGGCCTGGACGAGCAAGGTGATGCTGCTGGACGAGCCCACCAGCGCGCTGGGCGTCGAGCAGCAGCAACAGGTGCTGCAGCTGGTCCGCCGGATCCGCGACGACGGCATCGCGGTGATCTTCGTCAGCCACCAGATGCCGGACGTCCTCGCGGTCTGCGACCGGGTGGCCGTGCTGCGCCTCGGCGAGCTGGCGGCGACCCTCGGCAAGGACGAGCTGACCCCGGAGAACCTGGTCGGCTACATCACCGGCGCCAAGACCGGGGCGGGCGCATGAAACGGTCCCAGCTGCGCGACCTGTGGATCGGCGGGGTCCTGCTCGTCCTGATCATCGCCTTCAGCATCGCCTCCCCGTACTTCCTCACGCAGGCCAACTGGCTGAACACCACCAGCACCGCGACCGAGGTGCTGCTGCTGGCCGTGGGCGAGACGTTCGTCATCTGCACCGGCGGCATCGATCTGTCCGTCGGTGCCGTCCTCGGCTTCTCCGGCATGGTCGGCGCGTGGGTGATGGCGCACTGGTTCGCGGTGACCAGCGGCCCGGACCTGCTGTCGGTGTCGGTCGGCTTCGCCGCCGCGGTGCTCGCCGGGGGCGCCTTCGGCGCGGTCAACGGTGTTCTCGTCTCGCGCACCCCGATCCCGCCGCTGGTCGTCACCCTGGGCACCCTCGGCATCGCGACCGGGCTGGGCAACCTGCTGGACAATGGCCAGGAGATCTCGAACATCCCCGGCTCGGTCACCACGTTCGGCAACACCAACCTGGGCGGCTGGGTCCCGGTTCCGGTGCTGATCGCGGCCGTGATCACCCTCTGGTGCGGGGTGGTGCTCGCCAAGACCCGGTTCGGCGCCTACACGCTGAGCATCGGCGACAGCCGGGAATCGGTGATCAGGGCCGGCATCAACGACCGCAGGCACCTGTTCAAGGTCTACCTGATCTGCGGCCTGCTCGCCGGGGTGGCGGGCGTCCTGGTGATGGCCCGCCTCGGCGCCGGCAATCCCACCTCGGGCTCTGACGACAACCTGAACGCGATCGCCGCCGTGGTCATCGGCGGCACCAGCCTGTTCGGCGGCCGGGGGACGATCGTCGGCTCGGTGATCGGCACGTTCATCATCGCCGTGCTCGTCACCGGCCTGGTCATCACCAACGTCCCGCCGTTCTGGCAGGAAGTCGCCGTCGGCGTCATCTTGATCCTCGCCGTCTACATCGATCAGCTGCACCTCGGCAACGTCCGGGCCCGGTGGCGATCCCCTGGCGGGCCCGGCGCGCCCCCGCCCGCCGTCCCGGCATTCCTGCCGCCGTCGGTCGTCGGCCGGCGAAACGGCCAGACCTGACTCACCTTTTCCGTAACCATCTCCGCCCTGTTCTGGCACCCCCCCAGGAGGAAGCATGTCCATCAAGAGACCGTCGCGCCGTCTGGCGCTGGCAGCGGCGCTTGCCGCAGTGACGCTCACCGCCGCGGCGTGCAGCAGCTCCAGCTCGGGCTCGGGCTCGGGCGGCACCACGCCGGCCAAGCACTACACGATCGCGTTCGTGCCCGGGGCGACCGGTGTCTCGTTCTACGACACCGTGCTGCACGGCATGCAGGCCAAGGCCAAGGCGCTCGGCATGACCGTGACCTACCAGGGCTCGCCGGACTTCGCCCCGAGCGCGCAGACGCCGATCGTGGACGGCGTCTGCAGCAAGCACCCGAGTGTCCTGGTTGTCGCGCCGACCGACCCGGTGGCGATGGCACCGGCGATCAACACCTGCCTGAACGAGGGCATCCCGGTGATCACCGTCGACACCCAGCTCTCCAACACCTCCCGGCTCACCGCGGAGATCACCACCGACAACACCGAGGGCGGCAAGCTCGCCGGGGCCTACCTGGGCAAGGCGCTGCACAGCACCGGCCAGATCGCCGAGCTCAGCCTGTCGCCGACCGCGACCACCCAGGTCGACCGGCTCCAGGCCGTGGACAGCGTGCTCAAGTCCTCGTATCCCGGGATCAAGGTGGCCACCCTGCAGTACACCCAGCAGGCGACCTCCTCGAGTGAGACCACTGTGCGCTCCATCCTGTCCGCGCACCCGCAGGTCAAGGCGATCTTCGGGGTTGCCGAGCCGAACGCCGAGGGTGCGATCTCCGCGATCGCCGCCGCCGCCTGGCCGGCAAGGTCCTCGTGGTCGGCTGGGACGCCAGCCCGGCCGAGGTCGCGCTGCTGAAGAAGGGCACGCTCGCCGCGACGGTCGCGCAGCAGGCCGCCCAGGAGGGGGCGATGGCCGCCCAGTACGCCTACGACAAGCTGACAAAGAAGACCAGCGCGATCACGTTCCACCTGAGCCTGCCCGACGTGCTGCTGACCTCGGCGAACGTCAGCCAGGAAAGCAAGTACTACTACCTGCCGTGACCGCGGTCGCGTGCGGAGGCCGGGCTGCACCCGCGCGGCCTCCGCACGTGGCGTGGCCTGGGTAGGCTTCCAGCGATATGGAACCCAGCACCCGGGAGCTAGCGATCACTGACCTCGAAACGTCTTTGCCGGAACGTGACGCGCCGGGGCCAGCCGCGATTCTCATCGGCCCGCCTGGCTCCGGGAAGTCCACCGTCGGCCCGCTGCTGGCGGCGCTGCTCGGCGTCGGGTTCGCCGAGACCGACGGCCTGATCGCGCAGCGCGCCGGCAAGTCTGTCGGCGACATCTTCATCGACGACGGAGAGGACGCGTTCCGGGAACTCGAGCGGTCCGCGGCCGGCGAGGCCATCGCCGGGCACCGTGGCGTGCTCGCGCTCGGCAGCGGCTCGGTTCTCAGCCCTGCCACAAGGGCCCTGCTGGCCAGCCAGCGGGTGGTGTACCTGGAGGCCGGGTTTGCCGCCGTGGCGAAACGGTCCGGTCTGGACGGCCCGCACCCGCCGATTCCCGGCAACCCGCGAGGCCGGCTCCGGCAGTTCCTCGACGAGCGCCGACCCCTGTACGCCGACCTGGCCTGGCTGACCGTGAGCACCGACGACCGTGACCCGCAGCAGGTCGCCGACGAGATAGCGGCCGCGGTCACGGGAGGCCACGCCACAGTCGGCGGGGAGCCGCGGTCGTGAGCGCTACCCGGATCCCGGTCGGCGGTGCGAATCCCTACGACGTGGTCGTCGGCACGGGCGTGCTCGGTGAGCTGCCCTCGCTGGTCGGCGACGTGGCCCGGACCGTGGTCGTCATCCACCCCGCCGGGCTCGGCGAGGTCGCGCGGCCAGCGCGCGAGGTGCTCGCCGCCGCCGGATACGTCGTGCACGCCGAGGAGGTGCCGGCCGGGGAGGGGGCCAAGGACATCGCGGTCGCGGCCGGGCTGTGGTCACGGCTCGCGGCGCACCGCGTCACCCGCGCCGACGCGATCGTGGGTATCGGCGGCGGCGCAACAACGGACCTGGCCGGCTTCGTCGCGGCGACCTGGCTGCGCGGCGTGCGCGTGGTGCTGCTGCCAACCACGCTGCTGGCGATCGTGGACGCCGCCGTCGGCGGGAAGACCGCGGTCAACATCCCCGAGGGCAAGAACCTCGTCGGCGCGTTCCATCCCCCGGCCGGGGTGCTCGCCGACCTGGCGGTGCTCGAGTCGCTGCCAGCTGCCGAGTACGTGAGCGGCCTGGCCGAGGTGATCAAGACCGGGTTCATCGCCGACCCGTTGATCCTCGACCTGATCGAGGCCGACCCGGAGGGCGCCACCACGCCGAGCGGCCGGCACGCGCGGGAGCTTGTCGAGCGCACGGTCCGGGTCAAGGCCGAGGTGGTGGCCGCCGACCTGCGCGAGTCCGGGCTCCGTGAAATCCTCAACTACGGCCACACCCTGGGCCACGCGCTGGAACGGCTGGAGGACTACCGGATCCGGCACGGCGAGGCCGTCGCGATCGGCATGGTCTACGCCGCCGAGGTGGCCCGCCTGGCGGGCCGGCTCGCCGCGGACACCGCGGCGCGGCACCGCAAGGTGCTGTCCGCGGTCGGCCTGCCGACCACCTGGACATCCGGGGCGTGGCCCGCGCTGCGGGAGGGGATGGCGGTGGACAAGAAGACCCGCGGGGCCAGGCTCCGGCTGGTCATTCTCGAGGATCTCGGCCGCCCGGCGCTGCTGGAGGATCCGCCCGAGGACCTGCTCTCCCGCGCGTTCGCCGAGGTGGCGAGCTGATGCGGCGCGTCCTCGTGATCAACGGTCCGAACCTCGGCCGCCTGGGAACCCGTGAACCCGGCATCTACGGCACGGCAACGCACGCCGACCTGGCCGAGATGGCCACGGCGGCCGGGCGCGACCTTGGCCTGGCCGTCGAGGTCCGGCAGACCGACGACGAGAGCGAGCTGATCGGCTGGATCCACGAGGCGAGCGACGCCGGGACCCCTGTCGTGCTCAACCCGGCCGCGTTCACCCACTACTCGTACGCGCTCAGGGACGCGCTCGCGATGCGGACCGCGCCGCTGATCGAGGTGCACATGTCGAATCCAGCGGCACGCGAAACGTTCCGGCACTTGTCCGTGGTGTCCGGTGTGGCCGACGGGACCATCGCGGGGTTCGGGCTGCTGTCGTACCGGCTCGCGCTGCGGGCCGTTGCGGAACTGGCCGGGGAAACAGGGGGTTCGTCGGGGCGGGGGGGCGGGCCCGAATGATCGTCCTGGTCGGGTTCATGGGGGCGGGCAAGACCACGGTCGGGCACATGCTCGCGGAGAAGCTGGGGCTGCCGTTCGTCGACAGCGACCTGATCATCGAGAGCCGCACCGGCCGCAGCATCAGGGAGATCTTCGTCGCGGACGGTGAGCCGGCCTTCCGCGAGCTCGAGCACGAGATCACGGCCGAGCTGCTGCGCGGCCAGGACGCCGTCCTCGCGCTCGGCGGCGGCGGGGTCGAGTATCCGGCCACCCAGGACGCGCTCAAGGGCAGCCACGTCGTCTACCTGCAGGTCGGGTACGAGGAGGCGATGCTGCGCGTCTCCCACGACGAGTACCGGCCGATGCTGCGCGCGCCCGACCTGCACGCCATCTTCGAGCGGCGGCTGGCCACCTACCAGGCGGTGGCGACGCAGACCGTGGCCACGGACGGGCGCCGGCCCGAGGCTGTCTGCCTGGACATCATCGAGCGGCTGGTCCAGGTGCCGTCCGCCCCGGCGGGGACCACGTCGGTCCTGGTCGCCTGCACCGGCGGAACCTACAACGTGCACGTGGGTGCCGGCCTGCTGCCCGAGCTGGACCGGCTGCTGCCGTCGCTGCCGCACGCCAGGACCGCGGTGCTGCTGGCGGCCGGGCACGACGCCGGCCCGGTGGCCAGCGCGGCCGCCGCACTGCAGCGGGCCGGGCTCGATGTCCGGCACGTCGAGGTGCCCGACCGCCAGCAGTCCAAGGATCTCGGCACGATCGCCCAGATCGCGGGGGACCTTGCCGACCTCGCCGTGCACAAGGACGACGTCATCGTCGGTGTCGGCGGCGAGGTCGTGGTCGACATCGCCGGCTTCCTGGCCAGCACCTACAACCGCGGCATGCCGCTGGTGCTGCTCCCCACCACGCTCGCCGCCCAGGCCGACGCCGCTGTCGGCGGCAAGGCGTCGCTGAACCTGCCGCAGGGCAGGAACCTGGTCGGCACGGTGCACCAGCCGGTCGCGGTCGTCGCCGACGTGGCGCTGGCCGCCGAGCGCCGCTCACGCGAATACCAGGCCGGGCTCGCCGAGATCGTCAAGCACGCGCTGATCAGCGGCCCGGACATGGTCACGCTCGTCGACGGCCACGCGCGCGACCTGCGCGACGGGGACGTCGGCACGCTGGCCGAGGTGGTCGCGCGCAGCGTGGCCGTGAAGGCCGAGATCGTTAGCAACGACGAGCGGGAGCAGGGGGACCGGCTGCACCTGAACTACGGGCACACGTTCGGGCACGCGATCGAGCAGGTCCGCGGGCTCGACTCCGGCGACGACGGAGAGGCGATCGCGGTCGGCATGATGGCCGCCGCGTACCTCGCGCACCGCCAGCACCGCATCTCGGACGATCTCGTCGACCTGCACCGCCGGCTGCTCACCGGCCTGGGGCTGCCCACCCAGGGGACATTTGACCTGGCCGAGCTCGAGGACGCCTGGCTGCGCGACAAGAAGTACCGCCGCGGCGCCAGGTTCGTGGTGCTGAATGGGCTCGGCAAGCCCGAGGCCGGGATCCCGGCCGACGAGGCCAGCCTCGCGGGCGTGGTCGCCGATCTGGCCGAGCCGGCCGGCGTCGGCCGCTCCTGACCGCGGGCCCGCGCCGCGCTACGCTCAAGGCACCCAAGCCGAACGGGATTCGGTCGCACGGCCGGGAAGGGCGTCGAAGCATGCGCATAGGGATGTCACTGAGTTACGCCGGCGGCTTCGCCGAGACCGTGACCGAGCTCACCGACTACGAGAAGGCGGGCCTGGACATCGTGTTCGTGCCCGAGGCGTACAGCTTCGACGCCGTCAGCCAGCTCGGCTACGTCGCCGCGAAGACCGAGCGGCTGCAGCTCGCCTCGGGCATCATGCAGCTCTACTCGCGCACCCCGACGCTGACCGCGATGACCGCGGCCGGGCTCGACTACGTCTCGGACGGCCGGTTCGTGCTCGGCATCGGCGCCTCCGGCCCGCAGGTCATCGAGGGCTGGCATGGCGTGCCCTATGACGCGCCGGTCGGCCGCACCAGGGAGATCATCGAGATCTGCCGCAAGGTGTGGCGGCGGGAGCGGCTCGAGTACGCGGGCCGGCACTACACGATCCCGCTGCCGCCGGGCCAGGGCACCGGGCTCGGCAAGCCGCTGAAGCTGATCAACCACCCGGTCCGGGAGCGGATCCCCATCTTCGTCGCCGCGCTCGGGCCCAAGAACGTGGAGATGGCCGCCGAGCTGGCCGAGGGCTGGGAGCCGATCTGGTACTTCCCGGAGAAGGCGGCGTCGGTGTGGGGCGACGCGTTGGCGGCAGGCAAGGCGAAGCGCGACCCCTCGCTGCCGCCGCTGGACGTGATGCCGGCCACCGCGTCGCTGGCGATCGGCGACGACGTCACCGGGCTGCGGGAGCTCACCCGCCCCGCGCAGGCGCTCTACATCGGCGGGATGGGCGCCAGGGGCCGCAACTTCTACAACGACCTGGTGGTCAAGTACGGCTACGAGGCCGAGGCCAAGGCGATCCAGGACGCCTACCTCGACGGCAGGAAGGACGAGGCGGCCGCGCTGGTGCCCGCCTCGCTGCTCGAGGGAACGTCGCTGATCGGCCCGCGCTCCTACGTGGCCGAGCGGGTGGCAGCGTTCCGCGAGTCCGGCGTGACCACGCTCAACGTCACGCCCCTTGGCAGAACCCACGCCGAGCGCGTCGCCCTAATCGAGCAGATCCGCGACCTGGCCGCCTAACCACCCGCGGGCCTCCGCCCCCCACTCGCCCGCCCCCGCCCGCCGCCCGCCCCCGCCGCCGCGCCGCTCTCACCCGCCGCGCCGCCCTCAACCCCGCGCGGCTCCCACCCCCACGCCGCCCAAGCGACTGTTGAATTCAGTGGTTCAGCTTCGTCCGGGGGCAGCCGGACGAAGCTGAACCACTCTTTCCCGGCCTGCGTCGCGGCGGGGCCGGTGGGGCGGGCGTGGCGTGGTGTAGCGCGGGTGGCGTGGTCTAGGCGACGCCGAGGGTCTGCAGGTCGCGGCGGAGCTGGGCCGCGGACGAGAAATGCAGGGCGATGAGGCCGAGCTCGCGGGCGGCGTCGACGTTGCGGGCCTGGTCGTCGATAAACACGCATCGCTGCGGGCGCAGCCCGTGGCGGTCCAGCAGAATCTCGAAGATCCGCCGGTCCGGCTTGGCCACGCCCTCGAGGCCGGAGATGACGTGGCCGTCGAACCAGTCCATGAACGCGAACCGGGCGCGCCGCAGCCGGAACGCGTCGGGCTCCATGTTGCTGAGCGCGTAGCAGGGCATTCCCGAAGCCTTCAGCTCGCTGAGCAGCTCGACGGTGTCGTCGAACTGCCCCGCCGCCATCTCCTCGCCGCGGTCGGCCCAGACCATGATCATGTCCCGGTGCTCGGGGTGCGCTGCGGCGAGCTCCGCGCACGACTGGGCGATGTCCGCGCCTAGGTCGTGGGCGCGATGCCAGTCACCGGTGCAGACCGAGGCGAGAAACTCCTCCATGTCTGCCGGGTCGGCGAACAGCTGCCGGTATACGTACCGCGGATCCCAGTCGATCAGCACCCCGCCCAGGTCGAACGCGACGGCCTCGATCTGCTGCTGCTCGCTGGCCATGCCGCGACCGTACCAGCCGTCATCGCCGCCGATCGGTGCAGAGCCGTACAGGCGCCGATCGGTGCAGAGCTGTGCGGCCGCCGATCGGTGCAGAGCCGTACAGTCGTCGTTATGCCGCAGATACACGCCACCCGGAGGGAACGAGCGCAGCAGAAGATCGCCGACCTGGGCGCCGATGCCGCCCTGATCACCAGCCTGCCCAACGTCCGCTACCTCACCGGCATGGTCAGCTCGAACGCCGCGCTGCTGCTGTCCGCTGCCGGGCCAGGCGTGCTGGCCACCGACTCCCGGTACGCGGAGGCGGCGGCCCGCGACTGCCCCGACCTCGAGCTGATCGTCGAGCGGGTCATCGATACCGCACTGGCCAGCCTGGCCGCGGCCAGAGGGCTGGGGATCGTCGCGTTCGAGGCACAGGTCATGACCGTCGAACGGCACGCAGAGGTCGCGGCGCTCGACGGCGGGCCCACGCTGGTTCCGTCGGGACGGATGATCGAGGAACTACGGATGGTCAAGGACGAGGGCGAGATCGCGCTGCTCGCCCGGGCGTGCGCGATCACCGGCGAGGCGTTCGAGGCGGTGCTGCCCCAGGTGACGGCCGGCCGGACCGAGCGGGAGTTCGCGGTGCTGCTGGAGCGGGCGATGATCGACCTCGGCGCCGAGGCGCTGGCCTTCGACACGATCGTGGCCAGCGGGCCCAACGGGGCGATCCCGCATCACGTGCCGGGTGACCGGGCGTTCGCAGCCGGGGACCTGATCACGGTTGACTGCGGCGCCCGCTACGGCGGCTACCACGCGGACATGACCAGGACCGTGGCGCTCGGCGAGCCCGCCGCCTGGCAGCGGGAGATCTACGAGATCGTGGCCACGGCGCAGCGGGCGGGGGTAGCGGCGGCGACCGTCGGAGCCGACGTGCGCACGGTCGACGCGGCTGCCCGCGACCTGATCGCCGAGGCCGGGTACGGCGGCGACTTCGGCCACGGGCTCGGCCACGGGGTTGGCCTCGAGGTCCACGAGGCACCGACGATCGGGTATGGCCGGACGGGTACACTCGGGGACCGGGTTCCCGTTACCGTCGAACCCGGGATCTACCTGTCCGGCAGGGGCGGTGTCAGGATCGAGGACACCCTGGTGGTGCGGGGGTCCGCCCGGGCCGATACCGACGCCGGGGCGGCGGGATCACACCAGATGCTCACGACGACGACCAGGGATCTTCTCGTCCTGTAACGGGGCGGGCCCCCCACGATGGAGACACAACGCTGTGGCCACGACCAACGACCTCAAGAACGGCATGACCCTCAACATCGACGGCCAGCTCTGGAACGTCGTGGACTTTCAGCACGTCAAGCCCGGCAAGGGCGGCGCGTTCGTGCGCACCAAGCTGAAGAACGTGATGTCCGGGAAGGTCGTGGACCGGACCTTCAACGCCGGGGTGCGGGTCGAGCAGGCCAGCGTGGACCGGCGCGAGATGCAGTACCTGTACCGCGAGGGCGACGACTTCGTGTTCATGGACACCGAAACCTACGACCAGCCGCACATCCCCGAGGCGACCGTTGGCGACGCCGCGAACTACCTGCTCGAGGAGCAGAACGCCACGGTGGCGTTCAACGAGGGTGTCCCGCTGTACGTGGAGCTGCCGGCCGCTGTCGAGCTGACCGTCAGCCAGACCGATCCTGGCCTGCAGGGAGACCGGTCGACCGGCGGGACCAAGCTGGCCACGCTGGAGACCGGCGCGCAGATCCATGTGCCGCTGTTCATCACCACCGGAGAAAAGATCAGGGTGGACACCCGCACCGGCCAGTACCTCAGCCGGGCGTGACCGCCAGCACCAGCCACCCGTTCTTCCGGAGGCTGACCGATGTCTGCCCGCAGTAAAGCCAGGAAGCGGGCGCTCGACATCCTTTTCGAAGCCGAGATCCGCGGCGAGCCCGTTCTGGACCTGCTCGCCGAGCGATCCGCCGCGGAGCGGTCGCCAGACGGAACGGGACCGCCGCCGGTCTCCAGCTACGCCGCCGAACTGGTCCGCGGCGTGCAGGCGCACCGCGACCGCATCGATGAACTGCTGGCCGAGCACTCCCAGGGCTGGACGCTGGACCGGATGCCGGCCGTGGACCGGAACATCCTGCGGATCGGCGTGTACGAGCTGCTCTGGGCCCCCGGGGTGCCCGACGGCGTAGCGATCAGCGAGGCGGTGCTGCTCGCCCGCGAGCTGTCCACCGACGATTCGCCCGCTTTTGTCAACGGCCTGCTCGCCCGCCTGCTGGAGCTCAAGCCCGAGCTGGAAGCCGCCCCGGACCACTAGCGCCCCCGCCAGGGTCCCGACTGTCGGTGGCCGGCCTTAGGTTGGGTTACTACGGGACGACACGAGGGGGCCAGCGGTGGCGCACGAACGTGCCGCGAGCGAGTCCGGCGGGCCGGTCCCGGACGACACCGGGTGCCATATCCTGCACGTGGACATGGACGCGTTCTACGCCGGCGTGGAGCTCAGGGACCGGCCGGATCTCGTCGGCAGGCCGGTCATCGTGGGCGGGACCAGCGGGCGCAGCGTGGTGCTCTCGGCGACCTACCCGGCGCGGGCGTTCGGGGTGCGCTCGGCCATGCCCATGGGGCGGGCGATGCGGCTCTGCCCGCACGCTGTCGTCATCCCGCCCAGGCACAACCTCTACGGGGCGGTGTCGCGGGAGGTCATGGCGATATTCCGGGCGATAACGCCGCAGGTGGAACCGCTATCTCTTGACGAGGCGTTCCTGGACATCTCCGGCGCGCTGCGCCGGCTCGCCAGGTCGCCTGCCGGAATCGGGGAGCTCATCAGGGCCCAGGTCGCCGAGCTGGGGATCACCGGCTCGGTAGGGGTCGCGACCAGCAAGTTCATCGCCAAGATGGCGTCGCGGAGCTGCAAGCCGGACGGGCTGCTCGTGGTCCCGGCCGACGGCGTCCTCGACTTCCTGCACCCGCTGCCCGTCGCCGCGCTGTGGGGCGTGGGCAAGCAGACCGGCGAGGCGCTGGCCCGGCTGGGGCTGCGCACGGTCGCCGATATCGCGCAAACCCCGATCGGCGCGCTGGAGCACGAGCTCGGCCAGGCGGCCGCCGCTCACCTTTCGGCCCTGGCCGCCGGGCGCGACGAGCGGCGGGTGGTGCCGGGCACTCAGGAGAAGAGCATCGGCGCCGAGGAGACTTTCGCCAGCGACGTCTGCGATCCGGAGGTGATCAGGCGCGAGCTGCTCCGGCTGTCCGGGCGGACCGCCCGCGGCCTGCGCGCCGCGGGCTGCTCGGCCAGGACGGTCGTGGTAAAGCTGCGCCTGGCCAGCTTCAAGACGATCACCCGGTCCCGGACCCTGTCCGAGCCCACCGACGTGGCGCAGCAGATCTACGCCACCGCTTGTGCGCTCTACGCGGCCGCCGGCCTCGACGACAGGGCTCGGCTGCGGCTGGTGGGCGTGCGTGCAACCGGCCTGATTCCGGCGTCGGCCGCGGTGCAGCAGCTCGCTTTCGGGGACCGGCCGGTCTCCTGGCGCGAGGCAGAGCGGGCAGTGGACCGGATCGCCGGGCGGTTCGGCACCGACACCGTGCGCCCCGCCATCCTTGTGGACGGCGAAGGCTCCGGTCGGTGAGCCCGGCACATCATCCTTTCTGCCGATATGCCGGTGACTTTCTGCGGCTGTCGGCCGGTCGGCACAGCGCGTGTCAGGCCGGAGACCGACGTACCCTTCCGCAGCAACCGCCGGCACTCGTATTCTGGAGGCAAAGAAGGGCCGTGAGGCGCAGCTCTACAAGCAACGTCCCCGCGCGCAAGTTTCATGGGAGGCACCGTGCCGCTCTCGGAGCACGAGCAGCGCCAGCTCGAGCAGATTGAGCAGGCGCTCTACACCGATTACCCGCGGTTCGCCAACGCCGTCCGCTCAAGCGATCCGCGCGTGCACTACAAGCGCCGGGTCGTCGAAGCCGCGCTGGGGTTCCTGCTGGGTGTCGGGATGCTGGTGGCCGGGGTGGTGACCAAGTACATCTGGATCGGCGTGGCCGGCTTCGTCGTCATGCTCGCATGCAGCATGTGGGCGCTGACCAGCTACCGGCACATGACCGGTTTTGTCGCCGGCCGCGTCAGCGGCCGCGGGCAGGCCAAGCCGAAGGACCACCGCCGCGCCAGCCGGTCGTCGGGCACCGGGATGATGGAACGGCTGGAGGAGCGCTGGCGCAGGCGCCAGGAGCGCGACGGCCGCTGATCGCGGCCGCCCGCACCCTTCCGGCTCGCCCGCGCGCCTAGCCCGCTACTGGGCTGTGCCTAGCCGCTTGAGCTGTTCGTGGCCCGCTACTGGCCTGCTCCTGCCGCTGCATCCGGGCCGCTGCCGCTTGCACCGCCGCGGAACGCGCCGGCCCGGAACCTGAAACCGGCCGCGTCCATCCATCCAAACACGTCGAGCGTGTGCTGCAGCGCGGGCCGGATCGGGGCGAGCATGGACGCCGGCATCAGCCGTGCCCGGTACCGCACCGGCCAGTCGGCCTCGTGCGCCAGCGCCCGCCGGACCGTGGCGCTGTCCGCGCGCAGGGTTGGCGAGGGCAGCGGCGCCGTTGCGTAGCGCGCCCGCTCCTCGGCGGTGACGATTCGCCCGAGCGCCTCGGCAGCGGGCCGGTCAAGCTGCAGCGCTGCCCCGATCCGGGCAGCGGCCGCGCGGGGGGACTCGCTGGGGCGGCAGGCGAGTCCGTAATCCGTGAGGTCATCTCGAAGCTCACGCCACGCGGCATGAGCCAGCGCGGCATCGCCGGTCGCCAGCAGCCGCCGACGGCGGATCAGCCCTCGCGCGGTCGCCGGCGTGACCAGGGCCAGCGCGGCCAGGATCGCCACGACCAGCAGGACCCAGGGGATGATGCTGTGCCCGCGGCCGATCTGGGCCGCTGCGCCGCCCCCGCCGATGTCCGGATGATGCAGGTGGAACAGGTTGGCGTTGGCTCCCTTGCCGAGCTTCCCGGTGGCCGGGTTGGTCGGCAGCGTGGTCGGCTCCTGGCCCAACCCGGGCGGCGCGCCCCCCGCCACGGCGTACTGCGGCACGGTCGCGGTTCCCTGGCCTGCGGCGCCGCCGGGGGTGGGCTCGAAACGGAGCCAGCCCATGCCCCTGAAGTACAGCTCCGGCCAGGCGTGCGCGTCGGCGGTGGTGACCTTCCAGTCGCCCTTGCCCGTGTTGGTGCCCGCCGTATAACCGACGGCGATCCGGGACGGGATGCCGACCAGGCGGGCAAGGCCGGCCATCGCGAAGGCAAACTGCTGGCAGTAGCCGGTGTGGGTGCTGTACAGGAACTCGATCAGGCCGGCGAGGCCGTTCGGCAGATTCACGCTGAGGCTGTACGTGAACTTGCCCGACTGGAAGTAGCTCTCCAGCTTCCGCGCCTTGTAGTAGGGGGTGCTGGCGCCGCTGGTGATCTGCCTGGCGAGCTTCGCGAGCTCCCCGTGCGGGCCGGCCGGGAAGTACAGGTAGTTGTCCTCGACTGATGCCGGGTAGGAGGGGGCCAGATTCTCCTGTTTCGGTTGCGGGGAGACTTCGGTGCTGGTCACCGAGTACTGCAGCCCGGACATCTGTGGCTCGGTGGCGTACACCATCTGCGTCGCGTGGTCTTCCAGCCAGCCGCTCTCCGGGATGGTCAGCTTCGTCGGTGCGTAAGGGACCGGGAGGACGCCGAGCTTGGCGTCGTATCCCACCGTTCCCTGGCTGAGCGTGATCTTGGTGGTGGGCTTCGAGGCCGACGTGCCGCGGGTCACCCCGTAATCGGCCACCGTCTGGTTGTTCCCCACCTGGGCCGACGCCTGGGTCTCCGGCAGCACCAGGGTCCAGGTCTGCTGCGAGGTGTTGTAGTTCAGCACGTACACCTGCAGGTACTGGTACCTGGGATTCTTGAGCCCGGTGGTATAGGTCAGCACGGTCCGGGGCGCGGTGGCGAGGAGCTGCTGCCGCATCTGGACCAGGGGCGCGGGGTCGCTGACCGGGGCGCCGCCGTTCCCGGTGCCGGCCGAATCGGTCCGGAACAGGTCGTGCACGTTGATGCCGGGAACCAGCAGCGGGACTGCCAGCGCAATGCACGCGGCGGCGAGCCCGATGCGGCGGCCCGACGCCGCGAGCGCCCTGGTGTCCGGCGCCTCCGCCGCCTCGGCCGGTGAGCTCTGCCAGACCGTCACCAGCCTGCCCCAGATGCGCAGCCGTTCCCGCCCGTCGGCGGCGAGCAGCGCCAGGTAGCCGATCATGCCGAGGCAGAACACGACCGTCGCGCCGACGCCGCCCTGCCGGGCGCTCGTCGTGATCCGGACGCAGTACAGCGCGAGCAGCGGCAGGCCGGCGATGGCCGGGCTGCGCAGCCGGACCGCCAGCAGGTCGGTGGCCGCCGCCATCAGGCCGATGCCCCCGGCCGCGACCAGCACGATCCCGGAGGTGCTCGGCACCGGGGGCTCGAAGTGGAACTCGGCCAGGCCCTGACTGACAAGGGACGACAGGTAGGACACCGAGCCCTGGGTCGGCACGAAGCCGGCGATCGACTGCTGGGCGGCCAGCACGGCGTTCAGGTAGATCAGCAGTGCGGAGAGGTAGGCGATCGGGCAGGCGAGCACCTGCAGCAGCCGCAGCCGCGGCCGGCTTGCCGCGGTGATCGCGATGATGATTACGCCGAGCACCCGCAGCCCCCAGTTCGACCCGGTGAGCAGCGGGACCACGGCGATCAGCGCGAGCACCGACGTCGCCACGGCCGCTTGCAGCGTTGGCAGCCTGGTCGCCGCCCCGGCGATGGCGACGGCGATTACCGCGCCCACCCCGGCCCAGAACCATGAAGCGTTCTGGATCAGCGGGTACAACGACACCGACGTCAGGATCACGGCCGCGGCCGAGGTCACGGTGAGCCTGAGGTTCATACCGCCGCTCCCCGTGTTCCCGGCGTTTCCGGCAGGTTCTGCACGCGCGGTGTGACCGGGCTGGGCGCCAGCTTGGACGTCGGCGTGCCGATCTGCTGCCACGCGATGGCGAGCTGCGTGCTCGCGTCGAGGCGGGCCACCCGCCAGCCCGCCGCCCTGAGGATGCCCGCGGGCTGATCGGTCTCTTCATCCGACCCGGGGCCGGGGGTGGCCCAGGTGGACACCGCGAGCAACAGGGCGATGGCCGGGCCGCTGTCGTGGCGGCTCGCCGCGAGTTGCCTGGCCACGCCGGGGGACATCCGCCCCATCACCGCGACCACCAGACCGCTGCTGCTGCGCAGCGCGGCCGTTCCGGACGCCAGGTCGTGGCCTCGCGATTGCTTGATCACGGCCAGCGAGTTCAGCAGCACGTCCTCGAACGCGCCGGTAGCGTTTATCGCTCCGGTGTCGGTGACCAGCTGGCCGCCAAGACCCTCTTGCGCAAGGTGCACGCCCACAGAGGCGGCGGCGCTGACCGCGAACTCGAACGACGAACCTGCACCGCTGCCCGCGTGCGCCCCGCGCCTGGTGTCGAGCAGCAGCGTCACGCGGTTGCGCCACTGCTGCTCCTCGCGGCGCACCATCAGCTCGCCGTACCTCGCGGTTGAGCGCCAGTGCACCCTGCGCAGCTCATCGCCGTCCCGGTAGGGGCGCGGCACCACGTCGTCCTCTCCGGCGGCGGCCATAGCCCGGGCCCTGCCGTCGCCGTCGCCCAGCCAGCTGCCGGTGACGACCGCGCGGGGCAGCGGGACGACCTTGGGCGTTACGACGAAGGTGGTGCTGGTGGAAAACGACCGGCCCAATTCGACCAGCCCGAACGCGTCGGCGATCCGGATCTCGAGCGGGCCGACAACGAACTTGCCGCGCAGGTCGGAGCGGAGCGGGTAGCTCAGCTCGCGGGATCCGCCGCGCTCGATGCCGTTCAGCACGTACCGCGGACGGGTGCCGAGCGCATAAGGAACCACGTCCTCAGCCAGCAGCAGCCCGGTCGGCAGCCGGGAGACGTTCTCCAGGCGCAGCCTGGCCTGTGCGGTCTGCCCTGCGGCCACGCGCGCCGGGGAGATGCTGCGCACGCAGCTGAGGCGGTAGCGCGCCCGCCCCGCCGCGAGCGCCGAGAACATCGGCAGCACCAGCAGCAGAATGCCGACGCTGACGAGGTCGCGCTCGCCCAGGAACAGCCCGGTCACCGCCGCGGCGAACCCGGCGGCGAGGAACGACGTACCGCGGGTGGTGAACGCCGCGAGCCACGTTCGCACGTCCCGGCCTCCTTCCGCCTGGGTTCCAATCTATGGCCAGGAATCGGGACGGGCCACTGAACCCGCGGCCGTTCTACTTGACCTGCGGCAGTGGGAGCTTCTCTACGATCCTGGTCAGCACCCGCTCGGGGGGTTCGTGACTCACCAGTGCCTCTGGCGTGGGCAGCAGCCGGTGCGCAAGCACCGGCTCGGCCAGCGCCTGCACGTCATCGGGAATCACGAAGTCCCGGCCGTCGAGCGCGGCGAAGGCGCGGCTCGCGCGCAGCAGGTGCAGCGTGGCCCGCGGCGACGCGCCGAGCCGCAGTTCCTGCGATGACCGCGTGGCGGCAACCAGGCCGATGATGTACTGCCTGATCGCCTGCGCCACGTGGACGCCTCGTACCGCTTCGATGAGGGCGCGGATGTCGCTGCCGTGGGCGACCGGCTGAAGCTCGTCGAGCGGCGACGACGATCCGTGCCAATCCAGCATCGCCAGTTCCGCCTCGCGGTCCGGGTAGCCAATGGCGATGCGCGCGGTGAACCGGTCCCGCTGTGCCTCGGGCAGCGGGTAGGTCCCCTCCATCTCGATCGGGTTCTGCGTCGCGATCACCATGAACGGCAGCTCCAGCGGGTAGGTGGCGCCGTCCACGGTCACCTGGCGCTCCTCCATGCACTCCAGCAGCGCGGACTGGGTCTTCGGCGACGCCCGGTTGATCTCGTCGCCGAGCACGATGTTGGCGAAGATGGGGCCGGGCTTGAACTCGAATTCCCGCAGTTCCTGGTTGAACGCGCTGACCCCGGTCAGGTCGCCGGGGAGCAGGTCGGGCGTGAACTGAACCCGCCGGACCGAGCAGTCGATGGACCTGGCCAGCGCCTTGGCCAGCAGCGTCTTGCCGACCCCGGGCACGTCCTCGATGAGCACGTGCCCCTCGGCGAGCAGCACGGTCATCGCGAGCCTGATCGCTTCCGGCTTGCCCGAGATCACGGTCTCCACGGCCGCGCTGACGCGGTGGGCGACCGGCACGAGCTCCTCGAGCCTCCTGCTGTCCGCCTGGTTCCCCGTGTCGATGACCACATGTCCTCCTCGCGTCAACCTCGGCGCGCTCCTCGGCCCACCGGTTGAACTTCGGTCAGTCGGCCGGCGGGGCCGTGCGTCAGACAGTACGACGTGCGGGGCCGCGCACGCGACTCGTGCTCATCCTCCTGCCGCCGGCTTGGTGCCGGCTTGGCGCCGCCTTGCTGCTTGCCGCCCGGCCACTGTGCCCGGCGCTCCACCATCGTGCCGGGCCCGCCCCCCTTCCCCCACGGCGCTCCACCTTCGTGCTCGGCGCGTCCCACCGCGCGCCGCGTTCAGGCAATATGCCCGGTTCATCCCTCCGCGCACCCCGCTTCAGGGCGTGTCCGGCCCTGTTCCACCGCGACCCTTCCCCACCGCGCTCCACCGCCGTGACCTCGGTCTGGTGGGGGAATTTGACTCAGCTGGCCGCTCTGGCTCGTTGACGGTGGGGGAATGTGGAGTACAGTGGAGGGCCGTGGGGCAGATCAGGCCCCAGAGCAGCGCGCGGGTGGGGGACTCGGGAGGTGAGGCCGGTGTTTCTCGGCACTCACACGCCCCGCCTGGACGACAAGGGGAGGCTGTTCCTGCCCGCGAAGTACCGCGACGAGCTCGCGCACGGACTCGTCCTGACCAAGGGCCAGGAGCGGTGCATCTACGTGTTCCCGCAGGCGGAGTTCGGCCGGATCACCGAGGTGCTGCGGACCGCGCCGGTGACCGCCAAGGGCGTCAGGGACTACAGCCGGGTCTTCTTCGCCAGCGCGTCCGACGAGATGCCTGACAAGCAGGGCCGGATCACGATCCCGCCCGCGCTGCGGGAGTACGCGGCGCTGCAGCGTGACTGCGTGGTGATCGGCGCCAACACCCGCCTGGAGATCTGGGACTCCACCGCCTGGGCCAGCTACCTGGACCAGCAGGAGGATGCGTTCTCCGAGGCGTCGGAGGAGGTGCTGCCCGGGCTTCTTTGAGCAGGCGCCCGCATCACGGGGTGCCCGGCGAGGTCTCCACCCGCGCTGGGTGGCCAGGCCGGCTGACGTCACTTCCCCGGCGCCAGGCGGACCAGCGCCACCTGCGCAGTGCCCATCAGCGCTTTTGCGCGGATGGGGACCTGGCCGGGCAAGCATGCGAGGCGCTTGTCCGGTGCTGCTTTCAGGGTGGCTGAAATGTTCACGCGCGAAGGGGGGCCGATGGCCACGACGGGACCAGGGCACGTGCCGGTCATGATCGACCGGGTGCTGGCCCTGCTCGCGCCCGCGCTGCAGCCGGAGGGATCGGTGCTGCTCGACGCCACGCTCGGCCGCGCCGGGCACGCCGGTGCACTGCTGAGCCAGCACCCCGGGTTGACGCTGATCGGCATCGACGCCGACGACGCGGCGATCGAGCAGTCGCGGACGCTGCTCGCGCCGTACGCCGGCCGGGTCACCCTGGTCCGCGCCAGGTACGACGCGATCCGCGAGATCCTGTCCTCGCTCGGCCGGCCGAGCGTCCAGGGGGTCCTGTTCGACCTCGGCGTTTCGTCGCCACAGCTCGATGACCCCGATCGCGGCTTCGCCTACTCCCAGGACGCGCCGCTGGACATGCGGATGGACCGGTCGGGCGGCCTGACAGCGGCCGACGTGGTCAACACCTACCCCGCCGCGCGCCTGGCTCAGGTGCTG
The DNA here is from genome assembly GCA_963833885.1 of uncultured Actinomycetota bacterium. GTDB lineage: Bacteria > Actinomycetota > Actinomycetes > Streptosporangiales > Streptosporangiaceae > JASHPR01. Next base: position 481,227 of record CAWHZU010000019.1, on the reverse strand, counting down.
CGCGAGTACGGCGAAGAACGCTTTGCGCGGCGGATCGCGGACGCAGTGGTCAGGGAGAGGTCCAAGGCCCCGCTCACGTCGACCATGCGCTTGTCCGAGATCGTCCGCGACTCGATACCGGCTCCGGCCAGGCGCACCGGCGGCAACCCGGCCAAGCGCACCTTCCAAGCGCTGCGGATCGAGGTGAACGGCGAGCTCGAGGCGCTGCGGCTGGCCCTGCCGGCGGCGCTCGACGCCGTGGCGGTCGGCGGCCGGATCGTGGTGCTCGCCTACCACTCGCTCGAGGACCGCCTGGTCAAACGGGAGCTCGTGGCGAGCGCAGCCGACACGACGCCGCCCGGCCTGCCGGTCCAGCTGGAGGCAGCCCGGCCGTGGTTCCGGCTGCTCACCAGGGGTGCGGAACGGCCAACAGCGGCGGAAGTGGCGGCCAACCCGCGGGCAGCTTCGGCGCGCCTGCGGGCGGCCGAGCGAGTAAGGGCAGCGGCGTGACCCGCGGCTCCAGCACTCACAGAACGGGAAGAGCCGGATGAATACCACGGTCAAGACGCCGCCAAGGAAGCCGGGCCGCCCCTCTCAGGGACGGCCGCCCGAGGCGCGCCAGGCGGGCCCGGCCCGTCTGGGCCGTCCCGTCCGGCCGCTGCGCCCTGCGCGCCCGCCCCGGCCAGCCGGGCCGGCGGCGGCGCCCGCGCGGTCCCGTGCCGCGGGCGCGGCGCCAGACCTGCATGCCGCGCCGCGGCGGCCCACGTCGCGGACCCCCTTCATCCTGCTGCTGCTCGGCCTGCTCGGCGGCGGGCTGGTCTGCCTGCTGGTGATCAACACGACCCTGGCCGCGGCGTCGTACCGGATCGACAACCTGCAGCGAAGCAACGCGCTGGCATCGCAGCAGGTACAGCAGCTGCAGCAGCAGGTTGCGTCCGAGCAGTCGCCGACCTCGATCGAGCAGCGCGCGGTCAAGCTCGGCATGCGGCCGCAGCAGGTGCTCAACTTCGTTGACGTCAAGACCGGCCGCAGATACACGATGCCGTCTCGGGCTCAGGGAGCGGACGCCGTACCCGGATATACCCCGTGACACCGGGCGACGGCCCGGGGCGCCGCACGTCGGCCCCCCGCCGTCCTCCGGCCGCCCGCCGGCCGCCCCGCGAAGGTTCCGGGCGGCTGTCCGGCGGCGGTGCCAGCAGGCAGCGCAGCGGTGGCGGCCGGCCGCCCACCTCCGGTGCTGGCCGGCCGGGCAGCGCCACCGGGCGGGCCGACAATCGCCGCGGCCGGGCTGCTCAGCGCGTCCAGGCCCGGCCGGCGCAGGCATCGGCCCTCTCCGCCCGCCCTGGCCTGCGCCGGGCCGAGCACGGCCGGCGCCTGAAGCTCACGCTGGTGTGCATGGGGCTCGTGCTCGTCCTCATCGCGGCCCGGCTGGTGCAGCTTCAGGGCCTGCACTGGTCGCAGTACCGGGCGCTGGCGCAGCAGCAGATGCTGCCATTGCAGCCGAGCCCGATCCCGGTCCTGCGTGGCTCCATCACCAGCAGCGATGGCACGATCCTGGCGATGACCGAGCAGACCGATCTGGTCTACGCCGACCCGGTCCAGATACCGAAGGCAAAGCGCGGCCAGGTGGCCGCCGCGCTATCCGGGCCCCTCGGCATGACCCAGTCGGCCATCCTGGCGCTGATCGACGTGCCGAGCTCGCCGCAGTACGTGGTGCTGAAGCAGAACGTGCCAGCCTCGGCCGGGAGCCGGATCAGCGCGCTGGGGCTGGAGGGCATCGCCGAGCAGGCGTCCTACTCCCGCGTCTACCCGAACGGCGACCTCGCCGCGAATCTCATCGGCTTCTCCGACACCGACGCGGCGGGCGACCTGCGCGGTGAGGCAGGGCTCGAGCAGGAGTACAACTCCCTGCTGAGCGGTCGGGACGGCAGTGAGCAGGCAGAGATGTCCCCGGGAGCCAACCCGGAGCCGATCCCTGGCACCGAGCAGACGCTGCGCGCCCCGGTGCCAGCCGGCAGCCTGAAGCTGACGATCCAGGCCGACATCCAGTGGTACGCGGAGCAGGCGTGCGCCGCGGAGGTCAAGAAGGCGCACGCCACGAACTGCTCGGTTGTGGTGATACAGCCGCACACCGGGCAGATCCTGGCGCTCGCGCAGTACCCGACGTTCAACCCGTCGGACCCGGCCAGCGTGGCCGCGACCGCCGACATCCCGGTGCAGAACGTGTTCCAGCCGGGAAGCACGGCTAAGGTCATCACCGCCGCGGCCTCGTTCGAGCGGGGCGGCCAGACGCCGATGAGCACCTACACGGTGCCCGACCAGATCAATGTCGACGGCTACTCGTTCCACGACGGGGAGTACCACCCGACGCAGCGATACACGATCGCCGGGATCGTCGCGAACTCGCTCAACGACGGCATGGTCCAGGTGGCCCAGCACGTCAGTCCGCAGATCCAGTACGACTACCTCAGGGCGTTCGGGCTGGGCGAATCCACCGGGCTCAACCTGCCGGGCGCGACCTCGGGGATCCTGCCGGTGCCCTCGAAGTGGTGGGGCGACGAGCGGTACACGCTGTCGTTCGGGCAGGGAATCGCCGTGAATGCGGTGCAGATGGCGAGCGTCTACGCGACGATCGCGAACGACGGCGTGCGCGTCCAGCCCTCGATCGTCGCCGGCACGACCAGCGGGGCCGGAAGGTTCACGCCGGCGCCAGCGCCGAAGCAGACCCGGGTTATCCAGCCGAAGACCGCCAAGGAGCTGATGGCGATCCTGCAGCAGGTGCCCATGGTTGATTCCCAGGGCGGTGAGCCGTGGGGCATCATCCCCGGGTACACGGTTGCGGCCAAGACCGGCACCTCTCAGGAGGCCGCGCCGGGGCACACCTGCCTGTGCGAGTACGGGTCGAGTTACATCGGCATCGTCCCCGCTGACAACCCGCAGCTCGTGGTGGCTGTGAACGTCCAGGACCCCACGAAGGGCGGTTACTACGGTGATGAGATCGCAGGCCCGGTCTTCTACCACGTGGCAAAGTTCGCGCTGCAGACGCTGCGGATACCGCCGGACAATGCCAAGCGTCCGCACGTGCGGCTCACGAGACCGTGAACAGAGGTAATCTCTGCCCGTGCCAGCCGACGTCCGCCCACGCTATGTCCCGCTGCGACCGCTCGCGGGACTGGCGGCGCTGCTCGGGGTGAGGACGGCGGGCCGGGACGCCCCAGGCCCGCTGACCAGGCCGGGTACGCCCCGCGGGGTCTCCGGGGTCACGCACGATTCCCGCCGCGTGCACCCCGGTGACCTGTACGCCGCGCTGCCCGGCAGCCAGCATCACGGCGCCAGCTTCTGCGTGCAGGCCGCTGCGGCCGGGGCCGCCGCGATCCTGACCGACCCGGGCGGCAAGGAACTCGCGATCCGGTCCGGCCTGCCGGTCTTCGTGGTGGGCGACCCGCGGTCGCGGCTGGGCGAGATCGCGTCCTGGATCTACGGCAACCCCTCGGGGAAGCTGACGCTGCTCGGGGTGACCGGCACCAGCGGCAAGACCACCACCACGTACCTGCTGGAGGCGGGCCTGCGGGCCGCTGGACACCTCGGCGGGCTGATCGGCGGCGTCCAGACCAGGATCGGCGACGTCGTGGCCGACAGCTGGCTGACCACTCCCGAGGCGACCGACCTCCAGGCGCTGCTGGCCGCGATGGTGGAGCAGGGCGTGACCGCGGCTGCGATGGAGGTCTCCAGCCACGCCCTCGCGCTCGGCCGCGTCGCCGGGACGTCTTACGAAGTGGCCGTGTTCACCAACCTGTCCCAGGACCACCTGGACTTCCACGAGACGATCGACGACTACTTCGCCGCCAAGGCCAAGCTGTTCACGCCGCGCTACGCCCGGGCTGGGGTCGTCAACCTCGACGACTCGCGTGGCCGGATCCTCGCCGCGGATCCGCAGATCCCGCTCACCACGTACTCCCCGGCCGGGAACCAGGCCGCCGACTGGCGCGCGGCCGACGTTCGCGCCGGGGCGGACGGGAGCACCTTCCGGGTCATCGGCCCCGGCGGGGTCGAGGCCGACGCCTCGGTGGCCCTGCCCGGGCCGTTCAACGTCGCCAATGCGCTCGCCGCGATCGTGGCCCTGGTCGAGGCCGGTGTTGGGATCGCCACCGCGGTGGCCGGCGTGGCCGCCTGCCCCGGGGTGCCGGGAAGGCTCGAGCGGGTCGAGGCGGGCCAGGACTTCACCGTGCTCGTCGACTACTCGCACAAGCCGGGCGCGGTGCGGGCGGTGCTAGACGCGCTGCGGCCGGTCACCCTGGGAAACCTCACGATCGTCCTTGGCTGCGGCGGTGACCGGGACCGAGCCAAGCGCCCGATGATGGGTGCGGCCGCTGCGGGCCTCGCGGACTTGGCGATCTTCACCAATGACAACCCGCGCTCGGAGGACCCGCTCGAGATCCTCGCCGAGATGCTCTCGGGCGCGCTGAGCGTGCCTGCCGCAGCCCGGGCGCACGTGATCATCGAGCCCGACCGCGCCGCCGCCATCGAGCTCGCCGTCACAAGGGCGAGCAAAGGGGACGTGGTGCTCGTCGCGGGCAAGGGACACGAGCGAGGCCAGTACGCTGGCACCGCAGTCATACCCTTCGACGACCGCGAGGTGGCAGCGGGCGCTCTCGCCCGCCGCCTCGCCGCTGGGGCTCCCGACGGCGCACCCGGCGGGCCCCACGCGCCAGAGCCTGACATGGGGGACCTGTGATCCCGCTGTCCGTAGCCCAGGTATCCGAGATCGTCGGCGCCACCGCCGACCGGATCGCCGACCCTGGTGCGATCGTTACTGGGCCGGTGGTGATCGACTCCCGCCAGGCCCGGCCGGGCAGCCTGTTCGCCGCGCTGCCGGGGACCCGGGCCGACGGGCACGACTTTGCCGCCGACGCGGCCGCGGCCGGTGCCGCTGCCGCGCTCGTCACCAGGCCGGTCGGCGTGCCTGCGCTGATCGTCCCGGACGTGCTCGCGGCGCTCGCCGCGCTGGCCCGCGCGGTCGTCGACCGGCTGCCCGGCCTCACGATCGCCGCGATCACGGGCTCGGCGGGCAAGACCACCACAAAGGACCTCGCCGCCCAGCTGATCGAGTCGCTGGGCCCGACGGTGTCCCCGAAGAACTCCTACAACAACGAGCAAGGTCATCCGCTGACCGTGCTGCGGGTGACCGAGCAGACCAGATACCTGGTGGCCGAGATGTCCGCGCGCGGCCCGGGGCACATAGCCGAGCTGTGCCGGATTTCGCCGCCGCGCCTCGGTGCGGTGCTGTGCGTCGGTCACGCGCACGCCGGGGTCTTCGGCAGCATCGAGGACGTCGCGCGGGCCAAGGCCGAGTTGCCCGAGGCACTGCCCGCCGACGGCGTGGCCGTGCTGAACGCCGACGACGCCCGGGTGGCTGCCATGGCCGGCCGCACCGCGGCGCGGGTGGTGACCTTCGGCCAGGCCCCTGGCGCCGACTACCGCGCGGCCGGCGTCGCCGTCGACGAGGCGGGCAGGCCCGGCTTCACGCTGGTGACCGGCGCCGGATCGGCTCCGGTGCAGCTGCGGCTGCACGGCGAGCACAACGTCGCCAACGCGCTGGCCGCCGCGGCGCTGGCCAGCCAGCTTGGCATGGACGTCGCCGACATCGCGGCCGGGCTCACGGCGGCAACCGCCCGCAGCAGGTGGCGGATGGAGGTGACCAGGCGGCCGGACGGGGTGACGGTCGTCAACGACGCGTACAACGCCAATCCGGAGGCGGTCAGCGCGGCGCTGTCGGCGGTGGCCGCGATGGCGGGCAGCGGCCGCGCGTTCGCCGTGCTCGGCTACATGACCGAGCTCGGCGCCGAGGCGGAGGAGCTGCACGAGGAGGCCGGCCGCCAGGCTGCGCGGGCCGGCCTGGCCGGCCTGATCGTCGTGGGCGACCCGGCCGCGCCGATCCTGACCGGGGCCAAAGGGGAGCCGTCCTGGCGGGGCGAGCTGGTGCAGGTCCCCGACGCGGAATCGGCGGTCGCCGCGGTCGGCCGGCTGGTCCGGCCGGGCGACGTGGTGCTCGTCAAGGCGTCGCGGGCCGCAAACCTGCAGCGCGTAGCGATGGCGCTGACCGGGGAGCTGCCGCTGTGAAGACCATCCTCGTGGCGGGCGGCGTCGCCATGGTGCTGGCGCTGTTCGGCACGCCCCTCGCGATCAGGATCTTCACCAGGCGCGGCTACGGCCAGGAGATCAGGGACGACGGCCCGGCCCAGCATCAGACCAAGCGCGGCACGCCGCAGATGGGCGGCGTGGTCATCGTGGTCGCCTCGCTGATCGGGTACCTCTGCGGGCATGTGCTGACCAAGGACACGATGACCTGGTCCGGCCTGCTCGTGCTGGGGCTGATGACCGGCCTTGGCGCGGTCGGCTTCGCCGACGACTTCATCAAGATCTACAAACAGCGCAGCCTGGGCCTGCGCAGCGGCGCCAAGCTGGCCGGCCAGGCCGTGGTCGGCGCCCTGTTCGCCGTCGAGGTGCTGCACCACCCGGACGGGTTCGACATCACTCCCGCGGATGCGCGCCTCTCGTTCCTGCACGACTTCGGGCCCGCGATCGGGCTGCTCCCGTTCGTGCTGTGGACCGTCTTCCAGATCGCCGCGTGGTCGAACGCGGTGAACCTGACCGACGGCCTGGACGGGCTGGCCACCGGCGCGACGATCCTGGTGCTCGGCGCCTACGTGCTGATCGGCATCTGGCAGCTGAAGAACGACTGCACGGCGTTCCTTTCCCCGCAGTGTTATCCGATCCGCGATCCGCTGGACCTGGCGGTGGTGGCCGCATCGGTGGCCGGGGCCTGCTTCGGTTTCCTGTGGTGGAACGCCCCTCCGGCCCGGATCTTCATGGGCGACACCGGCTCGCTCGCGCTCGGTGGTGTCCTCGCCGGGCTCGCCGTGTGCACGAAGACCCAGCTGCTGCTGGTGATCATGGGTGGCCTGTTCGTGATCATCACGTTGTCGGTGATCATCCAGGTGGGGTCGTACAAGATGACCGGGCGCCGGGTCTTCAAGATGGCGCCGCTGCAGCATCACTTCGAGCTGCTCGGCTGGGCCGAGACCACGATCGTGGTCCGGTTCTGGCTGATCGCCGCGTTGTTCATCGCGCTCGGCCTCGGCATCTTCTACGTCGCCTGGCTGCCGGGGTAAGCCGGATGCGCAGGGGAGGGCCGGGCGGGTGAGTGAGGAGCCGGGCGGGGCTAGTGAGGCCGGGCGGGTGAGTGAGCAGCCGGGCGGGGCGAATGAGCCGGGCGGGGTGGATCAGCAGGGCACAGCGGCTGATGCCGCCCTGGCCCGGCTGGCCGACGGCGTCGCCGGGCTACGGGTGCTCGTCAACGGGCTCGGCATTTCCGGCCCGCCGGTCGCCCGGCTGCTCGCGGCGCGTGGCGCCGTGGTCACGGCCGTCGACGGCCGCGACGACGATGCCAACCGCCAGGTCGCTGGCGAACTGGCGGGCCTCGGCATCACCGTCGAACTGGATCCGGCCCCGAAGCTTCCTGCCGGGACCGATCTCGTGATCACCACGCCGGGGTGGCGGCCGAGCACGCCGCTGCTCACCGACGCGGCGGCCGTCGGCATCCCGGTGATCGGCGACGTCGAGCTGGCCTGGCGGCTTCGCCCGCCGCGGCAGGACTGGCTGGGGGTAACCGGGACCAACGGCAAGACCACGACCGTGCTGATGCTCGCCGCGATGCTGACCGCGGCCGGGCACCATGCGATCGCCGCGGGCAACGTCGGCCTCTCCGTGGTCGACGCGGTCACCGAGCCCGAGCCCTACCCGGTGCTCGCTGTCGAGCTGTCCAGCTTCCAGCTGCACTGGAGCTGCTCGGTCCGGCCGCTCGCCGCCGTGGTGCTGAACATCGCGGCGCACCATCTCGACTGGCACGGCGACATCGGTTCCTACGCAAGGGCCAAGGGGCGTATCTATGCGCCGGGAACGGTGGCCGTCTGCAACGCGGATGACCCGCGGTCGGCGGGGCTGGCTGCCACCGCGCCAGGCACCGCACGGGTCGTGGCGTTCCGGCTCGGAGCCCCGGGTCCCGGAGAGCTCGGCGTGGACGGCGGCGTGCTGCTTGACCGGGCGTTCGGCGGCCAGGCCGGGGCCGTCCTGGCCGACGTCGATGACGTGCGCCCGCAGGGCCCGCACAACGTGGCCGACGCGCTGGCCGCCGCCGCGCTGGCCCGGGCCTACGGCGTGCCGCCGGAGGCGGTCAGGGCCGGGCTCGCCGGGTTCCGGCCCGAGCCGCACCGGATGAGCCTGGTCGGGCGCGTCGGCGGCGTCGACTATGTGAACGACTCCAAGGCGAGCAACCCGCACGCGGCGGCGGCGGCGCTCGCTTCCTACCGGTCCGTGGTGTGGATCGCCGGAGGTTTGTTCCGCGGCTCCGATGCCGACGTGGACCGGCTGGTCCGCGCCAACGCGCCGCGGCTGCGCGGCGTGGTGGCGCTCGGAGCTGACCGAGCCGTGATCCTTCGGTCATTGGCGCGACACGCCCCGGATGTCCCGGTCGTGGAGGCCGTTCGCACCGACACTGGTGTAATGGATCAAGTAGTCGCTGAGGCGGCACGGCTGGCCGCGCCCGGTGACACGGTGCTGCTGGCGCCGGCCGCCCAGTCGTTCGACATGTTCCGCAACTACCCGGCGCGAGGCGACGCGTTCGCCGCGGCGGTCGGGCGGCTCGCGGAGCAGCAATGAGCGCGCCTTCAGTCACGGAACAGACAGTCACGGCGCGGCCCCGCACGCGGCCTGCGGCCGGACGGGTGTCGGCCGCGCTCCGGCTGCTCGACCGGCCGCTCACGTCCTACTACCTGGTCCTCGGCATCACGATGCTGTTGCTCGCGCTCGGCTTGGTGATGGTGCTCTCGACCTCGTCAGCCACGGCCATCCAGGCAGGCGGGTCCCCGTACGCGGGATTCCAGAAGCAGCTGATCGGTGTCCTGGTCGGGCTGCTGCTGATGTGGATCGCGGCGAAGTCGTCGCCGACGCTGTTCCGCGCCGTTGCCTACCCGATGGTCGGCGTGTCCGTGCTCGGCCTGATGCTGGTGCTGGCCGTGGGCCATACCGTCCAGGGCGGCGAGCGCTGGATTCAGCTCCTGGGATTCCAGATCCAGCCGTCCGAGTTCGCCAAGCTCGCCTTCGTGCTCTGGGGCGCCGACCTGCTCGCTCGCAAGGAGAAGGCCGGCCAGCTCGGCGAGTGGCGGCACCTGCTGATCCCGCTGCTGCCCGGGGCGGCGATCTTCAGCATGCTCGTGATGCTCGGCGACGACCTCGGCACGACGTTCATCCTGGTGGTGATCTTCCTCGCGCTGCTCTGGGTGATCGGATCCCCCGGCAGGCTGTTCATCGGCATGCTCGGGCTGATGGGGTTCGCGATGGGCATCCTGATCATCGTCGCGTCCTACCGGCTGAACCGGATCACCGGTTTCCTGCACCCCCAGGCCAACTCGCTGACGGTCGGCTGGCAGACGCTCGAGGGCAAGACCGCGGTCGGCTCGGGCGGCTGGTTCGGCGTCGGGCTCGGCGCCGGGAAGATGAAGTGGGGATGGGTACCCGAGTCCACCACGGACTTCATCTTCGCCGTGATCGGCGAAGAGCTCGGACTCGTCGGCACGTTGTGCGTCACGTTGCTCTACGGCGGGCTGGCCTACGCTGGGATCCGGATCGCCCGGCGGGTACCTGACACGTTCATGCGCCTGGCCGCCGCGGCCGCGACCGCGTGGATCGTGGTGCAGGCGCTGGTAAACATCGGCGCCGTCATCGGGCTGGTGCCGATTACGGGGGTGCCGCTGCCGCTCGTTTCGGAGGGTCTCTCGTCCCTGCTGGTGACCTTGGTCGCGCTCGGCATGCTGATGTCGTTCGCGAAGCGGGAGCCCGGCGCCAGCCAGGCACTCGCCGCTGCTGGCCCCGGCCCGGCGCTGCGCGTCCTAAGCTGGCTTGGCCTGACCGGGCAGCGCAGCTGAGCTGGGCGGCGCGGGCCGGGCCCGCGCGACGTCCAGGGGAGGGAGGCGAGGCAACCGATGAGTGTCGTCCTCGCCGGAGGCGGTACAGCCGGTCACATCGAGCCAGCGCTGGCGCTCGCCGACGCGCTGCGGCGCGCTGATCCGCGGATCCGGATCACGTGCCTGGGCACCGAGCGTGGCCTGGAGACCAGGCTGGTGCCGATGCGGGGCTATGACCTCGCGCTGATTCCGGCGGTCCCGCTGCCGCGCTCGGTAAACGCGACGCTGCTGTCGGTGCCCGGGCGGCTCGCCGGGGCGATCGGTGCCGCGACCGCGGCGCTGGATCGCGTCGGGGCCGAGGTGGTCGTCGGGTTCGGCGGCTACGTGGCCACGCCCGCTTACCTCGCCGCCAAGCGGCGCGGTATCTCGATCGTCGTGCACGAGGCGAACTCACGGCCGGGGCTGGCGAACCGGATCGGGGTGCTGCTGACCCGCCACGTCTTCACCGGGCAGCCGGGGACCAAACTCGGAAACGCCACCTACATCGGCATACCGATCCGCCGCGAGATAGCCGGCCTCGACCGGCTCGCGCTCGGCGACAAGGCACGAGCGCATTTCGGGCTGCGCCCCGACCTCCCGGTGCTGCTGGTCACCGGCGGATCGCAGGGGGCGAGGTCGCTGAACCACGCCGCGGTCACGGCGGCCCCCTGGATCCGGGCGGCGGGCGTCCAGGTCCTGCACATCGTCGGGCCCCGCTCGGACATCGACGTCCCGCCGGGGGGCGGAGAGACGCCGTACGTGACCCTCCCCTATCTGGACCGGATGGACCTCGCTTACGCGGCCGCCGACTTCGCGCTGTGCCGGGCGGGCGCGATGACCTGCGCGGAGCTCACCGCGGTCGGCCTGCCCGCCGCATACGTCCCGCTGCCGCACGGCAACGGCGAGCAGCGCAAGAACGCGGTGCCGATCGAGCAGGTCGGTGGTGGGATCATCGTTGACGACGCTCAGCTCAGCCCGGCGTGGATCACGGAAACGCTGCTTCCCGTGCTGCTCGACCCCGAGCTTGCCGCCGCCATGTCGCGGGCGGCGGCGGGAGCGGGCCGCAGGGACGCCGACCGCTGGCTCGCTGCTGAGGTCCTGAACGTCATGCGGGGTGGCGGGCGGCGGGAGGGACGGCGGCCGCGGCAAGGCGGGGGAGGGCGGGGTAGTCAGGCGGGGTGGGGCAGCGACGCGGGGCGCGCCAGTGAGGCGGGCTGGGGCTAATGAGGGTGAGCCGAGGGGTGGGCTGAGATGAGCGGGAGGAACGCTACATGGGCCTGGTAGAGCCGGTCCCGGCGGTGCCGCTGGACCGGCTGGGGCGGGTGCATTTCGTCGGCATCGGCGGCGCGGGGATGTCCGGGATCGCGCGCATCATGCTGGCCAGGGGAGTATGGGTGTCCGGGAGCGACCGCTCCCCGTCGGCGCAACTCGACGAGCTCGCCGGCCTCGGCGCTACCGTCTACGTGGGCCACGCGGCCGAGCACGTCGCCGGGGTGGACACGGTCGTCACGACACCGTCGGCCATCGGGGACCGCAACCTCGAGATCGTTGCGGCGAGACAGCTCGGGATCCCGGTCATTCCCCGGGCGGCGGCACTGGCCTCCATCATGACCGGCAAGCGCGGCATCGCGGTCTCCGGTACGCACGGCAAGACCACGACGACCTCGATGCTGACCACCGTGCTCCGGCACGGTGGCGCCGATCCGTCGTACGTGATCGGCGGGATCCTCGCCGAGACCGGCCTCGGCGCCGACGAAGGCAGCGGCGACTGGTTCGTGGCCGAGGCGGACGAGAGCGACGGGTCCTTCCTGATGCTGTCGCCGACCGCCGCGATCGTGACCTGCATCGAGGCGGAGCACCTGGACAATTACAAGGACCTGGCCGAGATCGAGGCGACGTTCGCCGCCTTCATCGGCAAGCTTCCGGACGGCGGGCTTCTGGTGGCCGGCCGGGACGACCCCCGCGCCGCGGCCCTCGCCGCCGCGGCGGCCGGTACCGCGGGCCTCCGGGTGCGCACGTATGGGGAGTCGCCCGAGGCGGACTACCGGGTGACCGGGATCACCGGGCTCGGCATGGCCACCCGGCTGACCGTGGAGCCGGGGGAGCGCGCGGCCGCGCCGGAGCCGGTCACGCTGACGATCGGCGTTCCCGGCAGGCACAACGCGCTGAACGCCACCGCGGCGTTCGCGGCCGCCGTGGAACTCGGCCTGCCCCCGGGCGTGGCCGCCAGCGGGCTCGCCGCGTACCGCGGCGTAGCCAGGCGGATGGAGCCGAAGGGCGAGGCGGACGGGGTGCGCGTGCTTGACTGCTACGCGCATCATCCCACTGAGATCGCGGCCGACCTTTCCGCGGCGCGGGAGGTGGCCGACGGCGGGCAGGTCATCGCCGTGTTCCAGCCGCATCTGTACAGCCGGACCAGGTTCTTTGCCGCCGAGTTCGGCGCGGCGCTCGGGCTTGCCGACGAAGCGCTGGTGCTCGACGTCTACGCGGCCCGCGAGGCTCCCGAGCCCGGCGTCACCGGGATGATGATCGTGGCGGCGGTTCCCGGCGGCCGGGCCCGGTTCGTGCCGGACGCCGCCGCCGTGCCTGACGTGATCGCGGGCCTCGCCAAGCCCGGCGACCTGGTGCTCACCATGGGCGCCGGCGATGTCACGCTGCTGGGCCCCAAGATCGTCGCTGCGCTGCGCGAGCGCGCTGGGTGACCGCAGATGGGGCCGGAACGCGACGTCAGCACAGGATCGCGGGTGCCCACGGCCCGGCGTGGCGACGCCACCGGGGAACAGGCCGCAGTCGGCCGCCGGGCCGATGACCCGCCGACGCGGCCGGGCGGGCCTTGGAAGGCGGCGTTCTTCGCGCTGACCGCGGCCGCCATCCTGGCCACAGCCATCTGGGCACTGCTCGGATCGAGCCTGCTCGTGGCCCGCTCGGTGCGGGTCACCGGGGCCCCGGCAGCGCAGCAGGCGGAGGTGCTCCGGGCGGCGGGCATCACCGCGGGCACTCCGCTCATCCGGATCAACACCGCGGCCGTGGCCCGCCGGGTCGAGCAGATCACCCAGATCCAGTCCGCGCAGGTCAGCAGGGACTGGCCGAACTCTGTCGTGATCGCGGTCAGGGAGCGCACGCCAGCGCTCGTGGTGGCGTCCGGCGGGGGATTCGCGCTGATCGACCGGTTCGGCGTCGTGACCGGCCATGTGGAAACGCGCCCGCCGGGGCTGACCCTGCTGGCGGCGGCCCCGGCCGACCTGGCTTCGCTGCGCGGCAGCCCGGCAATTCAGGCGGCAGTGACCGTGCTGAGGCAGCTTCCGCCGTCGATCCGCCCGCTGGTGCGCGCGGTGGCCGCGCCATCGGCGGATACGGTCACGCTGGACCTGAAACGCGGTATCACGGTGCTGTGGGGCGGCACCGACCGGCCAGCTGCCAAGGCCGCCGAGTTGAAGATCCTGATGCGCACGAACGCGTCCTTCTATAACGTGGCGAACCCGGACACCGCGGTCACCGGGGGATGACACCCGCGGGGGGACACCCTCCGCGAACCCCCAACTAACAGGCAGCCGATCCGGCCGCTGGCAGGGCCGCGGCAATACGCTGGATCCGGTGCGGCGCGGTTAGTTGACCGCAGGTGGCGGACAACTCTACTGTCCGTATTAATCGGCAGCTTGACATAACTCTAAATCTCAAGTTGAGGGTGAGAGTTGACTTGCTGGAAACCGCGTAACGTGCCCGGCCGATGTTATTGGGGGCGAATTTCGGCAAGCTGCTAACACGTAGTTTTCCGAGATTGGCCAGGGGTAACTGGCGGCAACGGTGGCCAGCGGAAACGCGAGACGGCAAACGAGCGGAAAGGTTCCCTCCTCGTGGCAGCACCGCAGAACTATTTGGCGGTCATCAAGGTCGTCGGTATCGGCGGGGGCGGCGTCAACGCCGTTAACCGGATGATCGAGGAGGGGCTCAAGGGCGTCGAGTTCATCGCGATCAACACCGACGCGCAGGCCCTGCTCATGAGCGACGCCGATGTGAAGCTCGACGTCGGCAGGGAGCTCACCCGCGGCCTTGGTGCGGGCGCCAACCCCGACATCGGCGCAAAGGCCGCCGAAGACCACCGCGAGGAGATCGAGGAGGTGCTCAAGGGCGCCGACATGGTCTTCGTCACCGCGGGCGAGGGCGGCGGGACCGGCACCGGCGGCGCCCCGGTGGTGGCGAACGTGGCCCGCTCGCTCGGCGCGCTCACGATCGGCGTGGTCACCCGGCCGTTCGGGTTCGAGGGCAAGCGCCGGGCGGGCCAGGCCGACGACGGCATCGAAAGACTGCGCGGCGAGGTGGACACGCTGATCGTGATCCCGAACGACCGGCTGCTGTCCATCTCGGATCGCCAGGTCAGCGTGCTGGACGCGTTCAAGGCCGCGGACCAGGTGCTGCTCTCCGGTGTCCAGGGGATCACCGACCTGATCACCACCCCCGGCCTGATCAACCTGGACTTCGCCGATGTGAAGTCGGTGATGTCCGGGGCCGGCTCCGCGCTCATGGGTATCGGGTCGGCCCGCGGCGACGACCGCGCGGTGGCCGCCGCCGAGAAGGCGATCTCCAGCCCGCTGCTCGAGGCGAGCATCGACGGCGCACACGGCGTCCTGCTCTCCATCCAGGGCGGGTCCGACCTTGGCCTGTTCGAGATCCATGAAGCCGCCCAGCTGGTTTCGAGCTCTGCAGCGCTCGACGCCAACATCATCTTCGGCGCGGTTATCGACGACGCGCTCGGCGACGAGGTCCGGGTTACCGTCATCGCCGCCGGGTTCGACGAGTCAGATGCCGGCCGGGTCAGGCCGACCGGCGCGGCAGGTTACGGCGCGGCGCAAGGCTCCGACCTCAAGCCCGGCGGGGCGTGGCAGCCGTTCGCGCCGCCGGACAGCGCCGTCCCGCCCGCCGCGCAGCCTGCGCCGAAGGTTGAGCCCGAACCAGGTCCTGCCGCTGAGCCGGGCGCCGGGGATTCCGTGTCGGCCGCAAAGAATGACAGGGAAGCGGTCGCGAAGCAGGCGGCGGCCAACGGTCACACCGGCGCGAACCCGGCCGGGACCGGATCCGGCCAACCGTCCGCCGGTGCGGCTGAGTCGGCCGAACCGGGCGCGGTCTCCGGCGGCGTGCCCGCGCCGCGTGCCGCCGATTCCGCCGCCGCTGACGCCGCCGAGCCGTCGCCGAGCCCAAGCCGGACAGGCCCAGGAACGGGCGCTCCCTGGGTGCCGGACGCACCGAGCACCCGGCGCTCGTCCGTAGTTTTCGAGGAAGACGACGATCTCGACGTCCCAGACTTTCTCAAGTGAGCACCGAGCCACCGCGCAGCGGCGGCGATGAGCACCAGCCCAGGTCCGGCGGTGATGAGCACCGGACCGAGTTCGGGTCGGCCGAACTCGGCCTGGCCGAGCTGGCACCCGGGGTGCATTTCCTGTTCACCGGCCGGGGCGGCGGCGTCAGCGCCGCGCCGTACGACACGCTGAACCTTGGCGGGACGGTGGGCGACGACCCGGCCGGGGTCGCCGAGAATCGGCGGCTGACCGCGCGGGCGTGCGGCCTGGCCGACGGTCGGCTGGCCTGGATGCGCCAGGTGCACGGCGTCGCGGTGCGATACGCCAGCGTCGGCTCTCCCGGGCCCGACGCCGTGCATGACGCGGTCGGCCTTGCCGTGCATGAAGCGGTCGGCTCGGACGAGCATGACGCGGTCGGGCAGCCCGGTTCTCCCGGGCGCGACGCGGTCCGCTCCGGTGAGTTCCGCGCGGCCGGGCAGCCACTGCCCGAGGCCGATGCATCCTTTACCGACGTCCCCGGGCTGGGGCTCGGGGTGCTGGTCGCTGACTGCGCGCCGGTCCTGCTCGCCGACCCCGAGGCGCGGATCGTCGGCGTAGCGCACGCCGGCCGCGAGGGGATGGCGGCCGGCGTCGTCACCGAGCTGCTGTCGGCGATGTCGGCGGCCGGGGCGGACCCGGCCCGGATGCACGCCGTGATCGGTCCGCATATCTGCGGTGGCTGCTACGAGGTGCCGGCCGAGCTGCGGGACCGGATCGCCGGAAAGGTGCCCGAGTCCGGCTGCGTGACGAGGAAGGGCACCGCGGGCGTCGACGTCGGCGCCGGGGTCGAGGCGCAGCTCGCAAGGGCTGGGGTCGCGGCCGTGGCCAGCGACCCGCGGTGCACGGCCGAGACGCCGTCCCTGTACTCGTACCGCCGCGATGGCCGGACCGGCCGGCTCGCCGGCCTGATCTGGCTGGCGTCATGATGGCTCTGTGACCACCTCGTTCGCGCCCCTGCCCCGGCCAGCATCCGCGCCCTCAGGGCCCACCGCTACCCGCGCGCCCAGGCCCGCAACTAGCGCCCCCACCCACGGCGGCCATCGATGTACCTTTGGGCCGCTTCTATGGTGCCGTTCGGTACATCGATACTGGGGTGCCAGCGGTGAGTGACGCGCACGATGGCCGCAAGGGCGAGATTGCCGGGCGCCTGGACGCGGTCCGCACCCGGATCGCTGCGGCGTGTGATGTCGCGGGCCGGGCCAGCGACGAGGTCACGCTGATCGCCGTGACCAAGACCTACCCCGTCTCCGACATCCAGCTGCTGTGCGAGCTCGGGGCGTGCGATATCGGGGAGAACCGGGACCAGGAGGCCGCGCCGAAGGCTGCCGAATGCGCGGCCCTCGGGGTGCCGGTGGCATGGCACTTCGTCGGCCAGCTGCAGACCAACAAGGTCGCGAGCGTGGTCTCGTATGCCAGCGTTATCCACTCGGTCGACCGGTTGCGGCTGGTCGGCGCGCTCGGCTCGCGAGCCAGGCAAGCGGGCCGCCCGGTCACCTGCCTGGTTCAGGTGAGTCTGGACGGCGACCCAGACCGGGGCGGCGCGTTCGGGCCGCAGGTCACGGCCGTTGCCGACGCCATAGCCGCCGAGGAAGGCCTTGCCCTCGGCGGCGTCATGGCCGTGGCGCCGCTCGAGGCGGATGCTGGCGAAGCGTTCCGGCAGCTGGCGAAGGTGGCCGACACGATACGGTCCGCGCATCCCGACGCGGTGATGATCTCTGCGGGCATGAGCGCCGATCTGGAGCAGGCAATCGAGGCCGGCGCAACACACGTGCGCGTCGGTACGGCGTTGCTCGGCGGCCGGCGCGCGTTCGTCAGGTAATGTCCGACGCGTGGCACGCGGCGCGAGCGTGGCTGCGGGGCAGGCGTGACGGAGGACAAAGATGGCCAGCGCGATGCGCAAGATGGCGGTCTATCTCGGCCTGGTAGAGGACGACAGCCGCTACGACGAGCAGTACCAGGACGAGTATGGTGCCGACGAGTATGAAGAGTACGGTGCCGAGTTCATAGACCAGAGCGATTCTCGCGAGGTGATCAGGCACGCCGAGGCCGGCAAGCTGCCGGAGCGCGAGCCTCCTGCCGTGACCATGCAGACCACCGATCTGGCCAGGATCACCACATTGCACCCGCGCACATACAATGAGGCTCGTACGATCGGAGAGCACTTTCGTGAGGGCACTCCGGTGATCATCAACCTGACCGAGATGGTCGACAGCGACGCCAGGCGTCTCGTGGACTTCTCGGCGGGCCTGATCTTCGGGCTCCGTGGGAGCATCGATCGGGTTACCAACAAGGTGTTCCTGCTGTCGCCGGCGAACATCGAGGTAGCCGCCGAAGACAAGGCCCGGATAGCGGAACGAGGAT
Organism: uncultured Actinomycetota bacterium; assembly: GCA_963833885.1. Lineage (GTDB taxonomy): Bacteria > Actinomycetota > Actinomycetes > Streptosporangiales > Streptosporangiaceae > JASHPR01. Next base: position 463,553 of record CAWHZU010000019.1, on the reverse strand, counting down.
TCTTCAATCAGAGCTGACGTGCCAGCCGGGCGCTGGCGTGAGAGCAGGGCTTGGTAGTGAACATCCTGAAGATAGTTCTCACCTACGTGCTGTGGCTCTACCTGCTGCTCCTCATCGGACGTCTGATCATCAGCTGGATACAGGCTTTCTCCCGAGACTGGCACCCGAGCGGGGTCATCCTGGTGATCGCCGAGGTCGTGTATACCGCCACTGATCCGCCACTGAGATTGCTAAGGCGCTACATTCCAACGGTCAGGCTCGGTACTGTGGCCTTGGACCTCAGCTTCATGGTGCTGTTCCTGGTGATACTCATCCTGCTGGACGCCGTGGTGCCGAGGATCTGATCGGGTAGCGTCCACAGGGGACCTAGCTCGACGCGCCAAGGAGACGACGAAATGCCACTGACGCCCGCGGATGTGCGGAACAAGCAGTTCAGCACGACCAGGCTCAGGCCCGGCTACGACGAAGAGGAAGTGGATGCCTTCCTCGACGAGGTCGAAGCGGAACTCGACAGGCTGATCCAGGAGAACGAAGAGCTCCGGGCCAAGCTCGCCGAGGTGCTGCGCGGGGGGAAGGTGCCCGCCCTCAACACTCCGCATGCCGAGGCCCCGGCCGATCTCATGCCGGTAGAGCCGCCTCGTCACGAGCCGGAGCCGGTGCGCCCGCCCGAGCCGGTGATGATGCCCACCAGGCCCGCCGAAGACAACATGGACACGGCGGCGCGCGTGCTGGCGCTCGCTCAGCAGACGGCCGACCAGGCGATCGCCGACGCGCGGCGCGAGGCCGACGAGACGCTCGGGCGCGCCAGGCGCGAGGCCGATGACATCCTTACCAAGGCCCGCCGCCAGTCCGAGCAGATCACCAGCGACGCCCGGGCCCGCGCCGAGAGCCTGGAACGCGACGCCCAGGAGCGGCACCGCCAGGCCATGGGTTCTCTCGTGCAGTCGCGCGAGGAGCTCGAGCGGCGGGTCGACGACCTGCGCGCGTTCGAGCGCGAGTACCGCAGCAGGCTCAAGGCGTACCTCGAAGGCCAGTTGCGCGACCTCGAGGCGGGCGCTGCCGACAGCGGCGTCTTCCCCGCCGTGGCCACAGGTCCGCAGACGGCCGTGAACGCGGGCATGGGCCGCATGGATGTCCGTAACGGCGGCCAGCCGGCCGTGACCGGGTCGTACCCCACGCCCGAGCCGGTGAGCCATGGTGGCTTCCACCCGGCGGACTCCGCGCAGCACGACCGCCGCTAGACCGCTAGAAGCACATCCCAGCCCGGGCCGCCGATGGTGGCCCGGGCTGGAACAGTCCGGTTACTGCCCGTGGAGCTTTGCCCGTGATCCGGTTCGGTGCCGTCCTCACGGTCGTACTCGTGGCCATGGGGCTGCTCGCCGGGGGGGTTCTGACCAACAGCCTGCTGCTGGTCTATCTGGCCATTGGCGTGGCCGCGCTGTCTGCCATAATGCTCGCCGTCGGCTTGGTGATCTGGCGGGGCGACATCTTCGGCGAGGGGTCGGCCCAGCGCGCCGCCTCGCGGGCCGGCCTCGCGGCCGGAACCGCTGGAGCGGCTGGGACCTCCGGTGCGGTCGGCACGGCCCCGGCTCCGGCGGGCCGGATGCCGGTCAGCCAGACGGCGGCGTCCGGGGCACTCGGACAGTCCACGTTGCTCGTCGGGGGCGGGAAGTCGACGGTCGGCCGCGATGACCCGGCTGTTCCGCCGCCTCCCGTGCCGCCATGGCGGGATCTGCCCGAGCCGGAGGACCTGCGCGAGCGTGAGCGCTGGCGCGAGCCTGAGCGCCGGCGCGAGCCAGAGCCCCGGCCGGAGCCAGAGCACTTGTCCGAGTCGGAGCGCTGGCCCGTGCCAGAACGCCGGCCGGAGCCAGAGCACTTGTCCGAGTCGGAGCGCTGGCCCGTGCCAGAACGCCGGCCAGAGCCAGAGCGCCTGTCCGAGTCGGAGCGCTGGCCCGCGCCTGATGACCTGTCCGAGCCGCAGCCCCTGCCTGAGCCCGATGTGCTGTCCGAGCCGCAGCGCCTGCCTGAGCCACGTCGGCTGCCCGAGCCCGAGCGGCGGTCCGAGTCCGAGCGCCTGTCCGAGTCCGAGCGGCGGTCCGAGTCCGAGCGGCGGTCCGAGCGCGAGCGGCTGCCTGAGCCCGAGCGGGGGTCCGAGCCGGACCGCGGGTCCGAGCCCGAGCGGCTGCGTGAGCCGGAGCGCGTGTTTGAGGCCGAGCGGCTGCCCCAGCCGGAGCGCAAGTCCGAGCCGGAGGACCTGCGCCGGGAACGGCGGCTCCGGCCGGAACGCCGAGCCGAACAGCCCGTGCCCGAGCAGCCCCCGGCCGAACCGGCCGTCGAGCTTGAAGTCCAGGCCGGGCCGGGAGCAGGGATCGAGCCGCACACCGAAGCCCAGGCCGAGCCGAAAGCCGACGTTGCGCCGCAAGCCAAAGCAGCAGCGCCGGCAGCGGAAGCCGCCCCAGAAGCCGAAGTGTCCCCGAGCGCCGAAGCCGCCCCGGAAACCGAGGCCGCGCCGCGCGCCGAAGCCGTCCCTGGAGCCGATGCCGGGCCGCGCGGCCAAGCCGAGCCCGCCGCCGACGATGAGCGGGGCGCTGGCGGTGGAGCGGACGGTCCAGGCCCGGCCGCGGAGGTCACCATCGTGCCCGGCATCGCCAGGTATCACCGCAGCGACTGCATCCTGATCCGGTTCCTCGGCCCCGAGGACCTGGAGACCATGACCAGGCAAGCTGCCGAGGACGCCGGCTGCGTGCCGTGCAAGGCCTGCCGCCCCGAGCAGCAACTCGCCGACGCCTGATCACTCCGCTGGCGTCGCAGCGAGGGCGTGGATGTACCAAACGACGGGCTACAAGCCGTCGTTTGGTACATCCACGCGGCGAAGCCAGAAGACCAGGCCGAGGTCGGCCTCGACGTGCTCGCGCGCATCCGGGTCGACGCCACCGTCCTGCCGCGGGCCGTAGTCGACAGCCAGCACCTCGGCACTGATCAACTCCCCGTGCTCGGTCAAGGCGGCGGCCAGCTCGGGGTCGGCGGTGCTCCAGCGAAGGGAGATGCGGTCGCTGACGTCCAGGCCGTCGCCCTTGCGCGCGTCCTGCACCAGCCGGACGACCTCGCGGGCGAGACCCTCCCGGCGCAGTTCCGGCGTGATGGCGATCTCGAGCGCGACGGTCTCGCCGCCCCCGGACGCCACCGCCCAGCCAGACCGGGGGACCTGAGTGACGATGACGTCATCGGGACCGAGGCCCACCCGCGACCCGTCGACCTCGACCGTGGCCTTGCCTGCGGACCGCAGCTCGGCGGCCAGCGCGGCCGCGTCGGCGGCCTCGATCGCCTTGGCCACGGCCGGGGTCCCCTTGCCGAAGCGCCCGCCGAGCGCGCGGTAGTTCGGCTTCACCGTGTAGTCCACCAGGCCCTCGGGGACGGCCGCGAGCGTGTCGAGCTCGTGGACGTTGAGCTCGTCGGCGACCTGGGCAGCCAGGTCGGCTGGCAGGTCCTCGAAGCCCGCCGCCCCGATGAGCGCCCGGGCCAGTGGCTGGCGGACCCGCACCACAGCTGCGGCGCGGGCCGAGCGGCCGAGCTCGACCAGGCGCCTGGCCAGCGCCATCTGTGCCGACAGGCGCCCGTCGATCAGACTGGGATCCGCCGTGGGCCACGACGCCAGGTGCACCGAATTGGGCGAGCCCTCGGTGCGCAGCACGCCCCAGACGTACTCGGTCAGGAACGGGGTGATCGGGGCCATCAGCCTGGTCAGCGTCTCCAGGCATTCGTGCAGCGTGGCGAAGGCCGCGGCCCCGTCGGGCGTGCCGGGCCCCTCCCAGAACCGGCGCCGTGACCGCCGGACGTACCAGTTGGACATGTCGTCGATGAACCCGGCGATCCGACGGCCCGCCGTGGCCGAGTCGAAACCCTCGAAGTCCGCCGTGACGTCCCGCACCAGCGTGTGCAGCTCGCTGAGCAGCCACCGGTCGAGAACCGGCCGTCCGGCGGCCGGCGGCGCCTCGGCTGCGCGCTCGGCGGTCCAGGTCGCACCCTGCGCCGCCGCGGCGTTGGCGTACAGGACCAGAAACGACATGGTGTTCCAGTAGGTGAGCAGGATCTTGCGGACGATCTCCTCGAGCGTGGCGTGCCCCACCCGGCGGGTGGACCATGGCGAGCCCGAAGCCGCGAAGAACCAGCGCAGCGCGTCAGCGCCGTGGTCGTTCATCAGCGGGATGGGCTCAAGGACGTTGCCCAGGTGCTTGCTCATCTTGCGGCCCTGCTCGTCGATGACCAGGCCGAGGCAGACGACGTTCTCGTAGGAGGAGCGGCCGAAAACCAGCGTGCTGACCGCCATCAGCGAGTAGAACCAGCCGCGGGTCTGGTCGATCGCCTCGCAGATGAACTGCGCGGGGAAGGAGCGCTCGAACTTGTCCTCGTTGCGCAGCGGCGCTCCCTGCCGCGCGAACGGCATCGACCCCGAGTCGTACCAGGCGTCGATGACCTCGGGCACCCGGCGCGCTTCGTCGCCGCATTCGCGGCAGGTGATCACGACCTCGTCCACGTACGGCCGGTGCGGGTCAAGCTCGGTGAGGTCGCGGCCGGCCAGCTCAGACAGCTCGGCGAGCGAGCCGACGCAGGTCAGGTGGTCTTGCCCGCACACCCACAGCGGCAGCGGAGTGCCCCAGTACCTGGTCCGGGACAGCGCCCAGTCCACGTTGTTGCGCAGCCACTCGCCGTACCGGCCGTGCTTGATCGTCGGCGGCTGCCAGTTGGTCTTCTCGTTCTCGGCCAGCATCTTGTCTTTGATCGCCGTGGTTCGGATGAACCAGGACGGCAGCGCGTAGTACATCAGCGGCGTGTGGCAGCGCCAGCAGTGCGGGTAGCTGTGCTCGTGGAGCTGAGACCGGAACAGCAGGCCCCGGTCGTCGAGGTCGCTGACCAGCGTTGGGTCCGCGTCCTTGAAGAACATCCCGCCGACCAGCGGCACGGTGTCCTCGAAGTGACCGTCAGTGCGGATCGGGTTGACCACCGGCAGGCCGTGGGCGCGGCCGGTCTCCATGTCGTCCGCACCGAACGCGGGGGCCAGGTGCACGAGCCCCGTGCCGTCCTCGGTGGTCACGAACGAGCCGGTGACGACCACGTGCGCGTTGGGCACGTGCACCAGGTCGAACGGTGGCTTGTAGGTGGCCCCGGCGAGCTCCGACCCGCGGATCCTGGCCAGGACGTGCCAGCCCTCGCCGAGCACCCGGCCGAACAGCGAATCGGCGACGACCACGCGGTCGCCGTCGCCGGACTTGCGGGCGATCGCGTAGGTCTCGTCGGGGTGAACGGCGACCGCGGTGTTGGACACCAGCGTCCACGGCGTCGTCGTCCATACCAGCAGGTCTGCTCCGTTGAGCTGCGGGTTCGCCCCCTCGGGGACGGTCAGCAGCGGAAAGCGAACGGTGACCGACGGGTCGGACACGGTCCGGTACACGTCCGGCTGACCCATCTCATGGTCGGACAGCGGGGTCTCGCAGCGTGGGCAGTACGGCGTGATCCGGTAGTCCCGGATCAGCAGCCCCTCGTCGAAGACGACCTTGAGCGACCACCACACCGACTCGATGTAGTCCGGGTCCATGGTGCGGTAGGCGTGCTGCAGGTCGACCCAGTAGCCCATCCGCTCGGTGAGCGCCTCGAACGCGTCTACGTGCCGCAGCACCGACTCCCGGCACCGCGCGTTGAACTCCGCGATGCCGTAAGCCTCGATCTCCTTCTTCCCTGACACGCCGAGTTCCTGCTCGACGGCCACCTCTACCGGCAGGCCGTGGCAGTCCCAGCCACCCTGCCGTGGCACGTGGAAGCCCTGCATGGTCTTGAACCTCGGGAACAGGTCCTTGAATACCCGCGCCTCGACGTGGTGCACGCCGGGCATGCCGTTCGCGGTCGGCGGGCCCTCGTAGAACGTCCATGGCTGCCCGGCCGACGTCTGGTCCAGAGACCGCTCGAACACCCGGCCGTCACGCCAGCGGGCGAGGATCTCGCGCTCGATCGCGGGCAGGTCGACGACCGCAGGCAATTCGGGGAACGGCAGCGCCGCCGACGGGAGGTTTTCGGGCGTGGCGGACGCTGAAGGAGCGATGGGCTGGCTGACGCCTGCCTCGGTCTCGTCTGGGCGCGGCATGGTGGGCGGCCTCTCCCGGGTTGTCGTCCGCCAGGTCCCCGGTCGCGGGGGCCCTGCCGGTACGGCTTCGCCGGAGGGACGAGGCTCGCCGGCGGCTGCCCCGCGGTACCACCCTCCTTGGCCGCGATCGGTGCCTGCAGGCCCGTTTCGCGACCCTCTCGGTTCGGTTCTGCTGCCGGTTCTACTAAGCCTCGGCCGGCCGGGCGGCGGATGCCGCTGCCGGCAGGTGTCCCGCGACCCCAGTCAGGTGGATGAAGCGAGGCGCCGTTCTTCCGGCGGCTCCGGGGTGATCTGGTCCGCTGCGCGTATCCCCGGGCTCGCACCATCCCCGGTCGCTCCTGGCCGCCGCAGCGGCAGCTGTCCCCATCAATGCCGTGCAGGATGCAAGGATAGCCGATGCCCGCCCGGTTACCGTATCCGTTAACCTGCCCGCCGCCTATCCGCCGCGGGCTGGGCTTCCGCCAAGCCGCCGGCGGGCTTGTTTGCGATTGCCCCCGGTAAGCACTTATTCTCTCGTGACTGCTCGCTACGAAGATCATCACCTAGTTGCACCGAGGGAGGCCGGAAAATGACCGCTGCCGCGCGTTCGGGCGCTGCCGCGCTTCCGGTGCGGCAGGGGGAGAAGCGCTGGACCGAGGCCGAGCTGGCCAAGGTGCGCGACGCGCTCGCCGCCGAGGCTGCGGGGTTGCGTGCCGACATCGAGCGATCCGAATCGGACATCGCCTCCCGGCTTGATGACGCGGTCGGCGACGCCGGGGATGATCAGGCTGACGTGGGGGCGAAGACGTTCGAGCGCGAGCATGAGCTGGCGCTCACCCACAACGCCCGCGAGCTCCTGATGCAGACCGAGCGGGCCCTGGCCAGGATCGACGACGGCACGTACGGCACCTGCGAATCGTGTGGGGAGCCGATCGGAAAGGCGCGACTGCAGGCATTCCCGCGCGCTGTGCTGTGCGTATCCTGCAAGCAGCGCGAGGAGCGCCGCTGACCGGCTCTGCGGCCGGCGGGCCTGACCGGCCGCCCGAGGAGCCCTCGCAGACGGACGGGCCGCCGATGGATGGACAACCGATGGACGCACCACTGCTGGATGCGCCAGACCCGGATGCCCGGCACCCGGATGCCCGGCACCCGGATGCCCGGCACCCCGACACGGCGCATCCGGACGGGGCGCAACGGGATGGAGCGCAGCCGGGCGCGCTGCAGCTGAATACCTCGCGGCACCGGAGTCCGCGGCTCGCCGTCGTGCTCGGCGTGGCCGTCTTCGTGCTCGCAGCGGACATCGTCTCGAAGGTGATCGTGGTCGCGACCCTCTCCAACCGGCAATGCCTGGTTGGCAACTTCGTTCCGTCGCCGCCGCCGGTCCGGCTGCTCGGCGGGGCGCTGACGCTCTGTGAGTCACGCAATCCGGGGGCGGCGTTCGGCATCGGCGGGACGTCATCGACGATCGTGTTCACCGCGATCGCCGTGGGGGTGATCATTTTCATCGTCCGCACGGCCAGGCAGATAAACAGCCTCCCCTGGGCGATAGCTCTGGGCCTGCTGCTCGGCGGGGCGACAGGCAACCTGACCGACCGGATCTTCCGCGCTCCCGGGCCGCTGCGCGGATGGGTGGTGGACTGGATCCAGCTGCCGCACTGGCCGGTGTTCAACCTCGCCGACTCGGCGATCACCTGTGGCGCCGTGCTCATGGTGCTGCTCGCGGTGCAGGGACGCCGGCTGGACGGGACCCGGCATGGCTCGGGTGGCGGCGCCGGATGACCACGTCCGGCCAGCGCCGGGTGCCTGTTCCTGAAGGGCTGGACGGTGAGCGCCTGGACGCCGCACTAGCCCGGCTGTTCGGCTTGTCCCGGGCCAGGGCGGCCGAGCTGATCAGCGACGGGTCGGTACTCGTCAACGGCCGGCCCGCGGCCAAATCGGACCGGGTCCCCGCCGGGGAGTGGCTGGACGTGACGCTGCCGCCCCCGCCGATTACGGCGCCGCCGCGTCCCGAGCCCGTGCCCGGCCTGGTCATCGTGTACGAGGACGACGACATCGTGGTCGTGGACAAGCCGCCGGGCGTCGCAGCCCACCCGACGCCGGGCTGGAACGGCCCGACTGTGCTGCAGGGGCTGCTCGCCGGCGGTCACACGATCGCCACCAGCGGCGCGGCCGAGCGCCAGGGCATCGTGCACCGGCTCGACGCCGCCACGTCCGGGCTGATGGTCGTGGCCAAGAGCGAGCGCGCGTACAGCGCGCTGAAGCGGGCGTTCCGGGAGCGCGAGGTGGACAAGATCTACCACGCCCTGGTGCAGGGCCACCCGGATCCGCTGCGCGGCACGGTGGACGCGCCGATCGCCAGGCACCCGTCCGGTGACGGCAGATTCGCCGTCGTCACCGGGGGACGCCCGTCCGTCACGCACTACGACACGCTCGAGGCGTTCCGGGCCGCCAGCCTGGTCGAGGTCGTGCTGGAAACCGGGCGCACCCACCAGATCCGGGTGCACATGGCCGCGATCCGGCATCCCTGCGTCGGCGACCGGCTGTACGGCGCCGACCCGGTGCTGGCCGCGCGGCTCGGCCTGACCAGGCAGTGGCTGCACGCGGTCCGTCTGGGATTCGCCCATCCCGCGGACGGCCACCGGGTGGAATTCACCAGCGAGTATGCCCCGGACCTGTCCCGCGCGCTTGACCTGCTCCGCGACGAGTCGTGATCCCGGGCGGCCCGTGCTCCGCCTCGAGACGCTTACCCGGTGCGCGCCTCCAGGCCCGCCTGGCGCAGCTGGCCGAGGGTCCAGCCCCGGCCGGCCGGATCGAGCGGGCGGGTGGCGGTGCCGAAGATCTCCGCCGCCCGCCGGTATGACATCCGGGCCCGGCCGGTGAACGGGCAGACGTCCGCTCGCGCGGCCCGGGCCGGTGCCTTCCGGTCGGTCAGGAATACCGGGCCGGCGCTCCGGCCGGCGAGCAGCAGCCCGAGCAGCTCACCGGTGCTGGCCCGCCAGCGAATCCAGTGCGAGCCGCGCGGCTGCCTGACGGCCGGCGCGGTGCCGTGCACCAGGTCCAGGCGCCAGGCGTCCAGGCCGAGCACCTCATCCACGTGCGCGCCGGAGTCGTAGAGCAGCCGCCAGAACGCGTGCTCGCGCAGCGTGGCCTGCACCCGGAACAGGTCGGCGATCTGGCCGCCGGTCAGCGCGGGCACCGGTGCCGCCTGGCCGGGCAGGTGCCGCAGCCCGGCGGTCGGATCCCCGCTGATCCACCCCTGGTCCTGCCACCAGCCGACCGCGCTGCGCAGCGCGGACAGTTCCCGGTTGACCGTGCGCGGGTCGGCCTGCGCCCCGCGGTCGGCCAGCGCCGCAGCCAGCCTGTGCCCGGCCTCCGCGCGGTCCAGCAGGGCGAGCGGCACGACCGGCGGCGCTGCCCCACGCCGGCCGGTGCCGCGCGGTGCCCGCTGCCCGACCAGGGCCCAGGCCCAGCCGGTGAGCGAGATCCGGTAGACCCGGCGGGACGCTTCGCCGAGCGTGGCGTCGGCAAGGTAACGGTCCACCGCCACCGCGTACTCCACCGGCGCGGCCACCGGCCGCGGTCCCGGCGGCGTCCCTGGCCGCTGCGCGATTGCCGTTTCACGACGCGGGCACATGGCAGGCCTCCGTTCCGGCTCCGCTGCGGGCTGGCGGTACATGGCCGCTTTCAGGATAACGCGCGCCCGCGTGCGCATTTACTGCGGTAAATATCCGCAGTAAATAAATAGGCCAAGGACGGCCAGGGTAATTAGAATTTGCATTATCGGAATGCGTTCTGGCATTGTGGAATGCATGCCAGAATCGCTAAAGTCGTCAACCATTAATCGCAGTAAATCCGCTGTGGCACAGCCTGGTGAAGTCGTCGATCGCCACCACGGCGAGGCCGTACCCGATCCGTACCGGTGGCTGGAACGGGCCGCCGACCCCGAGACCGCGGCCTGGGTCAGCAAGCAGAACGAGCACACGCAGGCCTGGCTCGCCGCGGTGCCGGCCAGGGCGCAGATCCGCTCCCAGCTCGGCGAACAATGGAATTACGCCAGGTTCGGGGTACTGTTCGAGCGGGGCGGGCGCTGGTTCCAGACGCGGAACTCGGGCCTGCAGGCCCAGCCGGTCCTCTACGTAATGGATGCGCCGCGCCGCGAGGGCCGCGTGCTCATCGACCCGAACGTGCTCAGCGACGACGGCACGGTCGCGCTGGGCGCGATCAGCGTCAGCCCGGACGGCGCAAAGGTGGCCTACGCCACGGCCGCGTCGGGATCAGACTGGCTGACCTGGCACGTGCGTGACGTTGCGTCGGGAGCCGACGAGGCCGGCGTCCTGGAGTGGTCCAAGTCCGAGGACGCCGAGTGGGCGAAGGACGGCTCGGGCTTCTACTACGCCGCGATGGACCCGCCGCGGCCGGGCGGCGAGCACCAGGACGTGAGCGCCGGGAAGCGGATCTTCTTCCACCGCCCGGGCACCGCGCAGCGCGACGACGAGCCGGTGTTCACCCCCGCCGACACGGCCATCTTCCCGGGGGTCGCGGTGACTCCCGATGGCCGCTACCTGGTCGTGTCCCTCAGCCGGGGCATCGGTCCCGGGGCCGAACTGCAGGTCCTCGACCTCGGCCAGCGGCAGGCGGGCTGGCGGGTCCTGGTACCGGACAGCGGCGACCTGGCCGAGGTGGTCACCAGCGAGGGGACCACGTTCTACCTGCTCACGGACGACGGGGCAGACCGGCGCCGGATCGTCGCCGTCGACCTGGAGCGCCCCGGCCGCCAGCACTGGCGCGAGGTGCTCCCCGAGGCCGATGAGACGCTGCTCGAGGCGCACTTCTTCGGCGGCCGGCTGGTCTGCCACTACCTGCGCGACGCCTGCTCGCTGCTGCGGGTGGCCGAGCTCGACGGCACGTTCGTGCGCGACATCCCGCTGCCGGCCATGAGCACCCTTGGCGGCAACCAGCTCGATCACGAGCTCATCGACGGCCGGCCGGACAGCGACATCATCTACTTCGAGATGGTGTCGTTCACCTCGCCGGCGGTGCTGTACCGGCATGACCTGCGCTCTGGCGAGACCGCCGTGGTGCACGCCCCGCCCGGCGGGCTGGACCAGCGCGAGTTCATCACCGAGCGCGTCAGCGTCACCTCGCCCGACGGCACCGCGCTGCCCATGTTCCTCACCCGCCGGCGCGGCCTGGCCCGCAGCGGCGACGTCCCGGTGCTGCTGTGCGGCTACGGAGGCGTCGCGGTCAGCACCACCCCGTCGTTCTCGCCCACCTGGGCGGTCTGGCTGGAACGCGGCGGGATGCTCGCGGTCGCCTGCCTGCGCGGTGGCGGCGAGTACGGCCGGACCTGGCATGACGCGGGCAGACGCGCCGCCAAGCAGAACACCTTCGACGACTTCTGCGCCTGCGCCCGCTGGCTGGCCGGCTCCGGCTGGTCGGCGGCGGCCCGCATCGCCATCAACGGCGGCTCCAACGGCGGCTTGCTGGTCGGCGCCTGCCTGACCCAGCACCCGGAGCTGTTCGGCGCGGCCATCGCGGACGCCGGAGTCTTCGACATGCTCCGCTACCACCGGTTCACGGTCGGCTGGATCTGGCGCAGCGAATACGGGGACCCGGACGACCCGGACGAGTACCGGTGGGTGCGCGGGTACTCGCCGCTGCACAACGTCCGCCCGGCGGCCTACCCTCCGACGCTGCTCACCTGCGGAGACCACGACGACCGCGTGGTGCCCGGCCACTCGTACAAGTTCGCCGCCGCGCTGCAGGCCGCGCAGCGGGGCGACGCGCCGATCCTGCTGCGGGTGGAAACATCGGCCGGGCACAGCTCCGCCGGGAAACCAACCGCCAAGGCCATAGCCGAGGCCGCCGACCGGCTCGCGTTTCTCGAAGGCGCGCTCGGCCGCACTTCGCCGTAGCAGATATGCCGGAACGCGACGCGCCCCGGATTCGGGCAGCCATCGGCCATCGCGTCGCCGTGCTTGCCCACCGCGACTTCCGCCGGTTCTATGTCGGGCAGGTGACCTCGCTGCTCGGCACCTGGATGTCCTCGGTCGCGGTGACGTTCGCGGTGCTGGGCAGCGGCGTATCGGCGGACGGGCTCGGCGTGGTCATGGCGGCGGGGATCCTGCCGCAGGTGGCGTTCGTGCTCGGCGGTGGCGTGCTGGCCGACCGGATCGGCCGCCGCCCGGTCATGCTCGGCGCGGACGCCCTGTGCTGCGCCGCGCAGGCGGCCCTGGCCGTCGCGCTGCTGGCCGGCAGGCCGCCGATCTGGCTGTTCGCGGTGCTGGCCGCGCTCGTGGGAACCGGCCAGGCGTTCTTCGGCCCGGCCCTTAACGGCCTGATGACCGAGATCGCGCCGCGGGCCGAACTCGGTGACGCGAACGCGCTGTACGGCCTGGCGCAGTCCGCGACCAGGATCATCGGCCCGTCCCTGGCCGGGCTGGTTGTCGCGCTGGCCGGCCCGGCCGTGGTGATCGCGGTCGACGCGGCCAGCTACGGGGTCAGCGTGGCCGCCCTCGCGCTGCTGCGGCCGCCGCAGCGTCCGGCGGCCCCGCCGCCCGCGCCCGCGCTCGCGCCCACGGCGCCCGCGCCGCACCGGTCGTTGCGGCGCCAGGCGGGGGAGGGCTGGGCCGAGTTCCGGTCCCGGGCCTGGCTTTGGGTGACCACGCTGCAGTTCGCGCTGTTCAACCTCATCACCTGGGGCCCGTACCTGCTGCTCGGCCCGGTGCTGGCCAGGGCATACCTCGGCGGGGCCAGGGCCTGGGGGCTGGTCATGGCGGCCGGCGGCGCCGGGGCGGTGCTGGGCGGCCTGTCCGCGCTCGGCCGCCGGCCGCGTCGCCCGCTGGTCGTCGCGATCCTGGCCACGTTCGGGTACCCCGCGCCGTGCTTTCTCCTTGCGCTGCACGCTGCGGTGGGCGCGGTAGCCGCCGGTGCGTTCGCCGCCGGCATCGCCAGCGCGCTGTTCAACACGTACTGGACCACCACCCTGCAGCAGCAGGTCCCCGCCGACCGGGTGTCCCGGGCCAGCTCGTTCTCGACCTTCGGGGGGTTCGGGGTGGGCATGTTCGGGCTCGTGATCGCCGGGCCCGCCGCCGCGCTGGCCGGGCCCGGCCGGGTGCTCGGCGCCGGGGCGGCCTGGGCGGTGCTCAGCAGCCTGGTCGTGCTCAGCCTGCCCTGCATCCGCGCGATCACCTGGTCCGGCGATGGTGGCGCGGGGGCATCGATGTACCAAAAGGCCGCTTCTTACAGGCCCGTTGGTACATCGACAAGCCAGGGGCTAGCCGAGTCCGCGGCGGAACCGGTCGCCCAGGTCCGCCAGCCGCCCGGCGGGCTCGTTCGCGAACACAAGGCGCAGGTAGCGGGCGCCGCTGGGCCCCCAGCCGTCCATCGGGGTAGCGGCGACCTTGCCCCGGTCGAACAGCAGTCGCGAGGCCTCCCCGGGGGTGAGCCCGAGCGGCCCGGTGTCGATCAGCAGTGACCAGCCGCCGTCCGGGCGGACCGCCGGGTAGCCTGCCAGCTGGTTCAGGATGACCTCGCAGCGCTGCTGCCAGGTCGCGGTCGCCGCGGCCACGTCGGCGTCGGCGCCCGGGTCGGCCAGGGCGGCGGCGACCGCGGCCTGGGCGATCCCCACCTGGCAAACGACGTTGGTCAGCCCGACCAGGTTGACGTCGGAGAGCACCGGCGCCGGGCCGACCACCCAGCCGACCCGCCAGCCGATCATCCGTAGTTCCTTGGACGCGGAGCCGACGGTGATCGTGCAGTCGGCCAGGCCCGGGTGCGCGGCCGGGTGGCTCGGCGGGCGCCCGTCGAACCGGATCCGCTCCATGGCCGCGTCATAGATGAGCCAGGCCGGATGTTCCTCGAGCGCGGCGGCCAGCGCGGACCAGTGGCTGTCACCGAGGACCAGGCCGGTGGGCATGGACGGGCCCATCATCAGCACGGCCGCGGTGGCCGGGCCGACGGCGGCGGCCAGCCGCTCCGGGTCCACGGTCCAGCCCCCGCCGGACGCACCGGCCCCGCCGGACGCACCGGCCCCGCCGGACACACCGCCCCTACCGGACGCGCCGCCGCCCGGCACCGCGGTGGCGGGGACGAAGCGGGGCACGCCGCCGGCCAGCCGTACCCGGTTGACCAGGCCGGCGTAGATCGGGTCGGTGAGCACGACTTCCTGGCCAGGCTCGACGGTGGCCAGCAGGGCGTTGAGAATGCCGTTCAGGCCGCCGGCCACGATGACGCACTCACCGGCCGGGTCGTACCGGCGGCCCGCAAGCCGGCCGACATGGGCCGCGGCCGCCTCGCGCAGCGCCCGGTGCCCCTGGAACGGCAGGTAGCTGTTGGCCGCGTCGTCGTCGATGGCCGCGCGGGTCAGCTCGACGGCCACCCGCGGCGGCCGCAGGTCGGTGTCCAGGTTCTCCAGGCGCAGGATGTCCGGGTCGGCCGCGGCGTCCGCGGCGTCCCCGATCACGTCCACGCCGATGCCCGGAATATCGCGGAGTCGCGCGACCGTCATCCGCTGACCACCCTTCACGCTGGCGTAACGTTCAAGCGATACTTCTATATCACTATGCTGGTACGCATGGACAGCGCGCAAGCGGCCGGGCGCAACATACGCCGGCTGAGAACGGCGGCCGGGCTGTCCCTGGCCGACCTGGCAGCCACCGCGGACGTCAGCAAGACCACGCTGCACGGCCTCGAGCAGGGTGAAGGCAATCCGACGCTGAGCACGCTGTGGGCACTGGCCACCGCGCTCGGCGTGTCACTCGGCGAGCTGCTGGAGCCGCCGGCCCCGCCGGTCGCCGTGGTCCGGGCGGATGAGGGGCCCAGAGCCGACGGCGACGCGGTGCACGCGCGACTGCTGCACCGGATCGCGGTGCGGGGGACCGTCGAGGTGTTCGCGATTGAGGTGGACGCCGCCGAGCAGGCCTCGCTGCCGCATCTCCCCGGCGTGTCGGAGTGCATGGTGGTGACCGGCGGCGGGATCCGCACCGGGCCGAGTGACGCGGCCGTGGACCTGGCCGAGGGAGATTCGGTGCATTTCGGTGCGGCGAGCCCGCACCTGTACCAGGGACTCGCCGGGCGGAACACGGCCGTGCTGCTGATGCTGCATCCCTCGGGGCCATAGGCGGCGAGGCGTAGCAGAGGTCGCATAAGCGGCGGGCAGTGCCAGAGTGCTGTAGACGGCGCGCCGTAGCACGCGCGCCGTAGGAGAGAGCGATAAGCTCGATGAGCCGGACCTGAGCGCGCGCTGGGCGGCGGCCCAATCGGCCGTTGCCGCTGGTGTGACGTGGCGGTTCTTCCCCCGGCCCTTCGCTCGCGCCCTGCTAGGGGCGTCGTGACGCATGCCCGAAGGAGGCAGTACTTTCATGACGGCATCCTCGGCGGGCAGGGGTACGGCAAACGCAGACGGGTTCGTTCACCTCCACGTGCACACCGAGTACTCGATGCTCGATGGCGCGGCGCGGCTGAAGGACATGTTCGCCGAGTGTGAGCGTGGCGGGATGTCGGCGATCGCGATCACCGACCATGGCAACGTCTACGGCGCCTACGACTTCTACACCAAGGCGCGCGCGGCCGGCATCAAGCCGATCATCGGCATCGAGGCGTACGTCGCGCCCGAGCACCGCAGCCACAAGCAGCCGGTTCGCTGGGGAACGCCGGGGCAGAAGGACGACGACGTGTCCGGCGCCGGTGCGTACACGCACATGACGCTGTTCGCCGAGACCACGGAGGGCATGCACAACCTGTTCCGGCTGGCGTCGCGGTCCTCGCTCGAGGGGTACTTCCGCAAGCCGCGGATGGACCGCGAGCTGCTCGCCGAGTACGCCAAGGGGATCATCGCCACCACCGGCTGCCCGGGCGGCGAGGTGCAGACCAGGCTGCGGCTCGGCCAGGAGCGCCAGGCCATGGAGGCGGCCGCCGCCTACCGGGACATCTTCGGGCCGGACAACTTCTTCGTCGAGCTCATGGACCACAACCTGGGCGTCGAGCTGCGGTCCAGGGAGGGGCTGCGCAAGATCGCGAAGGATCTCGCGCTGCCGTTCCTGGCAACCAACGACCTGCACTACGCGCGCGAGGCGGACGCCACCGCCCACGAGGCCCTGCTCTGCGTGCAGACGGGCACGAACCTCGCCGACCCGACCCGGTTCAAGTTCGAGGGCACCGGCTACTACGTGAAGTCCCCGCAGGAGATGCGCGGTATCAGCGCGGACGAGGCCTGGCTGGCCGGGTGCGACAACACGCTGCTGGTCGCCGAGCGCGCGAACGTCGAGTTCACCAAGTCGAACCTGATGCCCAGGTACCCGCTGCCCGACGGCGAGACCGAGGAGAGCTGGTTCCGCAAGGAAGTCTGGCGGGGCATGGACCGCCGCTACCCGGACGGGTACGACGAGCAGCGCCGCACCCAGGCCGAGTACGAGATCGGCGTCATCGAGACCATGGGGTTCTGCGGCTACTTCCTCGTGGTCGCCGACTTCATCATGTGGGCCAAGCGGAACGGGATCCGGGTGGGACCGTGCCGCGGCTCGGCGGGCGGCTCGATCGTCTCCTACGCGCTCGGCATCACCGACCTCGACCCGATAGCGCACGGCCTGGTGTTCGAGCGGTTCCTCAACCCCGAACGCGTGTCCATGCCCGACGTTGACGTGGACTTCGACGAACGCCGGCGCGGCGACGTCATCCGGTACGTCACCGAGAGGTACGGCGACGACCGGGTCGCCCAGATCATCACCTACGGCACGATCAAGGCGAAGGCCGCGATCAAGGACGCCTCCCGGGTGCTCGGCTTCCCGTACGCACTCGGCGACCGGATCACCAAGGTGTTCCCCCCGCCGATCCTCGGCAAGGACATGCCGCTGGCCGGTGTGTTCGAGCCGGATCACCCCCGGTACGGCGAGGCCAGCGAGATCCGCGCGCTGTATGAGGGCGAGGCCGAGGTCAAGCAGGTCCTCGACGCCGCGCGGGGGCTCGAGGGGCTGATCCGCCAGGCCGGGGTGCACGCGGCGGGGGTGATCATGAGCTGCGAGCCGCTGCTCGATCACATCCCGGTCTGGAAGCGCGAGGCCGACGGCGCGGTGATCACGCAGTTCGACTACCCCTCGTGCGAGGACATCGGCCTGCTGAAGATGGACTTCCTCGGGCTGCGCAACCTCACCGTGATCGACGACGCGATCCGGGGCATCAAGGACAACCGCGGCATCGAGATCGACCTGGAGACGCTCGGCCTGGACGACAAGCCGACCTACGAGCTGCTGGCCCGCGGCGACACCCTGGGCGTGTTCCAGCTCGACGGCGGCCCGATGCGCGGGCTGCTGCGGGCCATGCGGACCGACAAGTTCGGCGACATCTCCGCTGTGATCGCGCTGTACCGGCCGGGCCCGATGGCCAGCGCCCCCGTCTACGCCGACCGCAAGACCGGCCGGGCGGAGGTTGTGCCGATCCACCCGGAGCTCGCCGAGCCGCTCGAGGACATCCTCGGCGAGAGCTACGGCCTCATGGTCTACCAGGAAGACGTCATGTTCGCCGCGCAGAAGCTGGCCGGGTACTCGCCCGGCAAGGCCGACCTGCTGCGGCGGGCCATGGGCAAGAAGAAGAAGGAGATCCTGGAGAAGGAGTACGAGCCGTTCGCGGCCGGGATGAAGGCCAACGGCTACTCCGACGGCGCGATCAAGACCATCTGGGACGTGATGGTGCCGTTCTCCGGCTACGCCTTCAACAAGGCGCACGCGGCCGGGTACGGGCTGATCTCCTACTGGACCGCCTTCCTGAAGGCCAACTTCCCGGCCGAGTACATGGCCGGGCTGCTCACCTCCGTCGCGGGCGACAAGGACAAGTCCGCGCTGTACCTGAACGAGTGCCGCCGGATGGGGATCAAGGTGCTGCCGCCGGACGTGAACTCGTCGACGGCGATGTTCACCCCGGTCGGCCAGGACATCAGGTTCGGCATGGCGGCGGTGCGCAACGTCGGCACCGCCGTGGTGGAGTCGATCGTCGCGGCGCGCAAGTCCAAGGGCGCGTTCACCAGCTTCGCCGACTTCCTGCGCAAGGTGCCGGTGAACGTGTGCAACAAGCGCGTGATCGAGTCCCTGATCAAGGCGGGCGGGTTCGACTCGTTCGGCCAACCGCGCAAGGGCCTGGTGCTGATCCATGAGCAGGCGATCGACAGCGTGATCGACGTCAAGCGCAACGAGGCGATCGGCCAGGACTCGCTGTTCGGCGCGGATCCCGAGGTCGAGTCCGTGTTTGACGTGCAGGTTCCTGTGGACGCGGGTGAGTGGGAGAAGCCGACGCTGCTCGCGTTCGAGCGGGAGATGCTTGGCCTGTACGTCTCCGATCACCCGCTGCTTGGCCTGGAGCACGCGCTCGCCGCGGCCACCGACTGCTCGGTCGCGCAGCTCATCGGGTCTGCCGAGCAGGAGCCGGCCCGGGCGGCCCGGGCGAACGTGGCGACGGACAGGTGGTCACCGTCGGCGGGATCCTGTCCGGGGTGGCCCGCAAGGTGACCAAGCAGGGCAACCCGTGGGCGGCGGCCACCCTGGAGGATCTCGAGGGCGCGATCGAGGTGCTGTTCTTCCCCGCCACTTACCAGGCGTGCATGTCGATGATCATCGACGACGCGATCGTGCTGGTGAAGGGGCGGCTGGACCGGCGCGAGGACGTGCCCAAGCTGGTCGCGATGGAGGTGAGCGTCCCCGACCTGCCAGCGGACGGCCAGGGCCCTTTTGTGGTGTCGATCATGGAGGCGCGGTGCGTGCCTCCGGTGGTCGAGCGGCTCAGGGAGGTGCTGAGCACCCACCCGGGATCCACCGAGGTGCACCTGAGACTGCTGACCGGCTCCCGTACCAAGGTCGTGCGGCTGGATAACAAGCTGCGGGTCAGGCCGTCGCCGTCGCTGCTGGCCGACCTGAAGCAGCTGCTCGGCCCCGCCTGCGCGGGCTGACTGCTGTCGCCCGCCTGCGCGGGCTGCTGTCGCCCGCTCGTCGGCGGGACAAATCTGCCCAGGTAGAATGGCGGCCAGGTGAGCCGGGAAGACTGGTCGGCGACAGTCTTATCGCTGGAAGGCTTGCCATGCAGCCCATCAGGTACCGCCGCGGGACAGCCCGGTGATCCGGCGCCTGCTCCGCGGCTCGGAGTGGCGCCGCGACGTGCTGCGTACCAACCTGTGGCTGGTTCCGGCCATCGAGGTGGCGGCCGCCGTGCTGCTCTTCATCGGCACGTTCGCACTGGACCAGGCGTCCTACGACGGAGTGTTCAAGATCCCCGGCTGGGCGATCAGCGGGTCTCCGGACGCCGCCAGGCAGATCCTGACCGCGATTGCCGCGGCCATCATCACGGTCGTGGGCGTCGTGTTCTCGATCGTGATCGTCGCACTGACCCTGACCTCGACCCAGTTCGGGCCGCGGATGCTGCGCAACTTCATCCGCGACCGCGGCACGCAGTTCACGCTGGGGACGTTCGTGGCGACGTTCGTCTATTCCGTGCTCGCGCTCGGCTCGATCGGCCAGGGCGATCACGGGGCCTTCGTCCCGCACATCAGCATCACCGTGACGCTCCTGCTGATGGTCGTCGACCTCGCGGTGCTGATCTACTTCCTGCACCACATCGCCGTCCAGATCCAGCTGCCGCAGGTGATCGCCAGCATTGCTCGGGACCTGGCCGAAGCCATCGAGCTGCAGGCCGGCGACCCGACGGTGGGCGCCGACGCGCGCTACGCCGCCCTGCTGATCGCGGACATGGACGGGCCCGGCGGGGAGGTCGCGGCGCCGCGCAGCGGCTACCTGCAGTACATCCAGCACCGGACGCTGGTCAACATCGCCGCCGAGAAGGACGCAGTGATCCACCTGCGCTACCGGCCCGGCCACTTCCTGGTCCAGGGATCCCCGTACGCGACCGTGTGGCCGGGCAGCGCCACGGACCAGGTGGCGCGCGAGCTGGCCAGGTCGCACGTCACCGGCCCGTACCGGACGCTGGCCCAGGACGTCTCGTTCGGCATCGACCAGCTCGTCGAGATCTGCATCCGGGCGCTTTCGGCGGCGGTCAACGACACGTTCACGGCGCTGACCTGTATTGACTGGATCGGCGACAGCCTGTGCAAGGTAACCGGCCGGTGGCAGCCGACCCGCGTCTACCGGGACCCGGCCGGCACGGTGCGGCTGATCGCGACGCAGGTTACCTACCAGCGCCTGGTTCAGCGCTCCTTCGAGAAGGTGCGCCAGAGCGGCCGCGGCATGCCGGCGGTGATGATCAGGCAGCTCGACGCGCTGGCGAAGATCATGGAACGCGCGACCGCGGCGGACGACTGCGCGGTGCTGCTCGACCAGGCGGCGATGATCCAGCGGCTGAGCGAGGCAACGGTCGACGAGGAGTCGGACCGTAACGACGTCCGCCGCGCCTACCGGCGGGTGCTCGACGTGCACGCCGGGGTCACCGCGACGGCGGTGGCCCCGGCGACGTAGCCGCGGGCTATGCGTCCCGCCTCTGCAGCGGCAGGCTACGTGTCCCGCCTCTGCAGCGGCAGGCTACGCGTCCCGCTTCTGCAGCAGGTAGGCGGCGATTGCCAGCAGCACAACGGCCCAGAGGCAGAACACGCCGAAGCCCTCCCAAGCGGAGAGCACGTTGCCGCTGCCCGTCGGATGCGCCTGGCCGATCAGCGTGCCGGCCTGCTCCGGCAGGTAGCCGTTGACGTGCGCGCCCCAGCTGCTGGGCAGCAGCCCGGACAGGATCGGCAGCACGAATACGACGCCGATGGCGGTTGTGATGGCGCCCGCTGTGTGCCGGATGATGCCGCCGATCGCCAGCGAGAACAGGCCGAGCACGGTCAGGTAGAGCCCCGAGCCGAGGACCGCGCGGGTTACGTTGTGGTCGCTGAGTGACACCGGCACATGACTGTGCAGGATCGACGAGCCGATGAAGAACGAGCCGAAGGAGATGATCTCGCCGAGCACGAACAGCAGCACCGCGAACACCACGCACTTGGCCGTCAGCATCCACAGCCGCCGGGGCACGGCGAGCAGCGAGGCGCGGATGACTCCGGTCGAGTACTCGGTGGTGATCACCAGCACGCCCAGCACGCAGAGCGTCAGCTGGCCCAGGCCAAGCCCGGCGCCCAGGATGAAGCCGACCGGGTCGGTGGCCACCGACAGATCCCGTGACGCCGCGTGCGGGCCGTTCCAGTTCGACACCGTCAGCCACGTGAACAGCGCGGTGAAGCCGAGGGTGATCACGACAAAGATGACCAGCGTCCAGGCCGTGGACCGCACCGAACGGATCTTCGTCCATTCGGAGGCGAGCAGGCCGCCGAGCCTCGGGCGCCCCACGGATGCCGGGGCTGGCGCGGCTGGCACCACCGGGGCGGGCGATGTGGTCGTCATCGGGTGCTCCCTTCGGCCGCGCTCACCGGAGCCGGGCCGTGCTGGCCGAACTCCAGGCTGCCGGACGTCAGCTCCATGAACGCCTCCTCGAGCGAGGCCATCGGGGTCAGCTCGTGCAGCACGACCGCCTTGGCGGCCGCGATCTCGCCGATCCGGGCCGCCTCCAGCCCGGTGACCGTCAGCAGCTCGGCGCCGTTGCCGTTGGGGGGATCGCCAGGCCTGGGCGGGCCGCCGGCCGTGACCTTGCCGCCAGCCTCGGTGATCAGCTGTGTCAGCCGCTCCCTCTCGGGGGCGCGCACCCGGACCGACTTGTCGGCGCTGCGGGAGATCACCTCGTCCGTGGTCGACTCGGTGATGAGCCGACCCCGGCCGATCACGATCAGGTAGTCGGCGGTGACCGCCATCTCGTTCATCAGGTGGCTGGACACCAGGATCGTCCGGCCCTCGGACGCCAGCTGCTTCATCAGGTTCCTGATCCACAGCACGCCCTCGGGGTCGAGGCCGTTCACGGGCTCGTCGAGAAGGAGGACCTGCGGGTCGCCGAGCAGGGCCGCGGCGATGCCGAGCCGCTGGCTCATGCCGAGCGAGAACGAGCGGCCCGCTGGTTGGCCACCTCGCGCAGGCCGACCAGATCGAGCACCTCGTCCACCCGGGTACGCGGCAGCCCCTGCGACTGCGCGAGGAACAGCAGGTGGTTCCGGGCGCTGCGGCCCGGGTGCACCGACTTCGCCTCGAGCAGGGCGCCGACGGTGGTCAGCGGGTTGGCCAGGTCGTGGTACGGCCGGCCGTTGATGGTCGCGGTCCCGGACTCCGGGTAGTCGAGGCCCAGAATCAGCCGCATCGTGGTGGACTTGCCCGCGCCGTTCGGCCCGAGGAACCCCGTCACCCGGCCCGCCTCGACGGTGAAGCTCAGGTTGTCGACGGCCAGTTTTTCGCCGTATCGCTTGGTGAGATCGCGTACTTCGATCATGCAGCTGCTTCCTTGTGCGAGTTCGGAGATCGCGGGCCAACTGGGGATCGCGGGCGAACTGCAGCGCCCCGGCCTAAGCTAGCAAGTTTCCTCAGCGCCCCGTGATGTCCAGCTAGCGTGTCTATTAAAAAGTGATATCAATATAGGCCAGGGTCGGTCAAGTGATTTAACCGCCCCTCCCTGTCCCGGATTATCTCATATCCGGACATGCCGGAAGGCGCCGGATACCGGCCAGCACGCGAAGGTCGCCGCGACCTGCCCGTACGGCAGAAAGCCGGGCGGCACGGGTGGCCGCGGGTCGGCCGGGGCGGGCGGTCACGTACCCTGCTGCGCAGGATGGCCGAACCCAGTCAGCTTGAGATTCCGCCAGGCCCGGACCGGCGCCGGCCCGGCAGTGGGCTGGTGCTCGGCATGCCCGCGGTTGTGGTTGCGGTGGCCGCCGTGCTGGTGGGAACGGCGCTGCTCGGCGTCGCGGCGGGGTTCACCTGGGCCGCGGTGGCGCCGCGCGCGCTCGCGGTCGTAGCCGGCCGCGGCTCCGCCGACGTGGTGAACCCGGAGACCAACGCGTTCATCGCGGCGGATGGCTGGTTCACCCTGCTGACGGCGGTCGGCGGCATCGTCTCCGGCCTGCTCGGGTACGTGCTCACGGTCCGGCGGCACGGCCCGTTCGCAATGGCCGCTGTCGTGGTCGCCGGGCTTCCCGCCGCCCTGATTGCGATGTGGATCGGGCAGCAGTCCGGCACCGCCGGCTTCAACCACGCCCTCGAGGTTGGCCAGTCGGGCGTGCTGGTGCAGGCGCCGCTCTCACTCGGCGGCATCGGCGCGCTCGCGTTCTGGTCGTTGTTCGCCGGCCTGACCGCCGGGGGTATCGAGGTGGTCAGTCAGCTCAGGGAGCGCCAGGCAGCCCGGGCGCGGGTCTCGTACGGCCCGCCTGGGCCGTCTCCGGTCCCCGGGACCGGGGGGCCCGTCGGCTAAACGGCCAGTCCTGGCGGCCGCGCCGGAACGCGATGTGGCCCGGCCGCGGGGAGCGGCCGGGCCACATCTGTGCCCCCGGGGAAGGCTGACAGGCGTTGCTGTCAAGGCCTTCACAGATCGTAACAGATGAATGACTACGTGTAACGTCAACAACACGATCAGGCGGCCGCCATCGCAGCGCCGACGATGCCCGCGTCGTTGAGCATGCCCGCCGGCACGACCTTGGCGCGCAGCCCGGTCAGCAACGGCAGGAACTTCTCCGACTTCTTGCTGATGCCGCCGCCGATGATGATCAGCTGGGGGGACAGCAGCTGCTCCATGTGCTCCAGGTACTCATCCACCCGCCCGGCCCACTTGCCCCAGCTCATGTCGTGCTCTTCCCGGACCAGCTCGGAGGCGCGCTTCTCCGCGTCCTTGCCGCGGATCTCGATGTGGCCGAATTCGGTGTTCGGCACCAGGATGCCGTCGATGAACAGCGCGCTGCCGATCCCGGTGCCCAGGGTCAGCATCAGCACGGTGCCCTTCTGGCCGACGCCCGCGCCGAACTTCATCTCGGCAAGCCCCGCGGCATCGGCGTCGTTGATCACGGTGACCGGCTGGCCCGTCACCCGGCCGAACAACTCGCGGGCGTCGACGTCGATCCACGACTTGTCGACGTTGGCGGCGGTCCTGATAACGCTGTCTATCACGACGCCGGGGAACGTGATGCCGACCGGGCCGGTCCAGGAGAAGCCCGCCACCTGCCGGCGAACCACCTCGGCGACCGCGTCCGGCACGGACGGGTGCGGAGTATCGATCTTGACGCGCTCGGCGGTCAGCTTTCCCGCGCTCAGGTCGACCGGCGCCGCCTTGATGCCCGTGCCGCCGATGTCAATTCCCAGTACGTCAGCCATGCCGCCTCCGTCATGTCCGCTTTTCGCCTGCAGGGCGCGAGGCCAGCGTAGGCACGTTGGCGGCCGGGTTGCCAGCGGGGCCGGCTTCGCTGCCCCTGTGTGGCCGGCTGTTCACCGGGGCGTCATCGCGGCACGATTGACTGGGCCGACTAGCAGCAGCAGGAGGACACCGGGCCGTGGAACGTGTGGTGGTGGTCGGCGGCGGGGTGCTCGGCACGATGCACGCGGTGTCCGCCCGGCGGCGCGGGCTCGACGTGCTGCACATCGAGCGCGAGCCCGAGCCGCGCGGCGCGAGCGTCCGTAACTTCGGCCTGATCTGGGTCAGCGGCCGCGCTCCCGGGCCGGAGCTGAGCCTGGCGCTGCGGGCCAGGGCTGGCTGGGAGGAGCTGGCCGCCGAGGTGCCCGGGACCGGCTTCCGGCCGAACGGCTCGCTGACGGTGGCAAGCGGTGAGGCGGAACTAAGGCTGCTGAAGGAGGCGGCCGCGCTGCCGGACGCCCCGGTCCGCGGGTTCGAGGTCCTCGACGCGGCAGCAGCCCGCGAGGTCAACCCGGCGCTGCGCGGCGAGTTCGCCGGCGCGCTGCGCTGCCGCAGGGATGGCGCGGTCGAGCCGCGGCTCGTGCTGCCCGCGGTCCGCGAGCACCTGCTGGCCGGCGCAGGCACATCGGCCGGGTACCGCTGGCTGGCTGGCCGCGAGGCGGTCGAGATCGCGCCGCACGCCGTCCGCGACCACACCGGCGAGTGGCACCGCGGCGATCTGGTGGTGATCGCCACCGGCGCCAACCACACCGGCGTCGCAGGCCCGCACCTGGCCGGCCACCAGCGGCCGCCGGTGCGGCGGGTCCGCCTGCAGATGATGCAGACCGGGCCATTCGACGGCCGGCTGACCACCTCGGTGGCCGACGGCGACTCGCTGCGCTACTACCCGGCCTTCGACCTGCCCGGCAGGGCCAGGCTGGGGCCGCAGGCACCGGCAGCCGCGGCCACGGCGGCGCAGCTGCTGCTCGTACAGCGGCTCGACGGCGGCCTCACGATCGGCGACACGCACGAATACAACGAGCCGTTCGCGTTCGACGTGGACGAGGACGCCTACGACCACCTGCGGGCAAGGGCGCAGAAGCTGCTCGGCTCGCCGCTGCCGCCGACGCAGCGACGCTGGGCCGGCGTCTACAGCCAGGTCACCGGCACCGAGCTGTACCACAGATCCCAGATCGCGCCGGGCGTCATCCTGGTCACCGGACCGGGCGGCCGGGGCATGACCTGCGCACCTGCTATCGCCGAGGAGACATTCACGTGACAGCGACGCCGATCACCATCGCCTGCCTGGACATGGCGGGCACCACGGTTGCCGACGACGGCAGCGTGATCGCCGCGTTTTCCGCCGCGGTGGAGCAGTTCGGGCTGCCCGAGGGCACGCAGGGTTACGACGACGCGCTGGCGTACGTGCGCCAGACCATGGGCCAGTCGAAGATCGAGGTGTTCCGGCACATCCTCGGCGCCGAGGACGCCGCGCAGCAGGCCAACGCCGCGTTCGAGGAGCACTACGCCCGCTCGGTGCGGGGCGGCGACGTCGAGCCGTTGCCGGGCGCGACCGAGACCTTCGGCGCGTTGCGCGCGGCTGGGATCAAGGTGTGCCTGGCCACCGGGTTCTCGCCGGCGACCAGGGATGCCCTGCTCGACGCGCTCGGCTGGCGGCCACTGGTCGACCTGGTGCTCTCGCCCGCCGACGCCGGCCGGGGCCGCCCGTGGCCAGATCTGCCGCTCACCGCGCTGCTGCGGCTGGGCGGGGGAGCGGTCGGCGAACTCGCCGTGGCCGGGGACACGCCCAGCGACGTCGAATCCGGGCTGCGGGCCGGCGCTGGCCTGGTGGCCGGTGTGCTCACCGGCTCCTCCACCCGCGAGGAACTCGAGCAGGCCAAGGCGCCGGTGATCCTGGACACGATCGCCGACCTGATCCCCCTCGTCGGCGCCTGACTCCGGTCCACGGGGCTCCCGAGAGCCCGGTTTTCCATGATCTGGGGGAAAGACCTGTATAGGCGGCTGCGCCGTTAAAGATCGTTAGTTGGCCACGGATACCACGGGATCGTGTGGGGTCACGCGGGACCCTGGAGTGCCGGGGCCGGCTGGCGGGTGCGGCGGCGCCGGATGTTTAGTTCCGCGGAGCGGTTGCGGTTGATCCACCAGAAGCAGAAGCCGGCGAGGGCGAGGGCGAGGGCGAGGTAGATCGCGGTCTCGACCCACTGGAAGGCCCAGTAGCGGCTCGCGGGCTCGTAGGTAACGGTCTGCCGGAGGTGAAGGCTTTCGATGTAGCCGTTGCATGCCTGGGCCGATGCCGATGGGGTGCCGCAGGGCCCGCCTGGCTCGCTGGAGGCGGCGCGGCCGTCCGGGCTGGTGACCTGGCTGGAGATGACCCAGGCGCCGGGCAGGCCCGCAGCCGTGTTCGTCGTCAGGATCAGGTGCCCGTCGGCGTTAGATCCCGTCACGGCGACCGATGCCAGGCTGAGCGCCGAGGTGGTCCGGGCGGGCGGGATGAGGTGGGGCCGCACCCAGATGGGGAAGGCGATGATGACGGCGGTGAAGACGGCGAGGGTGACGGCCATCGCGGGCAGGGTGCGGCGGATCAAGAGCCCGGCGGTGACACCGAGGGCGAACGCGAACGCCGCGTACCCGGCCGGCGCGACGCCCGAATGGAAGCTGCCGGACGTGAACGCGGTATAACCCGCGCTCGCCTTGTGGATGGGGCTGGACCACCAGTTCACCATGAAGGTGAACAGCTCGCCGGCGGCGATGGCGGCCACGCCGGCGATGGCGAGCTTGGCGGCCAGCCAGCGGGTCCGGGTGACGCTCTGGGTCCACGCCAGGCGGAAGGTGCCGGTCTCAAGCTCGCGGGCGACCAGCGGCGCCCCCCAGAACATCCCGATCAGGCCAGGGACGGCGAGGCCGACGGCCTCCAGTAGCTTGCCGGCCGTGAAGTAGCCCTGCGTGAGGAAGGCGTTGAACAGGCCCGCGCAGTTGCCGTGCTGCTTGCAGGCGGCAGCGGCGGCGTCGTAGGCGTGGGCGAGCTGGATCCCGGTCACCAGCAGGGCGGTGGCGGCGATGGCCAGCATGCCGGCGCCCACCGCGGCCTGGGTGCGGAACCGGGTCCAGGCGAAGCGGATCATGATGCGATCTCCAATCCGGC
The DNA here is from genome assembly GCA_963833885.1 of uncultured Actinomycetota bacterium. Classification (GTDB taxonomy): domain Bacteria; phylum Actinomycetota; class Actinomycetes; order Streptosporangiales; family Streptosporangiaceae; genus JASHPR01. The sequence continues at coordinate 436,056 of CAWHZU010000019.1, read as the reverse complement.
CAGGTCGGCGCTCGCGGCGTTGCCCGGCTGGCTCATGTAGGCGAGGACCAGGTCCTCCAGGCTGACCGGCCGGACGGTCCAGGCCGGGTCGAGGACCGGCTCGGAGGTGCGGACCAGCAGCGTGCTCTGCTTGCCGGCGTGGCTTTCCTCGATGACCTCCCAGCTCGCCGGGAGCGTGCGGGGGTCTCGGCGGGGACCGGACAGCCGGTGGTGCGTCGCCAGCAGCGCCTCGGTCTCCCCGGCCAGCCGCACCCGGGAGGCAGTGAGGACGATGAGGTAGTCGCAGACCCGCTCGATGTCGGCGATCAGGTGCGAGGACAGCACGACGCTGACCTGCTGCTCGGCGACGGTCTCCATAAGGTCCCGCAGGAACTCCCGCCGTGCGAGGGGGTCCAGGCTCGCGACCGGCTCATCCAGCAGCAGCAGCTCGGGCCGCTTGGCGGTCGCCAGGGTGAGGGCGAGCTGGGCGCGCTGGCCGCCGGACAGCGACCCGGCCCGCTGCCGGAGGTCAAGGCCAAGGTCGCTGATGCGGCGCTTGGCGAACTCGGTGTCCCAGCCATGGTTGAGCCACGCGCCCATGCGCAGGTGGCCGGCGACGGAAAGCCCCGCGTAGACCGGCGCGTCCTGGGCGAGGACACCGACCCGGCCGAGCTGCGCCGGGGTGCGGGCAGGAGGCTCGCCCAGGACCGTGATCCCTCCCGAGTCCGGTTCGAGCAGCCCGGCGGCCAGCTGCAGCAGGGTGGACTTGCCCGCTCCGTTCGGCCCGACCAGCCCGGTCACCCGCCCGGTGGGGACCGCCAGGGTGCAGTCGGCGAGCGCCCACCGCCGCCCGTAGCGCTTGCCCAGGCCGCTGGCCTCGATGACAGTGTTCACGCCACTCCCTCCGTAAAGCAGTTGCGGACCGCGGTCCGGTAGATCGACTCGATGTCGTCAGGTCTCAGGCCCGCCGACCGCGCCGAGCGCAGCAGGTCGGTCATGGCGGCGAGGAACCGTCGCTGCGCGGCGGGATCGGTGCCGGGCAGTGTCCGGATGACGAACGTCCCCATGCCCGGTCGGCCCCGCACCAGGCCCTCCCGCTCCAGGTCGCGGTAGGCCTTGAGCACCGTGTTCGGGTTGATCGCCAGCTTGGCGACGACCTGCTGCGCGGTCGGCAGCCGGTCGCCCGGCTCCAGCAGGCCGAGCCGCAGGGCATCGCGGACCTGCTGGGCCAGCTGGAGGTAGGTGGCGACACCCGAGGCGGTGTCGAGCTGGAACTCGATGAGGATCACCTCTTCCACTAATCGATTAGTGAAAGAGGGTATTCGTCGTGGCCGCTGGATGCAAGCCTTCTCGCGGTCGGGTGGCTCGGCTACGCGGAGTGGGATGGGTGGCGCGGCTACGCGGGCGCGCCGGGCGGGTGCAGCAGGCCGGCGAGGGCCGTCAGCACGTCCGCGACGGCGCCGTCCGGGGTGATCTGCGGGTCGTCGAGGGCGAGCGGGATGCCGACGCCGTCGACCAGGGCGATCGTGAGCACGGCGATCTGCTCGGGGCTCAGCCGGTGCGCGAACCGGCCCGCGTCGGTGCCCCGCCGGACCACGTCGGCGACCAGCCCCCGCCAGGCGCCGTAGTCACGCAGCGCATCGGCCCGCATCTCGGCGTCCCTGATGCCGAAGTGCCAGGACTCGATCCACAGTCGCCCAGACCCGGCCGCCCCGGCCGCGCCCGCGTCCGCCTGATAGCCGCGCAGAGCGCTGGTGACGATGTGGGCGAGCTGCTGCCACGGGTCGTCAAGCCCGGCGAGGTCGGCCTCCAGCGCCGCGATCTCGGTGCCCGACGCGTGCCGGAACGCGGCGACCAGCAGGTCCTCGCGGGAACCGAAGTAGTACTGCAGCGTGCTGACCGGCACGCCGCTCTCGGCGGCCACGTCGGCGAACCTGGTGGCGTCGGCGCCCCGCTCGGCGATCACCCGGCCCGCCGCCTCGAGCACCGCCACCTTGCGCCTTCCGGCCCGTCGCTGGCCGCGGCCGGCCGGGCGGGCACCGCTGCCCGCCAGGTCGGCCTGCACTGCCTGACTGGCAGCCATCACGCCGGCTCCATCGCCGGTGTCGGCACCGGAGCGGGCGATGGAGCGGGCTCCGGCACAGCCGCCTCGTCGCGGTCCGGCGCCACCGCAGCGCGGTCGCCTACCAGGACCGGCACAGCCTCCGCGCGGTCGTCGGCGGCCGCCAGCGGCGGCAGCGTGCCGGTGGTGAAGAACGCGGGCAGCCAGCGCCGGGCCGCCAGCATCAGGGCGATGCCGACCAGCAGCGACCCCGTGCCGATCAGGAATACGCCGCCGATGCCGTCGAAGCTCGAGTAGCTGCTCGCGGCCGGCCAGTACGAGACGATCGACAGGACGAACGCGGCCAGCAGGGCCAGCCCGCCGAACCCGGGCAGGATCCCCTTGAAAACCAGCGCGCGCACGCTGCCAAGCAGATCACGCCGGAAGAACCAGACGCAGGCGAACCCCGTCAGCCCGTAGTAGAACGCGATCAGCAGCCCGACCGAGGCCGCCGAGTCGGCCAGCACGTTTTGCGACGTCAGCGTCAGTACGACGAAGAACACCGCCGAGGCCGCGCCCATGACCACGGTCGCCACCGTGGGCGTCAGATAGCGCGGGTGCATCCGCGCGAACGCCCGCGGCAGCGCCCGGTGCGCGGCCATGGCCAGCGCCGCACGCGCCGTCGGCATGATCGTGGTCTGCGTGGACGCGGTCGCGGAGGTCAGCACGCACAGGATCAGCAGCTTGCCGGCGGTGCTGCCGAGCACCAGCGTGGACATCGCGCCGAGCACGTTGTCGCTGTGCTGGGCCAGGAACGCGGGCCCGGCGAACACCAGGGCGGCGACGGAGATCACCGCGAACACCGCGACCAGCAGCACGGTGGAGGTTACGGCGGCGCGTCCCGGGGTCCTGGCCCGGTCCTTGGTCTCCTCGTTCACGCTGACCGCGCAGTCCCAGCCCCAGTACACGAACACCGCCAGCAGGAACGAGTTCGCCAGGCCGCGGAACGAGCCGGTCCACGGGCTGAACCACGCGGCCGACAGGTGCCCGGCCCCGGGCAGCGCGTGACCGGTGCCCGCCTTGACGAACGCGACCACCGCGAAGATGCCGAGCGTGACCAGCTCGATGGCCAGCAGCGCCTGCTGCAGGCGCGCCGATACCTCGATCCCGCGGTAGCAGATCCAGGTCAGTGCAGCGATGAACACCACGCCCGCCACGGTCACCCAGAGCGCCGACGACGCCGCGCCGTCCGCGCCGACGAGCTGCAGCGCGTAGTGCCCGGCGATCTGCGACAGGCTGGCCATCACGATCACGTCGGCCGCGATGATGCCCCAGCCGCCCATCCACCCGGCCCAGGGGCCGAACGCGCGGGTGGTCCACGTGAACGTGGTCCCGCAGTCCGGGTCGGCCTTGTTCAGCTCGCGGAACGCGTAGGCGATGCACAGCATCGGCAGGAACGAGACGATCAGCGTCCCCGGGCTGTGCACCCCGACGATGGCCACGACCAGGCCGAGCGTCGCGGCCATGCTGTAGGCCGGCGCGGTCGACGAGACCGCGATCACCACGCTGGACAGCAGGCCGATTGCTCCTGCGCGCAGTCCCTTTTCCATTGCGTACCACCACCTGGGTCGTTAGCCGATGACCTGACTGTACGGCAATACCATATGGCTGTACAGGTTTTGAGTATGGGAATTTCCGGAACGTGACGCCCCGCGGCGGGCCTGGCCCCGCGGCGCGAACCCTGGTGCGTTGCGCGGACTTGCCGTGTCGCGTCGCGTCATGCAAGGTGATCACCGGCGGCCCATCGCGCATCCCGCCTGCAGAGGAACCCATGACGACGGACAGCGACGCCCCGGGCAAGCCGGTCGGCATCCGCGACGTGGCCAAGGCCGTCGGCGTCTCCGTTGCGACCGCGAGTCTGGCAATCAACGGGCAGCCGGGCGTTGCCGAGGAAACCAGGCGGCGCATCGTCGCCGCGGCGCAGCAGCTCGGCTACCGGGCCAACCCGCAGGCGCAGGCGCTGCGCCGGGGGCGCACCATGACCTACGGCTTTGTGGTGCGTAACTTCGCCAACCCGTTCTTCCTCGAGGTGCTCAGCGGTGCGCAGCAGGTCGCCGGCGACGCCGGGGCCACGCTGCTCGTCCTCGACTCGCGCTACTCGATCGAGCGCGAGCGCCGGCACGTGCAGGAACTGGCGGCGCAGCGGGTGGAAGGGCTGGCCATCGCCCCGGTCGGGCCCGGCGAGTCGATACGGCTCTGGCAGGTGCTGCGCCCCGGCGCCCCGGCGGTGGCGCTCAACGCGTCGGCGGAGGGGGTGACGGGCATCTGCCGGGTCAGCCCGGACAACGCCGCGGCGGTCGAGCTGCCGATGCGGCGGCTGGCCGAGCTCGGGCACGAATCGGTCGCGTTCCTGTCCGCGCCGCGCCAGCTGATGGCGGACCCGGACCGGCTGCGGCATTTCCGGCGCCTGGCCGCCGAACTCGGGCTGCGGCCACGGATCGTGTACTCGCTGCTCACGATCCCCGACGTGCAGCAGGCCACGGCGGCGCTGCTGGCCGAGCGCGGTGCGCCAACCGCGATCATCACGAACTCCGACTACACGGCCCACGCGGTCTACAAGGCGGCCCGCGAGCTATCGCTCCCGGTCGGGCCCGGCGTCTCGGTCGTCGGCCACGACGACCTGCCCACCTCGGAACTGCTCGACCCACCACTGGCGACCATCCGGATGGACCACCGGGCCATGGGCACAGCGCTGATGCAGCGGCTGCTGGAACCCGGCCCAGCGGATGACTACATAGCCGCCGTCGAGCTCGTCGAGCGCGCCTCGCTGCAGTCGCCAGACGCCCAGCTACCTGCCCGGACGGATAGCCGGCGGCCCGCGGCGACAACTCGGTAACGGGTCTTGACACCCACCCAGGCCTGGGCGACCATACCGATGCTAAACGTTTTAGGCATTTAAAGGCCTATGCATTTCGCCGGGGAGGGTCCGCTCACTTCCTGACATTTACGTGCGGCTTTCTGCGGGCCGCGCTCGCGTCATCGGGACGGGAAGCAACAGGAGGCATTCGCGTGAGATCGCCACATCGGTACACGCTCGCCGCGCTCGCGGCTCTCGCGCTGCTGGCGGCCGGGTGCTCGTCGAGTTCGTCGCCGAGCTCGAGCAGCGGGCCCAACTGGGCCACGGTCACCTCGGCCTCGTCCGGCGGAGGAATGGCCAAGCTCATCGCCGCGGCCAAGAAGGAGGGCACGCTGAACGTGATCGCGCTGCCCCCGACCTGGGCGAACTACGGCACGATCATCAGCACGTTCGAGAAGAAGTACGGGATCAAGGTCAACTCCGCCAACCCCGACGGCAGCAGCCAGGACGAGGTGAACGCGGTCAAGCAGGAGAACGGCACCGCCGCCGCGCCTGACGTGCTGGACGTCGGCATGGCGGTCGCCACGGCGAACACGAGCCTGTTCGCGCCGTACAAGGTCAGCACCTGGTCCGACATCCCGACGGCGCAGAAGTCCTCGGCCGGCCTGTGGTACCAGGACTACGGCGGCTACATGTCCGTTGGCTACTCGTCCAAGTTCGGCACGATCACCTCGCTGAGCCAGCTGCTCGGGCCGAAGTTCAAGGGTGCGGTCGCGCTGAACGGGAACCCGACCGAGGCCAACGCCGCGCTGAACGGCGTCATGCTGGCCAACCTGGTCGAGGGCGGCAGCCCCAGCAGCATCGCCAAGGGCGTGTCCTTCTTCCAGCAGCTGAAGTCCAAGGGCAACTTCGACTCGGTGCAGGCGACCGGTGCCACGATCAAGGCGGGCACCACACCGGTCGTGTTCAACTGGGACTACCTCAACCTGCCCAGCTACGTGGGCGTGTCGAACTGGAAGGTGTTCATCCCCTCGGGTGCGGTCCTCGGCGGCTACTACGCTCAGGCCATCAACAAGAACGCGCCGCACCCGGCGGCCGCGAGGCTGTGGGAGGAGTTCCTCTACTCGCAGGCCACCGACGGCGGGCAGAACCTGTGGCTGGCGGGCGGCGCGCGGCCGGTGGAGCAGTCGGCCATGACCTCCAACAGCACGATCAACTCCGCGGACGCGTCGAAGCTGCCGCCGGTGTCGGGGACGCCGGTGTTCCTGACCCAGTCCCAGGCCACCGACGCCGCTAACTACCTGATGGCCAACTGGGCCAAGGCCGTCAGCTAGCGAGGGATGGTGGCAGCAACCGCGACAACGCCAGCCGGCGCCCGGCCCGTCAGGGCCGGGCGCCGGCTGCGGCTTCCCGCCTGGCTCGGCACGGCGCCGTTCCTCGCCTACGTCGGGCTCTTCCTGCTGCTCCCGACCGGGATCATCGTGTTCAACGCGTTCCGCAGCCCGAGCGGCGCTCTGAACCTGTCCAGCCTCAAGCTGCTGTTCAGCTCGACGACGCGCAGCTACTTCATCGGCTCGTTCCAGCTGTGCCTGATCTCGTCGGCAGTCGGGGCCGTGCTCGGCGCGATCCTGGCGTACGCGATCGCGTCGGGCAACCCGGACGGCACGGTGCGCCGGCTGTACATCGCGGTCTCCGGGGTGCTGGCCCAGTTCGGCGGCGTCACGCTGGCGTTCGCGTTCGTGGTGCTGATCGGGCCGGTTGGCCTGCTGATTCACGCCAGCTGGTTCTACAGCTTCCCGTGGGGTATCGCGGTGATCTACACGTACTTCCAGGTCCCGCTCATGGTGCTGGTCTTCCTGCCCGCGATCGACGGGCTGAAGGTGCAGTGGCGGGAGGCCTCCGACAGCCTGGGCTCCTCCGCGTGGCAGTACTGGCGGTACGTGGGCGGGCCGTTGCTGGCGCCGGCGTTCCTCGGCGCGGCGCTGCTGCTGTTCGCCAACGCGCTGTCGGCGTTCGCCACGGTTGTGGCCTGGGAGAACCAGATCGCGTACATCGTGCCACAGCAGATCTACGTCGCCATCAACAGCGAGGTCGGCCTAAGCAACGTGAACCAGGCCGACGTCCTTGCCCTGGGGATGATCATCATGGTCGCCATCATCATGACCGGGTACGCCTTCCTGCAGCGCCGGGCGGCGCGATGGCTGCGATAACGTCCGTCGGCGAGGCGCCGCTGGCCGTCCCCGCCAGGCGCCCGCGCGGCATGCAGGCCGGGCGGCGCCGGCGGCTGAACGCGTTCCGCTACGTGGTGTTCACGTTCTTCGCGCTCTTCTTCCTGCTGCCGCTGCTCGCGATGCTCAGGTTCTCGTTCGAGGGCAGCAAGCTGGGCACCTGGTCGGGCAGCGCGTGGTCTCAGATCGTGTCCTACGCCGGGCCCGCCGCCGCTGCTGTCCGCCGTCGAAATCACCCTGGAGCTGGGCGTGCTGACCAGCGTGGTCACGCTGGCGCTGCTGGTCCCGACCATGATCTGGATCCGGCTGCGAGTGCAGTGGATCAGCCAGGCCTTTGAGTTCCTGTGCGTGCTGCCGCTCACGATCCCGGCGATCTCCCTGGTGGTCGGGCTGGCCCCGATCTACAACCGGATCAGGCATGTCGAGCTTTCCGCGCTGATGCTGTTCTTCGCCTACGTGATCCTGGCGCTGCCCTACGCGTACCGGGCGCTCGCGGCCGGGCTGAGCGCGATCGACGTCAAGACGCTGTCCGAGGCCGCCCGCAGCCTGGGCGCCAGCTGGTTCACCGTGATGTTCCGGGTGATCGCGCCGAACATGCGGCAGGCGATCCTGAACGCGCTGCTGCTGTCCGCGGCGCTGGCACTGGGCGAGTTCACGATCGCCTACACCTTGCTGTACGTCAACCTGCAGGTCGAGCTGTACTCGATCGACCGGAACACGCCGAACGCCTCAGTGATCTTCTCCACCTCGCTGGCCGCGCTGGTGTTCGTCTTCATACTGCTGTTGATCGTTTCCTACGCTGGCCGCCGCCGGCGGCGCGGGATGAGGTAGCGCACGTGACTTCGCCACAGACCAGTACCCAGACCGCGACCGCCAGGGCCGCCGTCGAGGTGCGCATGGAGGGGCTGAGCCGCCGCTACGGCCCGGTCGTCGCGCTGGCCGGGCTCGACCTGACCGTGCACGCGGGCGAGCTTGTGGCCCTGCTGGGCCCGTCGGGCTGCGGCAAGACGACCACACTGCGGCTGCTGGCCGGCCTTGAGGACGCCGACGCCGGCCAGATAACCGTGGGCGGCACCGACGTCACCCGGCTGCCCGCCAGCAAGCGGGACATGGGCATGGTGTTCCAGGCCTACTCGCTGTTCCCGCACATGACCGTGCGCCAGAACGTGGCGTTCGGGCTGCGGCTGCGCCGGGTGAGCTCGGCGCAGCGGGACAGGAAGGCCTTGGAGATGCTGGAGCTCGTCGGCCTGTCCGCGCAGGCGGACCGCTACCCGCACCAGATCTCCGGCGGGCAGCAGCAGCGGGTCGCGCTGGCGCGCGCCCTGGCCATCGAGCCGCAGGTGCTGCTGCTCGACGAGCCGCTGTCGGCGCTGGACGCCAAGGTGCGGGCGCAGCTGCGGGACCAGGTCCGCCGAATCCAGCTCGAGGTCGGCATCACCACGCTGTTCGTCACGCACGACCAGGAGGAGGCGCTGGCCATCGCGGACCGGGTCGGGGTCATGCGAGAGGGCCACCTGGAGCAGCTCGCGCCGCCCACCGAGGTCTACTCGCGCCCGGCGACCTCGTTCGTGGCCGAGTTCGTCGGCCTCACCAACCGGCTGGCCGGCACCGTCAGCGGGTCCACGGTCACGGTGCGCGGCCGCGATCTGCCGCTGGTGGACCTGTCCACCGCGCCGGGCCCGGTGACCGCCCTGGTGCGGCCGGAGGCGGTCACCCTGGCCTCGGACAGCACCGGCGATTCGGGGCCGCTGACCGGCACCGTGATCGCGTCCACGTTCCTCGGCGCGACCAGCCGGGTCACCGTTGACCTCGGCGACACCACGATCATGGCGCAGCTCACCACCGCCGACGCCGCCGAACTGCCCGCGGGCAGCAGGGTGTCCCTCACCATCCGGCCGGATCCGGTCCTGGTGTCCGCAGACTCGGCGCCCGCCGCTGAGGCGGAATCGTGAACCGAAGACGAACCGGGAGCGCAGTGTGAGCCGAAGGCGAACCAGGAGCGCAGCGTGAGCCAGGGACCGCGGTGAGTGGGCGGCACCCGCCGCTGACCACCGATCGCCGCCTCGGGGCCGGGGCGGTGCTGCGCCGGGGGGCTAGCGCGCCGTACCGGGCCGTCCGGATCATCGAGGGCGAGCCGCACCTGCTTCGCGAGGATTTCCATGGGGCTGGGCAGGGGCTCCGCGGCGCCGGGCCCGGGTTCCGCGCCTCCGCAGGCCGCCCGCTGCTCTGCCTGGCGCACATCACGGACCTGCAGCTCGCCGACGTCCAGTCGCCGGCCAGGTTCGAGTTCCTGAACCGCTACTTCGCCGACCCGAGGTACGCCGAGATCGTGCCGGTGCAGCGGCCGCAGGAGGCGCTCACCGCCCACGCGGTCGACGCCACGCTGCGCACCCTCAACGCGGTGCGCGGCCCAGTCACCGGCGCCGCGCCCGAGCTCGCGATCACCACCGGCGACGCGATCGACAACGCACAGTGGAACGAGACGCAGGCGTTCCTCGCCCTGTTCGACGGCGGCCTGGTGCGGCCGGGCTCCGGCGCGCCGGGCTACGCCGGCGTGCAGTCGCTGGACTGGGCCGACGACGTCTTCTGGAAGCCGGACGGCGCCGAAGGCGACGACCTGTTCCGCCGCGAGTTCGGCTTCCCGCACCATCCCGGGCTGCTGCAGCGCGCGATGTTGGAGTTCTCCGCTGGCGGGCTGAGCATTCCCTGGCTGTCGTGTTTCGGTAACCATGAGGCGCTCAACCAGGGCGTCGGGGTGGTGACACCGGAGCTGGCGGCGGCGCTGACCGGCGGCAGGAAGCCGATGCGGCTGCCCAGCGACTTCGACCACGACCGCGCGCTCGAGCTGTTCACCGAGCAGCCGGAGGCCTTCATGGCCGGCCCGGCGATCGAGATAACCCCAGATCCGGGCCGCAGGCCGGTCACCAGGCGCGAGTTCGTCGGGGCGCACTTCGGGCCTGCCGCGCGCCCGGTGGGGCACGGGTTCACCGAGCGGAACCGGCTGGACGGCACCGCGTACTACGCCTATGACACGCCGGCCGCCCGGCTGATCGCGCTGGACACCAGCTGCGCCGCCGGGGGAGCGGCCGGCTGCGTCGACGCCGACCAGGCGCGGTGGCTCACCGAGCGCCTCGCCGAGGTGCACTCGTCCTATCGCGGGCCGGACGGACGCGAAGTGCGCACGGGACAGGAGGACCGGCTGGTCATCCTGCTCTCGCATCACGGGATCGACACGCTGAACAACACCAGGACGATTGGCCGCAGCGGGGAGCCCCACCTCGGTGCCGCCGAGCTGCGCACTCTGCTGCACCGGTTCGGCAACGTGGTGCTCTGGCTGAACGGGCACACGCACACCAACACGGTGCGCGCCCGCCACGACCCCGACGACTCGGCACGCGGCTTCTGGGAGGTCACCACGTGCTCGGTCGTGGACTGGCCGTGCCAGGCGCGCCTGGTCGAGATCATCGATGCCGGCGGGTACCTGTCGATCGTCTGCACGATGGTCGACCACGACACACCGCTCGGCCCGGTGACCCCGGGGCCGGTGCAGACCAGCGACGACCTCGCCGCGCTGCACCGGGAACTGGCCGCGAACATGCCGTTTATCGGCGCCGACTCCACCCGGCCCGGCCTGATCGGCGACCGGAACGCCGAGCTCCGGCTGCCCGCGCCGTTCCCGCTGGACCGCGTGACCGGCGGGTAACCGGGCTAGCCGCGGCCACTCGACCGCGAGCACGACGTTCCGGTCCGCCGCGGTGCCGGCGCCCGCACCGCCGTCGGCCGTGATGAGCTCCCGGACCTGCCAATCGTTGGCGGCGAGCTCGCGGGCCAGCGCCGCCAGGCTGGCCGGGCCGGCGGGTTCTCGCCGTCGCGGTAGCTGACCGGGGCCGCGCTGTCGATCACGGTGCACGCGATCGCCAGGCCGCCGTCGGTCTCGAGCAGCTCGATGATCCTGGCCTGCTGCGGCCAGTCGATGTGCGACGCGGTGGTCACCTGCCAGAACCCGCCCGGGTATCCGTCGTCGCGGATCGCGGTGACCGCGTGCACGTGGGTGTGCCCGTTCACCCAGGCCACCACGCACGGGTGGGTGAGCAGCAGGTCGCGGAGCTCGGCGGCCAGCACGCGCCGCCGGCGCCTGGCGGGCGCCGGTCGTTCACTAGCGTCTCCAGCGGATGGTGGCTAAACAGCAGCACCGGCCGTGCGGCGCACGCGGTGAGCTCGCCCGCGAGCCAGCCAAGCTGCGCGTCGTCGATCGAGCCCTGCCAGCCGCCGTGCTGGTTCACCGTGTCCAGCATGAGGCACCGTACGATGCCGTGGTCGAAGCCGTAGTAGGCGGTGCCCTCGTCGGCATTGCGCCGGGTGTAGCCGTGCCCGACCGGACGGCCCGACGTGCGGAAGTGCTCGCGCACGTGGGACGCGCGGGTCACCGGCACGCGGGCAGGGTCGGGCGTCACCGCGAGCCTCGGCCCCCCGGCCAGCTCGGCCAGGGCCGCCGGGTCCGACGTATCGAACCGGCGCAGCGCGTCGGCGGCGTCGATGCCGTCCGGCGGGGTCACGTACTTCACCGCGCCGACCGGGTAGTCGTGCAGCCAGCCCTCGGCCGGCACGGTGCCCTGCAGCATGTTGTCGTGGTTGCCGTGCACCGCGTACCAGGGAACGCCGATCCCGTGGGTCCGGAACGGCCGGCGCATCGCCGTCAGCACGCCCGGCACGCCGGGAAACCCGTACCGGCTCCGCGGCAGGTCCGGCTCGCCTCCGTCGGGATGCCAGTAGCGCTCGTCCTCGACCTCGGGCCCGGCGACGCCCTCGTACCGCTGCGGGTCGCCGGAGTCTGGCAGCACCCGCCCGCCGTCGAGCAGGTCGATGTAGGACCGCAGCTCGTTGCGCTGGCAGTTGTCGGTCGCGTCGCCGGTCACCACGGCGAGGTCGATGGGTGCGCCGGACAGCGGCGCTGCCCGGATCTCCCGCACCGCGCGCACCATGGCCGCGGCCACCTGGCAGGTGAACAGCTCCTGGGCCCGGTAGGTGCCCACGATGCCGACGTCGACGCGCAGCGGCGAGTCGGGGTCGGAGTACCGGTCGAGCAGCTCGGCCCGGGCGGGCGACTGGTGGTCCATCACGTGCGTGTCCGACAGCTGCGCGATCACCAGCAGGGGCCGGGCCGACCGGTGCCAGGCGGCCCGCAGCGCGCGGGCAGCCAGGTCGTCCCGTACCGCGTGCTGCTCGCCGTCGGCCGGCACCAGGGCGCGGTATCCGCCCTCGCCCGCCTGGCCGGGAACCAGGCGCTGGCGCGCCGTGGTGAGCGGTTCCGCGGTCACCGGCGCTCGGCGACAAGGACGGGCATCCCGGGCAGGCTCACCTGGACCGATGTACCGGGCGACATCGCGGCGGCCACGGTGCTGGGCTGGTCGACCTTGACGGTGACGTCCCCGGACAGCAGCACGCTGACCCGGGTCACCGAGCCGAGGAAGGTCTTGTGGGTGACGATGCCGTTGCCGCCGGACTGCACGGCGATCTCCAGGCCCTCCGGCCGGACCAGAACGTCGACGTCCCTGGACAGCCCGGAGGCGGTGTCGCCGTGGACCGCGACGACCGCCCCGAGCGCGCTGACGTCGTGGCTGCCTTGCAGCTCTCCTGGGATGCGGTTCATGGTCCCGACGAACTCGGCCACGAACGCGGTCGCGGGCTGGTCGTAGAGCTGGCTGGGCTCGGCGACCTGCTCCAGCCTGCCGTCCTTCATCACGCCGACCCGGTCGGCGATGGACAGGGCCTCTTCCTGGTCGTGCGTGACGAACAGCGTGGTGGTGCCGAGCCGCTGCTGCAGCAAGCGGATCTGCTCGCGCAGCTGCAGCCGTACCTTGGCATCCAGCGCCGACAGCGGCTCGTCCAGCAGCAGCACCCGCGGCTCGATGGCCAGGGCACGGGCCAGGGCCACGCGCTGCTGCTGGCCGCCGGACATCTGGTGCGGGTACTTCCTGGCCTGGTCGGTGAGGCCCACCATGTCCAGCAGTTCGGCGGCGCGCCGGCCGCGCTCGGAGCCGCGCTGCTTGCGCATCCGCAGTCCGAAGCCCACGTTGTCGAGCGCGGTCATGTTCGGGAACAGGCTGTAGCTCTGGAACACCATGCCCATGTCCCGCTTGGCCGCCGGGATCCGGGAGACGTCCTTGCCGTCGACGGTGACCGAACCGGAATCGGCTGCCTCGAAACCGGCCAGGATGCGCAGCGCGGTGGTCTTGCCGCAGCCGGACGGGCCCAGCAGCGCCACCAGCTCTCCCGGTGCGATCTCCAGCGACAGGCCGGCCAGGGCGCGCACGGCGCCGAAGTGGCGGCTGAGGTCGGTCAGGGCCACCGGCGCGCCCGCCGGTGAAGCGGGCGTGGAGCGGGCCGGGGAGGTGGGTGGGGGGTGGGGGGCGGAGCTGACGGCGCCACCCTCCGCCGGCTGGCCTGCCGCAGTGTTCATGGTCATTCCGGTTCCCCCATGGTTTGACTGAAGTCCTGCTGGGCGACGCTGAACAGCGCCACCTGGGATCCGCCGCGCTTGCGTGCCCCCCGGCCGCCGAGGGTCACGATGATCATCAGCAGAATCCAGGTCACGAACAGCGCGAGCAGCGACGCTGCGACCGACACCGGCCCGCTGTTCTGCTCGAATTGGACGATCCACACCGGGAACGTCACGTACAGGGCCAGGCTGGCCATGGTGAACTCGCCGAGGACTAGTGCCACCGTCAGCACGGTGGCGGACAGGATCGCGGTCCTGATGTTCGGCAGCACCACCCGCCACAGCGTGGTCGGCAAGCCGGCGCCCAGCGAGTTCGACGCCTCGACCATCGTCGTCAAGTCGAACGCCCGCAGGCCCGCGTCGAGCGACCGGTACGCGAACGGCATCGCGAGGATGACGTAAACGAGCGCCAGCAGGTACGGCGTGCCGAGCAGGAACCCGGGCGCGACCTTCAGCACGCCGATGATCAGCACGATCGGCGGGATGACGATCGGCAGGATCGTGATCGCCTCCATCATGCGGCGTACCTGCGGCAGCCGGAGGTGCACGTACACGGTAGTGGGCACCATCAGCACCAGCGTGATGGCGGTTGTGATCACCGCGAGCCGCAGCGACAGCCCGATCGCGGAGAAGAACCCCGACTGCTTGAAGATGTCGGGGAACGCCTTCAAGCCGGCGAACCGCAGCGCCGCGTAGAGCGGGATCAGGAAGTATGCGCCGGCGAGCAGCAAGATCACCCAGCGCCACACCGGGTATCGGCGGCTGCGGGTCGGCCCGGCGTCCGGCGCGGGTGTCTGTGCATCGGCCTCAATGCTCGCTACCGCAGCCATCGTGCCCCCCTCGCTACCGCAGCCACCGGGCGGCCCTCCGCTGCAGAATCGCATAGATGATCATGACGATCGCGATGATCACCACCATGATCAGGCCGAGCGCGTAGCCGAGGTTCTCCTGGCCCGCGAGGACGTTGCCGTTCAGCAGGGCCCCGATCTGGATCGGGGTGAGCGCGATCGTGCCGCCGGACAGCGCCTCTGCCGTCGCATAAGCGGAGAAGGCGCTGCCGAACAGCAGCAGCAGGCAGCCGAGGAACGACGGCAGCAGCACCGGTCCGCCCACGTACCGCCAGTACTGCCAGGTGCCCGCGCCCATGTTCTGCGAGGCCTCGCGCCAGGCCGGCTTGAGGCCCTCCAGGGCGGGCAGGATGACCAGGACCATCAGCGGGATCTGGAAGTACATGTACACGAAGAACACGCCGTACGCGTTGTACAGCGTGAAGCCGTGATTCCAGATGTCGACGCCGGAGATGTCCTTGATCCACCCGGTGACGATGCCAGTTGTGCTGAGCGTGGCGATGAACAGGAAGGCCAGCGGCACGCCGCCGAAGTTGGCGAACACGCCCGAAGCCGTGATCACGACCTGCCGGAGCAGGTTGCCGCGCTTGGCCGTGAAGATCGCGTACGCGATGAGCAGCCCGAAGATCCCCGGCACGATCGCCGTGGCGATCGACAGCAGGATCGAGGTCTTCAGGCCGAGCAGGTACGTGCCGTGCAGCGCGGTGTCGACGTTGCTCCACGTGAAGCCGCCGCTGGACTTCACAAACCCGCCGCTCGAGCTCTTGAATGAGGCGATCGCGATCGCGATGGTGGGCGCGATCAGGCCCAGGGCGATGTAAACGCCGAACGGCAGAACTCCCAGCCACCTGAGCGTGCCGCGCAGCGACGTGGCGACCCGGCCGGGCCGGGTCCCAGAGGCGACCGCCTCCGGGACCCCGGCCTGGGTCGTGCTTTCTGCCATCAGCTGCCGACTTGCGTCGCCCAGTTCTGGCTGACCACGTTCTCGGCTGAGGCCTGCTGGGCCTGGGACGGGAACGTCAGCGCACCAGACGGTGCCGGGGGCAGTTCCGCGTACGCGGTCTTGTCCACGGTGCCGCTGGAGACCAGCGTGGGCAGCTCGATCGGGCGGGCGAAGCCCTGCAGCCACAGGTTCTGGCCCGTGGTCGAGTAGAGGTACTCCTCCCACAGCCGGGCGGCCGCCGGGTCCGGCGCGGTCGCGCTGATCGCCTGGTCGTAGTAGGAGGCGTAGGACGAGTCCGACGGGATGATGATCTTGAAGCCGGGGACGACCGGCTTGACCTCGGAGGCCAGCAGGTAGTCCCACCAGATCAGGATCGGTGTAGTGCCGTTCTGCACCGTGGTCGGCCCGCCGATGGCGGTCGGCACGAAGTTGCCGATCTGCTTCAGGTGCGCGAAGTACTTGATGCCCGGCTCGATGTTGCCGAACGAGCCACCGTTGGCCAGCGCCGCAGCGTAGACGGCGGCGAACGCCGCGCCAGCCGTTGTCGGGCTGTTGTTGAGGCCGATCATGTTCTTGTAGGCGGGATTGTCCAGGCTGGCGAACGAGGTCGGCGCGACCTTCACCTTGGCCGGGTTGTAGCCGATGGCCACGTAGCCTCCGTAGTCCGCGTACCAGTCGCCGTTGGCGTCCTTCGCGTTGGACGGGATGTTGCTCCAGGTCGCCACCTTGTACGAGGCCCACAGGCGGTCGTTGGCGCCCTCGACGGCGAACGGCGTGCCGACGTCGACCACGTCGGGTGCGCGGCTCTGGCCCTTGAGCTGCTGCACGGCGGTGATCTCCTGCCCGCTGGAGCCCTCGGGGTTAGCGTCGGTGATCTTGATGTGGTACTTCGCGCCGAAGTCCTTCATGATTGCGCCGTAATTGGCCCAGTTGCTCGGCAGCGTGATGACGTTGAGGTGCCCCTCTTTCTCCGCAGCCTTGACGAGGGCGGACATGCCACCACCGGCGCTGGCGGTGGTCGCCGTCGCCCAGTTCGCTGACTTACTAGCGGTGCTGCTTGATCCGCTGCTGCCGCATCCGGCGGCGAGCATGACGCAGCCGAGCGCAGCCGCAGCGGCAACGCCTGTCTTCTTTATTCGCACCTTTCCCCCTCCGACCTGCATGACCACGTTGGGTCAGGGACGCGAGCATCGTCGCGGGGAAAGGTGAATAAAAGGTACGCAGCAGGTTTTCAGTTCATATCTTATGAATGAACGGTGGGCGGCCGGAGAGGGAATTTCTGTATGGGTATTCAGCTGCCTTGCGTTCAGGCAGGATTCACCATTGGTAAGAGAATCCGTAACGATTCTGTGATTCGAAACGGCGTAAGCGGGAGGTAAACTCGCCCGCCCGCTCAGATCTGCCAGTTGGCCGTCTTGATCGCGCCGATGGCCGCCTCGCTGCCGTCAAGCCGGACCCGTGCCGCCGCGGTGCGGCCAAACGCCCACATCGTCAGCTCGGCCGGAGGCCCGGTGATCGTCACGACCGGGGTACGCGCCTTGGCGGTGATCCGGATCCTGGGGACACCCGACTCGGTCGGCGCGGGCTCGTCGTCCCTGACCAACTCCACGCCGACCGGCGCCTTGCGCAGGATGAACTTGGCCATGCCCAGCCGGTGCCAGAGCACCTCGGACAGGCCCTGGTCGATCTTTCGCGGCTCCCAGCCCGGCTGGGCCCTGCGCACGTCCTCGTGGTGCACGAAGAACTCGACGGCGTTGACGCGCTCGTCCATGCCGGGGAGCCCGAACAGCGACAGCCGCGGCGGGCCGCTCCTTATCATCTGCACCAGCCGCGGATAGGAGTTCCGCTCGGTCAGCTTGCGCTGGACGGTACGGGTGTACGCGGCGAGCGGCCCCCCGAGCATGCCCGCCCCGGCATCGGGCCTGTGCTCCCTGAGCACCAGGTGCGCGGCGAGATCCAGGGTGGCCCATCCCTCGCACAGGGTCGGCTCCCGGGGGCCGATCTGGTCGAGCAGCGCGCATAGGGCAACGCGCTCATCCCTGGCGTACGTCATCGTGTGATCGTAGGCCACCGGGCGCGGGCAGGGAATGGGGAGGGCGGGCAGGCAAAGCGTTCCACGCGCAGCGGCGGGCGGTGGTGCGCGTCGCCGGTGCCGCGCCCTGGCGGGCTGCGGCCCACCAGCCGGTGCGGCCTATGCTGGCGACGAGGTCAGCGCGCCGCAGCCAAAGGACGCGGCGCCGCCAGTGAAGGGGGATGACGACGAGCGACGGGGACTCCGTAGCCCAGGTTCGCCGGGCCGGCCGGCGAGAACTGGCGTTCTTGCTGTTGCTCGGTGCCGCCGGGGCCGGCCTGGTGCTGCTCGCCGCGCGGCAGGGCTGGGCGCACGTGGAGACGACCGAGCCGAGGCCGCTGCCTGACAGCGTCGTCGCCGTGACCGGCCAGACGCTCGTGCCCGTGACCGGCGCGCTGGCGCTCGCGGCCCTGGCCGGCCTTGCCGCCGTCCTGGCGACCCGGCGGACCCTGCGCCGCGTCGCCGGCGTGGTGCTTGCCGGGTTTGGCGTCGGCATCGCCGTGGCGGTCAGCGCCGGTATCTCGGCGGCAGCCGTACGGGCGGCCGCGGCGGCCAGCACCGGCGCCCCGGCCGGATCCGGCGTGACCGGGTCGGACATCGGCAGCACGACCGGCGGCGGCCAGGGCCAGGCGGCGGGCACAGGGGTGTCCGGCTTCCCGTCCCACGTGGTGTTCGCCGCCTTCCCGTGGCGCGGGGTGGCCTTCGTCGGCGCGCTCGCGATCATCGCCGCTGGCGTGCTCGTGACGTGGCGAGCGCTCGAGCTGCCGGTCATGTCGAGCCGGTACGACGCGCCCGGATCGGCGTCCCCGGCGCCCGCGCCCGGATCGGCGTCCGCGGCGTCCGCACCGGGACCGGCAGTCCCGGCGGGCGGTCGCGGGAACCACAGCCCCGACAGCGCGGCGATCTGGGAGTCGCTCAGCCGGGGCGAGGATCCCACCGGCTCCGCATAGCTGGAGGCCGACCTCGCCCAGGCGCGGTGGGCAGTCCCCGGCGATCCGGCCTTCCGGAACCGGGCAGTCCCGGCCACCCCGCGATCCGGCCTTCCAGAACCGGACAGGCGCCAAAAGACGCCCAAAGACCCCCTGACCTGGTGCTTAGTGGCACAAGCTAGGCTCCAGGGTGATAATGCTGGCAGGGTCGCGGAGGTGATCGGTGAGCGTAGGGTCTCGAGTTCGCCCGAGCCGTCGGCGCGATGTGGCCGCCAGGAGCGCCGCCCCGCGGGCCGGCAATCGCTGGTGAAACTGGTGACCCGCCTGATCACGGCCCAGGCCGCCGTTGCGGCGGCGATCGGTCTTGCCTACAGCCGCAAGCAGGTCCCGTCGATCATCATCACGCTGATGCTGGTGGTCGCGCTGCTCGGGCTCGCCGCGATGTCCCGTTCCGGCACGCCGGTGGCCTGGATGGTCACGATCGGCTTCGAGACCGCGTTGGTGATGTTCGGGCTCATCAGGTTCATCACGTCCCGCTACGTCGGCGGCACCCTGTTCGGGATGATTGCCCTGGGGGTGCTGCTGCATCCCGCGGTGGCCCGTGCGTTCAGCGGGGCCGCGGCGCAGGCAGAGGGCCCGGTCGAGGCCGGTGCCGACGCGCTTCGCGGCCCCGCGGCCGGCTGACGCCGGCCCGCTGAGGCAGGGTCCATGCGGCATCGCTTAGGTACTCTCGCTACGATCGTGGGCGCAAGGCATCCCACCCGAGGGGGCAGCAGAACCGCGTGAGCGTGCTGGACGAGATCCTCGAGGGAGTACGTGCCGACCTCACGGCACGGCAGCGGGCCGTCCCGCTGGACGGCCTGAAGGAGGCCGCGGGCAAGGCGCCTGCGGCACGCAACGTCGTCGCCGCGTTCAAGGGCGGAGACGTCGCCGTCATCGCCGAAGTCAAGCGTGCCAGCCCGTCCAAGGGCGCGCTCGCCGCGATCGCCGATCCCGCCTCGCTGGCCATGGACTACGAGGCCGGCGGTGCCCGCGTGATCAGCGTCCTCACCGAGCCCCGGCGGTTCGGCGGCAGCCTGGAGGACCTGGCCGCGGTGCGCGAAGCCGTGCAGGTGCCGGTGCTGCGCAAGGACTTCATCGTCAGCTCGTACCAGCTCTGGGAGGCGCGGGCGTACGGGGCGGACATGGTGCTGCTGATCGTTGCGGCGCTGGAGCAGAACGCGCTCGTTTCGCTCGTCGAGCGCGCGCTGTCTATCGACCTCGTTCCGCTGGTCGAGGTGCACACCGAGGACGAACTGGACCGTGCGCTGGACGCGGGAGCGAGGGTCCTCGGCGTCAACGCGCGCAACCTGG
Organism: uncultured Actinomycetota bacterium; assembly: GCA_963833885.1. Taxonomy (GTDB): domain Bacteria; phylum Actinomycetota; class Actinomycetes; order Streptosporangiales; family Streptosporangiaceae; genus JASHPR01. The sequence continues at coordinate 416,308 of CAWHZU010000019.1, read as the reverse complement.
CCACGCTCGAGGTCGATCGCAGCGTGTTCGGGCGGCTCGCCCCGCGGGTACCCGAAGGCATCGTCAAGATCGCCGAGTCGGGGATCCGCGGCCCGCACGACCTGCTCGCGTACGCGGCGGCGGGCGCGGACGCCGTGCTGGTCGGGGAGAGTCTGGTGACCGGCAAGGACCCGCGCTCCGCGGTCGCCGACCTGGTGACGGCGGGCTCGCACCCCGCGCTGCGCGGAGACCGAGGATGAGCGAGTTCACCGCGCCCTGGCGACCGGGCAGCAGGGGTTGACGGCCACCACCGCTGCCGGAGCCACGATGCCCGATGGGACCGGGCACTTCGGGCGGTACGGCGGCAGGCTCGCGCCCGAGGCGCTGATGTCGGCGCTGGAGGAACTGACCGCCGCCTATCTGTCCGCCAAGGCCGATCCGGCGTTCCAGGCCGATCTCGCCGCGCTGCTGCGGGACTATGCGGGCCGGCCCACGCTGCTCACCGAGGCGCCGCGGTTCGCCGCCGAGGCGGGCGGCTGCCGGGTGTTCCTGAAACGGGAGGACCTCGCGCACACCGGCTCCCACAAGATCAACAACGTCCTCGGCCAGGCGCTGCTCACCCGGCGCATGGGCAAGACGCGAATGATCGCGGAGACCGGGGCCGGCCAGCACGGCGTGGCGACCGCCACCGCTTCCGCGCTGCTCGGCCTGGACTGCACCGTGTACATGGGCGAGGAGGACACCCGGCGGCAGGCGCTGAACGTGGCCCGGATGCGCATGCTCGGCGCCGAGGTGACCGCGGTTGCGACCGGCAGCCGGACCCTGAAGGACGCGATCAACGAGGCGTTCCGTGACTGGGTGACCACCGTCGAGACCACCCACTACTGCATCGGGTCGGTCATGGGCCCGCATCCGTTCCCGGTGATGGTCCGCGACTTCCAGCGGGTGATCGGCGTCGAGGCCCGCGAGCAGGTGCTCGCCACCGCCGGGCTCCCGGACGCCGTCATCGCCTGTGTCGGCGGCGGGTCCAACGCGATCGGCGCGTTCCACGCGTTCATCCCGGACGACGGCGTGCGGCTGATCGGCTGCGAGGCCGGGGGAGAGGGGCTGGCCAGCGGCCGCCACGCCGCGACGCTGGCGGGCGGCTCCGCCGGGGTGATCCACGGCATGCGGACCTACCTGCTTCAGGACGACGACGGGCAGACGCTGGAAACGCACTCCATATCTGCTGGCCTGGATTACCCGGGGGTCGGGCCCGAGCACTCCTGGCTGCACGACACCGGCCGGGCCAGCTACCGCGCGGTCACCGACGCCGAGGCCATGAACGGGTTCTCCGTGCTCTGCCGGACCGAGGGCATCATCCCGGCCATCGAGTCCGCGCACGCGCTCGCCGGTGCGCTGCAGATCGGGCCGGAGCTGGGCAGCGACGCTTTGCTCCTGGTGAACCTGTCCGGCCGCGGCGACAAGGACGTGGACATCGCGGCCCGCTACTTCGGCCATGTGAGCCAATGAGCGCGGTCACTGGCGCGTTCGAGAAGGCCGCGGCGGAGCACCGGGCCGCGCTCGTCGGCTACCTGCCGGCCTTCCCCTCGGTCCCGGGCGCCATCGACGCGGCGATCGCCATGGCCGAGGCCGGAGCCGACATCGTAGAGATCGGCCTGCCGTACTCCGACCCGCTGATGGACGGCCCGGTGATCCAGGAGGCGACCCGCCGGGCGCTGGCCGGCGGCACCCGCGTCGCCGACGTGCTGAGCACCGTCGAGGCGGTCGCGGGCGCGGGTGTGCCGACGCTGGTGATGACGTACTGGAACCCGGTCGACCACCACGGCGTGGCCGCGTTCGCCGCCGACCTGGCCGCCGCCGGGGGCAGCGGGCTGATCACTCCCGACCTCACCCCGGAGGAGGCCGGGCCGTGGCTGGACGCGGCCGCGGACCATGGCCTCGACCCGGTCTTCCTCGTCGCGCCGAGTTCATCCGGCGACCGGATCAAGCTGATCACGTCGGTCTGCGGCGGGTTCGTGTACGCGGCCTCGCTGATGGGAACCACCGGAGCCCGGGAGGCCGTGGGCAGCCAGGCGGCCGGGCTGGTGCGCCGGACCAAGGAGTGCACGAGCCTGCCCGTGGCGGTCGGGCTCGGCGTCCGCGACCGGCGCCAGGCCGCCGAGGTGGCCGGGTTCGCCGACGGCGTCATCGTGGGCTCCGCGTTCGTGAGCCGGCTGCTCGACGCCCCGGACGAGCGCGCCGGCATCGACGCCGTGCGTGACCTCGCCGCCAGCCTGGCCGCTGGCGTGCGCGAGGCCGCAGTGGCGTTACGTTCAAGCCCGTGACCTGGGTTATCGCATTCCAGGCAACATGCTCGTTACAATGTGAACGGGCCGTGAGCAGCGAGCGCTGCCGCCACGTCCACCCCAAGGGCCAAAGTCGTCCCGTCCCACCAGGGCCAATGTCGTCCCGACCCGCAGCAGCTGATCGAGACGACAGGAGCATTGATGGCCCTAGCTGGACCTTCTGGAGGCCAGGGACTCTACGACAGCAGCTTTGAGCACGACGCCTGCGGCGTCGGCTTCGTTGCTGACCTCCCAGGCCGCCGGAGCCACGAGATCGTGGCGCAGGCACTGACCGTCCTGCGGAACCTGGATCACCGGGGCGCCAAGGGCAGCGACCCGGACACCGGCGACGGAGCCGGGATCCTGACCCAGATACCCGACGAGATGTTCCGCGCGGAATGCGGATTCGCCCTGCCCGAGGCCGGGCACTACGCGGCCGGGATGGTGTTCCTGCCGGCCGGCGCTGACGACCGGGCGGCGGCGATGGCCGCGGTGGAGCGTCTCGCGGCGCTGGAGGGCCTGACGGTCCTGGGCTGGCGGGACGTTCCGCACCTCGCCGAGCACTGCGGCTCCGGCGCCCGGGCCGTGCTGCCGCACCTGGTGCAGCTGTTCGTCGCCTCGGCCCGCGCGGAGAGCGGGCTCGCGCTCGACCGGCGCGCGTTCTGCCTGCGCAAGCGCGCGGAGCACGAGGCCGGGGCCTACTTCGTGAGCCTGTCCGCGTCCACGATCGTCTACAAGGGGATGCTCACCGCGCTCCAGCTCGGGCAGTTCTACCCGGACCTGGCCGATCCCCGGTACGTTTCGGCGCTGGCGCTGGTGCACTCCCGGTTCTCGACGAACACGTTCCCGTCCTGGCCGCTGGCCCATCCGTTCCGGTTCACCGCGCACAACGGCGAGATCAACACGATCAGGGGCAACCGCAACTGGATGCGGGCCCGCGAGGCGCTGCTGCACACCGAGTTGATTGAACGCGACGCCGAGGGGCGTGGTCTGGAGCGGCTGCTGCCGGTCCTGGACGAGTCCGCGAGCGACTCGGCGAGCTTCGACGCCTGCCTGGAACTGCTGCACATGGGCGGCCGGTCGCTGCCGCACGCGGTGCTGATGATGATCCCGGAGCCGTGGGAGAACCACGAGCACATGGACCCGGCGCTGCGGGCCTTCTACCAGTTCCACTCGACCCTGATGGAGCCGTGGGACGGGCCGGCGCTGATCTCGTTCACCGATGGCACGATGATCGGGGCGGTGCTGGACCGCAATGGCCTGCGGCCGGGCCGGTACTGGGTGACCAGCGACGGCCTGGTCGTGCTGGCCAGCGAGGTCGGCGTGCTGGACATCGATCCGGCCACCGTGGTGCGCAAGGGCAGGCTGCAGCCGGGCCGGATCTTCCTCGCCGACACGTCGGCGGGCCGGATCATCGAGGACGAGGAAGTCAAGTTCCAGCTGGCGGCCGAGCATCCGTACACCGAATGGCTGCACGCCGGGCTGCTGCACCTCGAGGACGTGCCGGACCGGGCCGGGCGCACGTCCGGCGGCCACCTGGACCTGGCGCACCACCACGGCCTGCCGCTGGCGACCCGGCAGCAGCTGTTCGGGTACACCGAGGAGGAGCTCCGGGTCATCATGGCACCCATGGCGCGCACCGGCGGCGAGCCGCTCGGCTCCATGGGCAGCGACACGCCGGTGGCCGTGCTCTCCGACCGGCCGCGCCTGATCTTCGACTACTTCACGCAGCTGTTCGCGCAGGTCACCAACCCGCCGCTGGACGCCATCCGGGAGGAGCTGGTCACGTCGCTGGCGACGTCGACCGGCCCCGAGCACGACCTCTTTCAACCCGGGCCGGCATCCTGCCGGCAGATCGTGCTGCCCTACCCGGTGATCAGCGCCACCGACCTGGCCAAGATCATCCACATCAACGACGACGGCGACCTGCCTGGCTTCGCGTCGTACGTCGTCGACGGCCGCTACCAGGTCGCGGGCGGCGGCGCGGCCCTGCGTCGGCGCCTTGCCGAGATCCAGGCCGAGGCGTCGGCCGCGATCAGCCGTGGGGCGCGGCTGATCGTGCTGTCCGACCGCGGCCCCGGGGGCCTCGCGCCGGACGAGCACCTGGCGCCGATCCCGTCGCTGCTGCTCACCGGCGCGGTGCACCATCACCTGATCAGGGAGCGCAGCCGGACCAGGGTCGGCCTGATCGTGGAGTCCGGGGACGCGCGTGAGTGTCACCACATCGCCCTGCTGATCGGCTACGGGGCTGCCAGCGTCTGCCCGTACCTGGCGATCGAGTCGGTCGAGGACATGGTCCGCGGCGGCGCGCTCGACGGGATCACCCCGCCGAAGGCCGCCGCGAACGTGATCAAGGCGCTCGGCAAGGGGCTGCTGAAGATCATGTCGAAGATGGGCGTGTCCACGGTCGCGTCGTACACCGGAGCCCAGATCTTCGAGGCGATCGGGATCGGCGGCGAGGTCATCGGCGCATGCTTCGCCGGAACGCCGTCGCGCCTCGGCGGCGTCGGCTTCGACCAGCTCGCGGCCGAGGTGGCGGCCCGGCACGGCCGGGCCTTCCCGGCGCGTGGCGCCGGCCCAGCGCACCGACGGCTGGAGACCGGAGGCGAGTACCAGTGGCGGCGCGAGGGCGAGCCGCACCTGTTCAGCCCCGAGACGGTGTTCAAGCTGCAGCACGCGACGCGGAGCCGGCGGCAGGAGATCTTCGCCGAGTACACCAGGCTGGTCGACGATCAGGCGGCGCGGCTGATGACGCTGCGCGGCCTGATACGGATAAGCGGCGTTGACACACCGGCCGCCGGGCGTCGGCCGCCGGTGCCCATCGACGAGGTGGAGCCGGTGTCCAGCATCGTGCGCCGCTTCTCCACCGGGGCGATGTCCTACGGCTCGATCTCGGCCGAGGCGCACCAGACCCTGGCGATCGCGATGAACCGCCTGGGCGGCCGGTCCAACACCGGAGAGGGCGGGGAGGACCCGGACCGCTTCACCCCCGACCCGAACGGCGACCTGCGCCGGTCGGCAGTCAAGCAGGTGGCCAGCGGCCGGTTCGGAGTGACCAGCGAATACCTGGTCAACGCCAGCGATCTGCAGATCAAGATGGCCCAGGGAGCCAAGCCGGGGGAGGGTGGCCAGCTGCCCGGGCACAAGGTGTACCCGTGGATCGCCCGGACCAGGTACTCGACGCCGGGCGTCGGCCTGATCTCGCCGCCGCCGCATCACGACATCTACTCGATCGAGGATCTCGCCCAGCTCATCCACGACCTGAAGAACGCCAACCCGGCGGCGCGGGTGCACGTGAAGCTGGTGGCCGAGGTCGGGGTCGGCACCGTCGCCGCGGGCGTGTCCAAGGCGCACGCCGACGTCGTGCTGATCTCCGGGCACGACGGTGGCACCGGCGCCGCGCCGCTGACCAGCATCAAGCACGCCGGCGCCCCGTGGGAGCTCGGACTGGCCGAGACCCAGCAGACGCTGCTGCGCAACGGCCTGCGGGACCGGATCGTGGTTCAGGTCGACGGGCAGCTCAAGACCGGGCGCGACGTGATCATCGCGGCACTGCTCGGCGCCGAGGAGTTCGGGTTCGCCACCGCGCCGCTGGTCGTGGCGGGCTGCGTGCTGATGCGCGTCTGCCACCTGGACACCTGCCCGGTCGGTGTGGCCACCCAGAACCCCGAGCTGCGCAAGCGGTTCACCGGCCGGCCCGAGTTCGTGGTGACGTTCTTTGAGTTCCTTGCCCAGGAGGTGCGCGGGTATCTGGCTTCGCTGGGTTTCCGCACCCTGGACGAGGCCGTCGGCCACGCCGAGCTCCTCGACACCGCGGCGGCGGTCGAGCACTGGAAGGCGGCGGGCCTGGATCTCACCCCGGTGCTGCACGTGCCCGATCTCGGGCCAGCGGCTGCCCGGCGCGCGGTCACCGGCCAGGATCACGGCCTCGACCGGGCGCTCGACAACACGCTGATCCAGCTCGCCGAGGGTGCGCTGGCCGACGGCGCGCCGGTGACCCTCGAGCTGCCCGTCCGCAACGTCAACCGGACCGTCGGCACCATGCTCGGCTACGAGGTGACCAGGAGGTGGGGCGGGCAGGGCTTGCCCGACAACACGATCGACATCACCTTCCGCGGCTCGGCCGGCCAGTCGTTCGGCGCGTTCCTGCCCCATGGTGTGACCCTCCGGCTGGCCGGAGACGCGAACGACTACCTCGGCAAGGGCCTGTCCGGCGGGCGGATCATCGCAGCGCCGGACCCCGGGGCGGCCTTCACCGCGGAACAGCAGGTGATCGCCGGCAACGTGATCGGCTACGGGGCGACCAGTGGCGAGATCTTCCTGCGGGGCGTGGTCGGCGAGCGGTTCTGCGTGCGGAACTCCGGCGCGACCGCGGTCGCCGAGGGCACCGGCGATCACGGCTGTGAGTACATGACCGGCGGCCGGGTGGCCGTGCTCGGCCCGGTCGGCCGGAACTTCGCGGCCGGCATGTCCGGCGGGATCGCCTACCTGCTCGACCTCGACCCGGGATGCGTCAACGTCGAGATGGCCGACCTGGACCCGCTCGACGAGGAGGATGCGGCGTTCCTGCAGTACCTGGTGGAGCGGCACCGCGCCGAGACCGGCTCCGCGGTGGCGGCGGGGCTGCTGGCCGACTGGGCGTCGGCGCTCGGCCGGTTCCGGAAGGTGATGCCAAAGGACTACAAGCGGGTCCTGGCCGCGGCTCGGCGCGCCGAGCGCGACGGGCTCGACGTGAACGAGGCCGTCATGGCCGCATCGCACGGCTGAGGGGGCTGATCAGCATGGCGGACCCCAAGGGGTTCCTGAAGGCGTCCCGGCAGACCCCGGCGCGGCGCCCCGTTGACATCCGGATCCAGGACTGGCGCGAGGTGTACACCGAGTTCGGCCGCGGCGAGCTGGAACGGCAGGCCGGGCGGTGCATGGACTGCGGCATCCCGTTCTGCCACAACGGCTGCCCGCTCGGGAACCTGATCCCGGAGTGGAACGACCTCGTCCGGACGAGTGACTGGCACGCAGCGGCCGAGCGGCTGCACGCGACGAACAACTTCCCCGAGTTCACCGGGCGGCTCTGCCCAGCGCCGTGCGAGGCCGCCTGCGTGCTCGGCATCAACGCCGACCCGGTGACGATCAAGCAGGTCGAGGTCGAGATCATCGACCGGGCCTGGGCCGAGGGCTGGGTGCCGCCGCAGCGTCCGTCGGCGGCCGCCAGCGCCGCGGGCCGGCGGGTGGCGGTGATCGGCTCCGGGCCAGCCGGGCTCGCCGCGGCGCAGCAGCTCACCAGGGCCGGTCACGCGGTGACCGTATACGAGCGGGCCGACCGGCCCGGCGGCCTGCTCCGGTACGGCATCCCCGAGTTCAAGCTGGAGAAGCGGCACCTGGACCGGCGGCTGGTGCAGATGCTGGCCGAGGGCACCGTGTTCCGCTGCGGCGTCGACGTCGGCGTGGACGTGACCGCGGCTCAGCTGCGCGGCGACTTCGACGCGGTGGTGCTCGCGGGCGGCTCATGCGTGCCGCGCGGCCTTCCGGTGCCCGGCGTCGGCCTCGACGGCATCCACCAGGCCATGGACTACCTGCCGCTGGCCAACCACGCGGTGGCGGACCGGCTGGCCGGCGGCGGCCCCGCGCGTGAGCCCCGGATATCCGCCCGGGGGCGCAACGTGGTGATCATCGGCGGCGGCGACACCGGCGCCGACTGCCTGGGCACCGTGCTGCGGCAGGGGGCGGCGTCCGTGGCGCAGCTGGAGATCATGCCCCGTCCGCCGGAGCACCGGCCGGACAGCCAGCCGTGGCCCACCTACCCAATGGTCTACCGGGTGTCCAGCGCCCACGAGGAGGGCGGCGACCGCGTCTACGCCGTCTCCACCCAGGAGTTCCTCGGCGACCCCAGCGGCCGGGTGCGGGCGCTGCGGCTGGTGGAGGTGGGACCGCCGGGCAGCGGCTTCGCCCCGGTGCCGGGGACCGAGCGCGAACTCCCGTGTGAGCTGGTGCTGCTGGCCATGGGCTTCACCGGCGCCGAGCGCGCAGGGCTGCTGACCGACCTCGGCGTGGACTTCGATCAGCGGGGCAGCGTGGCGCGGGACGGCTCATACGCGACGTCCGTCCCCGGCGTGTTCGTGGCCGGGGACATGGGCCGCGGCCAGTCCCTGATCGTCTGGGCGATCGCCGAGGGCAGGTCGGCCGCTGCCTCCGTGGACCGTTACCTGGCGGGCGACACGCTCCTCCCGGTCGCCATTCCACCCAGCGCCCGGCCTCTCACCTGACCGCCCATGCCGCCACACCGCCCGCCTCCGCCGGCCCATCTCCCGCCCCGTAACGTGACCACTCGCGGCGTTCGCGAAAACCGGGCAAAATGAGCTAACGGCGCGACGAGGGCGGTAACGTCACCGAACATGCCGGTTGCTTTCCTGCCGAGCCCCTCGCGCAGCGTGTGGCATGTCGGGCCGATCCCGCTCCGGGCGTACCCGATCTGCGTGGTTCTGGGCATCATCGTCGGGCTCTGGATCGCGAGCCGGCGCTACCGCACGGTCGGCGGCCGGCCCGGCATGATCCTGGACATCGCCACCGTGGCCATCCCGGTCGGCCTGCTCGGCGCGCGGTTGTACAGCGTGCTCACCGACATCGGGTTCTACTTCGGGCACGGCCGTGACTGGGTCAACGTCTTCCGGATCTGGGACGGCGGACTCGGCATACCTGGCGCGGTGGCCGGCGGAGCGCTCGGCGCGTGGCTGGTGTGCCGCAGGGAACGCACCAGGCTGCCGCCCGTGGCCGGTGCAGTCGCCCCCGCGCTTGCGTTCGCGCAGGCGATAGGGCGCTGGGGCAACTATTTCAACCAGCAGCTCTACGGCCGTCCCAGCACGCTGCCGTGGGCCGTTGAGATCTCGCCCGCGCATCGCCTGGCCGGGTACGTGAACTTCGCGACCTTCCAGCCTACGTTCCTGTACGAGTCCCTGTGGGATGCCCTGGTCGGGGTGGCCGTGATCCTCGCTGCGCGCCGCTTCCTGCTGCCGGGGGACCGGACCTTCGCGCTCTACGCAGGGCTCTACGCGGTCGGTCGCTTCTGGACCCAGGGGCTTGAGATCAACTACTCGCCGCACGCGCTCGGGCTGCGGATCGACCAGGTCGTGATGGTCCTGATCCTGGCCTTCGCGATCCTCTACCTGTGCCTGACCAGGAACGAGCGGGGACCCGACGTAGTGGCCCCGGCCGGGCGGGACGAGGTTGCCGCGGGCAGCGCCGCGGAACCTGCGCCGGGCTGAGGGCGCTGTCGGGCCGACCGCCCCCGAGGTCGGCGTCGGCGGGTCCGCGATCAGCCGAGGCGGAGGATGCGCTCGGCGTTGCGGCGGAGCACCCGGTCCTGCACGTCCACCGGAAGCCCGAGCGCGTCGAACTCGGCGAGGCAGCGCTCTGGGGTCAGGAACGGGAAGTCGCTGCCCCACAGGAACTGGCCAGACAAGCGCCCGCCCATCTCCCGGATCACCTCGGCCGGAATCCGGCGCGGCGACCAGCCGGAGATGTCGATGTACACGTTGGTCTTGTGCAGCGCCATCGCGATCAGTTCCATGTGCCACGGCCAGCCGAAATGCGCGGCCACGATCGTGAGGCCGGGGTGCGCGGCGGCGACCGGGTCGAGCCTGATCGGCTGGGCGTAATCCAGCCTGATCCCCTGACCGCCGGGCTGCCCCGCCCCGATCCCGCTGGTCCCGGTGTGGAACAGGGCGATCAGGCCGTGTTCCTGGCACGCGGCGAAGACCGGCCAGTAAGCCGGGTCGTCCGGGGCAAAGGCCTGGAGCGACGGGTGGAACTTCACCCCGCGCAGGCCGGCCGCGGCTATCTGCGCCACCTCTTCGACCGCCGCTTCGCCCTTGTGCGGGTCCACCGAACCGAGCCCGGTGAATACGTCCGGGTACGCGCGGCAGGCGTCGGCGACGGTGGCGTTGGGCACCCGCGGACGCCCGGTCGCGGTCTCGGCGTCCCAGGCGAGAAGCACAGCCATCACGTCGAGATCGCGGTACCGGGCCGCGAGCTCGTCGAGGGTGGCCCGCTGCACCGGGGACCGGAAGTACGCCTCGGCCGCCTCGACGTACCCCGCCATGCTGCCGTCCAGCCAGTCGGGCGTGGGCAGGTGCACGTGGAAGTCGATGGCGCGCGGCACCGGCTCATCGTAGCCCGTGCCGCCAGGCCCGCTCGCTGGGCGCGTTCGGGCGGCTAGCGCGGGGCCGGCCCTGCCTGCGCACCGGGCTCGTCAGTACTTGGGGCCGACGAACTCGTCCAGCCTGGCGACCGCCTCCCGCCGGGCCACCGAGATCGTCGTCGGCTTGGAGAACCGCCAGGCGACCCCGAGCCGGTCGAGCGCCTCCCCGCACAGCCGGTGTATGTCGGCGGACATGTTGACGAACAGATACCGCGGGTACTCGTAGCAGCGATCGCCGCCCTTAACCGGGCGCCGGACCCGGTTGATAAGCCGGCAGCCGTCCGAGTGAAAGAGGCCGCGAGCGAAATCCCCGGGGTGTTTGCTGACGATCTCCTCCTGCCACGGCTCGAGCTCGATTTTGCGCTGGTGCTTCCGCCCCGGCCCATGCTGCGGAAACAAACACGGCCAGTGCTTTGACACGCTCTTGACATAGGTGCAGGCCACTCCTCTTTGCGAGGCGCAGAAGACTTTGGAGGAGGGCATAACGAGCGACGTGGTCAGCTTGGCGAGCGCAAGCAGACCGGGCCATGCGTCCGAACAGGCGAGCCACAGGACATGAGTCCTCCGGCTACGGGTGATGTGCCCATCGCCGAGGTAGAGGCCCAGGAGATAGGCGTAAGCCTCGTCGTCAAGGCTCCGTCCACCACAACGAGGGCAAGTTGGTGTTGACGTTCGATATGAATCCGGGCCAGTTCGGCGATCGCCTGCACGCCAGTGGCGAATAGCCCGGATAGACACGCCGCAGATTGCAGCGTTCTCGCGATCTAACGTTCCGAGGCCAGATAAGAGCTTGGCCAGTTCAACTGTGCCTTGCGGGTACATGAACTCATTGTTGCCGGTGCTGCCGACAGTCTTTACTGGCTAAACACTGGGTGCCGGAAGCGGGATTCGAACCCGCACGTCCTTTCGGACAGATGCTTTTGAGACATCAGTGTCTGCCATTCCACCATTCCGGCATTTTAAGGCACATAACGTACAAATCAACTAGGCTCCGGCGACCGTGCTGACTGGGGGAGGTGCGGCCGAGTACCAATGTACCGGGTCACGATACGCTCGATGGGTGAGCCAGACTCCGTTTCGCGTCGTGATCGCCGAGGATGAGGCACTGATCCGCCTCGACCTCAAGGAGATGCTCGAGGAAGACGGCTATGTCGTCGCGGGTGAGGCGTCGGACGGCGAGGCTGCGGTCAAGCTGACCGAGAGCCTCAGGCCGGACCTGGTGATCATGGACATCAAGATGCCCGGTCTCGACGGGATCTCCGCTGCCGAGCGGATCACGGCCGATCATCTGGCGCCAGTCGTCATCCTTACCGCGTTCTCCCAGCGTGACCTGGTGCTGCGGGCCAGGGACGCGGGGGCGATGGCGTTCCTGGTCAAGCCGTTCACCAAAGCCGACCTGGTCCCGGCGATCGAGATCGCGGTGAGCCGGTTCCAGGAGTTCTCGGCGCTCGAGTCGGAGGTGTCGAGCCTCAAGGACCGGCTCGAGGTGCGCAAGCTGCTCGATCGCGCCAAGGGGATTCTCCAGGCCGAGCGTGGTCTGAGCGAGCCCGAGGCGTTCCGCTGGATCCAGAAGAGCTCGATGGACCGCCGGATGACCATGCGGGCCGTGGCCGAGGAAGTGCTGGAGGCGGCGCAGCCGCCGGCTTCGAAGTCGTTAGATGCCCAGATCGCCGACGGCGGGGGAGCCCGGCCGACGGCAGACGGCGGCGACGCGGCCAAGGCCGCCGGAAGCGAGCCGGGCGCGGCAGACTCCGGCGCGGGCGAGAGCGCAGTGCCCAAGGCCTGAGCAGGCGGGCAGGACATAGACAAGCGAGCGAGGCCGGGCTGCACAACCCCCGTTTGCAGGCCCGGCTCTCGCCCGCTTGTGCCGCTCTGCCGACCTAGGGATGACAAGCGACCTAGAGACGGCAAGCAGGGAGCCCGGGAGAACCTTTGGTGCCATGTCAGCCTTCCCCGGGCCGGCACGTTCTCTACTCGGTTTCACCGGGCTCTGGGCTCCACCGTAGCGAGCCCCAACCTCGTCGCGCAGAGGACCTGACATTCCCCGGCCGGTATGGGTTAAACGTCCCTTAACCTGCGGTGGGCTATGTGTGCGCAGCAAATGCCGAGTTGCACAAGCCGACGGCTAGCAAGCGCATGCGGCCAGCAACAAGGCCGCGCGGCCGCCTTGCTCGGCCACATCGCCCGCCCGGCTCAGCCACATCGCCTGCCCGGCTCAATCACATCGCCCGCCCGGCTCAGCCACATCGTCCGCTTGGCACGGCGACGCGCCCGCCTTGCACAGCCGTGTCGCCTGCCCGGCTGCAACTGCGGTCAGGAATGGCCCGCGCCGACGCCGGGAATGGCCGGCCAACTAGCGGGCTGCCCCGCGTCAGGAATGCAACGTCGGCGGCGGCTTGCCGTCGCCGGGAACCGCGTCTCGGTACAGGCAGGTCAGCCGCGCCGTGCAGGTGCGCCGGTCCTGCTCGTCGGTGAGCACGATCTCGTAGGTGCACAGGGTGCGGCCGCCGTGCAGCAGCGTGGCGACACCGGTGACCAGGCCGTGAGCCGCCCCCCTGTGATGCGTGGCGCTGATCTCGATTCCGAGCGTGGCGCGGCCGGGGCCCGCGTGCAGCGCCGCGCCCAGCGAGCCCAGGGTCTCGGCGAGCACGCAGGAGGCGCCGCCGTGCAGCAGGCCATATGGCTGCGTGTTGCCGGCCACCGGCATCGTGCCCACGATCCGCTCCGGGGAGGCCTCGACGATCTTGATGCCCATGCGGCCGGGAAGCGTGCCCTCGCTCGCCAGGTTGTAGGAGGCCACGATCCCCCGCTCGCCGCCCGTTCCCTGGTCGCCGGACGCTTCGCCGCCTGCCGCCGGGTCATTCATCACCAGGTCGTCTCCCACCGGTACCTCCGCGAATTACGGTCCCGCCCAGGAGGAAGCCTAGGAGGCGCAGGTCAGCGGGTACTCGCCGGGCCCACTGCACGAATTGCCGGATTTTTCGGCCTGCCGCCCGCGTCGGCCGCCCCTGCCGATACGCGCAGATTAATTCGTTATCGCCGTACTTGCCATAAATTGCTCATCAGGCCCAAGCAATTCGTCATAAAAAGCAGGGCGTTTCTGTGTCCAAGGGGGTGACATCGCTGGTTGTTAGCGCTAACAATGCCCTACGGAAGAGGTCCACCCGCAAGGACCTCAACGACAGGAGGGCATCATGCGCAACGTGTTACTGCCCAGGTTGACCAGGCCGGCCGTCACGATCGGCGCGGCAGCGGTCCTCGGCATCGGCCTTGTCGGCGGGCTGGCCGCAGGCCAGGCATTCGCTTCGCCGTCCCACCAGCAGTGCAGCCCCACCGTCTCCAAGGCGCCGTTCGGCAAGACCGTCGAGCCGTACACCGGCAAGGTCACGCAGACCTACCGGTACACGCTGACCAACTGCCGCGGCATGCAGATACACCTGCTCAGCTACGGCGCGATCACCCAGTCGATCGCGGTGCCGGGCCGCAACGGGCGGGAGGCCGACGTCATCCTGGGCTTCAAGACCCTCAAGGACTACGTCACCGAGGCCAGCCCGCCGGTGACCGCGAACGGCGGCCCTTACTTCGGTGAGACCATCGGCCGCTACGGCAACCGCATCGCAAAGGGCACGTTCCAGCTGCAGCAGCCGAGCGGGCTCGAGACCTACACGCTGCCGATCAACAACGGCGTCAACGACCTGCACGGCGGCCTGGTCGGCTTCGGTGACCACGTCTGGTCGCAGGTCGGCGGGCTGATCTCCGGCAACAAGGCCGGAGTGACCCTCCAGCTGGTCAGCCCGAACGGCGACTCCAGCGGCGCCGTCGGCAGCCCCGGCTGCCCCGACGGCTGCACCGGCTTCCCGGCGCAGATCACCGTGGACGTCACGTTCACGCTGAACAACGCAAACCAGTACCGGATCCACTACAAGGCGGTCAACGACTCGAGCAACCTCAACACGGTCATCAACCTGACCAACCACAGCTACTTCAACCTCGCTGGCGAAAACTCGACCGCGGGCTCGGCCTACGGCCAGTTCGTGCAGATCAACGCCAAGAGGTACACGCCGACGGACACCACCCAGATCCCGCTCGGCACCGAGCCGTCGGTCAAGGGCACCCCGTTCGACTTCACGAGGCCGCACACGATCGGGTCGCGTATTGACGACGTCAGCGCCCCCGATCACGCTCCCGCAGCCGACAACCAGTTGCTCATCGCCCAGGGCTATGACCACAACTGGGTGCTGAACCCGCAGACCGCCGCCACGACCGGGCCGGACGGCCTGAACCTCGCCGCCCACGCCTGGGACCCGGCCAGCGGCCGGGAGCTGAGCGTCTGGACCGACCAGCCGGGCGTGCAGTTCTACAGCGGCAACTTCCTCACCGGCACGCTGGTGGGCATCAGCGGCCACACCTACCGGCAGGGCGCGGGCTACACGTTCGAGACCCAGCACTTCCCGAACTCGCCCAACCAGCCCAACTTCCCAACGACCGAGCTGAAGGCCGGCGCGACGCTCAACTCGACGACGATCTTCGCGTTCTCGTCCAACGGTTCTGGCTGGTGATGTTCTGACAAGCCCGGCCCCGGTGACCGCCTTCCCCTGTGGCGGCCACCGGGGCCGTTCCATGCCCTGGTCGAGAGCCCGGTACGCATAGGTTGCCCGCCGGTGTCAGACCGGCCCACTAAACTGCCTGCGTGGCGACCAAGCCTGAGGCACCCGCGCGAGGTAAAAGCGACCGTGGCAGCAAGAGCCACCACGACCGGCTGCTATTGCTTGACGGCCACTCCCTGGCCTACCGGGCGTTCTTCGCGCTGCCCGCGGAGAACTTCGCCACCACCACCGGGCAGCCGACGAACGCCGTCTACGGCTTCACCGCGATGCTCATCAACGTGCTGCGGGACGAGAAGCCGACGCACGTCGCCGTGGCGTTCGACCGCAGCGAGCCCACGTTCCGGCACGAGCAGTACGTCGAGTACAAGGCGAACCGGCGGGAGACCCCGGCGGACTTCCGGAGCCAGCTCAGCCTGATCTTCGAGGTGCTCGACGCGCTGGGCATCCGGCGGCTTTCGCTGGCCGGGTACGAGGCCGACGACATCATCGCCACGCTCGCCACCGAGGCGACGGCCGACGACATGGGTGTGCTGATCGTCAGCGGCGACCGCGACGTCCTGCAGCTCGTCAGCGACGACGTTACGGTGCTGATGACCCGCCGCGGGATCAGCGACATGACCCGGTTCACGCCGGAGGCGGTCGCCGAGAAGTACGGGCTGACCCCCGCTCAGTACCCGGACTTCGCGGCGCTGCGCGGCGACCCGAGCGACAACCTGCCCAGCATCCCGGGCGTCGGCGAAAAGACCGCGTCCAAGTGGGTGATCGAGTTCGGCTCCCTGGCGGAACTGGTCGACCGGGTCGACGAGGTCAAGGGCCGGGCCGGGGATCAGCTGCGCGAGCACCTGGCGGACGTGCTGCGCAACCGCCAGCTCACCGAGCTGGCCAAGGATGTGCCGGTCGGCGCGGCGCCCCGGGAGCTGACCCTGGCGCCATGGGACCGGGAACAGCTGCACCAGCTGTTCGACACGCTGCAGTTCCGGGTGCTGCGCGAGCGGCTGCAGGCGACCTTCCCGAACGGGTTCACCGAATCGGTCGGCGCCACGGGCCCGGCCGAGGGCTTCGACGTCGAGGCCGAGCTGCTCGGCCCCGAGGACGTGACGGAATGGCTGGCCGAGCACGGCAGCGGCGGCCGGGTCGGCCTGGCGGCGAGCGGAACCTGGGCCCGCGGCACCGGAGTGCTCACCGGCCTGGCGCTGGCCACGCCCGACGGCGGCAACGCTTACCTGGACCCCACCGCGCTGACCGAGGACGACGAGCGGGCCCTGGCGGCCTGGCTCGCCGACCCGCAGGTGCCCAAGGCACTGCACGACGCCAAGGGGCCGATCAACGCGCTCGCCGCGCGAGGCCTGGAGTTTCACGGCCTGACCAGCGACACCGCGCTCGCCGCCTACCTGGCGCTGCCCGGTCAGCGCTCGTTCGACTTGGCCGACCTGGCCGAACGCTACGTGAACCGCAGGCTGACCGGCAGCGGTGACACGACCGTGGGCCAGCTCGCCTTCGACACCGACACCGACGGAGACGTCGAGGCGGCAAACGCCCTGGCCCAGCGGGCCAGGGCCACGGCCGAGCTGGCCGACGCGCTGGACGAGGTGCTGCAGCAGCGCGGCGCCACCGACCTGCTCGCCGATGTGGAGCTGCCGCTGGTCGGCGTGCTCGCCGACATGGAGCAGGCCGGGATCGCAGCCGACGTCGACCACCTGGCGGGCATGTCGGCAAGCCTGGGCGGGGAAGTCAAGGCAGCGGAGCAGGCCGCATACGCCGTGGTCGGGCATGAGTTCAACCTCGGCTCGCCCAAGCAGCTGCAGGAAGTGCTGTTCACCGAGCTCGGCCTGCCGAAGACCAAGCGGATCAAGACCGGCTACACCACCGACTCCGAGGCGCTCACCAGCCTGCTTGCGCAGACGGAGCACCCCATCCTGGCGCACCTGCTGCGGCATCGCGACGTCGCCAGGCTGAAGAGCATCGTGGACTCGCTGATCCCGATGGCGGGCGTGGACGGCCGGATCCACACCACGTACAACCAGACGATCGCCGCCACCGGCCGGCTCTCGTCGACCGACCCGAACCTGCAGAACATCCCGATCCGGACCGAGGAGGGTCGCCGGACCCGGCAGGCGTTCATCGTAGGGGGCGGCTACGAGACCCTGCTGACGGCCGACTACAGCCAGATCGAACTGCGGATCATGGCGCACCTGTCCGGGGACAAGGCGCTGGCTGACGCGTTCATGTCGGGCCACGACTTCCACGCGGAGACCGCGTCCCGGGTGTTCGGGGTGCCCGCCGAAGACGTCACGGTCGAGCTGCGCAGCAAGATCAAGGCGATGAACTACGGGCTGGCGTACGGCCTGTCCTCCTACGGGCTCTCGCAGCAGCTGCGGGTGTCGCGGGACGAGGCCAGCGCGTTCATGGACGACTACTTCAAGCAGTTCGGCGGCATCAGAGACTACCTGGGAGGCATCGTCGCGCAGGCCCGCAGGGAGGGCTACACCGAGACGATCCTCGGCCGCCGTCGCTACCTGCCGGACCTGGTGTCCGACAACCGGCAGCGCCGCGAGATGGCGGAACGGATGGCGCTCAACGCGCCGATCCAGGGCTCGGCCGCCGACATCATCAAGGTGGCCATGCTCCGGGTGCACAGCCAGATCCGCGAGCAGGGGCTGCGGTCCCGGATGCTGCTCCAGGTGCATGACGAGCTGCTGTTCGAGGCGGCCCCCGGCGAGCTTGACCGGCTCACGGAGCTCGTGCACACCGAGATGTGCGACGCTTTCGAGCTCACGGTCCCGCTCGAAGTTTCCATGGGCACCGGCCGCAGCTGGGCCGACGCCGCGCACTGAAAGGCCGCCTGGCCTGGGCAACTGGCAAGCTGCGGACTTTTCCGTGGCTTTAACCGCAGGCCGGATTGGCCGCCGCGGACGTCCGGATGGCACACCTAGATTGACCGTGGGGGTCGGGCTCTCATATCCTGATCGCTGCGCTGTGTTTCTTGCAGTCCGTCATGGTCAGGCAGCCCGCGGGCGCCGTTACGGCAGGCCGCGGCCAGTCTCACTGGCCAGGCAAGTCAGAATCTCCTGGCCGCCCATGGCGGATTCACTTGTGCATGGCGCACGTCCGCAACATCCCTGTCCGTATCCGGAGTCCACCTACACATGACCACCAGCAGCACCGAGGCCACCTCGCCCCCCAAGGTAGCGGTCAACGACATCGGTTCCGAGGAGGCCTTCCTCGCCGCGATCGATGAGACCATCAAGTACTTCAACGACGGCGACATTGTCGAGGGCACCGTCGTCAAGGTCGACCGAGACGAGGTCCTGCTGGACATCGGCTACAAGACCGAGGGCGTAATCCCGTCCCGCGAACTGTCGATCAAGCACGATGTCGACCCGCACGATGTAGTCAAGAGCGGCGAGCACATCGAAGCCCTGGTCCTGCAGAAGGAGGACAAGGAAGGCCGCCTGATCCTGTCCAAGAAGCGCGCCCAGTACGAGCGCGCCTGGGGCACGATCGAGAAGATCAAGGAAGAGGACGGCGTCGTCACCGGGACCGTCATCGAGGTCGTCAAGGGCGGCCTGATCCTTGACATCGGCCTGCGCGGGTTCCTGCCGGCCTCCCTGGTGGAGATGCGGCGGGTCCGTGATCTCCAGCCGTATGTCGGCAGGGAGATCGAGGCGAAGATCATCGAGCTGGACAAGAACCGCAACAACGTGGTCCTGTCCCGCCGCGCCTGGCTGGAGCAGACCCAGTCCGAGGTCCGCCAGAACTTCCTGAACACGCTGCAGAAGGGCCAGATCCGCAAGGGTGTGGTGTCCTCGATCGTCAACTTCGGTGCGTTCGTCGACCTGGGCGGCGTGGACGGCCTGGTGCACGTGTCCGAGCTGTCCTGGAAGCACATCGACCATCCGGGCGAGGTCGTCGAGGTGGGCCAGGAGGTCACCGTCGAGGTGCTCGACGTGGACATGGACCGGGAGCGGGTCTCGCTGTCGCTGAAGTCCACGCAGGAGGACCCCTGGCAGCAGTTCGCCAGGACCCACCAGATCGGCCAGGTCGTGCCGGGCCGGGTCACCAAGCTGGTGCCGTTCGGCTCGTTTGTCCGGGTCGAAGAGGGCATCGAGGGCCTGGTGCACATCTCCGAGCTCGCGGACCGGCACGTGGAGATCCCCGAGCAGGTCGTGCAAGTCGGCGACGAGATCTTTGTCAAGATCATCGACATCGACCTGGACCGGCGCCGGATCAGCCTGTCGCTGAAGCAGGCGAACGAGGGCACGATCGGCGAGGCGATCGGCGAGGACTTCGACCCGACCCTGTACGGCATGCCTGCCACCTACGACGACCAGGGCAACTACGTCTATCCCGAGGGCTTCGACTCCGAGTCGCAGGAATGGCTCGAGGGGTACGAGAAGCAGCGCGAGGAGTGGGAGCTGCAGTACGCCGAGGCCCGGTCGAGGTACGAGGCGCACCAGGCGCAGGTCGCCGAGGCCCGGCGGTCCGAGTCCGAGGGAAGCAACGGCGATGGCGGCGGCGGCGACCATGCTGCCAGGCCGCAGGCCGAGCCGGAGGCAGAGGCCACCGGCACGCTTGCCTCGGATGAGGCGCTGGCTGCGCTGCGGGACAAGCTGTCTGGCGGGCAGAACTAAGGGCGCTCCGTCGGCATAGCCGTACCGCCGGCTGGCATTCGTAGTCACCTGTCGGCCTCCGTCGGCCCGGGACGGCCTCGTCACCGGTCGGCGGAGGTAACGGTTACGCCTCCGGTACGGCTATGCCGACTCCGCTGCAGACGGCGAGTGGGGCGGCTGGTTAGGTTCTGCCGGAGCGGGTTAGGGCGGCTCTTAGTGCGCCGATCTGGTTGGCGAGCATGAGGGCTAAGGCGATGGTTAGGCCGGTGGGGAGGCCCGACGTGCCGCCTGTCTGGCTATGGGCTGTGACGACCAGAATCACGAAGATCACGGTGGCGATGCCCGGTCCCATCAGCAGGCCGACGTTTCTGGGCACCCAGTTGCCGTAACCGGCTGGGCCCAGGTGGAGCGGCCACTGTGCGGTGGGCGGCAAGGTGGCTGCGCCGTAGAGTGACACGCCGATCGTCCCGAACAGCAGCACGCTCTCGACGACGAACGTTATGAGGCTCATCTCAGCTCCGAGGTGATGTTGCGGCTGCGGATCGTCGGAACCTGGCCTCGATGAAGGCGGTCGATCTTCTCCGCCATAGGAGAACGATCGCGCCGAGGCCAACCAGCCACCCGAGAACTGTCAGCACTCGCACGGCCGCCGGCCACGGGCCGACCGCGGACAGTTCCCCGGGCCCGATGAGCGCGGCCACCGTGCGAAGGCCGAAGAGCACGCACGCGAGGGTCCGTGCTGTGATGCTGCCCTTTGCGCTCCAGCGGGCCATGACCAGCCACAGGACGACGGCTGCCAGATTGACGGCCGCAGCCATGACGAGGGTCGATGTCGTCGCCGTGTCGATCAGGTTCCTGCTGATTGGGGTCCTCGCGATGACCTCCCGCACCTCGTTCTTTGTGGCGATGTCCGCGATAGCCGCCGCCAGGCTCACCGCCGCACCGCCGTACATCAGCCGGACGGCATAACGCACCGACGGGGGCGGTCCCGCTTCTGTGACGGAGCCTTGCTCAGCGTCTAAGGCATCGGCCGCGATCACATCGGGATCCCCTAGACGAGTAAGTCCGAAGTCTGGTGAGCCGTTAAGGGTGAGGGTCCCGTTGCCGGTGTGTGACCAACGACATCGAGACCCTCATCACCGCACTGTATGTGAAGATCGACGACGAGCTGGGCGGGCCGCGGCTGCTGGGCAGGCCGCCGGCGCTGAGCGATTCTGAGCTGGTGTGCCTGGCGGTAGCGCAGGCGCTGCTGGGCTTCACCTCCGAGGCGCAGTGGCTGCGTTATGCCCGTAAGCACCTGGCCGGGATGTTCCCGTACCTGCCGCAGCAGTCGGGTTATAACAAGCGGCTGCGGGCCGGGCTTGGCCTGGTCAAGCGGGTAATCCGGATGCTCGCCCGGTCGAGCGACTTCTGGCTGGATGGCTGCTGGATCGCTGATTCCACCCCGGTGCCCTGCGGGATGTCGCGCTCCACGGTGCAGCGTTCGGATCTGGGCGGCTGGGCCGGCGATGGCTACTGCGCCTCGCACTCGCGGTTCTTTTGGGGACTGCGGCTGTATCTGGTGTGCACCCCGGCCGGGATGCCGATCTTGTGGGCGCTGGCCGATCCCAAGCTCGGTGAACGGGAGGTGCTGGCTGCCATGCTGGAGGTCGAGGCGGATGTCGTGGCCGGGCATGACGGCATCTTGCTGATCACTGATAAGGGCTTCGCGGGGCGCGGCTTCGAGCAGTTGCTGGCCAGCTACTCCATCACACTGCTGCGCCCCTCCCGCGCCGATGAGCAGGCCCGCTACGGCGAGCCGATGCTCAAGAAGGTCCGCCAGCTGATCGAATCGGTCAACGACACCCTCAAAGGCCAGCTTGACCTCGAAGGCCACGGTGGGCGCAGCTACGCGGGCGTCGCCATCCGCGTCGCCCAGCGCATCCTGGCCATGGCCGCCGCCATCTGGCGCAACAACCAGACCGGCGCGCCGGTCACCCGATCCTTGATCGCCTATGACCACTAAACCCATAAGGACTTACTCGTCTAGCTGGCCGAGGATGCTGCGGATCGCCTCGTCGTTGTCCTGCCCAGGCTGGAGCCGGGCCTCCGCGATGTGCTGGCTGATCCCCTCAATGATCTCCTGTCGCCTGTCGGCAGGCAGACCCGCCAGCGCGGCGCGCAGCCGCCGCAGGTAGTTGTCCACAAGCGGGCTGTCGGTAGCGCTCATGTCGCGTCCTCCGTCAGCAGGCGATCAACCGTGTCGCGGAATGTGACCCACTGCTCGGCGAACGCGTTGAGAGCCGCAATTCCCTTGCTGGTGAGCGAGTAGTAGCGCCGCGGCGGTCCCTGGGAGGACTCGCGCCAGGCGCTGGCCACCATCCCGTCGCGGCGCAGCCGGCTCAATAGCGGATATATCGTCCCCTCGCTTGTCACCATGCCGTCAGCCTCGGCGAGCGCGTGGGCAAGTTCGAAGCCGTACCACTCCTTCCTGCGCAGTAGCGCGAGCACGCAGTACTCGATCGCGCCGCGGCGCATCTGGGTCATCAGCTTCGATGCCTCGCCAGGTACCATGCACGACATGATACCTGGTTCCGCTAATCCGGGTGCGGCCCGGAACCCTCGCAGCGTGGGGCTGTTTAGAGGCCGGTGGAGCCGTCTATGGCTTGGCGGAGCAGGTCGGCGTGGCCGTTGTGGCGGGCGTACTCCTCAACGAGGTGCTGCCAGGTCCAGCGCAGCGAGAAGGTCTTCTCGCCGTACGTGTATGTGTCGTCTAGGTTGGCGCCGTTCAGGGCGGCATCAACGGCTTCGCACTCGGCCCGGTAGCGCTCGAAGTCCTGCTCGGCTCCGGCAGGGTCGGCCTCCTCGATGTCCGCGTCCGGAGCATCGGAGCGGTAGTACAGGTCGGGTACCTGTTCACCCCGGTAGGCCTGCCTGATCCACCCGCGCTCGGTGTCGCTCATGTGCCGGACCAGGCCGAGCAGCGACAGGTTCGACGGCGGGACGGCGCGAGTGGCCAACTGGCTGGCATTCAGGCCCGCGCATTTGCGCAGCAGGGTGGCCCGGTGCCAGTCGAGCCAGTCACGGAGCATCTCCTGCTCAGGTTCGTTGCGGCGCTGCGGGTAGTGGTCCGAGCGCTCGACGTCAGGTGCGATCCAGGACACCGCGGCAGCGTACGCCCGGGTTTGTGCCGGACGCCAGCTAATACTCGCCAGTTGTGGCGTCGGTCGGTGCTGAACCTGCTCGCGATTTGAGTGCGCCGCTTAGGATCGCGGGTGTGCTGAGGGTCGGGCTTACTGGCGGAATCGGGGCGGGCAAGAGCGAGGTGTCGGCTCGGCTGGCGGCGCAGGGCGCGGTCGTGATCGACGCGGACGCGATCGCCAGGGAAGTCGTTGAGCCGGGGACCGAGGGGCTGGCCGAGGTTGTCGAGGCGTTCGGTCCTGAGGTACTGCTGCCGGACGGGAGACTGGACCGGCCGCGGCTGGGCGAGATCGTGTTCGCGGACCCCGAGCTTCGCGGCAAGCTGAACACGATCGTCCACCCGAGGGTGGGCGCCCGCATGGCCGAGCTGGAACGGGAGGCGGGTACCGGCGCGATCGTCGTGCACGACGTGCCGCTGATCGCGGAGAGCGGCCGCACCGACGCCTACGATCTGGTTGTCGTCGTTGATGTGCCGCCCCGGGTCCAGGTCGACCGGCTGGTGCGGCGCCGTGGCATGACCCGCGAGCAGGCCGAGGCCCGGATGGCAGCCCAGGCCAGCCGGGAGCGGCGGCTCGCGATCGCCGACATCGTCATTGACAACTCCAGCTCGCTGACCGAACTGGACCGCCAGGTGGGCGATCTGTGGTCCGAACTGCGCCGACGGTCCGTGAGGGCGTCAGATCACGACGGCGATACCTGACAACGACCGCCCCCGACGCTGGCCACGCTCACCAAAACGGTGTGCTGGTGGTGGTGGACGACGGGGACCATCTGGTAACCGGGCTCGCGGACCGGCTGGGCGGGACCGTCCAGTACTCCAGCCCGCAGGCCAAGCTGGCGCTGATCGCGTCCGTGTACAGCGAGCGGGACCTGCCGATAGATCGGGTGACCGAGGTGCTCCGGCCGTACGCCGGAGCCCTGAGGATCGACGAGGAGGCCGCGGAGACCTACACGCTCGACGGCAGCGAGACGCCGTTTCTCGTCTTCTACCGGTCTCCGCGGCTGTACTTCAAGGAGAACGGGCCGCCCGCGGCCGGTGCGATGCGTTCCCGGCCGCTGTGTCACTGGGACCTGCACGCCGCTTACGGCCCCGAAGACGCCGGGCGCGAGGTCTGCCTGAAGGTCGGCAGCGCGGCGCTGGCGCTGGCCGGCGAGTCCGGCGGAATTGCGCTGGACGTGCTGGGGTTCATTATCAGTAGCGCCGACGACCTGCTGCCACGCTCACGCTGACCGGCGCGGTCGCGAATGGGCGCGTGTTCTGAGTGTGCTAGCGGTCTCGATTACCTGACGAGCAGCCCT
Source organism: uncultured Actinomycetota bacterium (assembly GCA_963833885.1). Classification (GTDB taxonomy): domain Bacteria; phylum Actinomycetota; class Actinomycetes; order Streptosporangiales; family Streptosporangiaceae; genus JASHPR01. The sequence goes on along the minus strand of CAWHZU010000019.1, from coordinate 392,115 downwards.
GGTCTGGGAGCGGCCGCTTCCAGATTACTCAAGCGGTAACGGCTACCGGCGCGCAGGGTGGCGATGCCGGTGGCGCCGGGGATGTTCCAGCGCATGCCCGTAGCAAGAGGCGCTGGCCGATGACGAGTTAGAGCCTGCTTCGACAGTGCCGGAGCCGACGAACAGGCCCAGGGCGCGGAGAGCTGGAGCGCATCCGGGGGGCGTTGGTTCGAAGTAGCCAAGGGCTATGTCGCGTTCATGGGCCAGCGAGCCGATGAAGCGCAGGCCGTGGCCAGCGGCGAGCAGGGCGGGGATGTGGCCAGCGTCGAGGGCAGCCAGCCGGGGGGGAGCCAGACGTCGCGGGGGCGGCGGGCAGCCGGGCGGCCAGGTTCGCCAGCTCGTGGACGGCTCGCGGGCGTGGAGAGGTCCACGATTTGGGTGCATGCGGGGACAGCTCGCTGGCGAGGTTCCAGATGCACACCGCGCGTCGCCGAGCACGACGAGCTGGCGGATCTGCTCGCTGCCGCGGCGGCGATGGCGTCCACCAGCTGGCCGAAACGGCTGGCGGGGTCGAAGGTGGCCAGGTAGGAGAGGAGCCGGGGTCGCGGACCGGGAAGCGTCGTCATCGGTGATGGTCTGGGGAACAGGCATGCCATCTGGCCTCGCGGGTGCGTGCCCGGCCGTCCCGGCCTTGCCAGCCCGGTCCGGGTTGCGCGGGCACCATCGGAACGCCGGTGCCATCGACGGCGATGTAGAGCATGTCGGGCCCGGCGCGGGCGGGAGCGGGACCAGCTGGCGGGAGCAGATCGCATCAGCCTCGGCGCCGAGCAGCGCGAAGGCTGCGGCACCGTCGGCTTCAGCGGCCCGCTCCACGGTGACGGTGAGGCCGACGCCGGCCAGGTCGGCGAGCAGGGCGGCGGCGTGGCGAACGGCACGGGTGGCAGTCCGGGCAGACATCTCCGCACCCCGGGAGACATCGACGCGTTCTCGATCCCCAGCTCGGCGTCTTTGGGGGGCACGGCAGCGCGCACTCGGCGCACTGGTAAGAGGCCCGGCGCACCGTGAGCGGCCCCAGCACGGTATCGATCGTCTGGCCCGGCAGGAGACGAACTGCGCCTGATGGCCGGCGGGCACCCGGTCCGCCCCGCGGTAGCCGACGTCGGCACCCAGCAGCTGCTCCAGCAGCCTGCAGCCGATACTCGTCATCGCGGTGCGGAAGGCCAGCTCCACCCCCTCCAGGTCACGGGCGCGCCCAGGGAGCGCGCGGCCAGCGCCGGGGGGGGGGAGCTCGGCCGCGAACTCCGCCTGGAGCTGACCGAAGAGCCCCCCTTTGCCGGGGGTCCCGGGCGGGCACTCGGCGTCAGGGCAAGAGGGCCGGGCTTCGAGATCGGCTCGCTCACCTCCACGATCTCCCCGACGATCTGCCGGACTGCCGGTACGGCCAACTCGCCGGGCACCTACTACAGATCCGGGCCCGGCCTGATGTGCGCCGACACCGTCTAGCCCGCCACCTACCTGGTAGAATGTGGCGGGCCGTGCCCGGGATGAGCCGGGCAGCGCACGCGCACGCGGCTAGCCGCACCGCCGCATCACGCCGACAACGTCCCAGGCCGGAAATCGCGATAGCGCCAGGTCCGCATGCAGCTCAGTGCGCCGCTGCTCCAGGCCGGACAGATCCTCGCCCCCGGTCAACGGGAAACAGACTGAGAGTTGACTCTAGATAACGCACCAAGCTGCGCCGACACCCCTGATCCGGTCGCCCGGCCCGGCCAGAATGTCGGCGGGCCGGCCTACAGTGGATTGACCAACCGGGCGGCGTCACGTTCAGGAAGAAGGCGGAGCCATGCGTCCAGTAACCGACCTGCAGCGGCGCGTTGCGCCATTCGAGGTGGTTACCGACATGGTGCCCGCCGGGGACCAGCCGCAGGCCATCGCGGAGATGGAGCAGCGGATCCGGTCCGGGGACGTGGACACCGTGCTGCTCGGCGCGACCGGGACCGGCAAGACCGCGACCGTTGCCTGGCTGGCGGAAAAGCTGCAGCGCCCGGTCCTGGTCATGCTGCCGAACAAGACCCTTGCCGCCCAGTTCGCCAACGAGCTGCGCGAGATGCTGCCCAGGAACGCGGTGGAGTACTTCGTCTCGTACTACGACTACTACCAGCCGGAGGCGTACGTCCCGCAGACCGACACCTACATCGAGAAGGACTCCTCGATCAACGACGAGGTGGAGCGGCTGCGGCACTCTGCGACCAACTCGCTGCTCACCCGCCGGGACACGATCGTGGTCGCGTCGGTTTCCTGCATCTACGGCCTCGGCACCCCGCAGGAGTACGTGGACCGGATGCTGAAGCTCCGCAAGGGCGGCACGATCGACCGGGACGCGCTGCTGCGCCAGCTCGTCGGCATGCAGTACGCCCGCAACGACCTGTCGTTTACCCGCGGCACGTTCCGGGTGCGCGGCGACACCATCGAGGTGATCCCGGTCTACGAGGAGATGGCCGTCCGGATCGAGATGTTCGGCGACGAGATCGAGCGGCTGATGACGCTGCACCCGCTGACCGGCGAGGTGATCAGCGAGGACGACGAGCTGTACATCTTCCCGGCCACGCACTACGTCGCCGGGCCGGAACGCATGGAGCGCGCGATCGCAGGCATCGAGGTCGAGCTCACCGAGCGGCTCGAAGAACTGGAGCGGGGCGGCAAGCTGCTCGAGGCGCAGCGGCTTCGGATGCGCACCACCTACGACGTCGAGATGCTGCGCCAGGTGGGCAGCTGCTCGGGGATCGAGAACTACTCGCGGCATATCGACGGCCGCGAGCAGGGCAGCCCGCCGAACACGCTGCTCGACTACTTCCCCGAGGACTTTCTGCTGGTCATCGACGAGTCGCACAGCACGGTGCCGCAGATCGGGGCCATGTACGAGGGCGACGTGTCCCGCAAGAGGGTGCTGGTTGAGCACGGGTTCCGGCTGCCGAGCGCGATCGACAACAGGCCGCTGACCTGGGAAGAGTTCGGCGACCGGATCGGCCAGAGGGTGTACCTGTCGGCTACCCCGGGGCCGTACGAGCTGCAGCGGGTGCAGGGTGACGTCGTCGAGCAGGTGATCAGGCCGACCGGGCTCATCGATCCCCAGGTGATCATCAAGCCGACCAAGGGCCAGATCGACGACCTGGTGCACGAGATCAGGGAGCGGGCCGAGCGGTTCGAGCGGGTCCTGGTCACCACGCTGACCAAGAAGATGGCCGAGGACCTGACCGACTACCTGCTCGAGCTGGGCATCAGGGCCAGGTACCTGCACAGCGAGGTGGACACGCTGCGCCGGGTGGAGCTGCTGCGCGAGCTGCGGCTCGGCGAGTACGACGTGCTGGTGGGGATCAACCTGCTCCGCGAGGGCCTCGACCTGCCCGAGGTATCGCTGGTGGCGATCCTGGACGCGGACAAGGAGGGTTTCCTGCGGTCCGGCACGTCGCTGATCCAGACGATCGGCCGCGCGGCCCGCAACGTCTCCGGCCAGGTGCACATGTACGCCGACAAGGTGACCCCGTCGATGCAGCGGGCGATCGACGAGACCGACCGGCGCCGGGCCAAGCAGGTGGCCTACAACACCGAGCGCGGGATCGACCCGCAGCCGCTGCGCAAGCGGATCGCGGACATCCTGGACCAGCTCGCCAGGGAGGACGCGGACACCGCGCAGCTCCTCGGCGGTTCCGGACGGCAGCAGAGCCGGGGCAAGGCACCGGTGCCCGGGCTGTCATCGCGCGCGCGGGCGGCAGCGGCGGCCGCTGCCGGGGAACGGCGCGGCGAGTCCGGCGAGGGTGGCCCAGCACGCGAGGACCTGATCGGCCTGATCAGCGAGCTGACCGAGCAGATGCACACGGCAGCGGCCGAGCTGCAGTTCGAGATCGCCGCGCGGCTCCGCGACGAGATCAGGGAACTGAAGCGCGAACTGCGCGGCATGCAGGCCGCCGGAGTATGAGCGCCGGGTGTGAGCGGGGCGGAAATTTCCCGGTCAAACCGTGCGTGCCGGGCGAATCGCACCACACCGCTTGACGCCAGGTGGAACCGGCGGCACGGGCAGACCCGTCCAAGGGGCATGGATCGACCAGAAGCCACCAGCCGCAAGGCGGTGGCGAGCAGGGCAGCCTGGACCGGCGGCCGTAGGCCCGGCTGGGCTCGTGTGTGGCTGTGCGCGGCCGCTATCGCGGCGATCGTGCTGGCCGGCTGCGGGAGCATCTCGGCGTCGTCCACCGGCGCCGCCACGGCCGCCTCACCCAAGGCGTCGTCGTCACCCTCGCCGTCACCCTCGGTAAGCCCCAGTGCGGCGGCAACGCAGGCCGCGCTGTGCCAGCGCACCGCGACGGTCACCGGCCTGGTGATCACGCGCAATCACGTAATGCGGGTACCGCAACTGCAGGTGGGCTTCCCTAACCAGGTCATCGTTGCCACCCCGGCCCGTGCCCGGGCCGCGGCGCGGGCCCTGTGCGGGCTGCCGTCGCTCCCGCGTGGCGTCTTCCACTGCCCGAATCTGACCATTGGCTCGACCTACCTGCTGCGCTTCACCGCGGACGGGCGGCAGCTGCCAGCGGTTAGCATCGAGGCGACCGGTTGCGAGGTCGTCACCGGGGTCGGGCCCGCCCGCTGGGCGGCGAAGTCACCGGGGTTCTGGCGGGCGCTCGCCACGGCGGCGAACGTGAGCCCGCCGGGGCGGACGGCGTTCACCGGAGGCGGCACGTCGAGCTGCCAGCCGATCTCGAGCCGGCCGGATCAGGCCAACGACTGCCCGGAGCAGAACGCGCCGGTCTCGGGGGCCGTGTCGTAGCCACCGGTCACCCAGGGCCGGCGGCTGTCGCTGCCGACCAGGGGAGGGCGTGCGTGACCTGGGTGATGTTCGATTATGGCGGCGTGGTCTCGCACCCGCCGACCCAGCAGGACCTGGCGCTGCTTGCCGGGGTCGCGGGCGTCGGCGTTCCGGCCTTCTCCGACGTGTACTGGGAATGGCGCCGCGCTTATGACCTAGCAGAACTGGATGTAACGGGATACTGGCGGCAGGTCGGCCGCAGCCTTGACCGAAGCTACCGGGAGGCCGAGGTCGCCGAGCTCGCCCGGCTGGACTGCGCATCCTGGCTGCGGCTCCAGGCGGGCACGGTGGCGCTGATCGAGGACCTTGCCGCCGCCGGGCGGCCGCTCGCGCTGCTGTCGAACGCGCCCGACCAGCTGGCCGACGCGATCCGCGCGCTGCCCATAGCCGCGCATTTCGGTCAGCTAATTTTCAGCTGTCAGCTAAAGCTCGCTAAGCCGGATCCGCGATGCTACAGCGACGCGCTGGCCAGGCTGGGGGCCAGCCCCGACGAGGTCATCTTCATCGACGACCGCACCGAGAACGTTGCCGCCGCGGCGGCCCTGGGCCTGCGATCGGTGCATTTCACCAGCCCAGAAGGGATGCGCGCGGCCGTGACCGAGCGGCTGGCCAGCCGCGGCTGAACCCGGCCGGGCCCGGGTGTCCCCGGCCAGGGCGCGGCCCGGCGGGTTCCCGCCAGCTGAGCGCTTGGCCGGCGCTTTACGCGGGTGTGCATGTTGATAGGCCGGCGTAGGGTCGGAACTATGTGGGCGAGCCTGGTCGCCGCGCTGGTGTCGGCCTTCTGCTACGGAATCGCCTCGGTCATCCAGGCCGTAGCGATCCGCGAGACGAGCCGTCGGCCAGCGAGGATCCGGGAAGGCGACCCTGCCGCGGCACGCGTCGATCCTGGCCTGATCGTTCGGCTGCTCGGCCAGTGGCGCTTCATCGCCAGCATCGGCATCGACTTTATCGGGTTCCTTGCCCAGCTCGTGGCGCTGCAGCGGCTGCCGCTGTTTGCCGTGCAGGCCGTGATCGCGTCCAACCTCGCGGTCACCGCTGTGTTCGCGGCATGGCTGATAAAGGTCCGGCTCGGCTGGCGGGAGTGGCTGGCGGTCAGCGGGGTGGTCGTCGGCGTGGGCCTGCTCGGTTCCTCGGCCGGAGCCGAGGGCGCGGCAACGGTGGGCGCGGCGTTCCAGATCGGCCTGATGGTGGCGGTGGTCGGCGTGGGGCTGGGCGGGATTGCCGCGGCCAGGCTGACCGGCTGGGCCCGCACTCCCGCGCTCGGCGCCATCGCGGGGCTCGGGTACGCGGTGCTCGCGGTCGCGGCCCGGATCCTGCCCGGCTTCTCCCCGGCCCAGCTGGTGCGCAGCCCGGCCACCTACACCCTGGCGGCGGCCGGGATCGTGTCGTTCCTGATGTACGCCTCGGCGCTGGAAGGCGGCAGCGTGACCGTGGCCACGGCGGCCGTCGTTCTGGCCGAGACCGTGCCGCCCGCGATCGTCGGCGTCCTGTTCCTCGGTGACACCACCCGCCGCGGCCTGTCCGGGCTGGCGGTGGCCGGGTTCGTGGTCGCGGTCGCCAGCGCGGTGGCCCTGGCGCGCTTCGGCGAGGCCGGCGACCAGCCGCAGCTCAGACCCGGCGAAGTGCCGGCTCAGCGCTCGCGCGACCAGTCGCAGGCCGCCTCGTCCGTGTGACCGGCCCCGCGCACCCGACCCGCCGCGCGCCGGTGACCGCTATCGGATGTTTTATCCCAGGTCAGCAGCGGTGCGGGCGGGGAGTCTTCGGCGTTGCTGACCGAAGCGGCGCGGCTGGGCTGATATCCTGAGACCCCGTGGACCGGCGGATTTACCGCTGGGCGAAGACCACGGGAGCCTCATCTTGGCGACGCCATCGCATTCCTCACGGCCCGTTTCTACCAGGCATCTCTTCGTTACCGGGGGCGTAGCATCCAGTCTGGGCAAGGGCCTCACCGCCTCCAGCCTTGGCCGCCTGCTGAAGCTGCGCGGGCTCCGGGTGAATATGCAGAAACTCGATCCCTATCTCAACGTCGACCCGGGCACCATGAACCCGTTCCAGCACGGTGAGGTGTTCGTCACCGACGACGGCACCGAGACCGACCTGGACGTAGGGCACTACGAGCGGTTTCTTGACACCCGGCTGCCCGGCTCGGCGAACGTCACCACCGGGCAGATCTACTCCAGCGTGATCGCCAAGGAACGGCATGGCGACTACCTGGGCGACACCGTCCAGGTGATTCCGCACATCACCAACGAGATCAAGTCGCGGATCATGGACATGGGCGGCCCGGACGTCGATGTCGTGATCACCGAGGTCGGCGGCACGGTAGGTGACATCGAGTCGCAGCCGTTCCTCGAGGCGATCCGCCAGATCCGGCATGAGATCGGCCGGGACCGCTGTTTCTTCCTGCACGTCTCGCTGCTGCCCTACATCGGGCCGTCCGGCGAGCTGAAGACCAAGCCGACCCAGCACTCGGTCGCCGCGCTGCGCAGCATCGGCATCCAGCCCGACGCGATCGTGTGCCGCTCCGACCGGCCGATCAACGGGGGGCTGAAGCGCAAGATCAGCCTCATGTGCGACGTGGACGAGGAGGCGGTGGTCTCCGCCGCCGACGCGCTGTCCATCTACGACATCCCCAAGGTGCTGCATTCCGAGGGCCTGGATGCCTACGTCGTGCGCCGGCTCGGGCTGCCGTTCCGCGACGTGGACTGGAGCGACTGGGACGAGTTGCTGCGCCGGGTGCACCGCCCGGCCCGCAGCGTCACGATCGCGCTGGTTGGCAAGTACGTGGACCTGCCCGACGCCTACCTGTCACCTGCCGAGGCGCTGCGGGCCGGCGGGTTCGGCAACGACGCCAGGGTCAACATCAAATGGGTGACCAGCGACGACTGCGAGACCCCGGAGGGCGCGGAGCGCCAGCTCGACGGCGTGGATGGGGTGCTGGTGCCGGGCGGGTTCGGCGTCCGCGGCATCGAGGGCAAGATCGGGGCCGTGCGGTACGCCAGGGAGAACGGCATCCCGCTGCTCGGGCTCTGCCTCGGCCTGCAGTGCATGGCGATCGAGGTCGGCCGGGATCTGGCCGGCCTCGAGGGTGCGAACAGCGCGGAGTTCGATCCTGACTCGCCGTACCCGGTGATCGCCACGATGGCCGGCCAGGAAGACGTCGTGGCCGGGGACCGGGACATGGGCGGCACGATGCGGCTCGGCCTGTATCCGGCGGTGCTCGCCGAGGGCAGCCTGGTCCGCGAGCTGTACGGCGCGGAGGTCGTCGAGGAGCGGCACCGGCACCGGTACGAGGTCAACAACGCCTACCGCGAGACGCTGGAGGAGGCCGGGCTCGTCTGCTCCGGCCTCTCGCCGGACGGCCTGCTCGTCGAGTTCGTCGAGTTGCCGCGCAGCACCCACCCGTTCTTCGTGGCCACCCAGGCGCATCCGGAGTTCCTGTCCCGGCCAACCCGGCCGCACCCGCTGTTCAGCGGGCTCGTGGCCGCCGCGCTCGAGCGTTCACGGGCCGTGCCGAGTGCCGATCCGCTGACCGCAGCAGGCCAGCGGGCCGCCGCCAGCGCGTGACCAGTGTTGCGGCGCTGAGGCGCTGCGAGATGATGGCCAGGCGCGACAAGAGCGCACCCTTGGTGCAGGAGTGACGGACGTGAGCGGTGCAACGGACGACCTGGACAGTCCGGACGAGCTGGTGAAGCCGGATATCCGGGATCTGGCCCCCGGGCCCTGGCCGGTGACCGAGTCGGCGGAGCTGGCCCGCGGCGCCATGGTGCGGCTCCGCAAGGACATGGTGCGCATGCCCGACGGCGAGGTCGTGGGCCGGGATGTCCTGGAGCACCCGGGCGCGGTGGCCGTGCTCGCGCTGGACACCGATGAGCAGGTACTGATGATCCGCCAGTACCGGCACCCGGTCGGGCGGCTGCTGTGGGAAATTCCGGCCGGCCTGCGCGACGTCGCTGGTGAGCCGCTGCGCGCGACCGCGGAACGGGAGCTGCTCGAGGAGGCCGGGTACCGGGCGGCGCAGTGGTGGGTGCTCACCGACTCCTACTCGTCGCCGGGCATCAGCACGGAGCGGATCCGGATCTTCCTCGCCCGCGGCGTGGCCCTGGTTCCCGAGTCCGAGCGGTCGTACGTGCCCGAGCACGAGGAGGCCCACCTGGAGGTCGCCTGGGTGCCGCTGGATGAGGCCGTTGTCGGCATTCTCGCTGGTGACCTGCATAATGGCGTCACCGCACTGGGTATCTTGGCCGCGTATGCGGCGCGTCGGGACGGTTTCGGCACGCTGCGGGGGGCGGATGCCCCGGAGCACTGACTGGCGTCCGCATGCGCGCCCCGTGGACCTGCCCGGCAATGGAGCCGGGCGGGACATCGTGACCAGGAAGGACTGGTTGTCATGAAGGTCGGCATCCCCAAGGAACTCAAGAACCATGAGTACCGGGTGGCGATCACGCCGGCCGGCGTGCACGAACTAGCCCGCAGCGGCCATGAGGTCTTTGTCCAGAAGGACGCCGGAGCCGGGTCACTGATCCCGGACGACGACTTCGTCTCCGCCGGGGCTACGATCCTGCCGGATGCCGATGAGGTGTGGCAGGCCGGAGAGCTGATCCTCAAGGTCAAGGAGCCGATCGCCGAGGAATACCACCGGATGCGCAAGGGCCAGGTCCTGTTCACCTACCTGCACCTGGCCGCGTCGCGGGAATGCACCGACGCGCTGCTCAGCTCGGGCACAACGGCGATAGCGTACGAAACCGTCCAGCTGCCAGACGGCTCGCTGCCGCTGCTGGCCCCGATGTCCGAGGTCGCGGGGCGTATGGCACCTCAGGTGGGCGCTCATACCCTGCAGCGCGACGGTGGCGGGCGCGGTGTGCTGATGGGCGGCGTCTCCGGCGTCTACGCGGCCAAGGTCGTGGTGCTCGGCGCTGGCGTCTCAGGCATGAACGCAGCGGCGATCGCCTCGGGCATGCAGGCCGAGGTGCTGCTCCTGGACAAGAACGTCGGCAAGCTGCGCAGCGCGGACGCCATCTACCAGGGTTATATCCAGACGGTGGCGTCCAACGCCTATGAGGTCGAGCACGCGGTGATCGACGCCGACCTGGTCATCGGCGCCGTGCTGGTTCCCGGGGCCAAGGCGCCGAATGCTGATATCCAACGAGCTGGTGTCCCGGATGAAGCCGGGCTCGGTGCTCGTGGATATCTCGATCGATCAGGGCGGGTGCTTCGAGGACTCCCACCCGACCACGCACGACAACCCGACGTACCCGGTGCACAACTCGCTGTTCTACTGCGTCGCGAACATGCCCGGCGCCGTGCCGCACACCTCGACGTACGCGCTGACCAACGTCACGCTGCCCTACGCGGTCGAGATAGCGAACCGCGGCTGGCGGGAGGCGCTGCGGGCCGACCCGTCGTTCGCGCTGGGACTGAACACCCACGAGGGCTCGGTCACGTACCAGAGCGTCGCCGAGGCGCACGGGCTGCCGTGGATACCGACAAGCGAGGCGCTCAGCTGAAAGCCGCCCGGCAGGCAGGCGTTGATGAGGCGGTCAAGCGCTACCTTGATCACCTCACGGTGGAGCGCGGGCTTGCCCGGCACACGTTAGAGGCCTATCGAAGAGACCTGGAACGCTACGCGGCCGTGCTCGGTTCGGCAGGCCGGACCGGCATTGGCGACGTGACCACACAAGACGTTGCCGGGTTCCTGGCCGGGCTTCGTGAGGGAGACGAGAGCCACCAGCCGCTGGCGGCGAGCTCGGCCGGGCGGGCCGTCGTCGTCGTGCGCGGCTTGCACGCGTTCGCCGCGGCCGAGGGCCTCGCGCCAGCCGACCCCGCGCGGCAGGTCCGGCCGCCCGCACCGCCGCGCCGGCTGCCGCGGGCGATACCGGTCGCCGACGTCGAGCGCCTGCTGGCGGCGGCCGGGGCCGGCGACGGGCCGCGGCCGTTGCGCGACCGCGCGCTGCTCGAGTTGCTGTACGCGACCGGGGCCCGGATCTCGGAAGCGACCGCGCTTGACGTCGACGACCTCGAACTGGCCGAGCGGCCGTCGCCGTCCGCCGAGCCGGCCCTCCCTGCCACGGTCCGGCTGTCGGGCAAGGGCCAGAAGCAGCGCATCGTTCCCGTCGGCAGCTACGCCCGGCAGGCCCTGGAGCAATACCTGGTCAGGGCGCGCCCGTCGCTCGCGGCGGCCACCCGGCGGGCATCGGCCAGCCCGGCGGTGTTCCTGAACGCCCGCGGCGGCCGGCTCACCAGGCAGGGCGCCTGGGGTGCGCTGCGCGCCGCGGCGGAGCGGGCGGGAATCGCCGACGTTTCACCGCACACGCTGCGGCATTCGTTCGCCACCCACCTGCTCGACGGGGGCGCCGATGTCAGGGTTGTGCAGGAGTTGCTCGGACACGCCTCGGTGACCACCACGCAGGTCTACACTCTGGTGACCGTCGACAAGCTCAGGGAGGTCTACGCGAGCGCGCACCCCCGGGCTCTCGGGTGACCATTTCTACGCGAACGGTGAGTCGGCTTGCCGCCGCAATGCCCAGGCCCTAGCCTCGCGTTGAGTCCGGGTTGCCGGCGGGTGCATCGCGCTACGCCGGGCGACCACCGGGGAGGTGCAGTAGGCTTTGGCAGCGTCCCAGACATTGGAGGTCAGGCCCGGCGTGCTTGGCCCTACCGGCCGGCCGGTACCAAGATTCCCCGACCCCGAACCGCTGCTGACCCACGGCCCGGCCCGGGTCGTTGCGGTATGCAACCAGAAGGGCGGGGTCGGGAAGACCACTACTACGATCAACCTCGGCGCGGCCTTGGCCGAGCAGGGCCGCCGGGTGCTGCTGGTCGACTTCGATCCGCAGGGCGCACTCTCCGTTGGCCTGGGTATTCAGCCGCACGAGCTGGACGCGACGGTTTACAACCTGCTCATGGAGCGTGGGATCAGCGCCCGCGACGTGCTGTTCAAGACCAACGTCGACGGCATGGACCTGCTGCCGAGCAACATCGACCTGTCCGGCGCCGAGGTGCAGCTGGTGCACGAGGTCGGCCGGGAGTTCGTGCTCGGCCGGGTGCTGCAGCCGGTCATCCCCGACTATGACGTCGTCCTGATCGACTGCCAGCCCTCGCTCGGCCTGCTCACGGTGAACGCACTGGCCAGCGCGGACGGGGTGATCGTGCCGCTGGAATGCGAGTACTTCGCGCTGCGCGGCGTGGCCCTGCTGATGGAGACCATCGACAAGGTGCAGACCCGGATCAGCCCGAAGCTTGTGCTCGACGGGCTGCTGGCCACGATGTACGACTCCCGCACCCTGCACACGAGGGAGGTCCTGGCCGGGGTTGTGAAGGGGTTCGGCGACAAGGTGTACCACACGGTGATCAACCGGACCGTGCGGTTTCCCGACTCTTCCGTGGCCGGGGAGCCGATCACCCGCTTCGACCCGACGTCCAACGGGGCTGCGTCCTACCGGGAGCTGGCGAAGGAGGTACTGGACCGGTGGCGCCAGGCCGACCTCGCGGTACACGCACACGGCGGGTAAGCCTGCCTGGAGTTGCCGAGCTTCTCCGCCCGTCTGGCCGTGGGGCGGCCGTCGAAGCCCAGCGCCAGGCCAGCGGCAGAGAGCAGCACGCTCAGAAGATCACCGTCTACCTGTCCGGCAGCGAACTGCTCGACCTGGAGCGCGCCCGGCTCACGCTGCGCGCGCTCGGCATCACGGTCGACCGGGGCCGGATCGTCCGGGAGGCGCTGGCGATCTTGCTGGCCGACCTCGACGCCGAGGGCGACCGGAGCCTGGTGGCCCGGCGGCTTTTCGAAGGGGCCCCGGAATAGCTGGCACGCCTTCACTAGCTTTGGTACATAAGACACAGCGGGGTGGGAAGTTTTGGTTGCCGAATGACTGCGACGATGACCAGCGAATCGGGCGAAGCGCAGGCCGGCGGGTTCGAGGTGCACCTCGACGTCTTCGAGGGCCCGTTTGACCTGCTCCTCGGCCTGATCTCGAAGCACAAGCTGGATATCACCGAGATCGCGCTGTCCAAGGTCACCGACGAGTTCATCGCCTACATCCGGGCCAAGGCCGACGGCTGGGACCTGGACCAGGTCAGCTACTTCCTCGTCGTCGCCGCTACCCTGCTCGACCTCAAGGCGGCCCGGCTGCTGCCCGCCGGCGAGGTCGACGACGAGGAGGACCTTGCCCTGCTGGAGGCCAGGGACCTGCTGTTCGCCCGGCTGCTGCAGTACCGCGCCTACAAGGAGGTCGCGGCGGTGCTGGCGAGCAAGATGGCGGCCGCCGGGCGGAGGTTCCCGCGCCGGGTGCCGATGGAACCGCGCTTCGTCGACCTGCTGCCCGAGGTGCTGCTCGGGCTGGGGCCGGTGGAGTTCGCCGCGATCGCCGCCCGTGCCCTCGCGCCCAAGCAGCCGCCGGTGGTCTCCACCGAGCACCTGCACATGCCGCTCACTAGCGTGCGCGAGCAGGTCGGCCTGCTGTCCGACCGGCTGGTGCAGCTGCGGCGCGCCACGTTCCGGCAGCTCACCCGGGATTGCGTCGGAACCTACGACATCATCGCGCGCTTTCTTGCCATCCTCGAGCTCTACCGCAACGGCCGGGTCAGCTTCGACCAGGTGGCCCCGCTCGGCGACCTGTACGTGAGCTGGGCTCCGGACGGCGAGCCCGGCGATGAGACCGCAATCAATCAGGAAGACGACGAATAACCCATGCAGAACGGATCCGGCCCAGGCCAGGGCGAAGGCGGCGCGCCGTTGCAGGCGGACGGCCCGGACGCGCCCGTTTACGCGGAGGACCAGGCCCTGGGGGACGGCCAGGGCGGGGGACCCGGGAATGGCCAGGACCGGGAACTGGGGGACGGGCAGGAGCAGGTCTCGCCGCCGGATGCCGAGGTCGGCCCCGGGCTCCGCGCCAGCATCGAGGCGATCATGCTCGTGGCGGACGAGCCGGTCTCGGAGATCGTCATCGCGCAGGTGCTCGAGCGGCCGCGGGCAGAGGTCTCCGAGGCCCTCCGCGATCTGGCTGACTCCTACGCCGCGGAGGAGCGCGGCTTCGAGCTGCGCGAGGTAGCCGGCGGCTGGCGCTTCTACACCCGCGAGGAGTGCGCCCCGCTTGTCGAGCGATTCGTGAGCGACGGCCAGGAGGTCCGGCTGACCCAGGCGGCGCTCGAGACCCTGGCCGTGGTCGCCTACCGGCAGCCGGTGAGCCGCGCCCGGGTATCGGCCGTGCGCGGCGTCAACTGCGACGGCGTGATCCGCACGCTGGTGCTGCGCGGGCTGGTCGAGGAGGCGGGCACCGACCCGGAGACGGGCGCGATCCTGTTCGCGACGACCGGGTACTTCCTGGAGCGGCTCGGCCTGCCGAGTCTGGATGCGCTGCCGGAGCTGGCCCCGTTCCTGCCGGACAACATCGACGACGAGACTGACCCGGGTCATGAGCCAGCGGAGTCGTGACCAGCGGGACCGTGACCAGCGGGACCGCGACGCCGGCGGTCGCGACCAGGACCGTCCTGGTCGCGACCAGGCTGACGAGGACCGCGACTCGCTGGTCGACGTCCCGGGCGGTGTCCGGCTCCAGAAGGTGCTCGCCGCGGCCGGCGTCGGCAGCCGCAGGCACTGCGAGGAGATGATCGGCGAGGGCCGGGTCGAGGTCGACGGTGAGGTAGTACGCAGGTACGGGGCGCGCGTCGACCCGCAGCGCCAGGTCATCCGGGTGGACGGGCGGCGGATCCCGGCGCGCGAGGACCTCGTCTACGTCGCGCTGAACAAGCCCGCCGGGGTGCTGACCACGATGTCTGATGCGCGTGGCCGTCCCACGATCGCCGACTACCTGCCGGACCGCACCGAACGGCTGTTCCACGTCGGCAGGCTCGACTACGACACCGAAGGCCTCATGCTGCTGATGAATGACGGGGAGCTCGCGCACCGGCTCGCGCATCCCCGCTACGGCGTGCTCAAGACGTACCTTGCCGACGTGGCCGGCCCGCTGCCGAGGGATCTGGGCCGCCAGCTGATCACCGGGGTGGAGCTATCCGACGGGGTGGCGACCGCCGACAGGTTCCGGGTTCTGGAGCGGGCCGGTAACCGGGCGCTGGTGGAGATCACGCTGCACGAGGGGCGCAAGCACATCGTGCGGCGGATGCTCGCCGAGACCGGCCATCCGGTCAGCCGGCTGGTACGCACGCACGTCGGCCCGGTCGCGCTCGGGTCGCTTCGCCCTGGGACCACGCGACGGCTCACCCCCAGGGAGATCGGCGACCTATACGCGGCAGTTGGTCTATAACCTGGTAGCTCAACGGTCGTGACGGTTGGGTCGGGCGGCGAGGGCGGGCCGGGTGGCGAGGGCGGGAAGGAGGAGCCGGTGGCTGTCAGGGCGATCCGGGGGGCGGTTCAGGTGGACGCCAACGAGAGCGCGGCCATCCTCGAGGGCACGTCCGAGCTGGTGACCGAAGTCATGGCGCGCAACCAGCTGACCCCGGCCGACGTGATCAGCGTCGTATTCAGCGCTACCACCGATCTCAACGCCGAGTTTCCGGCGCTGGCCGCGCGCAAGCTGGGGTTCCAGGACGTCCCGCTGCTCTGCTGCAGTGAGATTGCGGTCCCCAGCGCGATGCCGCGGGTCGTCCGGCTGATGATG
Source organism: uncultured Actinomycetota bacterium (assembly GCA_963833885.1). Taxonomy (GTDB): domain Bacteria; phylum Actinomycetota; class Actinomycetes; order Streptosporangiales; family Streptosporangiaceae; genus JASHPR01. The sequence goes on along the minus strand of CAWHZU010000019.1, from coordinate 376,665 downwards.
CACGTGGAGACCGAGGCGCCGCGGTCGGCGATGCAGCATGTCTACCTGCGCGGCGCGGCCGCGCTGCGGCTGGACATCGCGCAGTGACCGGATCAGCCGCCGGTGCGGCCCCGGCCGCGGCGAAGGTCGTGGTCATCGGCACCGGCATGATCGGGACCTCGGTGGCACTGGCCCTGCGCGACCGTGGTGCCGAGGTCTGGCTGGCGGACGCCGATCCCGCGGCGGCCCGGCTCGCCGCAGACATCGGCGCGGGCGCCGTGATGCCCGACGACGGCCCCCCAGGGGGCCCGGCCGACCTCGCCGTGCTCGCCATGCCGCCGGAGGCGGTGGCACCGGCTCTGGCGGCGGCGCAGGCGCGCGGCCTCGCTCGCTGGTACACCGACGTCGCAAGCGTCAAGGAACTGCCGCTGGCCCGCGCCCGCGAGCTTGGCTGCGATCTGACGTCCTTCGCCGGAGGCCATCCGCTGTCCGGGCGTGAGCGGTCGGGTCCGGCCGCGGCCAGGGCCGACCTGTTCCTCGGCCGGCCGTGGGTGATCTGCGCACTGCCGGAGACCGGCCCGGAGACCGCCGAAGCGGTCGCCGATCTGGCCAGGAGCTGTGGTGCCCAGCCGGTTCTCATGTCTCCCGCTGATCACGACCGCTGGGCGGCGCTTGTCTCGCACGCACCGCACGCGGTGTCAGTGGCCATGGCGGCACAGCTGGAGAAGGCTCCTGACGGGGCCCTGGGCCTGGCGGGCCAGGGACTCCGCGACGTCACCAGGATCGCGGCGGGGGACACCGGGCTGTGGACCCAGATCCTGTCCTCCAACGCCGCGCACGCCGCCGAGGTGCTCGCCGCGGTTGCGGCCGATCTCGCAGCGGCATCCGGCGCGCTGGCCAAGATCGCGCAAGGTGACGAGGAGTCGGTCAAGGATCTGGCCCGAGCGCTGGAACGCGGCGCCGCCGGGGTCGCCAGGATCCCGGGGAAGCAAGGCGGGCCGGCGCCCGCCTATACGGTCGTCCAGGTGGTCATCGGCGACAAGCCCGGTGAGCTGGCCAGGCTGTTCCAGGCGGCGGGCGAAGCCGGGGTCAACATCGAGGACGTCGGAATCGAGCACTCGGCCGGACTGCCGGTCGGCGTGGCGGAACTTGCGGTCCGGCCGGAGGCGGCGGCGCGGCTAGTCGAGGCGCTCGCGGCCGGCGGCTGGCCGGTTCGCCGGTAGCATCGCCTTCGTGACCAAGCACCCCGCCATGGAACCCTCGGATCATGCCGGCCTTGTGATCGCGGTAGACGGTCCGGCAGGGTCCGGCAAGTCAACCGCGGCACGCGGGGCCGCACGCGCGCTTGGCTTCCGCTACCTGGACACCGGCTCGACCTACCGGGCGCTCACCTGGTGGCTGCTCGCCCACGGTGCGGACATCTCGGATCCGGATGTGGTGGCGGCATGCGCCCGGCGCCCGGTGATCGAGGTCGGCACCGACCCGGAAGCCCCGGCGATCCGCGTGGATGGCACCGACGTGGCGGGGCCCATCCGGACCCGCGAGGTGTCGAACGCGGTCAGCGCGGTCGCCTCGGTACCGGAGGTCCGCCGCCACCTCGTGGCGATGCAGCAGGAAATCATCGCGGATGCCCTTGCCGCCGGGGCGGGGATCGTCGCCGAGGGCAGGGACATCGGGACGGCCGTGGCTCCCGACGCGCCGGTGAAGGTGTTCCTGACCGCCAGCGAGACGGTGCGGGCCCGCAGGCGCGCTGCTGAGCTCGCCGCCGACGCGACCGCAACGGTCGAGCTAACCAGGGCCGAGCAGGCGCGGCGGGACCGGTCCGACGCTCCGCAGATGGCCAAGGCGGCCGATGCCGTGGAGATCGACACGACGGCCCTGGGGCTGGACGAGGTCATCCGCGAGATCGTCGCACTGGCCCAGGCCGCCCCCGACAGTGCTGATCCGGGGGGACGACCCCCCCAAACCCCCCCGGATAGTGCTGATCCGGGGGGACGACCCCCCAAAACCCCCCCGGATAGTGCTAGCCCCGGGGGACAGCCCCCTCAAACTCCACCGCTACGGAAGGCGGGCGCATGGACCACGTGAGCCCCGCGCCCGAGGCCTCCCCGTCTGAGGCCTCCGCGCCCGAAGCGCCCGCGCCGGTCGTGGCCGTGGTCGGCAGGCCGAACGTCGGCAAGTCGACGCTGGTGAACCGGATTCTCGGCAGCAGGCAGGCGGTGGTCGCCGACACCCCCGGAGTCACCAGGGACCGCGTCGCCTACGACGCAACCTGGCGCGGCCGGGCGTTCACGCTGGTGGACACCGGCGGCTGGGAACCGTCGGTCGAGGGATCAGCGGCCCTGGCCGCGCGAGTGGCCGCTCAGGCGCGGCTCGCGGTAGACGCAGCCGACGCAGTGCTGTTCGTCGCGGATGCCGTCGTCGGCATCACCGACGCCGACGAGGCCGTCGCCGCCGTGCTGCGCCGGTCCCGCAAGCCGGTCGTGCTGGCCGCCAACAAGGTCGACGATGCCCCGGGTGAGCCTTCGGCTGCATCGCTCTGGTCGCTCGGGCTCGGCGAGCCGATTCCGGTGAGCGCGCTGCACGGCCGGGGGAGCGGCGACCTCCTCGACGTGGTCCTCGACGCGCTGCCAGCCACGCCGCCGGAGCGCGACGCCCCGGACGGCGGCCCCAGGCGGGTGGCCTTGCTCGGCCGCCCCAACGTCGGCAAGTCGAGCCTGCTGAACAAGCTCGCCGGGCAGGAGCGGGTGCTCGTCGACGCGGAGGCCGGCACCACCCGGGACCCGGTCGATGAGCTCATCGAGCTCGGCGGCACCGTCTGGCGCTTCGTCGACACCGCGGGTATCCGGCGGCGGGTACACCAGACCCAGGGCGCTGACTACTTCGCCGCGATGCGGACAGAGCGCGCGCTCGAGCGGGCCGAGGTGGCCGTGGTGCTCGTGGATGCCAGCGAGCCGCTTGCGGAGCAGGATCTGAGGATCGTGTCGATGGTGATCGACGCCGGCCGGTCCCTGGTCATCGCGTACAACAAGTGGGACCTGGTGGACGAGGACCGCAGGCACTTCCTGGACCGCGAGATCGACAGGCAGCTGCACACCGCGCGCTGGGCACCGCGGGTCAATATCTCGGCGGCGACCGGCTGGCATGTAGACCGGCTGGTCCCGGCGCTCGAACTCGCCCTGGCCGGCTGGGAGACGCGGGTGCCGACGGGGCGGCTCAACGGCTGGCTCTCCGCGCTTGTCGCGGCGACTCCGCCGCCGGTTCGCGGCGGCAAGCAGCCCAAGGTCCTGTTCGCGACCCAGGCCGGGATCCGCCCGCCGCATTTCGTGCTGTTCACCACCGGTTTCCTGCAGGCCGGGTACCGGAGGTTCATTGAGCGTCGGCTCAGAGAAGAATTCGGCTTCCAGGGCAGCCCGGTGCACCTGTCGATGCGGCTGAGGCAGAAGCGCACCGGTTCGGCGGGCCGTCAGGCCCGCGGTGGCCGCCGCACGCCGTGACGTCAGGGCCCGTCGGGCAGGTCGCCAAGGGCGGGGTAGCCGCGGCCGCGGATGAGCCAGAACCACACGGTGGTCCCGTAGTCGTCGCGAACATACCCCCACTGGTCGGCCAGGGTCTGCACGAGGAAGAGGCCGTGCCCGCCGGACACGCAGCCGTGGCCTTTCACCTCCGGAGAGCTCTGCTCCGAGCCCTCATCGGCGACCTCGATCCGTACTCCGCCGCCGATGTCGACCGCGGTGATCGTGACCGTGCCGCCCGGGCGCCGGGAGTTGCTGTGCAACACAGCATTGGTCACGGTCTCGGACACAAGTAAAACGGCGACGTCGGCGGCGGGATCATCCTCGCTCAGCGCCTTGGTCACGAATGACCGTGCCGCGCTGACCAACTCGGGGCGGGCCGGGATCGTCAGGGTGCCGATGACTGCGGCGCTGGCCATCGCCGCCAGGTCCTCAGCACAGTCGCTGGCGCTGGCGGCCACTGCTGTCATCTGGATCCGTCCCCTCCCCGGCCCTTGCCGGCCGACGAATGCCAACTGGCGATCGAGACCGTGCCGGGGCGGGGCGGCGCGGACTCAGGACGCTAGGAGTCATCATGGTATGGGAATGCATGCCACGCAAGTGCGTGGAACAAATATGGTGGATGAAATCTCAATTGCGATCCCATCTGGCCCCGTTGTCCCCTATCATTGGCTCAAGCCCAGCAGCCGCAATGGCGGTTCCCGCAGCCAGTCTGGAGTCGGGAACGGCCGAGCGTGCCCTCTAGGAGGGGAGGCCGAATGACCGCGTCAATCGGCCCGACGGTACGCCGACGTCGGCTTGGCACCGAGTTAAGACGACTGCGCGAGGCGCATTCGATAAAGCTGGAGGAGGTTGCTGAGAAGCTCGGCCTTGCCACATCCACGCTCTCGCGGATCGAGACGGGCAAGGCCCCTACCAGGACCGCCTACCTGTCGGCCATGCTCGATCTTTACGGCGTCCACGATCCGGGTGGACGCCAGATCCTCGTGGACATGGCCCGTGACGGTCACCGTAAGGGCTGGTGGGCAGCGTGGGAGGACGTTCTGCCCACCGGCTTCGACGTCTACGTGGGCCTGGAGGCCGAGGCCGCCTCGCTGCGCGCCTATGAGTCGCTGGTGGTCCACGGCCTGCTGCAGACCGAGGCGTACGCCCGGGTGGTCATGACCACGGTGCGCAGGAGGCAGACGCCCGAGCAGATTGAACGCCTCGTCGCGCTGCGGATGCAGCGCCAGGAGGTGATCCTGCGCGCCGATCCGATAGAGCTGTGGCTCATCCTGGACGAAGCAGTGATCCGCCGGACGATGGGTTCGCCGGAGCTTATGCGGGGGCAGCTGAATCACCTGGCTGACGCCAGCCTGTGGCCGAATGTCACGCTGCAGGTGCTGCCGTTCTGCAGCGGACCGCATCCATGCCTCAACGGTCCGTTCGCGATCATTGAGTTTCCCGAGCGATTTGACCCGGATGTCGTATATTCAGAAGGTGTCGCCGGGCAGGCCTACCTCGAAAGAGAGCGGGACGTACGTGCCCGGGCCGAGGCCTTTGACCTGTTGCGCGCGGCGGCTTTGTCACCCGCCGACTCCACTGACCTCATCAGCCAGCTCGCCAGGGAAATAGTTTGACCAACGAAAGGAAACCCCGATGACACAGGATCCGAGTGCAGCCCGGTGGATACGTAGCCGCGCCTGCAGCTCCGACGGCTGCGTGGAGGTGGCGCATCTCGCCGACGGCAGCGTCGCCGTCCGTGACTCCAAGAACGTGCGCAAGGCCGCGCACGTGTTCGACCGCGAAGAGTGGTCGGCGTTCGTCACGGGCGTCAAGAACGGCGAGTTCGACGTGGCCATGAGCTAGCTACGGGAGGGGCTCCACCGCCTCCCGCACCCCCGCCGTAAGGCGGGGCTGCGGGAGGCTTGTTGTTCACGCACTGTTCCGGGGCTTGCGAGCAAGCGACCAGATCAGGGCGGCCCCCGCTCAAGACAGTGCCGGTCGGGCGAACTCGCCGTCCCTGGCACCGCCGAGAAAGGCGTCCCACTCAGATCCTGTGAAGATAAGTGCGGGCCCGCTGGGGTGTCTGGAATTCCGCATCGCTATCTCCCCGCCGTCGAGGAAAGCCACCTCTACGCAGTTGCCCCCGGTGGGGCCGCTGCGGCGGCTCTTGATCCAAGTCACGCCGGCCAGCGTGCTAGCGTCCATGCCATTGCGGATGCTGCTCATGGGGATCGCTCCATATCCTCGAGCCGGGCACGGATGATTTGCTTGGTTTCCTCGGGCGGGGCGCTGATCGCGCTCAGCTTGTCCATGGCCGCGGCGTACCGCTCCACGTCAACCGGCTTATCGAGGTACATGGCGCTGGTCAGCTGCTCTATGTAGACCACATCGGGCAGGTCAGGAACTGCGAAGCGCAGGATGCTGAAGCTCCCCGGGGCTGCATAGGCTCCAGCCGAGTCGGGAACTACCTGCAGGGCGAAGCCTGGCTGGTCGCAGACATCGCACAGATGCTCAAGCTGTTCCCGCATGATCTGTGAGCTGCCGATGGGCCGGAGCAGGGCTACCTCGTCGACAATCGCCCACAGGCGCAGCCCGCCGGAAGCGAACCTGCGCTGCCGTTCCTTGCGCAGGAACACGAGGCGCTCTGCCTCCTCGAGCGAGAATTCGCCGAGCGCGAGCACCGCGGCGGCGTATTCCTCGGTCTGCAGCAGGCCGGGGATGAACTGCGAGTCGTAACTGCGTATCGACTCGGCCGACTCTTCCAGTCCTATATATGCCTGGAACCAGCCGGGCAGGACGTCCTGGTACTGGTGCCACCAGCCGGGCTGATTGGCCTGGCCCGCGAGGGTGAGCAGCTCTTCCCGTTCTGCCGGGTCGGTGATCCCGTAAAGGGTGAGCAGGTCGATTATGTCCACTTCTCTAACCGACGTCCTGCCCAGCTCAATCCGGCTGATCTTGGACTCGGAGCCCCTGATCGCCCGGGCCGCGTCCTGTGCGGTTATTCCGCGTGCTTCACGCAGGCGCCGTAGCTGTGTGCCGAGCAGGATGCGCAACACCGTGGGCCCGCCAGCCCCTTCCATCATGAACTCCGCTCCCTCCTGCTAGCTACCCGGCCACTCCGGGTATTGCCCTGCGGGCCTACTCACCTGCCGTCCCGAGGCGGCACATGGCACGCTATGGGTCTCGCTAGCTGCACCTTTTCGTATTGATTCTCGGGACAATTGCGTCATGGAAGTGTTCGGTTTGGCACTGTTACCACATGATATCGCATATGCGATTTCACGCCACCCCAAAAAGTTGGGCACTCCAGGGAATCTGGCAGCCCCGCTCCTGCGCTCCCGCTGGCATCCTGGCTGACCGCCCGTGGGCGTTGCCGCCTGTGATCCCTGTGACGGGCGTTGCTCGGTGACTCTACGCTCGGTTGCGGTCGCGTGCTGGCCTATCGCGTACGATCAAGGATCTCAGGCCGGTCATCCAATCCGCGCTCAGGAGGCACACGGGGAATGCGCTACAGGTCTCTTGGCAACTCGGGACTCGTCGTATCGGTCGTCGGATTGGGCTGCAACAACTTCGGGCGCAGACTGGACACGGACGCGACCCGTGCAGTCGTGGATGCGGCCATCGAGGCGGGAGTCACCCTGCTTGATACGGCCGAAAGCTACGGCGGTGGAGGGCGCTCGGAGGAGATCCTCGGAGAGGTGCTGACGGGCCGTCGCGATCAGGTGGTGCTGGCCACCAAGTTCGGTGGCCGGGGCGTTGACATGGGCTATGGGCCAGCCGCGGGAGCAAAGGGCGGGCGCAGCTACATCATGCGCGCGGCCGAGCAGTCACTGCGCCGCCTTCGGACCGACTACATCGACCTCTACCAGCTCCACACCCCCGATCCGACCACCCCAATCGAGGAGACCCTCACCGCGCTGGGCGAGCTGGTAACCCAGGGCAAGGTGCGCTACATCGGGCATTCGAACTTCTCCGGCTGGCAGCTTGCCGAGGCGGCCAGCGCCGCGCGGGAACTCGGCACAGCGGCATTCATTTCCGCGCAGAATCACTGGTCATTGCTTGAGCGCGGGAGCGAGGCAGAGGTCGTGCCCGCAGCCGTCCATTACGGCCTTGGCGTGCTGCCATACTTCCCACTCGCCAACGGGCTGCTCACCGGAAAGGTCCGGCGCGGCCAGCAGCCGCCCGAGGGCAGCAGGCTGGCCGGCAGGCGCGATTACATCACCGACCAAAAGCTGGACAAGGTCGAGGCGCTGATCGGCTGGGCAAACGAGCACAGCCTGACCATTCTGGACGTGGCCATCGGCGGCCTGGCCGCCCAGCCGGGCTGCTCGTCAGTGATCGCCGGAGCGACGTCTGCCGACCAGGTCAAGGCGAATGCCGAGGCCGCAACCTGGCTACCGTCTGCTGAGGAGCTCACCGACCTGGACCGTATCGTTCCGGCTCCAGGATCGTCAGCCTGAGCTTGCCACCGCGGTCTCGTACAAGTCCTTGATCGCGGAGAAGAACCTCGGCGAGTACGAGATGTTGGGGGTGTCTCCGCCCTCCTGGTAACCGCCGATAACCCCGATGACCCAGCCGTCGCCGGTCTTCGGGTTCACGTGAGCCAGGAACGGACCGCCGCTGGTGCCGTCGGTGTAGTTGTCGCAGTCGAAGACCATCTGGTGCCCATGGTCGAAGCTGCGCGCACGGGCCGTGCAGGTGATTGGCTCGTTCGTGCCATCCGGATAGCCGATCACGTCCACGACCTGCGGCGGCCTGTCGATCTTCAAGATCTCGGCACCGGTGTGCCGCTGAATATGCGTGCCCAGGCGCCCGGCGACGAGGAATGCGACGTCATCGTTTGGATTGTGGTGCAGCTCCCACGCGCTGTTGACGTACGTCGCGGTGATGGTCCACTTACCGTGCGGGAACTTGCCATCGTGATAACCGGGTGCGAACACGACGCCGGTCGTCGGGCCAAGAGACCGCCCGGCCATGCAGTGCGCGGCGGTGATCAGCAGGTTCTCACCAGGGCTCTTGACCACGCTCGCCGTGCAGAAATGCGACCCGAGCTTGCCGTTGGCCTTCCGGTTGAACAGCGCACCGACTGCGGCCGTACCGCTGAACGGGATGCCTCGTTTGGCAGCCGCCTCGCCCGCGGCCTGGGGGAGCGGTGTCAGCACGTACGCCCCGAGCGCGGCCAGGACGGTGCCCGCGAACCACGCCGTCCGCCGCATGGTCCAGACGCCCCCTGGCCGCACAGCGACTCGCCGCCGCCCGGCGCCTCGACGCATCCAGTCCCTCCATCCGCAGGTCGGTCACCGCGCTCGGGTGCGCGAGGCATTTTGCCATGCCTTTAGCCGATTGTGGCGACCGGACGCCATAAGAGCCAGGGGTGCTGGCTGGGAGGATGCTGAGGCAACGCTGAACGCCAACGGTTCGGCGAGGGCACTCGCATCCTGCGCCGACCGGTCGCCGACTGGCCGAGCTGCCCGTTACCCCCGGCGGGCAGCCGCCGCGTGCCAACCCGTATGACCTCTGCACACGGGTGCACGTGGCGGCAATCAGACTAGCCCGCATCAACCGGCGCCGCAGAGCTACTTGCTTTGCGTTGCGTAATGTTTCGGCCACTTCCCGTGCACATGGGATCGCGACCGCAGGATGCCCCGCAGCCTGCCTAGGCCAGGCCTCGGGCCTGGCCGGCCGAGGCAGGCGGGAATTACGGGGTCGTTGGACCGCACTCGCGGGCGGGATCGTCGCTAGCGGGGTCGTTCCCGCCGCCGTTATCGCCGTTATCGCCGTTAGCGGCGGCCCAAGCGCGACCTTGGCCGCCGCCCAGGCGACAGCTACAGTCCGTAACCAGGCCAGCATCGGGCTAGCCGGTGAAACTCATTGTCAATCCGTACACGGGTCACTCAACCCCAGTCGTTGCGCCGCATGTTGTGCTGCTCCTTTTCGTCCGTGGTAGGCCGTGGTGCTGTCGCGGGCGGTGGTTAGCCCCAGTCGTTGCGCCGCATGTCGTGCTCTTCCTTCCTGTGTTTGCTGGTGAGCTCCTGCCGGGGGTGGTGGTCAGCCCCAGTCGTTGCGCCGCATGGGTGCGCTCCTTTCATCTGTGGTGGTCGGTGCTGTCGCGGGCGGTGGTTAGCCCCAGTCGTTGCGCCGCATGTCGTGCTGTTCCTTCCTGTGGTCGGTGGCGGGTTGGTGGAGTGCTGGGTGGTCAGCCCCAGTCGTTGCGCCGCATGGGTGCGCTCCTTTCATCTGTGGTGGTCGGTGCTGTCGCGGGCGGTCAGCCCCAGTCGTTGCGCCCATGGGTGCGCTCCTTTCATCTGTGGTGGTCGGTGCTGTCGCGGGCGGTGGTTAGCCCCAGTCGTTGCGCCGCATGTCGTGCTGTTCCTTCCTGTGGTCGGTGGCGGGTTGGTGGAGTGCTGGGTGGTCAGCCCCAGTCGTTGCGCCGCATGGGTGCGCTCCTTTCATCTGTGGTGGTCGGTGCTGTCGCGGGCGGTGGTTAGCCCCAGTCGTTGCGCCGCATCTCGTGCTGCTCCTTCCTGTGGTCGGTGGCGGGTTGGTGGAGTGCTGGGTGGTCAGCCCCAGTCGTTGCGCCGCATGGGTGCGCTCCTTCATCTGTGGTGGACGGGTGCGGTTGCGGGGGTCCGGTCGTCAGCCCCAGTCGTTGCGCACGTCTTGCTGCTCCTTTCGTCTCGTGATGGGGTGGGGCGTAGGGCGTGATGATCAGTCCCAGGTCGTCACGCATGGCCCACTAACCCGTGCCCGTTGTGCTGTTCCGGGCGGATCGTGACATGCGGCACAGAGCGAGCCACCTTGACAGCGGGCTAGCTCTCTGTGACGATGTGACATCTATTACTTACCGCCCGTAACGCGCTGAAAGTTGTCGCTCAACCTCCAATCCAGGCTGGGGGAGTTATGCCTGCGCTCCGCCTGCTTAGTCAAGTATCGGGCGGATTGAAGCGTGCGGTGCCTACTATCCGCACGTGGCAAGTTTGGACCATCCGATCACCACTGCGTGGGTATGTCCTCGGTGTTGACGTACTTGCCCTGATTGCGATCGGTCTGGCTCTGGCCAACACCCCGTGGGCCGCCTCGGACGTGTTTCTGGGCACGGCACTGCTCGCCTGCGGCGTCATCGCGATCGAATCAACACGCTCTGTGAAGGAGACACACGGCGAGGTCGTCAGGGACCTGCAGTCCGTCTGGCTGCTCGCCATAGCGGTTGCTCTACCACCGGTGTTCGCGTTTATAGCCCCGATTCCGCTGACCGCTTACAAGCTTCTGCGATTGCCAGGGCTCGTCCCCTACCGGCGAGTGTTTAGTGCTGCGACGCTCGGGCTGGCCTATGGCGTGGGCTCAGTGGCGTTCCATGCGGTCCCGGAGTCGCTGGCGGGTTCTCTCCCGCGGAGCGGCGAGCACGCCCTCACCTGGACTGTCGGCGTTGCGCTGTGCGGCCTGCTCGCCCTGTTCATCAACAACGGGCTGATAGTCGCAGCGATCAAGTTGTCTGACCCCGCTTCACGTATCCGTGACTTGGTCGGAAGCCGCGAATCGATCACCTCTGACTTGCTGGCGCTCAGCTTGGCTGTATCGCTCACGCTCGTCGTGCGAATTAACCCCATTCTCATGGCTCTGGCCCTGCCGTCCGTCGTGCTCTGCAAGCGCTCGATTATGCGAGCGCAGTTGGTGTCCCATGCTCGCATCGATGCCAAGACGGGATTGCTCAACGCGGGTACCTGGCAGCGCGAAGCCGAAGCGGAGTTCTTCCGGGCATTGCGCCATGGAAAGCCTCTCGCCCTGGCCATGGTCTATATCGATCATTTTACTGATGTTTACGATATGGCTGGTCAATCAGTGCGAGATCAGCTTATTCGCGATATAGCGGGCATGCTGAGGGAGCAGCTGCCGGGTCAGGATCTGATCGGTCGCTTCGGTACAGAAGAGTTCGCGATTCTGTTGCCGCGAACCGGCCGGGATGAAGCCGTCCGGATCACCGAGCGGCTGCGTGACCACATAGCTGCCGAGCCCATCGCGATCGAGTCCGGCAGCCAGGAAGGGTTCGTGTTCCGGCTGACCGTCTCCATCGGGGTGGCGTTCCTGAACGAGTCTCGGCGCGCGCTCGCCGAACTCATCGGCGCGGCGGATTCGGCGCTCGTCCAAGCCAAGAGCACGGGGTGGAGCAAGGTCTACGTCCTTCCGGACAACTGGGATGAACAGGACACTTCCTAGCGGGCTGCTGGGCGTCGACATCACCCCGATGGTTGCCCACGGGCCGTCGACTGCTCCATGGGCTGTGCCGCGCGGGTGAGACAATCGCGGTGGCGCGCGAGTCGATGAGCCTGGAGGTGTTGCCGCGATGAAAGCCGCGCTCTATGACAGTCACGGGGCAGCCCGCGAGGTACTGCGGGTCGAGGACGTAGCGCGGCCGGAGCCCGGGCCTGGAGAGGTCCGGGTCAAAGTCGAGTTTTCCGGTATTAATCCGACCGACTGGAAGTCCCGCAGCGGTGCGACCCCGCGGCCGATCGACGGCTTCCAGATCCCGCACCACGACGGTGCGGGAGTGATCGACGCGGTCGGCGAGGGCGTGGATCCGGCCCGCATCGGCCAGCGAGTGTGGCTGTGGATGGCCGCGGCCGGGCGCCCGTGGGGGACCGCCGCCGAGTGGGCCGTTGTCCCGGAGCGGATGGCGGTCCCGCTGCCTCAGGGTGTTAGGGCCGAGCTCGGCGCCAGCCTGGGCGTCCCCGCAGTGACCGCGCACCGGTGCCTGTTTGCCGACGGGCCGATCGCAGGGAAGACGGTCTTGGTCGCTGGCGGCGCCGGTGCCGTCGGCCACTTCGCCATCGAGCTGGCCAAGCACGCGGGAGCCCGGGTGATCACCACCGTCAGCGGGCCGCAAAAGGCCGAGCTGGCCGCGAAGGCAGGCGCGGACCTGGTCGTCAACTACCGGGAGCCAGACGCGGCCGATCGGATCGGCTCCTTTGCGGGCGCGGGAGGCGTCGACCATGTGGTCGAGGTGGCCCTCGGCGCGAACCTGCAGCTCGACCTCGCCGTAGTAGCGCGACCGGACGCGCGGATCGTCTGCTACGCCGCCGAAGCGACCGATCCCGCGATGCCGGTCCGGGCCTGCATGAACGCCAACGTCATGCTCAGGTTTGTGCTGCTGTACGGGGTGCCGCACGAGGCGCTCGAACAGGCCGCGAAGGACATTACCGCAGCGCTCGCCGATGGGGCGCTGACCGAGCTGCCGACCACCAGGTTCCGGTTGGACGAGATCGCCGCGGCGCACGACGCGGTCGAGGCCGGGGCGGTGGGCAAGGTTCTTGTGATTCCTGGATAACCCGCCGGCGCCGGGCCCGCATCAAGATTGTGCCGGTCCGTCACGGGAAGCACCTACCGTGGCCGGCGTAGCGAGCTCGGAGCAGGATGGGGTGAAATCATGAAGATTGTCGTGTTCGGCGCTTCGGGTGCCATCGGCAGGTCAATCACCGCAGAACTGCTTGCACGCGGGCATACCGTGATAGCGGCCACCAGAAGCGGCGCGCCGATCGAGGGTCTGGTCGTGCAGGTCGTGACCGGCGATGCCAGCGATCCGGGCTCGGTGGCCCGGCTCGCCGCTGGCAAGGACGCGGTCGTGTCGGCGACCGGCCCGCGCCGCGGCGGTGAGGGCGAGGATCCCGAGGACAGCCTGCTCGGCGCCGCCCTGGGCCTCGCGGAGGGGCTGCGCCGGGCCGGGGTGCGCCGCCTGGTGGTGGTTGGCGGGGCCGGCAGTCTCGAGGTAGCACCCGGCCAGCGGCTTCTTGACACGCCCGAGTTCCCGCCGGCCTGGAAGCCCACCGCCCTCGCCCATGCCCGGACCCTGGAGGAGGTGTATCGCGAGATCGACGATCTCGACTGGACCTATGTCAGCCCGGCGGGGGTGATCGGCGCGGGGGAGCGGACCGGCGAATTCCGGGTCGGCGGGGACCAGCTGCTCGTAGGCGACAACGGCCAGAGCCGGATCAGCATCCCCGACTACGCGATCGCGTTCGTCGACGAGCTGGAGGACGGCGAGGCGTTCCGGCGCCGGATCACCGTGGCCTACTGACCCAGCTCTTCCTGCAGACCCCCGCGCACGCCAGGCGCGGCGCGGGAAGGTCGCGCCCGCTCGGCGTTTCCATGGTGCTACGGGCTGAGGCGGTGCAGGTCGCGCGGGAACAGCGTGACCTGCCGCACGTTGGCCGCGCCGGTCAGCCGTGCGGTCCAGCGCTCCAGGCCGATCGCGAAGCCGCCGTGCGGCGGCATCCCGTGCTCGAAGACCTGCAGGTAACCGGCGTAGGGCCCGGGGTCCTCGCCGCGCTGCGCCAGCGCCGCCAGGTAGTCCGCGTGCCGGTGCAGTCGCTGCCCGCCGGTGACCAGCTCCAGGCCGCGGAATAGCAGGTCGAAGCTGTTGGAGAAGCCAGGCCTGGCCGGGTCGGGATGGGTGTAGAACGGCCGCTTTGCCATGGGGTACCCGGTCACGAACAGGAACTCCGATCCGTGCTCGCGCAGCGCCCAGTCGCCGAGCCAGCGCTCGTCCTCGGGCGCGAGGTCCGGCTCACCCCGCGGGTCGCGGCCGGCGTGCGTCGCGATCAGCTGCTGGGCGTCGGCAAAGTGGACCTGGGGGATCTGCGCCGGGACCATAGGTGTGGCCAGCCCCAGCAGGTCCAGCGCGGCTCCGGCGCGCTCGGCAGCCCCGGCCGCCATCCCGGCCACCACATCGCGCAGCACCGCCATGACGTCGTGGTGGTCGGCGATGAAACCGAGTTCGGCGTCGAGGCTGGTGTACTCGGCGAGGTGCCGGGCTGTGTCGTGCGGCTCTGCCCGGAACGCGGGCCCTACCTCGAAGACCCGCTCGAACACGCCGACCAGCGCCTGCTTATAGAACTGCGGCGACTGGGCCAGATAGGCGGGATGCCCGAAGTAGTCGATGCCGAAGACGTTCGCGCCCGACTCGGTGGCCGACTCGACGATCTTCGGGGTGTACACCTCGGTGAAGCACAGCCCGTCGAGGGCCGCGCGGAAGCCCGCAACGCTGGCCGCCGCGATCTCGAACCCGGCGCGCAGCGCCGGGTGGCGCAGCGTGGTCGGCGCGTGGTCGAGTATCGTCGGCAGGCCCGCGGTGACCGCGGGCCGGTACAGGTCGAACGGCGGCGCCGCTGCCGGGCCGGACAGCGGCGTGATCACCGGCCCGGTCAGCTCGGCGCCGCCGGGCGCCTGGTCGTTGGGCGTGACCAGGCCGGCGACCTCGATGACCGTTTCTTCGGGCAGGCCATCGGCCGCCGTGGATGGGCCTGCTTCGCCCGGGGCCGCAACGACCACCTGGGCCAGGCCCGACCGGTCCCTGACGATCAGGAACGTCACCGACTTGAGCTCACGCCGGCGGTGCAGCCAGCCGGCGATTCTGACCTGCTCGCCAACGTGGGAGGGCAGGTCGGCAGCCAGAACACGAGAGATCATCGCACTCCTCCGGGGATGTGCTCGACGACCCCTTGGGAGTGCGGGCGAGAAGGGAACTCGCGGTGCCACCGCACCTTCACGACGCCAGATGGCGGCGACGCCTCGTTCAGGCCCGTTGACGGGGGCCAGGCGGCGGGGCATTGGGCGCATCGCTGGATTGTGACGGCCGTTTCTCCCCGCGCTCAGGAGGGTCTTCGCGGCCGGGCGCGAGGCCGCCTTCTCAGCTGCCGGCGGCTCTCTTCACTCGCGTGATCCCGCGCTACTCGTCTCCATCAGCGCATTGGACCCAGGATAGCCGCGTCCGCGGGCACATAGCCTGGTTGCATGTATGTGCCGCGCCACTTCGCCGTTACCGACCTGGCCGCGATCGCCGCGTTCGTTGACGCCGCTGCCGCGGCCGACCTTGTGACGTTCGACGGCAGCAGGCCCGTCTCCACCCTGCTTCCGGTGATTTGGGACCGGCCGCCGGACTTCCCCGACCGCGAGGGGCGCTGCGGGCGGCTGCTCGGCCATGTCGCGCTGGCCAACCCGCAGTGGCAGACGGCGCAGCCGGACTCGCTCGCCCTCGCCATCGTGCACGGGCCGCAGGCCTATGTATCGCCGTCCTGGTACGAGAGCAAGGCCAGGCACGGCCGGGTGGTGCCCACCTGGAACTACCAGGCCGTCCATATCACCGGCAGCGTTACGTTCCACCGGGATGCTGAGTGGCTGCGCGACCTGGTAACCAGGCTTACCCGGCGCCACGAGGCGGCGGCCGCGCGGCCGTGGGCAGTGACCGACGCACCGCCGGAGTACATCAACGGCCAGCTGAAGGCGATCGTGGGAGTCGAGGTGACGATCACGGATGTCGAGGCCAAGGACAAGCTGAGCCAGAACCGGAGCACGCTGGACCAGGCTGGCGTGGTCACCGGGCTGCGCGACGTTCCCGGTCCCGGCCCGGCCGCGATCGCCGGCCAGATGGCCGCGAACCTCGAGGCCGGGGCGCAGCCGGAGTAGCCGGCCTCAGCTCACGGGCCGGTGTCGCAGCCCCCGCAGCCTTCGGAGCCCTCCGGAAGCGGCTCGGCGTCCGCGAGGATCGCGTCGCTGATCTCTCGCAGCTGCCGCACCTGCTCGGGGGTGAGCCGGTCGATGAGAGAGCGCCTGACCTGTTCTGCGTGGCCGGGGGCCGCCATGGCCAGCGCGGCGAAGCCCTCGTCGGTGAGCTGCGCTATCTGCCCGCGCCGGTCCGTGGCGCAGTCCATCCGCTTGACCCAGCCGCGTTCCTCCAGCCGCGCCACGGCGTGCGAGAGCCGACTCTTGCTCGACGTGGACGCCTCGGCGAGCTGGGTCATCCGCAGCGCCCGGCCCGGCGCCTCGGACAGCCGGACTAGGATCTCGTAGTACCCGTGCGGAATGTCCGAATCGCGCAGCAGCTGCCCCTCGACGGTGGCGAACAGCGTGTGGCAGGCGGTGAGGAACGTCCGCCAGGCCAGCTGTTCGTCCGCGGTAAGCCACCGCGTTTCTTGACTGCGCATGCTACCAGCATACCCGCTAGATGGTTGAGCGTTTGACAACTGCAGCCTGAGGTGATAATCCTTGAACATTCAACCAACTAGCAAGGGGAGTGACCATGACCGTCCCCACCACGGCGACGAGCATTCCGGGCTACGTCGCCGGTACCTGGAACATCGACCCAGTGCACTCCGAGGTTGGCTTCTCGGTCCGGCACATGATGGTCAGCAAGGTCCGCGGCAAGTTCGACACGTTCTCCGGCCAGTTCGTCACCGGTGAGGACCCGCTCAGCTCCTCGGTGACCGCCGAGATCGAGCTGGCCTCGATCAACACCGGCAACGAGCAGCGTGACGAGCACATCCGCTCGGCCGACTTCTTCGAGGTCGAGAAGAACCAGAAGATGACCTACCGCTCTACTGGCGTCGGGGCCGTCGACGGCGAGTACGTGCTTGACGGCGAGCTCACGATCAAGGGCGTGACCAAGAACGTGCCACTGAAGCTGGAGCTCAACGGCTTCGGCCCGGACCCCTACGGCGGCACCAGGGCCGGGTTCAGCGCCACCGGCGAGATCAACCGGAGCGACTTCGACGTCAAGTTCGGCTTGGCAGAGGGCGGCGGCGCGGTCGTGTCCGACAAGGTAACGCTCCAGCTCGAGATCGAGGCCGTGCTCGCTTCGTGACCACGCCGGGCCTGCTGACCGCGCCAAGCGCCGGTCAGCGGCACACGGCAAGCGCAACGGGACTCTGATGCTGCCAGGTCGGCATCGAGTCCCGTTGCCGCGTTTACCGCCGGGCGCATGATCACAGCGGCCTGCCCGGCCCGGGCGCCGGGCTGGCTGGCACTCCGGTGTCGTGCGGTGGTTCCATTGCACGCTTCGCTCGGTAACGTGAGATTGTGCGGGCGACTCTGATGACGCTTTCTGTCACGGTCCGATTCCGTATAGTGTTCCCGACGAAGGTGCGTGAAGCGCTACCACTGCCCGCAAACACGTCTATATCTCCGGCGTCAGCCACCACGGCACGGGCACGACGGCAGAGGTGTGCTGGTGGGCGATGACGGTACCGCCCGCTACGGGGCTGTCTTCACCGATCCCACCGGGTGGCGCATCTGGACCGCGGCCACGATCTCGTACTTCGGTGACTTCGTCGGACTGGGCGCCCTTCTGCTGGCCGGCTACACCCGTTCCGGTGGGCACCCGCTGGGGTCGGCCGCCGTCTTCGGGATCCAGGCGATTCCGGCGTTTGCGGTTTCGGTGGGCATCGGGCCCTGGCTGGACCGCATCCCGCGCCGCGGTGGCCTGATCGCGCTGAGCCTCTTGGGCGGCCTAGCGGTTTCGCTGCCGATCATGGTTTCGGGGCTGTGGTCCGTGCTCGTCGCGGCGGCCGCCATCGGCGGGATCAGGACCGCCTTCAGCTCGGTGCGGACCGGCGCCATCGCGGACGGCGTGCCGCGGGCCGTCCGCGGGCGACTCGTCGCTCTGCTCTCAACGTCCAACCAGGTGTCGGAAGTCGTCGGCTACGTCGTCGGAACGTCGGTGGCGATCGCGATCGGCGCCGGAACGTCGCTTGCCGCTGACGCCGTCACGTTCGTCATCGCCGCTGCGCTGCTTGCTGGGCTCAGGCTGCCGACGTCGTCACGATCGCCGCACCGCGCTTCGATGACGACGGGAATCCGCACGATCTTCGGCGACCGGACCCTGGCGCTCCTGGTGCCCGTCGCGTGGATCGGGCTGGCACTCGGGGCCGTGCCGCAGTCCCTGGCCGCCCCGGCGCTGAAGGCCGAACGTGGCTGGATCCCCGTCGCCCTGGCGGCGATGGCGGCAGGCGCGGCCATTTCTGCCACAGTGGTCGGCCGGACCGCGCTGAGCGAGCGAATCCTCGGTCAGTTCGGCTGGATGGCCGCGACCGGCGTCGCCTTCATGCTCACCGCCGTCGGCATGCGCGTGGACCCCCGGCTCGTGGTGGCGGGAAACTTCCTGGTCGGCCTGTCCTTCGGCTGGAACGTGGCGGCGCAGACGACCTTTATTCACGTGATACCTGTCGAGCGGATAGCGCACGTCACGAGCACGATGATCGGGAGCCTGATCGTGCTCGAGGGCGCGGGGGCGGTCGTAGCAGGCGCCATAGCCGGGGCATTCGGGGTGCCGGCCGCCTACCTGCTCGGCGGTGCGATACTGACGGCGGCCGCGCTGGCTGCGATCGGCTACGGGCGCACCCATCCCCAGGCCCTTGACATCAGCCGGCCGCGCGCCGTGGTGTCCGCGCCGGAGACGCTCAAGCCTCCAGCCCGCGAGGCGTAGCCTCGGCCCGGCGAGGCGCAACCCGGGGCCCTGGCGAGGCGTGACCCCGGCCCCGGCCAGGCGTTACCCCGGAACCTCCGGCCCGCAGCGCGAGTGCGGACTGATCACGGCTGCGCCCTGAGCGACCGATGCGACGCAAGTGCAGTGCCAATCGAATGCTATTGCAAATAAGTTGCAGTAGTTTCTACACTGATCATGAGCCGAGCCAGGGAGGTGTTCGCCGATGGTCGATCCGCGGGCCCGCATCGCGAAGATCCGCGATGGGCTGACCCCCCGCGAGTGGGCCAGGACCGGCGGAATGATCTTCACGATCGTCGGCCTGAACGTGCTCGGCTGGGGGATGCTGGCCGCGGCCATGGGCGGTCACTATCACATCAACAAGACCGAGGTCTTCGGCGCGGGCACCGGGATCCTGGCCTACACGCTCGGCATGCGGCATGCCTTCGACGCCGACCACATCGCCGCGATCGACAACACCACCCGCAAGCTGGTGAACGATGGCCAGCGGCCGCTGTCGGTCGGGTTCTTCTTCTCCCTCGGCCATTCCAGTGTCGTCTTCGTGCTGGCGGTGCTGCTGAACTTCGGCATCCGCGGCCTGGACGACCAGGTGAAGAACTCGAGCTCGCACCTGCAGACGACTACCAACATCATCGGCACGCTGGTGTCCGGGGTGTTCCTGTTCCTGATCGCCGCGCTGAACGTCGTGATCCTGGCCAGCATCATCAAGGTGTTCCGGGAGATGCGCTCGGGCGCCTACAACGACCGTGAGCTTGAGGAACAGCTAGCCAAGCGCGGCCTGATGAACCGCTTCCTCGGGCGGTTTTACCGGAACGTTGACGCCCCGTGGAAGATGTATCCGGTCGGGTTCCTCTTTGGTCTTGGTTTTGACACCGCGACCGAGGTGGCCTTGCTGGTGCTGGCTGGCACGGCGGTCGTCGGCGGGCTGCCGTTCTACGCGGTGCTGTCGCTGCCGATCCTGTTTGCGGCCGGGATGAGCCTGTTCGACACCGCCGATGGCTGCTTCATGAACTTCGCCTATGACTGGGCGTTCGCCCGGCCGATCCGCAAGGTGTACTACAACCTGACGATCACCGGCCTTTCGGTGTTCGTCGCGGTGTTCATCGGCGCGGTCGAGGTGCTCGGCCTGCTCGCCCAGCAGGGCAACCTCAGCGGATCCGGCTGGGCCTGGGTGGCGAACTTCAACATCAACACCGCCGGGTTCGTGATCGTCGGCGTGTTCGTCCTGACCTGGATCGTCGCGCTCTCGATCTGGCGCTTCGCCAAGATCGAGCAGAAGTGGGACGCGGCGAACGCGACAGCGGCGGCGGCCGCGCCGGAGTAGTCGAAGGGAGAAAACGCCGATGACGACCGGCAGCGTTTCCGACGAGATCCGGCAGTTCTGGGACGAGGATGCAGCGGTCTACGACGACTCGCCAGAGCATCACCCGCGGCGGCCGCACGAGCGGGCCGCCTGGAGCGCGACACTGCGGCGGCTGCTCCCCGATCCGCCCGCCAGGGTCCTGGATGCCGGGGCCGGAACGGGCTTCCTCTCGCTGCTGCTGGCCGCCCAGGGCTATCAGGTCACCGCGATGGACTTGTCGGCGGGCATGCTCGAGAAGCTGCGGGCCAAGGCCGCGCGGCAGGGCCTGGACGTGGAGATCGTGCAGGCCGACGCGGCCAGCCCGCCCGACGGCCCGTTCGACGCGGTGGTGGAGCGGCACCTGCTCTGGACCTTGCCCGGCCCGGCAGCGGCGCTGGCTGCCTGGCGGCAGGCGGTTCCCACCGGCCGCCTTGTCTTGATCGAGGGAACCTGGGGCGAGACCACCGGGATCCCGGCTGTGCAGGCTGAGGCCAGGAGGCTGGCCAGGCGGTTCCGCGGCGCCGAGCCCGGCCACCACGGCCACTACACCGACCGGGTGGTCAGCGCGCTGCCGCACGCGAACGGCATCACCCCGGCCGAGATGGTCTCTCTGGTCGAGGCCAGCCCGTGGGGCCAGGCCAGGCTCGAGCGGCTGCGTGACGTGGAGTGGGCCACCCTGGAAGGCCGGAGCCTGCTCGATCAGCTCCTCGGAACCAACCCCCGCTGGGCCGTGACCGCCGGATCCTGACCGTCGGCTCAGAGCATCGTGATCAGCATGTAGCCCATGGCCACGCCCATCACGATCTCGCAGCCGGCCGCGAGGCGCAGCGACATGGCCGGCGCGTCCGGGACCGGGGCCCGGCCGCTTGCCGCAACGGCAACCGCGGCCGGGGCGGGGGCCTGGCCGCTTGCCGCAACGGTGACCGCGGCGGGGCCGGGGGCCTGGCCGCTTGCCGCAACGGTGACCGCGGCCGGGGCCAGCGAGGTGAGCCGGTCGGTGGTCCAGATCACGTAGCCGAACAGGGCCACGGCCAGCAGCAGGGCGAACGTAGGGATCCTGGCCCCGGCTGCCGCCATGGCGGTTCCGCCCGCGGCCAGGCCGCCCGCCGTTACCGAGGGTGCCGCCAGGAACATGTACAGCATCGCGCCGCTGGCCAGCAGATGCTGCCCGGGATGGGCGGCCGCGTACGTCCCGGCCCGGCCGTCACGGTAGCCGCGGATGGCCCGCCAGCCGAACCAGGCCATGGCGGCGCCGAATATCGCCGCCCCGCCGACGTCCCAGCCGCTGCCCGCCGCCGGGTTCAGCCGCGGCACCAGCATCCCGGCCATGCCCACGCCCATCAGCACGTGCACGCCGTCGACGTCGTACTCGGTCGGCCGCCGCCACCGCCACGCGGCGATCATGCGGCTGACGCAGTACACCGCGGTCGCGATCATCACGACCGCGGTGCCGCCGGTGAGCCAGGAGGGGCCAGTCACGTCGGGCTCCCCGGCGTCGGGCTTCCTGGCACTGGGCTCCCGGCTGCTGTGCGCTGGCGGGCAGGCCAGTATGCGGCGGCGAGCAGGACGAGCAGGAGGCCCGAGTCCGGGTCGGTGCCCGACCCGCTGAACAAGCCGCCGAGCCCCTGGGCGACCCAGACCAGGGCCGCGACGGCCACGGCCAGGATCAGCACCGCCCGCACGGCCGGCAACGGCAGGTAGATGCCCAGGGCGATCGTGACCAGGGCGGCGGCCAGGATGATCGACGCGGCAAGGCCCTGGTGGCTGAGCAGCGTGCCGAGGTCGCTGTCGGTGGCTGCCAGCCAGCCGGGCTGGCCGGAGGCCATCGCGGACACAGAGTGGCTCAGCGCCCGCGGTGCCCGGGCGGCGGGCTGCAGGGCCAAGTAGCCGAGGCTCCCCCACAGCACGAGCCAGAGCAGACGCGCGGCCCGGGTGCCGACGGCCCGCCCGGCCACGAACGGCGACGGCCGGTCCCGGGCGGCGGGCCACAGCAGCACGGCGAGGAGGGCGTACAGGATGACTGCGCCCGGGGCCCCGTTGACCGGGCTGGCGGTGCCGGTTAGCACCATCCCGAGACCCTCGCCGAGCCACCACACGGCCAGGGCCCACGCGATGGAGGCGCCGAGCGCCAGCCGGACCGTGGGCCGCCACGCTATCCCGAGGCCGAGCAGCAGCTGGATCGTGGCGAAGATCGCGTTCATCGCCACGACGTGGTGATCGATGAGGCGGGCCGTCGAGGTGATCGGGTCGGCGATGACGGCCGGGTTGCCGCGGGCCGCTTCGGCCAGCATCTGCGGGAACGCCCGGGAGAACATGGCGGACTGGTATTGCAGCACCGCGTCGAGCAGCCACAGGCCGGCCAGCGTCAGCTGGAGCACCCGGCGCGAGTCCGGTGCTGCCCAGCTGCCCTGCAGGCCGCCGGTGCTCGCCTCGCGAGGGCGTGCTGCGATGTCGCCCCCGGTCAGCCGCGCGGCACTGGTGGCGGCGATGCCGTCGCCCATGGAATTCCCCTCAGGTAATTAGCAAGAGATTAATGGGCCGTCGCCGGTGCGAGCAAGCGCAATTTCGTGCCAAGAGAATTACCTTGACGCGGCCGAAAACCCGGCAGGGGTATGCGGGAAAACCCCTCCAGGGTATTCGCATATACCTGGCAGGGGTATTAAGTCGCCGTCTGATGGGCTTGATCAGGCACGATCTGGCCCCCGATGCTCATCGCTGCGTCCCTCCGGCCGTGGCGAGCCTGCCGCGCGTACCAAGGCGACGGAGCCATCCCCAGTCACCGAGATGCTGTCCCGCTAGGACTGTACGCAGCCTCCTGACCGGGTCGTCGGCCGCCGACCGGTCTCCCGACGGCTTGGGGCGATCGGGCGCGAGTGTGCGGAGGACACCTGAAGTGCGCTAGCATTTGAGGGTCCGAGAGGACGGCGGGACGTGGCCCAGCTTGGTTAAGGCGCCTGACTGGGGGTCAGGAGAACAGCGGTTCAAATCCGCTCGTCCCGACTTGAGAATTTAACTACCTAGCCGACTATCGCGGCCATTTTGTCAGACCCTCTCGCTAGGGTTTAGATATGACAGAAAAATCCTTTGGCAAGCGCACGTGGACCGATTCGCAATTAGTTTCCGCTGTGGCGGTATCCAGATCATGGCGCGGTGTCATGCGCGAACTCGAGCTTTGTGTGACCTCCGCCGGGTCCATTCGACTCGTTAAGCGGCACGTCAGTCGCCTCGGGCTGGATACCTCGCATTTTAGCGGACAGCGGCGCTGGTCGGACGCGCAGCTCAGGCGCGCAGTCGCCACTGCATATTCCTGGAGCGAGCTGCTGTCGGAGCTAGGGCTAAATGGCGAAGCGTGGACGATCGTACCCGGATCAAGGCGCATTCGGCTCGCCTCGGGCTAGACCTTGATCGACTCGATCCGCCACATGCGGAAGTACCGACCCAGCCGGAGTTTAAGCCTGACATCAAACATCTGCGGGACGCCGGGACGTCCATTGCGGCAATGTGGTTCCTCCTCTGCGGATACAACACATCGCTGCCGATGGAGCCGACGATCTATGATCTGCTGGTTTCGATGCCCGATGGAATCAAGCGAGTTCAGGTCAAGACGACGACGTACAACAATAACGGGCGGGTGGTGCAGGTCGGCAGGCGCCCGTACTCGCCGGGCAACCGAGCCAGGCTGGTCCCCTATGATCCTGACGAGGTCGACTTCTTCTTCATCGTGGACGGCGACCTGACCATGTACCTGATCCCGAGCCGAGTGATCGCCGGATTCGTCGGAATCCTGCCGGGCAACTACTCGGAGTTCATCGTGGGAAGTGCAGCATTCTTCATGCAGAAGTCGAATCCCGCGGCGTGAGACGGCTCACGCCTAGCTGAGCGGGCGGGGGATCTGACGGCCGACGTCGGACAGCTCGGCGATCCACTCTTCGTCGGGGTCGGCGTCCGGCTCGGACCGCCTGCTGGCCACCAGCTGCAGGTTCTGGCCGCCACTCCTGAGCGCGGGTTGCTGCTTAGCTGGCTTGGGTGGCGGCGGGGCGGGAGGCGCGCTAACCAGCCGCAGCGCCAGCGCCGGGCACATCTGGACCGCTTGCTGCGCCTGGCTGACCAGCCAGGGCGGCACGGGCATGTCCAGGAATACCGGGTATCCCTGGCCGTCGAGCTGCGCGATTTCGGGCACCAGGTGAGCGCAGAGCCCGTGCCCACGGCACCGGGTCCAGTCCACATTCATGCGCATCTCGCCGTCCTTGCCGGGCAGCGGCAGGATGCCAGCCACCCGGCGCCCGCAGGTGCCGCGGAACAGGTGCGCGGTCAGATCGTCGGTGAACACGTCGATCGCGGACACCACGAACCGGAACACGCCGTCGGGATGGGCGCACGCGCCGCGGCCCTTCACCGCGGCCGCGCCGCGGCGCGCGGTGTCCAGCGCCTCGACACCGCCCGAGCCGTCGGCGAGCGCGTTCATGGCGCGGGCGATGGCGGGCAGGCCCAGCTTGCACGGGCCGCACTGGCCGGATGACTCCTTGGCGAGGTAGCCAACCACCCGGGCGACCTCGCCGAGCGGGCAGGTGCTCCCGCCGAGCGGCAGCACGATGCCGGCGCCGAGCGTCCCGCCGACGGCGGTCAGCCCGGCGCGGCTGACCGGCACGCTATACGCCAGGTCGGTGGGCAGCCACATGCCGTGATAGCCGCCGACCAGGACGCCGTCGGCCGGCGACGCCGAGCAGAGGTCGAGGACCTCGCCGAGCGGCAGGCCGAAGGGAACCTCCACGACTCCCGGATTGCCCGCGGAACCTCCGACAGAGAGCAGTGTTGTTCCCGGTTCGTCCCGCGTGCCGGCCGAGGCGTAGCCTTCGGCGCCCAGCATCGCGAGGACCGCGACCTGCGCGAACGTCTCCGCGTTGGACAGCAGGGTCGGAAGGTCATGGATCCCGTAGTCGCTGGGCAGGACCTTCTTGCCGGGCGGCACCGGGGCCTTGCCGTTCAGCGCGTTCACCAGCGCGCCGCCCTCACCGACGACGAACCGTTCCGGCACCTGTACGACGCGCACCAGGCGCTTCAGGTCAGGTTCCGCCGCGGCCGCTGAACTGATCGAGCGGGCCATGTCGGTGCGCGTCACACCGATGACGATCTCCCTCGCCTGCAGTGCCCACGCGGCGACCAGCGCGCCACCGAGCACCAGGTACGGCGACCTGAGCAGCAGCATCTGGTCCTTGGAACTGCCCGGCTCGCCCTCGGTGGCGTTGACGAGGACGACGACCCGCTTCTTGCGCTGGCGGGCGGACTGCACGACCCCCTTCAGCTTCTTGCTGAACGGGAAGCCCGCGCCGCCGCGGCCGCACAGGTTGACCTGCTCGGTGGCGCTGATCAGCTGGTCGGAGGTCAGCCGTGGCAGATTGCCGAAGACCGAATAGTGCGTGTTCAGGTCGATCCGCTGGATCCGGTCGAGGCCAGCGGTCAGTCGAGCCTGGCCGATGCACATGGCATCGGGTCCAGGGGACGGCATCATGATCCCTCCGCGCCGGGATAAGCGGGGTAGACAGGGTAGTCAGGGTCCGAAGGGTACTCCGGGTACTCCGCCTGCTCGGGCTCCAGCGCCGGGGCCGCCTGGTGCTGCTGCCACTCGTGCTGCTCCCACTCCTGCTGCTGCCAGGGCGTCACGTCCTGCTGTTGCTCCTGCCACTCTCGCTGCTGCCAGGGCCGCATCTCCTGCTGGTGTGACTGGGGGATAGGGAGGTCCGGCCGTGGAGTCGCCAGGCGGCGCGTGGCGATGGGCGGCGGTTGGTTATGCGGCTGAGGCTGAGGACGCTGCTGCGGATACGTCTGAGGCTGAGGCTGGTGGGGCTGCTGCGGATACGCCTGAGGCTGAGGCTGGTGGGGCTGCTGCGGATACGCCTGAGGCTGCTGCGGATACATCTGAGGCTGGCGAGGCTGCTGCGGATTCGGCGGGGCCGTCCGGTCCGCCGCGCCGGGCGGCAGCGCGCGGGGCGCCCTCGGCGCCGGTGGCATCGCGCCCCGCGGGCCACGGGCTTGCGGCACAGCGCTCTCCAGGCCGCGGGCCTGCGGCACGGCCGCCCACTGGCCGGTGGTTTCGTGCTGCATCACGGGAGGCATTGGTGCCTGGGCGGTGGAGGAGACGTAGTCCGGCAACCCATGGGGAGCCTTCTCTTGCTGGCTCCGGATAGTGGCCACGAACCGGATCATCAGCGCCAGGGCCACCAGCGCCACGCACGCGCCGTAGCTCCAGTCCACGTAGGGGTGTGCCTTCCGGCCCGCGAGCAGGCCGTGCACGATCGCGAGCGGCCACATCAGATAGGCGACGGCGTGGATGGCCCGCCACGTGCCCGGCCGGCGCGAAGCGAACCGGCCGCGCGCGATCCCGGTGATGATCAAGACGACGACTAGGTCAGATGCGATCGTGCCGAGGCCGATATAGAAGCGGCGCCCTTGCGCGAGGAACGGCACGAACGCGTCGATCACGTGCGACCGGTGCGCGAGGATCTCGAGCACGATGTGCGTGATGAGGAACGCGAGAGCGCCGAACGAGACGGCACGGTGCACGGCCTGGGCGATGACCCGGTGGCCCGGGGTCATCACGATACGGTCCGTGGCCACGACCCCGACGCCGACCGCCGTTGTGAGCGCGACCAGTGCGAGCACGCCCGAGTAGAACAGCATGAAGTGCTGGGTGGCGAGGAGGACATCGCGCCCGCGCGGGGTGACCCCGGAGGCAGCCGCGCCAGCGACCACTACCAGCAACGCGATTATGACCAAGGTTACGATGTGGCCACGCTTGGGTCCCTTGACGCGGGCCACAGAGAAGTTGCCACGAGGGCGTGTACCGCCACGCCTGGACGACACTATTTTCCTCCTGGAGGGACGGCTCGAACGCCGACCATTACCTGGAAGCTTCTGCTGCGGATCATCTCGGCCGCCTATGCCCGGAGGATCCCTGCCTGTCCCGCGCCGATCACGACGTTACCGTCCCGCATTACGGATTCGCAGCGAAACTGGCTATAAGGCGTCACAATGCGGCGTTTACCCAGGTCAGCTGGTGGTTTGCGCGCTGCGGCCAAGGCTGGCCGACTTCCGCGGCACGTGTATCGGTCCGGTGTCACCGGACAACCCGGCTGGCCGTATCTCCCGCGGGTCAGACCGCCGGAATGCGCGACTGATTGGCACGGTGAGGGCGGGCAGATCGTTTGAGTTACCGGGTGGCTGGGGGAGAATTGCTATTGCCCTGGCCGGAGATAACCAGGGCCGGACTTCGGGGTTGAGGCAATGACGATGTGGGGACCAGCGGGCGAGACCGGGCCCGCCGGTGATTCCACGCTTCCGCTGCCCGTCGCGACCCCCTCGCCCAGCACCGGCCGCGCTCCCTTCACCGACGTCGTCAGCTCCGGCCGCGGGCACGCACCGGCGGCTCCGTACGGTCGCATGCCCCGCGCGCCACGCCCGTCCCGGCGACTCGGCCGCAAGCTGCTGTGGCGGACCGCGATCGCGCTCGTGACGCTGGCCCTGCTGGGGGTCGTCGCATTCGGCGGGCTGATGGTCCTGACCCCGTCGGCAGGTAACGCGGAACAACTCGTCCAGGCGCAGGACACGGCGCATCACGTGGTCTATCCAGGCCCCCCGGTCCCGGCGCGCTTTGCCGAGTCACTGGTGGCAACGGAGGACAAGCGCTTCTACTCCGAACCCGGCATCGACCTGTACGCCGTCGCCCGGGTGGCCGCCGGGTATGTGACCGGTCACGGCATCCAGGGCGGCGCCACTCTCTATCAGCAGCTAGCCAAGCTGCTGTATACGCACGGGCAGTCCAACGCGTCCGACGAGGCGGAGCAGATCGCGCTGGCCGTCAAGCTCTATCTCGGGTATTCCAGGCCGCAGATCCTGCAGATGTACGCGGACGTCGTGTACTTCGGGAACAACTACTACGGCCTGGCTGCCGCGAGCTGCGGCTACTTCGGCGTTCAGCCCGCCGACCTGTCCTGGCCGCAGGCGGCGATGCTGGCCGGCCTGGTGCAGGGCCCGTCGCTGGACGATCCGCTGACCCACCCGGCCAACGCACGGACCCGCGAGGTGCACGTCGTGGGCAGGCTGGTCGCGACCGGGAAGCTGACCGAGGCACAGGGCAAAGCCGCACTTGCGGTGCCGTTGTCGAGGCTGGTCGCCAGGGCTGGGCAGGGCTGCTCCTCCTGACCCGCGGCCCAGGCCCCCGGAGTTTCTCGTGACCTTGGGGCCAGCCTCCGGGAGTTTCCGCGTGACCTGGGGCCAAGCCGTCCCGGAGTAGTTTCTCGTGACCCGGGGCTTAGCCCTCCCGGATTACTTACCGCGAGCGGGCGTGCCGCGGGCCGTCGGGCCGGGCTCGGCTCGGGTCGGTCCCGTTCCCGTTCGGTGCGCCGTGGTTCCCGTTCGTGCCGCCGCGGTCTGCCGACGACTCCGGCGGAACGAACGCGGGTCCACGGTTCTCAGGCTCGTACTCCGGCATAGGGCCAGACGGATCGGCGGGCAGGGCATCCGCGGGCACCTCGAGCTCGGGGGGCAGCATGTGCCACACCCATTTCCGGTACGACCAGAACCGGAACAGCGTGCCGAAGACGATCCCGATGAGGTTCGCGACGTTGTACCAGAGCCCGCCCTGGTGGCCGAGGACGTCCTGGACGATCCAGATGCAGACGTACTGGAACAGCAGCCCGACCCCGTTGAGCACGAAGAACATCACGCTTTCGCGCGTGGTGCCTGCGCCCGCGCGGTGCCGGAAGGTCCAGTAGCGGTTGCCGATGAACGTCACGAGCGTGGCCACGACCGTCGCGATCGTGATCGACGTGTACTTGCCCACGCCCAAGCCGAGGTGCAGCACGTCGGCGCCGCCGAGCGTCACGATGAACCCGATCCCGCCGACGACGAGGAACTTGGCGCCCTCGTGAATCAGCAGCCGGAACCGCTGGTACAACGTGCTGACGAGACTCACCTGGCCGCCTTCCTTCCCCGTATCTCCTCAGGACGCGCCGAGGCGACGTTTAGCGAGGGTACCCGCTGCTGCCCGCGCCGTGGCGAAACCGGGGAAATCCAGGCATGCGGCATACCAGCTTTTTCCCTATGCTCTCCCGTCCAGCGCGCCGGAAACCAGTTCGGAAATGCCGGTCATGACAGGTAGTGTCACGGAGGTGTCCGGTCCCGACGTGCTGATCCATGCCAGCGGCCTGACCAAGAGCTTCGGCGGCGCGATGGCGGTAGCCGGCATTGATTTCGACCTGCGCCGCGGCGAGGCGTTCGGCTTCCTCGGGCCGAACGGCGCGGGCAAGTCGTCGACGATGCGGATGATCGGCTGCGTCTCCCCGCCGAGCGGCGGTGAGCTGACCATCATGGGAATGGACCCTGTCGCAGACGGGCCGGCGATCCGGGCCAGGCTCGGTGTGGTCCCGCAGGAAGACACGCTGGACGTGGAGCTGACCGTCCGGGAGAACCTGATCATCTACGGCCGGTACTTCGGCCTGCCGCGCCCGGTGATCGCCGAGCGCACCGCGCGGCTGCTGGAGTTCGTGCAGCTCTCCGACCGGGCGGACGATCAGGTCGAGCCGCTGTCCGGCGGGATGAAGCGGCGGCTCACGATCGCGCGTTCGCTGATCAACGAGCCGGAGATCCTGCTGCTCGACGAGCCGACCACCGGCCTGGACCCGCAGGCCAGGCATGCGGTGTGGGACCGGCTGTACCGGCTCAAGCAGCAGGGCGTCACGCTGGTGCTGACCACGCACTACATGGACGAGGCCGAACAGCTGTGCGACCGCCTGGTGGTGATGGACCGTGGCAAGATCGCGGCCGAGGGCTCGCCGCGCGAGCTGATCGAGCGGTATTCCACGCCGGAGGTGCTCGAGATCCGGTTCAACCCGGCGGAACATGAACAGGCCTCGGAGAAGCTCGCGGGGGCGCCCGCCGAGCGGCTCGAGGTGCTGGCCGACCGGATCCTGCTGTACACGCGGAACGGGGACACGGCGCTCGCGGCCGTCCGCGAGCTCGGTCTGGAGCCGGTGACGTCGCTGGTCCGCCGCAGCTCGCTGGAGGACGTCTTCCTGCGGCTTACCGGGCGGCAGCTGGAGGACTGAGATGACCTGGTCCTTTGCCGTGCGCGAGTTCCGGTACTGGCTGACCAACTACCGGCGCACCTGGCGCGGGTCGATCTACACGAGCTTCCTGTCCCCGGTGCTGTATCTGGGCGCCATGGGTCTCGGCCTTGGCAAGCTTGTCGACGCGCACGGCACGGCGCGCCTCGGCGGGGTCAGCTACCTCGCGTTCCTGGCGCCGGGCCTGCTGGCCGCCGCCGCCATGCAGTCCGGCATCGAGGAGTCCACGTACCCAGTGCTCGGCTCGGTGAAGTGGCGGCGCACCTATTATGCGGCGGCCGCCTCACCGCTGCGCCCGGCCGATATCTTTCACGGGCACCTGCTGTTCACGATTATGCGGCTGGCCATGAACTCGGCCATCTTCCTGGTCGTAATGGCCGCGTTCGGGGCCATCACGACGCCGTGGGTGCTGGCCGCGATGCCGGTCGCGGTGCTGACCGGGCTTGCCTTTGCGGCGCCGATCGAGGCGTGGGCGATCACCGTGTCCAAGGACACGTCGTTCGCCCTGGTGTTCCGGTTCGGGATGATCCCGTTGTTCCTGTTCTCTGGGACGTTCTTCCCGGTCACCCAGCTTCCGGTCTGGATCAGGCCGCTCGCCTACGCCACGCCGCTGTGGCACGGCGTGGCCCTGTGCCGGTCGCTCAGCCTGGGCACGGCCACCCTGGCCGGCACGCTGGTGCACGTGGGATACCTGGCCGCCCTGGCCGCGGTGAGCATCGTCGTGGGGAACCGGACCTACCGGCGCCGGCTATGCGTGTAGGGATGCCGCGCCCGGCGAGGGCTATGGGTGTTGGGAGCCACGTCCGGTGAGCGCGCCATCGCTGCGGGAGCTTCCGCTGCGGGTGCTTCCGCTGCCGCTGCTGCGGACCCGCCGGTCCGCCCTGGGCGGCCGGGGCAGCGTGCACCTGATCGAGCGGCACGCCCGGGTATACCGGCACGTCTGGCTGGTCCTGGTATCCGGGGTCTTCGAGCCGCTGTTCTACCTGCTGTCCATCGGGGTCGGCCTGGGCAAGCTGGTCGGGACCGTGGCCGGCCCGGGCGGCCACCCGGTGGGGTACGCCAGCTTCGTGGCCCCGGCGCTGCTGGCCACGTCGGCGATGAACGGCGCCATCCTCGATTCCACCTTCAACGTGTTCTTCCGGCTGAAGTACGCGAAGTTCTACGACGCCGCGCTGGCCACGCCGATGCGTCCCGGTGACATCGCGCTCGGCGAGATCGGTTGGTCGCTGATCCGCGGCGGGCTGTACGCGATCGCGTTCATGGTGGTCATGCTCGCGCTGGGCCTGGTGCACTCGGCCTGGGCCGTGGCCGCCGTGCCGGTGGCGCTGCTCGTCGGCTTCGCGTCTGCCGCGGCCGGCATGACCGCCACCACGTTCATGCGGAGCTGGCAGGACTTCGAGTACATCATGCTGGTGACGCTGCCGATGTTTCTGTTCTCGGCCACCTTCTACCCGCTGAGCGTCTACCCGCGGCCGATCCAGATCGTGGTCGAGTGCACGCCGCTGTACCAGGGCGTGGCGCTGATGCGCGGCCTGACCCTGGGCGTGGTCGGGCCTGCCCTGCTCTGGCACGCGTTGTACCTGGCGGTTATGGGCGTGGCCGGCCTTTACGTCGCGGGCCGCCGCATCGGCCGCCTACTGCTCAGATAGGGCCGCCCTGCCGGCTCCGGACTTGGTGCTGGCTCGCTGGCCAGTCTCGCATCACCCGCCGTGGGTGATGCCAACGGCCGGGAAAGAGCGCATTGTCGGGTTGTGCGGTGTGCGCAACCTCACCTCGTCTCCGAGCGGGCCAAGCGCATGCTCATGTGCGGGACACGATGTGGCCCGTCGGCAAGGCTGAATGGGAGGAGCGCACATGGGGTGGATCATTGGGATCATCTACTTCGTACTTCTGGTCTCGCTGGGAGTGCTGTCCCTGCGCAAAGGCCACTGGGTGATGTTCATCGTGGGCCTGTTTATTCCGCTTTTCTGGATCATCGGCGCCCTGCTGCCGCGACGAGTGGCTCGGGTGTGATCCTGAGCGCCTGGCGGCCGTAGCACTACCGGCCGCGGAAGCGCGGTTCGCGCTTTTCCACGAAGGCCCTTGCAGCCTCGCGGTGGTCCTCGGTCAGGCCGGTGTGCACATGGTGCGTCACTTCGAGGTCCATGCAGTCACCGAGTTCGCCGGTCACGGCCCGGTTGAGGTTCTCCTTCATGTAGCGGTAAGCGATCGACGGCCCTTCGGCCAGTCGGCGAGCCCGCGCCATGACCTCCCGTTCGAAGTCGGCTGCCGGGAAGATGGCGTTGACGATTCCGAGCCGCTGGGCGTCCTCAGCGCTCAGCCGCTCCGAGAAGTAATAAAGTTCCTTGGCTTTGCCGCTGCCCACTAGCTGTGTGAGAAACCAGGTCCCGCCATAGTCTCCGGCGAACCCGACCCGGGCGAAGGCAGTCGTCAGCACCGCGCCCGGCACCGCGTAACGCAGATCGCAGGCCAGGGCCAGCGACAGGCCGGCCCAGCCGCCGGCCCTCCGATTGCGGCGATCGTCGGTTTGGGCATGCTCCAAAGGCGGCCGCTGATGGCTCGCTGGTTGAGACGCTGGCGATGGATGACCGCGTCGACCGGTCGGCCGGCACCGTCGCCGCTCCCGTCCGCCGGCGGGGTGGCCATGCCCTTGACGTCGCCGCCAGCGCAAAAGGCGCTGCCCGCCCCCGTGAGCACGACAGAGCCAACCGCTTCGTCGGTCTCCACTTGGGTGAGGACTGTCCCCAGGGCGGACAGCATGGCCTGCGAAAAGGCATTTCGCCGATCGGGGCGGTTCATGGTGATCACCGCGACGCCATCATCGATCTCAGCGCGCAGGTCCTCGGTCCCTGTATCGAGCGTAGTCATGTCATCCTTCCTCGCTTGCGAAGCGGACACCGCCGATCACCCGCGGCCCGCCGGGCAGCCCGGCGATTGTGACTGCGGTGATTCCCTCACCATGACCGGCTCGGGCTGGCACGAACCGCAGCCGCTGACCCGACTCCGGTAGCACTGTCACTGCGGTATGGCCGCCACCGGCGGGAATCCCGAGCACCGCCGCCCAGCGTCGGGCCGCGGCGGGCGGGTCGCTGACTTCGATCGTCAATGCGGTCACGCCGCCGGGGCCGTGCGCGGGCGCGCGCCCCGTCCACGACGGGCCAGCCCACCTCCACGATTCCTCCGGTGCGGCCCAGTCCAAGGACACGATGGCGCCCGGGACGTCCCTTGGGTGCAGGTGGGTGGCGGCCATGTCGGGCAGGTCGGCCGTCCAGACCACTCGCACTCCCAGGCCGGCGAGCCTGCGGCGAGCCGCGGCCAGGTCCGGAACCTGGAATATCGCCATGTAGCCGCCGTCACCGCCGCGCCGCTCGAGGTACCGGCCGGCGGTGGTGTCTGGCCGGGCAGGCGCCACCACTTCCAGGAATGTGTCGCCAACCGCGAATACCGCGTTGGTCAGGCCGAACTGTCCCACTCCAGGATCGTGAAATGGCTGCGCCCAGCCAAAGGCCTGACGCATCTGGTCGGCTACCCGGCCGCAGTCGCGCGCCACCACGGCCACCTGCCGCAAGCGAGGTCCGCTCAGCACACCTCAACGATAAGAGGTCTGCCCGGGTAGGGCGGGACCCGCTCGGGCTCGGGCGGGACCCGCTCGGGGTTCGGCGGGACCCACAGAGGGGAAACCAACCCGCGCTGAAGGCCGATCACGCGCGGGTCGGCCCGGAGAAGTACCGGCGGGGATTGGCCACCAGCATCGCCTGGATCTGGGACTCGCTCACCCCGCGCTCCCGCAGCGCGGGCAGCACGTCGTCGAACAGGTGGCCGAAGTGCCATGAGGGCGCGAATCCCGGGATCTGGTCCTGCCGGAACCAGTCGATGTAGCACGCCGCGTCGTGCGACAGCACCATGCGGTCGGCGTAGCCGCGCCCGGCGAGCTCGGCCACGGTGCCCACCCGCCGCTCAAACGGCAGGATCAGGTCGAGCCCGAACCGGTCCATGCCCAGCAGGCAGCCCGCGTCGGCCAGCCTGGCCAGGTAGTCCAGGTCGGCCGTGTCGCCGCTGTGCCCCATCACCACCCTGGTCAGGTCGGCGCCCTCCGCGGCCAGGACCCGCATCGCGGCCAGGCCCGACTCCGACCCCGGGTGGGTGTGCACGGTAATCGGCGCGCCCGTCGCCGCGTGCGCGCTGCCGACCGCGCGCAGCACCCGCTCCACCCCGGGCGTCAGTCCCTGCTCCTCGATCGCGCACTTCAGGAACGCTGCCTTCACGCCGGTGCCCGAGATGCCCTCGGTGATGTCGGCGATGAACATCGCGGTCATCGGGTCTGAGCTCGCCGACTGGCGCTGCGCTCCGCGGTACCGGAAGTAGAACGGCACGTCGTCGTAGGTGTACAGGCCGGTGGCCACGATGATGTTGATGCCGGTGCCGGCCGCCACCTGCTGGATCCTGCGGATGTCCCTGCCCAGGCCGATCACGGTGGGGTCGACGATCGTTTCGCAGCCGCGCTGCCGCAGCGCGTTCAGCTTTGCGGCTGCGTCGGCGACTCTGGCCTCCTCGTCCCAGTCGCCCGGGTAGTTCAGCCGGATCTCCTCGTTGAGCACGAACACGTGCTCGTGCATCAGCGTGGTTCCCAGGCTGCCGGTGTCAACCGGGCCCCGCACCGTCTCGACCTGCGCCATGCCAAGACCGTAGCGTGGTCCCATACCGGCCAGTAGATAGCCTTATCCGGACGCCAGGCTGGCCGGAGAGCACGGATGCCCCTGGAACGATGGAGGCGGCGGATGGAATTCGCGTACGACGAGCGCACCGAAGAGCTCCGGGAGCGGCTGCTGTCGTTCATGGACACCCACGTCTACCCGGCCGAGAAGGTGTTCACCGAGCAGGTGGCCGAGGCGGCCGCCGCAGGCCGGCCCTGGGAGCGCCCGCCGATCATCGACGAGCTGAAGGCGGAGGCCAGGAGCAGGGGCCTGTGGAACCTGTTCCTCACCCACCACCCGCAGGGAGCCGGGCTGACCAACCTCCAGTACGCGCCGCTGGCCGAGATCACCGGGCACAGCCCGGCCCTCGCGCCCGAGGCGCTGAACTGCGCGGCACCGGATACCGGCAACATGGAGCTGCTGGCCGAGTTCGGCTCGGAAGAGCAGCAGCAGGCCTGGCTCCGCCCGCTGCTCGACGGCGAGATCAGGTCCGCCTTCTGCATGACCGAGCCCGACGTCGCATCGTCGGACGCGACCAACATCGCGACCAGGATCGAACGCGACGGCGACGAGTACGTGATCAACGGGCGCAAGTGGTGGTCGTCGGGGGCGATGGACCCGCGATGCAAGATCCTCATCGTGATGGGCAAGAGCGACCCGGGGGCCGACCGGCACCGGCAGCAGTCCATGATCCTGGTGCCACGGGAGACCCCCGGGGTCAACGTCAAGCGCGGCATGCACGTGTTCGGCTACACCGACGGCCCGCACGGCGGCCACGCCGAGGTGGAGTTCCGCGACGTCCGGGTGCCGTCCGCGAACCTGATCGCCGGCGAGGGCGACGGCTTCGCGATCGCGCAGGCCAGGCTTGGCCCGGGCCGGATCCACCACTGCATGCGCCAGATCGGCGCGGCGGAGCGGGCCCTCGAGCTCATGTGCCGGCGGGCCATCCAGCGCTCGGCATTTGGCGGGCCGCTGGCCGACCAGGGGGTGATCCAGGACTGGATCGCCGAGTCCCGGGTCCGGATCGAGTCGGCGCGGCTGCTGGTGCTGAAGACCGCCTGGCTGATGGATACGGTCGGCAACAAGGGCGCGCACACCGAGATCCAGGCGATCAAGATCGCCACCCCGGCGATGACGGAATGGGTACTCGACAAGGCGATCCAGACCCACGGGGCCGGCGGGATCAGCCAGGACTTCCCGCTGGCGCACCTGTGGGCCAGCGCGCGGACGCTGCGGTTCGCCGACGGGCCCGACGAGGTGCATAAGCGCTCGCTTGCGCGGCGTGAACTGAAAAAGTACCGCTAGACCACAAGAAACATCCGGCAGGAGGAACGCATGACGCAGGAGTCTGGGCCGTCGAACAGGGTCGCGATCGTCACCGGAGCCGCGCGCGGCATCGGCGCGGCGGTCGCCAAGCGGCTGGCAGCTGACGGGAAGGCGGTCGCCGTGCTCGACCTGAAGGAGGCCGACTGCGCGGGGACCGTCGAGGCGATCACGTCGGCCGGCGGCCGCGCGATCGCGGTGGGCGCCGACGTAAGCCAGGCCGACCAGGTCGCCGCGGGCGTGGAAAAGGTCGCCGCCGAACTAGGCCCGCCCGCCGTCCTGGTGAACAACGCCGGCGTGCTCCGGGACAACCTCCTGTTCAAGATGAGCGACAACGACTGGGACACCGTCATGGGCGTGCACCTCCGCGGGGCGTTCCTGATGACCCGCGCCGCCCAGAAGTACATGGTGGACCAGCGCTTCGGGCGGGTCATCAGCCTGTCCTCGAGCTCGGCGCTCGGCAACCGCGGCCAGGCCAACTATTCGACGGCCAAGGCGGGCCTGCAGGGCTTCACCAAGACGCTGGCGATCGAGCTCGGCCAGTTCGGGATCACCGCCAACGCGATCGCGCCCGGGTTCATCGTCACCGACATGACCGCGGCAACCGCGGCGCGGATCGGCATGGACTTCGAGGAGTTCCAGAAGGCCGCCGCCAGCCAGATCCCGGTGCGCCGCGTCGGCCAGCCCGACGACGTCGCGAACGTCGCGTCGTTCCTGGCCAGCGACGGCTCCGGATTCGTCTCCGGCCAGGTGATCTACGTAGCCGGCGGCCCACTGTGTTGAGCGGCGCCCGGTGACTACCGCCGAGGACCTGCGCGGTCAGGTTCGCGACTTCCTGGCCAGCCACGACCCGGCGTCGATGGACCGGCTCGAGTTCCTTCAGGCCCGCTTCGACGCCGGGCTCGCCTGGGTGCACTACCCGGTCGGCCTCGGGGGCCAGGGACTGTCCCGTGACCTGCAGCCGGGCGTGGATGCTGAGTTCGCAGCGGCAGGCGCACCGAATAACCGGCCCGAACGCAACGGCATCGGGCTGGGTATGGCCGCGCCCACGATCCTCGCGTTCGGCTCGCCGGAGCAGCAGCGCCGCTGGCTGCGCCCGCTGTGGACCGGCGAGGAGATCTGGTGCCAGCTGTTCAGCGAGCCGGGCGCCGGCTCCGACCTGGCCGGCCTGGCGACCCGCGCGGTCAGGTCGGAGGGGGACGTGAAGGGGAAAGGGGAGGTGGGCGGGTGGGTCGTGAACGGGCAGAAGGTGTGGACGTCGTCGGCACACCTGGCCAAGCGGGCGCTGCTGGTCGCCCGCACCGACCCGGACGTGCCCAAGCACCAGGGGCTGACGTACTTTGCCTGCGACATGACCGTCCCGGGCGTGGAGGTCAGGCCGCTGCGGCAGGCCACCGGCGAGGCCGAGTTCAATGAGGTCTTCCTGACCGACGTAGCGATCCCCGACTCGGACCGGATCGGCGAGGTCGGCGACGGCTGGAAGGTCGCCACGACAACGCTGATGAACGAGCGGGTGTCGATCGGCGGGGGAGCGGCGCCGAGGGAGGGCGGCATGATCGCCTCGGCCGCGGCGGCCTGGCGGGCCAATCCCGAGCTGCGCACCCCGGGGCTGCACGACCGGCTGCTGCGGCTGTGGGCCGACGCCGAGGTGGCCCGCCTGGCCGGAGCCAGGCTCCGCCAGCAGCTCGCGGCGGGCCAGCCAGGTCCGGAGGGGTCCGCCGCGAAGATCGTGTTCGCCCGGCTGAACCAGGAGATATCCGAGTTCGAGGTCGAACTGGCCGGGGCCGAGGGACTGCGGTACGACGACTGGACCATGCGCAGGCCGGAGACGGTCAGCTTCTACGGCCGCGACGCCGGCTACCGGTACCTGCGGGCCCGGGGCAACTCGATCGAGGGCGGCACCTCGGAGATCCTGCGAAACATCATCGCCGAGCGGGTGCTCGGGCTGCCGCCCGAGATCCGGGTGGACAAGGGAGTGCCATGGAAGGACCTGCCGCGGTGAACGAGCGGGAGGCACGGTGAGCCAGACAGCCGATACCGCAACCCCGGCCACCGTGCAGGGGCCTGGGGCCGTGAAGGGGGATGGGGAAGTGGGCGGGGGGGCACCCGACCTGCTTTACGGCGAGGCCGAGACGGAGCTGCGGGGCGCCGTCCGCTCGCTGCTCGAAGACCGGTGCGACTGGCGCGAGGTGCTGGCCAGGACGGAGACCGGGCAGACCTACGACACCGGGCTGTGGCGGGTGCTCGCCGCCGATCTCGGCTGTGCCGGCCTGCTGATCCCGGAGAGCAGCGGCGGCGCTGGCGCGTCCTACCGCGAGGCAGCCGTCGTGGCCGAGGAGACCGGCCGCGCGGTCGCCCCGGTCCCGTTCCTCGGCTCGGCGGTTGTCGCGACGGCGGCGCTGCTGGCGGCTGGCGACGAGGAACTGCTCGCCGCCGTGGCCGCTGGCACGACAACGGCGGCGCTCGGCGTCCCGTTCCCGGCCCCTCCCGGAGCCAGGCCACAGCCGACGGTCCGGCTGACGCCGACGGGGGACTCCGGCTACCGCCTTACCGGCACCGTCGCGGCGGTCGCCGATGCGCTGCCCGCCGACGTGCTGCTGGTGCCGGTCGACGGCGTGCCGTACGGGCTCTACGCCGTTGCGGCCGACGCGGCCGGGGTCAGCCTGGCGCCGGCGGTGTCGCTGGACATGACCAGGCAGCTCGCCGACCTGACCCTGACCGACGCGCCAGCGCGTCGGATCGCCTCGGGTGACACGGCGGACCAGGCGGTCGCCGCCGGGCTGGCCGCCGGGGCGGCGATGCTCGCCGCCGAGCAGCTCGGCCTCGCCGAGCGGTGCCTGGAGATGACCGTGGCATACCTCAAGGAGCGGCGCCAGTTCGGCCGCCAGATCGGGTCGTTCCAGGCGCTCAAGCACCGCGCCGCCGACCTATGGGTGGGCGTGACCCAGGC
This sequence comes from uncultured Actinomycetota bacterium, assembly GCA_963833885.1. Classification (GTDB taxonomy): domain Bacteria; phylum Actinomycetota; class Actinomycetes; order Streptosporangiales; family Streptosporangiaceae; genus JASHPR01. The sequence continues at coordinate 337,488 of CAWHZU010000019.1, read as the reverse complement.
CCGGGCGGCGGCCAGGTACGCGGCGGCCTGCCTGGCCACCGCGGACCCGGACACGCCGGTGGCGATCGCGCTGGCCAAGGCGGCCTGCTCGGAAATCGCGGTCCGGGCCGCGCAGGAGTGCCTGCAGCTGCACGGGGGCATCGGGTTCACCTGGGAGCACCCGACGCACCTGTACCTGAAGCGGGCCAAGAGCTCGTCGATCGGGTTCGGCACCGCGGACCGGCACCGGGCGTCCCTGGCCGGGCTGGTGGACCTGCCCGGGGCGGACCGATGAAGTCGGTTACCGGCGCCGGTGTCGTGGTGACCGGCGGCGGCAGCGGGATCGGCGCGGCGCTGTGCCGCCGGTTCGCGGCCGAGGGCGCCAGGGTCGTGGTCAACGACATCGACGCGGAGGCCGCCGCCGCGGTCGCCGCGTCAAACGGCGCCACGGCGATCGCCGGCGACGCCGCCAGCGAGGACGGCGTCGCGGCACTGGTCTCCGCCGCCCGTGCCGAACTCGGTGAGATAGACCTGTACTGCGCCAACGCGGGGATCGCGCGAGCCGGCGGCCCCGAGGCCGCTGAGGCGGACTGGGAGGCCTCGTGGCAGGTGAACGTCATGGCGCATGTCCGCGCCGCGCGGCTGCTGCTCGGGCCCTGGCTGGAGCGCGGCAGCGGTCATCTGATCTGCACGGTCTCGGCGGCCGGGCTGCTGACCGTTCCGGGCTCCGCGCCGTACGCGGTCACCAAGCACGGCGCGCTCGCCTTTGCCGAGTGGCTGGCGGTCACCTACGCGCACCGCGGACTGACCGTGCAGGCAATCTGCCCGCTCGGGGTGCGGACCCCGATGCTTGACGGCGCCGACCCCAGGACCGAGGCGCTGCTCGGCGAGGGAGCAATCCAGCCGGAAGCGGTCGCCGACGCGGTGATGCAGGGCATCGCCGACGGCCGGTTCCTGATCCTCCCGCATCCGGAAGTCGCGGGCATGTACGCAGGCCGGGCCGCTGAGACCGACCGCTGGCTGCGCGGCATGAGCAAGGTACAGCAGCGGCTCGAAGAGCTCGAGTAGAGGCTCGCGAGCCGACACGCGTCCGCGATGTCTCGGGTTACTACCAGTTGAGGCGAAACTAGCCGTTACCATGCTGCACGATGACAAGGACATTGAGCTGACCTCCCATGGCAGCGGACCCGAGCGGCGCGTCCCCCGAGACAGCGGTCACGGCTCAGCCTGACCAGCTGCTGGCTCCCGCTTGGGCTGCCCCCACCCCGGCAGGCGAAGTGGTCACCGGCATGATCCACCACCTCGAGTTCTGGGTGCCCGACCTCGACCGCGCCGTGGCCAGCTGGGGCTGGCTGCTCGACGAGCTCGGCTACAAGCCGTTCGGGGACTGGCCGGGCGGCCGCAGCTGGCGGGCCGGGCATACCTACATCGTGCTTGAGCAGTCGCCGGACCGCACCGCGAGCCGCCACGACCGGCGCCGCCCGGGCCTGAACCACCTCGCGTTCCACGTGGCCGACCAGGAACTCCTCGAGAAGCTGGTGGCGATCGCGCCGAGCAACGGCTGGCAGCTGATGTTCGCCGACCGCCACCCGCACGCCGGAGGCGAGGGTCACTACGCCGCTTACCTCGAGAACGCGGACGGCTTCGAGGCGGAACTGGTCGCGCCGAGCCAGGGCGTGCCCGCCAGCACCAGCGGCTGACCCGGGCTCAGTCCCGCGGCACCGCCTCGGGGGAACCCGTCAGAACTGGTCGGGCGAGTCCACGGCCTCGGCCACGGTGATCTCCGGCGGAACGGGCTCGGCGCCGACCGAGCCGATGAACGCCTGCAGGTCCGGGTTTGAGAAGAACTGCCGGAACTGCTCGGCGCTGTCCCACTCGTCGGCGACCACGACGAATCCGTCGCCGATCCCGAACCGATGATGACGCGCGCCCCCCGCACGGGCGGACTCAGAGATCTTTACGAACTCATCGGACCGCTCGGTGAGAGCCCGGCGGAATGTTGCCGCGTTGCCCGGGAATTTGATGGTCACCAGGACGCCCATGCTTATCCCCTCCTAGTTCCGCGAGGCGCGCTGCCTCGGAAGGGGTACGTTGCCGGGACCGGCAGCGGCCAAACGCCTCGGCCAGCGCGATCAGCCCCGGCCGCGCGGCGCGGCGGTCGACGGATCAGCCCAGCTGGACCGCCGTTGACAGCCGCAGGTCCCGTGATGACCTCCCCACGTGCAGGGTGAACCGTCCCGTCGGCCAGACCCAGCCGCCGGTGCCGGAGTCCCACCGGGCAAAGGCCCTCGCGGGCACCTGGAGCACCACGTCGGCCGACGCGCCCGGCTGCACGCTGACCGAGCCGAACGTGGCTAGCTCCCGCGGCGGCCTGGGCCCTTCACCCGTTCCCGCCGCACGATCCTCCTTCGCTTGCGGCGCCGCCAGGTAGGCCTGGACCACCTCGCGCCCGGCCCTGGAGCCGGTGTTGCGTATCGTGACCACCACGCCGAGGTTCTCGCCCGCCGCCAGTTCGGGCGTTGCCACCCGCAGCGACTCGTATGCCCAGGTCGTGTAGCCAAGACCGTGGCCGAACGGGAACTGCGGCCTGGTCAGGCTCGCGTCGTAGCCGCGGTACCCGATGAGCAGGCCCTCGTCGTAGCTGATCAGACCGTTCCGCGGCACCGCGTGCAGGACCGGGCAGTCCGCCTCGGCGGCCGGCAGCGTGACCGGCAGCCGCCCGCCGGGTTCGGCGCGGCCCAGCAGCACATCGGCGAGCGCCTCACCCATGGCCTGGCCGGGCAGCCAGGCATACAGCACGGCCGCGACCTGATCGGCCCACGGCGCCAGCATGGGCATGCCGGCGTTCAGCACGACCACGGTCCGGTGGTTGACCGCGGCCACCCGCCGGACCAGCTCATCCTGCCGGCCGGGCAGCGCGAGGGTGCGGCGGTCGAAGCCCTCGCTCTCGGTCATCGGCGGCGACCCGACCACCACGACCGCGACATCGGCGCGGCCCGCCGCCTGCTCCGCCTCGGCCAGCATCGCGTCCTCGTCGGCGGCTGGCACGATGCCCAGCCGAAGCGCGAGCGGGCCCTCGCCGTCGACGGCCGGCCGGAACTCGAGCCGGATCTCGGCCTGCCGCCCGGCCTCGAGCACGGCCGTCGCCCTGATCTCGCCGGGGCGGGCCATGGCCTCAACCGGATCGTCTGGCACCGTGGTCGCGCCATCGGCAACCACAGTGCCGTCCACGGCCAGCGTGAGGTGGCCGATCCCGGCCGCGCCGATCAGGTGCGGCCCGGTGCTGTCCGGCCGGAACGACGTGGTCGCCGTGATGCTGCCGGGCTGGCCCCAGCCGATGCCCGGAGGAATCTGGTCCCACCAGGCCAGCGCAGTTGACGTGCGGTGCTCGGCGCCCAGCAGGCCGCCGTCGCGGTCGCGGTACTCCAGCAGCAGCCCCGGCTCCCCGGTGCTCGGGTCCCGCAGCGATCCGGCGTCCGGCTCTGGCACCACCACCCACGTCTGGCATCCGGGAGCGACGGTGACCTCGGCCTGCCCGGCGAATGCCGTGGCGAGCCCGGCGACCGGAGTAGACACAGCTTCCGGCATCACGACCGCGCTGCCTCCGCCGTGGATGGCCGGCCGGATCGCGTTCGGCCCGATCACGGCGACCCGCCGCACCAGGGCCGGATCGATAGGCAGTGCCGCGTCGTTCTCGTTGCGCAGCAGCACGAACGATGCCGCCGCGGCCCGCCGCAGCAGCCCCGGGTCTACGGGTGCCGGGACCGGCGCCGCGCCGTCGGTTGGGCCGGTGAGGGCGCCGACCCGCTCGGCCAGCCGGAGCAGGCGGATCACCTTGTCGTCGAGCACGTCGGCGGCGACCGAGCCATCGGCCACCGCCGCCGCGAGCTGCCCGCCCCACGGCCCGTCCGGGCCCGGCATAGCCAGGTCGAGGGCTGCCAGGGCGGTGCCGGCCGTGCTGCGCGCCGCGTGCCAGTCCGACGTGACCACGCCGTCGAAGCCCCACTCGCCCTTGAGTACGTCCCGCAGCAGGCGCGCGTGCTCGGTCATCGGGATCCCGTTGACCTTGTTGTAGGCGGCCATCACCAGCGCCACCCCGGCTTCGCGCACGCACGCCTCGAACGGGGCCAGGTACAGCTCGCGGAGCACCGACTCGGAGATCCGGGCGTCGTAAGTCCAGCGCTCGGTCTCCGAGTCGTTGCCGACAAAGTGCTTGGCTGTCGCGGCGACTCCGGCGCCCTGGACGCCGCGGACGAACGCGACAGCGAGCACGGCGGTCAGCACCGGGTCCTCGGCGAAGCACTCGAACCCGCGGCCGCCGAGTGGCGTGCGCATCAGGTTGATCGTGGGCGCGAGCAGCACGTCCACGCCCTTGCCGCGCGCCTCGGCGCCCAATGCGGCGGCCAGCTCGCGGACCAGCTCGGGATCCCAGGTGGCTCCGAGCGCGGACGGGCAGGGCAGGCTGGACGACGGCTGGCGCTCGTCAAGGACCACGCCCCTGACCCCGGCCGGGCCGTCCGACATGATCATCGGCCGGAGCCCGAGCGCTTCGGCGCCCTGCGTGCGCCAGCTGTCGGCGCCGGTCAGCAGCAGCGCCTTTTCGTCCACGGTGAGATCGGGCAGGAGGGGTGCCAGGCTTTCGGGCGGCTGGGCCCCCGCCCGGCCGGAAGTCCGGCCGGGCGGGATCCGCCCCGCATAGTTAGTTGTCATCGCGGCTGTTCAGGAGACCGGCTTGAGGTGCAGGACGGTCTCCTCGAGGTACGGCGAGTTCGTCGAAGGGTTCATGAACGGGTTGCTCGCCGACGGCCAGCCGGTGTAGTCGCGCGTGGAGTATTCCCACCACGCCGCGCCGTACAGCAGCGGGGCGACCGGCACCTGGGTGGTCATGATGTTCTCCAGGCTCGTGACCGCCGCCTTCTGGGCCGACGGGCTGTTGCTGCCCGCGAACTCGGCCAGCGCCGCCTGGGTGGCGGTGTTGTCCCAGCGCCCGATGTTGGTCGCGGCCGGCTTGCCGACCGGGGCGGTCAGGGTCGCGTTCAGGTTGCCCTCGTAGATCTGGTACGGCGTCGGACCCTGGTTACTCCAGTGGATCGCGGTGTCGAAGGTGCCGTTGGTGATGTCGGCCTGCCAGACGGTCGGGTTGCCGATGCCGTCGACGGTGACGTTGAAGCCGAGCGCGTTGAGCTGCTTCGCGATGGCCTGCGCGTCCAGGTAGTAGTCGCTGTACGGGATCGGGTCGGAGATCGAGAAGCTGATCGTCTTGCCGTTCTTGGTCCACTTGCCGCCGACCATGCTCCAGCCGTCGGCCTTGAGAATGGACGTGACCTTGGCCGAGTCGCCCGCAGAGGGGAGGTTGTTGGCCAGTGCCGGGTTCAGCCAGCTGCTGTCCCGGGGCAGCAGCAGCCCGCTGGTTGAGGTTTCCGGCAGCTCGTAGCCGGTCTCGCCCTGGGCGGAGAGCTGCTGTCGGTCGATCCCATAGCTGATCGCCTGCCGGACCGCCGGGTCGTTTAGCGGCGCCTTGGTCACGTTGAAGAACAGCGACACCACGTTGTTGGCGGTCAGGTAGGGAGCGCCGGGGTACCAGGTGTGGTTGTCCGGGTTCTTGGCCAGGTAGACGTTCTGTACGTTCGCGATGTCGTTGCCCGCCAGGTCGATCTGGCCGGATGCCAGCGGGTTGACGATGTTGAAGTTCTGGCTGTACGAGGGGTAGGAGATCTCGGGGACGTGGACCGCGCTCTTGTTCCAGTAGTACGGGTTCTCCTTGAGCGTGAAGCCCTGTGGGGTGAACTTGTCGAGCATGTACGGGCCGGTGCCGACCGGGTTCGGGTCGGCGAACGTGACCGGGTTCACCTTCGACCAGATGTGCTGCGGCACGATGTAGGTCTGGCCGATCAGGAACAGGTTGGCATACTCCGGCGCGCTGAAGTTCAGCACCGCGGTCGTCGCATTCGGCGCGGTGGCGCTGACCGGGACCGGGGTGCCGTTGGTGTCCAGGCCCGGCTTCGTCCGGATCATGTTGAAGGTGAACGCCACGTCGCTAGCGCTGAACGGCTTGCCGTCGTTCCACTTCACGCCCGAGCGGGTGGTGATGGTCAGCGTCCTCCCGCCGTTCGACCAGCTATACCCCGTTCCGAGGAGGTCGAAGGGCGGCTGGCTGGGGTTCAGGATGTTCCAGATGAACAGCGGCTCGTTGTACAGGCCTTCCGCGGTCACCCCGCCCGGCCCCCCGGTGGAGGTCGCGGAGTACGGGTTGAACGTGTCTGTCATCGGCGACAGCGGGGTGTCGTCGACCACGAGCGGCTTGCCGGTTGCCGATGGCGAGGTGCCGCTCGAGGGGGAACTCGAACTGCTGCAGGCCGCCATCGCAAGGCTCAGGACCGCGGCTGCGGCCAGGCTCTTTATGACTGCATGTCTCATTGCTTAAACTCCGTTATGCCCGGCCGGCATGTCGCCGGCCTGTTGTGAACGACCTGTCGGGGTCTGTTGTCAGTCGGACGGCGCCGGCAGGCCGGGCGCTGCGCCAGTGCCTGCCCGCGTCTTGTGCTCGTGTTGTGTGCTGGAATGAGCTGGAAAGTTCCTCAGGTGTCCGCTACGTGGCTGTCAAGGCGTCTCCTCTCCCTGGCCGGGTGGTTGAGCCGGGGCCTGGTCGGCCTGCCGGGCGGCGATCGGGCTGGCCTGGGCGGCATCCAGGTCGCTGGCGTGCAGCCAGCAGGCGCTCTGGTGGCCGTCGGCCACGTCAAACTTGGGCGGCGCGGCGTCGGCGCAGATCGCCATCGCATGCGGGCAGCGCGGGTGGAACCGGCAGCCCGGCGGCGGCGTCACCAGGCTCGGCGGGGCGCCGCGGCTGCCGAGCGCCGGCCGCCCCGACGGCCCAGCGCGGTCCGGGTCGGGCGCCGCGCTGAGCAGCAGCTGCGTATAGGGATGCTCGGGCCGGTCGGTGACCGCCTCGGCGGGCCCGGACTCGACCACCTGGCCGGCGTACATCACCACGATCGTGTCGGCGAGATACCTGGCCGAGGCGATGTCGTGGGTGATGTAGAGGATGGCCAGCCGCTCCCGCTCGCGCAGGTCGCCGAGCAGGTTGAGGACCCCGAGCCGGATCGAGACGTCCAGCATCGAGACCGGCTCGTCGGCCAGCAGCACCCGCGGCCGCACCGCGAGCGCCCTGGCGATGGCGACGCGCTGCCGCTGGCCCCCGGACAGCTCGTGCGGGTACTTGCGGAGGAACTGGTCGGCTGGGGCGAGCGCGACCCGCTCGAGCAGCCCGGTGACCGCCTCGTCGAGGCTGGCGCCCGGCTCGACAAGACCGTGCACCTGGAGCGGCCTGGCCAGGTGGTACTGCACGTCGTGCACGGGATTGAGGGATGCGAACGGATCCTGCAGCACCAACTGCACCTGGCGCGTGTAGGCCCGCCGCCCGCGGCCGCCGGTCGGCACCGGGCTGCCGTCAAGGAGCAGCGTGCCCGAGGTCGGCTTGATCAGCCGGGCGAGCATCCTGGCCAGCGTCGACTTGCCCGATCCGCTCTCGCCCACGACCGCGGTGATCTGTGCCGTGGCGAGCGTGAGCGAGACATCCTCGACCGCGTGCACCAGCCCGGTCGCGGCCGGCCGCCGCAGGCGCCCGCGCCCCCCGCGCGCCCTGCCGTGCACCGGGAAGTGCTTGGTCAGGCCGCGCGCCTCCAGCGCCGGTGCCGATGTCGCGGGCGGCTGGGCAATGTCCTGGATCTGCGTCATGGCTGGCTCCTGGCCAGGCTCGGTGCCGAAAGCTCTGGTGGCGCGGCCGCCGAGCCGTCCTGCAGCCAGCACGCTGCGGCACGCGGAACCCCCCCATCGCCCTTCATGTCCAGTGGCAGCAGTTGCGGTGCCTCCGCCCGGCACCGGTCCATCGCGTAGCCGCAGCGCGGGTGGAACACGCACCCGGCGGGCAGCCGCCGCAGGTCGGGCGGTGACCCGGGGATGCCGGTCAGGTGCTGCCGCGGCCCGTGCAGCGCCGGGAACGAGCTGAGCAGCCCGAGGCTGTACGGATGCCGCGGGGCGCGCAGCAGCTCGGTCGCGCCCGCGCGCTCGACCAGCCGGCCCGCGTACATCACCGCGATCGAGTCCGCGATCTCGACCAGCAGCGACAGGTCGTGGGTGATGAACAGCACCGCGAAGCCGAGCCGCTCGCGCAGCGCCGTCAGCTCCTCGAGGATCTCCCGCTGGGTCACCACGTCAAGCGCGGTGGTGGGCTCGTCCATGATCACGATCTGCGGCTCGAGCGCGAGTGCCATCGCGATCATCACGCGCTGCCGCATGCCGCCGGAAAGCTCGTGCTGGTAGCTGCCGAGCCGGTCGGCCGCGATGCCGACCATCGCGAGCAGTTCGGCCGCCCGCGCGCGGCGCTCGGCCTTGCCCATGGTCGGCCGGTGTGCCCGCAGTACGTCGGTTAGCTGGGATCCGATGGACAGCACCGGGTTGAGCGCGTTCATCGCGCTCTGCATCACGACCGAGATCTCGGACCAGCGCAGCACCCGCAGCGCCCCCTCGTCGGCGGCGAGCAGGTCCACCGCCTGACCCGGCTCCCGGTGGTAGCTCACGCTGCCGCCGGTGATCATGCCGGGCGGCCGGAGCAGCCGGGTGATCGCGTAGGCGAGGGTGGACTTGCCGCTGCCGCTCTCCCCGGCCAGGCCGAGCACCTCGCCGCGGTGCAGCACCAGGTCGGCATCTACCACGGCATGCACCGCGTCCGGGCCGGCGCCGTAATCCGCGCACAGCCCGCTGACCTCGAGCAGCGGCCCGCCGCTCACCGCGGGTTCCCGCCCGGTCGGCTCCCCGCGCTGACCACCGGGGTCACGCCGAGCACGAACCGCCTGGGCAGGCGGACCGCACCGGTCACCCCGGCGCGCCGGGCGCGGCGCCTGGTAAGCCCGGCGACGCGCAGCCGCGGGTTGATGAACTCGTCGATCCCGAAGTTCAGCAGCGCCAGCGAGGTGCCGAGCAGGGCCACGGCGAGACCCGGCGGGATGAACAGCCACCAGTAGCCACTCTGCTGGGCACCGGCGACCTGCGCGTAGAACAGCATCCCGCCCCAGCTCAGGTGGTTGGGGTTGACCAGGCCCAGGAACGCCAGCGCGGTGTACGTGCCGACGCCATAGAGCACGGTGAACAGGAACGACGAAGCCACGATCGGGATCAGGTTGGGCAGGATCTCGAAGCCGATGATTCGCCAGCTGCGCTCGCCGATGATCCGCGCCGACTCCACGTAGTCCCGCCGCCGCAGTGACAGCGTCTGTGCCCGGAGCACCCGGGCGCCCCAGGCCCAGCCGGTGACCGCGATGATCAGCCCGATCAGCAGGTCGTCGCTGCCCTGGGAGGAAGGAAGGAAGCCGAAGATCACGATCAGCAGCGGCAGCGCCGGCATGACCAGGAAGAAGTTCGCGAGCATCGACAGCAGGTCGTCGGACAGGCCACCGACATAGCCGGCCGTCACGCCGACCACGACCGACAGCACGGTGGCGACCAGCCCGGCCACGAACGCGATCAGCACCGTGCTCCGGCCCCCGGCCAGCAGCTGGGAGAGCACGTCCTGCTGCTGCTGGGTGGTGCCGAGCAGGTGGGCCAGGGACGGCGGCTGCGGGAAGCTGGCCGTGGTGGAGAACGTCCTGGCGGGGTTGTAGGGCGCGATCCACTGCCCGACCACGGCCAGAACGACGAACAGGATCAGCATGCCGAGCCCGATCAGCACCTTGGGCGAGGAGGGCAGCCGTAGCCGCGACCGGCCTGGCGCTGCGCCGGCCGGGAGAGGGCCGTCCTCGCCCGCCTGTGCGGTGCCCAGGTGCGTGCTGCTGCCGATGGCCATCGCTCAGGCCTCCTGCCGGGTGCGCGGATCGAGGAACACGTAGACGAAGTCGGCGGCCAGGTTCGCCACCAGCACGGCCATGGTGATCACCAGGAAGACCCCCTGGAGCAGCGCGTAGTCGGCCTCCTGCACCGCGTTGAGCAGGATGAAGCCCAGGCCCGGGTAGCTGAACACGATCTCGGTCAGCAGCGCGCCGGACACCACGAACCCGATCGCCAGCGAGAAGCCAGAGATGCTCGGCAGGATCGCGTTACGGGCGGCGTACCAGATCACCCTGGACTTCGGCAGGCCCTTGGCCTGCGCGACCAGCACGTAATCCTCGTCCATCGTGGTGATCATCACGTTGCGCATGCCGACGATCCAGCCCGCTGCCGAGGCGACCACGATCGTCAGGGCGGGCAGGATCGCGTGGTCGAGCACGTCGCTGATGTACGTCCAGTCGAGGGCGGGAAAGTCGAGGGTGTTGCGGGCGCTGCCGGCCGGGAACCAGCCGAGCTTGAGGGCGAACAGGTCGATCGCGAGGAACGCGAGGAAGAAGTACGGTGCCGCCTGGAAGAAGGTCGTGGCCGGCAGCAGGGCGTCCAGCCAGCTCCCGCGCTTCCAGGCCACCAGCACGCCGAGCAGCGTGCCGAGGATGAAGCTCAGCACGGTCGCCGTGCCGACCAGGCCGAGCGTCCACGGCAGCGCGCCGCGGATCACCGTGGTCACCGGCACCATCCCGTTGCTGGTCGAGATGCCCAGGTTGCCGTGCAGGATGTCGTTCCAGTAGTGCAGGTACTGGCCCCACAGGCCCTCGCGGGTGTTGGAGCCGAACTCGGCTGCCAGGGCGCTCAGCGTCTGCTTGGTGATCACCGTTCCCTGCATCTTGGCGAGCACGGCGCTGACCGGATTGCCCGGCATCACCCGCGGGATGAAGAAGTCGACGGTGACGGCCGCGATCGCGGTGAGGATGTAGAACCCGATCCTGCGGCTGATCACGTACACAGTCGGCTCCGGTTCAGGGCAGTCGCCGCGCGGGCGAGATTGTCGGGCATCCACAGCTCGCCCTGACGACGAGCCTGGTGGGCAGCAGCACGTCGCGTGCGGCGGGCGCCCCGCCGCTGATCATCGAGTGCAGCACGTCGAACGCGCACGTGCCGATCTCCTGGATTGGCTGGCGCACGGTGGTGAGCTGGGGCCGCAGGTGCCGCGCCATCGGGATGTCGTCGAAGCCGGCGACCGCCACTTCCCCGGGCACGTCGATGCCGTGCTGCGCGAGCGCGTACATGACGCCGAGCGCCGTCTGGTCGTTGGCGCAGGCGATCGCCCGCGGCAGCGTCGCCCCGTCGGCGAGCAGCTGCTCGATCACCCGCGCGCCGCCGGTTGCGTAGTAGTTGCCCTGCCACTCCGGCCCGGCCATCAGCAGCGCGCCCGCCACGGCGGCCTCCGCCGCCAGCGTCTCCCGCCGGGCCAGGCTGTCCGGGCTGTCGGCGAGGCCGGCGAGGTACCCGATGCTGCGATAGCCGTGGTCGGCCAGCAGATGCACGGCCAGGGCCTGCATGCCCGAGATGTTGTCGCTGTGCACGTTGGTCGTGGTCCTCGTGGCCACGTTGGCCAGCGTGACGATCGGCACCCGCCGGGCCAGCTCGTCGAGCTGGTCCGGCTCGAGCACCCGGTCGTGCAGGATCAGCCCGTCACTCTTCCTGGCCAGGGCGAGCAGCCGCCTGCTGACGTCGTGGTCCTCGGCGTCGACGGAGCTGACCAGGAGGTTGAAGCCCCGGCGCTGGGCCGCGAGCTCGATGCCCCGGTTCAGCACGTCGGTGAACTGCAGGCTCTCGTCCTCCTCGGCGAAGCCGCCGTCGCTGGTCGTGGTCCAGCGGACCCGCCGGATCACGACGCCGACGACCTCCTTGATCCTGCCGCTCAGCGCCCGCGCCGCCCCGTCCGGGACGAACCCGAGCTCCGCGACCGCCTGCAGCACCCGCTCCCTGGTCTCCTCGCGCGGGTTGCGGCGGCCGTTGAGCACCCGCGACACCGACGCGATCGACACCCCGGCCACCCGTGCCACGTCATAGATCGTGGGCGGTGTCTGGGCCACGTCAGGCATGTCGGCCACCGTGCTCCTTCCGTACGGCTTGCCCCCGCTGGTAAGCGCTTACCAGAGCGGCTGGCGGCCGGTCCCTGGCTGTCAGTTCGCTTTGGCACTCGGAGGGAAAGCGCTTACCGAGCGGGATGGCAGGAGCGTAAGTCCTTCGCTGCCCAGCGCTCAAGGGCGGGTCTCAACACTGTTACCGGAACGTGACAGAGGTATTAAGCCGTACATCCCGCGTAACCCCGGGTAGCTAGCCACATGACCGGCATCTTGTCCCCCAGTGTGGGCCCTCACGGGGAAGCGCCTGTGGTGTCGCCGGCTCGGCGCTGCTGCTAGGACGCCCGGGCCGGCTCGTCGCTGTCGTTGGCTGGGCGGAGCGGGCGGCGGCGGCGCGTTCCAGCCGCCCTCCGGGCCGGCCGCCAGCCGCCCGGGCCGGCTGTCCGGGCGCCCCCGAAACCCTGCGCGCGGCGTGCGGGGTCAAGGCGGTCGTGGTGGCCGTGCTGAGGTTCCTCCAACAGCGTGGGGCCCACAACGCTGTTGGGTGGAGCGGTCGGGACTCCTGGGCGAAGCGGTCGGGCTGCCGTTGTATTACGGCGGCGACCGTAATAAGAAGCATTGCTTTCCCGCGCGAACGCGGTGTTGCTTGCACAAACGCCGCCGCGATCGCGCGGCTGGGCCGCCAGGAAACGTCGGCGAAACAAAAGGCCGCTTCGCGGGCCGCGTGTGTCGCAGGCGCGTAACAAACGGGAAACGCCAGTGAAACCACGTTATGGGACACATGGATACAGCACCTGACCGACGGCTGCGGCCTGCCCAGGTGGGGCGTACCGAGCGAGGCTCTGGAGGCAGTATTGGATCCCTACGCAAGCTGGCTCAGTTCAGGCGATAATGCCTGGCAGATGACGGCGGCGACGCTCGTCGGCCTGATGAGCATCCCTGCGCTCGCCGTTCTCTACGGCGGAATAGTCCAGCGCAAGTGGGCAGTCAACACGATGCTGATGGTCTTCACCGCGTTCTGCCTGACGCTCATCGTGTGGGTGCTGTGGGCATTCAAGATGGGTTTCGGTACCCCGTGGATCTCATCCTTTGTCGGCAGGCCGGACACGGTCGTCGGCTCGGGCGGTGAACAGGCACAGGCGAGCATCCCGTTGCTCAACGGGCTGATGCCGAAGTTCAGGTTCCCCGAGGGATCTCTCGTCTACTTCCAGTTCGTGTTCGCGGCGATCACGCCAATCCTGTTCATCGGCAGCGTCATCGGCCGGATCAAGTTCAAGGTCTGGCTGATCTTCGTGCCGCTGTGGATCACGTTCGCCTACGCGGTCAACGCGTTCATGCTGTGGGGCGGCGGCTTCTGGGCGCAGAAGGGCGCGCTCGACTTCTCCGGCGGCTATGTGATCCACCTGGCGGCCGGCGTTTCCGGCTTCGTCGCCGCGGCCGTGGTCGGGCCGAGGCTGGCCAGGGACCGCGAGAAGGCGGTGCCAAACAACCTGCTGTTCGTCGCCGTCGGTGCGGGGATCCTGTGGCTGGGCTGGAACGGCTTCAACGGCGGTGACCCTTACTTTGCCGGGGCAGACGCCACCGCTGCCGTGGTCAACACCAACCTCGCCACGGCCTGCGCGATGATGACCTGGATCATCATGGACATGGGCTTCGGCAAGGAGAAGAAGGCCACCTTCCTTGGCGGTGTCAACGGCATGATCTGCGGCCTGGTCGGCATCACCCCGGCCGCGGGTTACGTGAACGGCGTCGGGGCGATCGTCATCGGCGTGTTCACCTCGGCCGTGGTCTGGGCCCTGTTCGGCTACCTGCCGCGGAAGGTCTGGCCGTTCAACAAGGTCGACGACGCCCTGGGTGTCGTGTACACACACGGCTTCGCCGGCCTGTTCGGCGGCCTGCTGGTCGGCCTGCTCGCCGACCCAAAGATGATCGTCTACCTGGGCATCGGCAAATCCTCGAACGTGACCACCGCCGGGCTGTTCTACGGTCACCCGAAGCAGCTGCTGATCCAGGCGGGCGCGGCGGGGACGGTGATCGTCTGGGACGGATTTGTGACGTTCGTGCTGCTGCGCGGCATCGGGCTGTTCATGAAGCTTCGCGAGCCCGACGAGGTTCTGGTGGCCGGCGACATCGCGCTCCACGGCGAGGTGGCCTACCCGAACGAGGAGCCGGACGCCGAGCCCGCGTTCGCCGAGATCCCTGGCGAGCCGGTCCCGGACGGCCACCATCACCAGAAGGTGCTCACCGAGGAGCACTAGCCATGGCTTGATCCACACCGAGCGGCCGGGATCGGCTGCCCCGGCCGACCGGGCTGGCCGGGTACCCGCAGGCGGGCGGGTACCCGGCCGCACGGTGTCCAGGGGAGTGTCTGGCCCGGTCAGTGGCCGCGGAAGGCCTCCTCGAGCCACCACGAGCCGTGCTCCGAGGTGACCTTGGCGTGCACCAGCAGCGGTGCGTCCTGGGGTCCGTCCAGCCACGCCTTGACCGCCCGCAGGTCACGGCGACGGCGCACGGTGACGCTCTGGCAGCCGAACCCGCGCCCGATGCGCGCGATCTTGACCGGAGGGAAGCGGACGGTCTCGAGCGGATCTCCGTCCGGCCCGAAATGGTGCACCTCGGCGCCGTAGGCGTCGTCGTCGTAGACCACGATGACCATCGGCAGGCCGAGCCTGACCACGGTCTCCAGCTCGCTGATCCCCATCAGCGCGCCGCCGTCGCCGAGTGCCGCGACGGTCAGCCGGTCCGGCCGGGCGATCGCCGAACCGATCGCCGACGCCAGCCCGAGGCCGATCGACTGGTATGCCTGCGTGAAGCAGAACCCGTCGGCATCCGGCACGCTCAGGTACATGCTCGGATAGCCCATGAAGTTGCCCGAGTCCACCGCCACGATCCGCTCGGCGGGCAGCAGGTCGTCGAGGCCGATCGACAGCGTGCGCGGATCGATCCGGTCGCCGGTGCTCTCATCCTCAAACGGCACATCCCGCCACCGGACCTGCACGGCGATCCGGTCCTGCAGCGCCGCCGACCGATAGCCAGACCGGCCGCTGGGGGCCTTGCCGCTGGGAACGTCTCCGCTTGGAGCCTCGCCGAGGGCGTCCGCCACGGCACGCGCGGTCAGCGCCACGTCGCCGGTCACGCCCAGCGCAACCGGCACGTGCCCGCCCAGGGCCGAGGGGTCGTCGTCGACCTGGGCCACGGTCGCCTCCGGGCCGATCAGGTTCCCGTGCCGCAGCGTCCACATGTTCAGCGAGCAGCCCCAGCCGACGACCAGGTCGGCTTCCCGGATCAGCTCGGCCGCCAGCGGCGATGCGAAGCCACCGCTTACGTCCAGGTCCCACGGGCTGCCGCGGAACAGGCCCTTGGCTGCCGCCGAGGTAGCAAGCAGTGCACCGCACCGGTCGGCGAGCCGCTCCAGATCGGCGCGCGCACCGGCCACGCGCGCCCCCCTCCCGGCGATGAACACCGGCCTCTTGGCCCTGGCCAGCGCGTCGGCGAGCGAGCCGACCGCCGCAGCCGATGCGGCAGCGGCGGGCCGGGGGGCGAGCGGCTCGATCGGCGGCATGGTGCACGCCCCGGCCTGCACGTCCAGCGGCAGCGCCAGGACCACGGTGCGCCGCTCGGTCGCCGCGACCCGGTAGGCGCGCGCGGTCTCGTCAACCGCGAACCCGGCGGAACGCGGCCGGAACGCTGTCGCGCCCACCGCCTTGGCCAGCGCCGCGACGTCGATACGGAAGTTGGACCTGACCGCGGCCGAGGCCACGTCGGCGGCGAGCACGACCAGCGGGGTGCGGCTCTTGGCGGCCTCGGTGATACCGGTCATCGCGTTGGTCAGCCCGGGGCCCTGGTGTACGGACACCAGGCCCGGCCTGCCGGTCAGCCGGGCCCACGCGTCGGCCATCACCGCGGCGCCGCCTTCGTGCCGCGCCGCCACGTACCGCGCGCCGCGGGCGATCAGCGCGTTGGTGACCTTGAAGTTGCCGCTGCCTACCACGCCGAACACGGTGTCGGCGCCCAGCCGGGTGAGCACCTCTGCGACCGCCTCGGTGACCGGCAGCGCCGTTTCGGCCGGCGTCCCCTGGTCGGCCGGCGTGCCCTGGCCTGCCGGCACCACCTCGGCGTCAGGCATCACGAGCGCTCGACAAGGGCGATGGCCCGGCACGGGCTCCCGGAGCCGCCGATGATCGGCAGCGGGCCAGCGATGACCACCGCGCCGGTGGCCGGCAGCGTGGCCAGGTTCTGCAGCTGGGTGAGGCCGTACTTGCCGGCGCCGAGCAGGCTGGCGTGGCACGGGAACGGCGGGTCGAACGAGTGCGCGGTGCCGGCGTCCGTGCCGACGGTCTCCACCCCGAGCCCGAGCAGCGGGGTGTCGCTCGCCAGCCACTGTGCGCACCGGACCGAGATCCCCGGCGTGTGCGGGCCGGTCTCGTTGGCGTTGAGGAATTCCTCCTGGCTCCGCGACCGTGCATCCCAGCCGGTCCGGTACAGCAGCCAGCCGCCGTCGGGCAGCGCGCCGTGCTCCGCCTCCCACTTCTTGACGTCGTCGATGTCCAGCAGGAAATCCGGATCCACGGCGGCCTGCTCGCTGAAGTCGAGTACCACGGCGGGCGCGATCAGGCTGGTGACCGGCACCTCGGAGACGTCCTCGCCGTCCCGGCCGGTGGCCCAGTGCACAGGCGCGTCGAAGTGGGTGCCGGTGTGCTCGCCGGTCGTGATGTCGTTCCAGTACCACGCCGGGCCACGCTCGTCGTACCTGCTGATCTCGTGCAGGGCAAAGGACACGGTGTTCCCGAACGGCTCGGGAAGCCTGAGCACCGGGGTCGATGAGTCGAGGCGCGAGGTGAGATCAATCACCTCTACGCCTCCAGACCTGATGGCCGAGATGAGTTGGTCAAGCACGGGCATTACGTGCCTCCGGTCGGCAAGGAACGGGCAGGCCAGCCGGGCTGGCCCGCAATGGGCGGAAAGATCCTGGCCGCACTAGCCTGCCGCACCGGCCTGCCGCGCACCAGAGGCGGGCCGGCTAGCCCGGCGGAAGCCCGGCCTGGATGGTGGGATGGCGGCAACCATCCCCTCCGGCGCGCAGAATGGGAGTATGACTCGGACCATCCCTAAGGCGCGGACGCTGGTGACCGACGACGGCGTCGCTATCGACGCCGTTCACCTGGTCGGCCAGGACGATCTGGCGATCGTGCTGGCACACGGCTTCACGCTGCACTGGCAGCACGGGGCGGTCTGGAAGGTGGCCACCCGGCTGAACAGGTCCGGCGGGGGAACCGGGGTGATCACCTTCGACTTTCGCGGCCACGGCCGCTCCGGTGGGATGTCCACGCTGGGCGACAAGGAGATCAACGACGTCGACATCGCGCTCCGTTACGCACGCGAGCTCGGCTACCAGCGGGTCGCCACGGTGGGTTTCTCGATGGGCGGGTCGATCGTGCTGCGGCATGCGGCCCTGATCGGCGGCGCCGATGCGGTGGTATCGGTCAGCAGCCCAGGCCGGTGGTACTTCCGCGGCACCAGGCCGATGCGCAAGGTGCACTGGGCGGTGGAGCATCGGCTCGGCCGGCTGGTGACCCGGACGCTGCTGCACACCAGGATCAGCTCGGGCCGGTGGGATCCGGTGCCGATGCCGCCCGCCGACGCGGCGGCCCGGATAGCTCCCACGCCGCTGCTGATCGTGCACGGCGACCAGGACGGCTACTTCCCCGTCGATCATGCGCGGCAGCTGTACCAGGCGGCCCACGAACCCAAGGAGCTGTGGATCGTGCCCGGCTTCGGCCACGCCGAGTCTGGTGCGATCGAGATGCCGGCCCTGCTGGACCGGCTCGGTGGCTGGGTCCGCGCGGCCATCCCGCTGACGGCCAGCCCCAGCCCCAACGTGGTGGCCTGACCGGGAAGCGCGTGCGGGGCTAGGCTGCAGCGCTGGTTGGCGGCACCATCATGGCCGCTCGCTTGACCGAGCGGATGATCAGGACGACCTCCACTGCGTTCACGCCGTCCAGCTTGGCGATGCGCTCGGTCAGGTAGCGGTAGACGCCGTGGTCGTCCGGGCACAGCACGGTCGCCATCAGGTTGCTCCGCCCCGTGGTCGCCGCGACGAACGGAACCTCGGGGTGCTCGGCGAGCGCGGCGCCGACCGCGGCCAGCCGCGCGGGCGCGACGGACAGGTACAGGTTCGCGTGCGCGCCGACGCCGAACGCCGAGTCGTCGACGTCCACGTCCAGGTACAGGACGCCGGCGGCGCGGAGTTCCTCGAGCCGCCGCCGCACCGTGGATTCGTGCCAGTGCGTCGCCTGGGCGAGCTCGGCGTAGCTGGCCCGCCCGTCGCGGGCGAGTTCGGCCAGCAGTTCCCGGTCGTCGGGCCCGAGGTCCTTGGCGGGGCCGGTCTCCGGTGGAGGCACGGCGAGCCGCGCCGCCTGCTCGGCCGTCAGCGCCTGGGTGGCTCCGGGCCAGTGACTCGCGCCGCCGCGGAACATGTGCAGCACCGACTGCGCGCTGATCGCCACGATCCGGCGGCTGGACGGGAGCTGCCGCAGCAGCAGATCGTGGCGGCTGTGGCGGTCGGCCGGCTTCACCACGCAGGTGATCTCGGTCCCGCCCGAGGTGAGCGATACCCACGACGTGTCCGGGCGGCGCGCCAGCGCCTCGGCCACGCTCGCGGCGGCGTCGGGCACGCACTGCAGCCGCACGGTCCAGTCGGACATGCCGAGCCGCTGCGAATCCGGCAGGCCGACGACCCGGACCAGGCCGTCCGACCGCATCCGCCGGTAGCGCCTGGCGATGGTCTGCTCGGAGACCCCGACCACCGCGGCGATGTGGCTGAACGGCGCACGCCCATCGATGATCAGGGCATGGATGATTTGCCGGTCAAGCTCGTCAAGGCCCAACAATTTAACCGCCTTTTACGCATCGCCTTGGAGGAATCTTGCGCTCATAGCCACCTTAGTGGAGTTCTGTTTCCTCGTCACCGACCCTGGTAGCGGGTAGCCAGACGGGCGGCCCGGAAGTGAGGACGGTCATGGAGCGAAAGTGGTGGACCCTGCTGGCGGTCTGCCTGGGCACGTTCATGCTGCTGGTGGACGTCACGATCGTGAACGTGGCGCTGCCGAGCATCCAGGACGACCTGCACGCGAGCTTCGCCCAGCTGCAGTGGGTGGTCGACGCGTACGCCCTGTCGCTGGCGGCGCTGCTGCTCACGGCGGGCTCGCTGGCCGACATTTTCGGCCGCAGGCTGCTGTTCGCGATCGGCCTGGCGATCTTTACGGTCGGCTCGCTGCTCTGCGCGCTCGCGAACGACCCGGTCTTCCTGGTGCTGTCCCGGGCCGGGCAGGGGATCGGCGGCGCGATCATGTTCGCCACCTCGCTCGCGCTGCTCGCGCAGGCGTTCCAGGGGCGGGAACGCGGCACGGCCCTGGCGGTCTGGGGAGCGGTGACGGGGGCGGCCGTGGCGGTCGGCCCGGTGCTCGGCGGGATCATCACGACGGGCTGGAGCTGGCGCGGGATCTTCTTCGTGAACATTCCCATCGGCGTGATCGCGATGGCGGTGACGCTCTTGCGAGTGACCGAGTCCCGCGACCCGGCCCGCCGCCGTGTGGACGTGCCCGGGTTCACGCTGTTCACCTGCGCGCTCGTCGCGCTCGTCTACGGGCTGATCAGGGCCGGCGAGCAGGGCTGGAGCGACCCGGGCGTGACGATCTGCCTGGCCAGCGCGGCGGTGCTGCTGGTGGCGTTCGTCGTGGCCGAGTGGCTGCGCCGCGAGCCCATGTTCGACCTGTCGCTGTTCCGTGTCCCGACGTTCTCGGGCGGCGCGGTCGCCGCGTTCGCGGTCAACGGCTGCGTGTACGCGATGCTGCTGTACCTCGTCCTTTACTTGCAGGACCTGCTCGGGTACAGCGCACTGCAGACCGGGCTCCGCCTGCTGATCATGTCGGTGGCCAGCCTGCCGGCCGCGATCGCCTCCGGCCGGCTGAGCAGCCGGGTTCCCGTGCGGCTGCTGATCGGGGTGGGCCTGGCCATGTCCGGCGCCGGCCTGCTGCTGATGGCCGGGCTCGCGGCCGGTTCCGGCTGGACTCACTTGATCCCCGGAATGATCCTGGCCGGCCTGGGCTCGGGCCTGATCAACCCGGCGCTGGCCTCGACAGCCGTGGGCGTGGTCCCGCACCGCGCGGCCGGCATGGCATCGGGCATCAACTCCACGTTCCGCCAGGTCGGGGTCGCCACCGGGATCGCCATCTACGGCACGCTGTTCGCCACCAGGCTCACCGGCGACATCGTCAGCGGGCTGCGCGCAACCCCGCTGGCCAGCCACGCGCACGCGCTGGCCACGGCGGTCAGCCAGGGGCAGGGCCAGCGGGTGCTCGGAGCCGCGCCCGCGGCCGACAGGCAGATCGCCGGGCACGCCGTCCGGTCGGCGTTCGTGGCCGGGCTGAACGAGATCCTGATCGTGGCCGGCGTCGGCGCTCTCGTCGCGGCGGTCGTTGCGGTGCTCCTGATCCGCAGCAGGGACTTCGTGGCCGCCCGCGCTCAGGCCCCCGCACCGGGCGGGGATCGCGCGCCCGCCTACGAACCCGGGTAGCGCACCGCGGGCCAGCTCCCCCAACCCAGATAGCACCGCCCGCCCAGCCCAGGTAGCTCACCGTGCTTCGGCCCGGGCGACGAGCGCGGCGAGCGCTTCCCCGGCGGCCCGCTCGCGGTCGGGGGCCCGCCCCTGGGAAGCCTGGACCAGCTGCTTCGCTGTCGCGCCGAGCCGGCCGCCGCGGCTGGCCAGCGCGGTCACGGCGCCGGGAAGCTCAGGCGCACCAACCGTGGCGCCGAGCCTGGCGGCCAGCTCGATCAGCGCGTGCAAGTTGGCCGCTGCCGCGTCGGCCAGGGCCTCGGCGCTGGCGCAGGCTGTCTCCACGACGCGGCGGGCGGCGATGGGGCTGTTCGCCGCGTGCTGCAGGCTGTCGGCAACTCGGCTGAGCTTCAGTGCCTGGCCGACGACGCCGGTCACGAGCGCCGTTGCGGCCAGGACCGGATCGAGGCGCCCGTCGGCGCACGCGTCCGACCAGAGCTGGGCGGCGGCGACCCGGGTGTCGGCCTCGGCCGAGGCCAGGCCGGTCACCAGGGCAAGGTGGCCGACCGGCCCGAGCGGATGAGCGGGGTCGTTCATGGCCATGACCGCCGTGGTGGCCGGAGTCTGCCCGGCCTGCAGGCCGTCTGAGAGCGGCCTGAGCAGGTGCGCGGCCGCCAGTTCCGGCTGCCACGGGCAGATGAGCGGCCAGCCGGCGACCGCGGCGTCGTAGTGACGCTGGTAGCGCCGCGGGCCGTAGAGGACGACGTGGTCGCTGAGGGGACTGGACAGGCCGGTCAGCAGCTGCCAGCTGGGGCAGCCGGGTACCTCCGGCACTGGGCCCGCGGTTCGCGCAAGCAGGTGCCGGTGCCACCGGCTCCGGCGCAGCGGCTGGCCGGCTGGCTCGCCGAGTACGGCCCGGAAGGCCAGAGGATCCCGGGTGAGCCGGTAGCTCGCCTGCAGCGTGCCCTGTGAGATCCCGCCCAGACCGCTCCATGCGTCCCACAGCGAAGAGGGCGCCCCCGGCGCCAGCCGCAACAGAGCGACGTCCCGGTCATGCCTGTCCGGGGGCCCGCCACCGGCGCGATCGACCTGGCGCGCACGGCGCTGCACCCGCTCCAGCATGCTCTCCGGGGTGATCGCCCCTCGCCGGGTTTCCGGCTCGGCCAGCAGCAGGCCGCCGGTTCCGGCCTCGATGACTCTCGCCGCTTCCCACACCCGGGCCGAGAAGATCCCGGCCATCGTCAGCGCCTGCCCAGAGCCGCTCACCGCATAGTCACCAGGCATGTGCCACCTGTCCTCCCGCGGCCGGTCCTCGGTCGGCAGCGATCCGCCCGCCCACACGTGGGTGAGGAGCGCCATGTCGGAGGTGATCTGCTGTCCGCTGAACGGGACGTAGGTATCCATGACCGACGCCGCGCGTTTGCGCAGCGGGCCTGCGGCTTGACTACGGACCCGCTCCGGCAGCGCGCTGAGCCGGACGGCGCCGGCCAGCGCCCGCTCCGCGGAGATCGCGTCACGCGCGTCTTCCATCAAGACGGTCAGTAGCGCAATGAGCTCGTCAGGATCGGTGACCGGCCCGGGCAGGGCAGCCCCGGCACCCGCGTGCACCCGGGCCGGTCCTGGCACCCCTCCTCGCCTGATGGCAGCGCGGGCCGCGGTCAGGTCTGCGGCGGCGGCACTGGGCAGCGCGCCGACCCGGCGGTCGAGGCCGGCGAGCTCGGCGGCCAGCCCGTCGCCGTCGGCCCCGTCCGCGGGCCCGGCGTCGAGCCCGAGGCCGAGCACCGCCGCCTCGGGCGCCAGGCTGGGGGAGAGGTCCATCGCGTGGCGCCGGATCTCGGCGAGCGCGGCTGGCTCGCGGATCACGTGCCGTCCTAGGTGCTTCGTGATCAGCGCTAGCGCCGCCTCCTGGATGTCCTGGCGCTCATGACCGAACGCCACGGCCGCTACGGCACCGGCCCGCTGGCCAGCCGCTGGCATCTTGGTGATCACGGCGTCAATCAGCTTCAGCTGAGCGATGGCGACGCTCTTCTGCGGGAAGAGCAGCGCCGGCCCGGAGGCGTCGAGCAGCCGGTCTGCATCCAGCAGCCCCGCGCCCAGCAGGCGGCGCGTTCCGTCCTGCCCCACCGTGACCCCCACCTTTGACGAAGCCGCGAGCAGGCCGAGGTAGGTAACCGCCCGGTCGGCGATCTCGGCCACCGAGGCATCCAGCTGCCGCAGCAGCCTCGCGTACCAGGCAACGCGGTGCGGCGAGAAGTCTCGGCTGAACGCACCCAGGCACGCGTCGAGCAGCCGGTCACGGTCGAGCTTTCCCAGCGTGCACAGATGCGCCAGGCTCTCGGACCAGGTCTGCCGGGGTGCGTGATCGATGTCCTGCATCCAGTGGGCCGTGCGGTCTGCCTGCTCGAGCGTCAGCCCCGCGTCGGGAACCGTGAACAGCCGCCAGACCTCGTCGTCGAGCAGGCCTGGATCGCTCAGCAGCACATCGGCCGGGCTGGGCACCGGCTCGGGCGAGGGATGGGCCAGGACAGAGGCGGACAGCGGCGACAGCAGCCGCACGCCAACGGGCATCAGCGTGGTGTATTCGGGCAGGTCCGGCCGCGCGATCGCGCCGAGCCGGACCAGTTTGCGGGCAAGAGGCCACGCCGGGATCCCGAGCGGATACCGGGCCCACAGGCGCAGATGCCGGTCCACGAGGTCGGCGAGCCAGTCCGGCGCGCGGTCGGCGAGCACGGCGGCGATCAGGTCGACGTCGGGATCGCGGCGGCTGTCGCTAGGGACATCCCAGGCAGCTCTGGCCGCGGCCGTGACGCCGCCAATCAGGCCGAACACCGCCATGTGGAACGCGATGCCGGAGGCGGCCTCGTGCCATTCGTCGTAGTCGCGCTGGAGCTGGGCGTGCTCTCGCTGGCGCTCGGCCGACGGGTGCTTCCTGACGCCGGTGCGGACCACGTCGGCCAGCTCCTCTGGCCGCACCATGAACAGCGGCTCCAGGTCGGGCCATTGCGCTCCGCGCAGCAGCGGCTGGAGCGCCTTCGCGCAGGTCTTCCGCTCGCGCTCGGTGGCGTCCCGCAGCAGGTCCCGCACGCCTGCCGCGTCGTTCCGCCTGATCGCGGCCTCGAGCCGCGCGGGCAGGCTCATCGCGCAGCCAGCCGCGCCGCGAGCACGTGCTTGCATGGGCCCCGGTTGCCGCGGTGTTTCCCCCACCAGGGGCACGTGCACCGGTCACCCATGTCGCCGAAGGTGACCCGATGCTCGCTATCCCCGGCGCGGACCACCGCACCGCCGGCACAGACGGTCACCGCTCCGGACGCGGCCAGGGCCTGCGCGGACGCAAGCCTCGGGTGCATCGCCTGCATCGCCGGGCCGAACGGGAGCTCACGGCGGAAGAAGGACTGCTCGGCGAGGTCGTAGCCGACCCGTCCGCTGGCGGCCAGGCAGCCGAGCGCCGCTGACGCACGCCGCGGAGTGAGGCGGGCCTTCGCCGCGAGGCGGCCGAGGTCGATCCGAGGGCCCCAGCCGAGTGACGCGCCGAGCAGCAGCGCGTCCTCGGCCGCATCCTCGTCGGCCAGCTGCCCCAGCAGCGCTCCCTCCCCGGAGAAGCCGCGGTAGTTCTCCGGGCTGAGGGTGAGGGTGAACCGGGCCAGCCCCAGGTCGAGCTCCCACGCGCTCGGCGCCTCGGTGGAATCGCGATCGACGTCCGGCCCGTACACGCGAAGCCCGTGAGCGAAACGCAGCAGCGGCCTCAGTTCCGCCATCCGGTGCGGCCCGGCGATGCAGGCCGCGCCCGGGCGGGCCGACGCAACCAGCGAGAAGCCTCCGCGACCGGGGACGGCCCACAGCGGCCGCCTCGCCGAACGCGGGATCGAGCGCAGAAAACGCCGCGCGGCCGTCCCGGTGAGCGTGCCTAGCGGCCTCATCTGCGCGCTCAGCGCCTGGACCTCGCCAAGGCCTTTGAGCCAACGGCCGGGCAATGGCACTTTCCGCTCGGTCACCGAGCCACCCGCGCCGTCCACGACCAGCTCGCCCGAGCCGACGCTCAGCAGCAGCGGGCCGCCGAGCACCGCTCCCCCCAGGGCCGCGCGCATCGCGTCGCCGAAGTCCACGTTGGTGGTTCCGGACGCCGTGGGTGCATCGGCGAGCGCGGCGGGCAGCAGGTCGAGCCGGGCATGGACGCCGCAGCACGAGGAGAAGGACTCGAATCTGAGCCGGTCTTCGCTGCTGGTTACCACCGGATCGCGGAGGATCGCGACGACGTTGCCCGGCGTGAAGTAGCGGGACCGGGCGATCGTGGCGCAGGCCAGCATGCCCTGGGCCGCCGCGGCAGGATCGGTCAGGAGCCCGCTGAAGAAGAACGGGTGCTCGGCCGGGCCCGCCCCGGTGACCCCGCCACTCGTGGCGAGCAGCACCTCGCTGCGACCGTCGTCGTGACCGAGCACCACCGACGGCCCGGGGTACCGGTAGGCGAGCTCAGCAACTGCCACGGCAGCACGATAAGGCCGGCCTACGACAAATCCTGACCTTCCGGTGCGGCTCTGGCCGGTGCGGCTGCGCCCGGTGCGGCTGCGCTGGTTGCGGCTCTGGCCGTTGCGGCTCTGGCCGTTAGGGCTCCGGAACGCCGAGACCCTTGGCGCCGGGTCCGGACTGCACAAGGTCAAGGCCGCTGCGGGCGATCCACTCCAGCGCGACCCCAGCCCGGTGCACCTTCTCCCGCGCGATCGCGGTCGCCTCGCTGACAAGGTGCAGGCCGCTCGGGTAGAGCGGCCGCGAGTTGCGCAGGCCGAACTTGACGTACATCGGCGCGGCGACCGCGATCAGGTCCGCCGCCTCGTGGCCGCGGACAACGCCGCCGAGTCCGTCGGGCGCTTCGACGTAGAGGTCGATCGGCACCGACACCGCCGCCCGCATCTCGGCGAGCTGCCCGAGCGTGACGTCGGACGGCACGTTGACCGTGGACCCGCCGAGCTGCTCGAACTGGCGCAGGCTGACCGGGTTGGACGGGGCCGCCGTGGCCGACACCTTCCACACCACCGAGGCCGGGATCTGGCCGGCGGCCTGCATCTCGGCCAGCAGCTGCAGCAGCCCGGTGTCGGCGACGAGGAAGCCGCGGATGCCCTGCTCGACCCCGCGAAGCACGTCGTCGATCGCGTACCGGAGCTGGCGGGTGCCGCGGAGCTGGCCCGCCAGTGACGGCCCGTCGGCCGCAACCGCGGACCGGCCGGTGTCCCACTCTTCCCGCGGCCCGACGAACAGCGAGACCTCGATCCCGTTGTCCGCACCGATCAGCGCCATCTCCGCGAGCTCGGCCCTGGCCAGCAGCATCGCGCCGCTGCCCTGGGACACCCGGTTGACGGTGACCCCGGCGGCGGCCGCGGCCTCGACGACCGCGGCGAGCACCGCAGGCCCCTCGACGCTGGGGATCTCGATCCTGAAGTGCGCGCCGTCGGGGAACCTGATCGTGCTCGCCGCCGCTGACGGCTCGAACGTGACCCCGTGTCGCGCAAGGACCTCGGCTCCGGTCATGCTCGCCCGCCCTTCTCTGGTTCCCGGTGTCGGCAGTCGTCCGACATGTCCATAACATTGTGCGTCGAGCACTCTCGCACCAGACAAAGGACGGCCGCATGACGTTCACCAGCGTGAATCCGCACGACCCTGCGGACGTGGTCGGCGAGTGGGAATCGGCCAGCGAGCGCGACGTGGCCGCCGCAGTCGACCGTGCCCGGCATAGCGCGCAGACCTGGCGCCGGGCCCCCGGGCCGGCCAGGGCGGCCGCGCTCGGCCAGGCGGCTGCCGCGCTGGAGCGCCGCGCCGGCGAGGTCACCGCGCTCACGGTCCGCGAGGTGGGCAAGCCGGTCTCGGAGGCGCGAGGCGAGGTGGCCAGGGCCGTGTCGATCCTGCGCTACTACTCGCAGCTCGCGCTGCTGCCCGACGGCGAGACGCTGCCGGCCGCCGACCCGGACGCACTGCTGATGGCCCGGCACCGGCCGCTCGGGGTTGCCGCGCTGCTGACGCCGTGGAATTTCCCCGTGGCGATCCCGCTGTGGAAGGCCGCGCCGAGCCTGGCCTACGGGAATGCGACGATCCTGAAGCCGTCGAGCGCGGCCGCTGCGACCGCGCTGCTGCTGCACGAGATCATCGCGCCGGAACTGCCGGAGGGCGTCTTCCAGGTGCTGCTCGGCGGCGCCGGCACCGCCCGCCCGCTGATCGAGAACCCGGACGTGGCCGCCGTCTCGTTCACCGGCTCGGTGCCCGTTGGCAGGGACATCTCCAGCCGGGTGGCCGCACGGGGTGGCAGGGTCCAGGCCGAGATGGGCGGGCAGAACCCGTCGGTCGTGCTGGCGGACGCCGACCTGGACCGGGCGGCCAGCACGATCGCCTACGCGGCGATGGGCTACGCGGGCCAGAAGTGCACGGCGACGAGCCGGGTGATCGTCGAGAAGCCGGTGTACGGCGAGTTCCGCGATCGCCTGGCCGACGCGATCAACTCGCTCCGCGTCGAGGATCCCACCGCCGAGGGCACTCTGGTCGGCCCCGTGATCGACAACGCGTCCCGGGAGAACGCGCTGGCCGCCGTCGCTGCCTCGGGCGGCCGGGTGATCACCGGCGGCAGGGAGCTGGACGCGCCGGGGTACTACCTGGCCCCGACCCTGGTCGAGCTGGACGGCCCGACCGGCCCGCTGGCCAGGGAGGAGGTCTTCGCCCCGGTAGCGGCCCTGCTCAGCGCCGATTCGCCGGAGCAGGCCGTCGATATCGCCAACGATGTCAGGTTCGGGCTGGTCGCCGCCGTGTTCACCCGCGACCTGGGCCACGCGCTGCGGCTCACCAACGAGATGGACGCCGGGATGGTCCGGGTGAACGCGCCGACGTCGGGCGTGGACTTCCACGCGCCGTTCGGCGGCGCCAAGGAGTCCAGCTACGGGCCGCGCGAGCAGGGCCTGGCCGCCCGCGCCTTCTACACCGAGTCCCGCACGGTCCTGATCACGCCCTGACCGGGGCGCCCAAGCCCATGGATGAACCAAAAGACGGGTTATAGGCCGTCGAACGGTTCATTCATAAATCCCGTGATCGCCTCACCCGGTGACAGAAGTGACCAAAGTGACTGCTGTGGCCTGCGGGGAACCGGTACCTCGAGGCAATAGGCCGGGTAGCTGAGGGTGTGCGGCCGGGGCTACCAGCCGGAGGGCAGTGGCATCCCCTCGGTGTAGCCGGCGGCGCCTTGCAGGCCGACGACCGCGCGCTGGTGCAGTTCGTCGAGGTCGCAGGCGCCCGCGTAGGTGCAGGCGCTGCGCAGCCCGGCGGTGATCGAGTCGATCAGGTCCTCGACGCCGGGACGCTGCGGGTCCAGGTACATCCGCGAGCTGGAGATGCCCTCCTCGAACAGTGCCTTGCGCGCCCGGTCGAACGGTGAGTCGGCGGCCGTGCGCAGCCGCACCGCCCTTGCCGAGGCCATGCCGAAGCTCTCCTTGTAGAGCCGGCCGTCGGCGTCGCGGAACACGTCGCCCGGCGACTCGTACGTGCCGGCGAACCAGGAGCCGATCATGACGTTGGACGCGCCGGCCGCCAGCGCGAGCGCCACATCCCTCGGGTAGCGCACTCCGCCGTCGGCCCACACGTGGGCGCCGAGCCGGCGCGCCTCGGCGGCACACTCGAGCACGGCGCTGAACTGCGGCCGGCCGACCCCGGTCATCATCCGGGTGGTGCACATGGCGCCGGGACCCACGCCGACCTTCACGATGTCGGCGCCGGCCTCGACCAGGTCGGCGACACCCGCCGCGGTCACCACGTTGCCCGCGATGACCGGCACCGCAGGGGAGATCTCCCGCACCGCGCGCAGCGCGTGGACCATCTTGTCCTGGTGGCCGTGCGCGGTGTCGACCACCAGCAGGTCGGCGCCCGCGTCCAGCAGCAGCTTGGCCTTGCCCGCGACGTCGCCGTTGATGCCGATCGCGGCGCCGATCCGCAGCCGTCCGCGGCCGTCGGTGGCCGGCTGGTACAGGGTCGCGCGCAGCGCGCCGGTGCGGGTCAGGATCCCGACGCAGCGGCCGGAGCCGTCCACCACCGGAGCGAGCCGGTGCCTGCCCTCGTGCAGCAGCCCGAACGCGTGCTCCGGGTCGGTCCCGGCGGGCAGCGTGAACAGATCCGTCGACATGACCTGGCGCAGCTGGGTGAAGCGGTCCACACCGTTGCAGTCGGATTCGGTCACCACGCCGACGGGGCGCCCGTCCTCGACCACGACCACGGCTCCGTGCGAGCGCTTGGGCAGCAGGCTGAGCGCGTGCCCGGTGGTGGCGTCGGGACCGAGCGTGAGCGGGGTGTCATGCACCAGGTCGCGGCTTTTCACCCAGGACACCACCTCGGCGACAACGTCGACCGGTATGTCCTGGGGAAGCACGGTCAGGCCGCCGCGGCGGGCCACGGTCTCGGCCATCCTGCGCCCGGCGACCGCGGTCATGTTGGCCACGGTCACCGGGATCGTGGTGCCGCTGCGGTCGCGGGTGGCCAGGCTCACGTCGAGCCGGGAAGTCACCGCGGACCGGCTGGGCACCAGGAACACGTCGCTATAGGCGAGGTCGTGAAATGGTCGCTGTTCAGTAAGGAATCGCACGTCACCGATTCTGCCCCCGGTCGGAGGGTGCCGAACACAGACCGGGCCGAGGCCGCGGGTTCAGGTCAGGTGGAAGGCCGCGTAGATGATCGCGCTGAGCCGGTCCACCATCTCGTCCCTGGGCAGCCCGACCTCCACGCTGAGCAGGTAGTTGATCCGTTCCAGCATCATCAGGCAGGCGACGGCGGTCAGTTCCGCGTGCTCCGGGACCGCATTCGGCTGATCCGGCCCGGCGTGCCCGGCCGACGCGGCCGACAGGGCCACGGTCATGCCCTGCGTCATGGCCTCGGCCACCCGGAACATCACCTGCAGCCCCTCGCCGTAGACCTCCTCGTTGACGTCGTCGGCTGAGGTCAGGATGCGGAGCACCGGAGCGTGTGCCGCGTAGGTGTCGAAGAACTGCCCCACCCAGGACCGCAGCGCCTCCCGGCCGGCGTCGTTCCTGGTCACCACCGGGAAATCGCCGGTGATGATCTCCATGTCGTGCAGCGCGTCCCGCAGCAGCGTCCGGAACAAGTCATCCTTGCTGGAGAAATACAGGTAGAAGGTGCCGTGCGAGGTCTTCGCCCGGCGCACCACGTCGTCGACCCGCACCGTCTGGAAACCACGCTCGTTGAACTCGGCGAGGCCGGCCTCGAGCAGCCTCTTCACGGTCTGCCGGCCCTGGGGCCCAAGCTCCCGTTCCCGCGCCGGCACGCCGCCACCGAGCGAGGGCCGGATCCGGCTCGTTCCGCTCGCTCCGCGTGTTCCGCCGCCGGGAGAGCCCACGGGAGGCGCTGTCTTTCCGTCCACTAGCGCGTCCCGCCCGCCGTGCCAGTCCTGCGCGACTCCATCAAGCGTGATCCTTCCCGCGTGGCCCCCGCAAGCGCTTCCTCCGGCAGGTCAGCCGGCCTTTGCGGCGGTCACGGGCCAAGTACCTGAGTCAGGTAGGGGTTGCCGAACCGGCGCTCGGGGTCGAGTTCGTCGCGCAGCGCGACAAAGTCCCCGTGCTTAGGGTACGCCTGGCGCAGGTATTCCGCGCTTCTCGTGTGCATCTTGCCCCAGTGCGGCCGCCCCGCAACCGCGGTCATCACGGCCTCCACGTCGCGGAAGTACTCCTGATGCGGCGAGGCGTGGAAGACATGGATCGCGATGTAGGCGCTGGAGCGGCCGTAGGCGGTGGACAGCCAGAGATCGTCACCGGGAGTGACCCGGACCTCGATCGGGAAGCTGATCCGCCAGTCCCGGCGGGCGAACAGCGCCCTGACCTCGGCGAGCACATCGGCCAGGGACTCCCGCGGGATCGCGTACTCCTGCTCCTTGAAGCGGACCCGCCGCGGGCTGGTGAAGACCCGGTACGCAGCGTCGACGTAGCTGCGCGAGCCAAGGGCCTTCCCGGCCAGGCCGTTAACCGTCGTGATCACCCCGGGAACCGCGTGCCCCAGCCTGCAGGTGACGCCGAACACCGTGTTGGACAGGAACTCGTCATCGAGCAGATACCGGAACCTGGGCAGCGGCCGGGGCGGCCCGGGCGAGCGGTTGTTCCGCTTCGTCAGGCAGCCCTCGGTGTGCGGGAACCAGTAGAACTCGAAGTGCTCGTTTTCCGAGGTCAGCTCGTCAAGCCGGGAAATCACCTCGGACCATTGCATCGGTTCTTCCCGCGCCTCGAGAAGAAACGCAGGGACTACCCGGAACGTGACGGCGGTGACCACCCCAAGTGCGCCCAGGCCCACCCGGGCAGCGTCGAACAGGTCTGCGCGCGCGGGGGGGTCCTGGGGGGTCGTCCCCCCCGGGCCAACACTGACCACTGTTCCGTCGGCCAGGACCAGCTCCAGGCCCGCGACCTGGGCGGCCATGCCGCCGATGTCGCGGCCGGTGCCGTGCGTCCCGGTCTGGGTCGCCCCGGCCACCGTCTGCACCTGGATGTCGCCCATGTTGGCCAGCGAAAGCCCGCGCGCCAGCAGGCTGGCGTTGAGCACCTGCAGCGGGCAGCCGGCCTCGACCGTGACCAGGCCGGCCGCCGCATCAACAGACCTGATGCTGGTCATCCCGCCGGGGCGGAGCAGCACGCCGTCGGTGGCCGCGACCGGCGTAAACGAATGCCCGGTGCCGGCCATCCGCACGGTCAGCCCGTCGGCGGCCGCCTTGCGCACCTCATCGGCCACCTCATGCGTCGAGCGCGGCACGGCGATCCTGCGCGGCCGCGCCGACTCGTTTCCCGCCCAGTTCCGCCACGTGGCGGCGGGCTGGTCAGATCTCCGCATCGCCCCATTCTGCCGGTTCGGCCCGGCGCGGCTCTACGCGCAGGTTGCGCAGCCCGGCCAGGCACACGGTCACCGCGACCGCGCCGCAGCAGGCGGCGAACACATAGCCCCAGCGGGCTCCGGCCGCGTCGATGATCTGGCCCGCGACGGCAGAGCCGACGGCGACGCCGACCGAGATCGCCGAGCTGAGCCACGCCAGCCCCTCGGTCCGCCGCCCGGGCGGCGCCTGCTGGTCGATCAGGGAAAAGCCGGTGATGAAGGTCGGCGAGATACACAGGCCGGAGCAGAAGATGACCGCGGCGAGAACGATCAGGCCCGGCATGGCCCAGAACGTCGCCGTTCCGGCGGCGACCAGGCACAGCGCGATCGCGAACCTGCGCTGCGCCGGGGTGGCCCAGGACCTGGATCCGTAGCAGAGGCCGCCGACCGCGCTGCCCAGCGCGTAGGCGCCGAGGATGAACCCGGCCAGCGGCTTGTGCCCGTGCTCCTGGGCGAAATCCACGGTGGACAGGTCGATCGTGGCGAACATCGCGCCCATGCAGAAGTACACCGGCGCGAGCGTGATCAGGCCCGGCGCCGGGATGGCGGACCCGCCGGCCCGGCGCGGCACCGCCTTGGCCAGCGGCGGCTCGGTGCGGCGCTGCGCGGCGAACAGCAGCGTCCCGGCCACGCACGCCACCATGGCAACGCCCACCCCGGCGGCGGGATACACCTCGGTCGCGAGCAGCGTGACCACGGCCGGGCCGATCACGAAGATCGTCTCGTCGGCGACGGACTCGAGTGAGAACGCGGTGTGCAGCAGCGGCGAGTCGCCGAGCAGCGCGCTCCACCGGGCCCTGACCATGGAGCCGATCGACGGCATCGAAGCCCCGGCGAGGCCGCCGGTGATCAGCAGCGCCCACAGCGGGGCGTGCAGCTCGGCACAGCCGATGAGCGCCAGCGTGCAGGCGGCGAAGAACGCGGCGAGCGGCACAAGTACCCGGCGCTGCCCGAGCCGGTCGGCGAGCCTGGCGGCCTGCGGCGCGCAGACCGCGTAGCCGACCGACCCTGTCGCGGCCACGATCCCGGCCAGCCCGTAGCTGCCGGTCACCGACGCGATCAGCAGCACCGTGCCGAGGCCGAACATGGACATCGGCATCCGGCCAATGGCGCCCGCGACCGAAAATCGCCACGCGCCCGGTCTGGCGAGGACTTCAAGGAACGGGTTCCCGCGCCGCTCGTCCCGCTCCCTGACCTGCAACATTCCTTTGCCGACCTCCGTGATGAACCGTATCCCAGGGTTATGACGTTCCGTCAGGGGCGGCTATGCCGCCTGGAGTTAATTCGGTACTGTCCATTTCGGAGCGGTGACCGGCCGGGTTAGGGTGTTGCGCGATGATGGGACGGCTTACCCAACGCGTCACCATTGCCAGTTCGCTCATGCGCCGGAGCGTCGCTGGTTGCGGGGCGCTTGTCCTGATCGGCGTCGGTGCCTACAGCGGGATGTTCCAGCCCCCGTCGGGTGGCTCGGCCGGGGCACCGGCAGCGGCGGCGGCAGCATCACAAGCAGCCGCGACCTCGTTCCGGCAGATCATCTTGCCCGACCTGCTGATCGTCTCGCCAGCCGGGCTCACCAGCCAGCAGCTGACGAGGCTCAACAAGATCAGCGGCGTGCGGAACATGATCGCCTTCGCTGGCGCGGAGATCAAGGCGGGCGGCCAGCCGGTGAGCGTCATCGGCGTGAACCCCGCGCAGTTCCGGTCCTGGGTGCCGCTGCAGACCGCCTCGGACCAGCCGTTCTGGACGGCCCTGGCGAGCGGGGAGTTCGCCGCCGCTACGACCGCGCGCAAGAGCCTTGGCCTGCGCGCCGGAGCCAGCTACCAGCTGACCGGCGCCACCACTCAGCCCGTCCGGTTCGGCGGGGCTGCCTCGCTGGGCATCGAGGGCGTCGACCTGCTGGTGGACAGCAAGCTGTCCGCCGAGCTCGGTCTCGTGCACCGCGTCGCGGCGCTGATCAGCGCGCCGGGCATCGGCCTGACTAAGCTGATCACTGAGGTCAAGGCCGTGCTCGGGCCATCGGGCAAGATCGTCAGCCTGCGCCAGCAGCAGCTCCCGGTGACGAAGGTCGCTTCAAACAAGCTGCCGACCACGTACCTGCAGCTGTTCCAGGACTCGGCGGCGAAGTACTGTCCCGGCCTGTCCTGGACGGTGCTGGCCGCGATCGGCCAGATCGAGAGCGCGGACGGGACCAACGACGGCCCGTCGCCGGCGGGCGCGCTCGGGCCGATGCAGTTTGAGCCGTCGACGTGGGCGGCCTGGGGCATCGACGCCTTCGGCCAGACCGGCCCGCCGAACATCATGAACCCGTACGACGCGGTGCCATCGGCCGCGAGGATGCTGTGCGCAGACGGGGCCGCGGCCGGAGGCGCGGCGCTGTCCGCCGCCATCTTCGACTACAACCACGCGAACTGGTACGTCAGCGAAGTGCTGTCGCTCGCCGCTGAGTACGCCCAGGAAAACTCCTAACCCAGGGCCGGCCGCCGCATTGTTCCCGGCCTGGTTGGATGGTGCCATGCCGCCCTATGACTCGTTCCTGCTGATCTCCTTCGGCGGCCCCGAGGGCCGCGACGACGTGATCCCGTTCCTGGAAAACGTCACCCGCGGCCGCGGCGTGCCGCGCGAGCGGCTGGAGCAGGTCGCTGGGCACTACTACCAGTTCGGCGGGGTCAGCCCGATCAACCAGCAGTGCCGGGACCTGCTCGCCGCGATCGAGAAGGAATTCGCGGCCAGCGGCGTCGACCTGCCCGTGTACTGGGGCAACCGCAACAGCGATCCGCTGCTCACCGACACGGTGGCGGCCATGGCGGCCGACGGCAGGCGGCACGCGATCGCGTTCGTGACGTCGGCATACAGCTCCTATTCGAGTTGCAGGCAGTACCTGGAGGACATCGAGCGAGCCAGGGCGGCGGTGCCGGACGCCCCGCGGATCGACAAGCTGCGCCAGTACTTCAACCACCCGGGCTTCGTTGAGCCGTTTGCCGACGCCGCGCGGAGCGCCGCAGAGTCGCTGCCGCTACCCGTTCAGGGCACTTATGATCTTGTCTTCACCGCGCACAGCATCCCCGAGGCGATGGCCGGGGCCAGCGGGCCCACGGGGGGTGCGTACCCCAGGCAGCTCGCCGAGGCGTCGCGGCTGGTGGCCGGGCGGCTCGGGCGCGGTGATTCCTGGCGGCTGGCCTACCAGAGCCGCAGCGGGCCGCCGTCGGTGCCCTGGCTCGGCCCGGACATCGGCGAGTGCCTCACCGAACTGGCCGAGGAGGGCTCAAGGGCCGTCGTGGTGGTCCCGGTCGGCTTCATCTCCGATCACATGGAGGTCGTCTTCGACCTCGACGTGGAGGCGGCGCGGCACGCCGAGCGGCTGGGCCTGCCGCTGGCGCGCGCGGCGACACCGAGCACCGACCCGCGGTTCGTCGCGATGATCACCGAGCTGGTCTCCGAACGGCAGGACGGGCTGCCGCCCCGGGCGCTCGGCGAGCTGGGGCCGACCCTCGGCGTGTGCGGCAGCGGGTGCTGCGGCGCGGGCGCGGCCAGGCCGGGGGTTTCAGCATGACCGCGGCCGAGGCCGAGAGCCTGCTCGACCTGGCCTGCGAGGTGGCGGTGGCGGCGGGCCTGCTGCTGATCGGCAGCGGCGGCCGCCCGGAGGTCGTGGCCACCAAGTCGAGCCCGACGGACGTCGTGACCGAGGCCGACCAGGCCGCTGAGGCGCTGATCAGGGACCTGATCGGCGAGAAGCGGCCAGGCGACCGGATCCTCGGCGAGGAGGGCGGCGAGACCGGGCCCCAGGGAGTGGCGGGTGGGGCGAGAGGAGAGGGTGGGGCGAAAGGAGAGGGCGGGACGGGTGGGCAGGGTGGGCCCAGCGATGTCCGCTGGATCGTGGACCCGCTGGACGGCACCGTCAACTACCTGTACGGGCTCCCCGACTGGGCGGTCAGCGTCGCCGCGGAGGTGGACGGCACCGTCGTGGCCGGGGCGGTGTTCGTGCCGCGGCGCGATGAGCTGTACAGCGCGAGGCTCGGCCACGGCGCGTGGCTGAGCTCTGGCGCCCTGGACTGGCGTGGCGAGGACACCGGTTCTCCGGTCAGGCTGGCCTGCAACCGCGACGTGCCGCTCGCCCAGGCGCTGGTGGCAACCGGCTTCGGGTACGCGGCGGGGCGCCGGCAGGTCCAGGGCGACGTGCTGCGGGCCGTGCTGCCCCGGGTGCGCGACATCCGGCGCGGCGGGTCGGCCGCCGTGGACCTGTGCTCGGTGGCCTCGGGCACCGTGGACGCCTACTACGAGCGGGGCGTCAACCTCTGGGACATCGCGGCGGGCGGGCTGATCGCCGCCGAGGCCGGCGCCCAGGTCACCGGGCTGCACGGCAGGCCGCCGAGCCCGTCGATGACGCTCGCGGCGCCGCCGCCGCTACTCGGCGACCTGCACGACCTGCTGGCGAGCACGGACCCGGAGCGCGACGCCTGAGCTGGCCCGCCCAGGCCAGCCTGCCTGAGCTGGCCTGCCTAAACCCCTGGCCTACGTGGCCTTGGTGAGCGTGCCCGTGGCCGCTGGTGCGCCCTTGCCCTTGAAGCTGAACTGCAGCGTGCTGGCCGAGCCGGGGGTGAGCGTCACCACGCCGCGCTGGCACGGGCCCTTGACGGTTGCCTGGTCCAGCGTGAGCGTGCCGAAGGTGTCAGAAACCAGGTTGAGGTCATCGGAGCAGGTGAACGGGCCTGAGTAGTGGATCGACCCCGCGGTGGCGCCGGAGCCCAGGCTCACGTCGACGGTGACGCTGAACGTTCCGGACGAGCTGTCCTGGCTGACCTGGCCCGACCATGTGCCCGCCAGGGACGCGGGGATCGTCACCGTGCGCGTCGGCTTGGCGCTGGGCTTGGCCGTCGGGTGCGGGCTCGCCGTCTTGGGAGCGCTGGACGGCGGGCTGGGCTGGTCGCTCGTGCTCTGCAGGACGTAGATGACCAGCGCGATTGCCACGATGCAGACGGCCACGCCGGCCGCCCACCAGAGCGTCACCGCCCTGCGCGTCCGGCCCTGGCGCGGCGGTTCCTGGGCGCCCTCCGGGATCGGCGGTGCCGCCGCTGGCGCCGCGCGCCTCGCCCCCTCCGCGAGCACCCCGGCCGGCGGGTCGTCGTCGCCGAGAAGGTCGATCACCACAGACCTGGCGGTGGGCTGGTCAGGGCCCCCGGACAGGCACCGGCTGGCGAGCTCGCGCAGCGGCTCGGGCAGCAGTTCGAGGTCGTTATAGGCGGGATCCGGGGGAGCGCCGGCCGCGGCGAACAGCAACGTGCGGGCCCACGCGCGCATGTCGTTGCCGGGGGTTGCCGAGCCGTAGGGCGGGGTGATGCCGAACTCGATGACCCGCGGGCCGTCGGGGTTCAGCACGACATACTGGGGGCCGAAGCCTCCATGGACGAGCCCGGCCTGGTGGATCGCGGCCAGCCCGGTCGCGGTCCCGATGGCCAGCGCCTCAAGGTCGCGGCCCTCCCAGGGACCTTCCTCGGTGACGAGTTCACGCAGCGAGGGACCGGGGACGTACTCGCTGACCAGGAACGCCTGCTTGCCGTCGAATCCCGCCCCCAGGATCCGCGCCGCGCAGAACGGCGCGACCATCGAGGCGGCGTTCGCCTCCTCGGTGAACCGGTCCCGTTCGGCGGGGTCGGCGGTCCAGTCGCCGTCCAGCAGCGTGATCATCACGTCGCTGCCGTCAACGGTCCTGGCAAGGTAGACCGGGCTGGCGCCCGGCATCCCGGCGATCCGCCCGCTCAGCCGGTAGCGGCCCACGTGACTCGGGTCGTCCGCATGCAGCGGCTCGACGTGGGGCATAAACCGTCTCCGCGGGGGTCGTGCAGGTGTTTGAGGTGCACGGTTCGCGCTTTATGCACCTTGTGCCTGCTAGGTGTGCTGATCAAGGAGATGGAGCAGCTTGTCACCCGAGATTTTAGATGGAATGCGAGGGTCCTAGGGGATGCTCCGGCGCAGGACTGGCTGGGACACGAACCGCCGGGCATGGCCGGTACGTGTACCAGGCGCCGGGACGTGACAGAATTCCCCGCCGGATTCGGGCACAACCGAGGCTTCCCGAGCGTTACACCCGCGCGATAGGCGAAGAAGATGGAGGGGTAAGGGCCATATGGCTACCGACTACGACAGTCCGAGGAAGACCGACGACGAGCTCAGCGAGGACAGTCTCCAGGAGCTCCAGGCACGACGGATGGACAAGTCATCGACCGCGATCGACCTCGACCCGGACGATGTTGCTGAGTCGCTGGAGCTGCCCGGAGCGGACCTGTCCAACGAGGAGCTCTCGTTCGCCGTGATCCCACGTCGGTCTGACGAGTTCACGTGCTCAAGTTGCTTCCTCGTGCACCACAGGAGCCAGCTTGCCGAGACCCGCGGCGGGCAGCTTGTGTGCCGGGAGTGCGCGGCCTAAGCCGGTCTGGCGCTGTTATGCCCAGGCCGCGAGGCCGCGTCCCGCGCACGGCGACGCCGTGCGCGGTTGGCACCATGCCCTGCTATCGGCGGGCGTGGTGCCACCAGCCAGGAGCTGCGCTCTGAATCGCTCCAGAGGAGCAGCAAGGATCATTACGGAGTAGCCGCCATCGAAGGCGCGTGCCATCCGGGGTCAGCCGAGTTCGGCCGAGTTGAGGTACGCGCGCAGGTCCGTCACCAGGATCGAGATCTCCGGTTCCATGCCGCGGCGGGCGTCCGGCCACTCGTCAACGCCATCCCACCAGTATTCGCGCGGGGTGCCCGGGTACCTCGGCGTCAGATGTATGTGCAGGTGCTGCGTCCGGTCGCCGATGACGGCCGCGTAGACGTGTTCGGCCCGGGTCACCTCGCGCAGCGCGCGGCTGGCGCGGGAGCACCACAGGCCCACGGCCCTGGCCTCGGAGTCGGTGAGATCCTCGAGCCCCGGCGCGTGCCGTTTGGGCTCGACCAGCAGATGTCCCAGGTAGACGGGAGCACCGTCGCGGCCCGGCGCCTCCGGCGACAGGTGGGAGACCACGACCAGGTCGTCCTCGGCGACCGGGCCGCCGGGCAGTAGTGACCCCTGCTCCCAGTGCTTGCGGCAGACAAAGCATTCCGCTGCGGCATCTAAATGTGCCATGGGCGCAATCCTGGCATGTCTGCCCTGGCATGTCTGGGCAAGGCTTGACAGCTACTGTATCTACCTGTAACCATACGCGCCATGACGCTCATGGTCACTGCCCATTGCTGGGCGCAAGGCCGCGCCGACGCCGTTGTTCCCGCAGCTCACACGTTCACGTGAGCAGCAGACGCTGACCCCATGCCGTACCTGGAGAGCCTGTTGCAGGCCGGCTCCGTGGCAGTCGTGGGCGCACGCGACGACACCAGCACCTACGGCGGCCGGGCGTGGACGTACCTGACCCGCGCCTTCCAGGGCACCGCCACCGCGGTCAACGCGCGGACCGGGGCGGTGCGGTCACGGCGGTGCGTGGCGACGCTCGCCGAGGTTGACCCGGCCCCCGAGGCCGTCGTCCTGGCGACTCCCGCCGACACCGTGATCGGGCTGCTGGAGCAGGCGGGTGCCATGGGCACGAGCGCAGCGGTGATCTTCTCGAGGGACCTGTTCGGGTCCGAGGAGCAGATAAGGGCCGTGGCCGGCCAGTTCGGCATGAGCGTGCTCGGGCCCAACTGCCTGGGCCTGATCAACACGAACGCGGGCGTGATCCTGTCCAGCTCGATCAGCCTGGAGCGTCCTTCCCGGCCCGGTCCGCTGGCGTTCGTGAGCCAGAGCGGCGCGCTGATGGGCCTGCTGCACGCTCGCTCGATCGATCTCGGCCTGGGCATGGGCATGTGCGTATCGACCGGCAGCCAGGCCGTGCTGCGGGCCGAGGACTTCCTGCTCGAGCTGGCCGGCCGGGATGACGTCGGCGCCGTGGGCGTGTACCTGGAGAGCATCGACGTGCCCGGGTTCACCGCAGCGGCCGAGGCGCTGGCTCAGCGGGACATCCGGCTGATAGCGCTGCGGGCCGGGTCGACATCGGCGGGGAGCAGGGCGGCGACCGCGCACTCCGGGGCCCTGGCTGGCAGCGGCGCGGCCTTCACCGCCCTGGCCCGCGATCTCGGCGTGGTTGTGGTGGACGACCCCGGTGAACTCCTGACCACTCTCGCGCTGGCCTCGAGCAAGGGCCGTCGATGGCACATAACCACGTCGTCGGGTGGGATGGCGGCGATCGCCGCCGACCAGGCGACCGCTCTCGGCGTCGAGCTTCCCCCGGTGCGGGCCGGCCTTGGCGCGCCCCCGGCCGGGCAGGCCAGGCTCAATCCGACGGATCTGGACGCGGAGGCCGCCACCACGAGGCAGAAGCTGGAGCTGATAGCCGAGCTGGCCGGCGAACCGGGCCTGGACGGCGTGTTGGTCGTCGTCAGCGACATGCCGTTCGCCGGCGAGTTCACCAGGGAGCTGGCCCAGGTGGTCACCGGCGGCGGCGGCCGGGTGTTCGTGGTCTCCGAGTGCAGCCAGCAGCTGGCGCCGGTCTGGCACGAGTGGGTCGACGCCGGCCTGGCCTACCTGCCCGGGCTCGCGCCCGCGCTGCGGGCCATCGGGCGGCTGCACGGGCGGACTTCGGGGCGGGGGCGGGCTCCGGGCGAGGGGCGGGCTCCGGGCGGTGGGCGGGCTCTGGGCGGGACTGAACTGGCCCCGGCGCCCTGTGCGCAGCTCATCCCGCCTGGCGAGGTGCAGGCGCTGCTGAGCGAAGCCGGCCTCCCGATGCTGCCCGCCCGCGAGGTCGGCTCGGCGCGGGAGGCCGCCTCCGCGGCCGAGAGCCTCGGCTACCCGGTAGTGGTGAAGGTCTCGCGCGCCCTGCATCGGGGGCCACGCGGGGTAAGGCTCGGCCTCGGCGACGCCAGCGAGGTCGCTGCCGCTTACCGCGAGCTGGCGGCGGAAGGCCCGGTTCTGGTTCAGCGGCAGTCACCGCCAGGCCTGGAGTGCTACATCGGGGTGCGCGCGGATCCGGTGTTCGGTCGGCTGCTGCTGCTCGGAGCGGGCGGGCCGGGGGTCGAGGAGCTGGCCGACATCGTGATCGGCCGCGATCCGCTGGAACCGGGCCAGATCCGGCGGCTCGTCGAGTCGACCCAGTTCGGGCGCTGGCTCACCAGCCCCGCATCGCGGGCGCTCTTCGACATCGGGTCACTCGTGCCGATCGCGGCGGAAGCGCTGCGCGCACTGGCCGAAATGCCGGATCTGGAAAGCCTTGACCTGAACCCGGTCGTCGTCACCCAGGAGGGCGCCATCGTCGTCGACGCTAAGGCCACTGGCCGCTGGCCGCGCTCCGCCCGGCCACAGCTCCGCGCGGCGACAGTTCCGCCCGGCGACACGGAGGTTCCGGCATGACTGACGATCAGCCTCCGGACCAGGCACGGGTTGCCCTGGTGACCGGGAGCGCGCGGGGGATGGGGCGGGAGCACGCCCTCGCGCTCAGCAGGGCCGGGTGGGCCGTGGCCCTCATCGACCTGCTGGGCGAGCAACTGCACGAGGTGCAGGCCGAGATCCGCGACCTTGGCGGGCAGGCGGTGAGCTATCCCGGCGACATCACCGCCGATGGGTTCGCGCGCGCGGTGACCGACGACGTCTCCTCGTGGGGCACCGTTGCCGGGCTGGTCAACAACGCCGGCATCGGCAGCCCGCCCATCCCGGTGGCCGAGCTCTCCGTCGACCAGTTCCGCTCGATGTTCGAGGTTCATGTTCTCGGCAGCGTCCACTGCGTCACGGCGGTGCTGCCGCACATGCGCGCTGGCGGGTTCGGGCGGATCGTCAACATCGCGTCGTACTGCGCCCTGACCGGCTCCGTCGGCTACGCGCACTACTGCACCGCCAAGGCGGCGCTGATCGGCCTGACCAGGTGCCTGGCTCGGGAGGTCGCCGGGTCCGGGATCACGGTGAACGCCGTCGCACCCGGGCTGATCGAGACGCCGATGACGGCCGCCGACCCCGAGGACGTCCGTGCCGGTGCCATCCGCGGCATCCCCGTCGGGCGCTACGGTCAGCCGGGTGAGGTGGCCGGCCTGGTCCGCTACCTGCTCTCCGCAGAGGCTGGCTTTGTCACCGGGCAGGTCATGCAGGTCGACGGCGGGATGGTCATGGCATGAGCAACTCCGCGGAATCGAGCCGGGAGATGGTCTCGGCGCTGCTGCGGCCCCGTTCC
Organism: uncultured Actinomycetota bacterium; assembly: GCA_963833885.1. Lineage (GTDB taxonomy): Bacteria > Actinomycetota > Actinomycetes > Streptosporangiales > Streptosporangiaceae > JASHPR01. The sequence continues at coordinate 296,005 of CAWHZU010000019.1, read as the reverse complement.
GTCGCCGTGGTCGGGGCGTCGGACCGGATCGGTGTCGGCCAGCGCGTCGTGGCCAACCTCCGCGCGCTGGACTTCGACGGCGAGCTGTTCCTGATCAACCCCAACCGGTCGCGCGTGGCCGGCCTGCCCGCGTACCCGTCGCTGGCCGAACTGCCCGCGGTCCCGGACCTCGTGGTCGCCGCCGTCAACCGCGAGGCCACCGTGCGCGAGGTCGCTGAGGCATCGCGGCTCGGCTGCCGCGCGGCCGTCGTGCTCGCGGCCGGCTTCGGCGAGGCGGGTGACCGGGGCCGGGAGCTCGACGCGGAGCTGCGGGGAGTGGCCCGCGAGATCGCGCTGCTCGGGCCCAACTGTCTCGGGTTCGTGAACCTGATCGACGGCGTGGCCGCCTACAGCGGGCCGCTCATGGAGCCGCCCGAGCCGGGGACGGTGGCGCTGGTCTCCCAGAGCGGCGCGCTGGCCTGCGTCTTCACCGGGGCCGCGGCCGAGCGCGGGATGCGGTTCAGCCACGTGATCACCACGGGCAACCAGGTCGGCCTGGGGTTTGTGGACTACCTGCGGTACCTGGCCTGGCATCCGGGCGTCAGCGTGATCGCTTGCTACGTGGAGGGTTTCAGCGACGGGCGGGCTCTGCTGGGAGCCATGTGCGAGGCGGTCGAGGCCGGGAAGCGCGTCATCGTGCTGAAGGCGGGCAGGTCCCGGGCCGGGGGGGCGGCGGCGAGCACGCACACCGGCACGCTGGCCGGGTCGGCGGCGATCCAGCTGAGCGTGTGGAGGCAGCACGGCATCCTGGTCGCGACCGACCCCGAGGAGTTCCTGGCGCTGATAGAGCTGTGCTCGCGGACCCCGGCCCTGACGGGCTCGCGGGTCGGGATACTCACGATCTCGGGTGGCGAGCGCCTGCTGATCGCCGATGCGGCGGAGGAACTCGGAGTCCCGCTGGCCCGCTTCGGCGACGCCACCGCCGAGCGCCTTGCGGCTGCGCTGCCCGCGTACGCGTCGATCGCCAATCCGCTGGACACCACCGGGGCCGGCGTCGTCGACGGCAACGCCGATGCGCAGCGACGGGCGGCCATCCTCGTCACCGAGGACCCGAACGTGGACGTCGTGGTGGCATGCCAGGACGCCAAGAACGGCTGGATCCAGGACGAGCACAGCTCCCGTCTGTTCCGCGACTGCGTGGCGGCCGCCGCCGACGCCGCGACGGCCGCGGCCAAGCCGCTGGTGGTCATCTCGCCGACCACCGGGGACGTCGACGCGCAGGCGCGCGAGTACCTGCGGCAACGCGAGATTCCCCTGCTGATGGGCCTGCGCCCGGGCCTGGGTGCGCTGGCTCAGCTCATCCGCGCCCAGGCGGCCGGCCGCGGTCAGCAGGCTGGCCCCGGTCCGGCTGACGAGCCGGCGCCGGCCTGGGCTTCGCCCGCTTGGCGCGGTGGCATCGCGCTCAGCGGCGAGGTCTCCCTGGCCAGGCTCGGTGAGTACGGCGTCCCCGTGTGCCCGACCCGGTCGGCCGCCTCAGCGGCCGAGGCGGTCGGTGCCGCGGACGAGTTCGGGTATCCGGTCGTACTGAAAATCGATGGCCAGGGCATCCAGCACCGGTCCGACCTCGGTGGCGTCCGCACCGGCCTTGACTCCGCGGCCGCCGTGCGGGCCGCATGGCGCGACCTCGCGGGCGTCGCGGCATCGGCGGGCCCGGGCACCGGCGTGCTCGTGCAGCCGATGATCACCGGAGGCGTCGAGCTGTTCGTCGGCGGCCTGCGGGACGAGCAGTTCGGGCCCGTGATCCTCGTCGGCTCCGGAGGCGTGCTGCTGGAGTTCGTCCAGGACACCGCCGCGGGGCTCGCGCCGCTCGACGACGCCGCAGCGCTGAGCCTGATTGCCAGCACCCGGGTGCACCGCCTGCTGCGCGGGTTCCGCGGTGGGGCCGCCGCGGACATGGGGCGGCTCGCCTCGGCGGTGGCCGCCATCTCCAGAGTGGCCGCGCAGCCCGACGTGGTCGCGCTTGACGTCAACCCCCTGATTGCGCTCCCGGCGGGGGTGGCCGTGGTCGATGCGAAGGTCGTCACGGCCGGCGACGGCGGCAGAGCCGCGCACGTCGACGCGGTCCGGGATCGTCAGCCCACATGAGCCGCTGGCAGCCTGGGCCGGCAGGCGCTTGCGGGCTCTTGACAGCAACTGTATCTACCTGTAACCATACGCGGCATGACGCCACCGGCCGATAGGAACATCGCGGGGCTGCACGTCCGCCGTGAGTCGCCGGTGCCGGTGTTCCTGCAGCTCAAAAGCCAGCTTGAATACCTGATCGTCACCGGTAAGTTTCCGCCGGGTCACCGGCTGCCATCGATCCGGCAGATTGCCCGGTCGCTGGGCGTCGGGCCCGCCACCGTGGTGCGCGCCTACCAGGAACTGGTGACCGCGGGGCTGGCCGTGCCCCACGAGGCCGTCGGGTTCTTCGTCACCGGCACAGAGCCGGCCTGGAGCCGCCCGCACGCCCGGGTCCGCGATCAGGTCACCGCGCTGCTCGAGGGCGCCGTGCAGGACGGCCTGAGCATCGACCAGGTGCTGCAGATCTTCCTCGCCCAGGTTGCCGAGTTGCGCGTGTCGCAGTCCCGTCCCGAGATCATCGTGGTCTGCAAGCCCGGCGGCCGGACCGAGGAACTGGCCATGCACCTGCGCCACGCACTGGCCGACCTCGGCGTCGAGGTGACCGGCGCCACCCTGGATGCCGTCGCCGCCGACCTCGGCGGCTGGCTGCCGAGGCTGCAGAAGGCCCAGTGCGTGGTCAGCCTGATGTTCGACGTGCAGCAGGCTAGGTCGCTGCTCGCGGCCCGGGGCATCGACGTCATGCCCCTGCTCGGCGCGCTGCGCGAAGACACCCGGGACAAGATCATCAGCCTGCCCGCTGGCACACGGACCGGCATCGTGTCCGGGGCCCTCGACTTCGTCGACGGCATGATCACCGCAGCGACCAGCCTCAACCCCGGGCTGGCCATTACGGGGGCCTGCGACTCCTCCGACCGCGACGGCATCAGCCAGCTGCTGGCCGGGTCCGACTGCATCATCTACGGCACCCTGGCCAGGCACGTGATCGACCGGCAGCTTCCCCCGTCTACCGAGGCCATCGAATTGATCTACATACCGGACGACTCCTCCATCCAGCGGCTGCGCCGCCTGCTTCGCGACGAAAGACCCTGAGCATTGGGTGCCGCCGAGGTTGACTTCCCCGCCGAGGGCGTCGGCAGGATCACGCTGAACCGGCCGCACGTCCTGAACGCGATAAACCGCGAGCTGCTCGACGACTTCGCCGCCGCCACCGATCGGCTGGAACGGGACCCGGCGGTGCGCGCGGTGATCCTCACCGGCGCCGGCCGCGCGTTCTCGTCCGGCTTCGACCTCAAGGCCGAGGCTGAGGAGGGTACGCTGCCGGTCGAGACGTGGGCGGGCCGGTTCGTCGAGGACTGGGACATCTTCCTCGGCATCTGGCGGAGTGCCAAGCCGTATGTGGCTGCGGTCCGCGGCTACAACCTCGGCGGGGCTCTGGAGCTGTCGCTGCTGGCTGACGTCACCGTGGCCTCCTCGGATGCGAAGTTCGGCCTGCCGGAGATCCGGCACGCCGGCGGCCCGGGGGCGGCCATGCTTCCGTGGGTCATCGGCATGAAGGCGGCCAAGCTGCTGATGATGAGCGGCGACAGCGTCGACGCGGCCAGGGCTCTCGAGCTCGGCATCGTCACCACGGTCGTCGCCGCCGACGAGCTCGACGGGGAGTCGGTGCGGATCGCGTCTCAGCTCGCGGCGATCCCGCCCACGGCGATGAAGCTGACCAAGCTCGCCCTGAACCGCACCTACGAGCGGATGGGGTTCCTGGGCGCGGTCAACGAGAACTACATGATCTCGACAGTGCTCAACGCGACCGCTGCCTATCGCGAGCAAGAGGAGCAGCGGCAGGAGATCCCGCTAAAGGAGTTCCTGCGTAAACGCGATGCGGCGGACCGCTGATCGTTCCGGCAACCTGGCACGAGTAAGAGGACGAAACATGACACAGGGCTCCTTGAACAGACGGGCTTTTCTCACCAGATCCGGGCAGGCCTGCGCTGCGCTCGGGGTCCTGTCGGCCGGGGGACTGCTGGCCGGCTGCAATTCGGCCGCGTCGTCGGCCAACTCGAGCTCGTCGGGAGGCACGGTTCACGTCTCCCTGCAGGAGAGCTATCTCAACAACGCCGAATTCGCCGGCTACTACGTCGCGGCCAAGAAGGGCTACTTCGCGAAGTACGGGCTCGACGTCAACATCATCGCGGCCGGCGCGACGACGGATCCCAGGACGGTCGTGGCCAACGGCGGCGCCCAGATCGGCTTCGTGTCCGAAACGAGCGACGTGCTGATCGGCATATCCCAGGGCGTGCCCTACAAGTGCTTCGGCGCGACGTTCCAGGCCAATCCCGGCTGCCTGATGGTGCTTGCGAAGTCCGACATCTTCAGCGTGAAGGATCTCGAGGGCAAGACCATCGGCATGCAGGACGATGCCCGGCAGCAGGTGCTGGGCATCCTGCAGAGCAACGGGGTGCCGGCCGACAAGGTCAACCTGCAGGTCGTCGGCGACGACCCGACGCCGCTGGTGCTCGGCAAGATCGACGCGTACACGGCGTACGCGTTCAACGAGCCGATCGCGCTGAAGATGCAGGGCATCAGCACCAGGTGCTATTCGTTCTCCGACATCGGCCTGCCCGGGTACGGCGACAACCTCATTGCCACGAACGACACCATCAAGTCCAGCCCCGACATGCTCGCCAGATTCGTCAAGGCATCGCAGGAGGCCTGGGCGTACGCGATCGCGCATCCCTCGGTGGCGGTGGCGACGACGCTCGACGACTACCCGTCCGGGCAGAACGCAACCCAGCAGAAGCTGCAGATGCAGGCCCAGATTCCCATGCTCACCTCGGCCGCGACCAAGGCCCACGGCCTGCTGTGGATCGATACGGGCGTGTGGGGCCAGGCCATCAAGACGGCGGAGGCGGCGAACTCGCTGAAGAAGCCGGTCACCGTGGGGGAGTCCATGACCCAGGAGATCCTGCAGCGCGCCGCGAAGGTCACCCCCAGCTGACCGATGCAGCCCCCAGCGAGAGCGAACCCCGAGTTGATCGTCGAAGTGCAGGACGCGGGCCTGCGGTACGCCACCAGGCCCCCGGTCCACGCGCTCGATGGCGTCAACTTCACGCTGCGCAAGGGCAGCTTCGCCAGCCTGATCGGGCCGTCCGGCTGCGGCAAGTCGACCCTGCTGCGCCTCGTCTCGGGCATCCTCGAGCCGACCAGCGGGACGGTTCGCGTCGAGGGCGGCTCGCCGACCGAGGCGCAGCGCGCCCACCGGTTCGGCTTCGTCTTCCAGGATCCCGCGCTGCTGCCCTGGCGTTGCGTTCAGGACAACGTCGAGCTGCTGGCCGAGCTCGTCGGCCAGCCGGCGGCTGAGCGGCGCGCCCGCTCGCTCGAGTTGCTCGCCCTGGTCGGCCTCGACGGGCGCGAGCGGCTGCGGCCCGCCCAGCTGTCTGGCGGCATGCGCCAGCGCGTGGCGATCGCGCGGGCGCTGGCCATCGAGCCGTCGATCCTGCTCATGGACGAGCCGTTCTCCGCACTTGACGAGTTCCAGCGGGAGATCCTGAACGATGAGCTGCTGCGGATCTGGCAGGAACAGCAGAACTCGGTCCTGTTCGTCACGCACAACATCGAAGAGGCGGTGTATCTCTCCGACACGGTTCATGTCATGAGCGCGAGTCCGGGAACGATCGTCGAGAGCATCGAGGTAGACCTGCCCAGGCCGAGGACCGGGGCAATGCGGGTGATGCCGGAGTTCCTCCGGCTGAGGAGGCGCCTTCGTGAAGTCCTCGTCCGTTGACCAGCCGGCCGTAAGCCGCGAGGCCGTGGACCAGGGACCGGCCGAGCGGGGCCGCCGGATGGGCCGCGGTTCGGCCCTGACCAGGTGGCTGCTGCCGGTCGGGGTCATCCTGGTTGTGCTGTGCATCTGGCAGGCGGCCGTCGCGATCTTCGGGCTGAAGCCTTACTTCATTCCTTCGCCGACGCTCATCGCTCGGACGTTCTGGGACAACGCGGCGACGATCGGCGACAACACGGTGCCGACGGTCCTGCAGGCGCTGACCGGGTTCGCGATCGGGAACGCGCTAGCGGTGGCGCTGTCCATCTGGTTCGTCCACGTCAGGCCCGCGCGCAGGGCGCTGTACCCGCTGGCGATCATCCTGCAGAGCATCCCGCTGGTGGCCCTGGCCCCGGTGGCGATCGTCACCCTGGGCACCGGGTTCACCACGAAGGTCGTGATGACCGCGATCATCTCGTTCTTCCCGACGCTGGTGAACATGATGCGCGGCCTCGACTCCATCGACCCGTCCCTTGTCGAGCTGTTCAAGAGCGTGCACGCCAGCCGCGCCGACGTGCTGTGGAAGCTGCGGTGGCCGAGCGCCCTGCCGTACCTGTTCTCCGCGCTGCGCATCACCGCGAGCGCCAGCGTCGTCGGCGCGATCATCGTCGAGTGGATTGGCAGCGACACCGGGCTGGGCTACATGGTCATCAACTCGACGTACCAGTTCAACACCCCCTTGCTGTGGGCGGCCCTGGTCGCCTCGTCCCTGCTGGTACTGGCCGCCTTCGGCCTGGTCGCGCTCGCCGAGCGGCTGCTCATCCCGTGGAACATCACGTCCGGCACCGATCAGCAGCGGTGACATCCGCCCCGCCTGACCGGGCCGGCGCCCGAACCGCTGTGGCCGACCAGCATGATGGGACCACCGTGACCGCAGTGGGCAGCAGGGGCGGTGGCGGGGACGTGGGGGGAGAAGCGGCGGGGACGTAGCGGGAGAAAGGTGAGCGCATGGGCGCGCAGGCCGACGTGATCTTCACCGGCGGGGCGGTCTATACCCCAGATCCCGCGGACCCCGGCCGGCGCCGGGTCGTCCCGGTCGGCCCGGGGCCGCAGGCGGTCGCGGTGCGAGGCGACCGGATCGCGGCCGTCGGCGCCGCCGACGGCGACGTCGGCGACCTGATCGGCCGGCGGACCGAGGTGGTGGACCTGCGCGGCCGCGCGCTGCTGCCCGGATTCCAGGACGCGCACGTCCATCCCGCGTGGGCGGGGGTGACTATGGTCGGGTGCAGCCTGATCGGCGCCGCCAGCCTGGACGACGCGCTCGCCAGGATCAGCGCCTACGCAGCCCAGCTCGACGAGAAGGAATGGGTCGCGGGCAGCGGCTGGCGGATGGAGTGGTTCGAGCGCGGAACGCCGAGCCGCGAGCTTCTCGACCAGGTGGCAGGCGGCCGGCCCGTGTACCTCACCAACCGTGACGGCCACGGAGCCTGGGTCAGCTCCCGCGCGCTGGAGATAGCCGGCATCGACGCCGCCACGCCGGACCCGCCAGACGGCAGGATCGAGCGCGCCGCCGACGGCTCTCCCCAGGGCACCCTGCACGAGGGAGCCGCCACGCTGGTGGGCCGGCATCTGCCCGCGCTGTCGCTCGACGACCGGATCAGGGGGCTGCTGCTCGCCCAGGAGCACCTGCACGCGCGTGGCATCACCGCCTGGCAGGACGCGATCGTCGGCGACTACCTGGGCTCGGGCGACCCGCTGCCGGTCTACCTGGCGGCGGCGAGGGCGGGGACGCTGACCGCCCGGGTCCAAGGTGCCCTCTGGTGGGACCGCGGCCGCGACGGCGGGCAGCTGCCCGAGATCCTGGCCCGGCGGGAAGAGGGCCAGGCAGGCCGGTTCCGCGCGAACACCGTGAAGATCATGCAAGACGGGGTGGCGGAGAGCTTCACCGCGGGGATGATCGAGCCCTACCTCGACATGTGCGGCTGCCAGACCGCGAACCGGGGCCTGTCCCACGTGGACGCGGCGGCCCTGCGGGAGTACGTGACCGTGCTGGACGCGCACGGTTTCCAGGTGCACCTGCACGCGATCGGTGACCGCGCGGTCCGGGAATCGCTGGACGCCCTCGAGGCCGCGCGCGCCGCCAACGGCGCGAACGACAACCGGCATCACATCGCCCACCTTCAGGTGATGCACCCCGACGACATCCCGAGGTTCGCCGCGCTCGGCGTCACCGCGAACGTGCAGGCGCTCTGGGCCGCGCACGAGCCGCAGATGGACAACCTGACGATCCCGTTCATCGGGCCGCAGCGGGCCGCGCGGCAGTACCTGTTCGGCGACCTGCTCCGGTCCGGCGCCCGCCTCGCAGGCGGCAGCGACTGGGCGGTGAGCAGCGCGAACCCGCTGCGCGCCGTTCAGGTCGCGGTGACCAGAACACTGCCGCGAACGGGTGCTGAGCCGCTCCTGCCCGGCCAGAGCCTCAGCCTCGGCGAGGCACTGGCCGCGTACACGGCCGGTTCGGCATACGTGAACCATCTGGACGAGACGGGCGCCGTCGAGGTCGGTAAGCTCGCTGATCTGATCGTTCTCGACCGGGACCCGTTCGAGGGCCCGCCGGACGAGATCGCCAGCGCGGCGGTCGACCTCACCTACGTCGGCGGGGAGCGAGTCTATGCAGCAGAGCGTTAGCCGGCTAATATCCCGGCCGTAGCCTCCTGTGCGTCAGCAACCTAGCCGCCGATGGCGGATGGAGGAGCCCATGGAGACGGTCCCGCTTGGCAGCGGAGGACCTCAGGTGTCGAGGGTCGGCCTCGGCCTGCTGGGCATGTCCGGCATCTACGGGCGGGCCGACGAGAACGAGAGCATCGTCACCATCCGGGCGGCCCTGGACGCGGGGATCACGCTGCTGGACACCGGTGATTTCTACGGCTCGGGCCACAACGAGATGCTGCTGCGCGACGCCCTGCGTGGCGTGCCCCGTGACAGTGTGTTCATCCAGGTCAAGTTCGGCGGCCAGCGGGATCCCCGCGGCGCGTTCATCGGCCACGACACCAGCCCGGTCATGGCCAAGAACTCGCTCGCCTACTCGCTGCAGCGGCTCGGCACCGACTACGTCGACCTGTATCAGCCGTCCCGGCTCGACCCGCGGGTCCCGATCGAGGACACGGTCGGCGCGATCGCGGAGATGATCGAGGCCGGTTTCGTCCGGTACCTCGGCCTGTCCGAGGTGGGCGCCGCGACCATCCGGCGGGCCCACGCCGTCCACCCGGTGAGCGCGCTGCAGATCGAGTACTCGCTGATGAGCCGCGGGATCGAGGCGCAGATCCTGCCGACGGTCCGCGAGCTGGGCATCGGGGTAACCGCATACGGGGTGATGTCTCGCGGTCTGCTGTCCACCGCGAGCGCGCGCGAGATCGGGCCGGGCGACCCGCGGTCCAGGTTCCCCCGGTTCCAGGGCGAGAACCTCGAGCGCAACCTGGGCCTGCTGGCCGAGCTGGAGAAGATCGCGCAGTCCCACGGCGTCACAACCGCGCAGCTGGCCATCGCGTGGGTTCTGTCCCGCGGCACCGACATCGTTCCGCTGATCGGCACCAAGCGGCGGGACCGGCTGGCCGAGGCCGTCGGCGCCCTTACCCTGAGCCTGGATCCCGCCGACCTCGCCGCCCTCGAGGCGGCGGTACCGCCGGACCAGGTCGCCGGTGACCGCTACGACGCCGCTCAGATGGCCGCGCTCGACAGCGAGCGGACATAGGCCGTTACGCGACGCCCCGTGCTTGCCCGGCTGCCCGGGCGGCGCTTGTGATCAGGGGCTCGGCGGGCTGAACAGCTCGAGCGGGCTCGGCGCGTTGAACTCGACGACGAGCACGTGCTGCTTGCCGGCCTTGGTCAGATCGGTGTAGGTGGGGCAGTAGTTGCCCTTCTGGGCGAGCGCGAAGGTACGCAGCGCCCGCAACGTCGGCAGGCTGCCGATGAGTGTGGCCGACCGGAGCGGGAGGCCCGCGGTGGCGCCGGGGGCTAGGTCGCCGAACGCCAGAATGTGCACCGGCTGCGGCAGCTCCGTTGCCATACCCTCGATCAGGGTGCCCAGCCGCGCGTCGACCTGACCGCCGGCGAGCTCCTTGCGGGCCTTGGACGTCGCCACGATCTGCAGGCTGTTTGCGAGCGTGTTCTCGACAGTCTTCCGCTGCTGCTCATCGGTCTGGAGCGCCTTCTCGAACGCAGCCGGTCCGCCCTGTGAGGCCTGCCGGATGTCGATCCGGCCGCTGCCCGTGCCGAAGCTCGCGATCACCCCGGGCGCGTAGCTGGCGACGTCGACGAACTCGCTTCGGATGAGTGCCGTTGCGACGACGATCGAGCCCGCCGGGTTGGGTGCCTTCGGCTCCAGCGCGAGCAGGTTTCGTACCCCGTGCGCCTTGAGCGCCGAGCACATCGACGGATCGCAGGACACCTGGACGCTGGAGTTCACCTGCTGGGCGACCCAGGCCGCCGCCCGGTTGCGGGTTGCCGTGGTCATCTGAGCAGGGGTCAGCTTGGGGCCGTGCGAGGCGGCAGGCACAGGGTGATGCGGGGACCGATCGAATACCAGCCACCCCGCCGCCACCAGGACGGCCGCCGCCGCAACGAGCGCCGGTCCCCGGTAACGGCGCCTGCCCGGCCTTTCCCGCACGCCCGGCTTGGGCTGGGTGGGCGCCTTGGGCCGGGCGGCCGGCTTGGGCCGGGTGGGCGTTTTGGGCTGGGTGGGCGTCTTAGGCTGGACGGCCGCCTTGAGCTGGGTGGGCGTTTTGGGCTGGGTTGGCGTCTTAGGCTGGACGGCCTGTTTCTCGGGAGCCGGCGAAACAGCGGCGAGCCGGCGTTCCGCGGGCTGCGGCGCGCGCTCGGGCGGCGTGGGCCTTGGCTGCGCGGCGCGCTCGGGTGCCGGTGCGGCGTCGGGCGCACGTGTGGCCTCGGGCTGGGCAGCACGGGGCGGGGGTGCTGGGTCGGGCTGCGGTGTGGGCGCGGGCTGCCCAGCGCGGACCGGGGGAGCCGGGTCGGGCTGTGGTGCCGGCTTGGGTTGCGCGGTGGGGATGGGGGGTGCTGGGTCGGGCTGCGGTGTGGGCGCGGGCTGGGCAGCACGGACCGGGGGAGCGAGGTCGGGCTGTGGCGTGGGTTCGGGTTGTGCTGCGCTGGCCGGCGGTGCTGGGTCGGGCTGCGGCGCCGGCTGTGGCTGCGCGGCGCTGACCGGCAGTGGCGTGCCCGGTACCTGCGCGCCCGGCCCGTCCGCGCGGTCGGGCTTGGGCGCGGCTCCCGGCTGTTGCTTGAGCTCTTGCAGTCGGCGGGCGACTTCCTGTTCCGCGCGTTCTCGCTCCTGCCGGGCGCGCTTCAGCGCGGCCCACTCCCGGTCTTCGAGTTCCTGCTCCAGGCGGATGCGCTCCCGCTCTTCTTCTTGCCGGGAGCGTTCCTGTGCGGCGCGCTCTTCCTCCAGCCGAGCCCGCTCCCGCTCTGCGCGTTCCTTAGCAAGCCGTTCCCGTTCCTCGCGGGCGCGTTCCTGCAACGCGCGCGCCAGCTCTTCCCGGGCGACCCGTCTCTGCTGCGCGGACTGCTCGCGCTGGGTGACGCGGTCACGCTTGGCCGCCAGCTTCTGCTGGTGCCTGGCCTCGCGTTCCTGTTCCAGGCGGGCGCGTTCCTGTTCCTGGCGGGCGCGTTCCTGAGCTGCGCGTTCCTGCTCTAGCCGGACGCGTTCCTCGGCGGCCGCGCGCTCACGCTCGATTTGCGCGGCGCGTTCTTGTTCCTGGCGGGCGCGTTCCTGTTCCTGGCGGGCGCGTTCCTGAGCTGCGCGTTCCTGCTCCAGCCGGGTGCGTTCCTGTTCCTGGCGGGCACGTTCTTCGGCGGCGGCGCGTTCCCGCTCGGCGGCCCGTTCCCGCTCGGCGGCGCGTTCTTGCTCCTGCCGTGCGCGTTCCTCGCCGGCCACCCGCTCCTTTTCTTGCCTGGCGCGTTCCTCGGCTACCTTACGTTCACGCTCGAGTTGTGCGGCGTGTTCCTTTTCTTGCCTGAAGCGTTCCTCAGCGGCGGCGCGTTCAAGCTCCTGTTCGGCTGCTTGCCACTGCGGCGCGGCACCTTTGCGCTGGGCGGCACGTGCCTGCCTGGCGCTGCGCTTATCCCGAATCCCCCGGTCCCGCCCGGCCGGGTGCTCTCGGTCCGGTTTGCTGGCGGGCTTTGGCTCTGCGGCGTGCCCCGGCTTTACGGCGCCATTCGACTGCGGGTTCTTGACATCCGGGCTGGCAATGGCCCCCGATGCGGTCAGGCGGGGCAGCGGTGCGGTATCGAACTCCGAATCCTCGTCTGACAGGTGCTCCTGCTGGCCGCGCGATGAACCGGGCAGCACCGCGCGTAGCAGCCCACCGTGGAGCTTCGAACCACCGGCCGCGCCACCGTCTCGCGCGTGCGAGGGCGCCCACGCCTTGGCACCGCCCGGCCGGTCTGGCGATGCCGCTGACTTGCTCTTGGCCTCTTGCTCGCGCTGCGCTTCCCGCTCCCGCTCAGCCTGCGCGTGGGCAGCGCTCACTACGGCCTGTATCCGTCGCCGGAATGACTCCGGCAACTCAGGCGGCCTCCGCCGGTCCGGCTCTGCCGGCCCTGCACGCGTAGCACCCGGCACGCGTCTCTCCAACGGCGGCCTGTTGTTCTCATCTCCCATGCGGCCAAACCCCCCGGGGCACGCGGACAGGATGACGCGATCCCCGGAAGATAGCGCAGCACACCGTGACCTGTTAAACAAGTGAAATGACCTGTTGTCACGAAATAGTTACGTCATGCGCTTTTACCCGTTTCGCGGCTCATATGTGACTTTCCCGAGCCGCCGAGTCAACTCTAGACATCTGGCCGCAGCGCCTCCGTCGGCGACATGTGTCACGCTATCCCCAGCAGAATCGCGGCGTGGCGGACTGATAGCAGAAGATTCAGCAAACGTCCTTCCTCGAGCGTGATCGGACAGTACCTTCTCGTATGGGGTATTCCTGTCCGGGGGGGTATCGCCACGGCGTGTGACGCCGCCAGTAGAGCATGCGGGCTGCCGGGGGGGAGCCGAGTCGCCCCTTGGCACGCCCATGAGCGCGGGCAGGTGCGGCCTATGGATTACGGCACGACGACTGACCAGACGACTGGAGCCTTTGGCACCGCGGATGTTGATACCGATCCTGCGGCTCCGGCGGCCGGATCGCATCGGCAGCCACGGGTGCTCGGTCGGCATGCCCCGGGCTGGTGGCCGCTGGTTGCCGTTCTGATCGTTCAGGCAGCGTTCTCGATCCGGCTGCTCCACGCGGACACGGCATTCGAGGATGAGGCCACCTACCTGTGGGCCGGGCATCTGGAGTGGGCGCACTGGCTGCACGGCACGCCGCTGCCGCAGTTCCCGGCCTACTTCTCCGGTGCGCCCGTGCTCTACCCGCCGATCGGCGCGCTGGCCGACAGCATCGGGGGGCTGACCGGTGCCCGGGTTCTGTCCCTGATCTTCATGCTCGTGGCAACCACGTTTCTGTGGGGCACCGTCAGCAAGCTGTACGGGAACCGGGCCGCCTTCTTCGCCGCCGCGCTGTTCGCGGTCTCCGGTCCGACACTCCACCTCGGCGCGTTCGCCACGTACGACGCGATGTCGGTGTTCCTCATCGCGGTTGCCTCCTGGTGCGTGGTTCGGCCCAAGGAAGGGCAGGAAGCAACCGGCTGGATGGTGGTGGCGGCCATCGCGCTGGCGCTGGCTAACGCTACGGCCTATTCCACGCTGCTCTTCGACCCCATCGTGGTCCTGCTGGCCGTGTTCACTGCCTTCCCCAAGCCCGGCGGCAAGATCGCCGCGCGGCGGGTCGCGATACTCGTGATCATCGTTGCCGTGCTGCTGCTGGCGGGACTGCTGATCGGCGGCGGTTCCTATCTCGGTGGGCTCGAGCGGACCACGTTGGCACGGGTTCCCGGCGGAGCTTCCCCGCTCACCGTGCTGACCGACGCCTGGTCGTGGACCGGCCTCATCATCGTCCCTGCCCTGTGCGGCGTCGTTATCAGCCTGGTCGGCAGGCATGGGCGCATGCAGACGTGGCTTCTCGCGATACTGACCGTCGCCGCTGTCCTCGGCCCGCTCGAGCAGGCGCGCCTGCACACCATTGCGTCGCTGGACAAGCATGTGGGCCTGGGAGCGTGGTTTGCCGCCATCGCCGCTGGTTACGCGGTTGACAGGTTCGTTGCGGCGGCATCGTCGAGCAATTTCGCCCGGGTCTCCACGTGCGCGGCTTGCGTGATCGCGCTGGTTTTCCCGATCGCGCTTGGAGCCAGGCAGTCCCGGGAATTCTCCACCGACTGGGCCAACGCGACCGGCTTCATCGCGGTCATGCGCCCCCTGGCCGACAACAGCAAGGGGCGACTGCTGGTTGAGGACCCGACGATCGCCGAGTACTACCTGCCCTCGGGGAGCCACTGGCAGCGCTGGTCAAGTACCAGAAACATCGTCTTGCCGTCGGGAGCGAGCACGGGCGGTCCGACCTCGAAGGCGGGGGTCGTGGGCGGCGGTAACGCGGGAGTGTTCGCGGTGTTCATCGAGGAGGGCTACTTCTCTTACGTGGCGCTGAACTACGCCGACACGACGACGCTGGACCTTCAGATCACCGCTGATCTCAAACACAACCACCACTACCACCAGATCGACGTGGTGCCCTATGGCACCGAGGTGCCGCCGATCGGCCTTGGAACGTACGTGATCTGGCGCTACGAGCCGTGAGCGTAACCGGGCAAGCCTCGCTCGAGCCGTCTGTCAACGCGGTTGCTGCCGCGGAGAGGCGGCGCGGCCAGGCATGCCTGGTGCTTCCTCAGCCGCCCGATGATGACGAGAAATACTCCTACGTGCAGCGCAACCTGCCCTACCTGACGATCACCCTCGTCATCGGAGCAAGCTGCCTCATCATCAGCCAGGTCCGGTTCGAGACGCACGATCTCGCGCTTGCTCCGTTCATGCTGTTCACACTCGCCTACGTCTTGTACCAGGCGATCAGCCTGCCGGTGAACTTCGCCGGCCGCGGGTTTAACCTGGCCGCTCACCAGGCACGGATAGAAGCATGGCATCCGCCGTCTTACCCCCGTGTGGACATCTTCCTGCCGATTTGCCGCGAGCCGATCGAGTTGCTCCGCAACACCTGGACCGCCGTGTCTGAGCTGATCGCCGCGTACGAGGGACCGGTAACGGCGTACGTCCTTGACGACGGGGCATCGGACGAGGCCCGCTCGATGTCCGAGTCCTTCGGCTTCAGCTACATCCGCCGGCCCGACGTGCCCGAGCTCAAGAAGGACAAGAAAGCGGGCAACCTGCGATACGCCTTCGCGCGCACCAGCGGGGAATTCCTGATGATCCTGGACGCGGACTTCGCGCCGCGCCACGACTTCCTCGCCGAGACGCTCCCCTACATGGAGGATCCGGCGATCGCGATCGTACAGACTCCTCAGTTCTTCAGGAGCAGCCCCGAGCAGTCGTGGATCGAGAGGGCGGCGGGCCCGATCCAGGAGGTGTTCTACCGGACGGTTCAGGTGGCCCGGGACCGCTTTGACGCCGCGATTTGCTGCGGCACCTCCGCGGTCTACCGGCGGGTAGCGCTCGAGCCACATGGCGGCCCGACACTGATCGCCTACGCCGAGGACGTGCACACCGGGCTCGACGTGCGCCGCGTGGGCTGGTCCATGGTCTACTTGCCACTCCCGCTCTCGACCGGCATCTGCCCGGACAATCTGGACAATTTCGTGCGGCAGCAGTATCGCTGGTGCTCCGGAAATGTCGGCATCGTATTCTCGCGGCGGCTGTGGTCGGTGCCGATGAGCATCCCCGCCCGGCTGGCCTACATCTCCGGGTTCTTCTACTACGCCTATACGGCTCTGCTGACATTCTTCGGCCCCATCATCCCCGTCGTCATGCTCACGTTTCTGCCTGACCAGATCCAGCTGCGGAACTTCATCATCCTGCTGCCGGCCATGTTGACCGGGCTGGTCCTGTACCCGCTTTGGCATCGCTCCCGGTATGGGCCCTCGGTCTGGCCGCTGGGGGTCGCCCGCGGCTGGGCCCATGTATTCGCGATCTGGGACGGTGCTGTAGGTACGCGCATGGCCTGGGACGCCACTCTGGGGCCGGCCAGTTCGCTGCCGCGGTTCCGGATCGGTGTCACCTGGTGGAGCGGCGGCATGGCGCTGCTGTGGGTGGTACTCGCCGTGTGGCGGTCAATGACCCTCGGTTCGTTCAGGTTCGCTGTGCTATTGGTGTTCGGCTTGCTAAACCTCGCTGTCGTAAGCCGCGTGATCTTTCCCGGAGGCAAGCCAGCATGAGACCACGCGTAGTAATGCTCTTGGCCTTTGTGATCGCCGCTGTAGCGGTCGGTTTTACCGGGGCACGCTTCACCTTGCTGCCATCGGCCCCACCGGCCGTGCACGGGTCGCTGCCGACCAACTTGGCTTCCTACCTGGGTGTCTTCGAGGACGGCTCACCCCCCGGTTACCAGCCGATCTCGGAGTTTGCGCAGACCGCAGGCAGGCAGCCGAACCTCGTCGAGTATTACAGCGGCTGGGCGGAGCCGTTCCAGACCTCCTACGCGGACATGATCCGCAAGCATGGCGTCATCCCGTTTGTGCAGATCGACCCCACGCTCGCCTCGGTAGCGGACATCGCCGCCGGGGACTATGACATCTACCTGCGCACATACGCTGACGCCGTCCGGAACTTCGGTCACCCCGTGGTCATTGGGTTCGGGCACGAGATGAACGCTGACTGGTATTCGTGGGGCTATACCAAGGTTCCCGCGTCGACCTTCGTGGCTGCCTGGAAGCACATCGTGACGCTCTTCCGCGCCCAGGGCGCCGACAACGTCACCTGGCTATGGACGCTCCAGGCGGATGAGCGTGGCAAAACGGGGCCGGTCGAGGACTGGTGGCCAGGCAACAGCTACGTCAACTGGATCGGCATCGACGGCTACTACTACAGGCCGTCTGACACCTTCATCAAGGTGTTTGGCGGGACCATCGATCAGGTACGCCAGTTCACCGACAAGCCCGTGCTCCTCTCGGAGACCGCGGTGGGACCAGACGCTGGCCAGGCGCTGAAGATCCCCAACTTGTTCGCCGGGATACGCAAGTACAAGACCCTCGGACTGGTGTGGTTCGACAAGGCCCAGGATGACGGCGTCCTCCACCAGGACTGGCGCATTGAGGGCGACCCGGCGGCCGAATTCGCGTTCCGGCTCGGGGTGGAGGACACCCTGACGGCTGGCTCTAAATCATGATCAATAAGCCATGATCGATTCGAAATATTAATATTATATCCGTATGTCCCAATTAGGGCATACCTCTGTGTTCTCAGCTGAGTACGCCTTCGCGCCAGACCGTGTACACAGGGAAAATAACTCTATGTTGTCGAATAGATACTAAATGTACTCAGTAGCTTCTGTTACCCAAGAATTCTGGCAATCGCCCTTCCTTCGGACGAATCAACAAGTACGTTTTTGAGTGCGGTATTCCTGTCCGGGGGGGATATCGCCGTGGCTGTGACGCCGTCGGCGCGTCACTGCGCCGCGGGGGTAGCTGAGGCACCCCGCCACGCCTAGATCGCAGACAGGTGCGACCTGATGGACCACGGCACAGCGCCAGGTTGGGGGATCTTTGTTCAACGCTGTCGGCAGAGGATTCTTATATCGATCGGTCCACGCCCTCAGCTTCGTCCTGCCGTTGAGATTGGCATGAATGGCCAGCTCGGGATCGTAGCTGCCATGGGCGCTGGCAATCCGTGCGCGGTCAGGCGATACGAGCCGCACCGGTGAGCACTACCGAGCGGGACTCGGAAGAACTGATCGGCTGGGCTGCGGTCGCGGCTTGGCGTCGGCTTCAGCAGGCTTCCTCCGAGGTTGTGAGCCCGGCTGACGACGAGCAGCACGCGAACGGCGACGCCTTGCCGGACCACGCGGGTTCCATCGATCCGGATGGCGCGGCGACCGGGACTAATGGGTTCCGCGCTAACCATCAGGCAGACCCGAACGGCTCAACGAACCCTGCCAACGGCCAATTCGCTGAGTCGCAGCACGCCGCCGTGAACGCGCTGATCAGCTTCGCTAGGCCCATTGAACAGCCCATTCGCTTCCCCGGAATAGATGAGCCTGGAGTTCCCGCACCTCAAGTGGCACGTCCTGAACAAATCTCTGAACCGGAGAGGATGGAAGGACGGGCCGAATCGCAACACATGAGGCGAGCAGCCGCGGCGGAGATCGAGACGCACCCGCCCGTCATCGCGCGCCCGGAAGGAGGCGATCCCGGTGTTTCTGCACCTGATGCTGTTCGCGATCCCGACCTGCGCGGCCGTCACCGTCGTATGGGCGGCCTTGTGCCGCCTCGTGTGGCGCCGCAGGAAGTCACTAGAGGAGCTCTAGCGCGCTCTTACTACATTCCCCGAGCTACTTTGCGCCGTAGTCACGCGCCGATCGCGCTGGCCGTCGGCAGTCTTGCAGCGGCCCTGCTGCTGGGCCGGCACGTTGACTACATCTGGCACCATTCTAGCTACCGGTGGGTACTAGGCGCGTGGATGACCGGCACCACGATGGTGATCGTGCAATGGCTGTTGTCGTGGCTCGACCGCTCTCCGCAGCTGGACGAGCAGCCGGGTCTTGACCGGCTTTATGTCGCCATCAGCATGCCGGTCTACAACGAGGATCCGCGCATCCTGGACCGCACCCTGTGGGCCGCGGTAAACCAGGAACGCCGCCCGCAGCGCATTGACGTGGTCGACGACGGGTCGGTGATCGACTACACCGCGCTGCGCGCTCACTGGGAAGGCGAGCACAACGGCTGCGTGATCCGCTGGATACGCCAGCCAAACGGCGGGAAGAAGGCCGCGCAGGCACGCACGTTCGGCGACCCCGGCTGCGCTGACATCATCGTGACCGTCGACTCCGACTCGGCGCTTGAGTCATCGGCGATCCGGCGCGGGCTAACGCAATTCGCGGACCCCAGGGTGCAGTCGGTGGCCGGGATGGAGTTGGCGTACAACTTTCGCCACAACTGGCTGACTCGCACCGTCTACGCACGGACGCTGTTCTTCCAGGTGGTGGCCTGCGGCGCGCAGTCGGCGTTCGGGGACGTGCTGGTCAATCGCGGCCCGTTCGCCATGTACAGGGCGGACCTTCTGGCAGAAACCTGCGATGCGTACATCCAGGAGACGTTCTGGGGTCGGCGGATCAAGCTCGGCGACGATGCGGCGCTCACGCTGTTCGCCCAAGGCCGTGGGCGAGCCGTCCAGCAGTCCGACGCGTTCGTGTTCTCCATGTTCCCCGAGAAGCTGAGCCATCACCTGCGGCAGTGGACGCGGTGGATGCGGGGCTCCACGATCCGGAACTGCTGGCGCATCCGCTACCTGCCGGTGCTCTCCTATGGCTGGTGGTACACGTTCGTCAGCGCGTTCCTGTTCCTCATGGCCATCGCCGGCCCGGTGTGCATGGCCGTGACGTGGCCGGCGTCAGAGGGCGTGGTCTTGTGGACTACAGGCGCGTTGGTGCCGTGGGCGTGGCTTTCGGGGATGAGGGTGCTGGCGGTGCGCCGTTCTGACGAGAGAGGCTGGTCGCGACTGATCACGTGGGCGTGCTACCCGACGTCGATCCTGTGGATGATGTTCGTGCTGCATTGGGTGCGCGTCTGGTCGATTCTCACGTTCCTGCGGCAGGGCTGGCAAACGCGCCAGCACGGCGCGGAGAGCCTCACCGTTGCGGAGGCGGATAACCTTACTTTGTCGGAGGGGAGGCTTTGAGGCGCCGGATGCGGATGTTGGTCCCGGCGTTTGTGCCGGTGGCCATCCTCGGTCTGGTCGCGTCCCTGCTAGTGAGCCGGGAAGACGATCACCCGCCCCGCGCGCACGCTCCGCGGCATGCGTGCGCGCGGGTATCGATGCCCTTCGCCGGGGCTGTGGTCGGATCGCCGCAGTCACGGTCGCTGGCGAAACTGGCGGCGTCCGGCGTCCGCCTGGACGTGGTGGAGTCCTATGCGGCGTTCGGCAACCCATTCGACGCCGGGCAGGCGGACCCGGCGGAAGCCATACACGCCGTCCCCGTAATTCAGATTGACCCGCGCAAGGTCAGCCTGGAGGCCATCGCGTCAGGACGCAAGGACGCTTACTTGCGCTCCTACGCCGAGTCGGTGCGCGCGTTCAGGTGCCCTATCGTCCTGTCCTTCGGTCACGAGATGAATGGCAACTGGTACTCGTGGGGCTATCACAACTCAAGTTCTGTTGCATTCGTCGCGGCTTGGCGGCACATCGTGAACGTGTTCCGCTCGCAGCACGCCTCGAACGTGACCTGGATGTGGACCCCCAACCGGTACGTCCCCAACACGAATCGGATAGGCCCTCCCTCGAAATGGTGGCCGGGGAACGCCTACGTCAACTGGGTGGGCATCGACGCCTACTACTCCAGCGCCTCGGAGACATTCGGCACCTTGCTCGATGAGACCCTGAGCGCCGTGAAGAAGCTGACCAGCGACCCGGTCATCATCGCCGAGACCGGGGTGTGGCCCGGCGCCGGGCAGGCGGCGAGCATCGGTGCGCTGTTCAACGGAGCGGAAGCCGCCGGCATCTCTGGGATCATCTATTTCGATCTGCCCGGACGCGAGCCGTGGCAGCTGGTCAGCTCGTCCGCCCTCGTCGCGCTCAGCAACGCAGTGCGGAGCTTCGGGTGAGCCTGCAGGCGGCCAAGTCGCTATGCTGCCGACGGCGACCATTCTGCGGCGCGATGCCGGGCGAGACTGCCGAGCGTCTGGGGTGGCCAAGGTGGTCCCGGTCTCTGAAAAGGTCTTGCTGTGAGGTGAAGCGCCACGGATAGGTTTTGGGCGCTCTTTGCCGGCAAGCGCGAAGGGCGGCACCGGCCACCTGTCGCCGAGGACCCCCGGGGCTACCGGCCGCGCCGGCGCCGGTACCGGGCGAAGCTAACCGCAGCGATCTGCGGTGTCGCCGCGGTCACCGGGCTCGTCGTCTTCGTTCTGCAAAGCTCAGACCCCGCCGTACAGGCAGTGATCCCCACTCTGCCGACTGCGACGCCCACGCCGCACAGCAAGACCGCCTCCTACATCGGCGTGTTTCAGCCCGAGGCCCCTGGGTCCTACGCCGGGATAACCGCTTTCACGAAGGCGACCGGGGTCAGCCCCAGCGTGGTCTCCTATTACAGCGGGTGGAATCAGCCGTTCCAGGCTGGATTTGCAGTCAAGGCGGCACGGCACGGCGCGCTGACGCTCGTCCAGATCGATCCGACCAAAATAAGCCTCGCCGCGATCGCGTCTGGGCGGTATGACGACTACTTGCGCACGTACGCTGACTCTGTGCATTCCTTCGGCCGCAAGGTCATCTTGGGCTTCGGTCACGAGATGAACGGCCCCTGGTACTCCTGGGGCTGGACGCACACGCGCGCGAAGGTGTTTGTCGCGGCGTGGCGGCACATCGTCGACGTGTTCCGCCAGCAAGGCGCCAGCAACGTTATCTGGTTGTGGACGATCAATGTAGACCCTCCCAACGACAACGCCATCCAGAGCCCGGCCCGGTGGTGGCCCGGCAGCTCGTATGTGAACTGGGTGGGGATCGACGGCTACTACCTCAAGAAGTCATGGTCGTTCGCTCCGCTGTTCGGGCCGACCATCAAGATCGTGCACTCGCTGAGCCGGGTGCCGGTTCCCATACTCATCTCCGAGGTTGGCGCGCCCACCGCGGATCAGCCGACCAAGATCGCCGACCTGTTCGCCGGCATTCGCGCCTACGGGCTGCTCGGGTTCGTCTGGTTTGACTCCGATGGCGTCAAGGACTGGGCTCTCACGACCCCGGCAGCGATCGCCGCGTTCCGGCGAGGGGCTAATGCAGTCAACGACGCCCCACCTTGACCGGCCGGGGAGGGCCCGGCTGACCATGCTCGTGGGCGTGGTGGTCGCCGTCGCCGCGGTCACGTACGCCATCGTCCGCTTTGCTCCCTCGCCGTCCAGCCCACCGGTCGCAAATGCGACCCTGCCCACCAGTGCCGCTTCCTACCTGGGCGTCTATGAGCACCAGACACCGCACTCGTTCCAACTGGTAGCCAACTTCGCGACGGTGACCGGCCGCCAGCCGAACCTCGTCGGGTACTACAGCGGATGGAAGGAGCGTTTCGCGACACCGTTCGCTGAGACGGTCCGCGGGCACGGCGCCGTCACCATCCTGCAGATGGACCCGACCGGCGTCTCCATCGCGGCGATCGCGGCGGGCCGCTATGACGCCTACCTGCGCTCGTTCGCCGACAGCGTGCGGAACTACGGACACGCGGTGGTCATCGGCTTCGGGCACGAGATGAACGCGCACCTGGTATTCCTGGGGCTACGGCCACACGTCACCGACGGCGTTCGTGGCCGCATGGCGAGCACATCGTGACCGTGTTCCGCGAGCAGGGCGCGGACAACGTCACCTGGCTGTGGACCATCAACGCGGACCCCCCATGACCGGGCCGATCGGCTCCTGGTGGCCAGGCGCCGGCTATGTCACCTGGGTCGGCATCGACGGCTACTACTACCAGCCCGTCCGACAACTTTGCCAGCGTCTTCGGCAAGACCATCGGCCAGGTGCGGGCCATCACCGACAAGCCGGTGCTGCTGTCCGAGACCGCCGTCGGCCCGGTGCCCAACCAGGCTGCGAAGATCCCCGGCCTGTTCAACGGGATGCGCCAGTACAGAACGCTCGGGCTGGTGTGGTTCGACATCGCCCAGAACGATGGGCTCTACCACCAGAACTGGCGCATCGAGGACAGCCCCGCGGCCCAGGTGGCGTTCCGGCGCGGCGCCTCCGCGCTGCGGCTGACCCGGTTCTGACCTCACGAAGGCTGATCGCACCCGGCCGGAGTCCGGTCGGACGGCGCCGCGGCGGCGCTGCTCAGGTCGGCACTTCCGGCCGCTATCGGCTCGTTGCGAAGCCGGTCATTCCATGCAAGGCGAAGCCGGAACGGGAAGACGGGCTGGTGGACGGCCACCAGCCGCCCTAGCCAGGACTGGACGATCAGCACGACGACGAGGATCAGTGCGGCAACGATGCCGTCCATCCAGTAGTGGTTGGCAGTGACGACCACCGCCAGCGTGGTCGCCACCGGGTACAGCACCACGAGCCAGCGCCACCGGGACCGGGCCGCGGATATCACCATGATCGCGACCAGGATCGCCCAGCCGACGTGCACCGACGGCATCGCGCCCAGCTGGTCCGGGTTGAACCCAGCGGTCTGCTGGTAGACCGACTGGTGGTAAAGCACGGCGGTGTCGACCATGCGGGTGCCCGGCAGCATCCGCGGCGGCGCGACCGGGATCAGCTGGATCAGCAGGCATGCACCGGTGAGCGCCGCCAGCGTGGTTCTGCGGCGGACGTAGATGTCGCGGTGCCAGATGAACAGCCAGATCAGGCACGCGATCAGGACCGGGAAGTGCAGGACGTCGTAGTACAGGTTGAAGGCCTGCACGAGCAGTGGATGGGGCAGGAACAGCCGCTGCACGCTGGCCTCGCTCGGCAGGCGCAGTTCCCGCTCGAGGTGCCAGATCCAGCGTCCCCGCGCCAGCGCGCCGCCCGGCCCCATGACCGAGAAGGAGCCCGCGAACTGCCAGAGCGTGAACAGCCCGAACACGAGCGCGCTCTCCTGGGTGAAGGTGGCAACACCGGCCAGCTGCGGACGCCGGACCAGGCGCAGCACGACAGCCACGGCCGCCAGGCAGCAGGTAACGACGCCGGCTTGCTGCCAGGACAGTTCAAGATTTGGCACGCGCGAGCGATCCTCCTGCTGCGCACCCCAGCCGGGCACGAGCCCGGACGCATGCTTCACCCCGCCGCCACTTGTCGTTCATGTGGATCAGCGTAATCACCGGGGGCGGATCACCAGAACCCTGGTTCGCTATTCAGCCCGGACTAAGCGGGCCTACCTGACCGTTCTGCCGGGCCTCCCGGGTGAGCTGGACGGGTCCGGCTCCTGCCGCGGCAGCAGCACCTCGGCGGAGACGTCGCCACCAAGCCGGACGGTGTCGCCGTCGGCCAGGCGAACGGTGGCCCCCGGCAGCACCCGGTCGCCGTTCACGAACGTCCCGTTCGTGGAGTGCTCGTCGCGGATGGTGGCGTGGCCCGAGTCGTCGACGGTGACCGTCGCGTGACGCCTCGACACATTATCGAACTCTGCGAACGCGGCGGCGACCAGCGATTCCGCCGGGTCGCGGCCGAGGAGCAGGGATGTCCCGGCCGGCACCTCTACGTTGCCGGTGGGAAATGCGAGCCTGAGCACGGCGGCGGAGATAGAGCCTGTCGTCTCCTCATGCCGCATATATTCCTGCATGACCGTCGCGGGCGCCGGGGGATCCTCATCCAGCCCCCGCCGCGGCAGGTTGGCACCGCAGGTAAAGCAGATGAGGTCGTCCGGCTTGACGTGGGCCGCGCAGGCGGGACAAGTCAGGGCCATCATCGACGTCCTCCCGGACAGCTATCTGATCTCGGTAATACTCGGCACGCACGAGAGCGTAACGCGCGGGACCGACTCCGCGGGCCACGGGGCCGCAGAGAACGCTCGCCGTCGGCTCCGCCAGTAGCATCGCTGGCATCTGGGCATCGCACTGACACCCGGCCAAAATCTGCAAAGGGGCAGAGATGATCAGCTACCGGCTGAGTGATGAGCACGAGGATCTCCGGCTGATCGTGGCCGAGTTCGCGCGCGACGTGGTGGCACCGGTGATCGGCGGCTTCTACGAGCGACGTGAGTTTCCGTATGAGATCGTCGCGCGGATGGGCAAGCTCGGCCTGTTCGGCCTGCCGTTTCCCGAAGAGTACGGCGGGATGGGCGGCGACTTCTTCGCCCTGTGCATCGCCCTGCACGAGCTGGGCAGGGTCGACTCGTCGGTCGCCATCACCCTCGAGGCGGGGGTGGCACTGGGCGCGATGCCGATCTACCGGTTCGGCAGCCAGGAGCAGCGCGAGCGCTGGCTCCCCGATCTCTGCCGGGGGGAGCGGCTGGCGGCCTTCGGCCTGACCGAGCCTGGAGGCGGGTCAGATATCCCCGGTGGCATGCGGACGACCGCAAGACTGGTGAAGGGGGATAGTGAAGGGGGAACGGGGAGGTGGGTGGGGGGCGGTGAATGGGTAATCGACGGGTCGAAGGCGTTCATCACCAACGCGGGTACGTCGATCACGTCCCTGGTCACGGCGCTCGCGATCACCGGCGGCTCGGGTGAGAGGCGGGAGATCTCGGCGATCATCGTCCCTTCTGGTACCCCTGGATTCACCGTCGCGCCGGAGTACTCGAAGGTGGGCTGGTGCGCCTCGGACACCAGGGAACTCTCGTTCGCGTCGTGCCGGGTGCCGGAGGCCAACCTTCTTGGCGAGCAGGGCCGCGGCTACGCCCAGTTTCTGCAGACTCTGGACGAGGGGCGGGTCGCAATCGCGGCGCTGTCGGCCGGGCTGGCGCAGGGCTGCGTGGACGAATGCCTGCGGTATGTCAGCGAGCGCTCGGCCTTCGGCCACCGGCTCGGCCACTACCAGAACATCCAGTTCAAGATCGCTGACATGGACGTGCGCGCGCATGGGGCGACGATCGCCTGGTACGACGCGGCCGCCAGACTGCAGGCGGGCGAGCCGTTCAAGAAGCAGGCCGCGATCGCGAAGCTCACGGCGTCGAATGCGGCCATGGACAACGCGCGCGACGCGACGCAGATATTCGGCGGATACGGCTTCATGAACGAGTTCCCGGTCGCGAGGTTCTACCGGGACGCCAAGGTCCTGGAGATCGGCGAGGGAACGTCGGAGGTCCAGCGGATGATTATCGCCCGCCAGCTTGGGCTCGGCAAGACCGGTTCCGGCGGCGGAGCGGATGACGCGTGACATTCGCCTCCCTGTTCGGCATGCTTATGGCAGGTTGCGACAGCAGGAGGGAGCAGCCATGAGCCCGCGTGTGCGTTCGGCAGGGGTGGGCCGTGGCGGGTAATGGTGTTCCGCCGCGCGAGGGGCCGCCTCCTGGGCATGGCATGCCGCCGGTCCTCGGCCAGCCCACGGGTCGCGGGGGGAGGTCGCTGGTCCGGCCGTATGCGGTGACGGGGGGGCGGACCAGGCCGCGTACGCAGCTGGAGATCGAGGCGATGGTCGCGGCTGCGCATTATGAGGCTCGGGATTTGTCGGTGCTGAGCCCGGAGTGTCAGGCGATTTTGGGGTTTTGCCGGGATTGGCGGTCGGTGGCGGAGATCTCGGCGGTGTTGCGGATGCCGCTGGGGGTGGCCCGGATCTTGATCGCTGATATGGCGGCGGAGGGGCTGGTGCGGATTCAGCAGCTGGATCACGCGGAGGGCCGCCCAGACGTCCAGTTGCTGGGGCGCGTGCTCAGCGGACTTCGCAGGCTGTGATCGGCGGGCGTCCCGCTGCTAGGTTGGCAGTCCCGGCCGCCCAGGCCATCGCCGGTAAAGGTTGTGTTCCACGCCTAGCTGATCCAGGACCTTGCCGCAGGAATGTCGCAGCAGATCGTCGATCGTCGAGGGCTGGTGATAGAAGGCCGGCACCGGGGGAAGCACGATCGCCCCGGCCAGCGTCACGGTCTCCATGTTGCGGATGTGGATGTAGCTGAGCGGTGTCTCCCTGGTGACTAGCACGAGCTTGCGCCGTTCCTTCAGGGTGACGTCCGCCGCCCGGGTCAGCAGATTGTCGGAGTTCCCGGTGGCCACCGCCGCCAGCGTGCGCATGGAGCACGGGATCACGACCATCCCCATGGTCAGGAAGGAGCCGGAGGAGATGGCCGCGCCAAGGTCGGCCGGGTCGTAGACGGCATCGGCGAGCTTCTCCACATCGGCCGGATCGGTGCCGAGCTCCAGCTCGATGCTGCGCCGGGCGCCGCCCGACAGCACCAGGTGCGTCTGGATTGGCTGCTCGAGGCCCCGGATGGCGTGCAGGAAGGCGACGCCGAGCTGCGGGGCGCTGGAACCCGATATCCCGACCACAAGTCGGTTACTCCTGGGAAATGTCATCAGCTAGCCTCTGCCTGTAATGCGGCATGGACACCAGTACATCCCGAATTCTATGCTGGCGAGGATCGTCGGCCTGAGGGGAGACGAACAGCCGGATGTCCGTCTTCGACCTGCGCCAGTGGCTGGCGGACGCGGAGCGGGCCGGTGAGCTGCAGCACATCCTTGGCGCTGACGCAATACTGGACATCGGGGCGGCCAGCCAGCTCAACTACCGGCGGAAGCACCCGCGCGCGCTGCTCTTCGACGAGATCGCCGGCCATGCGGCAGGCCAGCGGGTTCTGACGTCGAGCCTGTCCAGCCCTGCTCTTATGGGCATGTCGCTCGGGCTCGGAGCCGGTCTCGACGACCAGGGCCTGGTCGAAGCGCTGCGGGGCCGCCCGGCCCGGTGGGCGGCGGACGCGCCACGGCATGCGGCCACACAGGTCGGCGGCGGCCCGGTCTTCGACAACGTCTCGGCCTCCGGCGACATCAACCTGCTGCGCTTCCCGTGTCCGCTCTGGCACGAGCTGGACGGCGGCCGGTACATCGGGACCGGGTGCGGCGTCGTCACCAGCGACCCGGATACCGGGGTGGTGAACGTGGGTGCCTACCGGATCCAGGTCCAGGATGACGGCGCGGCGGCCAGCATCAACATGGAGCCCGGCAAACATGGGGCGCAGCACGTTCGGGCCTGGTTTGCGAAGGAGGGCCGGGCGCCGGTCGCCGTCTCCCTCGGCCACCATCCGGTGCTCCTGCTGGTGGCCGGCACCGAGGTGCCGCTGGGGATCAGCGAGTTCGACTACGCCGGCGCGATCCTGGGGGAGCCGGTGCCGGTGGTGAAATGCCCCGACACCGGGCTGCCGGTGCCCGCCGAGAGCGAGCTGGCGTTCGAAGGCTGGCTCTATCCAGACCGGACCCGGCCCGAGGGCCCGTTCGGTGAGTGGACCGGTTACTACTCCGGCGGGGTCACGCCCGTCCTGACCGCGGAGGTCACGGGCCTGTTTCATCGCAGCGACCCGGTCAGTCTCGGTGCACCGCCCGGCAAGCCGCCGCATGACTACTCTTATATGCGGTCGGTGATGAAGTCCGCGATGGCCGCCGACGCCCTTATCTCCTCCGGCCTGCCCGGAGTGACCGGGGTCTGGTGCCACGAGGCGGGCGGTGGCCGGTCGATCATCGCCGTTGCGCTCGAGCAGCGCTACGCCGGGCACAGTCGGCAGGCCGGGTACCTGGCCGCTCAGCACCCGGTGACCGCGTACATGAACCGGCTGGTCATTACCGTCGACCATGACGTCAACGCTCGTGATCTGGACGAAGTCATGTGGGCGGTGGCAACCCGCTGCGACCCGCAGCGGGACATCGACATCATGCGCTACTGCTGGGGCAGCCGGGTCGACCCGCTCCTGCTGCCCGGCGAGCCCCGCTACAACAGCCGAGCGCTCATTGACGCCTGTCGCCCGTACGAACGGCTGGCGGACTTCCCGGCCGTGGCCGAGGCCAGCGCCGATCTGCTCCGCCGCGCCGTCCAACGGTGGCCGGACCTGGCCGAATGAGCACGCCGGCGAGATCGGTCACTGCGCCGGCCGTCGCGGTCGTCGGTGTCGGGGCGGTCGGCGCGGTGTTCGCGGCGGCGCTGCAGGAAGCCGGCCGGGCACCCGTGCTTTGTGTCCGCACGTGGCGCAGCCTGGCCGTCGAGGATCCCGCGGGCCGGGTGACCGACCTCACCGCGCCGATGGTGGCCAGCCCAGCCGAGGTCCGCGGCCCTGCCGACTGGGTGCTGCTCGCGGTGAAGGCGCACCAGACGGCTGGCGCAGCCGCCTGGCTGCGGACCCTGGCCGGCCCCGAGACCACCGTGCTGGTGCTGCAGAACGGAGTGGACCACGCAGACCGGGTGGCGCCGTTTGCCGGACCCGCCACAGTGCTGCCCACGGTCATCTGGTGCCCGGCAGAGCCAGCCGGGCCCGGGCTAGTTCGCCAGCGTGCCTCGGCGCGGATGCTGGTCGCCGACGACTGCGCCGGGCGCCGGGCGGCGGTGCTGCTGGCCGGCGGCCGGGTGTCCGTGGATCTGACCGCTGATTTCGTGACGGCCGCCTGGCGCAAGCTGTCCATGAACGTGGTCGGGGCGCTGATGGCGCTGTCCGGCCGGACCGGCGAGGTGCTGCGGGACGAGGAGGTTGGCCGCCTGGCCGAACGGCTCGCGGCCGAGTGCGTGGCCGTCGGCCGCGCGGAAGGCGCCCAGCTTGACGAGTCGGCCGCGGCCGAGGCGGTGGCCCAGCTTGCCGCACGCCCGGCCGGAGCCGAGTCGTCCATCCTCACCGACCGGCTGGCTGGCAGGCCCCTGGAATGGGAAGCCCGCAACGCGATCGTCCGGCGCCTCGGCGTGCGTCACGGCATACTCACCCCGGTCAGTGATGTGATCGTGCCCCTGCTCGCCGCCTGCGGGCCACCGTCGCCGGGCTCCGGCAGCCCCGGCGACCGCTGAGGCTGCCCCGCGGCTACGTGGTGGCCGCTGCCCGCTGCCCGCGGACAAGCCGGCCGACCTCGGCCCGCAGGTTCACGAACGCCGGAAGTTCCTTGGTGGCGATCTGATCGCGCGGCTGGGGGAGCCGCACGGCCAGGTCGGCGCTTACCCGCCCGGGCGTGCCGGTCATGACGATGACCCGGTCGCCGGTGTACACGCTCTCGTCGATGTCGTGAGTGACCAGCAGGATGGTCATGTCCCGGTCCCGGCGCAGCCTCAGTACGAGGTCTTCCAGGTCTTCCCTGGTCTGCGCGTCGACGGAGCCGAACGGCTCGTCCATGAGCAGCAGGACCGGCGCACAGGCGATTGCCCGGGCGATCGCCACGCGCTGCTGCATACCGCCGGAAAGCTGCCAGGGGTACCGGTGCCCGGTGCCGCCCAGCCCGACAGCCTCCAGCGCGTTCTCCGCGGTCCTGCGCCGCTGGGCCCGGCTGGCCTGCGTGCGGACCAGTGGCAGCGCGACGTTGTCGCGGACGCTCAGCCATGGGTATAGCGAGCGGGAATAGTCCTGGAACACCACGGCGAGCCCTTCGGGCACCACGGCGTCCACCACCGCGCCGTTCACCCTGATCGTGCCGCGGGTAGGCCGCTGCAGGCCGGCGATGCAGCGCAGCACGGTGGACTTGCCGCAGCCGGAGGCGCCCACGATGCTGACGATTTCTCCCTTTTCGGCTTTCAGGCTTATCTTGTCGACGGCCAGGTGCGTGCCGCCGCCCCGCCCGTACGAATGACCCAGGTCCGTTATCTCTAGCACTGCGATCCGTTCCCGTCAGGTTGCGTCAGCTTGCGAGCCGCCGAGCGCCGCGGTGCCAGGCAAGCACGAAGTGCTCCACGCCAAGAACGGCTGCGTTCAGGACGTATCCGAGGATGCCGAGCAGCACTATCCCCGCCCATAGCGCGGTTAGCTGGTAGTTGCTGCTCGCGTTGTTCATCAGGTACCCGATGCCGTCGGTGCTCCCGGTGAGTTCGGCCACGACCATCAGGACCAGGGCCAGCGAGACACTGATCCGCAGGCCCGCGAAGAACTTGGGCAGGGCGGCGGGCACGATGAGCTTGATCAGCCGCTGTCTCGCGGTGAGGCGGAACACCCGCGCGGTCTCCACCTGCACGGGATCGACCGTCCGTGCTCCGTCGATCGTGTTGACCAGGATCGGCCAGACGATCCCGAACGTGATGAACGCGATCTCCATCTGGTCGCCGAGCTTGAACAGCACAATGAACACCGTGACCAGCGCTACCGGCGGCAGCGACCGCCCGAAGTGCAGCAATGGCTCCAGGTAGCCGGAGATGACCGGGGACCGCCCAATCGCGATCCCGGCGGCCAGGCCAACCACGATGGATATCCCGAGGGCGATGCCGACGCGGCCCAGGCTCGGGAGGATGTTGCTGATGGCGCTGGAGGTCAGGGCCAGATGGCGGACCGACCCGGAGAACCACAGGTGGTACATTTCCGCCACGATCGCTGAGGGCGGCGGGAAGAACGCGCTGTGCCGCCACTCGGCCCACCCCTGCCAGGCCAGCGCCCCGGCCGCAAGCACCGCCCAGCGCCAGAGCCAGCGCGTCGTCGCGGCGGCGACCCTGCTCACCGCCAGACCTCGGATTCCTCGAGGAGAGAGCGGTGCCACGGGATCAAGCGGCGTTCGCCCCAAAGCAGCAGCGCGTTCAGGGCCAAGCCGAGCACGCCCGTCCAGAGGGCGGCGGCGAGAATGGGGTTGATGTTGCCCGCCGTGTTCTCGTCCGCGATGAACGCCCCGATCCCGTTGCCGTCGATGCTGCCGGTGAGCACGCCGGTAGCAATGCTCACGATGATCGCGATCGACGACGCGACCCGGACTCCGGTGGCGATGAAGGGGGCGGCGGCCGGCAGGCTGACCCGCCGGATCACCGCGAGGCGCCCGAACCCAAACGCGCGCAGCGTCTCCTTTGCCAAGGGGTCCACGTCGTCCAGGCCGTAGATCGTGTTGAACAGCACCGGCCAGATCGACGCGTACACGACCAGCGTGATATTCATCCGCTGGCCGGGCCCCAGCACCAGGGCTGCCAGCGGGATGAGCGCGACAGCGGGAATCGGGCGCAGGAACTCAACGATCGCTCGCGTGGCGCTGCGGACTCCAGGCACGCTGCCAAGGATCAGGCCGAGAGGCACGCCCACGGCCACCGTGATGGCCAGGCCTGTCGCCCACGCGCCGAGCGTCGCGGCAGTGTCGGTAAGAAACTGCGTGTTGCCGAGTAAGCCGAACGCCTGGCCGAGCACGGTCGATATCAGCGGCAGCGCCTTGCTGATCACGCCAATTCTGCCGAGCAGTTCCGCGAGGCACAGGAAGGCCACCACTCCGGCAAGTCCGCGAAACCATACCGAGCGGCGGACTCGCTGCGCTGGCGGCGCTGCCCCGATGTGATCGCTCGTCGCCACGTTCCACCCAACTGATGCCAAAACCTTTTCGGATGCTATGTGGCAGAATACCGATGATCGACTTCATTCGACGTTACATCCCGGTAAGGGTATCTCCAAGAGAAAACGCTCCACTTCGGGGGCATACGCGGAGATCTCTCGCTGATCGCCGGGCCTCACGCAGCTCGCCAGATTGTGAGGGGTGCCGTGGAAGACTTGCGGGGCTGGCTTGATTACATGCGGTCGCGCGGCCTCGTTTGTGAGGTGCTGGGGGCGGATCCCCACCTGGAGGTTGGAGCCGTCACCGACCTGAATGCCAAGCAGGGCAAGCGGGTCCTGCTCTTCGATGAGATGAAGGGCTATGCCCGCGGCTTCCGCATCCTCACCGGCTCGCTGCTGGATGCCGAGCGGGTCAGCTATACGCTCGGCTGCGGCTGGCAGGGTGACAGTCAGGCGCTCGTGCGGGCGCTGCGGTCGCGGCTGCGGAACCCTTCGGAAACCGGGACAGTGCGCCGCGCCAGCGCTGGCAACGTCGGGCCGCTTATGCGCAACGAGCTACGCGGAGCGGACGTGGACCTGTCCATTTTCCCAGCTCCGCAATGGCACGAGCTCGATGGCGGCCGTTACCTCGGCACGTTCGACGCCGTGGTCACCCGGGACCCGGACACGGGGTGGGTGAACGTCGGGACCTACCGCATGATGGTCCACGACTCGCGGCGGCTGTGCCTCTTCGTCAACGCCAGTCACCACGCCAGGCTGCATATTGACAAGTACCAGCGTCGCGGCGAGCGGGCACCGGTTGCCGTGTCCCTCGGCCATCATCCGGCGCTTGGAGCCCTGGGGGGCATGGAGTTGCCGGCCGGGGTCTGTGAGTACGACGTGCTCGATCAGCTGCATGGAGGCCTGGAGCTGGTCCAGGCGCCGGTGACCGGGCTCCCGGTCCCGGCGGCCAGCGAGATCGTGATCGAGGGCTACCTGTCTTCCGGCACCGTGCCCGAAGGCCCATATGGCGAGTTCCTCGGCTACTACGCGGGCGGCATGATGCAGGTGCCCACCCTCGAGGTGGAAGCTGTCTACTACCGCGACGACCCCATCATCCTCGGCACGTGCGCGGGCATCCCGCCGTACGACTATTCGTACTTTCGCTGCCCGATGCGGTCAGCGATGATCTGGGATGCCCTGGACGACGCTGGGGTGCCCAACGTCGTCGGCGTCTGGTGCCACGAGGCGGGGTACACGCGCGCCTTCAACGTCATTGCTATCGACCAGGCATATCTCGGTCACGCCCAGCAGGCGGGACTCGTGGCGGCGCAGGTCAGGGAGGGCGCCTTCGGCGGAAAGTACACCGTCGTGGTCGACGACGACATCGACCCGAGCAACACCGAACAGGTGCTGTGGGCGATCTGCACCCGAACAGATCCGCACGATTCCATCGAATTCATCAGGAATTCCTGGGGCATGGCACTCGATCCCATGGTGGAGCGGCCCGATGGAGGCCGGCTCGACACACTGCCGATGTCCCGCGCGATCATCAACGCCTGTCAGCCTTACCGGCGCCGGGTGCTCGGCCAGTTTCCGCGGCCGGTTACCGTCCCGCCAGAGGTCGCAGCCCGGGTGACCGAGCGGTACCCGCAGGTATTCGGCAAGCCAGCCTGACGTCAGCTGCCGAGCAGCCTGCTCACGTCGAAGGGCCGCTTGATCTCGCCGAACGTGAGCATGAGGTCGGCCACCTGGCTGATCTTGACAGGATCCACCGTGGTGGGAAACGTACCGGTGGCCATCACGTCCGCGACCTGGGGCGAAAGGTGCAGGCTTGCCGCGAGGGCGCGTTGCAGGTCGGCCGGATTGGTGTCTGCGAGGGTGGCACCCTCGGCGATGGAAGCCGCGAACTCAGCGGCGGTCTTCTTGTTATTCGTCAGCCACTTCGCAGTGACCGTGTACCCGGATGTCAGCAGGCCCTGGGCGGCGCCCTGGTCGGTGTCGGCGATCACCTCGGCGCCGTACTTCTGCTGGATG
This sequence comes from uncultured Actinomycetota bacterium, assembly GCA_963833885.1. GTDB lineage: Bacteria > Actinomycetota > Actinomycetes > Streptosporangiales > Streptosporangiaceae > JASHPR01. The sequence continues at coordinate 262,237 of CAWHZU010000019.1, read as the reverse complement.
TCGGTGCAGTAGGGCTCGACGCAGTAGGCGGCGTCCACCTGGTGGGCCGCCAGCGCGGCACCCATCTCCGGGAAGCCCAGTATCTTGACCGTGACCTGGTTCGGCTTCATGCCGTACGAGGCGAGCACGGAATCGACAAGCAGCGGCGAGTCCCCGATGGGCGCGTTTTCGGCGATCGTCTTGTGCTTGAGCTGAGCGGGGTCGGTGATGCCCGACCACTTCATCGCCAGGATCTCGTTGACACCGGGGCTGAGCGTGAGCCCGCTCGCCAGCAGCCGGAACGAGCCGGTGCCGCCAACTTCCGCCATGATGAAGCTGGGAAGCTGCCCGGAAGCGATGTCGATGCTGCCCTTCGCCATCTCGGGCAGGATGTCGCTGGTGCTCTGGATGGCGCGGATGGTCACGTGCAGCCCGTGCTCGGCGAAGATGCCGTGCTCCTGTGCGATGTACATCGCGGCACCGGTCTCCGCGGGCACGGCGCCGACTACCACATTTGCTTTCTGCCCGGGGCTCGCTGGGCCTGAGGTGCCCGGCGAACTGCACGACGCTGCCAGCGTCAGCGCAAGCACGCTCAGGACGGCCGTTGTGACTAGTTTCCCGCTCGGGGTCCTCATGTTTACTCCTTGGAGGCCGGAGCCTGCCCGGCCGGTCCGGGCCCGGCGGCTGCGGCTCACGGTCGGCCGCCGGGCCCGGGGTTACCGCTATGACTTGGTGAGTGAAGCCACGTTGAAGCTTCCTTTGAGCTCGCCGAACTTGACCATCAGGTTGACGACCTGCTGCAACTTGGCCTGGTTGACGGAGGTGGGGAAGGTGCCGATGGCCACCGAGCCGGCGACCGCCGGGGTGATGTGCAGGCTGGCGACGAGCGCCTTGGAGAGGTCGGCACGGTTGCTGTCAGCGATCTTGCTGGCCTCGAGGATCGAGGCCGTGAACGCGGCGGCGGTCTTCGGGTACTTCTTCATCCACGCCGTGGTTGCCGTGTACCCGGCGGTCAGCATGCCCTGTGCGGCCCCCTGGTCAGTGTCGGCGATCACCTGGGCGCCGTACTTGGCCTTGATCTCGGTGCACGTGGGCTCCGTGCAGTAGACGGCGTCCACCTCGTGCTGCGACAGCGCAACGCCCATATCAGTGAACGGAATGACCTTATGAGTCACCTTGCTCGGGCTGACCCCGGCGTCGGCCAGCACCACGTCGGTCAGCAGAGCTGAGTCTCCGGTCGGTGCGTTGACCGCGAGTGTCTTCCCCTTGAGCTGGCCGGGGGTGGTGATGCCAGAAGACTTCAGCGCGAGGATCTCGTTGACGCCGGGGCCGAGCGTGAGCCCGCTCGCCAGCAGGTGGAACGAGCCGACCCCGTGAGCCTGGGCGGCGATGAACGTCGGTATCTGCCCGGACGCTATGTCGACGGCGCCGGACAGCATGTCGGGGACGATCGTGGTGGTGCTGGTGATGCTCTTCACCGTCACGTGCAGTCCGTGCTTGGCGAAGATGCCCCGCTCTTGCGCGATGAACATGGCTGCGCCGGTCTCCGCCGGCACGGCGCCGACCACAAGGTTCGTCTTCTCCAGGCCGCTGCTCGCCGGCGGCGACGAGCTTGATGAGCTGCCGCACGCCGCGGCCAGCATTAACGGGAACACGCCCAAGACTGCGGTCGCGACGAGCTGTCTTACGCTGGTCCTTCTCATGACGCTCCTTAGCGGGGTTAAGAACTCGGAATGGCGCGAAAGCTCATCGGGGGCACCGGGGCGCAGCATCGTACGGCCAGGCTGTCGCGAGCAGAGTGTCCGATCCGTTGAACTACAGCGCTGTATGGCACGCCGTATCGTCAATGGTCGTAGTCGTGATGATAAGCGGTTGAAGCGTAGCCTAAATCAGATCTGAGAGTCTTATATCAGCAAATGTCTCAACGTGACCATTCTGTAGCTGCTCACGTTGGCCTGCCGCAGCTGCTCACCCCGGCCTGCCGCGCGGTCGCGCGCCGCACCTTCTGGCGGTCGCGCACCGCACCTTCTGATGGCGGCCGATTCCGGGCCCGGGCCACGCCCGGGTAGCACCGATCGCTCTGCTGTAGGTTGTTCACACGACTTCGGGGCGGTAGCTCAGCCGGTCAGAGCAGCGGACTCATAATCCGCCGGTCGTGGGTTCGAGCCCCACCCGCCCCACGGCCGTGACCGCGCTGGCGGGGCCGGGGCGGCCCCGCCTGGTCGATCCCTCGGCGTATGCCACTCGGCGTATATCAGGAGAGACGGCCCGGCCGGTCCGCGCTTGCGGGCCGCTCCGGCCGCGCCCCCGGCGCGCCGCGGCGACTGCGGCGCTTTGACCGTGTATGGGATATTTTGGTAAGTTTTCGCTGCTGGCCGGCTTGACCGTATCGCTGCCTTCCTGGCAAGGCGGTGGCCCTAAGGAGAAGGCCGGAGTAGTGTGCATGCGCCATAGCATGTGATGGCGTCAAGCAACAGAGTTGCGTGAGTGTCGCAGGGGCCGCTCGGCTAAGTGCCGAGGCCGGTACCACTCAAACTAAATCTCCAGCCAGCATCGATTACATCTCCGTATCCGTTTTGTGCGGCTAGGGTTGCTCTAAGCTCTCCTGTGCTGTGGCGACCTACCCGGGAAGGAGGACGGATGCCGTCCGACTCCTTGTCTGGCATGTCGGCATGTGTTCCGACGTTTTCCCAACGCCGTGAGGTGAGGGCGTAGTGCGCACACGTCCGACCGATCAGTCCGGCGCCGGGTCCGCACCTGTCGTCGATCAGGCTCCTGAGTCGCCTGAAGCTGTCGGTGCGCAGGGCGGCCCGAGGGAGGACGCGCAGCGCGGCGCAGCCGCAAGGGGATCGCGCTTCGCGCTCCGCAACTGGCGGGTGAGCTGGCGGCTTATCGCACTGATCGCGATCCCGACCGTCACGGCCATGGCCTTCGGCCTGGTACGTATCCAGGAAGCCATGAAGAGCGCCGCCTCGGACCAGCGGGTGGAGCAGATGGCGAACCTGGGCAGCGCCGTTACCCACCTCGCTTTCGCGATGGAGGATGAGCGCGACGACCTTGCCGGTTACATCGCGATGGGCAGAAAGAGTGCCCTGCATACACCGACCGGAGCTCCGACGTCGGCTCTGAACGCTGACTATGCACGGACTAATGCTGCAGCCGCCCAAGTCACAAGCCTTTCCAGCGGGATCACCAGTAACTCAGCCTTCCCCGCGCAGGTGAAGAGCGACCTGTCCGCGGTGCTGGACCGGGTCACCGACTTGCCGCACTACCGCTCCGCAGCGGTGCACAGCCTGGCTCCCTCGCTGAACATCGTCGGCGACTACTCCGAGGCGATCGCCGACCTGTTCACGCTCAACGACCAGATCTCGCAGGGCAGCAGCGACGCCACGCTGGCCAACACCGTCCGAGCCCTCGGTGCGCTGTCCCGGACCGAGGACGAGGCGTCGCAGCAGCGCGGAATCCTGTATGCGGCGCTGCTCGACAGGCAGTTTGAGCCCGGCGCCGAAGGCACCCTGTCCAGCGCGCTGGCGGCCCAGCAGGCGGAACTCCAGGAGTTCCAGAGCGCAGCGACCATCGGCGAGCAGCAGATCTACAGCAACACGGTGGCCGGGCCGCCGGTCGATACTGCCCAGGAAATGGAAAAGCAGGCGATCGCCAGCGGAGGCAGCGGCGGCAGCGTCGTGGTCAGCGTGCCGTCCGGCTCGCCGCGGTCGGCCGCTCCGGCTGCGGTATGGAACAGCGACATGACAGCCACCTTGACGGACATGCGCAAGGTGGAGCAGGGCCTGGTCAAATCGATCATCGGGCAGAGTCAATCGCAGCATAATGCGCTGACGCGGACCGCCGTAGAGACCGGGATCGAGGTTCTGGCCGTCCTGATCGTGGTCCTCATGATCACGATCATCGTGGCCAGGTCCATGGTCCGGCCGCTGCGCAAGCTGCGGACCGGAGCCCTCGAGGTGGCCGGGCTCCGCCTCCCCGATGCGGTGCGCCGGATGAGCGAGACCGACGGCGAGGGCGTCTCGCTCGAGGTGGACCCGATCGACGTCAACTCCTCAGACGAGATCGGTGAGGTGGCGCGGGCGTTTGATCAGGTGCACCGGGAGGCGCTGCGGCTGGCGGCGAACGAGGCCGCGCTGCGGGGGAACGTCAACGCGATGTTCGTGAACCTCTCCCGCCGCAGCCAGTCGCTCGTGGAGCGGCAGATTCGCCTGATCGATGATCTCGAGCAGGGTGAGCAGGACCCGGAACGGCTGTCGAGCCTGTTCCAGATGGACCACCTGGCCACCCGCATGCGCCGCAACTCGGAGAACCTGCTGGTGCTCGCGGGGCATGACGAGTCCAGGCGCTGGAACCAGCCGGTGGCGCTCGTGGACGTGCTCCGTGCGGCCCTGTCCGAGATCGAGCAGTACGAACGGGTCACCCTGAACGTGCAGCCGGGCATCGCGGCACGCGGGCAGGCGGTCAGCGATGTGGTGCACCTGACCGCCGAGCTGGTGGAGAACGCCACCTCGTTCTCGGCCGCGGACACGCCGGTCACGATCGCCGGTCACCTGCTCAGCAGCGGGGGAGTCCTGCTGGAGATCACCGACCAGGGTGTCGGCATGGGGGCCGAAGAGATGGCGCACGCCAACTGGCGGCTGGACAACCCGCCGGTGGTGGACGTGGCGGTGTCGCGTCGCATGGGCCTGTTCGTGGTCGCCCGGCTGGCGGCCCGGCACGGCATCAGGGTCCGGCTACGTCCCGCAGCCTCCGGCGGTCTCATTGCCCTGGTCTGGCTGCCCGATGAGACGATCATGCACGAGACGCCGGACGACACGCCAGGCATGCGCCGGGACTCGATGTCCGAACCCGCGCTCGGGCCGTTCGCCGACGGGGCGTTTGCCGGAGTCGGCGTTGGGACGAACGGCGGCTCGACCAGCATCTGGGGAGACGACGGGCGCTCGATCGCCGAGCAAGAGGTCGATGCGGCGAGAACGCCGAGGTTCGCTCCGCTGCGGGCGGACGCCGAGGACATCGGCGGCCTCGGCCCGAAGCGGATTCCGGGTGCCGGGCCCAGGCCAGGCAGCTGGGCAGCGACCGGGCCGCTGCCCGTTTTCCGCACCGTACCGAGGCCGGCCGACGACGAACTCGAGCCAGGGCTTACCCGGCCGCAGCCCCTGGTCACAGGCCCGCAGCCGATCGTGACCGGACTGCCGCCCGTCACCGGGCCGGACGCAGAGCCCGAGGCGGCACCCAAGGCCGAGATGCCGGAATCGGACAGGCCTACTGCGGCTTTGCCCACTGCCGCTTCGCCCGCCGCCTTCGACTTCGGTAGCGGATCGGTCCCGGCCGTCGGCAACGGGTCTGATTCGTCGTCGTTTACCGCCTCGCATCCTGTTCTCGGAGCGCCCGCCAGCGTCGAGACCAGCTTGACCTTCGGTGGAGTGATCGTTCCGCCCGCTAACGGAAGCGGCGCGGAGCACCGGCTGCCGATATTCGAGGCGGTGGAGTCAGACTGGTTCCGCCGGGGCCGGCCGTCGGCAGGCCGACGACCACCGAGCAGGAGCCAGAGCAGAGCAACGGATGGGCTACCTCTCCGGCCGACGAGGGCTGGCGCGCTGCCCAGGCCGTAAGTGCCCCGTCGTCGAGCGGCGTGACATCCGCCGGGCTCCCGAAGCGGGTACCGCAGGCAAATCTCGTCCCGGGGGCCGCTGGCTCGGTCGCCGGGTCATCTCCGGCGACGACACCGTCCAGGTCGGCGGCTGCGACGCGGGAGCGTTTCGCTAGTTTCCAGCGGGGCGTTAGGGAGGGCCGCGCCGCTGCGGGCCAGGCCGAGTCCGACGACGGAGAGGATGAGGGTACAGCATGAGGTGGCATGGGCTCGTTGTTGCGATCATGCTTGGGGCTGGTGGCTAGTGGCGGTCTTGGTTAGTAGGAAGGAGCGTTCGTGAGTCCGCTTGTGCGTCCAGCTCAGGACCTGAACTGGCTGATCACGAACTTCGTGGAACGTGTGGCTTCGGTCGCACACGCGATCGTCGTGTCGTCGGACGGGTTGCCGATGGCATATTCGCAGGGCTTCCCGGCCGATCGGGTTGATCAGCTCGCAGCAGTGACATCTGGGCTGACCAGCCTGACCCAGGGAGCCTCCCGGGTCTTTGAGGGTGGCGCAGTCACCCAGACGGTTGTCGAAATGCAGCGAGGGCTGCTGGTCGTCATGGCGATCAGCGACGGGTCCAGCCTCGCCGTGCTGGCGGCCGCGGATTGCGACATGGGGCTGGTGGCGTACGAAATGGCGCTGCTGGTCGAGCGTGTGGGCAGTGCGCTGACACCAGAGGTGCGCGGTGCTCAGCCGCCCGGGTGGCGGGAGGATGGCAGACTGTGACAGGAGATGCCGGTGTCGTTCCCGGGCCGGGATGACCGGGCGCCCGCTGGCGGCAGATACCGACCACGACCGGGAAACGGAAATGGTACGCCGAATTCGCCTGGCGTACCCTCCCGGTCGGTGTTCGGTCCTGCGGTAGTCGGCTTCGGCGCTGGCGGCCCGGGCGGGAGCGGACCCAGCGGAGCGGGACAGCGCGATCCGCGCCAGGGGCGGGCTGGGGATGGCGCTGGGAGGTCGCTGGTCCGGCCGTATGCGGTGACGGGGGGGCGGACCAGGCCGCGTACGCAGCTGGAGATCGAGGCGATGGTCGCGGCTGCGCATTATGAGGCTCGGGATTTGTCGGTGCTGAGCCCGGAGTGTCAGGCGATTTTGGGGTTTTGCCGGGATTGGCGGTCGGTGGCGGAGATCTCGGCGGTGTTGCGGATGCCGCTGGGGGTGGCCCGGATCTTGATCGCTGATATGGCGGTGGAGGGGCTGGTGCGGATTCACCAGCTGGATCACGCGCAGGGTCGCCCGGACCTTAACTTGCTAGAGAGGGTGCTCAGTGGACTTCGCAAGCTCTAACGCGGTCTCCGGCGTGGCGGCTGACGCTGCCATGACGTCGGTGAAGATCGTTGTGGCTGGTGGGTTCGGCGTTGGGAAGACCACATTTGTCGGGTCGGTGTCTGAGATTACGCCGCTGACGACGGAAGCGGTGATGACGTCGGCGAGCGAGAACCTGGACGACCTGTCGCACACCCCGGACAAGACAACCACGACGGTGGCCATGGACTTCGGCCGGGTCACGCTCGACGCCGGGCTGATCTTGTACCTGTTCGGCACGCCGGGTCAGCACCGGTTCTGGTTCATGTGGGATGACCTGATCCACGGCGCGATCGGGGCGGTGGTGCTGGTGGATACCCGCAGGCTCGCTGATTCTTTCCCCGCGGTCGACTACTTCGAGTCGGCGGGGCTGCCGTTCATCGTGGCGGTGAACGGCTTCCACGGTGATTTCCCGCATGAGCTCACTGACGTGCAGGAGGCGCTGTCGGTCAGCCCGCACGTTCCGGTCGTCCAGTGTGACGCGCGGGATCGCCGGTCAACCAAGTCGACCCTGATCTCGCTGGTCGAGCACGCGATGGCGATGCAGCTCAGCCCGCGCTAGTCGACTTGCCCAGCAGGTCCAGGCAGCGCCACTTGGCTCTCAGGGTCGGTTGACCAGCTAGGTCACTTGACGAGCACAGTTACTTGACCAGGAGCCCCTGCACCGAGACCGGGCTTACGATCATTCCCGAGTCGTACATGAGGTCGGCGATCCGCTGTACCTGACCGACGTTGACGAACGACGGATACTGCCCGATGTTGACCAGGTCGGCGTAGAGCGGGCTCATCTCCTGGCCGCGCAGCACGGCCTGGACGTTGCTGCGCTGCCCGGCGTCGGACTCGGCCGTGGTGAGCGCGGTCCGGAAAGCCTGCAGCGCGGCGCTGTGCTGGCCGGCAAATGATGCGGTGCTGAAATAGCCAGACAGGGGCAGGTTGGCCGTCACGCCGCTGCAGGCGTCGAGTACTTCCTGCGCGCCCAGCTGGGTCTCCGCTTGAATGATCAATGGGTCGGTCGCGACGATCGCCTGCACCTGATGATCTTTCAGCGCAGCGATCATTTTATTCTCGGGCATCGCATCCCACGTGATCTCCGCCGGGTTTACCCCTTCGGTCTGCAGCACCGTCTCGGTAGCCAGCGTGTCCATGCTGTAAGGGAAGATGCTCGAGTACGGGGCGATCTGAGCCTCTGGTGTGGCCACGGTCCTGTGCACCAATTCTCCAGGCGAGTTGATGCCCGAGGAAGGCAGGGCAAGCACCTGCATGGTGCCGGCCGAGGCGTCGTAGCCGTCCGCGACCAGCTTCAGCGAGGCACCGAGGTTGGCAATCCCAAAGAAGAAGGACGTGTAGTCGCCGTCGGCGACGTCGGCTTTGCCCTGTATCAGGGCGTTATAGGCGTCGCTAACGGAGGCGTAGTCCTTGACGGTGACGCCGATGCCTTGCTGTTTGAACAGCCCCCGCTGGACGGCCACCTCCAGCGGCACGGTGTCGATGCCAGGTACCTCGGCGACTGTGAGCGTCTGGCCGGAAGGAAGGATGGAGCCCGACGAGGTGCCCGGCACGTGGCAGCCCGCGGCGGCCAGGGCCAGGGAGATCGCGGCCGCGGGGATGCTCAATCGGCGCAGCAGGCGGCCGATGGTCACGGAGTGCGCTTCGGCCCGGGCAAGCTGCACGTGACTGCCTCTGTTCCTTGTGTGCAGGCTGTTGTTCGTGTACAAACCATTCGCTGATGGAGCATAAGCCATTCTTGGGTCACGGGGTGAGCGACCGCGATACTCTGCTCATGGTCAGCGTAGACGTGCCGAAAGCCATTATGGCGGCTTTCCGAGTTATAGCTGCTTAAGAGGGGTACTCGCTATGTCGGTTCCGGGAGGCCCCGGCCTCGGTGTCGTCCGGCCGCTTCCGCTATGAAGAGCCCAGAAGCCCTGCGAAGAGGGCGCAAGAGCGCGGACTGGCTAGCGCGCCGGACGATCCGGCGGTCCGCGGCCCCAAGCCAGGCCGACGGCCGGCCTGCCGCCGATCACCCGGCTTCGGGTGGCCACCGAAGGCCCGGCCCCGGACCGGAGGACCAGCCAGTCGCCGACCGGTCGCAGCCGGCGACCCGGGGTCGCCGCCTTTCCCTAAGGGACTGGCGAGTGCGCTCGCGCCTGCTGCTGCTGATCGCGGTGCCGGTGCTCGTGGCCGTGGTGTTCGGCGGCGTCGCCATCGTCTCCTCGCTGCGGACCGCCCAGAGCTACCAGCAGGTGCAACGACTGGCCGTCCTGGCCGGCGACGCGACCAACCTTGCCCAGGCCTTGCAGACCGAGCGCGAGGACACCGTCAACTTCATCGCCGGGGGCAATAACGGCGGCCGCGCGAGTGCGATGGCGCCGGCCAATGCGTCGAACGCCGGGCCGAACGGGCCGAAGGCCGAAGCGGCCGGGACACTGGCGCTGCTGCAGTCGGACTACAAAACCTCTGGACGCTTTGCTGCCCAGGTCAGCAGCCTGGCAGCCACCATCGGCGGCTCCTATCCCGCGCTGGCGCAAACGCAGGCCCAGGCCGCGATCACCGCGATCGGCGACCTCTCGTCGCTGCGGACGGCCTCGACAACCACCAGGCTCCCCGTCCTGACGGTGATCGACGACTACGGCACGATCATCACGCAGCTACTCGCGCTGGAAAACGAGGTCTCGGCGGGCAGCAAGGACGCGTCGCTGGCCGACACCGTGCAGGTGACCGGCCTCATCTCAAGCATGAAAGAGGAAGCGTCGGAGCAGCAGGCGATCGTGACCTCGGCGCTTCGCCCGGACCAGCAGGGAGCTGTTCAGCTCGGCTCCGAATCGCTCACCGTGCTGAACGAGGCGGCGGCGGAACAGGCCGCGAACCTGTCAGCCTTCGACCTGAGCGCCACGGCCGCTCAGCGGCAGGTCTACAACACCGAACTATCCTCGGCGCTCGCCGCCGAGGCACAGCAGGAACTGCAGCAGGCGGCCGCGCAGCTGGCGAGCAACACGACCTCCCCGAGCGATCCCGCCTTCGTGGTCGCCACCGGCAACGCTTCGTACATCACCAGTGCCCTGGGATCGGTCGAGCGGCAGCTGACGTCGTCGATCATCGCGCAAAGTGGGTCGCTGCGTAACAGCGCGACCGAGACGGCGCTGATCGAGGGCGCCGGAGTACTCCTGCTGCTGGTGCTGGCCCTGGTGCTGATCGCACTCGTCGGCCAGTCCATGATCGGGCCGCTGCGCAGGTTGCGGGCGGGCGCCCTGGAGATCGCCGGGGTGCGGCTGCCGGAGACGGTCCGCTTGATGGCCGAGACCGACGGCGAGGGCGTCTCGCTAGACGTTGAACCCATCGACGTCGATTCCGCCGACGAGATCGGTGAGGTGGCGCGGGCGTTTGATCAGGTGCACCGGGAGGCGCTGCGGCTGGCGGCGAACGAGGCCGCGCTGCGGGGCAACGTCAACGCGATGTTCGTGAACCTCTCCCGCCGCAGCCAGTCCCTCGTAGAGCGGCAGATCCGGCTGATCGACAGCCTCGAGCAGGGTGAGCAGGACTCCAAGCGACTCGCGAGCCTGTTCCAGATGGACCACCTGGCCACCCGCATGCGCCGCAACTCGGAGAACCTGCTGGTGCTCGCCGGCCAGGACCTCTCCCGGCGGTGGAACCGCCCCGTGGCGCTCGTGGACGTGCTGCGTGCGGCCCTGTCCGAGATCGAGCGTTACGAGCGGGTCACCCTGAACGTGCAGCCGGGTATCGCCGTGCGCGCCCAGGCGGTCAGCGACGTGGTGCACCTGACCGCCGAGCTGGTGGAGAACGCCACCTCGTTCTCGGCCGCGGATTCACCCGTCACGATCGCCGGTCACCTGCTCGGCAGCGGGGGAGCGCTGCTGGAGATCGCCGACCAGGGTGTCGGCATGGAGGCGGACGAGATGGCGCACGCCAACTGGCGGCTGGACAACCCGCCGGTGGTGGACGTGGCGGTGTCGCGTCGCATGGGCCTGTTCGTGGTGGCCCGGCTGGCGGCCCGGCACGGCATCAGGGTCCGGCTGCGCCATTCGGACGGCGGCGGTCTCGTCGCGCTGGTCTGGCTGCCCGATGAGGCGATCACACGGGAGAGCCAGACCGGTCCGATGCCCCGGCGCAGGCCGGGCGATTCCGACCACTCGGGGGCATGGCCGGTGGTGGACGGGGCATCCGCGGGCACCGGGGAACACGACATCGGTCTCGCTCGAAGGCCCAGGTTCGCGCCGCTCCGCACCGATGGGGACATGGCGAACTCTGGGCCCACGCCCGTGACCGGGCCCCATTCACGGCCGGAGTCCACCTGGGCGACGACGACCGGGCAGCTGCCCGCGTTCGGGGACAGCAGTGTGCCGACCGCCGAACCGGAGATAGCCCACGGCGCTCCCGGGGACGGGACGTTTGCCGGCCGCGACGCGCCCGAGTCATTCGGCTCCCCAAGCGTGTCTGGCCCATTCAGTTCTCCCACCGGGTCTGGTCCGCTCGGCCCTCCGAGTGTGTCTGGTCCGCTCGGCCCTCCGAGTGTGTCCGGCCCGTTCAGCCCTCCGGATGTGTCCGGCCCGTTCAACTCGCCCCCCGCGTCCGGTCCGCTGAGCTCTCCAAGCTCAACCGGGCCGCTCAGCCCTCCTCTCGGCTCACCCGTCTCTTCGCCCCGCTCACCCAGCGGCGTGGTCATCCCGCCAGCGAGCGAGGCAGAAGAGCAGAACCGGCTGCCCATATTCGAAGCCGTGGAGTCGGACTGGTTCCGCCGTGTGCGCCGGGTGGTCAGCACGCCGGGCCAGTCCCAGGAGGGCGGCAATGGTGGCGGCAATGGTGGCGGCAGCGCTATCAGCAGCGGCGGTGCCAGCGGCAGTTGGGCCTCGCCGGCCGACGAAGGCTGGCAGGCCGCCCAGGTGGTCCATGCCCCGGCCTCTGCCGGGATCACGTCGGCAGGACTGCCCAAGCGGGTGCCCAAGGCCAACCTGGTTCCCGGAACAGCCGCCACCCCGGCCGTCGGCCAGGCCGCTCGGGCCGCCGCGTCGGTCCGGTCCGCGGCGGCGACGCGGGATCGTTTCGCAAGCTACCAGCGCGGTGTCCTCAGGGGCCGGGCCGTCGCGAGCGGAGCTGGGTCTGAGGGTGGAGAGGACGAGACGTCAGATGAGGGTTGACCGTGGTGACGCGGTCACCGGAGCGGAAATCAGGAGGGAGCGGCAGTGAGTCTGCTGATGCGTCCGGGAGATGCTGGTGCCGGTCCCGGGCGGCGATGACTGGCCTCCTGCGGGTTTTGACGTCCCTGACGGGACAGATCTGAGCGACGCAGAAGATTTCCTGGTACGGCCGTACGCCGTTACGGGGGGGAGAACGGAGCCGAGGTACCAGCTTGAGATCGAGGCGATGGTAGCCGTTGCCCACTATCAGGACCGGGATCTCTCGGTGCTGAGCCCGGAATGCCAGGCCATTCTCGGGCTGGGCGGGGGCTGGCGGTCGGTGGCGGAGATCTCCGCGATGCTGCGGATGCCGCTAGGCGTGGTGCGGATCTTGATCGCTGACATGGCGGTCGAGGGGCTGGTGCGGGTTCATCAGCTGGATCATGCGCAGGGCGGGCCCGATCTTAACCTGCTTGAAAGGGTGCTCAGTGGACTTCGCAAGCTCTAAGGCCGTCCCAGGCGCAGCGGCGGCTGACGCCGCCATGACGTCGGTGAAGATCGTTGTGGCTGGTGGGTTCGGCGTTGGAAAGACCACTTTTGTCGGGTCGGTGTCTGAGATTACGCCGCTGACGACGGAAGCGGTGATGACGTCGGTGAGCGAGAATCTGGACGACCTGTCGCACACTCCGGACAAGAGCACCACGACGGTGGCCATGGACTTCGGCCGGGTCACGCTCGACGCCGGGCTGATCTTGTACCTGTTCGGCACGCCGGGTCAGCAGCGGTTCTGGTTCATGTGGGATGACCTGATCCACGGCGCGATCGGAGCGGTGGTGCTCGTCGACACGCGGCGGCTGGCCGACTCGTTCCCCGCGGTGGACTATTTTGAGGCGGCCGGGCTGCCGTTCATCGTGGCCGTCAACGGGTTCAACGGCAGCTACCCCCATGAGGCGGCCGACGTCAGGGAGGCCCTCTCGGTCAGCCCGCACGTGCGGGTGGTCAAGTGCGACGCGCGCGACCGCGCCTCGACCAAGTCCGCCCTGATCTCGCTGGTCGAGCACGCCATGGCCATGCAGCTCGGCGGGGTCTCCGAGCGCGAACCGGTGCCGCCGGCGGCACGCCACTGATGATCTGGGTTTGGCCTGCAGACCTCCGCTGATATGTCGTGAAGTAACCTCACCATGACGTATCCGCCAGAGCGGAGGAATGTCGTTGGCCGTCCGGTCCGAGTTTCCGCATCGCGTGCGGGTCATCCGGCACGAGTGGATCCCGATGCCAGACGGCTGCCGGCTGGCCGCGAGGATCTGGCTTCCCGAGGAAGCCGAGAGCGCGCCGGTGCCGGCGATCTTGGAGTACGTTCCGTACCGCAAGAACGACGGCCTGGCGTTGCGGGACGCTCCGATCCACCACTACTTTGCCGGGCACGGCTACGCGTCGGTCCGGGTGGACATCCGGGGCAGCGGTGATTCGGACGGGATCCTCGCCGATGAGTATCTGCCGCTCGAGCAGGAGGACGGCGTAGAGGTCATCCGCTGGCTCGGCTCGCGCCCGTGGTGCAGCGGCTCGGTGGGCATCATCGGCAAGTCCTGGGGCGGATTCAACGGGCTGCAGATCGCCGCGCACCATCCGCCCGAGCTGAAGGCGGTGATCAGCGTGGCGTCGACCGATGACCGTTACGCTGACGATGTCCACTACATGGGCGGCTGCGTGCTGGCGTGGGCGATGCTGCCGTGGTCCTCGACGATGCTCGCGTACAACGGGCTTCCCCCGGACCCCGCCGTGGTCGGTCCGGACTGGCGGGCTACCTGGCGGCAGCGGCTGGAGCAGACCCCGCCGTACGTCAACGCCTGGCTGGCCCACCAGCGGCGGGACGAGTTCTGGCGCCAGGGATCTGTTTGCGAGGACTACGCGGCGATCCGCTGCCCGGTGTACATGGTCGGCGGCTGGACCGACTCCTACCGGAACGCCATCTTGCGGTTCCTCGAGGCCTACCCCGGGCCGTGCAAGGGGCTGATCGGCCCGTGGGGCCACGACTATCCCGAGGACGGTGCGCCCGGGCCGGCGATCGGCTTCCTGCAGGAGGCGGTGCGCTGGTGGGATCGCTGGCTGAAGGGCGTGGACAACGGCGTGATGGACGAGCCCAAGTTGCGGGCATGGATGCCGGAGGCGCACCGCCCGGCGTCGGGATACCTGACCCACCCCGGTCGTTGGTTGGCTACAGAAACCTGGCCCACGAAGGACGCCGAGTGGCGCCGGTTCAGGATCGAGGCCGGAACGCTTCAAGCCGGGAAATCTCGAGTTCCGGACGTCGATGTGGAACTCCGGATCCTCGGGGCGGAGGCCGCCGCCGGGGATCTGGGGCAGTGGGGCGGGCACGGCGATGCCCTGGAGTTCCCTCCCGACCAGCGGCCTGAGGACGGGTTGTCGCTGAGCTTCGATACCGGGCCGCTCGCCGAGCCCGTCGAGATTCTGGGTGTCCCCGTCGCGCGGCTCGACCTGGCCGCTGACCAGCCGCTGGCGCTCGTCGCCGTGCGGCTCTGCGACGTCTGGCCGGACGGCGCGTCGACCCTGATTACCCGCGGGCTCAAGAACCTCGCACACCGCACCAGCGACTCCCGCCCGGAGCCTCTCGTCCCGGGTCAGCGTTATCCGGTCGACGTCCCGCTCAACGCGATCGGCTACCAGGTCCCGGCCGGGCACCGGCTCAGGCTGGCGGTCTCGCCGACGTACTGGCCGTGGGCCTGGCCCGCTCCGGAGCGCGTGACGCTGAGCGTGTTCACCGGCGGCTCGGTATTGGACCTCCCGGTCTGGGTGGGCTCCGGCGAGTACGTGCCGCCCGCGCACTTCGCGGTGCCCGAACGTGCACCGATGCCACAGCATGACCCGCTGGGCGGAGGGTCCGGGCGCGAGGTCCGGCGCGACGTGGCGACCGGCACCGTCGAGGTGATCAACACGGTGGATGACGGTCACCGCCTGCTGGACGACGGGCTTGAATATCGCGAGCACGAGCGGGACGTGTACCACGTCGTCGAGGGCGATCCGCTGTCGGCGCGGGTGGAGTGCGTGCGCGCGTTCTCGGTGGGGCGCGCGCAGTGGCGGATCACGGTCCGGACCGTCAGCACGATGTCGGCCACCGCCGGCAGCTTCCAGGTGACGAATGCGCTGGATGCCTACGAGGGCGATGATCGGGTCTTTACCAGGACATGGAATGCTGAGGTGCCGCGAGACTGTGTGTGAGGGCAGCCCCCCGTCACCCGCCGCAAGGAAGGCCATCAAGTGAGCGTGCTCGAGATCGACGGCCTGCGGACGTTCATCAAGCGCCGCAACGGCGTGGTCCGCGCGGTGGACGGCGTCAGCTTCGCCGTCGAGCCAGGCGAGACGGTCGGGCTGGTGGGCGAGTCCGGCTGCGGGAAGACTATGACCGGTCTCTCGATCATGCGTCTGCTCCCCGGCGGCGGCTTCATCGCCGACGGCGCGATCCGGTTCGGCGGCGCGGACCTGGCCGCGCTGAACGAGTCCGCGATGCGCAAGGTGCGCGGTAACGAGATCGGGATCGTGTTCCAGGACCCGATGACGTCGCTGAACCCGACGATGACGATCGGCCACCAGATCGCCGAGGTGGTCCGGGAGCACCGCGGCGTCTCCAAGGCGGATGCCATGACGCGCGCCGAGGAGGTGCTCGCTCTGGTCGGCATGCCGCGGCCTGCCGAGCGCCTGGCCTACTATCCGCACCAGCTCTCGGGCGGGCTACGGCAGCGCGTGATGATCGGCATCGCGCTCGCCTGCGAGCCGAAGCTGCTCATCGCCGACGAGCCCACCACGGCGCTCGACGTGACGATCCAGGATCAGATCCTGACGCTGCTCGACGACCTGAAAGAGCGCCTGGGGATGGCCGTCTTGCTGATCACCCATGACATGGGCGTGATCGCTGGCCGGGCCGACCGGGTGATGGTGATGTACGCCGGCAAGATCGTCGAGAAGGCCAGCACCGGTCCGCTCTTCGATAGCACCCGGCATCCATACACCGGGGCGCTGCTGGCCTCGATTCCCCGGCTGGACCAGCCGGTCACGCACCGGCTCTACGCGATCCAGGGCCTGCCGCCCGACCTGGCCGACCCGCCGCCTGGATGCAGGTTTGCGCCGCGATGCCGCTTCGCCGATGAAGAGTGCACTGCCAGCGAGCCGGTTCTTGGCGGCCCGGACCTAGACCACCCGTACGCCTGCTTCCACCCGATGGGCCCGGACTCGGCGCTGCCGCCAGCCGAGGTCGTCGACCGCCATGGCGAGCTCGACGAGTCCGGAGCCGACAGGGACCTGCTCGTACTCGACCACACGGTGAAGGAGTTCCCGGTCACCAGCGGCGCCCTGATGCGGCGCGCGGTCGGCACGGTGAAGGCGGTCTCGGATGTGACGCTGTCGGTCCGCCGCGGCGAGACGCTCGGCCTGGTCGGCGAGTCCGGGTGCGGGAAGACCACTATCGGCCGGATGATCGTCGCCCTCGAGCGGCCGACCTCGGGCCGGGTGCTGTTCGAAGGCCAGGATCTCGGCAGCCTGTCCGGAGCGCGCCTGCGGCAGGTCCGCAAGGACCTGCAGCTGATGTTCCAGGATCCCTATGCGTCCCTGGATCCGCGGATGCGGGTGGGCTCGATCCTGCGCGAGCCGCTGCAGATCCAGGGTCTGGGCAGCGCAGCGGAGCAGCGGGAACGCGTGGCCGACCTGCTCCGGGAGGTGGGCCTGAGCCCGCGGTCGACCGAGCTCTATCCGCACGAGTTCTCCGGCGGCCAGCGGCAGCGCATCGGCCTGGCCCGCGCTCTCGCGCTCTCGCCCAAGCTGATCGTCGCCGATGAGCCGGTGTCCGCGCTCGACGTGTCGATCCGCTCGCAGATCCTCAACCTGATGCGGCGGCTGCAGGCCGCGCACGGGCTGACCTACGTCGTGATCTCGCACGACCTGTCGGTGATCCGGTATCTGGCGGACCAGGTCGGCGTGATGTACCTGGGCAAGCTCGTCGAGGTTGGCAACAGCGTCGACATTTACGAGCGCCCGGCCCACCCGTACACCCACGGGCTGCTCAACACCATCCCGGTGCCCGATCCTGAGGTGGAGCGCGCGAAGCACGGAGTCGCCGTGGCCGGCGAGCTTCCGTCGGCGATGGACCCGCCCTCGGGATGCCGGTTCCGGACCCGCTGCCCGCTGGCGCAGGACATCTGCGCCGCCGAGGAACCGGTGCTCCGGGCCTTCGGCGGCGAGCACAAGGCCGCGTGCCACTTTCCGTTGCAGACACCCGCGGAGGGCCCACCTGCGGGGGGCTCCGCCCCCCGCATCCCCCCCGAAACCCCGCGGGCTGAGGGCTCGGGACCAGACTTTCCGTCGGCCGACCCGGATTCGGCGGCGGCGTGGTTACCCGCGACGTAACTGGGCGCGGTCGCGCCAGCGCGGCTGATCACCACATGGCCCCGGCGCGGAGTGCCGGGGGTCTGCGCGGTAGGTTGCGATCTACCCGAAAAGTATGCGTGAGGCCCATGGGTCCCGTGGCGCACGTTAGCGAGGTGCTTGCCTAGGTGATCGGCTTCATCATCCGGCGGATCGGCCAAGCGATCATCGTCATCATTGGCGTGACAGTCATCGTGTTCATCCTGCGGCATCTCCTGCCGGGCAACATCGCACGGGCGATCCTCGGGATCCGGGCGACCCCGCCGGCGATCGCCGCGTTCAACCGCCAGAACGGTCTCGACAAGCCGTTGCCGCTGCAATACGTCACGTTCCTCAATCAGCTGCTACACGGCAACCTCGGCTTCTCGTTCAAGCAGAACATGACCGTGGACGCCATCGTCGTGCACGATCTGCCCAATGACATTGTCCTGGTCGGCGTGTCGCTCGTGCTCGCGCTCCTGATCGCGATCCCGCTCGGCATAGTGCAGGCGGTCCGGCGTAACAAGCTGACCGACTACACCGCCACGGGCATCGCGTTCGTCCTGTACTCCATGCCGGCGTACCTGCTGGGGCTGCTGCTGATCGCGGCTTTCGCGGTCAACCTCAGGCTGCTGCCGGCTGAGGCGCCTCAGGCGTCGACGATCGGCGGAGTGCTGGCCGACCCCAGCGGCCTCGTGCTCCCGGTCGCGACGCTGACGCTGGTCACGGTCGCGCTGTTCAGCCGCTACATGCGATCCTCGGCGATCGACAGCCTGACGCAGGACTACATACGCACCGCTCGTGCCAAGGGGCTGCGGCAGAGCGCCATCCTGTCTCGGCACCTGCTGCGCAACTCGCTGATCCCGGTCGCCACGCTGGTCGGGATATCGATACCGGGCATTCTGACATTCGGGCTGATCATCGAGCAGCTGTTCAACTTCCCCGGGGTCGGGCTCGCGTACTTCAACGCCGCTGTGAACGGCGATTACCCGGTGGTGTTCGGCATCACCGTGCTTGTGGCCATGGCGACCGTGCTCGGCAATCTGATCGCTGACGTCGCCTACGCGGTCCTGGATCCACGGGTGCGTTATGACTGACATCACGGCCGAAGCCCGGCCTGGCGCCACCCCCGAGGGTGGCGAGGCGATCCGCCATGACGCTGGCTGGCGAATGATCCTGCGTGCGTTCGTGGAGAACAAGCTCGCGCTGGCCGGGCTCATCCTGGTCGTGGCGGTGGTCCTGTTCTGCTTCGTCGGCCCGCTCTTCTATCACACGAACCAGGTCGCCACGAACCTCTTGCTGGTAAACGAGCCGCCAGGTGCCAAGCACGCGCTGGGCACCGACAACCTGGGATACGACATCCTGGGCCGGCTCATGGCCGGCGGCCAGAGCTCGCTGGAGGTGGGCTTCGCCGTGGCGCTAGTCGCGACCGTGATTGGCGTGCTCTACGGCGTGATCTCCGGCTTCTTCGGCGGCCTGGCCGACACGATCCTGATGCGCTTCGTCGACATCCTGCTCGCCATCCCGGTCGTGTACCTGTTCATCGACCTGGCAACGGAGTTCAAGCCGACGCTGCTGCTGCTCATCCTGGTTCTCTCGCTGCTGTCCTGGCTGGGCCCGGCGCGGCTGGTGCGCGGGGAAACGCTGAGCCTGCGGGTCAGGGAGTACGTCGAGGCGGTCAGGACGATGGGTGGCCGGTCCGGCCGGATCATCATCCGCCACCTGGTGCCGAACACGGTGGGCACGATCGTCGTCAACGCCACGTTCCAGGTCGCGGACGCGATCTCGATCCTCGCGGTGCTGAGCTACTTCGGCTTCAGCCTGCCCCCGCCGACCGCGACGTGGGGCGGGATGCTGGAGAACGGGGTCAACTTCCTGTACGACGGCTACTGGTGGGAGATCTACCCGGCTGGCCTGATGATCGTGCTCACGGTGGTCGCGTTCAACTTCATCGGCGACGGCCTGCGCGACTCGCTAGACGTCCGGCTGCAGCGCCGCTAAGAACCCCCGCGCGCCTGGCAGATGTTGGGCGCGCGGGGGTCCAGGGTCTGTTACTTCACGAAGTACCAGTCCTGCGGGTAGAGGTTCTCCAGCGGGTCCAGCGGGTAGGCGCCCCTGAGCTTGCTGTTCACCGCGGCGATCGCGGTGTCTGCCTGCGGCATCCACAGCCCGGGGAGCTGCTTGGCGAGGTAGTCCTGGTAGGTGTAGAGCGCGGAGAGGCCGCCCGAGCCCAGCTTGTTGATGAGGGAATCGGCCGTCGGGTTGGAGTACCCGCCGAGGTTGGACGGCCCGTTCGAGCCGAACAGGATCGCCCCGTCGGGCTCGAAGAAGCCGGGGTCGAACAGCCATCCCTCGCCCACGTAGGACATCTGCCAGCAGCTCGACTTCGTGCAGCCGGGCGTCATGCTGCCGGCCACCGTCGGGAACGGCGCATCGCTCGTAGACATCTTGACACCCGCCTGAGCGAAGGCCGACTGGAGTGAATCGACTTCCTCGTCCTCCGCCAGGGAGCCCGTCGTGTACTCGAAGGCGAGCGTCAGCTTGGCGCCGGAGGCGATACCGGCGCCGCACTCATTCGACCCGGAGCCCGGCCGGGTGCACGTGTCCGTGCCGCCAGGCACGACCTTCCAGCCGTGCTGTTTCAGCAGGTTGACCGCTTCCATCGGGTTGTACGG
Organism: uncultured Actinomycetota bacterium; assembly: GCA_963833885.1. GTDB lineage: Bacteria > Actinomycetota > Actinomycetes > Streptosporangiales > Streptosporangiaceae > JASHPR01. The sequence goes on along the minus strand of CAWHZU010000019.1, from coordinate 242,093 downwards.
ATACGGGTTCTCCGTTTCCTGCCGGGAGACGAAGGCGCTGGCAGGCTGCTGCGGCACCGGGCCGTAGGTCGGGTACGCGTAGCCCTCGAGGAACGCGCTGATGTAACCGGCCTGGTTGATCAGATGCTCCATCGCCTGACGGATGTAGAGCTGCTTGAAGATGGCGCCCAACTGCGGCGACGCGTAGTTCATGAAGATGTAGTTGATGCCCCACGCGGGCCAGGACGACACGGTGTAGCCGTCGCTCTTGACCCGCGATACCTGGGCCGCGTCGTTGAACGGCACGTAGCCGAAGTCGACGCCGCCCACCGACAGCAGCTGGTCGAACTCGGCCGTGTCGCTGGCGTAGCTGTCGATCTTGAGCTCGTGCAGCGAGCCGGTAACCGGCCCGGAGTACTTCATGTTCCGGACGTACGTGGCGTCGCCGGATCCGTTGGTGGCGTACGCGGTCAGCTTCCACGGGCCGTCCACGACCTGCCAGAGCGGGTTCGTGGCATAGGTGGAGGTGTCCTTGTTCTGCGCCAGCAGGAAGTTGTCGACATCCAGGGCGCCGGAGGTGGTCAGGTCGTAGTTCCCGACCGGGCCGGTCGCCGATTCCTTGTCCCAGGCCTGCTGGGGCAGCGGGATGATCAGGGCGAGCTGGTTGTAGAGCCACTCCGACGAGTAGGTGTGGTCGAAGACGAGCTGGAACTTGGTGCTGCTCAGGCTCTCGAACGAGGTGAGGTTGTCCGGGAACTCGCCGGGCTCATAGCCCCAGAACTGAGTCTTGTCCGCCTTCAGCAGGTTGATCCAGAACTCGACGTCCCGGCTGGTGACCTGCGCGCCGTCGGACCAGCGGTAGGACTTGAGCTGAATCGTAGCGGTCGTCTTTCCGCCGAACGAGGCCACGGTCGGGGGGTCGGCCACGCTCATCGACTTGTTCAGCCCGACGTTCCCCGGGCTGCCAAACCAGTACAGCGGCTCCCACATCTGGTACTGCGAGTAGGTGACATTGGCGAACGTGTCATTGTTGATGTCAAGCAGCGGGAAAATGTAATTGAAGACGCCATCGGCCTGGGCGAGCGACATCGTGGCCGTCCCGCCCTGAACGCGGTTGCCCGCCGCGCTCGACGACGGCGAACTGGTGGAAGAGCAGGCGGCCAGCACCACCGAGCAGGCCACACTGGCGATCGCCAGCAGCCCGACGCTACCTCGGGTACGCATTCTTATTACTCCTATTCCGTGTCGAATGCTGGGCGCCAGGGCCGAAAATAACAGAGCTCAATGGCCGATGCGGGGGAAACCAGGCCATTCCGTTCCTGGTGGCTGTGGCCGCGTGTGGCCTGCTACCAGGGACGATGGACGGTGCGGAAATGGCGTATGTGGCCAGTGGGATTGGCGTTTAAATAGGGCAGGAATAGGTCACGCTTTGCGCAAGAAGACAGCGATCGGCCGACACTCCTGCTGCTCATCCTGGTTCTCGCGCTGCTGTCCTGGCCGGGCCTGGCGCGGCTGGTGCGCAGGGAGACGCTGAGCCTGCGGGTCAGGGAGTACGTCGAGGCGGCGGGATGCTTGAGAACGGAGGTCAACGTCGTATACGACGGCTACTGGTGGGAGATCTGCCCGGCCAGGCCTGATGATCGTGCTCACGGTGGTCGCCTTCAACTTCATCGGCGACGGCCTGCGCGACTCGCTCGACGTCCGACTGCAGCGCGGGGGCGGAGCCCGCGGTTTGGTGTGAGGTTCGGGGTCTTAGGGCTGCGAGGGCGTGCGGGCTACGGGGGTGTCTGGCCCGAGGGTGGTCCGGCAGATACGCAGACAGTCGAACCCCCGCACGCCCTAGCCTGCTGGGCGCGCGGGGGCCCGGGGTCTTCGGGGGCGGAGCCCCCCGAATGGGTTTACTTAACGAAATACCAGTCCTCTGGGTAGAGGTTCTCCAGCGGGTCTAGCGGGGTGACGCCCTTGAGCTTGCTGTTCACCGCGGCGATCGCCGTGTCGGTCTGCGGCATCCACAGACCGGGGAGCTGCTGGGCGAGGTAGTTCTGGTACTTGAACAGCGCCGAGTTGCCTCCCGAGCCGAGCTTGTTCATCAGCGAGTCGGCCGTCGAGTTGGAGTACCCACCGAGGTTGGACGGCCCGTCCGAGAGGAACAGGATTGATCCGTCTGGCTCGTTGAAGCCGGGGTCGAACAGCCAGGCTTCGCCCACATAGGACATCTGCCAGCAGCTGGTCTTCGTGCAGCCGGGTGCCATGCCGCCGGTGATCGTGGCGAACGACGAACTGCTCGTCGACATCTTGATGCCGGCCTGCGAGAACGCCGTCTGCAGCGAGGAGACTTCCTCGTCCTCCGCCAGCGAGCCGGTCGCGTACTCGAAGCCGAACGTCAGCTTCTGGCCGGCGGTGATACCTGGGCCGCAGTCGGTCAGGCCGGAGCCCGGCCGGGTGCACGTGTCCGTGCCGCCAGCCACGACCTTCCAGCCGTGCTGCGTCAGTATGTTGGTCGCGTCCTTCGGGTTGTACGGGTACGGGTTCTGCGTCTCCTGGGGGGACACGAAGTTGCTGGACGGCTTCTGCGGCACCGGCCCGTAGGTCGGGTACGCGTAGCCCTCGAGGAACGCGCTGATGTAACCGGCCTGGTTGATCAGGTGTTCCATCGCCTGACGCATGTAGAGCTGCCGGAAGATGGCGCCGGACTGCGGCGACGCGTAGTTCATGAAGATGTAGTTGATGCCCCACGCGGGCCAGGACGCCACGGTGTAGCCGTCCCCCTTGACCCGGGACACCTGCGCGGCGTCGTTGAACGGCACGTAGCCGAAGTCGATGCCGCTGGCCGACAGCAGCTGGTCGAACTCGGCCGTGTCGCTGGTGTAGCTCTCGATCTTGATCGCATGCAGCGAGCCTGTGGCCTGCCCGGAGAACTTCATGTTGCGGACGTAGGTGGCGTCGCCGCTCGCGGGCGTATAGGCGCTCAGCTTCCACGGGCCGTCGACGACCTGCCAGAGCTTGTTCGTGGCGTAGGTGGCGGTGTCCTTGTTCTGCGCGAGCAGGAAGTTGTCGACCGCCAGCGCCTCGGAGTTGGACGTTTCGGCGGGGTGTCCGCTGGTCGAGCCGGTCAGCGACGTCTTGTCCCAAGCGTGCTCGGGCAGCGGGATGATCAGGGCGAGCTGGTTGTAGAGCCACTCCGCGGCGTAGGTGTGGTTGAAGACGAGCTGGAACTTGGTGCTGCTGAGGGCCTTGAACGAGGTGAGGTTGTCCGGGAACTCGCCGGGCTCATAGCCCCAGAACTGGGCCTTGTCCGCCTTCAGCAAGTCGATCCAGAACTCGACGTCGCTGCTGGTGACCGCCGTGCCGTCGGACCACTTGTACGGCTTGAGCGTGATCGTCGCGGTGGTCTTCCCGCCGGACGAGGTCACGGCCGGGGGATCGGCCAGGCTCTCCGATTCGTTCAGCCCGACAGCACCGGGCTTGCCGAACCAGTACAGCGGCCGCCACATGAGGTACTGCGAGTAGGTGATGTTCGCGAAGGTGTCGTTGTCGAAGTTGAGCAGGGGGAAGATGTAGTTGAAAATGCCATCGGTCTGGGTGAGCGACAGCGTGGCGGTCCCCCCCTGAACGCGGTTGCTTGTGGAGCCCGTCGATGACTGAGTGCCCGACGAGCAGGCAGCCAGCGCCATCGAGCAGGCCACGCCAGCGATCGCGAGCAGCCGGACTGTACCTCGGATTCGCATTCCCATTAGTCCTATTCCGTGACGAACGTGGGGCATATGGCTTACGCCAGGGCCGAAATAATAGATGTGGGCTACTTAAGCCGATTGATGATCATAACAGAGCGCAATGGCGGATGCGGGTGAAACAGGTCCATTCCGCTCCTGTGTTCGGCCTGGCCGGAGGCGGGGCGTCCGGCCAGGCGGGCTCGGTGTCGGACAGGGCAAGCTTTGGTTACAAATTGCGCAAAAGTGCGTTGGCGATCAGGTCCGCGCTGTCGCCTCCGAAGCCGCCGTCGGCCGCGGTTCCGGTGGTGACCACCGCGCGCATCATCGGCCGCAGCGTGTCCAGAATCGCCGGGCTGATCGCGTGCGGCTGCGCCGGCGGCCGGGGCGCGGGGACGGTCACCGGCAGCAGGCAACCGGCTGCCGCACCGCCCGCGGCCAGGACCAGCACGACCACGGTTACCACCACGGCGATGGACCCCTGCCTGTTCCGGAACATGCCGCTTTGATGCACCTCGACGACCAGGTAGTCAGGATCTGGCTGGAGCGCGTGTTTTCTATGCGTAACGGGCGGTCATCTTGGAATGACTCGAGGCTCGGCCACGGTGGCGGGATATCGTGCACGGGTGGCGTCTACACGGCAAACAGCCACGGTCAGCGCGCGCCCGGTCGGGCAGGCGTGGTACCGGCGCGGCGGTCCGCTGCTCGCCGTCGGCGCCGCCGCCTTCGGCGTGGCCCTGGCGGGGTACATCATCTTCGCCCTCACCAGCCCGAGCCATCAGTGGATGGACCCCGTTGACCTGAAGGTTTACCTCGACGGAGGACGGATCGTCCGGCACATCGCGCCGTTCTACCGCGGGTATCGCGCCGCGCCGCTGTATGGCTGGCCCGGGTACGCGCACCTTCCGTTCACTTACAGCCCGTTCGCCGCGATGGTGTTCACGGTGCTGACGCTGTTCTCGTTCATGACGCTGGCGAAGATCACGGTCGGGGTGAACATCGCCGCCATGCTCGCGACGATCTGGATGACGCTCGGCGGCCTCGGCTGCCGGCGTGATCTGGCCCGGCTCGGCGGGACGCTGCTGATGGCCGCGCCGCTGCTGTGGACCGAGCCGATACAGCGGACGCTGTTCCTCGGCCAGATCGAGATCGTGCTGATGACCCTGATCATCTGGGACCAGGTCCAGCCGGACCGGCGCTGGTGGAAGGGGGCAGGCATCGGCATCGGGGCTGGTATCGACCTGATACCGCTGATCTTCATCCCGTACCTGGTGCTGACCCGCAGGTTCCGGCAGGCCGCCGTGGCGACCGGAACGTTCGCGGCGACGTTCCTGATCGGGTTCGCCGTGCTGCCGGCCGATTCCAGAAGGTATTGGCTGACCGGGCTGTTCGCCCACGGCCAGCGCACCGGGTTCGTCGGCTGGGAGGGCAACCAGTCGCTGCCCGCGCTCGTCACCCGGCTGACCGGCAACGTGCTGCGCGCGCAGCCCACGTGGCTGGCGGTCGACGCGGCGGTCCTGATCGCCGGGGTGATCTGCGCGGCGCTGATCGACCGGGCGGGCCACCGCATGGCCGGGCTGCTGACCTGCGCGCTGACCGGGCTGCTGTGCTCCCCGATCAGCTGGGACCACCACTGGGTGTGGGTCGTGCCCGGGGTGGTGACCGCCGCCGTCTACGCGGTGCGCGCCAGGGGGGCTTGGCGCTGGGCCATGGCCAGCCTGGCCGCGGGCCTGGTGCTGGTGTTCGGGGCGTGGCCGGGGAGCCTGTGGCATTTGCCGGGCAACACCGGGGGGTACTTCGAGGGGCTGATCTGGGTGCCCCCGCTGACCAACCCGGAAACGTACCTGCGTATCGGCGACAAGCCGTGGTACGCCGAATACCACTGGCATGGGCTGCAGCTGCTCTTCGGGAACCTCTACGTGCTGACCGGGATGGCGCTGTTCGCGGCGCTGCTGGTGGTGGGGTTCGGGCCGGCCGCGCGCGCCGCGGTTGCCGCGCGAAGGGGCGGCCGGCTCACGCCCGCAGCGGCCGCCCCAGACGGCTGACGCTGACCGGCGGATCCATCTTCCACCGGTTGGTCAGGCACAGCCAGACCAGCGCGACCGCCGCGGCGAGCAGCACCACCGGCGCCAACCAGAACACGCTGTCGTTGGTGATCGTGGCGAGCCAGTGCTCCGGCGGGGTCACCGCGTTCCCCGGCATCAGCGCGAACGTCGCGGCGGTCAGCCGGGCCAGCGCCAGCCAGTCGATCCGGGACGCCGGGTAGAGCGCGAGCAGGCAGAACGCCATCGAGTCGTACCACGGGTACTGGTACGACCAGATGAACAGCCAGGCCAGGCTGACCGCCAGGGCGGGCCTGATCGCGGGCAGGTCGGGAACCCCGTCCGGCAGGCGCCACAGCAACAGCGCGGCCACGGCCGCCAGCAGCAGCCCGGCCACCAGCAACTGATGCGGGAACAGATTGCCGTGCGAGCCGACGAAGAGCTGGTAGAAGTTGTCTACCGAGGCGTTCGCGTCCCGCTTGACCAGCGCCTTGATCGCCGGGACGCCGAACCACGCGTACGTGGGCAGCAGCACGATCGCGGCACCGGCGCCGGCGCCGAGCCACCCGGCGATGGATCGCCGCACCGCCCAGGCCACGCCCACCCCCAGCAGCAGGTAGATGACCTTTATGTCCCCGGCCACCCCGACGAGCAAGCCGGCCGCGAGCCCGCGGAGCGCTCCCGGTTCTTCGCCTGGCTTCGGGCCGCGCAGCACGAGCAGGCCGAAGAAGCCCGCGGCCGCGGCCAGTATGTCCACGTGCCCGGCGGCGAGCAGGACCCACAACAGCAGTGGGTTCGCCGACCACAGCAGGTGCGCCCGGAGTCTGCGCGCCGGATCGGCGCGCGTCAGCCTGTCCAGGGCGAGCACCACCGCGCCGAACGCGATCGTGGTCCAGAGCTTCAGCCAGAAGATGATCCGCGCGGCCGAGGTGCCGCCGAGTTCGGCGGCGGCCCACTGCTCGGCGCTGGCCAGCGGCCCGTACACGGTCACCTGGTGGCGCCATACGTTGCCGATCGCCTTGCCGACCGGATCGCCGCTGCGGCGCAGCTTTTCCGGCGTCATGACGTAGGGGCTGTGGCCGAGCACGACGATCCGGCCGTACGCGGCGTAGTCGAGGGCGTCGGTCGAGCCGGTCGGCGGCGTCACGGTGAACGCCACCGCCGCCACGAGCCCGGCCGCCAGCAGCAGCCGGACCGGGGGCCGGGCACCGCGTGACAGGGCGGCGAGCCCCGCGGCGACGCTGGCCCCGCCGAGCAGGGCCGCGGCCCACATGGCCACGCTCACCTCCGGGAGCAGCGCCTTGTGCAGCGAGAGCGCCCAGGGAAACCCGCCGGTGGGCAGCACGATGTACGGATGTTCCCAGCTGTTGCGTACGAGCGAGGCGGCGATCATGATCAGCAGGGCGATGACGATCCCGCCCATTGCCGACCAGGAGAGGAACCTGGCGAAGCGATCCGGGGCGGCGCCCGAAGGTGAGGGCCCGGCGGGCGGCGTGGCCAGCTTGTCACCAACGTCCCGGCTCCCAGTCGTCCCGCTCATCGTGATCTTTGTGCTCGCCTTCGCGTCATCCGTGCCGAGGTCTGCCGAACGATAACCGATGATTGCGGCGGCCGGGGCAAGGGTCCGGGATGCTTTCGCAACATTCTGCTCAGGTGCGCCGCCGCCGGGCCGGCCTCACCCGGGCGCCGCCGTGGCGCTCTGCGGCGCCGTGGGCGCGGCCGGGAACGATGACAGTGCCCCCAGGATCATCTCGACGACGGCGTCGGAGGGTATCGCGGTGGAGTCGATCACCAGATGGTAGTGACGCGGGTCGGCGGGGTCGGCGCGGTACAGGCGGCGGACGTAGGCGGTGCGCGCCCGGTCGGCCGCCTCCATGTGGCGGCGGGCCTCCTCCTGGCCGACGCCCTCGATCGCGGCGCCCTGCACGACGCGGAGGCCGGGCGGCCCGTCGAGCCGCACGTGGAAGCCGCGGTCCTTGCCGAGCACCACCGCCGCGCCGCGGCCCAGGATCACGCCCGCGCCCGCGGCCGCCAGGCGGCGGATGTCGCCCTCGCAGTGGCGGCGCAGGTCATCGTCCACATGGCGTACTGGCGGCGGTGACTGCGTTGGCCCGGCCGGCATCGCGTTGATGAACGAGGCGAGCAGCCGGGATACCGGCGTGATGTCCGACTCCTCCGGCACCAGCCGCTCGAAGCACGGTTCCGGTCCGCCGATGCCGCCGGTGCTGGTCGTTGCGCGCTGCACGAAAGGGACGCCGAGCCGCTCCGCCAGCGCCGGGGCGACCACGCTGCCGCCTGCGCCGTAGGAAGCCGACACGGTGACCAGCCGGACCTGGTCGGAACTCATTGTCACCCGTCTCCTTTCGCCATGCCGCTCACGCCGGGACCGGGGCGGGCGCCCCGCTGACCTCGGTGACCTGGCGGGTCAGCACACCCGGCCGCAGCACCAGCCCGCACACGACGGCGGCGCCCGCGAAGATCCCGGCAGAAACCCAGAACGCGACGACGTAGCTGTGTACCGCGGCGTCGGCCATGGCCGCCGGGCTGTGCCCGTGCACCAGCAGGTAGCTGGCCAGCGCGCTGGCGGCGATCGTGTTCAGCAGCGCCGTGCCTATCGATCCGCCGACCTGCTGGCAGGTGTTCACCGTCGCCGAGGCCACCCCCGCATCGGCGGGGGCGGCGCCGTACGTGGCGGTGTTCATCGCGCAGCCGAACACCAGGCCAAGCCCGACGCCGACCACCAGCAGCGCGGGCAGGATCGAGGCCAGGTAGCTGGCGCTGACGCTCAGCTGGGTCGCGAGGATAACCAGCCCGCCCGCGGCGATGACCATCCCGGTCGGAACGAGGATCCGGGGTCCGAGCCGGGGCATGAGCAGCCCGCTGGACGTGGTCGAGGACGCAATCAGCGCGGCGATCATCGGCAGGAACGCCAGGCCGGTCTTCACCGGCGAGTAGGCCAGGATCAGCTGCAGGTAGTAAGTGAGGAACAGGAAGATCCCGAACATGCCCGTGGCGGACAGGCCGATGGCCAGATAGGCCCCGCCGCGGAACCGGTCCAGGACGATCCGCAGCGGCAGCAGCGGATGCGCCACCCTGCGTTCGACCAGCACGAACGCGACGAGCAGTGCGATCCCGGCCACCAGCAGCGCGATCGTCAGCGGCGCCCCCCAGCCCTTGGTCTCGGCCTCGGACAGCCCGTAGACGACGCCGATCAGCCCGCCCACGACCAGCACCGTGCCTGGCGGGTCGAGACGAACTCCGGGATCACGGGGCTGGTTGCGCAGCAGCCGCACCGCGGCCGTGACCGCGACCAGCGAGAAGACGACGTTGACGTACAGACACCAGCGCCAGGACAGGTACTCGGTCAGGATGCCGCCCAGCAGTAGCCCGACCGCACCGCCAGCTCCGGCGATGGCGCCGTAGATGCCGAAGGCCTTGCCGCGCTCGGCCGGGTTGGCGAACGTCACGGTGAGCGTGGACAGCGCGGCGGGCGCGAGCATCGCGCCGAACGCACCCTGGATCGCGCGGCCGGCCAGCAGCATGCCGAAGCCGATGGCCGCGCCTCCCAGCGCCGACGCGGCGGCGAAGCCCACCATGCCGATGATCAGCATCCGCTTGCGCCCAAGCATGTCCGAGAGCCGGCCGCCGAGCAGCAGCAGGCCGCCGAAAGCCAGCGAATAGGCGGTCACCACCCACTGCCGGTCCGCGTTGGAGAACCCCAGGTCATGCTGGGCGGTCGGCAGCGCGATGTTCACCACGGTGGCGTCCAGCACCACCATCAGCTGGGCCAAGCAGACAACGCCCAGGATCAGCCAGCGACGGTCAGATACCTGGTCGGCGTCGGGGGGCCCCGGTGACCCCGCCACCCCCGGCGTCGCAGCGCCGCGGTCAGCGACCCGCGAAACCGCGGGACGGTCCGCGTCCTGCGCCATCGGGTACCTCCTGGGCAAAGAGTACCCAGTAGGCCATCGGCGAACTCGCCCGCGGCCCGTCACCCCGCTCCCGTCACCCCCTCCCGCTGGCCCGGCGCCAGCCTCGCCCCGCGTCGCCGCCGGCCCGGTGCCGCGCCGCCCGCCAATCTCGCGCCGTGCCCCCTGTCGGCCCGGCACTGGCCGAACAGCTTGACCGCGGTACTCATACTGGTTATCGTTTTCATTTGTATTAAGCCCGGTAGTCCCGGCATCGTCGTGCGCTAAACCTGGACTGGAGGAGCCTGACCATGCTCTCTCGGCTGTCTCGCCGCGGGATTGTGCTCGTTGCGCTGGCCGTTACTGCGGGGGTGACCGCGACGGCTTGCTCGTCGACCTCGGCGGCCACCAGCTCGGGCGGGCAGGTGGTCGCGGTCGGCGCCGAGAACGAGTACGCCAACGTGATCGGCCAGATCGGCGGCAAGTACGTGCGGGTGTCCGCGATCGAGAGCAACCCCAACACCGACCCGCACACGTTCGAGGCCAGCCCGAGCGTCGCCAACGCCGTCTCCTCGGCCCAGCTCGTGGTGCAGAACGGCATCGGCTACGACACCTACATGAACAAGATCGAGTCCGCGGCGCCGAGCACGACCCGGAAGGTCATCGTGGTGCAGAACCTGCTCGGCCTGCCGGACAGCACACCGAACCCGCACCTGTGGTACGCGCCGCGCACGATGCCCGCCGTGGCGAAGGCCGTGGCCGCCGACCTGTCCAAGATGCAGCCGGCGCACGCCGGGTACTTCGCGGCCAACCTGCACAGGTTCGACGCGTCGCTGCAGCCGTGGCAGCAGGCGATCGCGAAGTTCAAGGCCGCTTACCCGGGGACCACGGTGGCGGTCACCGAGCCGGTTGGCGACTACATGCTGCAGGCGATCGGGGCGAAGATCCTGACGCCGTTCACCCTGCAGGCCGACATCATGAACGGGGTGGACCCGTCGCCGCAGGACGTGTCGCTCGAGAACGGCCTCTTCTCCGGCCATAAGGTAAAGGTCTTCGTGTACAACCAGCAGGTGACCGACTCGCTCACCGCCTCGTTCCTCAGCCAGGCCAGGAAGGACGGCATCCCGGTGGTCGGCGTGTACGAGACCATGCCAACCCCCGGATACGACTACCAGTCGTGGATGGTCGCCGAGGTGCAGGCGATGACCAAGGCCGTGACCGACAAGATCTCGACGCAGAAACTATGACGATGACACGCCAGCCAGCAACCCCCAGCCAGGACAGCGCGGTCACTCAGGACGACGCGCTCACCGTCGACGGCGTCAGCGTCCGGCTCGGCGGGCGCGAGGTCCTGCACGACGTGCGGTTCTCGATCAAGCCCGGCGAGTTCGTCGGCCTGATCGGCTCCAACGGAGCGGGCAAGACCACGCTGCTGCGGGTGATCCTCGGCCTGCTGCCCGCTGGCTCCGGGAAGGTCACCGTCAGCACGGCCGGGGTCGGCTACGTGCCGCAGAAGATCCAGCTCGATCCCGACATGCCGCTGCGGGCCAGGGACCTGGTCGGGCTCGGCCTGGACGGGCAGCGTCTCGGCATCCCGTTCCCGTCGCGGGCGCGCCGGAAGCTGGTGGACGAGATGCTGCGGGCGGTCGACGCCGAGCACATCGGCAACTCCCGGGTCGGCAACCTGTCCGGCGGGGAGCAGCAGCGGATCCTGATCGCGCACGCGCTCATCAGCCGCCCCGGCCTGCTGCTGCTCGACGAGCCGCTGGCCAACCTCGACATCGCCAGCGAGCAGGAGGTGGTCGCGCTGCTCGGCCGGATCGCCAAGGAACAGGGGATCGCCGTGCTGATCTCGGCGCACGAGATGAACCCGCTGCTCCCGGTCATGGACCGGATCGTCTACATGGCGCACGGCCGGGCCGCCAGCGGGCCAACCGACGAGGTCGTGACCGGCGAGCGGCTCAGCCAGCTGTACGGGCACCACGTCGATGTCATCCACGTGCACGGCCGGGTCCTGGTGGTGGCCGGGCGCGGTGAAGGCCTCGACATCCCGATCGAGCACTCGGGCGCCCACGCCGACGACGGCGCGTGAGGCCGTGGGCCACCTGCTGCGGGCCATCGTCGAGCCCGGCTTCTTCACCAGCGCGCCGGTTCACGTGGCGCTGCTGGCCGGCGGCGTGGTCGCCATCGTGTCCGGCATCGTCGGCACGTTCACGGTGATGCGCGGGCAGTCGTACGCGGGGCACGCGCTCGGCGACATCAGCACCACCGGCGGCTCCGCTTCGTTCCTCATCGGGATCAGCCCGCTGTGGGGCTTCGCGGGCACCAGCGTGGTGGCCGCGGGGGTCATGGACATGATCGGCGTCCGCCGCCCGCGCGGACGCGACCTGGCAACCGGCATCGTGCGCGGGGCCGGGCTCGGCCTGGCCGCCCTGTTCCTCTACTGGGACACCACGCGTACCTCCACGACCGGCGCGCCCATCACGATCCTGTTCGGGTCGATCTTCACGATCGACAGCTCGATGATCCCGGCGATCGCGGTGTTCAGCCTGGTGGCCGTCGGCATCGTGGCCGCGCTGTACCGCCCGCTGCTGCTGAGCTCGGTCAGCACCGACCTGGCCGTGGTGCGCGGGGTGCCGGTGCGCATCGCCGGCGCGCTGTGCCTGGCCGCGATCGCGCTCGCGGTCTCGCTGTCGGCCATGACGATCGGCGCGATCCTCAGCACCGCGCTGCTCGTCGGGCCGGCGGCGGCCGCGTTGCGGCTGACCAGCAGGCCCGGCCTGGTGCTGGCGTGGTCGGCGGTGATCGGCGTCGCCGCCACCTGGCTTGGTGTGCTGCTCGCCTATGACAGCTACTACTGGCCGCCGTCCGGCCGGGGCTGGCCGGTCAGCTTCTTCGTCGTGGTCCTGATCTTGATCTTCTATCTGCTTGCCCAGGTTGCTGGCCAGAACACGCGCAATAGCCGGAACGAGGAGCGGGCATGTTCTCCGGCTTCATGACCAACACCTGGATCGTGGCGACGATCGTGGCGGTCGTCGCCGGGGCCGTCGGGTTCTTCGTCGTGCTGCGAGGCTCGGCGTTCGTCGCCGACGCGCTGCCGACCGGCGCGTTCGCCGGCGCGGCCCGCGCCAGCCTGATCGGCGTCAACACGCTGATCGGCCTCGGCGTGTTCTCCCTCCTCGGCGCGCTCGGCATCGGCTGGCTCGGCCGCCGCGCGCGGCACGACGTGGCCGTTGCCCTGGCCCTGGTGGTGATGCTCGGGCTAGGCGCGCTGTTCCTCAGCTTCAGCGTCGAGTACGCCCCTGAGATCTACTCGCTGCTGTTCGGCGAGGTGCTGGGCATCAGCGTGAACGAGATAGCCCCGGTCGCCGTGCTCGGCGCGGTGTGCATCGTCGCGATCATGGTGCTGTACCGCCCGCTGATGCTGTCCTCGGTGATGCCCGAGCTTGGTGAGGCGCGCGGCGTGCGCGCGTACCGGATCGAGATGTGCTTCCTGGTCGTCCTCGCCCTCGCCACCAGCATGGCGCTCCCGGTGGTGGGCGCCTTGCTGATCTTCAGCCTGATGATCGGGCCGCCGGCCGCCGCCCGGGCGGTCACGGACCGGCCGCTGCTCGCCATGGGCCTCTCGGTGGTCATCGCGCTGGCAACGGTGTGGATCGCGATCGCGGTGTCCTATCACACCAACTGGCCGGTGGGGTTCTTCGTCGGCTCGATCGCCGCGGTCTGCTATGCGGCCGGGCGGGCGTGGACGGCGCTGCGCCGAACCCGGGTCACCCGTCAGGCCGTACCATCGCCCCCGGCTCCCGTTCCGGCCTCTCAATAGCCGGGATGCATCATCCGTACGTGGGCTACTGCGGCCAGCGCGCGCCCAGCGCCCGGGTGACTTCCTTCCGGTCAGCCGGTATCGGCGTCGGCGTCGGCGCCGGCCAGGCTGTCTGCGGTCTTCGGGCGCCTGCGCAGCTGCCAGACCAGGAGGCTGCCGAGAATGACCCCGACGGCGATCGCCGTGGTGTGGCCGACGGCGGACACGGCGAGCTTGCTCAGCCCGCCGAAGATGTTGCCGACCGCGACCAGCAGCACGAGGTCGAGCGCTGCCGCGGCTCGCGCCAGCCATGAGCCGTACAGCAGGACCACCGCGATCGCGGTCACGACCACGTAGGAGGGCCCGACGTCGATGAGGTACCGGTCCGCCGCTGGCAGCGACCCGTGGGACACCCGGTAGCCGACGATCCCCTCGCTGACAAGCGTGCCGATCACGTGCCCGGCCGCGCACACCAGCGCGGTCCGCCAGTTGCCCAGCACCTTGTTGGCGCCGAACAGGGCCAGCGCGATCAGGAACGGCCACGCGAGCCAGTAGCCCTGGGTGACGAACGCCGAGACCACGAGCGAGCCGACCGGGTCATGCTGGAGGTTGTGCACGCTCGTGCTTGCCCACACCGTGAACGCGCTGCGATCATGCGGGGACAGTTCCACGCAGACTACTTCGGTGATCACAAACCCGATCAGATATACCCAGGCCACCGCATAGGATCTGAAGATCCTTCCCAGGTCCGGTCGCCGCATGAAACCAGCCTAGGTGGCGAGCCTGGGGATCAGCCGGCAGGGATCAGGCGTACCCGAACCGCGCCAGCTCTTAAGTTAGGGGTGTGCGGGTACTCTTCATCGGCGGCAGCGGTGTGATCAGTTCGGCCTGTTCGCGGCTGGCCGCCGAATCGGGGATCGAACTCTGCGTGTTCAATCGCGGCCTGAGCCTCGACCGGCCGCTGCCTGCTGGGGCGACGGTGCTGCGCGGCGACATCCGCGATCCGCGGTCCGTCCGGGAGGTCCTCGGCGGCCGTGAGTTCGACGCGGTGGTGGACTGGGTGGCGTTCACACCCGAGCACGTCCAGGCCGACATCGACTTCTTCCGCGGCCGGACCGGGCAGTACGTGTTCATCAGCTCCGCCTCGGCGTATCAGACGCCGCCGGCCCGCGTGCCGATCGTGGAGTCCACCCCGCTGCGCAACCCGTTCCTGCGCTACTCCCGCGACAAGATCGCGTGCGAGGAACTGCTGCGAGCTGCTTATCGTGACGACGGCTTCCCGGCCACGATCGTGCGGCCCTCGCACACCTATGACAAGACCCTGGTGCCGTTCGATGGTGGCTGGACGGTGCTGGCCCGGATGCGCCAGGGCAAGCCGATCGTCGTGCACGGCGACGGCACCTCGCTGTGGACGCTGACGCACCACCAGGACTTCGCGGCGGGGTTCGTCCCCCTGCTCGGCCGCTCCCGAACCGTCGGGGACGTCTTCCACATAACCTCCGATGACGTGCTCACCTGGGACCAGATCGCGCAGGCCCTGGCGGACGCCGCCGGAACGCGGGCCGACATCGTCCACGTCCCCTCGGACGTGATCGCCGCGGCCGACCCCGGGTGGGGCGCCAGCCTGCTGGGGGACAAGGCGCACTCGCTGGTGTTCGACAACTCGAAGCTGCGCAGTGTGCTGCCGGGCTACCGGGCCGTCATCCCGTTCGAGCAGGGAGCGCGTGAGATCGTCGGATGGCATGACGAGGACCCGGCGCGGCAGCGGACCGACGCGCGCGTGGACGCATTGATGGACCGGCTGATCGAGACCTACCAGCCAGCGGGCTGACCCGGGTTCCAATGGATGGCACCGTTGTGTTTGTTCGCCCTGCTCACTCCCTGACCGGCAGGTCGGCCCGTTTGCGCAGGATCAGGTGCGCGAGCTGGCCCAGCCGCAGTCCGTATGCGGCTGCGGTGCTCGTGAGCGGGTCGAGATCGTCAGCCCGGGCCGGTGTGCCGAGCTCGTTGATAGCGCATGTCGCGCCGTTCGTCCTGGGCAAGATCGAGTTCCTGGAACGCCGCGAGCACCTGATGGCCTGCGCGGGCCAGCCGGACGGACTACGTTCCCTGCCCGGCATCCACGTCGACGATGCGCCCGGGCCGACCCCGCATGTGCCTGCCGAGCTGGCGAGCGATCATTTCCTGCCGGACCACGTTGCGTACCTTGTCCAGCCTGCCCAGCCAGGTCCGCCGGGCGCCACCGAACGTGCTGTACGCGACGTCGTCGCGGCCCGCTTCGTCCCGGTCGCTGGCCACCGCAGCAGTATCTCGTGCGCCGATGAGAGCGAGCGTCGACATCAGCCTCGGGGAAGCCTGCGACGACCAACGGCAGCGCTAATGCTGTTTATCCAGGCTCCTGTCGACCGCTACGCTCCGACAGGTGGCGTTGGGATCAGGGCTCGCTCACCTGGGCGGCTATCCGTTTGAGGTGCGTTACAGCGACGGGGCCCTGGCGCGCGCGCGTGCGGCTGCCGATGTCGCCGCGAGCGCCTACGGGTACTTCACTCGCCTGTTTTTCGGAGTCGAGCCCGACATCGCTATCATCGTGGCCGGCCAGGCGGACTGGGAGAGCAGGCAGCCATACGGGCTGCCGTTCTTCAACGATGACGCTGGCCAGATCCGTCCGGGCATCGTGGTGATGCCCGCGGGAAGCGGAGATTTCTGGATCGCGATCGGGCAGGACATTCGCGACGCATCGCCGCGCGGTTACACGCGATTGCTCGCGGCATACCCTGACGGCGCAGGTGGCTTGGATCTGCAGCCATTCTTTGACCTCGTCACGATCCATGAGCTCGGCCACGCCTTCGAGGTGCTCGGGGATCTCAGGTTGCCGACCTTCTGGCTGGGTGAGATCTTCGCCAACCTGGCCCTGCACGCATTCGTCGCAACGAGGCAGCCGGAGAGCCTGAACACGCTCGAGGTGCTCCCCACAGTGGGCGCGCAGAGCCGGCGCCTGGCCGCCCGGATGCGCGCCGAGGGTTACAGCACGCTAGAGGAACTCGAAGCCCATTACACGGGCGGCGATCAGCCGATGAGTGTGCTGAACTACGTCTGGTACCAGCACCGGTGGCTGCGACTCGCCGCAAGGATGTTCGGCGCTGACGGTGAGGATGGACTGGTCCGTTTCTGGAATTGCTTTCACGGCACCGATCGCTTCAGTTCCGGCAACGTCACGGCGGCGTCCCTGGCCCCGGTACTAAGGACCGAGGTGAGCGAGACCCTCGGCCGGGCGATCGAGAACTGGCGGTAGACCTTGGACCGCCTGCACCAGGGTGCGGCACGACGATGCAGATGAACCGCTCCACATCTCCGCGACCGGCTACCGTCGAGGCGAGATCTACGCGGGACGCGCAGAGAGGAACGCCGGTGGTATCGAGGGGTACAACGCAGCTGAAGGTCGGGCTGCGGGTCCGCGACCTGGAGGCATCCTGCGCGCTGTACCTAAAACTTGGGTTCAGGCAGATCCCCCGACCTGATGAGCGGTGGCTTCGCTACCTGACGTTCGGCCACACCTGGCTGATCTTGTCGGACAGGTATAACCACGGCTACCACAACGCCCAGCGCAGGGACGCTGCTATAGGTGGACCGCTCGGCGCAGGGTTTGTGCTGGCAATCCCAACACCGGACCTGGATGCCATTTATGACCTCTGGCGCTCGGAAGGGCTGCCCGTGACACTCGCGCCGGAAGACGCGTACTGGGCACGCATCTTCTATGGCCTCGACCCGGACGGTTACGAGCTCATGTTCGAGCAACACCACGCCATCAACGAGCCGGCCTAGCCGATCCGCCCATCGGCATGCATGAGAGTGAGGCAGCGGCACCGGCAGGTGGCCGTTGGCGGCGCCCGGATTTGCTGAGCTGAGCCTGACCCGGTCACCGCTGGAGCAGGGTTCGCCTCGGTACGCTCTGTGCGTTAGTACCTTGCTGGTTCACTGAGCGGTGCAAGAGTCTGGCCGGGCGAGGAGCCCGATGCCGGAGGAAGGGAGGCCTGCCGCGTGGGAAGGCGCATTCCATCAGCTCCGCCTTGCATGTCCGGAGGCCGACGGCCCGCATCGGCGCCGGCATGAGCCAGCCCCGGGGTGATGATCCGGTCGCCGCCCTCAACCAGGCGCTCAGCGACGTCATCGATACGGTTCTGGACGTGAGGCAGGCTCACCGTAGGGTTCCCGAGACGCACGCCCTGCACGCGGTACTCGACCGGCTCTTGGACGACATGAGAACCTGGGCCGGGTTGCTTATGGACCAGGACCAGGCGCTCGGCGTGTCGCCCCTGGCGAACATGGTGTCCGGGGCTGGCCGAATGCCGCCGCACTCCTGGCATGGAGCCGCGAGCGATGAGGATGTCCGCCGTGTCGTCGGCGAGGATCTCGACCGGCTCGGACAGCACCTGGCCGCAGCGCTCGCGGAGCAACACGATGACAAGGTACGGGCGGCTCTCGCCGAGGTGGAACGCGGCTTGGAGATCGACAGGCGGGCGCTCAGCGAGATTTGAGGGTTGCGGGGCCGGGTGCGACGACAGCTGGCAGCCGTTATTGGTTGGAGTTCCAGGCGATCTCGAAGAGATGCCCGTCGGGGTCGGTCAAGTACCCGGAGTAAACCGCGAAGGGGCGCATGTGCGCCGGCGCGGTCAGCGTGCCGCGGCTCGCTGCGGCGTAGGCTCGTCGCACGGCGTTCAGCGGTGCCGGCTTGCCGCGGCGTAGGCTCGTCGCGCGGCGTTCAATGGTGGGATTGTCGTGCGCGGCGCTTGCCGGTGATCGGCGGGAGAGGTGCACCAGTTTGGGCAGCGAGGGCGGGCAGGGAACTGGCCGGGGGCCGGATGAGGCCGCCGATGGCGGCGCGGAGCGGCCGGCCTTTGATACGAGCGTGGCGCATATCGCGCGGGTGTATGACTACTGGCTAGGCGGCAAGGACAACTTCGCCGCCGACCGGGCGGCCGCCGAGCAGGCCATCGCCGCCTACCCGGACATCGTCTTCTCGGTTCGCGCCAACCGGGCCTTCCTTGCCCGCGCGGTGCGCTACCTGGCCGGCGAGGCGGGGATCAGGCAGTTCCTGGACATCGGCACGGGTATCCCCGCCACCAGCAACACCCACGAGGTCGCCCAGTCCGTGGCGCCCGAAAGCCGGGTGGTGTACGTGGACAACGACCCGGTCGTGCTCGCCCACGCCCGCGCGCTGCTGACCAGCGGCCCGCACGGGGTCACCAGCTACCTGGACGCCGACCTGCGCGACACCGGGCGGGTGCTGAGTGCCGCGGCAGAGACGCTCGACTTTTCCCGGCCGGTGGCCATCATGCTCATGGCGATCTTGCAGCACGTGGGCAATGCCGACAACCCCTTCGCCATCGTGGCGGCACTGCTCGACGCGGTGCCTGCGGGCAGCTACCTGGCGCTGTCTCACCCAGCTTCGGACATCGAAGCCCAAGCGCAGGGCGAATTGGCCAGGCGGCTGAACCAATCGATGGCGGAATCGGTGACCTTGCGCGACCGGGCTCAGGTCGCGCGTTTCTTCGACGGACTGGAACTGGTCAAGCCGGGGCTGGTGCGGGTTCCGGAATGGCGTCCCGCATCCGAGGCCGAGGCCAGCAGCCCGGCCGGGCTGTGGGGCGGTGTAGGCCGCAAGAACTAAAGCGCCGTGGCGAGCTCGTAGCGGGACATGTGCGTGCCGGTTGACCGCGTGTGTCTCGCAGTCGGCTTGTTTCAGCGGTTGAGGATGGCCTCGGGGTAGGTGGCTTCGGCCGGGTCCTTGGTGCTGTGCATGTTCCAGAGCAGGTCGGCGAGATGGTCCGGGCTGACTGTCGGTCCCCAGTCCCGGGCAGCGCCGCCGGACGTCGTGGTCCAGGTGTGGAAGGCGCTGTTCTCGATGACGGCACCGATATAGAGCATGCCGACGTAGACGCCTTTGCGAGCCACCTCGGCATGCAGGGATTGCAGGTAGTTGCGCTGGGCGGCCTGCGCGGGGCCGGGACCGCTCATGTTCGGCTGCCCTCGCAGGGTGCTGGCGCCTTGCGCGGTCAGGATGGCGCCGTCGTTCTGTTGAAGCATGTCTGGGAGGAACTCCTCCACGAGATCGAGCAGCGTGTAGAGGGCGAGCGGCAGGTAATCCCGGGCGCGCTGGGCGGTCAGGCCAGCGGCGGGGACGAAGTCTCCGTCCGGGGTTGGGGCGTAGTAAAGCGTGTCGAGGTGGCCGACCTGGCTGCGGACCTGCTCGGCCAGTGCGGGGATGGCGGCGGAGTCGGCCAGGTCGGCGCTGATGACGTGCACCGTCCCGCCTCCGCTGGCCAGGTCCGTGGCCAGCCGCTGGAGCGGTTCCGGTCGGCGGGCCACGAGGACGACGTCGTAGCCCTCGCGGGCGTAGCGATGAGCAACGGCCTGACCGAGGCCGGGCCCTGCCCCCAACACCGCGATGGACTTGGACATGATGAGCACTCCCGCAAGCCGGTCAGCGTATTAACTTGACGCTACCGTCAACTTGACGGCACGGTCAAGTTGCTAAGCTGAGAACCCATGGCACCGGGGGCAGGATCGGCTGGTACGCCGGGCGGCGCGGACACCGCCACGTCAGCCACGTCCCTGCGGGCCGACGCGGCCCGCAACGTCGCCCAGATCCGGGCCGCCGCCATTGCCGCCTTTCACGGCCGCGGGCTGGGCACGCCCCTGGAGGAGATCGCGGCTGCCGCCGGGGTCAGCAAGGCCACCATTTACAACCGCTTCGGTGGCCGTCAGGGCCTCATCGACGCGGTCATCGAAGAGCTCGTCGGTGCCGAGATGCGCACCATCATGGAGCGAGCCCGACAGCCCGGCGACCCGTGGGAACGGCTTGCTGCCTACATCACCGACGTGCGCGACCTGCAATACCGCGAACCCGCGGCCGTCGACGTGCACCTCATGACCTACCCCGACTCCGCACAGGTCGCCGCGCAGTGGAACGCGGGCAGGGCAACAGGAATCGTCCTGGTCGAGCAAGCACACCAGGCCGGCGTGCTCCGCGCCGACTGCACCGCCGACGACCTGTACCAGGCCCTCGTCGCCAACGGGCTGGCGCTGCGTCACCTGTCCAAGCCCAACCGCGAGGACTACGACCGGCGTGGCCGGTTCTTGCTGGACAGCCTCCGACCGCGCCCCTGACCCACCGCGTGGCTACCGGCGAGCTGGCTATCCCTACCTCAAACCAAGATCGTGAGTCTGTGGGAGGAGCAGATGCCTCGGCGTAAGCAGCATTCTGGTCCGCCCGTCCCGCAGGCGAAGGTCAGCCGGAGGCAGGCTCGTGAAGCGCGGGAGCAACTGGCGGCCGGCGGCCTGTCTCATCAGGAACGGCGCAGGCTTCGTTCGTTAATCCGCGTCCGTGACGCAGTCGCAGGCCGGCGGAGCCGTGAGTTCAGGCATATCGCCATTGTCCTCGCCGGGGCCCTGGTCGCCATGGCAGTGATGGCGGTCTTGGTCGGGCTGGCATCTGCGATCAAGGCAGCCGGCGGCCAGGGCGCGACCGGGACTTTCGTCGCGGGATATCAGTCGTGCTCGCATAAAACCGGATGCGTATTGGTGGGAACCTTCCGGTCTCCGGACGGCGCCACGGTGCCCGATGTCATCTATGCCGGTGTCCGGCCGACTCGCACCAGGGCTGGAATAAGCTTCGCGGCCATCGAACCGGGGAGGTCGGACTATGTCTATCCCCCGCACGGCTCAACGATATGGATTTCCGACCTGCTATACGTGGCGCTCATAGGTGCCCTCGTGGGATTTCTTCTGTGGCTCAGCCCGCTCGGGCTCCGCAGGCGCAATACCTCCCGCACCGGATTCGTCTGACAAAACACCAGGTCAGAGGCTTGACAACTATCGAATTTATGTTCGATAGTTAATCGATGAGAGCGGAAGCCGCGCAGGCCAGGGAAGTCTCGCAGGGGGTCGAGCTGTCCTTGGTACGCCACGCCGCAGGCGTGTCTGGGGCGGCACTGTCTGGGGCGGCACTGTCTGGGGCGGCACTGTCTGGGGCGGCACTGCCGGGGGAGGCGGTCCTGTCTGACGAGGCCGTGCTGCCGGTACTTCCGGCCCTGCGGGGGCTGCTCCCCGGTGGAGCGCTGCGGCGTGGCTCGGTCGTTGCGGCCGGGCCCTGGAGCCTGCTCTGCCTGGCGCTGGCCGCGGGCGCTTCGGCGGCGGGAGCCTGGTGTGCGGTGGTGGGGCTGCCGCAGCTCGGGGTGGCGGCAGCGGCGGCCGCGGGCTTGGACCCAGACCGGATGCTATTGATCGCGGACCCCGGCACCGGCTGGCCACAGGTGGTGGCCTCTCTCCTGGACGGCTGTGAGCTCGTGTTGCTTCGTCCGCCGGACCGGCCGCCCGCCCAGGTCCGGCGGCGGATCGAGGCCACCGTGCGTCGGTTTGGCGGCGTTCTTGCTGTGGCGGGGGAGTGGGACGGTGCGCAGGCCCGCCTCTCCATCGCCCAGCAGGAATGGACGGGCATCGGAACCGGCCACGGACGGCTGCGTGCCCGCCGGGTCCAGGTGGTCGCGGATGGCAGGGGCGGGGCGGCGCAGCCGCGATCCCAGTGGCTGTGGCTTCCCGGACCCGACGGGTCGGTGACCGCTGCGGACCAGACCAAAGCTGCTCGCGACCCGTTCTGGCCGGAAATAAGGAGTACCGGTTGAAGCCGGTCGGTGACGCGCCGCCGCGGGTGCTCGTGGTGTGGTGCCCGGACTGGCCCGATCAGGGTACTGAGGGTGCCCGGGCTTTCGAGCAGGTAGTGGCCGCGGTGGAAGAGCTCTGCCCGCGGGTTGAGGTGCTGCACCCGGGTGCCTGCGCCATCGGCGCCCGCGGGCCTGCCAGGTACTTCGGCGGGGAAGAGGTTCTGGCGAGGAAGATCATCGACGCCGTTGCCTGCTGCGGGATCGCCTGCCGGGTCGGCGTCGCCGACGGCATGTTCGCCGCGCAGCTCGCCGCCCGGGCGCCGCGGGCCGAGATCTCGGATGCGGCCCTGATCGTGGCGCCGGGCGAGACGCCGGCATTCCTCGCCTCGCAGCCGGTCGGCTCGCTGGAGGATCCGGAGCTGGCCGACCTGCTGCCCCGGCTGGGCATCAGGACGCTGGGGGAGTTCGCCATGCTGCCGGCTATCGAAGCGGGGAACCGGTTCGGCGCGCAGGGAGCTGTCGCGTACCGGCTGGCGCGCGGCCTGGATCCCCGGCCGCTGGTGCCTCGCCCGCCATCTGCGGACCTCTCCGTTTCCGTCGAGTTTGACCCGCCGGCCGGGCAGTCCGAGCCGGTGGTGTTCGCCGCCAAGGCGCTCGCCGAACAGATGCACGCGGGCCTTGCCGCCAGGGGCCTCGCCTGCGTACGCGTGCAGGCGCAGGCGACCTGCGCCGACGGCCAGGAGATCACCCGGTTGTGGCGGCACGACGGGCTGCTGTCCGCGCTAGCGGTGGCCGAGCGGGTGCGCTGGCAGCTGGCCGGCTGGCAGCCGGCCCGTGGCGACGCGGATGAGGGGGCCTCGGACAAGAGGGTCGCGAACGAGGGGATCGCAGACGAGGGGGGCGCGGTCGGCGGGATCACGCTTCTGCGGCTGGTTCCCGACCAGCTCGTGCGCGCCACGGGCCGTCAGCTCGGCCTGTGGGGCGACGCAGTAGTCAGTGATCGGGTGGCGCGCGCCGCCCTCCGAGTGCAGGCCATGCTCGGGCATGGCTCGGTCGTGCGTCCGCTGCTGGCTGGCGGCCGCGATCCGGCCGAGCAGGTAACGCCGGTTTCGTTCGGCGACGCGGCCGACCCGGCGCTTCCGTCCGGTCGGCCCTGGCCTGGCCGGCTCCGCGCCGGCCCCGGCCACGGTCTATCCCGTCCCGCTCCCGGCCAGTGTCATCGACGCCTCGGGTGTCGCGGTGACCGTTACCGGACGGGCTTTCGCTTCCGCGGCCCCCGCGCGGTTGTCGGCCGACGGCGGGCCGTGGCTGACGGTCACCTCCTGGGCCGGACCCTGGCCGGTCACCGAACGGTGGTGGCGTCCGGAAGGCGCCCGTCGGCGAGCCAGGTTCCAGCTGGTCGCCGAAGACGGGAGCGCCTGGCTGGCCGCGGTGCAGGACGGCCAGTGGCTGATCGAGGCCAGCTACGACTGACTCGCTGTGTGGTCGGCTGGCCACATGCTGGAGTGGCTGGCTGGGGCAACTTTCCGTGTGGCTGGCTGGGGCAACGCGCCGTGTGGTTGAATGACCAAAAACTTTTTCGAGAAATCTTTGTTTTGCTGGCCAAAGGTTCGCGGTTTTGTCGGTGGCAGCCGGTAGCGTGGCTAGTGGCAAATCAGGACGGAACGCCCCGGCAAGCGCCCGGCGAAGGAGGTGAGCCGTGTCAGCCCAGGTACCAGAACCAGGCCCAGACGATGAGCCGGCCACCCCCTCGCCCAGCGGCGCCGAGCCTGCTCCCTCGCCTAGCGGCGCCCAGCCTGTTCCCTTGTTCGAGGGTGGTCAGGTCGTGGCGGGCGGCGGGGTCCTGGACTTGCAGGTGCTGCTGGATGCTCTGGCGGCAGGCGGGTTTTTGGCCGGCCGGATGAGGACCCTGACGAGCTGGCTGCGGTGGCGGGCGGGCGGTTGGGGCCGCGGTTGTCCGCAGGGCAGGTGGCGGCGCTGGCGGTGGAGCATATGAACCCGGGTCCGGCGATGGCCGGATGGCTGGACGTGGCCGGGGCTGAGGCGGACTGCCTGAATGAGTACGGGCTGACTGGGGTGGTGGCAGCCGGGCAAAAACTGGCGTCGTGGGCGCAGGCGGCTGAGCTGGCCGCGGTGGCGCAGGTTGCCTCCCGTGCCGCCGCCGCCGATAAGAACATCGGGGTGGGCGATGATGGCCGTCCCGCGCGGGTGTGCCGGGACGCGACCGGGCAGGTCTCGCTGGCGCTGACGATGTCGGACTGCGCCGCGGCCGCGTGGGCAGATCTGGCAGTCACGTTGTCATGGCGGCTGCCGGCGACCGGGCAGGCGCTGGCAGCCGGGAAGATCAATTTGTACCGGGCCCGGCGAATCGCTGAGGCCACCAATGTGCTGAGCGAAGCCAAGGCTCGTGAGGTCGAAGCAAAGATCCTGCCCTGTGCTGGGCAGCTGACCCCGGCGAAGTTGCGGGAGCGGCTGCGCCGCGCGGTGATCGCCGCCGACCCCGCCGCCGCCGAACGCCGCAGCGCCGATGCCGAGCGGGACGCCGGGGTGAGCTTGTATCCGGATGACGACGGGACCGCGACGCTGACCGGGACCGGTCTGCCGGCGGCGCTGGCCGCGGCGGCGATGGCAAGAATCACCGCGATGGCCCGGGCGCGCAAGGCAGCGGGGCTGGGCGGCGGTCTGGACCTGCACCGGGCCCAGGTGATGCTCGGGCTGTTGCTAGACACCCTGCCCCCCACCCCACCTCCCCAGGATGCCCCGCCCAACCAGCCGCCCGGCGGCGACAGTGGCCCAGAAGACAGTGGCCCAGAAGACAGCAATCTCGCCGGTGGCGGCGGCCCGGGCAGCGACCCTGGCCCCAGCAGCGGTCGCGATGACAGCGACGACGGCGGCCCCAGCTCACATGGTGCCTGGCCAGACGCGGGCGGCCCGGCCGATGACGTGCCGTTCCCCGGCGATGAGGACGCCCCGCCCGAGGATGGCCTGGACGACGGCGCGGGCGATCCGGCCAGTGGGTACTGTGCCGAGGACGAGGATGACCTGAGCTTGATCGGGCCGACGCCGGACTGGCCGGAGCTGGGCGCGATCCCGCCCGCGCTGGCCCGGCCGGCCGGCGAGCCCGATGGGCGGCCGGTTCCCGGGCTGCTGGATGTCACCTTGCCCTGGACCACCCTGGCCGGCCTGCCCGGCGGAGGCCCGGGGCTGTTGGGCCGGATCGGCCCGGTCACCCCGCTGCAGGCCCGCCAGCTCGCCACCGCCGCCGTACACGACCCGGCCGCGCAGTGGCGGATCATCATCACCAACGCCGAAGGGCAGGCGATCGCGGTCACCCGGATCCGCCGGCAGCGATCGCGTGCCGGGCCCGGGCCGGCGCGAGACGGGCCGCCGCGTCCGTTCGGGCTGGTTGGCCGGGTCACGCTGACCATCAGCCAGGACACCCTTGACGAGCGGGCCAGCGGCTTGACTGAGCAGGCCGCCGGCCAGGCGGGCGGACCGGGTCCGCCGCCGGGCGGGATTGCCTTGACCGCGTTGCGGGCTGCGATCCAGCTGCTGGAGCGCGCCCGGGTCCAAGCCCAGGCCGACGCGGTGGCGGGAGGCTGCGCGCACGCCGACGAGTCGCCGGGGTACCGGCCGCCGCCGCGGCTGCGCGAATACATCGCCGCCCGCGACGTGACGTGCCGCAGCCCGGTCTGCGGCCAGCCCGCCTGGCGCGCCGACCTGGACCACACCATCCCCTACGACCAGGACGGGCGGACCTGCCGCTGCAACCTTGGCGGCGGGTGCCGGCGCCACCATCAGCTCAAGCAGCACCCCCGGTGGAAGCTCGAGCAGACCAAGCCCGGCGTGTTCACCTGGACCACCCCGGCCGGCCGCACCTACACGGTCGGCCCCGACAGCCACCCGCTGTAGGGGAATCGTCATGGGCTTTGACAATCCACCGCGGCCGTGGGCGGAACTCGAGAAGCTCCTGTCCTGGCGGGGCACGGAAACGGGAGAGGAGAGCGGCGCCGCATCGGCGGGCCCCGGCGAGGCCGATGAGGAGCCAAGGGAAGCGCTGGAAGAGGCATGGGCCCGGCCGGAGGCATGGGCCCGGCCGGAGGCGTCGGCCCGCCCGGCCGCCGGCCCGGCCTGGGCCGAGCTGCACTGCCACTCGTCCTACAGCTTCCTCGACGGGGCGTCGGGCCCCGAGGACCTGGTGGCTGAGGCGGCAGCGCTCGGCCTGGAAGCGGTGGCCATCACCGATCACGACGGCATGTACGGAGTGCCGCAGTTCGCGCAGGCAGCGGCGAGGCTGAAGCAGCGGACCGGTATCGGGCTCGGCACCGTCTTCGGCGCGGAGCTCAGCCTGGACCTGCCCTGCGGCCAGGGCGGCATCCCCGACCCGGCGGGCAGGCACCTGCTGGTCCTGGCCCGCGACCCCGAGGGATACCGGCGGCTGTGCCGGGTGATCAGCACCGCGCAGCTCCGCGGGGGAGAGAAGGGCCGCCCCGTCTATGACGAACAGGAGCTGGCACAGGCGCACGACGGCCACTGGGTGATCCTCACCGGCTGCCGCAAGGGCGCCGTGCCGGCGGCGCTTGCCGGTGCGGGTCCCGAGGCCGCGGAAAAAGAACTCCGCATTCTGGCTGACCAGTTCGGCCACCAGAACATCGCCGTGGAGCTGACCAGCCACGATCAGCCAGAAGACGACGAGCGCAACGATGCCCTGTACGAGCTGGCGAAAGACACGGGAACCGCCGTGATCGCGACCGGCAACGTGCACTACGCGTCCCCTCGCGACGCGAAGCTCGCGCAGGCGCTGGCCGCGGTCAGGGCCCGCCGCAGCCTGGATGAGATGGACGGCTGGCTGGCCGCCTCTGGTGCCGCCTATCTGCGGTCCGGCGCGGAGATGGCGCACCGGCTACGCCGGTATCCCGGCACGGCGGAGCAGACCACCGAGCTCGCCAGGGCCTGCGCGTTTGACTTCCACGTGATCGCACCCAAGCTGCCGGACTTCCCGGTTCCCGAGAACCACACCGAGGCCAGCTGGCTGCGCAAGCTGGTCGGGGAACGGGCGCCGGAACGCTACGGACGGCCGGAACGCGTCGACGGGGCGTACGCCCAGATCGAGCGCGAACTCGAGGTCGTCGTGGACCTCGGCTTCCCCGGCTACTTCCTGATCGTGCACGACATCGTGCAGTTCTGTGAGCACAACGGCATCCTGTGCCAGGGCCGCGGGTCGGCGGCCAACTCCGCCGTGTGCTACGCGCTCGGGATCACGAACGTGGACCCGGTCCGGCACGGCCTGCTCTTCGAGCGCTTCCTGTCCGCCGGCCGGGACGGCCCGCCCGACATCGACCTGGACATCGAGCACCAGCGCCGGGAAGAGGTCATCCAGTACGTCTACGACCGGTACGGCAGGGAGAACGCCGCCCAGGTCGCCAACGTGATCTCGTATCGGCCGCGGATGGCGCTGCGGGATGCCGGCCGGGCGCTCGGCTACGCGCCGGAGCAGCAGGACGTCTGGGCGCGTCAGGCCGGCCCGCGTCAGTACGGCCCCGGCCAGCCGGTTCCGCCCGATGCTGGCGTACCCGGCGCCGTGACCAGGCTCGCGGCCCGGATGCAGCGGCTGCCCCGGCACCTGGGCATCCACTCCGGCGGGATGGTGATCTGCGACCGCCCGGTGGGCGAGGTGTGCCCGGTGGAGTGGGCCCGGATGCCGGGCCGCACCGTGCTGCAGTGGGATAAGGACGACTGCGCCTACGCCGGGCTGGTCAAGTTCGACCTGCTCGGCCTCGGCATGCTGACCGCGCTGCGGGACTGCCTCGAGTTGATCGAGGCGCACCACGGCGAACGCTGGAGTCTGCATTCGCTCCCGCAGGAGGACTCGGCCGTCTACGACATGCTGTGCGAGGCGGATACGGTCGGGGTGTTCCAGGTCGAGTCCAGGGCCCAGATGGCGACCCTGCCGAGGCTGCGGCCGAGGAAGTTCTACGACCTGGTCGTCGAAGTCGCGCTGATCAGGCCGGGCCCGATCCAGGGTGGCTCGGTGCACCCCTACATGCGCCGCCGCCGCGGTGACGAGCAGTCGGACCTGCCGCACCCCTCGATGCGCGTGGCTCTCGACAAGACCCTCGGCGTGCCGCTGTTCCAGGAGCAGATGATGCAGATCGCGATCGACTGCGCCTCGTTCAGGCCCGCCGAGGCGGACCGGCTGCGGCAGGCGATGAGCTCCAAGCGCGCCCCGGAGCGGATCGAGGAACTGCGCGCGCGGCTGCTCGACGGGATGGCGGCCAACGGCATCCCGCCGGAGGTCGCCGAGGACATCTACGTCAAGATCCTCGCGTTCTCCAGCTACGGATTCCCCGAGTCACACGCGATCAGCTTCGCCTACCTGGTCTATGCCAGCGCCTGGCTGAAGTGCTATTACCCCGCGGCGTTCACCGCCGCCCTGCTGCGCGCTCAGCCGATGGGCTTTTACGCTCCGTCCAGCCTGATCAGCGATGCGCGAAGGCATGGTGTGGTCGTCCGCGGCGTCGATGTGAACGCCAGCGCCGCCGCGGCCACGCTGGAACCCGGGCCAGCGGCGGGCCAGCCGGCGATCAGGCTCGGCCTGTCCGAGGTTCGCAACCTGGGAGAGAAGCCCGCCGACGCCGTCGTGGCCGGCCAGCCGTACCGGGACCTGGAGGACTTCGCCCGCCGCACCCGGCTGCCGGTTCCGGCGCTCGAGGCGCTGGCCACGGCCGGCGCGTTCGGCTGCTTCGGGGTCGGCAGGCGCGAGGCGCTCTGGGCGGCCGGGGCAGCAGCGACGATCCGGCCCGGCCAGTTGCCGGGAACAACGCCGGGGCTGACCGCGCCGCCGCTGCCCGCGATGACGGCGGCCGAGGAGACCTTCGCCGACCTGTGGGCGACCGGGACCTACGGAACGCACCCGGTCGAGCACATCCGGGCGGGTCTGGCCGAGCATGGAGTGATCACGACTGCGGAACTACGGACAGCCACAGCGGGGACGTTCGTGACGGTCGCGGGCCTTGTCACGCACCGGCAGCAGCCGGGGACCGCCCGCGGCGTGGTGTTCCTGAGCCTGGAGGACGAAACCGGGATCGCGAACGTGATCTGCACTGCCGGCGTCTGGGAACGGCACCGCCGGGTGGCGATGGAGGCGAACGCGCTGATCGTGGCCGGTGTGGTGGAGAGCATGGACGGGGCGGTCAGCCTGCTCGCCACCAAGCTGCGGCGGCTCCGCGTGGTCGCCGCGGCCCGCAGCCGCGACTTCCGCTGACGCCCGGATTAAGCTACTCTCCAGTAACAATGGTCGGAGAACGCAGATACTGGGGTCTGGCTGCAGCGCTCGCCGCGGCCGTCACCTTAGCGGCCTGCACGACCGCCGCGGGCACGACCGCGGCTCCGGCCGAGCGCCACAACACCGGGAACCGCATCGTCGCGACCGCCGACGGCAGACTTCGCGGCCAGGCCGCCGGGACGATCGACGAGTTCCTCGGGATTCCCTACGCGGCGCCCCCGGTCGGCCCGCTCCGCTGGCGCCCTCCCCAGCCCGCAGCGCACTGGACCGGGGTGCGCCCGGCCACGAAGTTCGGCCCGCACTGCCCGCAGACCGGCAGCCCGTTCGGCCTGGCCAGCATGTCGGAGAACTGCCTGTTCCTGAACGTCTACGCCCCGGCCGGTTCGCTGCGCGGCTCCCTCCCGGTGATGGTGTGGATCCACGGCGGCGACCTGACCGCCGGCGAGAGCAACGACTACAACCCGGCCGGTCTCGTCCGCGACGGCACCGTCGTAGTCACGATCAACTACCGCCTCGGTGCGCTGGGCTTCCTGGCGGACCCGGCGCTCAAGTCGCCGAACGGGTCGTCCGGCGACTACGGGCTGATGGACCAGCAGGCGGCGCTGCGCTGGGTGCAGCAAAACATCCGCCAGTTCGGCGGCAACCCGCGCAACGTGACCATTTTCGGTGAGTCGGCCGGCGGTCTGTCCGTGCTGTCGCAGCTCGTGTCGCCAGCCGCCAGGGGCTTGTTCACCAAGGCGATCATCGAGAGTGGCTCCTACAGCCTGCTCCAGCCCAGCCTGGCGACGGCAGAGGCCTCCGGCGAGGCGTTCGCCGCCAAGGCCGGATGCGCCAGCCAGACCGCAGCCTGCCTGCGCCGCCTGCCGGTGCAGACAATCCTGGATGACCAGGGCGCGGTGGGCCCGGACATCGACGGCACTGTGCTTACCCAGTCGATCGGGACCGCCCTGGCCAGCGGCGACTTCAGCCGCGTGCCGGTGATCGACGGGACCAACCACGATGAGTGGCGGCTGTTCATCGCCATCTTCGAGCCGCTGACCGGGCCGGTCACGGCAGCGAACTACCAGAACATGATCGCGTCAACGGCGAGCGTCTCAGCGGCCGAGGCGGCGGTCGCCGCCGCCCATTACCCGCTCCGCAGCTTCGCGAGTCCTGCCGAGGCGCTCGGCGCCGTGGGCACCGACGCGATCTTCGCGTGCCCGGCGCTGACGATGGACCGGGACCTGTCCAGGTTCACGCCCACGTTCGCCTACGAGTTCAACGACGAGCACGCGCCGGAGCGCTTCCTGCCCCCGGTCAGCGGGTTCTCCTACGGGGCGGCGCATGCCTCGGAGCTGCAGTACCTGTTCCACCTGAACGAGAGCGAATTCCCCGGCACCCTGACCCCGCAGCAGCAGCGCCTGTCGGCCGCAATGCAGCGGTACTGGACGAACTTCGCGAGGTCGGGATCGCCGTCCGCACCCGGTGCGCCGCCGTGGCCGCAGTTCAGCAGCGGCGGCCAGCGGATGATCTCCCTGGTCCCGCCTGCGCCGCAGGTCGAGACCGGCTTCGCGGCCGAGCATCAGTGCGCGTTCTGGGCAGCGGCCCGCAGTTCATAAGGGCGGCTAGCGGGTCAGTTCCCGAACACCCTGCCGCTAGTGGGTCACCTCCCGAACACCCGGCCGCCGTTGACGTGCAGGATCTCACCGGTGACGAACGATGCCTCCGGCGAGGCCAGGTACCTGACCGCGGCCACCACGTCCGCTACCGAGCCGGTCCTGCCCAGCGGGGTCTCGCCCAGCACCATGCTGCGCGCGGCGGGCGGGAAGTCGGCGTTGAAGTCGGTGTCCTCGATGAAGCCGGGCGCGACCGCGTTCACCGTGATGCCATCCTGGCTCAACTCGCGGACCAGCGCGTAGGTCAGCCCGTGCAGGCCCGCCTTTGACGTGGCGTACGCGATCGACCCGCCGTGCCCGCCGAGGAACGCGGTGACCGAGCTGATGTTCACGATCCGCCCGCCTGGCCTGGTGAGATACGGGATCGCGGCGAGGCTGGCCAGGAAACTGCCCTTGAGGTTTGCCGTCATCACCTCGTCCCACAGCCGCTCGGCCGTCTCGAGCGGGGTGTCGGTGCGCACCCACCGGGCCTGCCCGGCGTTGTTCACCAGCACGTCGAGGCCGCCGGACTCCGCGGCTATTTCGTCGATCGCGGCGCTGATCTGCTCCCGGTTCCCGACGTCGGCGGCGCGCCAGATGACTCGGCCGCGGCCGTGCTCTTCCAGTGTGCGGGCCGCCTCCGCCAGCCGCTCCCGGTCCCGGCCGATCAGGGCGACGGTGAACCCGTCGGCGGCGAAGGACGCGGCGAGCCCGGCACCGATGCCCCTGGCGCCGCCGGTGATCACCACGCGCCCGGGTTCACTCATGGCCGGGTTCCCTGACCTCGGTCGCGGCCGGGTCATAGGCGGGAACGTTGAAGCTCAGCAACCGGGCAGGCGTGGCAGAGTCGTTGCGGTAGCTGTACCACTCGCCCGGGTCGATGATCACAACATCACCCGGGGCGACCAGGAACCGCCGCCCGCCAACCTCGAAACCCAGCTCGCCGTGGCCGCAATAGTAGAACGTGCCGCACTTGGTCGACCGGGCCGCCGGGTGAACGACACCGGCGGGGACATCGACCTCGACGAGTGAGCCGGGCAGTCCGGCTCCCGGCGGGGTCAGCTCCCTGATCGCGATGCCGCGCCAGTCGTGGACTGGCGCGCTCGCCCCGGTCACGTGCTGCATTCCGTCCTCCTTGAGTGAGTGGTCAGGTCGCTGGCGGGCGGTCAGGCCACCTCGTCACTCAGCCGCCGCAGCGCGCGCCCGGTCCGTTCCACCATCTGCTCGAGGTCGGCCTCCGAGCTCACGAACGGCGGGGCGAGGATCAGGTAGTCGCCCGCCTCCCCGTCCACGCCGCCGCTGCACGGGTAGACGATCACGCCTTCGTCCAGCGCAAGCCGGGTGGCCCGCGCGGCGATCCCGGCCGGCGCGGGGAACGGCTGCTTGGTGCCGGTGTCGGCGACCAGTTCCACCCCGCCGAGCAGGCCGATGGACCGCACGTCCCCCACCACGGGCAACTCGCTCAGCTGGTCGTGGAGCAGGCGGGCGAACATCGGCTCTGCCGCCGCTACCCGTTCCACGAGGCGGTCCCGCTGCAAGATGCCGATGACCGCGATGCCGACGGCGGCGGCGACCGGATGGGCGGCGTAGGTGAAGTTGTGCTCGAACCGGCCCGAGCCCTGGCGGAACGGCTCGACCAGCGCGGTACGCACCGCGAACCCGCCGAGCGGCGCGTACCCGGCCGTGATGCCCTTGGCGAACACCATGATGTCCGGCAGCACGCCGAACCGCTCCATGCCGAACCAGGTGCCGAGCCGCCCGAACCCGGTGAAGACCTCGTCGGCGACGAACAGCACGTCGTAGCGGTCGCAGATCTCCCTGATGGCCTGGAAGTAGCCGGGCGGGGGGACGAGCACGCCGCCCGCAGCGGCCACCACAGGCTCGGCGATGAACGCGGCCACGGTCTCGGGCCGGCCTGCTGGATCGCGTCCTCGAGCTCGGCGGCGCAGGCCAGCGTGCAGCGGCCAGCCTCAGCTGCCGCGCCGTCCCCGTTTGCCGCGCGGCGGTGCTCATCTGCCGTGCGGCGGTGCTCCTCCGCCGGGCGGCAGTGCTCACAGCCCCGGTAGCTGTTCGGCGTGCCGATGTGGGGCATCGGCAGCAGCAGCGGGGCATGCCGCTGGCGCCGGCCCGTGTGCCAGCCGACCGACAGGGTGGCCAGCGTGTTCCCGTGGAAGCTCGGCCGCCGGCCGATCACCTTCCAGCGTTGCGGCTGCCCGCGCTCGACCCAGTACTGCCGGACGAACTTGATCACGCTCTCGTTCGCCTCCGACCCGCCCGAGGCGAAGAACACCTGGTCAAGATCGCCGGGCAGGACGCTGGCTACCAGGTCGGCGAGTTGCTGCGCGGGCGGTGCCTCGAACCGCATCGCGTGCAGATACGGCAGCGTGGCGGCCTGTTCCCGCATCGCGTCGACGACCTCGCTGGCGCTGTAGCCGATGCAGGTCACGCCGACCCCGGACGCCGCGTCCAGGTAGCGCCGCCCGTCGCCGTCGATCAGCTCGACGCCCTCGCCGCGGACGAACACCGGGGCCTGCGTGCGCAGGTCAG
The DNA here is from genome assembly GCA_963833885.1 of uncultured Actinomycetota bacterium. Taxonomy (GTDB): domain Bacteria; phylum Actinomycetota; class Actinomycetes; order Streptosporangiales; family Streptosporangiaceae; genus JASHPR01. Next base: position 208,526 of record CAWHZU010000019.1, on the reverse strand, counting down.
GACCGATCAGGTGCTCGGAGACGGGCGCGCTCATCGGGCACCCACCGCGGACTCGAACCTCTCCATGATCACCGGCCAGCGTTCCGCCAGCCGCGCGCGGAGCCCGGGCTCGTCGAGCGTGGTCAGCGTGCCGTGTTCGACGACGACCTTGCCGTCGACGATGACCGAGTCCACGTCCCGCCCGGTGATCCCGCGCGCCACCGTGAACACCGGGTCGTAGACCGGCTGCATGTCAAGGTGCTTCGGGCTGGCGAGCACGATGTCGGCTTTTTTTCCCGGTTCGATGCTGCCTACCTGATCTTCCATGCCAAGCGCCTCCGCCCCGCCCAGAGTGGCCATCCGCAGCAGATCCTCGAGCGTCGTCACGTTCCGGATGTGCCAGGGTGTGCCGTGGTGGCTCTGCAACGCCACCCAGGACACCCTGATCGCCTCGAACAGGTCGATGCTCCCGCTCGCGGCGCCGTCGGTGCCCAGCCCGACGCGGATGCCGCGGCGCAGCATCTCCGGCACCTTGGGCACGCCGATGATGAAGTTGCCGAGCGGGCAGTGCGCCACGCTGACCTGATGCTGGGCGTACAGGTCGATCTCGCCGGCGGACAGCAGGATGGAGTGCGCCGCGTGCACCCGCGGGCTGAGGAAGCCGATTGCGTCGAGATGCTCGGCGGGCCGCAGGCCCCACTGCTCGGCGGCGTACTCGACCTCGTAGGTGCCCTCGGCGAGGTGGATGTGGATGCGGGCGCCGAGCTCGTCGGCCGCGTCCCGCAGCGACTGCCAGAGTTCCCTGGTGCACACCAGCAGCTGGCGCAGGGCCAGCCAGGCACCGACCCGGCTGTCCGTCGCTGACGTCCCCCACTCCTTGACCAGGGCGACGTTCCGGTCGATGGCGTCACGGGTGGAGAACCGCATCGACGCCGGCAGCCCCTCGCCGGTATCCATGGTGGACAGCGCCACCAGGCCGCGGATCCCCGTGTCCAGCGCCGCCCTGCCCATCTGGCTGGGGTGCGGCCCGCCCGCCTCGGCGAAGCAGGTGGTGCCCACCCTCAGCGCGTTGGCGTACGCGAGCTGGCCGGACAGGTAGACGTCCTCCTCGCTGAGCACGGACTCGAACGGGATCAGGTAGTTGCGCCAGATCGGCAGCCGCAGCTGCCTCCGCCTGGCCAGCTCGATGATCTTCCCGCGGAGCAGCTGCTGCCCGGTGTGGAAGTGCGTGTCGATCAGGCCGGGCAGCGCGATCTGGCCGGCCGCGTCCATGGTCCGGTCCGCCGCGACCCGCTGCCCGGCCTCGCTCGCCGTCCCGACCCAGCCGATCCGCCCGGCCCGGATCGCGATCGCGCCGTCCCGCACCAGCGGGCGGGCGGCGTCCATGGTCACGACGTCGGCGCCGGTGATCAGCAGGTCGGCGGGGATCGCCGGATCGCCTGACTGCTGCACGGTCACGGCTGCCTTCCGTCCTCGGGCGGGTCGGCGCGCAGCTGCCCTGCGTTGTGAGGCGGATCTGCGCGCAAATACCACCTGTGCTGGCGCAGCCGCGCGTCGTGGCTCGGCAGCATCTGCCAGCCGGCCTCGCTGGCCCTGGCGAGGAACTTCGCCGTGCCCTCCCTGTCCGGGCAGACGGCGCCGATGACCTCCAGGTTCTCCTCGAGTGAGACGATGTCGCCGCACACACACGCGTCGCCCGAGCCGGTCTGCACCAGCACCGACTGGTGGCCGGGGGTATGGCCGCCGTTCGGCAGCGCGGTGAGCCCGGGCAGGATCTCGGTCTCGCCGTCGAGCAGCCTGAGCCGGTCGCCGAGCGCCCCGGTCAGCTCGCCGACGTCAACATAGAACGGGCCGCTGTCGGGCGATGTGGCCCAGTCGAGCTCGGTGCGCTGCACAACCACCGGAGCGTCAGGGAACAGCAGGTCGTTCTGCATGTGGTCGTAGTGCAGGTGGGTGTGCACGATCAGGTCGACGTCGGCTGCGGTGATCCCCGCCGCGCCAAGCCCGGCCGCCAGCAGCGCCGGGCTGTCGCCGTCGATCCGCAGTCCGGCCGCACCCGCGCGGACGTGGTCGGGCCCGCTGTCGATCAGCACGATCCTGCTGCCGTTCGTCGCCAGGTAGCAGTAGCACGGCGGGGAGATCAGCGCGTCGGCGGGCGCGTCGGGCAGGTACGCGGTGAGCGGGATGTCGGGGATCACCCCGACCTCGATGATGCTCAGCTGCCAGCTCATCGCGGTCAGGTGTGCGCCGTCAGCAGCATGCCGCCGTCGACGAACAGCATCGCGCCGGTCATGTAGGACGCATCGGCCGAGCAGAGGAACGCCACAACGCCCGCGATGTCGTCCGGCTGCCCGGCCCGTCCCAGCGGGATTGTCGGCACCACCGAATCCAGGTACTCCTGCGAGGTCCCGCCGCCGAGGCGGGTGTTGACCACCAGCCCGGGGCCGATCGCGTTGACCGTGATCCGGTGCGGCGCGAGTTCCAGGGCCAGGCTGCGGGTCAGCATCCAGATGCCGCCCTTGCTCGCGTCGTAGTGGCTGAGCCCGCGGCCGGGCGCCTGCGAGTGCACAGACGCGATGTTGACGATCCGGCCGCCCCGCCCGCTCGCGGTCATCAGCCTGGCCGCCGCCTGGTCGCATAGGAACGTGCCGGTCAGGTTCACGTCGATGGTCGCGCGCCAGTCGTCGGCCCGCAGGTCGAGCGCGGGGCCGATCTGCAGGATGCCGGCTGAGCTGACCAGCGCGTCCGGCGGCCCAAGCTCGGCCTGCACCTGGTCGAAGGCGGCTGCGACCGCGTCTTCGGAGGACACGTCAAGGCCGCCCGCGATCGCCGTGCCACCGCCGGTGCGGATTTCCTCGGCAACCCGGGCCGCCCCGTCCCCGTCGATGTCCAGGCAGGCCACCCGGTAGCCCTCCGCGGCGAGCCGGCGCGCGGCCGCCCGCCCGATCCCGGCCGCGGCGCCGGTCACTATCGCGACTTCCTGGTCCTGCTGGTCAGGCATTCGGTGCTCCATCCCTCCCGCCCGGCCGGGGCCACGTCGGGCTTAGGCCGGCGCCGGGAGGCGGCAGCCCTGCGGCGTCCCAGATCCGGTTGGCCGCCGCCTGGGCCTCGTTGATGATCTCATCGGTGGGCGCGGTCTGCAGCAGCCGGTCGGCGACCACGAACCTTCCGCCGATCATGACGTGCGTGACGTCCCGGCCCGAGGCGTTGTAGACCAGGGTGGCCACGGGGTCGTGCAGCGGCGCCAGGTGCGGCTGGCGCAGGTCGACCAGGATGAGGTCGGCCTGCTTGCCCGGTTCCAGCGAGCCGACTTGCCGGTCGATGCCGAGGACGCCCGCGCTGCCCATGGTCAGCCGCCACAGCGCCTCCCTGGCGCTGAGCACGTCGATCTGCTGCTCGGCCAGCCGGGTGACGCTGATGCCGAACCGCATCATGTCCCACGGGTCCATGGTCACCCAGTCGGTGCCCCAGCCCACCCGGATTCCCGCCTCGTATAGCGCCCGCACGGGTGCGAAGCGCCCGCGCTTGGCCTGGATGGCCGGGCAGTACGCGACCGGGGTGCCGGTCTGTGCGAGCAGTTCGATCCCGGCCGGGGTGGCGTACGTGACGTGTGCCACCACCACGTCGGGGCCGAGGAAGTCCTGGTCCGCGAGGAACTCGATCGAGCCGGTGCCGTGCGCGGCGGCCATGAAGTCGCGTTCCTGCGGGCTCTGCGCCACGTGGATGTGGCGGCCCGCGCCCCTGGCCGTCGCCTCCGCACGGATCATCGCCAGCAATCGCGGCGAGCAGGTGTCGGCCGCGTGCGCGCCGAAGCGCACCCGCAGCCGCCCGTCCGCGGCGCCGTTCCACCGGTCGTAGAGCTCGACGTTCTGCTGCAGCCTGCGGTCACCCTCCGCCGGGATCTGGCGCCGCTCGCCGGTGCCGATGCTGGGCAGGTCGGTGTCGAAGACCTTCATGGCCAGCTGCGCCCGCACGCCCAGCTCGGCGGCTGCCCGGGCGGTGGCCGCCATGTGGTGGAAGATCTCGTGGATGACGGTGCAGCCGGCGAGCATCACCTCGGCGATGCCCAGCCGGCTCAGCAGGTAGGTGGCCTCGGCGTCCAGGTGGCGCTCCATCGGCAGCGCCAGCCCGTAGAAGCCGTCCGCGCGGTCTTCGGTCAGGCCGCGGAACAAGCAGCCCGCCACGTGCGTGTGCACGTTGACCAGACCGGGCAGCAGCGCGTGCCCGGGGAACTCCAGCACCGTGGTCCCGGCCGGGTGCCGACCGGGTCCCCCGCCCGGAGGCCCGGCCGACACCACGATCCCGTCCTCGATCACAACCTCACCGTCTCGGACGACGCTGAAGCCGGGATCGACCGGGACGACCCACCCGGCCCGGATGACCAGCCGTTCCGGCTGGCTCACGCGACCGGGCCGGCGGCGCCGGCCGCGGGCACGGCGTCGGGCGCGGACGCGATCTCGCGGGCGATCGCGCGCCTGCACAGCAGGTAATAGGCCAGGCCGCCGACGATCATCCCGGCCGGGATGGACCAGTCCATGCCGCCGAGCGGGCCGGTCGTCACCGGGCTGGCGAACAGCGCCGCGTTGGTGAACAGCACCGCGGCCCCGGCACCCAGCACCAGCGCGGCCAGTGCGTTCCAGTTGACGCCGTCGCGGAACCAGTAGAGCCCGCCGCCGCTGCGCAGCAAATCCTGGCTCCGGTACCGGAACCGGCGCAGGTACGCGTCGACCAGGTAGATGGCGGTCCACGGCGCGATCCACCAGATCATCAGCGCGAGGAAGTTCTCCAGGCTGTCGACGAAGTTGCTGATCCACAGCGCGTAGCAGACGAACAAGGCCGCCACGACGGCGTCGATGAGCACCGTCTTGTAGCGCGCGATCTTGATGCCGATCGCCTGCAGGTTCAGCCCTGAGCTGTAGGTATTGACGATGTTCGCCCAGATCATCGACACGATCGCGATGAGCAGGAACAGGAAGTGGAACCAGTGCGGCATGACCGCGGCGAGCGAGCTGACCGGGTCGAACGCGTTCAGCTTGGTGCCGATGATCGCCCCGGCGGCGTTCAGGATCGTCGCGGGCAGGAACGCGCCGAGCGCCGTATAAAGAGCAATCTTGGGCCGGCTTGCGCTGCGCGGCAGGTACCGCGAGTAGTCGGCGGGCATGTTGGTGAACGCTAGCCCGTTCGCCGCCGCGACGATCATGACCGCGAGCACGAACGTCGTCGCCTTGTTGGCCCCGGCCAGGTGCCCCCAGCCGTAGCTCCAGTTCACGTGCTGGAACCCGTAGACCAGCACGATGCACATGGCTAGGCCGATCACGTACGTCATGATCCGGTTGATGGACGCGATCGTGGCGTGGCCGAAGATCGCCCAGGACACCATCAGCACGATGAAGATGATCAGCGACAGCGCCTTGTAGCCGTTGCCGGTCAGGCCGTAGGTCGCGAAGATGCCGATCAGGGCCAGCGTGCCGACGACCGCGTTCACGCCCTCCCAGCACATGATCGTGAACCAGCTGAAGAACGTCGGCACGGTGTTGCCGCGCACGCCGAACGCCGCGCGGCTGATCACGATCGTCGAGGTCCCAGCGGCCGGGCCGTTCATGGCCACGAGCCCGACCAGGATGTACGAGAGGTTGCCGATGACGACGGCGGCCACCGCAGCCCACAGGCTCAGCCCGAGGCTGATCACGACCGCGCCGATCACCAGGTCGACGATGCCCATGAGGGACGCGGCCCAGATCCAGAACAGTTCCAGCGGGCTCCCGTGCCGTTCCGACTCGGGAACGATGTCGATGCCGCGTTGTTCGACCTTGAACGGCTTGTCGCTCTCGGGAGCCGTTATCGCCTGTGTCATGTTGCCACCGCCACCATCGACCTATAACGCTTCCGGTATCGTTACCAGAACGGTTATCACGAGGGTAGGAGCGGCCCTGGCGGACGTCAAGACCCCCAAACGCCCCTCAGGTGCAGGTGAGTAGGGCCCACATGTTCAGGTGAGTAGGGCCCTCAGGTCCAGGTCAGCAGGGTCCTCAGTTGCACGTGAGCAGGGGCTGCCTGGAGAAGGTGTTTACGCTGGCTGGCCGTTGACCGTCAGCTCGACCTGGTCCGGGTAGAAGCACATGAGCCCGGCGATCCCCTCGGCCTGCGGGATCGGGTTCTCATAGCTCCACACCAGGTCATCGTGCGTCTCGCCGCCGACCTCCGCCGACCAGTACGACGCCTGGCCCTTGAACGGGCAGGTCGTCGCCGTGTCCGTCGGCTTGAGCAGGTCGGTGCGCACGTCGTCCCGCGGCAGGTAGTAGCGGGTCGGCAGGCCGGTCTCGTCGAGCAGGACCGGCCGGTCCGACTCCGCAAGCTTCTCGCCGCCGAGCGTGACCTCGACGTGCACGTTTGCCGGGGTAACCGTGATTGTGTGCCCTGTAGCCATGTCCGTGCCAACCTCTGCCGCGCCGCCATGATTCCGGCCGCGCGAAGATGGCAGCGTGGAGAGGGGAGATCCGATGACCGCGAGCACCCACCCGCCCGTCGACCCCGAGCTGCGTGTGGTGCTCGCCGGCATGCCCGCCGGGCAGCGGCACCTGATGCGCCTCGAGGACATCCTGGCCCGGCGCGAGGAGCAGGCGCTGATGCTCCCGGCCGTCGATGACGCGCTGCGCCGCGGCGGCGCGGTCGAGCTCGAGGAGCGCCAGATTCCCGGGCCAGCGGGCGCGCCCGATCTGTCGGTGCTGATCCTCCGCCCGGCGAACGGGCAGGGTCCGTGGCCCGGCGTCTACCACACCCACGGCGGCGGCATGGTGCTGGGGACGAACCGCACCGGCGCCGACGAGCTGGCCCTGTGGGTGGACGAGGTGGGCGTGGTCGCGGTTTCGGTCGAGTACCGCCTGGCCCCGGAGCACCCGCACCCGGCGCCGGTTGAGGACTGCTACGCCGGCCTGGTCTGGACCGGAGCGCACTGCGGCGAGCTCGGCATCGATCCGTCCCGCCTGATCATCGCCGGGAGCAGCGCCGGGGGCGGCCTGGCCGCGGGCACCGCGCTGATGGCCCGTAACCGCGGCGGCCCGCCGCTCAGTCACCAGATCCTCATGTGCCCGATGCTCGATGACCGCTGCATCACCCCGTCCAGCCAGGAATTGGACGGCGAGGGCACCTGGGACCGGACGTCGAACGTCATCGCCTGGACGGCCCTGCTTGGCGCCGCACGCGGCGGCCCGGACGTCTCGCCGTACGCGGCGCCCGCGCGCGCCACGGACCTGACCGGTCTCCCGGCCGCGTTCATCGACGTGGGGTCGGTCGAGACGTTCCGGGACGAGGCCATCGACTACGCGGCCCGGCTATCCCAGGCCGGAGTGCCTGCCGAGCTTCACCTCTGGCCGGGCGGATTCCACGGGTTCGACGGGATTGCCCCGCACACCGCGCTGGCCCAGGCATCACGCGCGACCCGGCTGGGCTACGTGCGCCGGGCCGTGTCGGGCGGTCTGGGCGCATGACGGCCTGATCACCCGTTGTCGCCTACAGGGGGCCAATCACGTCGTGCGCGTGGCCGCGCTGCGGGACATCGGGTTTTACCAGGGCCATCTCACCGAAGACCTGGCTACCGGGATGCGGTTTCACGTCGGCCGGTGGGAGAGCGTGTACGTGCCCGAGCCGCTCGCCGTCGGCGAGGGCCCCACGACCTGGGCCGCCTACTTCAACCAGCAGTACCGCTGGGCGTTCGGGTGCATGAATATCTTCTTCACCACCCACTGGCCAAAGGTTAACCTGAGAATGCGGATAACCCATGCGATCTACTATTTCCTGATGGAGCAGTTCTATTTCAGCGGGCTCACGATGGCCACCGCCGTGCTCCTGATCATGATTTACTGGCTGCAGCGGTTCAATATCCGGCCCAAGCTCGAGCGTGGCTTTCTCTGGGCTGGCCGACTGCTCACCATTACGGTTATACCGATTTACCTCCTGGCGCTCGTCGTGTGGGGCGGGGTCACCGCGGTCCTGCTGTTGGTCTTCTCGGTTCCCCGCCTGTGCCGGCGGCTGGCTGGTGCGCTGCGCTGGGAGCGAGCCGGGCTTGGCCAGCCTAAATCCGTCTCTTAATAGGCGGCACGTCTGCTTTGCTTTGCTACGCTGGCTCTCTAAAACCGACGGGGGGTAATAGTGTGCGGGTACGCACTTCATGCCGGAAATGGCCAGCAAGTGTAATGATGTGCTTTTTACTGGCAATATCCTGTGCCGCCTGCGCCCCCACATTGGCCGCGGGCACCTCGACCTCGTGGGAAAAGGTCTGGTCGGCGAGTTTTGCCGGGCAGGCCGGCGGCGGTGTCAACACGAACTACTGGAAATACGACACTGGCGAGGGCGTATTCGGCAATGGTGAAATCGAGAGAATGACGAATTCTGTCGGCAACGTCCATCTCGACGGGCATGGCGATCTTGATATCACGGCGATGTATCAGGGCTCCGGCTGGACGTCGGGCCGGATCCAGACCGTCAGCGACTTCGGCGCCCCGGCCGGGGGAGAGATGAAGGTCAGCGCCACCATCGAGCAGCCGGACCCGAAAGATGGCCTGGGTTACTGGCCGGCGTTCTGGATGCTCGGGCCGCGCTCGTGGCCCGCGCACGGCGAGATCGACGTGCTGGAGGACGTCGACGGCCTGAGCGAGCACTCCGGTGCCTTCCACTGCGGGAACCTCACCCAGCCCAATCCCGACGGGACGTTCGGGCCGTGCCACGAGCACAACGGCCTGTCGAGCGGGCTGCGGTCGTGCGCCGGCTGCCAGAGCGGCTACCACGTGTACAGCGTGATCGTCGACCGGCGCAACGCCGCCAACGAGCAGATCCGCTGGTACCTCGAGGGCAAGGAGTTCTTCAGCGTGAGCGAGCGCCAGGTGGGCGCTCCGGCCTGGGATGAGGCCGTCAACCACGGCTTCTCGATCATCCTCGACCTGGCCATGGGGGGCCAGTACCCGAACGAGTTCTGCGGCTGTGTCAGCCCCACCAGCTATACCTCCACTCCTGGCACGATGCGGGTACGCAGCGTCTCGGTCTATGACAGCTGACGGCTGCTAGCCGATCGCGTTGCCGTTCAGGTCGGCCGCGGCCATCTGGAGCTCGGCGAGCAGCGGCTCGGGCAGGCTGAGCCCGCGCGCCGAGGAGCCGAGCGCCCACCAGCTTCCCGCGCCCCGGAACGCCACGCCCGCGCAGCACACCTCATCGCGGTACTGGCCGTGCTCCATGACCAGGTCTCCCGGGTGCAGCGGGGCAAGCTCGGCCTCGATCTCGCCGGGCTCGGTCACCGTGTTCGGCGTGAACGGACGCATGCCCTGCTCGAGGAGCAGGCTGCTGCGGTCCCGGCAGGGCAGCGTTGTCAGCAGGGCCTTGCCCACCGCGGTCGCGTGCGCGGCGGTTTCCAGGCCCGGCTGCAGGTCCTCCAGCCAGGGGGACTGCCCGCCCTCGGCCATGTCGACGATCACCAGCCGCCCCCCGGAAATGCAGGCCAGATACGCGCTGTGCCCGGTCACGTCCGCGAGGTGCCTGAGCACGGCCCTGGCCTTCGCCGGGCGGCGCAGCGCGCCCATCAGGTCGTGGAAGCGCTCGGCCACCTCGGAACCCGCGACGTAGCCGCCGTCCGCCACGCGGACCAGATAACCCTCGTAGCAGAGCGTGCGGACCAGGTGATAGGCGGTCGACAGGTGGAGCTCACACCGGCGGGCGATGACCTTCACCGGCAGCGGGCGCGGCGAACTCGAGACCTCCTCGATGATCCGCAGGGCACGGGACACGCTGCGGATGAGGTCGCCAGGCTCTTCACCCTGGGTTCTCACTCTTTCAAGCATGCCGCGCGCGAGCGCGGCTGGGAACCGCCCCACGGCATCCAGGCCTGCTTCAGCATGTGAAATTTCCGGGGGTTCCGCAGCGCTGGCCGCGCTGGCAGCCTGGCCGCATGCCCGACGTTCCGCAATGGGCGCTTGACGCGCTGAGCGACGTGTACGACCCGTGCTGCAGCGAAAAGGGCATATCGGTCGTGGACATGGGGCTGGTGCGCTCGGTGCGCGCGACCGGCGGCCAGGTCCGCGTCGAGTTGCTGCTCACGTCCGGCTGGTGCCCGTTCGCTGCCCGGGTGCTGACCGATATCCAGGAGCGGATCGAAGCGCAGCCGGGAGTCAGTTCCGCCGACGTTGAGATCGTCTGGGACGAGGCGTGGACAACAGACCGCCTGTCCCCGCGAGCCGCCAGCCTGCTCCGGTTCCTGCCGCACCCCTCGCAGGTGCCCGACCGCGGCGCTTACCTGGCCGCACATCAGCCCGGGAAGGGTGATCCCACATGATCGACGACGCCTTCGTGTTCGACTGCGTCGCGCACCTGTTCAACTTCGACCCGAAGAACGCGTTCGGCCAGCCCGGGCTGATGTTCGACAACCACCTGTACGCGTTCCACAACGCGCTGACCCCGGACGACCAGCCCAAGCTGCCGCCCGAGGAGTTCCTGCGGCAGTGGACGATCGCGGACATCAGGAAGATGGTGTACGAGGAGTCCGACACCGACATGCTGGTGGCGATGCCGCTGCCGCTCACGGACCTGTTCCGGGACGGCCTCTCGCCCTGGGAGGAATGCGCCGACCTGGCCAGCCGTGACCCCGACCGGACCATCTTCTGGGGGTCGGTGAACCCGCTGGAGGGCCGCAAGGCCCTGGACTTGATGGAACGGCAGGTCGGCGAGTTCGGCGCGCGGGCGTTCAAGTTCTACAACGTGCGCTACGACTACGGGAAGCCGTACCCGTGGCGGATGGACGACCCGCAGGTGGCCTTCCCGGTCTTCGAGAAGGCCCAGGAACTGGGCGTCAACCTGATCGGCGTGCACAAGGGCGTGCCGCTCGGCCCGCAGCCGATCGAGCACACCCAGACCTGGGACATGGACGGCGCCGCGGCCAACTTCCCCGACATCAATTTCGTGATCTTCCACGTCGGCCTGCCGTTCCTGGACGAGACGTGCTGGCAGCTCATCCGCTACCCGAACCTGTACGCGTCGATCGCGGCCACCATCAACTTCGTGGTCCGCTCGCCGCGGATGTTCGCCGAGATCATCGGGAAGCTGCTGTTCTGGTGCGGCGAGGACAAGATCATCTATGGCTCGGAGGCGCCGCTGTTCCACCCGCAGTGGGCCCTGCGCGCGTTCATGGACTTCCAGATTCCGGAGGACCTCTGCGCCGGCTACGGGTATCCGCAGCTGACCGACCAGGCCAAGCGGAAGATCCTCGGCGAGAACCTGCTCCGGCTGCACGGCATGGACGTCGAGCAGACCAAGGCCAGGCTCGCCAGGCCCGCCAGGGCCTGAAACGACCCCCGGGGGGCGGGGGCAGGTCTGCGGGCCCATCCGGGCGGGTGGGCCCGCAGGCCTGTCGAGCAGGAGCATGCGGGTCAGCGCGGAAGCCGCTCGGCGCGGTAGCACCACGACCGCATGGGCACATCGATCTCGGCGGCGCCGGGGAACCTCCGTTCCAGCACGGCCCTGGCACGGTCGAGTGCCACCTCCCGCTCCTGCGGGCTCGCGGTGATCGCGCCGCTGTAGGTGGCCAGCATGTCCACGAAGTCGCCGGTCGTCATCTGCCGGGTGGACGCGAACGACGCGGTCTGCACGTTCCCGAACAGCTGACCGGGGAGCGCGACCTCGCGGCGGTGCCGGGCCCACCGGTCCTCCCGGTCGTCGGTTGGCCCGGCCGCGTTGTCGCGGACCGCTTCGACCTCGCGCACCCAGTCGGCGCTGCGGTCCCGGGTGGTCCAGATCACGCCGAGGCGGCCGCCGTCGCGCAGTACGCGCGCGATTTCGCGCGGGGCGCGCTCCGGGTCCAGCCAATGCCACGCCGACGAGGCGAATACGCCGTCGGCGCTGGCGTCGGGCAGCGGGATCTGCTCGCCGCGGCTCTGCGCGACCCGGATGCCGTCGAACTGGGCTTGGCTGGAGCGTGCCTGCAGTACGCCCGCCATCCGCGGGTCCGGCTCGACCGCCACGACCTGCGGGACCTTGCGCGCAAGCGCGCGGGTCAGCAGCCCCGTGCCAGCGCCCAGGTCCACGGCGACCTGGCAGCCCGCGGGCACGAGCCAGTCGACCGCTGCCTCCGGCGGCCCGGGCCGCAGCCGGTCGTAGTCTTCCGCGATCGCCCCGAAGGACATGGAACGCTCAGCACGGCTCGCCACACCAGCACGCTAGCCGACGCTGGGTGACCGGCACGCCGCCGGTGTCGAGCCCGTTGACCGGCTCGTCAAACATCAGTGACGCACCGGATCGCTTGGTGAGCCCGTTCAGCTCGATCACTGCCGCGTTTGGTTTGGAGACAGCGCCCGTGCCGGGCCAATACGGCCGATGCAGAGGTAGAGGATGCCGCCGAGCGGGATCTGGACCAGGCAAAGGAGCGCCCATGTCCGCCTGGACAGGTAGCGCACCTGACTGGCGCGGGCAATGTCGGCCAGGCAGTAGGCATCGAAGCCGATCCCCAGCGCCACGACGAGCAGGAACGGCCAGCCGCGCGGATCGGGATCTGCGATCAGCACGGTGATGATGCCGGCCACGACCACGACCCACACCACGAGCCCGGCGGTGACGCGGACGGCCATGTCGCTCGGCCGGGTCCGCGGCGCGCCGCTGCGCCATTGGGAGTTTGCGCTGCGCCGGGAACGGGCCAGCGCCGACCGGTGCAGCTGCCTGGCCGCCCGGGAGATGCCTGCGCAGAAGGCCAGCGCCCGCAGCCCGCGCAGCCACGACGGGCGAACGCTCTCGTCGTCCAGGATCGCAGACACCTCGGCGGTCCACTCCCGGCACCGCTCCGAACGCACGTCCGCCGGCAGCCGGCGGCACGCGCCATGGATGAGCCGCTCGGCGACCCGCTGCACGGGCCGGATCGTCCCGCTCACCATGCGTTCCCATGGGTTCCGTGGGCGGGCCGCGCCGCAACGTGCCGCGTCCGGCCGCGCGCGGCGGGGACTTGTGCGAGCTCGAGGCGGGCGACCCGGGCGCCTTCTGCGGTCAGCCGGTAGTACTTGCGGGGTGGTCGGCCGGCCGCGTCCGGGCGTGCGTCCTCCCACTCCGAGTCCACCAGGCCCTCCTGCTGCAGGCGGGCGAGCATCGGGTACAGGGTGCCGCTGGGCAGCCTGGTGGCCTTCATCAGGTCATAGCCGTAATGCGGCGCGGCTGGGTCAGCGACTAGCACTCTCAGCACGCGCTCCAGCGGCCCGGTCAGTTTCACAAACCAAGTCTACACATGTAGGCTATATATGTCGAGCGAGAGCGCGGGTGAACCAGCTGGGTGGGGCGGCTTGGAGGCCTGGATCCAGGCATCGGTCACGGCGCGCCCCAGTACTGCGTGACCCAGTCGGTGACCAGCCGCAACACCTCCGGGCTGACCGGCTGCCGGGCCTGCCGCCGGTAGCCCCGCGGCCCGAGGCTGCCGGGGTCGGGGCGCAGCATGTGGCTCAGCTCGGCGACGACGTGGCCCTCGAATGGTCCGTGTACGAGCCGACCCATGGCCTCGACGTCCGATGGCGGCACCTGCACGTCGTGCCCGCCGGTGATGGCGAGCACCGGCACGCTGACCCTGCCGAGCACCGGCGCCGGATCGTAGGCCACGAAATCGCGGGTCCACCGGGCGTTCACCCGCGTTCCCTGCACCCGGACCACATCAGCGGTGGACGCCAGGATCTTGGCCAGGTTCTTGCGCTGCGCGCGGACGACGTCGGTCCGCATGAGCCGCAGGATCAGCTTCGCGGAGGCCGGTATCCGGTCCGCCAGCTCCGCGACCTGGTACGTGAGCACGTCTGCCCCGGTGCGGGCGGCGCCGGACAACAGCACGATTCCGGCGGCCTGTCCGTCTGCGGCCAGCTGTGCTGCGTAGTACGTCCCCTCGCTGTGCCCTATGGCGAGCAGGGGGAGCCCCGAGGTCTTGGCGGCGAGCCAGTCGCGGGTCGCGCGGACGTCAGCGAGCCGCTGGTCCATGCCCGTGCTCAGATAGTCGCCGCCACTCGCGCCCACGCCGCGCTTGTCGAACCGGAGCGAGCAGGCACCCACGGACCCGAGCGCCTGGGCGAGTGCCCGGGTGATGTCGCCCCTCAGCCGCTGGCCCAGGGGCAGCCGGACGTCGGAGTTGCGGTCGGTGCGGCCGGAGCCCGGGATGAGAAGCGCCGCCGCGACCGGGTCGGCCACCTCGGCATAGGTTGCGGCCAGCGCGCAGCCGGCTGATTCGATGCGGACGTCGGAGGACTGCACGGCGCCGCTCCCTTCTGTGAGGTCGTCTGGTTATGCCGTGGTGGCGGGGAGCCGTCTAGGGTCGCGACATATGTAGCCTACATGTGTAGGCGCGGAGTCGTGAAGCTGATCAGGCTGAGCTAGTGCAGGCGGGCACAGATGTGAAGAACACGCCCGGCACTCCTGCTCGCCGAACGGGGGGAGCCGTCAGGCCAGCAGCCGGGCGCGGCACGCTAGCTGCAGCGCAAGCCGCTGATCGGGGTCGTCAAGGTCCACGCCGAGCAGGTCGGTGATCCGGCGAAGCCGGTAGGACACCGCGTTGCGGTGCAGGTGCAGCACGCTGGCCGTGCGCACGATCGAGCCCTGCTGGTCCAGGTAGGCGGCGAGCGTCCGGATCGCGGTCTCCCCGCGGGCCGGGCCCAGCCGCTCCAGCGGGGCAAGCTGCGCCCGCACCGACGCCCGCGCGGTGTCCGACGCGTACCACTCCATCAGCATCCGCTGCACGCCGGTGGCGTCGTGGGTGGCGACGCTCTCGGGCTTGCCGGCCGACCTGGCGGCCACCAGCGCGATCCGGGCCTCGGCCGCGGAGGCGCGCAGCCCCATCGGCCCCTCGTGCGGGGCGCCCACCCCGCCCCGCAGGCGCAGCCCGGGAAGCCTGCCGCGGATGGCGGCGAGCGCGCCCTCGGCCGACTTCGCGGCGCGCAGGCCCGCCTGCGTCCCGGGATGCGAGCTCGTCATCCGCACCAGCACGATCGCGCGGGAGATCCTGGACAGATACCAGCTGCCGCCGGTGCGCGCCACCGCCTGCAGCGCGGCCTGGCCGGCGGTGTCGAGCAGCTCGAACCGGTGCACCTCGTCACGCCCGGCCTCGTCCAGGTTCTCGGCCTCGATGCGCACCGCCACATGCCAGCCGCCGATCGGCACCCCGAGCTGCATCGCGCGGTCGCGCAGGTCCTCGGTGAGCGCCGCGTCCGACATGAGCAGCTCGGCCAGCAACTCGCTGCGGGATCTGATCGGCAGCTCGCGCGCCCGCCTGGCCAGGTCGAGGAGACGGCCAGCTGCGGATGCGGCGGTGCGCAGCACCAGGCTGGCGGCGACCGCCAGGTCCCCGTGCGCACCGGTCGCGGTGAACTCACCCGCGATCGTCTCGCCGACCACGATCGGCACACTGACCGTGCTCACTTCGCCGGCGCCGATGGGCCGGAACGGGGCGCCGGGCCCGTCCCCGGCCCGCTGGTCCCGGTCGTCGTCCGCGTACAGCCGGGCCTCGACGTCGATGCCGAGCGCCCGGCTCACCGACGCCCGCAGCGCTTCAAGGTCGGTGCCGGCCTCGGCGGCTTGCAGCACGGCGGCCAGGCCCTGCTCGGCCCGGGCGAGCGCGCGCTCGGCGCCGCCGCCGGTCTCCTGCATGATCGCCCGCAGCAGCCAGGTCAGCTCGGCCGCCGCGGGCACCGAGACGAGCGCGATGTCGGCCCGGTCCGCGATGTCAACCGCGGTCATCGGCGGCTGCCACACGCCGTCAGCGAAGCACCCGACGGCCGCGACGTTGTGCACCGCGGCCCAGCGCAGCGCCATGTCGAGCCGGTAGTCGGTGGCCGCCGCGGACGCCGTCCGGGAAAGAATCACCATGCTCCGGGCGGGCGCGGGGTTAAGGTCGGAAAACTGCTCGGCCAGCCGCACGGTCACGACCTGGCGGTTCCCGCCGCGCCTGGTCACCCGCCGCAAGCCGGACAGCGGCGGGCTGGCGAGGATCTCGTCGACGGACGGCATGCCGCCTCATATTATGCGGATGGCACAGGTCTTGGCGGAACGTAGTGCACTCGGCCCATTTTTTGCATTTCCCCTGGCTGGGATCGTAGTCAAGTGGCAGAGCCCGAGGCCGGTCCGATCCGCCTTGCCGTCGACATCGGCGGCACGTTCACCGATGTCGTCGCAGTCGACGCCTTTGATCGGGTGATCCGCGCGAAGGCGGATACCACGCCTGGCCGGCTGGAGCAGGGTGTGCTGGACGCGCTCGGGCGGTCCGGCGTGCCCGCCGCGGGCGTCGCCGCGTTCATCCATGGCACGACTGTCGTCATCAATGCCCTGACCGAGCGAGGCGGCGTTGCCACCGCGCTGGTGACCACCAGGGGCTTCCGCGACGTGCTGGAGATAGGCCGCGCGAACCGGCCGGACCTGTACAACCTCTCCTACGCCAAGCCGGTGCCGTTCGTGCCGCGCCACCGGCGCTTCGAGGTCACCGAGCGGATGTCCTACCGGGGCGAGGTGCTCGAGCCGCTCAGCGAGGCCGACCTCGACGAGATCGCGGACCGGCTCGCCGGCCTCGGTGTGCAGGCGGTCGCGGTGTGCCTGCTGCACGCCTGGGTGAACCCCGAGCACGAGCGGCGTGCGGTCACCGTGCTCAGCAAGCGGCTGCCCGGTGTCTCGGTGATCGGCTCGCATCAGGTCAGCCGGCAGTGGCGGGAGTACGAGCGGAGCAGCACGGCCGTGTTGTCCGCGTACGTGCAGCCCGTCGTGTCGTCGTATCTAAGCTCGCTGGAAGACGCGCTGCGGTCGGCCGGCGTGCGCGGCCCGCTGCACGTCATGCGGTCGAACGGGGGGATCTGCTCGTTCGAGCGCGCCGCGGGCACGCCGATCAGCCTGCTCGAGTCCGGGCCGGTGGCGGGGGTGACCGCGGCTGCCGAGCTCGGCCGCCAGCTCGGGGCCCGGCACGTCCTGGCCCTGGACATCGGCGGCACGACAGCCAAGACCTCGGCGGTCCGCGACGGCCAGGTGCGCGTGGACAGCCTGCACCACGTCGGCAAGACGCCGGTCTTCGCCGGGTACCCGGTGCAGTCGCCCACGGTCGAGATCATCGAGATCGGCGCCGGCGGCGGCTCGATCGCGTGGGCGGACGACGCGAGCGGCCTGCACGTGGGGCCGCGCAGCGCCGGCGCGCAGCCAGGGCCCGCCTGCTACGGGCGGGGCGGGACCGAGCCGACGCTGACCGACGCCAACCTGGTGGCCGGCCGGATCGATCCGGACTACTTTCTTGGCGGCGCCATGACGCTCGACGTCGGCGCCGCGACACGGGCGCTGGAGACGCTGGGGGCACGGCTCGGTGCGGACGCGAGCGCGGTGGCGCGCGGCGTGATCCGCTACGCCGTGGCTCAGATGAGCCACGCGCTGCGCCTGGTCACCCTGCGGCGCGGATACGACCCCAGGGATTTCGCGTTCGTGGCCTACGGCGGGGCCGGCCCGCTGCACGCGGCGTTGCTGGCCAGGGAGCTCGGCATAGCAAGGACGATCATTCCGCAGGGCCCGGGTCACTTCTCCGCCTTCGGCATGCTGGCCGGCCCGCTGCGCGCCGACGCGGTCCAGACGGTGGTCGGCCCGCTGGACGAGACCGACCTCGACGCCGCGTTCGCCCGGGCGAAGGACGCCGCGACCGCGGAGCTCGGCGCGCAAGCCGCCGGGCAGCCCGGGCTGACGAGATACGCCGAGCTCCGCTATCAAGGGCAGGAGCACACGCTCGAGGTGGCGATCCCGGCGGAGACGGATCTGAGTGGCGCCGCCGGGCGGGCCGAGCTGAGGTCGGCCTTTGACCGCCGGTGCCTGGAGGCCTACGCGTTCCGGCTGGACGTCCCGCTCGAGGTGGTCGCGGTGCGGGTCAGCGCCGTCGCGCCGATGCCGGCTGTGCAGTGGGCGGGCGGCGACGCCGCCGGTGCCGCCGGGCCGGCCGACTCCTCCCGGCTGGTGGACCTGGACATTCATGGCGGCGTGACGAGAGTGCCGGTGATCGGCAGGTCCGAGCTGGCCGGCGGGGGACGGCTGGCCGGGCCGTGCGTGGTCGAGGAGCAGGCCGCAACCACGCTGGTCCTTCCCGGCCAGGCCGCTTACCGCGACGAGATGGGCAACCTGGTGATCGAGGAGGACGCGTGACGGCCGACCGGTTCACCTTCGACGTGCTGCGCGAGGGCTTCGCGGCCATCACCGACGAGATGTTCGTCTCGCTGCAGCGGACCTCGCAGAGCCCGATCATCTACGAGGTGCTCGACTTCGGCGTTGGCCTCGCCGACGCCAGCGGCGAGCTGGTGTCGCAGGGCAACGGCATCGCGGGCTTCCTCGGCCCGCTCGGCGACGCGGTCAAGGAGACCATCGCTCGCGCGGCGGACCTGTGCCCGGGAGATGTGATCATCGCCAACGACCCGTACTCGGGTGGCGGGACCCATCTCTCCGACGTGGCGCTGGTCCGGCCGGTGTTCGCCGGCGGCGCCCTGATCGGCTTCGCCGCCGCAAAGGGCCACTGGACGGAGGTCGGCGGCAAGGACCCCGGGTCGTGGACCGCCGATTCGGTCGACGTCTACGCCGAGGGGCTGCAGCTGCCGTTCGTCCGCGCGTACGCCGGCGGCGAGCCCGTCGCCGACCTGGCCGCGATACTGGCCGCCAACAGCCGCCTGCCGGACATGACCCTGGGCGACCTGGCCGCCCAGGCCGCCTGCCTGGAAGTGGCCGAACGCCGGCTGCTGGAGATGTGCGACCGGTTCGGCGCGGGAGTCGTGGCCGACGCCATGACGGCGACGCTGGAGCGCAGCGAGCGGCTGGCACGGCTGGCCATCGGCCGGATCCCGCATGGCACGTTCGAGGCGTCGGACTTCACCGACGAGGACGGGCTCGGCAACGGCCCGTTTCCCGTTCGGGTCCGGGTGGAGATCTCCGATGACGACGTGACGTGCGACTTCACCGGCAGCCACGCGCAGGTGCCCGGGCCCATCAACTGCACCTGGAGCGGCCTGGTGTCGGGGGTGCGCACGGTGTTCAAGGCGATCACCGATCCGGCCGAGCCGGCCACCGATGGCTGGTTCCGGCCGCTGACGATCGTCTGCCCGGCGGGCACTATCTTCAACGCGCAGCGCCCGGCGCCGGTCGCCGCGTACTTCGAGGCCACCGAGATGGCCTCCGACCTGGTGTGGCACGCACTGGCCCCGGCGTTCCCGGATCAGCTGACCACCGGCAGCTTCGTCTCGGTGTGCTCCACGTCGCTCGCGCTGACCCACCCGGACACCGGGCAGCCCACCCTGCTGGTGGAGCCGCAGCCCGGCGGGTGGGGAGCGAGCGCGATCAAGGATGGGGAGCACGCCCTGGTATCGGTCGGGGACGGCGAGACCTACGTGATCCCGGTGGAGATCGCCGAGCAGCGGTACGGGATCCGGGTCGAGCGGTTCGGGCTCGACGTTGTCCCGGGCGCCGGGGCCGGCCGCCGCCGCGGCGGCCGGGGCGTGGTGCGCGAATACCGGGTCCTGAGCGACGAGGCGCTGCTGACCGTGGCCTGGGGCCGCCACCTGTTCCCGCCCTGGGGGGCGGCGGGCGGCCGTCCGGGCTCGCCGAACTACGTGCAGATCATCCGGGCTGACGGGTCGGCGGGGGAGCGGTTCGGCAAGGGTTCCCGGCTGCCGCTGCGCCGCGGCGACCTGGTCCGGCTCGTGACCGGCACCGGCGGCGGATACGGCGACCCGGCCGAGCGCGATCGGGACTTGGTGGCGGCCGACCTGCGCGACGGCCTGATCACGGCGGAAGAGGCCAACGACGTCTACGGTCTCGACCCCGACGAGCCCGCCGGCCCGTCTGGCCCGTCTGGATGACCAATTCGAGGTCGCCCTGGCCAGGTGGCTGCCTCGCCCGGGATTACCGGCTGGTCCAGGAGCTGACCTCGATGCCGTCGTCGACCGGGAAGTCCACGCTCACGAACCCGTTGCCTGGGTCCCGGACGTGGGCCAGGTAATCGGCCGCGCTCTCGTAGCTGGTGTCGTCGGCAATGACCAGGGCGCCCGGTGTGAGCCTGGGCTGCAGCAGCCGCAGCACCGGCAGGTACAGCTCCTTCCAGCCGTCCAGCAGCACGAGCCCGACCGGCCCGGTCACGCTGGCCAGCGTCTCCAGCGCGTCGCCTTGCAGGATGGTGACCACCCCGGCCAGCCCGGCCTGTTCCAGGTTCTGCCTGGCGGCGGTGGCCTTGCGGTCACTCAGCTCGGTGGTGACCACACGTCCGGAGCCGTTGTCGGTGACCGCGGCGGCGAGGTGGATGGTCGAGATGCCGAACGAGGTGCCGAACTCCACCACCGTCTCCGGCCTGCACCCACGGACCAGCGCATACAGGAGCCTGCCGGCGTCGGGTGAGACCGGCATGTAGATGTCCTGGAGCGTGTCGGCGCGTTCGCGGGCCGTCAGCTGCTGCCGGGCCGTGCGGGTCGCCCGGTCCTGCGGCAGTGATGACGCTACCTCGTGGTCGCGGTCAGCCTGTGCGAACAGCCGGCTGAGTACCGTGTCCACTCGGGGTTCGGTGAGGGTACTTGGCATGGAGGCCAGGGTAGCCGCGGGCGCACGGGGCTAAGATTTCCAAGCCGAGCTCCCTGGCCGGCCGCGTCTTAGCCGGATCGCCCAAGAAGCCACGTTTCTTAGTGCATAACGCATATGTGCTGACCTGGCCCGGGACGCTATCTTTTTGATCATGGCGATGCTGCTGGACCCCGATTCGCTGCGCGCGCTGGCCCGCGGCTGCGCGATCCTTGGCGCCGGCGGCGGCGGCGACACCCGGATCGGCCTGCTGGAGGCGCTGCAGGCCACCGAGGATTACGGGCCGGTCACCCTCGTCGGCCTGGACGAGCTCGCCGACGACGAGCTGATCATGCCCTGCGGGATGATCGGCGCCCCGACCGTTCACATCGAGAAGATCGAGAACGGGAGCGAGGGCATCAGGCTCCGGCAGCACCTGGAAGACGTCACCGGGTACAAGGTCGCGGCGCTCATGTCCGCCGAGATCGGCGGCTCGAACGGGCTCAACCCGATCGTGTGGGCGGCCAGGATCGGCCTGCCTGTCGTGGACGCCGACGGCATGGGCCGCGCCTTTCCGCTGGTGCCGCAAGTCTCCATGCACCTGGCCGGGATCAACCCGAACCCGTGCGTGATGACGGACGAGCGCGGCAACGTGATCGTGTTCCGGACGATCTCCGGCGACTGGACCGAGCGGCTGGCCCGGGCGGCCGCCGTCGAGTTCGGCGGGGCCGCGGCGTCCACCGAGTACACGCTGACGGTGGCACAGGCCCGCGAGGCCACGGTGCTCGGCACGGTCTCGCTGGCGATCAGGATCGGGCTGGCGGTGAGCACGGCGCAGCGCAACCCGGTAGCCGAGCTAATCGCCGAGGTCGGCGCGTTCCGGCTGGTCACAGGGAAGATCTCGGATGTCGAGCGGCGGACGACGAAGGGGTTCGTGCGCGGATCCGTGGTGATCGAAGGCATCGGCGAGGACTCTGGCAGGCTGCTCCGCCTCGAGCTGCAGAACGAGAACCTGGTCGCGCTCGAGCAGGGCCGGGTGGCGGCGTCGGTGCCCGACCTGATCTCGGTCCTGGACAGCGAGACGGCCGAGGCGATCGCCACCGAGAGGGTCAGGTACGGGCAGCGGGTCACGGTGATCGCCATGCCGTGCGACCCGGTCTGGCGGACCGACCGCGGGCTGCAGGCCGCCGGGCCGCGCGCGTTCGGCTACGACTTCGATTACGTGCCGGTGGAGGAGCTCGCCAGTGCCGTCACTTGACTGCCGCCTCGGCATCGACGTCGGTGGGACCAACACCGACGCGGTGATCCTGGACAGCGCCGACCGGGTGCTCGCCAAGGCCAAGGTGGCCTGCACCCCGGACATCACCGGCGGCATCACCGAGGCCATCGACACCGTGCTGCGCGCACCCGGCGCCGACCCGCGCCGGATCACCCACGTGATGCTCGGCACCACGCACGCGACCAACGCCGTGCTGGAGCGCCGCAAGCTGCGGCGGGTGGCCGTGATCCGGGTCGGCGCCCCGGCAACGCTCGCCGTCCGCCCCATGTTCGGCTGGCCCGACGACCTGGCCAGCGCCGTCTGCGTTGCCGCGACGATCGTGAACGGCGGCATCGAGTTCGACGGCCGCGATCTCGTGCCGTTCGACGCCGACGCGGTGGCCCGGTTCCTCGGCGAGGTGGGCGGCGCGGCCGACGGCGTCGCGATCACCAGCGTGTTCGCCCCCGTCTCGCCGCGGCATGAGCTGCTCGCCGCGGAGATCGTCAAGCGTGAGCTCGGTGAGGTGCACGTCTCGCTCAGCCACGAGATCGGCTCGGTGGGCCTGCTGGAGCGGGAGAACGCCACGATCCTGAACGCCGCCCTGGTCGGCGTCGCCGGGGATGTGGCCTCGGCGATGGAGGCCGCGCTGGCAGCGCACGAGCTGCGCCCGGTGACGTTCTTCGCCCAGAACGACGGGACGCTGATGGCGCTGGACCACGCGCTGCGGTACCCGGTGCTGACCATCGGCAGCGGGCCGGCCAACAGCATCCGCGGCGCGGCGTTCCTCACCGGGACGGCCGACTCGCTCGTCGCAGACGTGGGCGGCACCTCAACCGACGTGGGCGTCCTGGCCAACGGCTTCCCCCGGGAGTCGTCGCAGGGCGTGGAGATCGGCGGGATCCGCACCAACTTCCGGATGCCGGACCTGGTCACGATCGCGCTCGGCGGGGGCACGGTGGTGGCCGGCGATTTGGCCGCCCCGGTGATCGGCCCGCAGAGCGTCGGCTTCCGGCTGCGCGGCGAGGCGCTGGTGTTCGGCGGCCAGACCCCGACGCTCACCGACAGCGCCGTGGCCAGCGGCCGGGCGTCACTCGGCGACCCGGGGCTGATCGGCAGGCACCGCAGCCTGCTGAAGAGCGCGGCGCGGCGCGCCGACGAGATGCTGGCCGATGCGATCGACCGGGTGAAGACCGCAAAGGGCGACCGCGCCCTGATCGCGGTCGGCGGCGGCAGCATCCTCGTCCCGGACGACCTGCCGGGCATCAGCGAGGTCATCCGGCCGGAGCACTTCGACGCGGCGAACGCGGTCGGCGCCGCGATCGCGTCCGTGAGCGGTCAGGTCGACCGCATCTTCCACCCCGGCGCCGATGGCCGGAAGGCTGCCCTCGCCGAGGCTTCGGACGAGGCCGTACAGAACGCGATCGCGGCGGGCGCGGACCCCGCCGCGGTGCAGATCGTCGAGATCGAAGAGATACCGCTGGCGTACCTGACCACGCCCGCGGTCCGCATCCGCGTCAAGGCCGCCGGTGCCCTTGGCGGATTGCACGAGCGGCACTCCCAGCCTGCCCCCGCGGGCTCGTAGCACAGTTTGGGGAGGTATCCCATGAAGCGGCATCGCGCTCTGCCGGTTGCCGCCGGCTCAGCACTCGCCCTGATCCTCGCCGCGTGCGGCGGAAGCTATCACGCGAGCACACAGTCACAGCCGAAGTCGGCGCAGACGTTCACCTACGACACCTACACGCCGGTGATGATCGACGGGTGGGACCCGGCCACCGAGTACTCCAACGGCATCATCGCGATGAGCAACATGTACCAGACGCTCACGCACTACAACTCGGCCACGCATCAGATCCAGCCGGAGCTCGCGACCAGCTGGAGTTCCTCGGACAGCGGGCTGACCTGGACCTTCCAGCTCCGCCACGGTGTGCATTTCCACACCGGCCGGCTGATGACCGCGCAGGCCGCGCAGGCCGCGATCCTGCGCACGATCAAGGAGAACGGCGGCGCGGCGTACATCTGGGGCGCGGTGAAGACCATCGACGCGCCCAGCCAGTACACGCTGGTCTTCCACCTCAAGTACGCGTCCCCGCTCGACCTGGAGGCGTCGGCCGACTACTCGGCCTACATCTACGACACGCAGGCCGCGGGGTCGGGAGGGAACCTGACCAAGTGGCTGAACACCCCGCATGACGCGGGCACCGGCCCGTACACGCTGCAGACCTGGAACAGCGGCCAGGAGTTCGAGGTCATCCTCAAGTCGTACTCCGGGTACTGGGGCGGCTGGAGCGGCGCGCACTACAAGCGCGTGGTCTTCCGGGTCGTCCCGCAGGACACCACCGCAGTCCAGCTGCTGAAGTCCGGCCAGGTCAGCTTCATCGAGCAGATGAGCCCCACGCTGTGGAGCTCGCTGAAGGGCACGTCGGGCCTCAAGCTGGTCAGCGCGCCGTCGTGGCAGAACCTGCTGGGCCAGCTCAACACCCGCGCGCTCAGCCAGCCGGTGCGCCAGGCCATCTCCTACGGCATCGACTACAAGGGCATGATCGCCGCCCTGTCCGGCGCCGCGATCGCCTCCAGCGGCATCGTCCCGGCCGGCCTGCTCGGCCACTTCACCGACCTGCCCAGCTACAGCTACGACCCGGCCAAGGCCAAGACCCTGCTGAACGCGGCGGGATACGGCCCGGGCAAGAAGGCGATGAACCTGTCGCTCACCTACACCCAGGGCGACACGAATGAATCCATCGTCGCCACCCTGATGAAGTCCGACCTGGCCAAGCTCAACATCAACCTGAGCGTCCAGTCGCTGTCCTGGCCGACCCAGTGGGCGAAAGGCAAGTCCTCCACTGCCAGCCAGCACCAGGACATCTTCATGGAGTACTGGTGGCCGGACTACGCCGACCCGTACTCGTGGTTCATCAACCTGCTCTACACGGAGAGCCCGCCGTACTTCAACCTGTCGTACTACTCGGACAAGACGCTGGACGGCATGATCAACAAGGTCGAGCCGCTGGTCGCGACCGACCGGACCGCCGCCGAGCAGCTGTACAAGGAGATGCAGGTGCGGATCCTTGGCACCGCGCCGATCTTGTTCCTGTACAACTCGAACTACCAGTACGCGATGCAGAACAACTTCACCGGGCTCCAGGTCAACCCCGCGTACCCGAACGTGGTGTTCGTCTACGACCTGAAGCCCACGGGCAGTTGACGACGTACATAGCTCGGCGGCTCGCGCTCGCGGTCGTGGTTGTTGCGGGCGTGGTGCTGCTGACGTTCGTGATCGCGCACGCGGTGCCCGGGAATCCCGCGGCGAGCTGGGCAGGCCCGCACGCCTCGCCCGCCCAGGTCGCCGCAGCCGCGAAGTACCTGGGGCTGGACCGCCCGCTCCCGGTCCAGATCGCCAGGTACTTCGCGGGGATCTTCAGCGGGAACTGGGGTGTGTCGATCCACACCCACCAATCGGTGCTGTCCAACATCGCCACCGCGGCGCCGGCCTCGCTCGAGCTGGTGATCGCCGCGCTGATCATCGCGCTCGCCGTGGGCGTGCCGGCCGGGCTGGTGTCCGCCCGGCGCCCCGGCCGTCCCGCCGACCAGGCCATCCGCGCCGGGTCGATCCTCGGCGTGTCGATGCCCATCTTCTGGATGGCGCTGATTCTGCAGCTGGTCTTCGCGCAGCGCCTGCACGTGCTGCCGGTGGCCGGCGAGTACTCATCGAACCTGCTGTTCACCAACCCGCTGACGAAGGTCACCGGCTTCCCGGTCCTCGACGCCCTGTTCACCGGCAACTGGCCGATGCTCGGCAGCACGCTGACCCACCTGATCTTGCCCGCCGTGGTGGTGGCCGCCTACCCGGCCGGGCTGATCTCCCGCATGGTCCGGGCGCAGATCCTGGACACGGTCGGCGAGACCCACGTGCAGATGGCCCGCGCGCTCGGACTGCCCGAGCGCGACGTGTTCGGCCGGTACCTGATGAAGCTGGCATGGAGCCCGGTCTCGGCGGCGATCGCGCTGGTCTTCGGCTACTCGCTGGTGAACACGTTCCTGGTTGAATCGATCTTCGACTGGCCCGGGCTGGGCAGCTATGCCGTGGCGTCGATCGGCACCCTCGACACCCCCGCCATCCTCGGCGTCACGCTGTTCGTCGCGATCGCCTACGTGATCGCCAACCTGATCGTGGACATCGTCCAGGCCGTCATCGACCCGAGGATCAGGCTGCGATGATCGAAGTCCCGGAAGCCCCGGCCCCCGCCCCGGTCCCGGCCGCGGTCGCGGCGCAGCGCACCCGCGGCTGGCTGCGCAGCAATCCGCTGCTCACGTTCGGCGGCGCCATGTCGGCCCTGATCGTCATCGTCGCCGTGCTGGCCCCGCTTATCGCTCCCGATCCCGGCGACGCGGGCTCGGCGACGCACCCGTTCGACGTGCTGAAGCCGCCGTCGGCACACCACTGGTTCGGCACCGACCAGGTCGGGCGCGACATCCTGTCCCGGGTCATCTACGGAGCGCGGATCTCGCCGCTGGTCGCGCTGTTCGTGCTGCTGATCGCCTGTGCAATCGGCATCCCGCTGGGGATCGTGGCCGGCTACTTCGGCGGCTGGCTGGACGACGTGATCATGCGGGTGACCGACATCGTCCTCGCCTTCCCCGCGCTGCTGCTCGCGCTCGCCCTGGCCGCGTTGCTGCCGCCGAGCATGACCAGCCTGACGATCGCTATCTCGGCGACCTGGTGGCCGTGGTACGTGAGACTGATCCGCGGCCAGGCCGCCTCGGTGGCCGGCCGCCCGTACATCGAGAGCTGCCGGGCGCTGGGGATCTCGCGGCGCCGGATCATCTTCCGGCACATCCTGCCGAACGCGATAACGCCGCTGATCGTGCAAGTCTCGCTGGACGTCGGCGGCGTCATCCTCACCGCCTCGGCGCTGTCATTCCTCGGGCTCGGCGCCCAGGACCCAACGCCCGACTGGGGCCTGATGGTGTCGGAGGGCCAGACCTACTTCACCACCGACTGGTGGGTGGTCACGTTTCCCGGGCTCGCGATCCTGATCACCGCGTTCGCGTTCAACCTGCTCGGCGACGGGCTCCGGGACCTGCTCGACCCGAGACGGGTGATCCTGCGGTGAGGCTCGAGATCACCGGCCTGAACGTGCGCTTCGGGGTCAGAAGCGTCGTGAACGTGGACCATCTTGGCGTGGACGACGCCGAGATCGTCGGCCTGGCCGGGGAGAGCGGATCCGGCAAGTCCATGACCACGCTGGCGGTGCTCGGGCTGGCCAACACGGTGGGCGCCACCATGGCCGGCAGCATCAAGCTCGACGGCAGGGAGCTCGTCGGCCTGCCCGAGAAGGTCCTCATCGGGCTGCGCGGCAGCCGCATCGCCGCGATCTTCCAGAGCCCGTCGATGGCGTTCAATCCGGTGTTCCGGGTCGGCGACGTCGCCCTGCGGGCGCTGCGGCGGCACGGCGCGGGCGGCAGCGAGGCCACCGACCGGGTGGATCAGGCGATGCGCGGGGTGCTGCTGTCGCCGGATCTGCTGCGCCGGTACCCATCGCAGCTGTCCGGGGGTCAGCTGCAGCGCGTGGCGATCGCGCTGGCCGTCGCGCTGCGCGCCGAGGTACTGCTCGCCGACGAGCCGACCAGCGCGCTCGACGTGACGGTCCAGGCCGAGGTGCTCGAGCTGCTGCGCGAGCTGCGCAGCCGTGACGGCATGTCGATCCTGTTCATCAGCCACGACCTGGCCGTGATCGCCGAGCTGTGCGACCGCGTTGCCGTCATGCAGGCGGGCAGCATCGTCGAGCAGGGCCCGACCGATCAGATCATGTCCGCTCCGGAGCACCCGTATACCGCCGATCTGCTGCGGTCGGTGCCGGTGATCGAGAGGCTGTGCTCGCCCGGGGGGCCGACCCCCCCAAACCCCCCCGGCGGAGGCTGACGATGGCGGCACTGCTCGAGATCGCCGGCCTGGAGGTGCGCTTCGGGCCGGTACGCGCGGTGGACGGGGTGAGCCTGGACGTCGCGCCCGGCCCGTTCGGCCTCGGCCTGGTGGGGGAGAGCGGCTCCGGCAAGAGCACGATCGGCCGGGCGGTGCTCCGGCTGGTGCCCGCGGCGGCGGGCCAGATCCACTTCGACGGCGCGGACGTTGCCGGGCTGCGCGGCCGGGAGCTGCGGGACTACCGGCGGGCCGTGCAGATCGTGTTCCAGGATCCCGACAACACCCTCGACCCGCGGATGCGGGTGGGCCCGGCGATCGCCGAGGCGCTCGCCGCGCACGGGATCGTTCCGCGCCGGGAGGCCGGCCCGCGCGTGCGGGATCTGCTGGAGGAGGTCGGGCTCGACCCGGACTTCGCGTCCAGGTACCCGCATCAGCTCTCCGGCGGCCAGCGCCAGCGGGTCGCGATCGCACGGGCGCTCAGCGTGCAGCCGCGGTTGCTGGTGCTCGACGAGCCGACCAGCGCTCTCGACGTGCGGGCGCAGGCGCGGATCCTGGAGCTGATCGGGCGGCTGCGCGGTGAGCGCAGCCTGGCCTATCTCCTGATCACGCACAACCTCGCCGTGGTCAGCGAGCTCTGCGAGCAGATCGCGGTGCTGTACCTGGGACGCGTGGCGGAGAGCGGCCCCACGGCCGAGCTGCTCGCTGCGCCCGCGCATCCCTACACCCGCGCACTTCGCTCGGCGGTGCCCGAGATCGTGGCGAGCGCCCGCAGCACGCGCATCGTGCTGCACGGGGAGCCGCCGGACGCGACGAACCCGCCCTCGGGGTGCGTGTTCCACCCGCGCTGCCCGCTGGCCATCGACCGGTGCGCTGTGGAGGTGCCGTCGCTGCGGGCGATAGCGCAGGGCCGGCTGGTGGCGTGCCATCGCGCCGAGGAAGTCCTGGCCGGAATCGAGATGCCGGAGCGGCCCGGCGCCGTGGAGTCCGGCACGGTGGAGTCCGGCACGGTGGAGTCCGGCACGGTGGAGTCCGGCACGGTGGAATCCGGCACCGCGGAATCCGGCACACTGCAGTCCGACGCCGGGTCATCCGACGCCGCGTCATCCGACGTTGAGCTATCCGGCGCCGAGCAGTCCGCCGCCGTGGAACCCGGCGCCGCGCAGCCCGCGCCCCGGCCCAAGGGCTGAGGCCGGCGCATGGCACCGCCGGTCGTGGGCGTGGTGACGATTGGGCAGTCCCCGAGGACCGACGTCATGCCCGACATCGCGCGGCCGCTGCCCCCGGGCACACGGGTGATCGAGCGCGGCGCGCTGGACCACGTCGGCCCGGCCGAGCTGGCCAGCCTTGCCCCGGCGTGCGGCGAGGATCTGCTGGTCACCCGGCTGCGGGACGGCACGGAGGTGACGCTCGGCGAGGCCAGGCTCGTGCCGCTGCTGCAGGAAGCGATCGACGACGTGACCGCCCGCGGGGCGGCGGTCGTGGCCGCGCTGTGCACCGGTCCGCTGGCGGGCGTCCGCTGCGCGCGGCCGCTGCTGATGCCCGGCCCGCTGGTGCGGAATCTGGTCGCGGCGGCGGCACCGGGAGGCCGCATCGCCCGGCTCGGCGTGGTCGTGCCAGCTTCCGACCAGGTCGAGCCGGTTCGCGCCGACTGGTCCGCGGCGGCCGGTGAGGTCCTGGTGCTGGCCGCGTCGCCGTACGGGCCGCTCGCCGGACTGGCCCAGGCGGCCGACGCGCTCGCGGCCTGGCGGCCGGACCTGGTGGTCCTCGACTGCCTGGGCTTTGACGGCCCGATGAAGCAGATGGTGGCGTGGGCCGTGGGCGTTCCGGTGGTCTTGCCCCGGACGGTGCTGGCCGGCGCGCTCGCCGCGCTGCTGTGACGCCTAGCGACTCGCGGACGGCGCGGTCTCGCGCGTGCGAGCGGTCGGCTGACGGCGGCGGGCCGCGAGGTAGTAGAGCACGGCGGCGACGATGAACCCGACGATCCAGGAGATGTCGGCGCCGCCGAGATCGGTGGCGATCGGCCCCACGTACAGGCTGGAGTTGATGAACGGGATCTCAACGCCGATCGTCAGCACGTAGATGCCGACGCCCCACCAGTTGACCCGGCCGTACTGGCCGTCGACCTTGAAGAAGTCCTCGATGTCGTAACGGCCGCGCCGCACAAGGTAGTAGTCGGTCAGGTTGATCGCCGTCCACGGAATCATGAAGTACAGCAGGAACAGCACGAAGTTCGACAGGTCGGTGAGGAAGTGCGGGCTGGCCAGGATCGCCAGCAGCGTGCCGAGGATCGCCACGGCCGCCGCAGCGAGGAACCTGGCCACCGGCGCTGACCCGACCCGCCCGGACGGGGACACCGCGGCGGCGCCGGAAAGGAACGGGCCGTAGAGGTTCTCCACGTTGGCCGCGAAGATTCCCAGCACCGCGGTCAGCAGGATCAGCCACTGCACGGAGGGGAACAGCCCGGCGAAGTAGCCGGCGGTGTTCGACGAGATCGCGGCGGGAGCCAGGACGCCGCCGAACGCTCCGATGATCATGAACCAGATCCCGCCGATGGCCGAGCCGGCATACGTGTACCAGAACGTGCGCGAGGACGGGGTGTCCTGCGGCAGGTACCTGGAGTAGTCCGACACGTACGGTGCCCAGGTGATCTGCCAGGACACGAAGATCGAGATGACCAGCAGGATGTTCGCGGCGGTGTCGGCGTGGCCGTGGTAGGCGGGCCTGGTCACGGTCAGCATCTTCACCGTGATCGCGAGGAACACCCCGGCGAACAGCACCGAGGCCCACCGGTCGTATCGGTGGATCAGGTTGTAGCCGACCCACGCCATGACCAGCGTGACCGCGTTGCAGATCACGATGCCCCAGTCGGTGGACACGTGCAGCAGCCTGGCCAGCGCCTCGCCGCCGAGGATCGCGCTGGAGGTGAAGAAGCCGATGTAGAGCAGCATCACGGCAAGGATCGGAAGCGCGGCGCCGAACATGCCGAACTGGGCCCGGCTCTGGATCATCTGCGGCATGCCGAGCCTCGGCCCCTGGACCGAGTGGTACGCCATGAACAGGCAGCCGACGAGGTTGCCGATCAGGATCGCGGCGATGGCCCACGGCAGGCTGAGGCCGAAGACCACGGTGGCCAGCAGGCCGGTTGCCACGGCGGTGATCTGGGCGTTGCTGGCGAACCAGATCGTGAACAGCGTGTTCGGCTTGCCGTGGCGTTCGCTGAGCGGGATGTACTCGATGGCTCGCTGTTCGACAATCTCGTTGCGACCTGAGTGCGCGCCCATGCTTCCAGGTGAACACGGGGTGCGAGGTGCGTAAAGACCCAGATGCAGCCTCCGAGGCGCTGGCTAGCCGGGTGCCTCGCTGCCGACGCCGTGATGCACCCGGAAGATGTTCTGCGGGTCGTAGCGCCGCTTGATCTCGAGCAGCCTCGGGTAGTTCGGGCCCCAGAAGCTGTCCTGCCAGTCGGGCTCGAAGTAGTCGGTCTCGTTCACATAGCTCCCGGCCCCAGGGGTGAGCGCGCGCAGGACGTCCATGGTCTGGCCGACCAGGCGCGCGCCAACAGCGGCGTTCTCCGCGTCTGGCTCGTGGCCCGCTACTCCGGGAAACGCGTACTGCTGCCACGAGGCGGTCAGCGCCAGGGCCGCCGCGTCGAATACCGCCGGGTTGATCGCCGTGCCGCGGTCCCTGGCTACGGCCTCGGGCGCCGCCCCGGACAGGGCCTTGTTGACGTGGAGCTGGAACAGCCAGGGCCGGGAGGCCTCGAACAGCGCGTCGGCCAGCGCGTCCGCGTCGTCGAGCAGTCGCCGTGGCAGCCATCGCGAGCCGTACGCAAGCACATACCACGACACCTCCATCTGGTTCGTCGCGTTCCAGAACCGCTCGCGCGGCGCGCCAGGGCGGTCGTCGCGGCTGATGGAGCCCGGCGAGTACTGGTCCCGCAGCCCGGCATCCCAATGCACGCCGAACGTGATCGTTCTGACCGACACCGTCGACGCGAATGCTCCGGGCTGTCCGTCGATCCAGTCGAGAAATGGCCGCCAGACCGCCCGGGCCTGCTCGTCGGCCAGGTCCACGGCGTGCATCCCGAACTCTGCCGAGTTGTCTCCGGAGAGCGTGATCTGCTCGCCCCAGCGGTCGTTGCACAGGCTCGGCAGGAACCGGACGAGCTCGGTGAGCAGGCGCCGGAACGCCGAGTCTCCGCTGGCGCGGATCGTGCCCCGCACCGTGCTGAGCGTGCGCGGCATGGGGTGGGTCCGCATCGTCAGCCTGGTGACCACGCCGAACGTGCCGCCGCCTCCGCCACGCAGGGCCCAGAACAGGTCGGCATGCTGCGTCTCGTTCGCTACCACGATCTCGCCGGATGCGAGCACGACCTCGGCTTCCAGCATGTTGCCCGCGGCAGTCCCATAGCGCCGGGAGAAGCTGCCGAAGCCGCCGCCCTGCGGGAACCCGCCGGCCGCGCCGACGGTCACGCATCCGCCGCCCTGTACGTACCGGCCGTGCACGGTCGCCGCCTGGTACGCCTCGAGCCACCGAGCCCCGGCTCCCACCGTGATCGCGGGGACGCCCGGGCCGTCCGTGCCAGCGGGCCGGAACGCGTCGTGCATGGTGATCTCGCGCATCCGGTGGGTCCAGATCAGCAGTGACCCCGGCGCGCTCGACCGGCCCAGGTAGTCGTGGCCGGTGCCCTTGATCACCAGACCGACACCGCGCTCCCTGGCGAAATCGACCGCGGCCGCGATGTCCGCCGCCGACTCGGCCGCGACCGCGACCGGGCTGTGCCGGTTCTCGAAGGCCCCGAACCAGCCAGTGGTCTGGAACGCCCCCGGGTCGTCCTGGATCGCGTACGGGTTGCGCAGGTTCGCCAGCGCCGCCTCCGCCGCCGGACTGCCCGGGTCGGTCACGCATGCCCGAAGTGGCGTCTCGAGGCGCAGCAGCCGATCCCCTGAGAGCTTGTACAGTTCGGCAACATCGACGTCCGTCAGATCGCGCGTCATCGGGAGTCCTCCGTGTCGGTGCGTGGCTCGCCCAGTGCGAACGCGCCCACGATCAGGTCGGCGACCGTGGCCGTCACCGGCGCGTCGTCGAGCCGGCGCCCGTAGCGGTCGTGGTGCCGGTGCCGGGCGAACCAGTTCACGGTCTCCGCCACGAACCGGGCTGCGATCCAGGCGTCGTCGACGTGCCGGAACTCGCCGCGGTCCATGCGGACGCGCAGGAACTCCTCGAGCCTGGTCATCAGCGGCGCGCGCCACTCGCTGTGCAGCAGTGCGGCCAGCTCGGGGATCTCCCGTGCGGAGCGCTCGATCATGTCGACACCCCAGCGCGTCCGGTTGGCCAGACCGAAGATCCCGTTCACGACCGCTCGCAGCTCCTCCTCGGCGCGGGCGGGCGACGGGTTGCCCCGAGGCTGGACGTCCAGGGCCGGAAGCCGGTGCATGGCCTCGATGCGATCGTGCAGTCGTTTCAGCGTGACGTCCATCGGGGGAGTGGCGAACGGCAGCGTGATCTCCAGAGGGAAGTCCGGCCCCTGCGCCATCCGCTCCAGGCACAGGGCGAAGAGTCCCTCCTTGCTGTCCACGTAGTTGTAGAGCGAGCCAGCTGCCACACCCATCTCGAAGGCCACGTCGGCCATCTGGGTCCCGCGGTAGCCCTTCTCGCCGAATACCTTCACGGCCGCCTCGATGAGCTCAGGCACCCGCTCCATGGCCGAGAGACGAGGCGACATGTCCGCAAACTAACGAACGAATCGTTCGTTAGTCAATTAGGAATTCCCTTCGTGTGCCGACCGCTACTCCCGGGTGGCATCGTTTGGGTATGGGCGGGGATATGCGGCGCGGGTGGGACTTCTTCGTGTCCAACATGCAGGCTGTCGGTCGACTACCTCGAGTCGGTCGACAGCCGCGCGGAATGGCAGGCAGCCTGGGAACCCAGCTTTACCGGCAGGGGCCCGGAGATAGCGGCGCTGGCCCGGTGCGGCGGCCGTCGGGCCGCTCGTCAGCGCTTGGGCAAGCGGACGAGTGGCTGACCTGTTTTCCGGTCTGTGACCGCGTAGCCGCAATTTCGCAGCTCGTCAATGATGCGCTGGGCGCGGACGGGCAAATGGATGTGCGCGTCCGCCAGGCGCTGGCCGGAGTCGTCGAACCTGACGCACCAGACGCTTCGAAAGATCCTGGCTACCGAGACATTGGTGATCGAGTCGTTGTCCGCTGAGCGGGTGAGGAACCAGGGGAAGCCAAGCCGCACCCGCAATTGGCCTGGGCCGATGTCGAAGCGGCCCAGCGGCCAGCCTGCGACCTTCCGGCCAGCGTGCGCCTCGACAGCGAACGATCGCCACGGCGACGTGGCCGGGGGACTGCCGGCGGGAGCGTCCTGGGAAGCCGGGCCTCGCGGCTGTTGCGGGACCGCGGGACCGGCGTTGTCGGCCATGAGGCCAACAGTAGGCAGGAGCGCCGCAGTAGAGCCAGCCTGGCCAGTTTGCCTGTCATGGATCTTTGGCCGCTTGCCGTCGGCAGTGGCAGGCGCTGGCGGTGTGCTGGTGACGCCGGCGCCAGGCTGACCAGCTCAGCCGGTGCCTGGTGGCTGCCGGGCGGGCAGGCGGCGCGGGCAGACCGGCTAGGAGGGCAATCATGTTTCATGATCTGGATAGATAACGACTAAATGCAGTACTTTTCCACCCAGATCATGGAAATCGAATGCTCGAGCGGAGCTTCACCGGTGCGGTTGGGGCTGGCGGGACCAGTGATACAGCACGAGAATCGGCTCAGCCTCACATCCGGCACCGGGCGCCCTGCGTCGCTGCTGTGGCTGATCGCCTAGCGTCGGCTTAGGCACGCGGCACTGCGTCCGCAGAGGAGACGAGGAACCGACATGGCCGACGATCTTGACGAGCTGACGGCAGCTCTGCCCGACGGCCGGGTGAGCACGGATCCGGACATCGTCGACTCCTACGGCCGGGATCAGACCACCGCGGTCACGCCCGGCAAGGCCCGGTGCCTGGTGTCCCCGCGCAGTACCGAAGAAGTGGTGACCACCCTGCAGTGGGCGAGCCGGCACGGCGTCCCGGTCGTGCCGCGCGGCGGCGGGACCAGCCTGGCCGGCGGCGCGTCCGCGGTCGACGGCTGTGTGATCCTGTCGCTGGCCAGGATGAACGCGATACGCGAGCTCGACCCCGCGGACGAGCTGGCGGTGGCGGAGGCCGGCGTGATCAACGCCGACCTAGACCGCGCCGCCGCCGAGCACGGCCTGATGTACCCGCCCGACCCGTCGAGCTACGAGATATCCACGATCGGCGGCAACCTGGCGACCAACGCGGGCGGCCTGCGCTGCGTGAAGTACGGCGTGACCAGGGACGCGGTTCTCGGCCTTGAGGCGGTACTCGCCGACGGCCGGGTGCTGCGCACCGGGCGCAGGACGATCAAGGGCGTCACCGGTTACGACCTCACCAGCCTGTTCGTCGGCTCGGAGGGCACCCTCGGCGTGATCACCTCGGCGACGCTGCGGCTACGGCCCCGGCCCGCCACGCCGCCGGTGACCCTGGCCGCGAGCTTCCCCAGCTTCGGCGCCGCGGCCCGCGCGGTGACCGCGATCGTGCAGGCCAGGCTCCAGCCCAGCATGCTGGAGCTGCTCGACCGGGTAACCCTGCGCTCGCTCGACGAGTGGAAGCACCTCGGATTCGGCGACGAGGTGCACGCGCTGCTCATCGCGCAGGCCGACAGCGACGACGCGGCCCGCCGGGCCGAGATCATGCAGCAGAAATGCGTCGAGCACGGCGCGCTGCTCGCCGACGTGTCGGCCAGCGAGGCCGAGTCGCAGCAGCTTCTCGACATCCGCCGGATGGCGTTCTTCGCGACCGAGCGGCTCGGCTCCATGCTGATCGAGGACGTCTGCGTGCCCCGGTCCCGGCTGGCAGACATGATCGAGCGCATCGAGCGGGCCGCCGACCGGCACGGCGTGCTGATCGCCACGGTCGCCCACGCCGGGGACGGCAACCTGCACCCGGTCTTCGTCTACGACCGCAGCCTGGAAGACGTGCCCGCCGACGTCTGGGCGGCCGCGGACGAGGTGTTCCGCGCCGCGATCGACCTCGGCGGCACGCTGACCGGCGAGCACGGCGTCGGCATCATCAAGAGGCGCTGGCTCGCCATGGAGCTCGGTGACGACTCCATGGCCGTACACCACGCAATCAAGAACGCCCTTGACCCGGCCGGCATCATGAACCCAGGAAAGGCCATCTGAGCCCGCCCCGCCCGGCGCGGTGGGTGGTGAGGGCTTACTGAGCCCGGCGCGTCGGCTCAGGCGTTGATCGCGTACAGGCGCTCGCTGTCGCAGAACGCCTCGTCACCGTGGATCGCGGACTGGTCGGCCACGAGGCCGGACGGCGCGCAGGACTCCGCGATGATCACTGGCGGCCCGGTGAACGTCTGGCCGAGCACGTACAGGTCGCCGGCCCACGGACCGCGCCACATGATGCTCCCGGTCTGCGGGTCTACGCCTTCGAGCCGGGTATAGCTGAATCCCCCGGTGCCGGCCGGTTTCGCCCTGGTGGGCACCGAGGCCAGCATCCCCGACCCGTAAAGGTTCCAGCTGCCACCGCCGTCGCCGCCGACGAGGACTCCGGCCTCGCCGTAGGGGAACGAGCGGCCCAAGGGGAGCGGCGTCTCCCTGCCGGTGGCAAGGCTGACGACCATGACCCGCCAGATGTTCGTGGCGGTGCCGGGCGGCTCGGAGCCGGTCTTGCCCGCCACGAGGTATTCCACGGTGGGCGGCGTCCCGGTGGGGCCCGGCTGCGCGGTGCCGACGGTGCTGGCGGGCAGCGCGGCGGTCCAAAGCGGGCGGCCGGTGGCCGGATCCAGCCTGGTGAGCCCGGGACCGGCCTCGACCAGCAGCGCCCCGGGATCCTCCCCGAACTGTGCGACCCGCGCGGCCTCGGTGCGAAGGTCCGGCGGCAGCGGCAGGTCCGGCAGGAGCTGGCCGGTGGCCAGGTCGACCCGCTGAATCGTGGTGGCCCGCCCGGACGGGCCGGCGTTGGCGCTCTGGTCTTGCCCGTACGGGTCGTTGTCGGCGTACAGCACGTTCCCGATCACGGCATATCCCGTCCACCGACGCAGCGGCACCTGCCACCGCACCGACCCGGTCGCCGGGTCAACCCCCTGAACCTGCGTGTTGTTCAGCAGGACCACGTTTTGCGATGTCACGGGCAGCACGTCGGCCGTCGCGTGCAGATTCGTCGCCGGGTTCGCCTGCGCGTAGCTGGCGAGCCGGTGCGGTGGGCTCGCCGCGCCGGTCGCGGCGTTCGCCACCCACCACAGATAGTCGGCGCTGTCATAAACCGTGATCACCCCGCCGGCGGCCATGAGGCTGAGGGTGAGAGCGCCGCTCACCGTCGTGTCCGGGGTAAAGCCCGGCGGCGTTGGCAGCTTCGTAGTCCACAGCCGCCTGCCGGTCGCCGGGTCGACCGCCTCGACCACCGCGCGGCCCGGCTGCTGGAATACCATCAAACCGGGCGCGACCTCGACGCTGGCCAGGTAGCCGTTGGGAATGTCCCCGAAACCGGCGATGCCCTCATCGGGGGCCGCGGGCATGTTGAGGACCGTCGAGCCGCTGCTGATATCGAACTGCGACGACCCGGGCAGCCGCAGCGACCAGCGCACGGTGCCGGGCGCCACGCAGTGGCGGGAACCGCCCCCGCAGGTCAGCGCCGATGAGCCAGACAGCGGCGACGCTGGCGGTGTCGGCGAGGACGACGAGCAGGCCGTCACGGTCACGGCAACGGCCACGGCCAGCACGACACCAAGGACCGGAAGCCGTCGTCGCATGCGACCTTCCTAGCATCTCGGGTCGAACAGGGCGGATCGTAGTATAGCGGGCCGCGGCGTTGAGAATGATCTTGCGGTACGCTGACGGCATGGACCGCAGTAGCCTCCTTCTTGCCTGGCCGCGCTGACGCCATTCGTCAGCACAGTCAGCGCGGCCGCCCCTCCCGATGCGAGGGGCTTTTTCATTTCCCAGACTCGGCGGGAGGACGCAGATGAGCAGCAGCGGCGAGGACGACAAGCCCCCGTTCCGGTACGACGCCACGCTGGCCAACGAGATCGAGGTCGCGTGGCAGCGAAAGTGGGCGGCTGACGGAACGTTCCAGGCCCCGAACCCGGTCGGGTCGCTGTCGGACGGTTTCGAGCAAGCCAAGGGGAAACCGAAGGCCTACGTCCTGGACTTCTTCCCGTACCCGAGCGGAGCCGGCCTGCACGTGGGGCACCCGCTCGGCTACATCGCCACCGACGTGCTGTGCCGGTTCCAGCGCATGACCGGCCACAACGTGCTGCACGCGTTCGGCTACGACGCGTTCGGGCTCCCGGCCGAGCAGTACGCGATCAGCACCGGCCAGCACCCGGCGGTCAGCACGAAAAACAACATCGACTACATGCGCTGGCAGCTGCTGCGGCTGGGCATCGGCTACGACATCCGGCGCGAGTTCGCCACCACCGACCCGCGCTTCTACCGCTGGACCCAGTGGATCTTCCTGCAGCTCTTCAACAGCTGGTTCGACGAGGCCCGCCAGCGCGCCCGCCCGATCAGCGAGCTCGTGGCCGAGTTTGCGGACGGCACCCGAGCGCCGGTCGGCCCGGACAACCTGGGCGCGAAGCCCTGGGCTGAGCTCGACGAGCTGACCCGCAGGAAGGTGGTCGACGGCTGGCGGCTGGCCTACGTCGCGGAGGAACTGGTGAACTGGGCCCCGGGCCTGGGCACGGTGCTAGCCAACGAGGAGGTCACCGCCGACGGGCGCAGCGACGTCGGCAACTTCCCGGTCTACCGCCGGCCGCTGCGGCAGTGGATGCTGCGGATCACCGCGTACGCCGACCGGCTGCTGGCCGACCTGGACGACCTGGACTGGCCGGAGCCGATCAAGCTGCAGCAGCGGAACTGGATCGGCCGCAGCGAGGGCGCCGTGATCATGTTCCCGGTGGTTGGGGGTGGGTGGGCGGGGGAGGGCGCTGTGGGGGACGGGCTGGTCATCGACGCGTTCACCACCCGGCCGGATACGCTGCCCGGCGCCACGTTCATGGTCCTGGCCCCGGAGCATCCGCTGGCCGAGAGGCTGGCGACCGGCGATCGGGCCGACGCCGTGCGGGCCTACCGGGAGCGCGCCGCGACGGTCGGCGACCGGCAGCGGATGGCCAGCAAGACCGGCGTATTCACCGGGAGCTACGCCACGAACCCAGCCACCGGCGAGCCGATCCCGGTGTACCTGGCCGACTACGTGCTGCGCGGCTACGGCACCGGGGCCATCATGGCGGTCCCCGCCGACGACGAGCGCGACCGGGAATTCGCCGAGACCCTCGGCCTGCCGGTGACCGGCTACGAGCCGCTCACCGACCCGGTCGCCTGGCTGGAGCGCACCGGGCACGGCCGCCGCCAGCGCAGCTACCGGCTGCGGGACTGGCTGTTCTCCCGGCAGCGGTACTGGGGCGAGCCGTTCCCGATCGTCTACGATTCCACCGGCCTGCCCCTGGCCCTGCCCGAGGAAATGCTGCCGGTCACGCTGCCCGAGATGACGGGCCTTTACGCCACGCCCGCCGCGGACCCGGGCAGCGAACCGGTGCCGCCGCTGGCCCGCGCTCCTGGCTGGGCGGATGTCGAGCTGGACCTGGGCGACGGCCCCCGGGTCTACCGGCGGGAGCTGAACACGATGCCGCAGTGGGCCGGCTCGTGCTGGTACTACCTGCGCTACCTCGACCCGGACAACGACACCGCGATCGTCGACCCGCGCAACGAGCGTTACTGGATGGTGCCGCCGGACGCCTCCCCGGGCGACGGGGGAGTCGACCTGTACGTCGGCGGCGCGGAGCACGCGGTGCTGCACCTGCTGTACTCCCGGTTCTGGCACAAGGTGCTGTTCGACCTGGGTTACGTATCCACCCGGGAGCCGTTCCGGCGGCTGGAGAACCAGGGCTACATCACGGCCGACGCGTTCACCGACGCGCGCGGCATGTACGTGCCCGCCGACGAGGTCCTCCAGCTGCCGGACGGCGACTACACCTACGATGGCGAGCCGGTGACCCGCCGGTCCGGGAAGATGGGCAAGAGCCTAAAGAACAGCGTGAGCCCGGACGACATGTACGCGCGCTACGGCGCGGACACCCTGCGGCTGTACGAGATGGCCATGGGCCCGATGGGCACCGACCGGCCCTGGCAGACCGACGACATCGCGGGCGTCTACCGGTTCCTGCAGCGGCTGTGGCGCAGCATGGTGGACGAGCAAACCGGCGGGCTGGTGGTGGGCGACGGGCCGCTGTCGGCCGGCCCGGCGAAGCTGCTGCACCAGACCATCCGGGCCACTCGGGAGAACTACGCCGGGCTGCGATTCAACCTCGCGATCGCCCGGCTGCAGGAGCTGGCCAGCCACGCGGCCCGGATCACCGCCGAGCAGGGAACGCTGCCACGAGGCCTGGCGGAGCCGCTGGTGCTGATGGTCGCGCCGCTCGCGCCGCACATCGCGGAAGAGCTCTGGGCCCGGCTGGGCCACCCCGGCTCGCTGGCCCAGGAGGCGTTCCCCGAGGCCGACCCGGCCCTGGCTGCCGAGGCCACGGTCGTGCTGCCGGTCCAGGTCAACGGGAAGACCCGGCTGCGGATCGAGGTGCCGGCCGACGCCGACCAGGAGCAGATCACCGCGATCCTGGCCGACGATCCCGACCTGGCCCGCTACCTCGGCGGAGCCACGATCGACCGCCTCGTGGTCGTGCCTGGCCGCATCGTCAACGTGGTGACCCGGTAGGTTTCATCAGGTGACCAGACAGGCTTGGGGAGACGCGATCGTCACCGTGGGCGAGGCCGGCGGCGGCCCGCTCGACTTCTTCTTTCCCGACCCCCAGCTCGGGCCGCCGGCCGGCCCCGGGCAGTTCACTCCGGTGCCGGAGCGGGCGGACCAGGTCAGGGCCGTGCGGATCACGCACCGGCGGGTGGAGATCGCAGACCTGGACGCGCCGCCGATCGACTCCGGTGACGCGTACCTGAGACTGCACCTGCTGTCGTACCGCATGGTGCGGCCCAACAGCATCAACATGGACGGCGTCTTCGGCGTGCTGCCCACGGTCTGCTGGACGACAGCGGGACCGGTGGACGCCACCCAGACCGTCGCAGTGCAGATGCGGGCGCGCGCTGCCGGGCGCCACATCGAGGTGCAGGCCGTGGACAAGTTCCCGCGGATGCTCGACTACGTGGTCCCGGACGGTGTCCGGGTGGCCGACGCGAGCCGGGTCCGCCTCGGCGCGCACCTGGCCGAGGGGACCGTGGTCATGCACGAGGGGTTCGTCAACTTCAACGCCGGAACGCTGGGCCCGTCGATGGTCGAGGGACGGATCAGCGCCGGTGTGGTCGTCGGCGCGGGCACCGACGTGGGCGGCGGTGCCGCGATCATGGGCACGCTGTCGGGTGGTGGCAAGGAGCGCATCGCGGTCGGTGAACGGTGCCTGCTCGGCTCGAACTCCGGGCTCGGCATTTCGCTCGGCGATGACTGCGTGGTCGAGGCCGGGCTCTACATCACCGCCGGAACGATCGTGACCATGCACGCCAGCGGCCAGCGGGTCAAGGCGCGCGAGCTGAGCGGGCAGTCCGGGCTGATGTTCATCAGGAACAGCGTCACCGGGACCGTCGAGGCGCGGCCGCGGGTAAACGCCTGGGGGGCGCTCAACGCGCAGCTGCACGCGGCCGATCAGCCCGCCCCCTGAACGGGCTCACTGCTTGCGGGCGACGCCGCCGAGTATCCAGGCCTTGCTCAGGGCGGACGGACCGGGCTCGTCGGGCCGCCACTGCTGGACGGGGACCAGGCCCGGTTCGAGGATCTCCAGGCCGTCGAAGAACGTGAGGATCTCCTCAGGGGTGCGCTGGGTGACCGGGCTGGTGGTGCTGGCATACACCGTCGTCGTCGCGGCGGAAGCCTGCGGGTCTTGGTTGTGGTAGCCATGCGACAAGACAAGGTGGCTGCCGGGTGCGGCGGCGCTGGCGTAGGCGGCCACGGCAACGCGGGCGTCGGGGTCGGGCACGAAGTGCAGGACCGAGACGAACAGGATGGCCAGCGGCTGGCTGAAGTCGATCAGCCGCCTGGTCTCGGGGTGGTTGAGGATCGTGTCGGGGTCGCGCAGGTCGGCGTGGATGACCGCGGTGCCATCCCCGGTTTTCAGCGCGCGTGCGTGGGCGAACACCATCGGGTCGTTGTCCACATAGACCACGTGCGCGCCTGCTGTGATCCCCTGGGCGACCTGGTGCACGTTGCCCTTGGTGGGCAGGCCAGTGCCCAGGTCGAGGAACTGCCGGATCCCGGCCTCCCCGGCCAGGTACCGCACGGCCCGGCCGAGAAACGCCCTGTTGGCCCGCGCCGCTTCCGCTACGCCGGGCGTGCGCTCGGTTACCTTCAGCGCTGCGATCCGGTCGGCGGCGAAGTTGTCGTGACCGCCCAGCCAGTAGTCGTACATCCGGGCTGCGGTCGGGACGGTCGCGTCGATCCCGGGGGGCGGCCGGTCGACTGCCGTCGGCGCCGATTCCTCGCCCAGGTGGCTGCTGCGACGTGGCTGCCGGCTGCGGGGCCTCGACGTCGGCGGTACCGGAACGTGATCGGTCCGGCTCCGGGCTATGCCGCCGATCAGCCAGCTCTTGTCTGGTCCGGCCGGAGCATGATCTTCGGGCCGCCACTGCTGCACGGGGACCAGGCCAGGTTCGAGGATCTCCAGGCCGTCGAAGAACGCGAGGACCCTTTCCTCGGTCCGCGGGGTGACCGGGTTGGCGCTCCTGGCAAATACCGCTCTGCCAACGGCCGAGGCTGGCGGATCCGTACCGCCGGTCACGTGTGTCAGCACGAGGTGGCTGCCAGGTGCGGCGGCGCTGGCGTAGGCGGCCACGGCATCGTGCGCGTCGGGGTCCGGCACGTAGTGCAGGACGGCCACGAACAGGATGGCGAGCGGCTGGCTGAAGTCGATTAGCCGCCTGGTCTCGGGGTGGCCGAGGATTGCGTCGGGGTCGCGCAGGTCCGCGTGGATGACCGCGGTGCCGTCGCCGGTCTTCAGCGCGCGTGCGTGGGCCAGCACCATCGGGTCGTTGTCCACGTACACCACGTGCGCGCCCGGTGTGATCCCCTGGGCGACCTGGTGCACGTTGCCCTTGGTGGGCAGGCCGGTACCCAGGTCGAGGAACTGCCGGATCCCGGCCTCCCCGGCCAGGTACCGCACGGCCCGGCCAAGGAACGCCCTGTTGGCCTTCGCTACTAACGGCACCTCGGGGCTGGTCTCGGCGACCTTCAGCGCCGCGATCCGGTCGGCGGCGAAGTTGTCGTGGCCGCCCAGCCAGTAGTCGTACATCCGGGCTGCGGTCGGGACGGTCGCGTCGATGCCCGCAGGTGGCTGGCTGCTGCCCTCCGTCACCGGTGGGTCTCCTGTCCGTTAGTGGCTCAGCCCGGCGGCTGCTACCGGCCGTTGTACCGGCGGCTGCTACCGGCCGTTGTATCTGCCGCGCTTGATACTCCGGATGAACGCCTTCCAGTCCTCGGCCTCAAAGACCAGGTGGCCGCCGTCAGGGTTCTTGGAATCGCGGACAGCAACGGCGGCTGCCATGCTGGCGACTTCGACGCAATTGTTGCCGGAACCGCTGTAGCTGGACTTGCGCCACTGGAGGGTGGTGATGTCAGGCTGCCGGGGGGTGGTCATCGGTTCTCCTTCGCTAGCTCATTGATCATGGTGGTGCTCTCGGCCGGACTAACCGCCTTGGCCAGCAGGTAGGACCAGACAAGGTGGTACCGGTCAAGTTCCTCTTTCGATTCGAGATACACATCTCCAAACAGTCCTTCGGCGTATGCGACGGGCGGGTCCTCAGGGTCGGGGAAGTCGAGGATGACGAAGTCGCCTTCCAGGGCCGCGTGGGCGCCCGCGGTGAATGGCAGTACCTGAATGACGGTGCCGGGCTGGGTACCGGCCTTCGCGAGCGCGGTGAACTGCTCCGTCATCACTGCTGCACCACCTACCGTCCGGTGCAGCGCGGCCTCGTCGAGCACGACGTGGATCTCCGGCGGGTTGTCGCGGCCGAGAATGGCTTGCTGGCGTGCGGTGCGCGCCGCCACCCTGCGCTCGGTTTCGCCCGCGTCGAACCACGGCGCCGTCGTGGCGATGACGGCACGGGCGTAGTCCGGGGTCTGGAAGATCCCTGGCACCAGGTGCGACATCACCTGGACCGAGGCTGCCTCGGATTCCAGGCCGACGTAGGAGCCGGTGAACACGTCCTTGTAGGTCGTCCACCAGCCGCGCCGCCGGGAATCGCGGCCCAGCGCGACCAGCGCGTCGCGCTCGGGTGAGCGCACGTCGTACAGGTCGAGCATGTCCTCCAGGTCGTCGGCGTCGACGCGGCTGC
Source organism: uncultured Actinomycetota bacterium (assembly GCA_963833885.1). Classification (GTDB taxonomy): domain Bacteria; phylum Actinomycetota; class Actinomycetes; order Streptosporangiales; family Streptosporangiaceae; genus JASHPR01. The sequence continues at coordinate 164,445 of CAWHZU010000019.1, read as the reverse complement.
GCCCGTTCTCGATCCGGTAGAGCTTGCTCTTGCTGAAGTCAAGCCGCTGCGCCACCTCGTCGGGGGACAGCCCGGATGCTTCCCGGAGCCGCTTGAGTTCGCGCATGAGGCGCCGGCCGCGGACTGTCGGACTGCGATCCATGTGCGTACCCCCCCAAATCTCCCGGGCGTGAGGCAGAGCTACAGGATGCGCTAACTTCGCATGCCGTGCAACTGGGCCAAGTTGCCAGACGCAAGCCAGCGAACAATCGCTAATGCCATATTCAGGCAATGTTACTTGCAAAGGTGACATCGGTCATATCATGATGGTCGCGCGTCTCGTTGCCGTGTCGTGGCCACTTACGGAGCGTGAGAATGGTTGGGGTCACCTGCTGTGACCGGGCGCTCGCCCTGCCCGCCTTAATCCCCGGGGCGGGATGGCCATGAGCGGGGCAGATCCTGGTGCGCTCGCAAAGCCATCGTGGGCCCGCGCGTTCCCGGGTACTCCCCGGCAGGCCGGCGCCGCGCGCCGGTTCGTCGCATCCCTGCTGGACGGATCGCCCTTCTGTGACGACGCCGTCGTCGTTGTATCTGAGCTGTTCACCAACGCGCTGCTGCACACCAACTCGGGGAAGCCCGGCGGGCTCGTCGTCGTCCAGGTCACCCGGTGGCTGCTCGGCGTCCGGGTAGCCGTCACCGATCAAGGATCCGCCAAGCGGCCGGTCATCGGTGACGGCGGCTCGTGCCAGCAGGCCGCCGAGAGCGGCCACGGCCTCTACCTGGTCAGCTGCCTGGCCGAGCACCTCGGCTGGCATGACGACCCGTCCGGCCGCACGATCTGCGCCGTCCTGGGCACCCGCCCGCCCGAGCACCGCCAGCCGGAGCCCCGCGGCCAGGCCGACGAGAAATCCGGGCTTCCGCAACCCGAGCCCAACCATCATCGTGACCTGGCTGGGAGCGCGATGGCCGACGGGAGGGCGAGCGCGGCAGGGAGGGCGAGGGCGGGAATTAGAGCCGCGACCGTGATGCCGATCGCCCACCAGAACGCGCCCTGAAAGGCGCTGGTGGCGCCGTGGGTGAGCAGTGATTGCAGGGCGACGGCGACGATCGCGGTGCCGAAGGAGGCGCCAACCTGCTGCGCGATGCGCGTGTTCATCGTGGCGTGCGGGATGCCCGCCGGTGGGACGCCGGTGTAGGCGACCGACATCGGCGGTACGAGCACGGTGCCGATCCCGAAGCCGCGGATCACCAGCGCGGCGCCGAGCAGCCACAGGCTGGTGTGCGGGCCGGCCAGTGCGAACGGCACGGTCGCGACGGCGGCGAGCAGGAAGCTGCCGACCGTGAGCAGGCGGGCGCCGAGCCGGGCGACGAGCCTGCCGACCACGAAGCGGGCGGCCAGCGCGCCGACGCCCTGGGGGATGAGCAGCAGCCCGGCGTGCAGCACCGTCTCGCCGCGAAGCTGCTGGTAGTAGAGCGGCAGCAGGAACAGGGCGGCGTACATCGCTGCACCCGCGGTGAACAAGACCGTGGCTGCGGTTCCCAGCGACCGCAGCCGCAGCAGCCGGATATCGACGATCGGCTGACGGCCGCGGGGCGCGAGCGCCCAGGCGCAGAACGCGCCGAGCAGCGCGACCCCGGCCAGCAGCGGGACGAGCACGCCAGCGTGGTCGATCCCGCCGTCCTCGGAGAGGTTCGACAGGCCGAGCAGAATCCCCGCCAGCGCCGGCCCGAGCAGGACGAGCCCGGTCACGTCCAGGCGTGGCCGCGCCGTGCCGGGAGCTGGGCGGTCGGCGGGCAGCAGTCGCCAGGCGAGCACCAGCCCGACCGCGATCACCGGCACGTTGACCAGGAACAGCCAGCGCCAGCTCAGCCAGTTGAGGATCAGCCCGCCGATCACCGGGCCGAGGATCGGGCCGAGCGCCAGCGGCAGGCTGACCGCGGCGATCAGGTTACTGGTGGCGCGCCCGCCCGCGGCCCTGACGCCGAGCGTCTGCATCAGGGGGAAGATCAGGCCGGCACCGAAGCCCTGCAAGACCCGGAAGCCGATCAGGCTGGTGTCGCTCCACGAGAGCGCGCACAGCACCGATCCGAGCACGAAGATCACCAGCGCTGCCATCCAGACGCGTCTGCCGCCCCACCGGCTCTCCGCCCATCCGGTGACCGGGATCGCGACGGCCATTGCCAGCAGGTAGCCGGTCGTCACCCACTGGATCGTGCCGTCGGTGGAGTGCAGCCTGACCACCAGCGTGTGCAGCGCCAGGGTCACCATCGTGGAGTCCAGGATCGCCGCGATGCCGCCAACGATCAGCGCCAGCAGCGCCTTGCGTACCTGTGGTGGCAGCTTCGTCTCGGCCGCTTTTGCTTCGCGTTCGGCCGCTGTCTCGGTCATCGGTTCCTGCCTCAGTTAAGAGTGGTAAACATCTCTTATGGAACGTACGCGAGGTTGCTAAGGAATGCAAACCTCTCTAATCTGGAGCCGTGGCCACACCCGCACCAACCCGCGTCCGCCGCCGCCGTCGCGGCCCACAGCTCGAATCCGCGCTGCTCGACGCGGCGTGGAACGAGCTGGTCGAGGTTGGTTTCGCCGACCTGACGATGGAGTCCGTCGCCGCGCGGGGTCAAACCGGCGTCGCCGTGCTCTACCGCCGCTGGGCTAACAAGGATCAGCTCGTCTTCGCCGCGATCGAGCACTACGGCCAGGCCCACCCGGTTGAGATCCCCGACACCGGCACCCTGCGCGGCGACCTGCTCGCCCTGCTGACCTCCATGAGCAGGGCCCGGGCCACCTTCATGGCCGTCGCCGCGGCCGCCGGTTTCTCCGGGCTGCTGGCCAGCACCGGCCTGACTCCCGCGCAGGCACGCGAGAAGCTGTTCGGCGACCAGCGAATCCGGGGCGACCAGATCATCTACCGGCGCGCCCATGACCGCGGCGAAATCGACCTGGAGCGCATCCCGTCCGCCGTGCTCACCATGCCATTCGACCTGGTGCGCCACGACCTGCTGATGAACCTCGAACCGGTGAAACCCGCACGGATCACGTCGATCGTCGACGAGATCTTCCTGCCGCTGGTCAGCTCATGACCGGGGTGACTAGCTGGGGGAGCGTTCCGGCGCTGGAGTTTGCCGGGCTGACCAAGCGGTTCGGCGAGAACGTCGCCGTCGACCACATCGACCTCGTTGTCCCCCCGGGCTCGTTCTTCGGACTGGTCGGCCCGAACGGCGCGGGCAAGACCACCTCTTTGTCGATGGCCGTGGGCCTGCTGCGCCCCGACAGCGGCACGGCGGCGATCTTCGGCCGGGACGTGTGGGCCGACCCGGTCGCCGCGAAGGCGCTGATCGGCGTGCTGCCGGATGGCCTGGCCCTGCCGGACCGGCTGAGCGGCCGCGAGATCCTGCTCTACCTGGGCCTGCTGCGCGGGATGTCCCGTGAGGTGGTGCTGCAGCGCGCGGACGAACTGCTCCGGGTGCTCGAACTGGACGGCGCCGAAGGAACCCCGGTGGTCGACTACTCGACCGGCATGCGGAAGAAGATCACGCTGGCCACGGCGCTGCTGCACAGCCCGAAGCTGCTCGTGCTCGACGAGCCGTTCGAGGCGGTCGACCCGGTGTCGGCGGCGACGATCCGGACCATTCTGCAGCGGTTCGTGGCGGCCGGCGGCTCGGTCATCTTCTCCAGCCACGTGATGCCGCTGGTCGAGCGGCTCTGCGACCGCGTCTCGGTCATCGCCAAGGGCAAGGTCGTGGCCAGCGGGCCGCTGGATGAGGTGCGCGGCGGCCAGCCGCTCGAGGACGCGTTTGTGCACATCGTCGGCGCGCGGGCCGGCGGCGCCGAAGGGCTGTCGTGGCTCGCGTCCTGATCCAGATGCGTGCCGCGATCATGCGGCGGGCCACCTCGGGCAGGCGCTGGATCGGCATCCTGCTGCTGGCCCTGCTCGTAACGCTGCTCGCGGTGACCACGCTGCTGGCCGGCTTGGTGCACTACCGGTACCCGGGAGCCGGGGCCGATGTGGTGGCGACCCTCAGTCTCGGCTGGCTGCTCGGCTGGATCGCGGGTCCGCTGCTGACCGGCGACGACGCCGCGCTGCGGATGGACTACTTCAAGCTGCTGCCGATTCCGGCCAGACGGCTGGCGCACGCCATGCTCGGCGCCGCCTTCGCGAACGTCTCCCTGGTGTTCAGCCTGATCGCGTTCGCCGCGCTGATCGCGCTCGGCGCCCGGTCGGGTGCGGCAGCCGCGCTCACCGGGGTGGTCGCAACGGCGCTCGATCTCGTGCTCGCCGTGGTTGCCTCGACGGTCGCGGTCGCGGCGTTCGGCCCGACGATCAGCTCCCGGCGCGGCCGGGATTTCGGCACGGTCCTGCTCGCGCTGACCATCACGCTGCTATCGCTGGCGTCGGGGCTGGTGCCGCTGATCGCCAAGCGGCTCACCGACGGTCACTCGCCGGTGCTGGCCGCCGTGGTCAGGATCCTCCCGTCCGGCTGGGGCGCGGTGGCCGTGGACGCCGCCGGCCGCTCCGACTGGGGCCTGGTGGCGCTCGCGCTCGGCGGGCTCGCCGCGGCGATCGGCGCGCTCGTGCTGGCGTGGCCGCCGCTGCTGGCCCGCCGCCTGACGATGTCGGCCCGCGGCGGGCGGCAGCGGACGCACGGCGCGGCCGTCGCCAGGGAGCCGGTGCTGCCGCTCACGCCGCTCGGCGCGGTGATCGGCAAGGAACTGCGCATGTACTCGCGGTCGGTGCTGCGCAGCGTGATGCTGATGATCTCGTTCCTGGTGGGGGTGCTGGTCGGCGTCATCTCCGCGCTCGGCGGCAAGACCGAGGGCCTGCCGTTCGCCGGCCTGCTGTTCACCGTCATCGCCGCGGCCTGTTTCACGAACTTCTACGGGGACGACGGCACGTCGCTCTGGCTCACCCTGGTCGTGCCCGGCGCGGAGCGCCCCGACGTCCGCGGCCGCGTCTGGGCCTGGTTCCTCGTGGTCGGCCCGGCCGGCCTGCTGATCACCATCGTGTTCACCGCGATCAGCGGCCAGACCTGGTCCTGGCCATGGGTGCTGGCCGGCGAGCCGGCCTTGGTTATCGGCTCGGCTGGGCTGCTAGCGCTGACCGGCGTCGTCTCGGTCAATGCCCCGGACGCCGATGGCGGCCCCACCCCCGCGCGGGTTCTCAAGACCCACCTGGCGCTGATCGTGATCCCGGCGGTCACCCTCTTCCCGGCCGCCGCGCTGCTGGTCGCCGGGGCGGCCGGCCACAGCCTGGCGCTGCGCTGGCTGGCCGTTCCGGCCGGCCTGGCCTGGGCCGCTTGGCTGTGCCGCTACAGCGTGCTGCGGGCCCAGCGGCGGCTGCAGGCCCAGGGCCCCGAAATATTCGCCAGGCTCCGTACCCCTTAGCCCTGGCCACCTTTCATTGAGCCGGGCGGTGTAGCGTCGAGCAGGCTAACGACGCCTGTCGGTCAGCGCCATTTTCCGGGTAGGAGGAACATCGTGGACGCACGGGAAAAGGCACCACAGGCGGGTGCGCTCGTCATTTTTGGTATCACCGGGGACCTGGCGAAGAAGCAGACGTTCCGGGCCCTGTACCGGCTTGAGGCCCGTAACCGCATGGCCAAAAAGGTCATCGCCGTCGCCAGGCAGGACTGGTCGAAGGAGCAGCTGATCGAACGCGCCCGGCAGTCGATCGAGGACACCGGGGAGAAGATCGACGAGGCAATCTTCAAGCGGCTGGCCGGCCGGATGTCGTACCTGAGCGGAGATTTCTCGGACGAGGGCCTGTACAAGCGGCTGGGCAAGGAGCTGTCCGGCGTCGAGCATCCGCTGATCTACCTGGAGATCCCGCCGAACCTGTTCGCTCCGGTGGTCGAGGAACTGGGCAAGGCCGGGCTCACCAAGGGTGCCAAGGTGGCGGTGGAGAAGCCGTTCGGGCATGACCTGGCCTCGGCGCGCCAGCTCAACGCCGACCTGAGCAAGTACCTGGCCGAGGACCAGATTCTGCGGATCGACCACTTCCTCGGCAAGGAGCCGGTGCTCGACATCCAGTACATCCGGTTCGCCAACGAGCTGCTCGAGCCGGTGTGGAACCGCAGCTACGTCTCCTGCGTGCAGATCACGATGGCCGAGGACTTCGGGGTGGACGACCGGGGCAGCTTCTACGATCCGGTGGGCGCGCTGCGCGACGTGGTGCAGAACCACCTGATGCAGGTGCTGGCGCTGATCGCGATGGAGCCGCCGGTCGGTTCCAGCGCCAACGACCTGCGGGACAAGAAGGCCGAGGTCTTCCGCTCCATACCGGATGCCGACCCGGACCAGTACGTGCGAGGCCAGTACGACGGTTACCTGGACGTGCCCGGGGTGGCCAAGGGGTCGACCACCGAGACCTTCGCCGCGCTGCGGCTGGAGGTGAACAACTGGCGCTGGTCCGGCGTGCCGTTCTACATCAGGGCGGGCAAGGCACTGGCTGCCCGGGCGACCGAGGTGCGCCTGGTGTTCCGGCGGCCCCCGCCGCTCCAGTTCATCGGCAAGGTTACGAGCTGCGAGCCGAACCAGGTCATACTGCGGATCGATCCGGACTCTGGGATGCGGATCGTGCTCGCGTCTCGGGGGATCGGCCAGCGCATGTGGCAGCCGGTGCACCTCGACGTGACCTTCGCCGAGGAGCTCGGCGTCCCGCTGGAGCCATACGAACGGCTGCTGCACGACGCGATGGTCGGCGACGACCATCTGTTCACTCGCGAGGACGGCGTCGAGGAGACCTGGCGGATAGTTCAGCCGCTGATCGACAACCCGCCGCCGGTGGAACCGTACGCCAAGGGATCCTGGGGGCCCGAGGGGGCCACCAAGCTGGTTCGCGGGCACGCCGATTGGCACCAGCCGTGGCTGCCCAAAAACAACTCAGACTAGGGAGAACAGATGCCAGCCACTGAGATCAGGCAGCTCGGCATGGTGGGTCTCGGCCGGATGGGGGCCAACATCGTCCGCAGGCTCATGCGCGACGGTCATCAGTGCGTGGTCTACGACCGGAGCCCCGGCCCGGTGCAGCAGCTTTCCAGCGAGGGTGCGACCGGGACCTCCTCCCTGGACGACTTCGTCGCCAAGCTGACCAAGCCGAGGTCGGCCTGGGTGATGGTGCCGGCCGGTGACATCACCGGGAACACGATCAACGAGCTCGCCAAGCGGATGGAGCCGGGCGACATCATCATCGACGGCGGCAACTCCTACTACCGCGACGACATCGCGCGCAGCAAGAGGCTGGCCGACGAGCACGGCGTCCGCCTGGTCGACTGCGGGACCAGCGGCGGGGTCTGGGGCCTGGACCGCGGCTACTGCCTCATGATCGGCGGCGACGACGACGCGGTGGCGCACCTGGCGCCGCTGTTCGCCTCGCTCGCGCCGGGGATCGACACGGCCCCGCGCACGCCCGGCCGCACCGGCGAGCCCGCCACCTGCGAGGAGGGCTGGCTGCACTGCGGTACCAACGGGGCCGGGCACTTCGTCAAGATGATCCACAACGGGATCGAGTACGGCATGATGGCGGCCCTGGCCGAGGGGCTGAACGTGCTGCACAACGCCGACATCGGCACCCGCAAGCAGGACTCCGACGCGGAGACGGCCCCGCTGGAGCACCCCGAGTACTACAAGTACGACATCGACACCACCTCGGTCTCCGAGGTGTGGCGGCGGGGCAGCGTGATCGGGTCCTGGCTGCTCGACCTGCTGGCCATCTCGCTGTACGAGTCGCCGGACCTGGAGAACTTCTCCGGCCGGGTCTCTGACTCCGGCGAGGGGCGCTGGACGTCGATCGCGGCGATCGAGGAGGGCGTGCCCACGCCGGTCCTCACCAACGCGCTGTACTCGCGGTTCTCCTCCCGCCAGCTCGACCTGTTCGCCGACAAGGCGCTGTCCGCGATGCGCAAGCAGTTCGGGGGTCACGACGAGAAGCCCGCCCAGAGTTAATCTGGAAACAGAACCGCATTCTGGTGCGGTGCTGGATAAAGCGGGGAGAGTCGTGTGAGCATCGCCGAAGAGACGCTGGACCGTATCGAAAGTCTCGACCTCGCCTCGCTCGGCCGGGCCGACATTGACGACGTGCTCGAGTACGTGCACGTGCCAACCGCCCGCCTGCCGGGATACCGCAGCCTCTACGACCGGTATCTCAGGCAGCGGTGGAACGTGAACGAGCTCGACTTCACCCCGGACAAGGTGGACTGGTCCGAGCGGATGACCGATGCATCCCGCAACTCGTTCCTGTCGATCGCCTCGGGCTTCCATCACGGCGAGCGGCAGGTCGCGGTCGAGCTGGCGCCGCTGCTGTTCGGCGTTCCCGAGGACTACAAGATTTTCCTCACCAGCCATCTCGAGGATGAGGCGCGGCACACCGTGTTCTTCGACCGGTTCTACCGGGACGTCGTCGGCCTGGAAGGCGACGGCATCATGGCGGTGCTCGACGGGTCGTGGCCGTACATCCAGGAGACGTTCGTCGGGCCGTTCGGCCTGCTCGCCTACCTGACCGACGACCTGCGCCGGGACCCGTACAACAAGCACCTGCAGATGAAGTACGCGGCCACGTACATCATCTGGATCGAGGGAGTCCTGGCCCTGTCGGTCATGAAGATCACCCTCAACTACGCCAGGGACTACAAGGTGCTGCCCACCTTCTACACGGGGTTCACCGCCACCTGCCGCGACGAGGCCCGCCACGTGCAGGCCGGCCTGCGGTTTGTGCGCGAGCTGCTCGCCGAGGACCCGGCCTACGTCAAGGACCTGCACGACACGCTGCGCACCCTGCTCACGATGAGCGCCGCCCGGTCGAGCTACATCGCCTACGAGCCGCTCGGCTGGGACGAGGACCGGGTCTCCGAGCTGTTCATGAACCAGCTGCACCGCAAGCTCGGCATGGTCGGGGTGTCGCTGCCGCCGGACATGGAGGACATGCTGTCGATGGCCAAGCCGACGCTGGCCGGCGGCTGACATGGCCATGTTCATGACCGAGCCGTGGGCGCAGGAGTGCCAGGCGGTCTTCAACGCCTGGCCGGGCGAGCAGCGGCAGGCGAGCAAGCTGCAGGACTTCTGGGACTGGATCAACATGATCCGGCCGTTCGTGACCGGCCGGCTGGCGCTCTGCGTGCGGGACATGCCGGACGGCGCCGTTGGCGACACGCTTGCCCTGGACTTCCAGAGCGGCGAAGTGATGGGAGCCTCGGTGCTCAGCCGGGCCGACGCCGAGCCCGGCGCGGTGTTCCTGCTGGCCGGCAGCTACGCGGACTGGCAGCAGATGCTGGCCGGCTACGACGTCGGCAAGATGGTGATGTACCGCAAGCTCATGCTCGAGAAGGGCGACACGCTGCAGTTCTTCACCGCAGCCTTCTACTGGACCGAGTTGCTCGCCGCGATCCAGTCGGTCCCGGTCGACGACAACGCTCAGGTGTTATCCGGCCGCCCGACCTGGATGACGGCGTGGTTCCCGTCGGTGCGCCAGGGCTGGCCGGTGGCGTCGAGTTCGGCGACCATGGCCGGGCTCAGCCCGGTGACCACGTCGCTCTTGAGCGTGCGCAGCACCGCCACCGGTCCCGGGAAGTAGGCCACCACACCGGCGAACGGAGTGTCGGGCGGCCACGCCCGGTCGCCGACCAGCCGGCGGTAGTTCAGGTCACCCTTGAGGATGGTCAGCGACGCCTGCGCGAACTCACCGGCCAGGTCGGCGGGCATGCGACGGTAATCCCACGGCGCGCAGTAGAACTCGTGCGTGCAGAGGCGGAGCCTGCCGTCGGCCATCGCCGAATGCACCCGGCCGGCGGCGACCCGCGGGCTGCCTACCGTTCCGGCCAGTCGCCTGAGGCAGGTCACGACGTCGGCCGTCACCGCATCGGAGACGTAGTACGGACTTGGCTTGACGTGCAGCGTGACCGCGCCGGCCAGGCGATGGTGCAGCAGGTGGTCGACGAGGACCAGGTCGGCCAGCAGTTCCCGGCCTGCGTTGTCGGTGACCAGGACCACGGTGGCGCCGGGCCCCAGCGCCGCCCACAGGCCGGCGCTGTCGTCGGCGATGAGCCGGTCCGTCGCCGGCCCGGCCGGCCCCGGTGCCGCGCCGATGCGGAAGCCCAGATCGGCCCGGTTGCCCCAGAGCGAGGCCAGCAGCTTCGCCTGCCGCTGCTCGTCGGCGGGCAGGCGCTCCAGATCGTCCAGGGCGGCCAGGTCCGGCTCCAGCCCGGGATCGCTGAGCTCCGCGGCCTTGAGGTACTCGAACGGGTCCACCCAGCGCCACGGGCCCGGCCCGAAGAACCCGACCGCGTCGAGGAGCCGCCGGTAGAAGTACGACTCAGACCAGAGGAACGGCGCCTCGAGCCAGGGCTTGCCGAAGTGGTCGGCGCCCCACGCGGACCAGGCCGCGTGATCGTGGGCGTGCGGGCCCAGCGGGCGCATCGGTCCAGAGGCAATCTCCTGGAGCAGGCCATCGAGGGCCCGTCGCTGCGCGGGCCCGTACGGATGCGCGTCCCGGATCTGGGCGACCAGCCGGGGCGTCCGGTCGTGCCACACCCCCCAGGCGAAGCCGTTCGGGTCGTTGTTGAGCAGTTCCGGTGGCTGCACAGCGTCATGTTATGGTCTGGCTGCCGCGCTCGAGGGAGGCAGGATGAACGGGTCCCGGTGGCCGGTGGCGTCGCGCGACGACGACTTCGCCCCGTACCTCGACGGCTGGCCGGCGGCGAGCGTCGCCCTGTTCTGGCGGTTCATCGCGCTGGCGCGTGCGGCCGGGCCTGCCACCTACGAGCTGCAGAACGGCCCGGTCGTGCTGCGCGGTACGCGGCGAATCTTCGGTTCCGTCCGGGTTCGTGACGACGGGATCGCGGGGCATCTCGTGCTGCCGCGGCTGATAACGGACCGGCGCATCCGCAAGGCCGAGAAATTAACCAAGACCCTGACGTACCACGGCTATCTGGCGACCGCGCCGTCGGACCTCGACGGCGAGTTCGCACGGTGGCTGACCGAGGCGCGCGCGGTCGGCGACGGCGCGCATCTGACCTCCGGCGCGCCGTGAGACCCAGGTGGCGGCTCGCCCGCCGCTGCCGTTTACTTTAGGTCAGCGGGGCAGCAGACGATCATGCCCGGGACCACATGGCGGCGCGACGCTAGGAGGCAGGCCGATGCAACCCAGATTCATGCCCGGCTGCCCGCGATGACCGAAGCGCCCGTTTTCGCCTCACGGCTGCGCGGCCGCCCGCTGCTGGACAGCGAGGACATGTCTCTCGGCAAGGTGCGGGACGTGGTCATCCTGCCGGCCGCGGGCGGCGACCCGCCCTGGGTGGTCGGGCTGGTGGTCATGGTGCAGCGGCATGAGATCTTCGTCAACCTCGGCCGGGTCGCGGAGATCTCCATCGACGGCGTGCACCTGCGGGGCGGGACGGTCGACCTGCGGCGGTTCAGCCGCCGGACCGGCGAGATTCTGGCGTCCGAGCTGTACGGCAAGCGCGTCGAAACGGGAATCGTGCTCGACGTGGGCATCATCCCGTCGCAGCGCCGGCGCGGGTCCTGGGAGGTCTCCGTGCTGGCCGTCGGCCCCGCCCGGACCCTGGGCCTCGGCCTGCGGCACCACATGACGGTCGTGCCGTGGGACAAGCACCCGGAGCTGTTCAAGGTCAGCGCGCTCGCCGAGCAGCTGGTCCAGCTCCGGGAGATGAACCCGACGGATATCGCCAACGCGGTCGAGGCCCTGCCGGACGCGCGGCGCCAGGAACTGGCCGAGATGCTGCACGACGAGCAACTGGCCGACGTACTCGAGGAACTGCCCGAGCAGGACCAGGTCCGGCTGCTGGCCAGCCTGGGCGTGGAACGCGGCGCGGACGTCGTGGAGGAGATGCAGCCCGACGACGCGGCCGACGTGCTCGGCGAGATGCCGCAGGAGTTGCGGGAGCGGCTGCTGGCCGCGATGGAGAACGTGCAGGCCGCCGACCTGCGCCGGCTGCTGCGCTACGACGCGACCACGGCCGGCGGCCTGATGACCTCGCAGCCGCTGATCGTCCCGCCCGATGCCCCGGTCGCCGAGGTGCTCGCCCAGATCCGCGACCCGCGGATGCCCACCACGGCGGCCGCGCAGGTCTATGTCTGCGAACCCCCCACGGAGACCCCGACCGGGCGGTACCTCGGCAACATTGGATTCCAGGCGCTGCTGCGGCAGCCGCCGGCCGCCATGGTGGGCGAGGTCATCGAGGACAGCGGGTTCGTCCGGCCGGAGCTGTCCGAGAAAGAGGTGGCCAGGCGCATGGCCGCGTACAACCTCATCGGTGTGGCCGTCTGTGACGAGCACGGCCGTCTGCTCGGCGCGATCACCGTCGATGACGTGCTGGACCGGATCCTGCCCGCGGGCTGGCGAAAGGGTGAGACACATGAGAATGCTGCCGCTGGCGATCCTTCCCGGTGACCGCTCCGACCTGAACTCGCCCCGTGGCAGAGGGCCGCGTACGGGCGGCCGGTATGACTCGGACGCTTTCGGCCGGCTGTCGGAGACCACCGCCAGGTTCATGGGCACCGGCCGCTTCCTGGTCGGCCAGAGCGCGTTCGTGGTCGTCTGGATCGCGCTCAACACTGCAGGCTTCATCGGCCACTGGGATCCGTACCCGTTCATCCTTCTCAACCTGGCCTTCTCGACGCAGGCGGCCTACGCGGCCCCGCTGATCCTGCTGGCGCAGAACCGCCAGGACGACCGGGACCGGGCCAGCATCGAGCGTGACCGCGAGGTCGCGGCGCGGACCCAGGCCGACACCGAGTTCCTGGCCAGGGAGCTCGCTTCCGTGCGCCTGTCGCTCGCGGACGTGGTCACCACGCACGACCTCGACGACCGGTTCGAGCGCCTGGAGAAGCTCATCGCCGACCGGGCGTAGCCGGGCTGGTCACGGGAAAGCGGGTTAGGGCGAAAGCGGGTCACGGCGAATAGGGCGTCGCGTGGGCGTAGTCATGGGTCAGTGCCGCGCTGAGGGCCGCGATCACAGCCGAGCTGGTGGTGCGGATGCCGAGCTCTCTGTTGTAGCCGAGGCTGGCGACGGAGAAGTTCTGGGAGCCGACCAGGGCCTGCTGGCCGGGCAGGCCAGCGTCGGCGACGATCGCTTTCGCGTGGATGTACAAGGCACGGCTTGAATCCGGGTAAAGCCGGATGTGCACACCATCCCTGGCCAGCTCGCTGAAGGCCTCGTCCCATTCGGAGTCGGCGGTCATCGTGATCGTGACGTTCACCCCGCGGCGCGCGGCGGCAGCCAGGGCAGACGTGACGGCGGAGTCGTCCATTTCCTCGTTCTCCACGGCCAGGGAGTGCCGCGCACCCCCGATGACTGCGAGAACGGACGCCTCGGCGTTGGTCGGTGACCACACCAGATCGGCGCCGTCCGGCGGATGGACCGCGTGACCGGAGAAATCGGCGTCGAACGTCGCGACAATGGCGGCCACGTCGGCGTGATCGGTGTCGATGACCGCGAAATCCCGGGTGTCGGGGTAGTCCTCGGTAACCATGTTCAAGGTCATGACGACCGAGGTCGCGTCGTCGATCGTGAGCGTCTTCTGGTGGTATGTCGTGCCGGCCGGCGCCCACACCACGTGCACGTGATGGGCGGCCAGGTAGTCATAGGCGCCGGTGTTGCGCGACTGCTCCAGGTTCCGGTCCAGGATCACCCGCACGTCCACCCCGCGTGCGGCGTCCGCGGCCAGGTCCGCTTCCGCTGTCGGGTCGCGCAGCTCGTACATGGTCAGGTCGACCGAGTGGCGCGCGCCCGTGATCAGCCGGTAGACCGGCCCGATCCCGGCCTGCGGCTCGGTCAGCACGCTCAGGCCGCCGGCCGGGGGCGTAGCAGGCCGCGGCGCGGGGGTAGGGGTGGCGGCTGCGGAGATTGAGGCGGCCGGAGCCGGGCCGGACGAAGCGGGCTGCGGGCCCGGCTGGGCCATAGTGACCTTGCACGAGCTCAGGCCGAGGACGAGCGCAACGCCGGCGAGCACGGTCAGCACGGTGCGGGGCATGGCCGTAACCAATTCCCCGCCAATCCGGCTTCATTCACCAATCCCGGGCCGGGCCCCACCACGGGGCGCTATCCCGGCCCCAGGCCGCAATCCGGGCAGGCCACTATTCCGGGCCGGGCTCTAATCGGCCGGCAAGACGTCAGAGGAGGTCAGCCAGCATAGTGGCGGCGCGGGCGGCTCCGTCGGTGGCGACGGGTTGGTAGTTGACGTTGCGGCCGATTTCGGCGGCGATGGCGGCGGCGATCTGCTCCGGGTCGGCGTTGTCGTAGTCCATGTACCGGCCGGCGCCGTAACGGTTCAGGCGGTGGCGGACGTGCAGGTTCTGCTCGAAGTGGTGGCGCAGCGGGAAGTACAGGAACGGGCGGCGGGAGGCGGTCAGTTCCATGGCGGTGGTCAGCCCGCCCTGGATCACCGCGAGGTCGCAGGCGGCCAGGTGGCGGTACAGGTCGGGGACGTAGCGGCGGACCTCCAGCCCGTCCGGTGCGGACAGCCGGTCGGGGTCGATCCGCGGCCCCGCGACGACGACCATCCGTAGTTCCGGGACCATGTCTTTGGCCTGGGGGTAGGCGGCGATGACGCGGCGCAGCAGGTCGCCGCCGACGCCCGAGCCGCCGACGGTGACGATGCACACGCGCTCGTCGTCGCGGTAACCCAGCGCGCGGCGGTCGGGTGGCTGGGCGGGGTCGAAGCCGGTGATGTATCCGGCGAAGTCGTAGTGCTGGCGGGTCCAGTCGCGGATGGCCGGGAGCCCGGGGCCGAAGGTATCGGGCACGATGTCGTCGGGGTCGCCGACGAAGATGGCGCGGTCGCGCAGCCGGGGGAAGCGGGCGATGTGCTCGATCATCTCGGCGTTGTAGTCCGCGGTCAGGAACGCCTCGCGGCCGTCGGCGCCGGGCATGGGGAGCCAGCCGACGAAGTCGGTGAACCAGGCGTAGGCGGCGCGTTTCTGCTCGGGGTTCTCGTGCAGGTAGTAGTCGAGTTCCCAGGCTTCGTCGCCGATCCACAGGTCGTAGTCCTGCTCGCGGGTCAGGTCGTGGAAGACCATGAAGTTGGCCAGCAGGATTTCGTCCATCCGGCGGATGGCGTGGAAGGCGTGCAGGTCGTGCTCGGCGGCCTCGGACTCGATGTGACCCGATTCGCTGGCCAGGTGCGCGCTGGCCGGGTGGACGTGCTCGCCGCGTGCGGCCAGCAGCTCGGTGACCCGCGAGCAGCTTCGCGCGGCTGTCGACACGTTCGACGACCTCGACGCCCGGCCGTGGGCCGACCGGGCCCGCGCCGAGCTGGCCGCCACCGGGGAAACGCGCCGGCTACGGGACGCCGGCGGCATCAACGAGCTGACGCCGCAGGAGCTGCAGATCGCCCTGCTGCTTGCCGGGGGCAAGACCACGCGGGAAACCGCAGCCGCGCTGTTCCTCAGCCCCAAGACCGTCGAGTATCACCTCCGTCACGTCTATCAGAGACTCGGCATCCACTCCCGCGACGAACTCGCGGAGCGCATGCGCCACGCCAGCCCCGCGGACTAAGGCCGGCCGCGACGCGTCATTCTCGAGAACGATGTGCAGCGGCGCACGCTGTGGTTACCGTCGGTATTGTGTCCGGTGATTCTCCGACCAAGCGTCCGCCGCCGCCTCCTGCCCGGGTCGCTGAGTGGCGCTGGCTGGCTACCTCGGTGCTGACCGCGTGTGCGGCATGGGCGGTGCTGGCCGTGATGTCGGGGCCGCAGCCATTCGCGCGAGCGCCGCGGCTGATTTTCGTCTTCCTGCTGTGCAGCCTGCTCATCGTGCTGCGTCGCTGGCCGCTGCCCGTGCTCGGGGTAGCGGCCGTGATATCCGGGCTGGCCGTTGCCTCGGGCGGGGCGTCGCTCGCCGTCGTCATCCTGCTCGGCCTGGCCTCCTACCTGGTCGCGTCGAGCCTGCCCAGGAAGGCGTCGATCTACGCCGCCCTGGTCACCGCGGCCGTACTGGGTGTGGCGCTCGGATTCCACGAGTTCGCGGGCAGGGGAGGATCGCTCCCAACAGACAGCGTGCTGGGCTTCGCGCCCCTCGCGGCGGGCTGGTTCGTCGGTGACGCCGTCGCGACGCGGCGGCGCTACCTGGCCGGCCTCGCCGAGCAGGCGGAGCGGGAGCTCGCAGCCGAGGCCGAGCGTGCCCGTCAGGAGGTCCGCGAGGAACGGGTGCGCATCGCGCGGGAACTGCACGACGTGGTCGCCCACACGCTCGCCGTGATCACCGTTCAGGCCGGCGTGGGCCGCCGCCTGATGGCGAAGCGCCCGGAGGAGGCCGCCATCGCGCTGGACTCGATCGAGACGATCGGCCGGACCGCCCAGGACGAGCTGCGGGTTGTGCTCGCGCTGCTGCGCGACGAGGGGATCGGCCCGGCCTCGCTGACGCCGGCGCCCCGGCTGGTCGACCTCAAGGAGCTCGTGCACACCGTGCAGGCCTCGGGCACCCCGGTTGAGCTGCGCACCTCGGATGCCGACCGCCAGCTCTCCCCGGCGCTCGAGCTCTCGATCTACCGGGTCGTGCAGGAGGCGCTGACCAACGTCGTGAAGCATGCGCCGGGAGCCCGCGCCACGGTCGACCTCGCCGTGTCGGACCAGGCGGTGCGCATCGAGGTCACCGACGACGGAGGGCCAGCGCGGCTGCCGGCCGACGTGGGATCGCCGGACGCCGCCGCTGGCCCGGACCTGGGGCACGGGATCGTCGGCATGCGCGAGCGGACGGGCGCGTTCGGCGGCTGGCTCGTCGCGGAGCCACTGCCTGGCCGGGGTTTTCACGTGCTCGCCGAGATCCCGCTCGAAGGCGCGGCGTGACCATCACCGTTCTGGTCGTCGACGACCAGGAGCTGCTCCGCACCGCGTTCTCGTCGCTAATCGACGCCGAGGACGACCTGGCCGTCGTCGGCCGGGCAGGCAACGGCCGGCGGGCGGTCGAGCTCGTGGCCGAGCTCACGCCGGATGTCGTGGTCATGGACGTGCGCATGCCGGTCATGGACGGGATCGAGGCGACCAGGCAGATCACCGCCGGCCGGGACGCGGCGCCCCGTGTGCTCATCCTCACCACGTTCGACCTGGACGAATACGTCTTCGAGGCGCTGCTCGCCGGCGCCAGCGGATTCGCGCTGAAGAGCCGCCCGCTGGACGAGCTGCTCAGCGCGATCCGCACCGTCGCCGCGGGCGACGCGCTCCTGGCGCCGAGCGTGACACGCCGGCTCATCGCCCACTTCACCGGGCGCGCCCGGGCGCCGTCCAAGGCCGACCGGCGCCTGGAGGAGCTCACCGAGCGCGAGCAGGAGGTGCTGTCGCTGGTCGCCCACGGGCTGTCGAACGCCGAGCTCGCCGAGACGCTGCACGTCAGCCTGCCCACAGCCAAGACGCACGTGAGCCGGATCCTCACCAAGCTCGGCGCGCGCGACCGCACCCAGCTGGTGATCCTCGCCTACGAGCTGGGCCTCGTCACCACGAGGTGAGCGCCCGCGGCGCGGTCATACCAGGGAATGACCAATAACCGATCCTCGCGCACGATGACACCAGGCCAACAGCCGACCACGATTACCAGCCATGAACGCAAATCATGTGCTCGGCCTGGCTACTTTGGCGGCAACTAAGAACGTCCCGCAAGGGGGCGGGGGCGTTCACTTCGGGATAATCCTTCTCGCGCTGATCGTGCTCGGCTCGATCGGCTTTGGTGTGTCACGCATGCGCCGCGGTCGGCCAACCGAGCAGCACGACGATGAGTGGGGCCGGGGGCAATCGCAGCCGTCGGCCGCGCCCCCAGTGCTGTCCAGCCCGGCCGGGTCGTCCGGTCCGGCTGGGCTGTCCGATCCGGCCAGGCCGGTGAGCACGGCCGTGCCGCCCGGCGTGGGTCGGGCCGGAGACACGAGCACCACACCGTCCCCGGCCCGCCACGCCGCCGTCTCGTTCGAGCGCCCGGCCGGGGGCTGGGCAGTGGAGACCGACGGCCTGACCAAGCGATTCGGCAGCAACGTCGCGGTCAACGGCGTGGAGCTGCGCGTCCCGCGCGGCAGCGCATTCGGCTACCTCGGGCCGAACGGCGCGGGCAAGACCACGCTGATCCGCACCCTGCTCGGCCTGACCCGCGCGAACGGCGGCACGACGTCGTTGCTCGGGGTACCCGTCCCGGCCGAGCGGAGCAAGGCGCTGGCCGGGGTCGGCGCGATCGTGGACGAGCCCCGGTTCCATGCGCACCTGACCGGGCGCGACAACCTGCGGCTGCTGGCCGCGGCGCGCGGCGGCGACGCAGCCAAGCGGATCGCCCCGTCGCTGGAGCGGGTCGGGCTCACCGAGCGCGCCGACCACAAGGTCGCCTCGTACTCGATGGGCATGCGCCAGCGGCTCGGGGTGGCCTCCTGCCTGCTCGGTGACCCGAAGCTGCTGATCCTGGACGAGCCGATGAACGGGCTCGACCCGGCCGGCATGCACCAGATGCGGGAAATGATCGTGAGCCTGGCAGCCGAGGGCCGGACCGTGATGCTGTCGTCGCACCTGCTGGACGAGGTGGAGCGCACCTGCGACGCGGTCGCGATCGTGGACCGCGGCCGGGTGATCCGCCAGGGCCCGATCGACGAGCTCATCCGTACTGCTGGCGCGGCATCGGTGCGGGTGGACTGCGCCGACCCGGCGCGGGCCGCGCGGCTCATCGACGAGGCCGGGATCGCCGCAGGGACGTCGCTGACCGACGCCGGGCTGACGGTCGCCCTGCCCGCCGCGGCCTCGCGCGAGCTGGTCGCCGACATCAACCGGCGGCTGGTCGGCGCGGGGATATCCGTGTACGGCCTCCAGGAGATCCGCGCCTCGCTGGAGGACTGGTTCCTGTCCGTAACGACCCGACTGGGAGAGCAACCGTGACCAGCCCCGCACCGGCGGCCGAGCCGCTGCTGTCCGAAGAGCGATCCCCGGTCCCGCTCGACCGGACGCCGATCGCACGGCGCCTCGGCGCCTCGATGCCGACCTGGCCGCTCATCGCCACCAAGCATCTGGAACTGCGCAAGCGCCGCGGCCTGATGATCACGGTCGCCGTGATGACGATCGGGCCCGCTGTCCTGATCCTGGGCTTGCGGCTGGCGTTCCACCTGTTCGACCCGGCCCACTACGGGCCGGCCGGGGACCCCGACACGTTCGATGCCATCGTCAATCTGACGGCGGAGTTCGGGTTTATCATCGCCGCGGTGGTCGGCGCCGCTGCCGGGACCACAGACCTGAACGACGGCGTGTTCCGCTACCTGGTGATCACCGGCCGGTCACGCCTGGCGCTGTATCTCGCCCGGATCCCGGCTGGCCTGGCGATCCTGATCCCGGCGGTTGCCCTGGCGTTCAGCATGGTCTGCCTGGTGACGGCCTACGAGGGTGTGCCACAGCCGTCGACGGTCAGCGTGGGCAACGGTGTCTCGATCCCGGCGCAGTTTGACCAGGCCCAGCTGCAGACCTGGGTCGCGGCGCATCCCCAGCAGGCGACGCAAGCGTTCGCGCCCAGTCCCGTCCCCGGCTCCGGCCCCGGACGCCCGACGACGGCCCAGGGAATCACCACCGAGTACACCAACTACACCGCGGCCGAGGACGCTGAGCTCAACCCGGCGGCCAACGAGATGTTCAAGATCGGCCTGTGGCTCGAACTGGAGGTCGCGATCGGTTTCCTGGTCGGGCTGGGCCTTGGCGCACTCACCGGGCAGCGCACGCTGTCGACCATCCTGCTGATCGGACTCGAGATCATCGTGACCCCGGTCCTGGCCCGCGTGCAGATCCCGTATTTCCTCAACGGCCAGCGGCTCGACGTCGGCATTGCGATGGACCAGCTTCGCCCCGCCGCGCTCGCGCCCGCCACCGGCGGCGGTCCCGGCCCCGGCGGACTGTTGTTCGGCGGCCGGGGCGCGCTCCAAATACCGGCGATGCCGACCTGGGCGATGATCTCGGTGATCGTCGGCTGGATCGTTGTCTGGTCGGTGATCGGGGCTTGGCGGATGATGACCCGCGACGCCTGAGTCAGGTCGCGTGCGCCTCACGCCCGCTCGTCCGGTGGCTGGCCGAGCGCATCTGCCAGGCGATGCTGATCTCCATGAACCCGAACACGAGCAGCCAGATGCCCACGATGACGTACAGGACCAGCAGCGATATCCCCGGATACGCCAGCAGGATCAGGCCCGCGACGATGCTGAGGATGCCCATGAAGATCAGCCAGGCACGGTGCGGCACCTCCGAGTGGGACAGCGCCGTGAACAGCTCCACGGCGCCGTTGACGGTCCAGAAGATGCCCAGCAGCAGCGCCAGCGCCAGCAGCGTGATGAACACGTGCCGCAGCGCGTAGAGGCCGATGATCAGTGACAGCACACCCAGCAGGGCATAGAGGATCCGGGTGCCCGCGTTCACGTCGTGCCCGAACGCCGCCACGAACCGGAAAACGCCGAGCCAGACCAGCTCGATGCCGAACAGGATCGCGATCACCAGCAGCGTCGGCCCGGGCCAGGCCAGCGCGACGACGCCCGCGATCACCGTGATGATCCCGAACGCCAGCGCCCAGCCCCAGTGCCGGCCAAGGCGGCCGAGAAAGTCGGCCGGGTCGGGCCGCAACGGCTGTGTCATGGAACGCCTCCTCGCGGTTCTCTGCCTGCCCAAGATGGGATATTCCCGGCTGTAAGCTTCCCGCAACCACGACTTGCGGGCGGCCATTATGGGCGGCTAGGGCCCGCCCGGCTGTCGGTGCTGGCGCCTAGCATGTCCGGCATGCATCTGGACCGATCCGGCGGGGGAGCGGATGGCTGACGAAGACGACGTGCGCCGCCTCGCGCTCGGCCTGCCGCACGTGGTCGAGATCGACTGCGACGGCTTTGACTTCCGGGTGGACGGCAGGGGTTTCGTCTGGTCCTATCCCGAACGCCTGCCGGGCAAGCCGCGGGTGATCCGCACCGACATCGCGGTGCTGTACGTGGGCGACGAGGCGGAGAAGCAGGCCCTGCTGCTGGGCGAGCCGGACCTGTTCTTCACGGCACCCGGCTACGACGGCTGGCCGCTGGTGATGCTCCGGCTGGAAGCGGTCGGCGTCGCCCGGCTTACCGAGCTGGTCAGCGACGCGTGGCGGATGCGCGCCCCGGACTCGCTCGCGGCCGATCTCGGCGAGCTAGCCGGACCGGCCGGTTAATCACTGGTCTGGCCGTATATCGGCGGTTAGCGTGATCCGGTGATCACCGACCCGCCCGCCGCGCGCGGCCCCAATCCGGCGCTTCGCCTGCGGCCGCTGCGGCCCGACGACGAGGCGGCGTTCCGGGCCGGCCACGCCGCGATGGCGGCAGACGGATTCTCCTTCGGCCATGGCCTTGAGCCGGGAATGCCGTGGAGCGCGTACCTCATGACCCTGGCCGAGCACCAGGTCGGCGTCGGCCTGCCCGCGGACTGGGTTCCCGGCACGTTCCTTGTGGCCGAGGTCGCGGGCGAGATCGTCGGCCGGTCGTCCATCCGGCATGCGCTCACCGAGTACTTGCAGCGAGAGGGCGGCCACATCGGCTACGGCGTCCTTCCCGCGCACCGGCGGCGCGGCTACGCGACCGAGATCCTGCGGCAGAGCCTCGTCATCGCCCGCGCCATCGGGATTGACCGGGTGCTGGTGACCTGCGAAGACAGCAACGTCGGCTCGAGAGCCGTGATCGAGGCGTGCGGCGGGCGGCTCGGCGACGTCGTCGACAGCGCCGTGGACGGCTCCCGGGTCTGCCGGTACTGGATCGACTGAACACCGCACGGGTGGTTCGGAGTACGGCCCCGCGGCGTACCCGAGGCCGCGCCGGCCCTGCCCGCACGGATGGTGCACGCGGGCCCGCACGAGGCCGCGTGGGTCTTATCCGTACGACATGGCGCACTCCCATATTGTTTGGTAACTTTCCTAAATAATGTGGATACCGCCCCACGCGGGAGGTCGGCTATGAGGTACGCAAGATCGCGATGGCTGGCCACGGCGGCGACGCTGGCCATGACGGCGGCCCTGGCGACCGCGGTGCCCGCGGCGGGAGCGGCGGCCGCGACCAAGCTCGCCGCGCCGGCCGTCCGGGTCAACCAGGTCGGCTACACACCGAAGAGCTCGAAGGTGGCCTTCGCCATGCTGCCCAGACCGGTGGGCAGCGTCAGGTTCGCGGTGATCGGCAGCCACGGCGTCGTGTACCGGGGCCGGTCCACCGACGACGTCGGGCGGTGGAACAAGAACTACCGCGCGGTCTACCAGCTGAACTTCTCCGGGCTGTGTCACCTGGGCAGTTACCGCATCGAGCTCCTGGGGTCGGCCCGCGCGCAGTCCCCGTCGTTCCGGATCGCCTCGTCGGCGGCGCTGTATCACCAGCTCGTGCTCAACGCCGTGCGCTACTACACCTCGGAGCGGGACGGCGGCGACGTCGTGTCGTCGGTCCTGAACCGCAAGCCGGCCAACCTTACCGACCGCCGCGCCTACGTCTACAAGGACCCGCGTTACGACGACAACGACAACCTGCTCGGCAAGCTGACCAAGATCGCCGGCCCGGTCAACGTGTCCGGGGGCTGGTTCGACGCCGGCGGCGGCTACGAGAAGTTTGGCTACACGGCCAGCTACACCGATGGGCTGATGCTGATCGCGGCGCGCGACTTCCCCAGTGAGTACCGCACGCTGCAGCCGGAGGCGGACTTCGGCCTCAGCTGGCTGCAGAAGCTGTGGAACCCCGCCAAGAAGGTGCTGTACATCCAGGTCGGCATCGGGAACGGCAACGCCAGCAACACGATTCAGGGCGACTACAACTTCTGGTTCCTGCCGCAGGCAGAGGACCACATGGACGTCAAGCCCGGCGGCAACCCCGGCCCCACCGCCCACTACGTCAAGTACCGGCCGGTGTTCGAGGCCGCTGCGCCGGGCAAGCCGATCGACCCGGACTTCGCCGGGCGGTTCGCCGCGGACTTCGCGCTCGGCGCCCAGCTTTCGGCGCGGACCAGCCGGGCCAGTGCCGAGCACCTGCTGTCGCTCGCGCGCGGGATCTACGCGATGGCCAAGACCACCGACGTCGGCCAGCTCGTCACCACGTTCCCGAACGACTACTACCCGGGCACCGAGTGGAAGAGTGACATGCTCTGGGGCGCCGCGGAGATCGCACTGGCCGACGAGGCGCTCCACGTTCCCGCCGGGCAGCTGCATAACGACCTGCAGGTCGCCGCCTACTGGGCGAACCAGTACATCGCGCAGGGCCACCCGGTGGGCGGCGACACGCTCAACCTGTACGACAACGGCGCGATCGCCGAGGCCGAATTGCTCCAGGCCATGCGCCACGCGCCGTTCCCGCCGGTGATTGCTCCAAGTGCGCTCCTCAATGACATGGCAGCCCAGCTCAGCGTCGGGGAAGACTGGGCCCGGGGCGACCCGTTCCAGCTCGGCACCGACCTTGGCAACAGCGACGCCACGCCGCACGCCTTCGGCCTGTACATCACCGACGCGCTGTACCAGCGGTACGGCGGCTCGGACGCCTACCAGGCGTTCGCGCAGCAGCAGCTGAACTTCGCGCTCGGCGCGAACGCGTGGGGCAGCTCGTTCGTCGTCGGGGCCGGCGACACGTTCCCGCACTGCATGCAGAGCGAGATCGCGAACCTGGCCGGCTCGCTGAACGGCAAAGGCAACATCCAGCTCGGCGCAACCACGGACGGCCCGAGCAGCCCGGCCAACTTCGTCGGCCTCGGCACCGTCAGCGGCATGAAGGCCTGCAGCTCCGGCCACTACAAGCCGTTCAACAACGCCGCCGCCGGCTACGAGGACAACGTGGTCAGCTGGCCGTCGGTCGAGCCCGCCGACGACTACACAGCCTCGTCCCTCCTGGCCTTCGCCCTGGGCGCTGCCAGCCACGGCCGCTGACGCCTGACGACACACCACCGGCAGGCGCCTGGAGGGTAGTCCTGCCTAGTTGATAGAGCGCAGGTGCGCGCGCAGCGTTGACGCGATGGACGCGATGGTGTCGAGCTGATCGGGGGCGAACGCGTCGACGAAGAGTTCCCGGACGGCGCGCAGATGGGGGACGGTCGCGTGACGGAAAGCGGCAGCACCGTCAGTTGTCAGCACGACCTCAGCGCCCCGGCTGTCGGCCAGGCACTCCTCGCGACGGATGAGACCCCGTCGCTCCATACGGCCAAGATGGTGGGACAGGCGGCTGCGTTCCCAGGCCACAGCCTCGGCGAGCTGAGACGACCGCAGCCGCTCGCCGGCCGCCTCGCTGAGAGCGAGCAGTATCACGTAGTCCCCGGCTGACAGTGCTGTCTCGGCCAGTAGCCGGGAGGCGACCTCGGACCGCAGCTCCTCGAAGGCCTCGATGAATTCCCGCCAGACCTGCAGTTCACCGGCCTGCGGGAGGAGCCGTCCCGAGGGACGCCGCGCGTCGTTCGCCATCCGAGACCTCCTGTAGTTGACACGTCAATCATATCGAGCCATAATTGACACGTCAATAACTGGAGGTAAGCCCGATGGACGACCTGGTATTCGGTCTTGACACCTTCGGCGACGTGCCCGAGGACGACTCGGGATCGCTGTTGTCGTACGGCGCGGCGATTCGGCAAGTCGTCGAGGAGGCGGTGCTGGCCGATGAGCTCGGCGTCGATGTCATCGCAGTCGGCGAGCACCACCGCTCCGAGTTCTCGATATCCGCGCCAGAGACGGTCCTGGCCGGCGTCGCCACCCGGACCTCGCGCATCCGCCTCGCCTCCGGCGTGACCGTGCTGAGCTCAGACGACCCGGTCCGGGTGTTCCAGCGGTTCGCGACCGTCGACGCGCTCTCGCAGGGCCGGGCCCAGGTGATCCTGGGGCGCGGCTCGTTCACCGAGTCGTTCCCGCTGTTCGGTTACGACCTCAAGGACTACGACAAGCTGTTCGAGGAAAAGCTCGAGCTCTTCGTGCAGCTGCTCGACGAGAAGCCGGTCACCTGGCAAGGAACCGTGCGAGCGCCGCTTGAGCAGGCGGACGTGTTCCCGAAGACCGAGTCGGGCAGGCTTGATACCTGGGTTGGAGTGGGCGGCTCACCGCAGTCGGTGATCCGGACCGCCCGGTACGGTCTGCCGCTCATGCTCGCGATCATCGGTGGCCCGGCGCACCGGTTCCGGCCGTACGTCGAGCTGTACCAGCGTGCGACCGAGCAGTTCGGAACGACCGCGCATCCGGTCGGGATGCATTCGCCTGGCTTCATTGCCGACACCGACGAGGAGGCCAGAGAGCTGTTCTGGCCGCGTTACCGGATCATCCGTGACCGCATCGGCGCGCTGCGCGGCTGGCCGCCGGTCCGGCGCGCGGACTTCGACGCCGACGTGGAGCACGGTTCGCTGTACATCGGCTCGCCAGAGACCGTCGCCCGCCGGATCGCGGCCGCGGTGACCGACCTCGGCGTGGGTCGCTTCGATCTCATCTACACCTCGGGCTCGCAGCCCGTCAGTGCCCGGCTCCGCGCGGTCGAGCTGTACGGGACAAAGGTCGTGCCGATGGTGCGCGAGCTTGTGGCCGGGTGAGGCCGATGATCCGCACGATCGGCATTCTGGGAGCTGGCAAGGTTGGAACGGTGCTGGCCCGGCTCGCCGTGGCCGCCGGATACCGCGTGCTGATCGCCGGCTCGGGCGCCCCGGATGCGATCCGCCTTACCATAGAGATCCTCGCGCCCGGCGCGATCGCGACCGCCGCGAACGACGCGGCCGAAGAAGCCGATGCGGTGATCCTGGCCCTGCCGCTGGGCAAATACCGCAGCATCCCCGCCGGGGCGCTGCGCGGGAAGCTCGTCATCGATGCCATGAACTACTGGTGGGAGACCGACGGAATCCGAGACGATCTCACCGACCCGCGCACCTCGTCGAGCCAGGTTGTCCAGGCCTTTCTGCCCGGCTCCCGAGTGGTCAAGGCCTTCAACCATCTCGGGTATCACGACCTGGAGGACCGGGCCCGCCCGGCAGGCTCGGCGGAGCGCGTGGCCATCGCCATCGCCGGCGACGACAACGCCGACCTCGAGGACGTCGCCGTGCTCGTGGACGCGCTCGGCTTCGACCCCGCCCTGGCCGGCCCGCTGGCCGAGGGTGCCCGGTTCGAGCCCGGAACAGAGCTGTTCGGCGCTGTGGAGCCAGCCGATGAGGTACGCGCGCGGCTCGAGCGATTCCCGCTGACAGCACGCGGCCAGACAGTGGCTACCGCGCGCGCCTGACCTTGGCTGGTGTCGCAGCGATGAGTTTCGGCGGCTTGATCAGTCAACTAGTCGCATCGAGATCAATCGGAGGTGCAGGGCGTGCGAAAGATCGTCGTGTACGAGTTGTTGTCCCTCGACGGGGTTGCCGAGGACCCAGACAGTTTCTTCGCCGACTGGGACGACGCGATGGACGCCAACCTTGCCGCTGTGATCGCGACACAGGACGCAGTCATTCTCGGCCGCCGTAGCTACGCCGAGTGGGCGCAGTTCTGGCCGAGCAGCCAGATCCAGCCATTCGCGACATTCATCAACGGGGTCACGAAGTATGTCGCGACATCGACGCCCCTCGACCGAGATTGGGCCCATTCGACGGTGCCCGACGGCGGGCTGGTCGAATTCGTCCGGGATCTCAAGCAGCAGCCCGGCGGCGATGTGGGCGTCCACGCAAGCATCTCGGTCGCGCAGGCGCTGCTCGCCGCCGACGTTGTCGACGAACTCAGGCTCGTGATAGCGCCGAGGATCGCCGGCCGTGGACGACGACTCCTCGACGGCTTGCCATCGATTCAGCTCGAATCGATCCGAAGCGAGATCTCGCCGACTGGCTATCTGCTCGTCGACTATCGCGTTATTCGTTAGGGATCCCCGCCATCTGCGTCGTTCGGGGCTCGGCCGGGTGTGCGGCTCATGCCTCGCTGGACGGCGTCGATGAGGTAGGGGCCCAGCCGCGGGCACTTGCCTGGTTCGGGCGGCCTGCTGGGACCGGTCCACGTGGCCGACCTGGGCCTATCGCTCTGCGGCCGGGTCCAGGACTGGCTTCACGTCGAGGATCGGCGTTCCGTCGAGGACTTCGAGGTCACTTACGAGAATGCGCAGGCCCGCAATGGCAAGGATCTGAACGCGGTGCAGGCCGATCGGGTTTGGCCGGTTCGGTGATCGGGTGCTGAACACGCCCAGCAGCGGCCTGTCGGGGTCGCCTCGCGGACTGGTGCGGAGTTCGTTCCGGCGGGCCTGGTCAAGCCAGGTGAGCACGATGATCTGCTGGCCGACGTGCAGATCGCGTATCGCTTCGTTGACCGCAGGCTCGAAGACAAGCCAGGCGGGCGGAGCGCCCTCGTTACCCTGGCTGGGCGCTTGCGCCAACTCTGCCAGCGGCGACTCGACCGTGCCGATCGGCACCGCCTGGTGGGACTGGCTGTCCGCGGTCGCCTGCTGCTCGGCCGCCGGCTGGCGCAGGAGGGCGCTGACGAGGTCGCTGGCGCGGCCGGGCTCGAACGACTCGGCGGCCATCAGGCGGCCGTAGAAGATGGCCCCGAGCAGGGCCGTGGCGGCGAGCTCGACGTCAGTATCAGTGACGAACTCGCCGCCAGCGATGCCCTCTTCGATAACCGTGACCAGGCTGTGGCGGCGCTCAGCGGAGTAGCGGTGGTGAAACTCCCGCAGCCGCGGGTCGCGAGTGGCTCCCTCGATCAGCGCGGGGATGCATCGCGAGAAGGTGGAGTCGACGGCAACTTCGGCGACATGCCGCACGAGCCGTTCGGTTCGCTCCCGGGCAGTCCCGGTCTGCGTGTCCGGGACCATCGTCTCGTGCGATGCCTCGAACGCATCGGCGATCAGGGCGAGCTTGTCTGGCCAATGCCGGTAGATCGTCGACTTGCCCACGCCCGCACGGGCCGCGACCGACTCGATCGTGAACGACCCGTAACCCGCTTCGCCGAGTTCGTCGAGGGCGGCCTGGCGGACAACCCGGCGGGTGCGCTCGATCCTGGGATCCACCGTCGCGCCTCGCTGCTCGGTGTTCGCGATCGATGCCACCTCCGCCTGCCTTAGTCGGGCGACGCCTCGCCAGCGACCCTATAAAACGTTAACGTATCGCTATGGAACGTCTGCGTTTCACAAGTAGATCGTAGTAGAGGAGCGTGCCCATGACGACCGTCAGCGTCCGCTACATCGTGAGCGATGTCGGCGAGGCGATCGACTTCTACTGCCGCCACCTGGGCTTCCGCGAGGACATGCACCCGGCCCCCAGCTTCGCCATGCTGTCGCGCGGCGATCTGCGGCTCGTGCTCAGCGCACCTGGCGGCGGTCCCGGGGGCGGCCAGGCGATGCCGGACGGCACGCTGCCCGCACCGGGAGGCTGGAACAGGTTCAGCCTCGAGGTCACCAACCTGGAGGACCTGGTCCGGACGCTCCGCGAGCACGGCGCGCATTTCCGCAACGACATCGTCTCCGGCGTTGGCGGCAAGCAGATCCTGCTCGAGGACCCCTCCGGCAACCCGATTGAACTGTTCGAACCGACCATTCAGCAGGCCAGACTCTCACCACCGGGCTCGTAGCGCCGGAATAATCGGTTTCGAGGGGATGCGTCACTCGCCGCCCTCCGTGCTCTCCCCGGCCGGGTCGGCCTCGGGCCGCAAGCCGACGCCCCGCCCGTCACCCCGCACGTCCTGGCCAGCCGCGGCTGCTGTTCCAGTTGCTGCGTCGTCGGTCCCGGCGTGCCCGGCTGCTGGGCCGCGGTAGGCAGGAACCCTCTGGTGTGGCCTGCTGAGGAGCAGGTACAAGGTTCCGGCGACGATCACGAAGAGCCCGACGGGGAAGTAGAAAGTCAAGAGGGATCCGGCAGCGTTCCAGTCAGATCCCGTCGCTGCGGCAATTACTCCAGGCACTCCAGCCTCCTCCTGCGAATCGGCTTGCTGGTCAGCATCTGGCTACGCGCTCGGCTGACCGCGCCTCCTTCGGTCAGGCCACCAGGTAAAACAGCACCCAGAACAGGATCGCGATCACCGCGAGATAGTTCCAGACCACGGTGAACGCGCTCAGCGAGGCCTGGAAGCGCTGCACGGAGAATGCTTCGGCGTAGGTGGGCGGCTGCTCGACGAACGAGATCGCCGGGATCCTGGCCGCCCGGGCGATAAGGATCTCCAGCCAGACCATCGCGCCAAATACGACCACGAGGAAGACCGGTGTGGTTCCCACGAAGACGCTGGCGAACCCCGCGCTGCCCGGGTAGAAGGGCAGGTTCAGCAGTTCCCAGACCTGAAGGCCGATCGCGCCCAGGCCGAGCACGAGCGCCACCGCGCCCCCGCCCTGCCAGGCACCCTTGTGCCCGGCCTTGATCCGCTGCAGCGCCACGAGCTGGATGGCGGCGCTGACCACGATCAGCCCCATGACAACTGCGCCCGCCCACGGCTGCGGGCCCTTGAAGCCCGCAGGGTGCCACAAACCGTGCGAGTTGAGTGACCGCAGGTAGAAGTACGCGAACACGAACGCGCCGAACCCGAACGACAGGCCGCCCACGGCCAGCCGGGCTCCGGTCCACGACGCGTTCAGCGCGGTCTCGTGGTAGAAACCTGCCTCCTCCGCCTCCCGGGTCAGGCCATCGGGCGGCGGCGCAGTGATCTCGGCCATGGCTATGCCTCCGCTTCCGCGGTCGGCGCCGGTGCGTACGCCGCGCTGACCACGCCGACCGGCGGGTTCAAGTCCGCGACCGGTGGCGCGTCCTTGAAGCCGTACAGATACGGCCCTGACAGCACCACCGGGACGCGGGCGAAATTATCCGGCGGGGGTGGTGAGGGGATCTGCCATTCCAGGCCGCGGGAGCGCCACGGGTTCCCCACTTCCCGCTCCCGGGCGAACACGGTGGACCAGACGAAGTTGATCACGAAGATCAGGATCGAGCCGCCCAGGCAGAACGCGGAGATCGACACCCAGTCGTTGAGGGTCTCCAGGTTCCGCGCGTACTCGAACACCCGGCGCGGCTGGCCTGCCATGCCGACCGCGAACAGCGGCAGGAACGTGGAGTTGAAGAAGATGAACATGGTCCAGAAATGCCACTTGCCCAGCGTCTGGTTGAGCTTGATGCCCATCATCTTCGGCAGCCAGTAGTAGCAGCCGGCCATGAACGCGAAGATCAGCCCGCCCATGATCGTGTAATGGAAGTGCGCCATCACGAAGAAGCTGCCGTGCTCGGTGGTGTCCGCCGGGACGTCGGAGAGGAACACCCCGGAGATCCCGCCGATGAGGAAGTTGAAGTACATCCCCAGCGCGAACAGCATCGGCACCGTGAACTTGAACTTGGCTTTCCAGAAGGTGCCGAGCGCGACCAGGTAGATGAATCCGGTCGGGATCGAGATCAGCTCGGTGGTGAGCATGAACACCGGGCGCATGTCCGGGTTGATGCCGGAGTCGAACAGGTGATGCTGCCAGACGAAGAAGCTCAGCAGCGTCACCCCGATCATTCCCGCGGCCGCGGTCTTGTAGCCGAACAGCGGCTTCCTCGTGAACACCGGGATGATCTCTGACACGATGCCGAACCCGGGCAGCGCCAGGATGTATACCTCGGGGTGGCCGAAGAACCAGAACAGGTTCTCGTACAGGTAGCTGCTGCCGCCCAGGTCAGGGACGAAGAACGCGGTCTGCGCGGTCCGGTCGGTGATCATCATGTACATGCCGCCAACCAGCACTGGTGCGGCGAGGACCATGAGGAACGAGGTTGCGACCATCGACCACACGAACATGGGCAGCCGGCTCCAGCGCATGCCAGGCGCGCGGCAGCAGATGACGGTGGTGATGATGTTGAACCCGGCCAGGATGATCGAGATGCCCATCAGGCCGAACGCGACCGCGTACGAGTCGGCGCCCTCGGTGGCCTGGATGGACAGCGGCGCGTAGCCGGTCCAGCCGAACGGGAACCCGCCCATCAGCAGCCCGGACAGCAGGATGACGAACGCGCACGGGGTGAGCCAGAACGACAGCGCCTCGATCCGGGGGAACGCGACCCGCTTGGACCCGATCATGATCGGCACGAAGTAGTTGCCGAACGGGCCGAGGATGACCGAGGTCATCAGCATCATCATCATCGTGCCGTGCTCACCCACCAGCTCGATGTAGGTGCCGGCGTTGAACAGGTGGTACGTCGGCGACAACAGCTCGGCGCGGATCGCCATCGCGAAGAGGCCGGCGGTGCAGAAGTAGATGATCATGCCGACCAGGTACTGCACCCCGACCACCTTGTGGTCGAGCGAGTACCGGAAGTACCTGGCTAGCCCCGTGGGCGCCGCATCCTCCTCGCTGGGAAGTACCTCACGCCCGGTCATCCGCACCAGCACGTCGTTGAACACGCCGAGCCCGGCCAGCCAGCCGACCGTGGCGAATGCGTAGCCGAGAACGATGGCCAGGTCGTTCAGGTCGCCCTCGGTCACCTGCTGGTAGCCGGAGGCGATCACGTTGCCCAGCCAGTGACCCAGCAGGTAACCGGCCACGGCCCCGATGAACGCCGTGTGGATGGCCGGGCGCAGCCACCAGGGCCGGGCGCGCCGCGGTCCGGTCGGCTCCCCGCCGCCGGGATGCTGGGCCTTCTCGGGGTGTGTCTCGATGGCCATCCGTCACCTCTTCAGCGGGCGGACCTGCGTGAGCGGGCACTTCACGGGCGGGCACTTCACGGGCGGGCGCTCAGGGCTCGTTGGGGTAGTACTGGTTGCCGTAGAAGCCTCCGCCCGCGCCGGGCAGGCCGGCTTCGTAGTAGAACTTGGCCAGCCCGGCGATCTCATTCGGGTAGTAGACAAGCGCGTACCGCGGGAGGGTGCTGGTGATCTTCGCCATCCTGGCCTCGGTCGCGTGTGCCCAGGACTGGAACGCGGCGACGGACACCACCTGGCCGTAGTCGAACATCGCGCCGTGCCACAGGCCACACAGCTCCGCGCATCGCACGGTGACACCGCCGGTGTGCTCGGTGGTGGTATAGGCGACATTGTTGACCTGCGGGTTGGCGTCGGCCTTCACGCCGAGCTGGTAGGCCCAGAAGCTGTGGATCACGTCCAGCGACGTGACGTTGAACTGGACGTCCTGGCCGACGGGCAGCACTAGGTCGGTCGTCTCGAACCCGCCGTACTGCGGATACCGGTAGGTGAACAGCCATTGCTGGGCAATGACCTGGACCACCAGCGGCCTGCCGCCCGGTTTCCAGATCGGCGAAGGCCCCTCGCCAGCGCCCGCGCCGCTCGTCGAGACCAGCTCGACCGTGCCGAACACGAACAGCGCCAGCACGATCACCGAGGTGACGGCGATCCAGGAGAACTGGACCTTGGTGTTTCCCTCGATGGGCGGGCCGTCCTCGTCGTCCCCGTCCCTAGTCCGCCAGGTGACCATGGAATACCCGGAGTAGACGAGCACGGCCAGCATGACCGGGGCGGCCATCACCGACATCACCCTGATGTCGAACTGCTGGTTAGCCGCCGAACTGGACATGTCACCGGGCGGCAGGTGCGGCCCCCACACGAACCAGATCACAAGATCAGCGGCCAGGGCCAGGGGCAGCCAGATCAGCAAGACCCGCAGCCCGTGGTTCGGCTCGGCCGGGCCTGCCGGGGGACCGGCGGCCTGCTGGGCGGCGGCCATCAGGACACCACGTCCAGGTAGCCGGTCATGAAACCGATCGTCGACATCGCGTGCCCGTTGCCGTCCACGCTGGCCAGGCCGCAGGGGATGAAGCACTGCCAGCGGTAGTCACCGGGCGCGGGGGTGATGAAGCTGAACGTGGTCGTCGTATGCGCAGTAGAGATCGCACACGGCCCCTGAGTGCATTCGTTCTTGCCCGTGTACGTCTCCCCGCCAAGCGGGACGTTGATGCCAAGCTCGGGAACGCTGAACGTATGGGCAACACCGCACGTGGTGTTCGAATTCACCACCGAGATGCCCTTCCCGTTAACCCCATCCGCTTCCCCGCTGACCGACATCACATTGCCGACCGTGCCGGACACCCGCCCGTTGAACTGGTTGCGCAGCGGGTCGCACGTGTCGAACTGATATGCGGTCACGTTGATCCGCGTGTGCGCGGGCAGCTGCCAGATCGTCGTGTGCACCCATTTGCCGGACCGCGGGCTTCGCACGAAATAGGAGACCCAGTCCGGGTGATTCGACACGTCGTTGACCGGATCGGCCATGATCGTCATGTTCACCGGCTGGCCCGCCACATGGCCCGCGGTGAAGTCCACCGTGGGCGGCTCGGCCAGCAGGATATGGACCACGACGAAGAAAATGCCGCCAACCACCGCGAGGAACGCCACCAGCAGGGTCACCGCGCGGGCGAGCACCGACACCAGCCATCACCTCGCCTCTTCGCATCGTGCGGCTCGTGCGGCTGCGCTGGGCAGCCGACAGTCGCGAGGACTTGCGGCTACGCTTTGGCGGCCCAGGGCAGTCCGTCCAATCGTTCGCGCGGGTAAGGGGAGCCCTCACCACTCGGGCCTAGTCAAAGGCTGATTCGGTAAAGACATCGCAAAATATGACAAGACTGTCATGTAACGAATCGGACACGGCCGTTCGGGGCGTCGCGCTGTGGGCGCAAAGTGCAGGCATGCAGCGGACCGCCGCACCGCCGGGCGCCACTGCTCCGTGTCGTGCGCACAACAGCCAGCTGACCGCTTGAGGTGATCCCGACGGAAGCCGCCATGACTGGATCCCGGGCGTTCCACCCCGCCGCCCTCCGTCACCGGGTGCTGATCGTCGACGACGAGGAGAGGATCCGGCTGGTGCTGGCCCGGATCCTGCGTGCCCGCGGCATCGCGGCGGACGCTGTGGCCGACGGCGCGGACGCCGTCGCCAGGACCGTGTCCGGGTCCTACGACCTCGTGATCCTGGACCTGCTGATGCCCGGCCAGGACGGGTTCAGCGCGCTGCGGGAGATCATGCGCCAACGGCCTGACCAGGCCGTACTCGTGCTGTCCTGCCTGAGCGACCCGGAGTCGAAGATGGCGAGCCTCGGTCTCGGCGCCGACGACTACGTGCCCAAGCCGTTCCACGTCGGTGAGCTGGTGGCGCGCGTGCAGGCCCGGCTGCGCGCCGCAGCGCGCCCAGGCCCGCCGGTGCTTTGCTGCCGAGGGCTGACGCTCGACCTGCTGCACCGCCAGGCCGACACTGGTGCGGGCCCAGTGCCGCTGACGAGCAGGGAGTTCCAGCTGCTGTGGGAGCTGATGCATCGGCCGGGCGCAGTGGTCTCCAAGGACGACCTGCTGGACCATGTCTGGGGCGGTGCGACGGACTCCGTGTCCAACGTGGTCGACGTGTACGTGCGGCGGCTGCGCTCCCGGCTCGGCCCGGATGTGATCACGACCGTGCGCGGTGAGGGATACTGTGTCGGCCCAGGTTGAGAGCCGCCCGCTGGCGGAGCGGCTGTGGGCCTCGCGCTGGCCTGAGGTCGCCTGGACCGCCTTCGCGATAGGCAACCTGGCCTGGATGATCCTTATGCCGTCGTGGTCCATGCTGCCCTATCACTTCACCTGGATCAGCCTGCTGCTGCTCTACGGCCTGGGCTACCGGACCGCCACCCGCGCCATGACCTGGTGGCTGCTCGTGCCGGTGATGGCCGGGGCCGCGCTGCTGTTCGTGGACGCCAGGATCCGGGCGCTGGCTCCTTACGACGAGCTGATCGAGCTGCCGGTGATGGTGGTGCTGCTGTTCGCGATAACCCGGCACACCAACCGCCGCAAGGCGGCCATGGCCGCGCTCGATGAGGTGTCGCGGCACAACGCCGACCTGCTCGAGCGGCAGCGCGCGTTCGTGCAGAACGCCTCCCATGAGCTGCGCACTCCGATCACGGTCGCACTGGCCCACGCCGAGCTGCTGCCCATGTCCGCCCCTGACGCCGCCGACCCAGACGCGTCATCGGACGCCTCGATCGTGGTCGACGAACTGGGGCGGCTGCGCAGGCTGGTCGACCGGCTGCTGCTGCTCGCCACGGCCGAGCGGCACGACCTGGCGAGGCCGACGCCGACGCGGCTGGTGCAGATCGCCGACGATGCGCTGCGCCGCTGGGAGGCGGTCCCGCGGCGCTGGCTGCGTGGCGACCGCGACGAGGTGACCGTGTTCGCCGATCCCGACCGGCTGGCGATCGCTCTCGATGCGGTGCTGGACAACGCCGTCAGGTTCACCCGCGAGGGTGACCCGATCGAGCTGTCCGTGCACGGTCACGGCAGTGAGGCGGCGGTCACGGTCGCCGATTGCGGGCCGGGCATCCCCGACGGCCAGCTGGAGTCGGTGTTCGACCGGTTCGAAGGGGCGGGCCCGCAGCGGGACAGCGCGCACAACTTCGGCCTCGGCCTGTCGATCGTGCGCGCGATCGCCGAGGCCCACGGTGGCCGGGTCACCGCCGCGCGGGGCCCGGCCGGGGGCGCGGCCGTGACCATCTGGCTGCCGCTACAGCCCGTGGCCGGCACAGTCCCAGCCGAGGAAACCAGTTCGGCCAGCGCCGTACCGCACCCGGTCGGCCCCGGGGTGCCGACCTGAAATCCGGCGGAGGGCGCGTTAGCTGACGGAACCCCCGCCCCCGCCATCTGCGTCGTCCGGGGCTCGGTCGGGTGTGCGGCGCATGCCTCGCTGGACGGCGTCGATGAGGTAGGGGCGCAGCCGGGCGGGCGGGACGATCGTGTCGACCGAGCCCACGCTGCGGGCCCGCTCGATGCTGTGCACGTTGTCGAACTCGTCGGCGATCTGGCCCAGCTTCTCCGCGTGGACGGTGGCCCGGACGGAGGCCAGCCTGGCGCGCAGCTGGGCGGCGTCGGCGTCCGAGCCGTCCGCGGCGGCCTGGGCGAGCTCGGCCTGCAGGCCGGTGACCCGGGAGTCGGCGGCGGTGCGCTTGTTGACCTCGGCGGCGAGCACGACAGCGGCGGCGGGCGCGCCGCCGATCACCGAGGCGTAGGAGCCCTCGACGGCGGCGATCTCCATGTTGTCGTTCAGCGTCTCGGAGAACACCACGAACGCACCGCCGTGATAGCGGGAGACCACGCAGAACACGATCGGGCCGTCGAAGTTGACGACCGCGCGGCCGATCTCGGCGCCGTATTCGAGCTGCAGGCGGCGCATGGACTCGGGGGAGCCGTCAAAGCCCGACAGGTTGGCGAGCACGACGAGCGGGCGGTTCCCGCTGGCCGCGTTGATCGCCCGCGCCATCTTCTTGGACGAGCGGGGGAACAGCGTCCCGGCGGTCCACTGCGACGGGCCGTCGACCGGGAACTGCCCGCGCCGGGGCAGCGGCCGGGACTCGATTCCGATCAGCGTGACCGGCTGCCCGCCGAGGTGCGCGTCGTGCACCACAACCGATTCCGCGTCGTGCATGTCCGGCCAGCGCTCGAGCGGCGGATGGTCAGCGTCGGCCACGCCGCGCAGCAGCGACCGTATGTCGAACGGCCGCTTGCGGTCGCCGTTGACCGCGGGATCGAAGACCTCGCCGAGGACCGTGAAGTCGCAGCCCGGCCCCGCGTGCGGCGACGCGGAGATGTCCCGGTCGGCCGGGTCGGTGGTCAGGGCCGGGCGGGGGAAGCGCTCGCCGGGCGCGACATAGGTGTGCTCGTAGTGGGCCAGCAGCACGTCGACCGCTCCGGACAGGTCCGGTGCCCAGTACTGGGCCTGGCCGTTCGGGCCCATGATCCGGTCGTAGCCGCCGATGCCGAAGTTGTCGTCCGCGGAAACCCCGCCGGAGTAGTCGAGGGACTGCTTGCCGGTGAGCACCATCGCCGAGTCCGGGGTCATGATCAGGATGCCCTTGGTGTGCATGAGCATCGTGGCTTCGGCGTTCCAGTACGGCTGGGCGCCGACGTTGATGCCGGCGACCACGATGTTGACCTCGCCGCCGTCCTGGGTGAACTCGACCAGGCCGCGCAGCACCCGGGAGATCCAGTCCATGGCCTCGGTGCCGGAATCCATCGCGATCTTCGCGCCCGAGGAGAGCGCGAACCACTCCAGCGGAGCGTGCAGGCGGCGGGCCAGGTCCAGGGCGGCGAGTACCCGGCGGCATTCCGGCTCGGCCAGCGCGCCCAGCGCGCGGGTCGGGTCGCCCAGCAGCACCACCCGGCGGATCCCCTCCGGGTACCGCCGCGTCGCCACGGTGACCACGCCGAGCACCAGGCTCGCGGTGTTCGACCCCGGCGCCCGGTCGACCGGCACCGGGGCGCCCGCGTCGTCCAGGTCGTACTCGGTGAACGTGCCGGGCGTCCCGTCCCGCTCGGGTGAGCGCACGATCATCGGGATCAGCTCGTACGGGTAGACAGCGCCGCGGCGGCGGGCCCGGATCACCTTCTGGGTGTAGGAGTCCATCTCGCTCAGCGGCCACGTCGGCGGGTCGGTGATGCGGACGGTCAGCCCGGCGCCCGGCGGGCGGGACATCCGCAGCATCAGCTCGTGCGGCTGGGCGTCCGGTGCGGCGGGCGCGTCGGGATCGGCCAGCCGGAACTGCACCACGACCTGCTCCAGGCCCAGCGCGGCCGTGCGCGGGGCGAAGGACCCGACGATCGGGTCCAGGTCGGTGACCGGGACGTCCACGACCGGCCAGATGTAGAGCTGCACCCGGTTCCAGTCCAGCCTGGCCAGGGCGGGGTCGGCGGAGCGGGCCGAGCGCAGGCTGTCCAGGCAGGCGTCGAGCGTGCGCTCGATCTGCGGTACGCCCCGGATCCGGCCCTGCTCGTCACGCAGGATGGTCAGGTCCCGGACGTCGGCCAGGGCAATGAGCCGCTGGTCGGCGGGGACGTTGCGGCCTTGCACGCGGAACAGGTGCACGTCGGTGGCAGCGGGCAGCCGGGTCAGCTCGAACGCCGACAGCCGCCACAGGCCCAGCCGCTCGGCGACCATCGGGTGCAGG
This sequence comes from uncultured Actinomycetota bacterium, assembly GCA_963833885.1. Taxonomy (GTDB): domain Bacteria; phylum Actinomycetota; class Actinomycetes; order Streptosporangiales; family Streptosporangiaceae; genus JASHPR01. The sequence continues at coordinate 126,697 of CAWHZU010000019.1, read as the reverse complement.
CCGCGCTGGGTCCGGTCCTCGGCCGGCTCCCCGGTTTCCGGGTCGCCGCAGAAGGTGAACCAGGCGGGCTCGTCCCCGTCCATGCCCTCGGGTCTGCGCACGGCGACCGCGACCCGCCGGACCGCGGGCGGAATGACCCCAACTTTGTCCCGGATCCGCGCGGCCCGGGCCCCCGGGCCGCCGCTCTCGTCCTCGGAGGTCTCGGAGGTGACGTAGAGGTCGATGAGCACGATCGTGCCGGTCGGCAGCGAATCCACGAGCTGGCGCAGGTCGGTCCCGGCGGCGCTGTCGATCCGCCGGGCCACGGTCGCGATGACCATGTATTTCTGCCCGTCGTGGTCGTACCGGGCGGTCAGCACCGGGCGGCCGCCCCGCTCGGACAGCCGGACCTGCTGCAGCGACCTGATCTGGTAGTACCGCCGGGTCATCACCTCGAGCATGACCGCGTGATGCCGTTCGGCGAACACGCCGAGGATCGGCTCGCCCGAGGCGACGATGGCATCGATCTGGGCGGCCCTGACCTCGGGGTCGGGGGAGAGGCGGTCGAGTTCCGCACGGACCTGCTGCTGCGCCCGGGCCCGCTCCTGGGCGATCAGAGGGGCATTGAAGCAGCGGTACCGGACCTGCCGGGCCAGGTCGCCGATGGCCGGGTGGCGCACCTGGGTGGCCGCTACGAGCTGGTCGATGACCCGCCCGTAGCCGTCGCGGGCGTCCTCGGGCATCGACGCCGGGTCGCGCAGCCGCCACCGCAGCAGCTCCGCCACCACCGGCACAGCGGCGGCCGCACGGCGGTGGGCCAGGAATATCTGGTACAGGGCGGGCTCCAGCCCGGGTGACGGCTCGAGGTCGGCCACCCCGTAGTGGGCCAGCGCCCGGCGCAGCTTGATCCGGAACGACTCGGGCAGGTTCTCGGTGTCGGCGTCCCGGGAGCGCAGGTAGGCGTAGAAGTACTCCTGCGGGTTGCGCGCGGCATCGGCGTCGGCCGCGGTCTCCTCGTCGGGGTCGGCCTCGTCGGTCACCCGGCGGTTGCGGGACAGCGCGCTCAGGTCGGCGAAGATCTGCAGGATCTCGGTCTCGCCCGCGAGCAGCCGCGGGTCGTCGGCGGGCAGGGTGGCCCGCGCCGCCGACAGGCTCTGCAGGAACTGGCTCGCCTCGTGCCCGTCGACGTCGAAGCCGAGCACCAGCGAGCGCAGCGCCGTGAGCGCGTCGGCCGCGGCCACGGCCGGGGGCACGTCCACCTGGTCCGCCACGGGTACTCCGCCCAGCGCGCTCAGGCTGGCTCGCTCGCCCGGCTCCGGCTCCCCGTCGGCGTCCTGGCCCGGATCGGGCTCGATCCTGACCAGCTTGGTGCCGGCCTCGACCTGCGTGTTGACGTCGGCGAGGACCTCGGCGACCCGGCCCGAAGCCGGAGCGTGCAGCGCCGTTTCCAGCTTCATGCTCTCCACGACGGCGACGACGTCGCCCTCCGCAACCTCGTCGCCGGCCTGGACCGGGATCGCGACCACCATGGCAGCCGCCGGGGCGCGGACCAGGCCTGCCTCGCCGCCGGACAGCCGGTGCACCGCGCCGTCGACCTCGATCAGGTAGTCAGTGCCCTGGGCGACCGACAGCACGCTGAAGGCCCGGCCGCCCACCCGGAGCAGCCGCTCGAACCGGCCGGGGCGGTCGACGTCCACGTCCACCGCCACCCCGTCGAGTTCCACGCGGTACCGGGTGGCGCGGCACCGGGACACCCGCAGCCGGTATGCAGCCCGGCCGACCCGGACGTCGGCCTGGTGCCAGGTCTCATGGCTGACCTCGGGCCGCCCGCGCTCGGCGGATGCGAACAGCCGGCGCTGCTGGCGCTGCTCGTGCGCGTCGTACGCCTCCACGGCCGTGGCCAGCAGGGCCACGTCGAGCCGCCGCGGCGGCGTGTAGCCGTCGGCCATCATCGTGTCGAGCCAGGTCGTGTCCACCTCGCCGCGGATGAAGGCCGGCCGGTCGAGCAGGTCGAGCAGGAAGGCCTTATTGGTCGTGCCGCCGCGGATCACCGTCGCCGTCTGCTTGAGCGCGCGCGACAGGCGGGCCCGCGCCTCGCCGCGGTCCCGGCCCCAGGCGATCACCTTGGCGATCATGGAGTCGAACTGCGGCGGGATGACGTCTCCGGCAGCCACGCCGGTGTCGACGCGGATGCCCGGTCCCGCGGGCAGGGCCAGGTGCTCGATCTCGCCCGGCGCGGGCGCGAAGCCGCGGTCCGGGTCCTCGGCCGTCAGCCGGGCCTCGATGGCGTGGCCGCTGACCGGCGGCGGCCCGGCCGCGACGTCCGACAGCAGGCCGCCGGCGGCGATGTGCAGTTGCAGCTTGACGATGTCGATGCCGGTGGTCACCTCGGTGACCGGGTGCTCGACCTGCAGCCGGGTGTTGACCTCGAGGAACGAGAGCAGCTGCTCGGCGGGCTCGTAGAGGAACTCCACGGTCCCGGCGTTGACGTAGCCGGCGGCCTGGGCCAGCTCGGCGGCCTTGGCCCTGAGCAGCTGCTCGTGACGGCGATCCAGTGCCGTTGACGCGGATTCCTCGATCACCTTCTGATTTCGCCGCTGCACGCTGCAGTCCCGGACGCCCAGCGTCCACACGGTGCCGCCGGCGTCGGCGACGACCTGCACCTCGACGTGCCGGCCGCCGCGGATCGCCCGCTCGAGGAACACGGTGGCGTCCCCGGCCGTCCGCGCGGCCTCCGAGCTCGCGCGCTCGAAGGCCTCATCGAGCTGCTCGGGGGAGTCGACCAGCCGGATACCGCGCCCCCCGCCGCCGGCGGTGGCCTTCACCATCAGCGGGTAGCCGATCTTCTCGGCCTGAGCCCGGGCCTGCTCCAGGTCGGCCACCGGGCCGCCGCTCCACGGCGCGAGCGGCACGCCGACCTGCTCGGCCAGCCGCTTTGATTCGATCTTGTCGCCGAGTCTGCGCATGACCTCGGCGGACGGACCGATGAACGTGATCCCCAGCCGGTCACACAGCTCAACGAACTCGGCCTTCTCCGAGACGAACCCCCAGCCCGGCCACACCGCGTCGGCCCGGCACTCCCGCAACGCGCGCTCCAGCTCGGCATAGTCGAGATAGGGGCTGGACCCGAACGCGGCATCGGCGTCCGCCGGGCCGATCAGCACCGCCTCGTCGGCCTCGCGGACGAACATCGCGTGCCGGTCGGCGGCGGTGTACACGGCGATGAGCCGCAGCGGCGGGCGCCCCTCGGCGTTCCACTCCCGGACCGCGTTGATCAGCCGCATGGCCGGTTCGCCCCGGTTGACGATCGCGACGCGGTGGAAGATCGCTGCCGACACGTTGCCCATCCTCTCGACATTGAAGCAGCGCCGGCCCGGGCGCAACCCCGCTGTGCGCCGTCGTCCTGCACCACCTCGCCGCGGGCGCCCATGATAAGGCCTTTTGCCCTTCCGCTACCCGAATGCCCGCCTGCAACGCATCCGGCGGCCGTGATGAGATGGGCTGATGAAGGTTCGGATCGGCATCTCGCTGGGGTCCGCTGGAACCCCCGCCGAGTTCACTGCAGCGGTTGACCGCCTTGAACGCGACGGCGTCGACTCGCTCTGGCTGCCAGAGATGGTCTACGGGCCGCTGGTGGATCCGTTCATCGGGATGGCGCACGCCCTGTCCCGGACGGAGCGGCTGAAGGTTGGCACCGGAGTGTCGGTACTGCCTGGCCGCAACCCGGTGCTGGTGGCCAAGCAGCTCGCGTCGCTGGCCGGGCTGGCGCCCCGGCGGGTGCTGCCGGTCTTCGGCCTGCGGCCGGCCCGGCGAGCGGAGCGGGCCCTGTTTCCCGTGCCCGGCCCGCGCGACGAGGTCTTCGATGAGTCCCTGCAGCTGCTGCGGCTGCTGCTGACCCGGGACAGGGTGTCCTTCAGCGGCAGGTTCTTCACGGTCGACGGGGCGAGCGTGGGCCCGCTGCCGGCCAAGCCGCTGGACATCTGGCTCGGCGGCTCCGCGCCGGGAGCGCTGCGCCGGGTCGGCAGGTTCGCCGACGGCTGGCTGGCCAGCTTCATCACGCCCGCCGAGGCAGCGGCCGGGCGCGCCGCGATCAAGGAGGCGGCCGCCGAGGCGGGCCGCGAGGTCGAGGAAGATCACTACGGGATCAGCCTGGCGGTCGCGACCGAGGGCATACCGGACGCCCTGATCGCCGCGGCGCGGGAACGGCGGCCGGACGCCGACCCGGCCAGCCTGGTGGCGGTGAGCTGGCCGGACGCGCGGCGGATGATCGGCGAGTACGTCGACGCCGGCCTCACCAAGTTCGTCATCAGGCCCGCGGACCCGCGAAGCGCGTTCGGCGCGTTCCTGGATCAGTTCGCCGCCGAGATGACGCCGCTGCAGACCTGACGCCCGCCAAAGCGGCCGGTCGATGTACCAACGGGTAGTAACGAGCCCATCGGTACATCCATAAAGATCATCGGCGCTGGCCGGCGCCGCCTCGGCGGACGAGTCGTTCGCTCAGTTCGTGCGATGAGGCGTGCACGCCGCCGCAGGCCCGCGGCCACCTCGCCGCAGACCCCTAGGTCGTCACGCTAGGTAGTTTTTATTTTACGGACCGTCGGCACGTCGCGCCGCGACGGCGACACGTTTCTGGTACACCTCGCTGACGTGACGATCCGTTTCCCGATCCGCACGGCCACCGTGCTGGCCGCCACCGCGCTGGCTGTCGCGTCCGCGAACGCCAGCCTCGCGACGCCGCGAAGCAGCGTCCCCGCGACGTCGCCTACCTACCAGGTACTTCGCCAGGACGTCATCATCAACGCGGATATCTGGGCCGCGAAGCCCGAGATGATGGCCGCCGGCCTGGGATTCACCAACATCATCGGCGTGCCGAACCTCAGCACCAGCAACGTGCAGCTCAGCAAGACGCTTGCGGTGCTGGCCGGCGGCACGTGGAACCACGTGCACTGCACGAGCGGGCAGACACCGCCGCTGTCCAGCTACACCTCGGCAGTGACGCCCAGTTCGGTGCGGACGACCTACGGCGAGAACGTGTACTACTCCGACGGGCTGCCGGTGGAGTTCAGCTGGCCGCTGCTGCCGAGCACCCTGGACGCTGACGACTTCAGGGTCACCCTCAACAACGGGACGTCCGTCACTCCGCAGGTCACCTCGATCTGGCCGAACTACCTGTACAACGAGCGCTCCGTGGCCGTCCTGTTCGGGCACTTCGGCAACCGCATCCCGCCGAACCAGCCCGGCGCGATCTACCCGACCTCGGTGCAGGTCGTCCAAGGTTCGTCAACGCTCGAACTGGTCGGGCCCGGTCAGCGGATCGTCAGCGCGGTCGGGATGTCGGTCAAGTCCCCGGGCTCGCCGTACACCGAGCCCGGCGTGCCCCCGGCCGACCGGGGCGGCCCCACCCTGGTGGCCGCAAAGCTCAGCAAGATGTCGGCCGTAGGCAATACCGCGCCGAAGATCTTCCCGCAGAACCTGCCCAACGACGGGATCAGCCTGTATGGCAAGCAGGCGAAGTTCCGGCTGCGGATGTACACCTCGGGCGGCATGACGCCCAACGGCGTCACCCCGCTGCTGCCGACCGAGTACGGCAAGTACTTCCGGGTGATGGCGGTCACCTCATCGGGCAAGAAGGTCGCGCTGACTAAGGCAGGCAAGACGTACTACATCGACGGGCAGCCGCTCCGGGTCGTCGGGCTGGCCGATCTCGGCGTGCAGCAGGCCACCTACGACGCCTGTTATACGGAACTACGGAACAACTACATCGACATCATCCTGGACGGCAGCATCGCCGCGGCCCGGCGGATAACCACCGTCCAGATCCCGTCAACGGGCCGCTACAAGCCCCTGTACAACCCGGGCGGCCCCGGCAACGACCCCGCGCCCGGGGTGCTCTACAGCGCGCCGAGCCCGCCGATCTCGGAGCCGGTCATCGACGCCCTCAACAACCCGATGACCGTCACCTACGTGCGCTGTCCGCACCACTCGGTCAGTCTTTGCGGCCAGTGAGGGCCAGGCTGGGCTAACCCGGGCCGGTCGTGCCTGCGAGCTCGGTTAGGCGGCGTTCGAGGAAGCGCCGTTCGGCGCCGTCATCGGTGAGCTGTCTCGCACGCCGATAGGCGGCACGCGCCTCGTCGGTGCGCCCGAGACGTCGCAGGAGCTCGCCCCTGGTCGAATGCAGGTAGCGGAAGTCGTCGAGACCGAGCTGGTCGACTATGCGCAGGCCGGCCTCGGGGCCCTCGGTCTCGGCGATGGCGATGGCGCGGTTGAGCTCTACGACGGGTGAGCCGGTGAGGCGGCCGAGCTCGCCGTACAGCGCTGCGATCCGCGCCCAGTCGCACGGCATCTCGGCGTGCAGCGAGGCGATCGCGGCCTGCAGCACATACGGTCCGCGGCCGCCCAGGGCCAGCGCGCGGTCGAGTTCGGCGCGTCCAGCGGCGATCTGCTCGGTGTTCCACCGGGAGCGGTCCTGATCGCCGAGCAGCACGAGCTCGCCGTCGCCAAACCGCGCCTCGCGACGGGAGTCGTGCAACAGCATCATCGCCAGCAGCCCGTGAACCTCGGGCTCGTCCGGGAGCAGTTCGGCCAGCGCGCGTCCCAGCCAGATTCCCTCCGTCGCCAGGTCGTCGCGGCCGCCGTAGCCCTCGTTGAAGATCAGGTAGACGACCGTGAGAACGGCGTCGAGACGCTCGCGGAGCAGATGAGCCGGTGGCACGCGAAACGGGATCCTGGCGGCTTTGATCTTCCGCTTGGCGCGCACCAGCCGCTGCGCCATCGTGCGCTCCGGTACCAGGAAGGCACGGGCGATCTCGTCGGTGCTGAGCCCCCCGAGGGTGCGCAGGGTGAGCGCAACCTGCGCCTCGACGGCGAGCGCCGGGTGACAGCAGGTGAAGATGAGCTCCAGGCGCTCGTCCGGAAACGTTGTGGCCTGCATCGGCACCTCTGCGCTGTTGCCCGCGACCAGCAAGGCGTACTTGGCTGTGAGGGCCCGCTCGCGGCGGATGCGATCCGTCGCCCGGTTCCGGGCCGTCCTCATCAGCCAGGCGTGCGGGTTACTGGGGACGCCGTCGCGTGGCCACCGGTCGGCCGCCATCGCGAACGCCTCCTGCGCGGCTTCCTCGGCGAGGTCAAAGTCGCCGAGGAAGCCGATCAGGGTGGCCAGAACGCGGCCCCATTCCTCGCGGAAGACCCGTTCGAGCGCCGCTACCAATACACCTCCGAGGGGCGGATCTCGACGGCGCCGCCATAGCGTGCCGCAGGGACGCGGGAGGCCACCTCGATGGCCGCGTCGAGGTCGTCGGCCTCGAGGATGAAGAAGCCGCCGACGGCCTCCTTCATCCCGACGAACGGGCCGTCCGTCGTCAGGGTCTTGCCGCCGTCGACCCGCACGGTGGTCGCGTTCTCGGCCAGGCCCATCGGCGGCCCGGAGGTGACGCCCGGGGTCTCATTGATCCCCTGGTAGTCGGCGTAGACCTGCTTCTGCTCGTCCTCGGGCAGCGCGGCCTGCCGCTCGAGCGCGTCGCCCTGAAAGATCAGCATGACGTACTTCATCGCTTCCTCCTCGTCGCTACCAGCAGATAGTCACGCACTAAGACGAACGGCGAGCCAGGAAATCGACAGGCCGGCACCCGAAATCTCGACCGCCCCCGTACTTGACCTCGTCCAGGCCGGGGCAGGCCGGTCAGTCCTTGCGGCCGGTGATGGCCAGGCTCGCGCCGATGCCGATCATTGCCAGGCCGCCGGTGCCGCCGATCAGCTCGAGCCGCCGCGGGGAGCGGGCCAGCCAGGCGCGGGCGGTGCCCGCCACGAGCGCCCAGGTGCCGTCGGAGATCACCGCGATGCCGATGAAGATCACCCCGAGCAGCAGCATCTGCAGCTGCACGTGGCCCGCCGTGCGGTCCACGAACTGCGGGAGCACCGCGGCGAAGAACACGATCACCTTGGGGTTGGTCACGCCGACGAGGACACCGTCGCGCAGGACCCGCAGCGGCGTCTTCCGCTCCACCGGGGCACCGAGCGCCTCGGTCAGCGACCGGCGGTGCCGTACCGCCTGCACGCCCAGGTAGATCAGGTACGCCGCGCCCGCCAGCTTGATCACGGTGAACACGGCCACGGACCGCTCTACCAGCGCCCCGATCCCGAACGCGACGGCGGCCACCTGCAGGTACACGCCGATCTGGCCGCCAACAGCGGTGCAGACCCCCGCTGCCCGGCCGAGCTGCAACGATCGGCTGACCACGAACAGCACGTTCGGGCCAGGCACGACGATCAGGGCGAAGGACAGAAGGGCGAACGCCAGCAGATGCCCGGTCGGAAGCATGCGCCGAGCGTATCCAACGAGCCGGCGCTGAGAAATTTATTAATCTGCCGCCGCCTTCGAGCCACGGGTCATCCACCACGAGGTCGTCGACGACCTGCAGTGGCAGCGTGCCGTCAGGCGACGAAGATGCAGAACGGGTGCCCGGCGAGGTCGGCGAAGGTGTAGAGCGGCTCCTCGGGGTCATCGGTCCGGTCGAACAGGAGATCGGCGCCGAGAGCCTCCGCCCGCTGGCGCTGCCTTTCCAGCTCGGCCACGCTCGGGACGGTGAAGTCGATGTGCAGCTGCATCGGGACGTCGTGCGAGGGCCACGTTGTGCGCGTCAGGGAATCGACGTGCTGAAAGGCCAGTTTGCGCACCCCGGCGGAGTCCACGAGCACCAGCCAGTCCGCGTCATCGGGCGCGGGTTCGGCGGGTGGCTCGTCGCCCGGGCGGTACTGGAGCCCGAGCAGCTCACGGTAGAACTCCGCGAGCTGGCGGACGTCCGTGGTGTCGAGAACGGTGTGCAGCAACTGGGGATACTCGGCCATGAACCTTCCCTGGAGCGAGCCGTCGCGGTCCACTTCAGCCTAGGAGGTCGCGCTGAGGATCTGCTCCCGCAGGATGTCCGCGTGCCCGCAGTGCTGAGCGAACTCGCGCAGGGCGTGCAGGTAGATCCAGCGCATCGGCAGCGGTCCGAAGCGGTGCCCGTAAATCACGTCATCGAGGCCGAGGTCGGCCGTGGCCTGGCGGGACGCCGCGCACGCGTCGTCGTGGGCGCTGCGGACCGACTCGATCGTGTCCTGCTCGCCGAGGATGAACGCGTCGGCAGCGCGCGGCGGCAGGCCCATGTCCCGGCGGGAGCGCTCGGTGATGGCCCCCCCGAACCACACCCTTTCCGCGAAGGCCGCGTGCTTGACCAGGCCAAGCAGCGTCGTCAGCGACGGGACGAGGCGGCGCCGGGCCTGCTCCTCGGTCAGGTCATCCAGGCAGCCGCGCAGTGCTGCCCGGTGCTCGTCGAGGAACGTCTCCAGCTGTGCCTTCATAGGTTCGGCGGTCACGTCGAATGACGTCCGCCGGTGTTGCATAGCCACGACGGGAGTATGACCCATGGCCGCTCGCGTCCTGCTCAGACCCTAGGAATGGCCGCTGGTCTCGAAGGCCCGGCCGAAGGAGCGCACCCGCTCCGGGCGGGTGACGACCAGCACGGCGAGGATGATCAGCCCGGCGATGAGGAGGCCGAGCGCGATCCACAGCGAGTAGCTGATCGGCGCGGGCGGGCGCGGCCAGATCGACGCGTAGATCGTGTACCCGCAGACGGCGACCGCGACCAGCGGCGCGACGATGTCGAGGAACCAGTTGTAGGACTCGCCGGGCCGGCCCCGCGCCTTCCAGAAGAAGACCATGCCCGCGATCGCGACCAGGACGTAGACCAGCAGGATGCCGATCGATCCGGTCGTCGCCATCAGCGCGAAGTAGGTGAGGACGCCGTAGTGGCGGCCGAGCGTCGCGCCGAGCACTAACGTCAGCGCGACCGACACCGCTATGCCGACGTAAGGGCTCCGGAACCGGGGCGTCACCGCGGCGAACACCCGGGGGATGCCCCGGTCCCTGCCCATCGCGAAGAGGGTCCGCGCGGTCAGGTGCACCCCGGCCAGCGCCGCCACGAAGCTGTCCACGACCACCACGATGTCCACCAGCGTGCTGAACCAGTGCCCGACGTACCGGTCGGACAGGGTGGCCAGGGCCGTCGGGTCGGCGGCCCACCGGCCGGCGCCGGAGACGCCGTAGCCGACGGCCTGAGCCCAGGTGACGAACACGAAGTAGACGGTCGCCGCGATGACCGTGCCGAGAATCGCGCGCGGGATGACCCGCTTCGGCTCGGCGGCCTCCTCGCCCAGCACGGCGGCCGCCTCGAACCCGATGAACCCGGTGAACGCGAGGATCACGGCCAGGAACAGCCCGTGCGTGCTTGGTGCCAGGTGCGGGTCGAAGGGCCGCCAGGTCAGCCCCTGGGCGCCGCCCTTGGCGACGATGGCGAGGGACAGCGCAAGGATCGTGACCACCCCGATCACGGCGAACACGAGCTGCACCCGGGTGGACACCCTGATGTCGGCCAGCGCGATCACCAGGATCAGCGCGAGCTCGATGCAGTACAGCGGGAACCAGCCGAGGTGCACGCTGGTGTTGGCCGCGAGCACCGCGGACAGGAAGTCCGCCGAGATGATCAGCACGAACGAGATGCCGAGCGCGAACGCGGTCGCGTACATCCAGCCGGCCAGGAACCCGACCGGCGGGCCGAGGCCGCGGACCGTGTAGGCGTACAGGCCGCCCGCGTGCGCGATGCGCCGCGTGAAGCGCACGATCACTGAGGCCAGGCACAGGCTGCCCACCCCGGCGATCACGAACGCCAGTGGCACGGCCGCGCCCGCGGTCGCGGCAGCCGATGCCGGCGCCGCCGAAACGGCGAAGACCAGTGCCAGCAGCGCCAGTGACTGGGCGATCGCGTCGGCGCTGCCGAGCACGCCGTGGCGCAGTTCGCCTATAGACCTGGATGACGGGCTGTTCGCCATGGCCCGTGGTCCTTCCTCGGTCAGTCGTCGACCAAAGCGAGCACCCGCGCGGGACCGCCGTTCGCGCCGCTCACCTTCAGCGGCGCCACGACGATGCGGCAGCGGGCGGGCAGCTGGTCCATGGCGGCGAGGTTCTCGAGGATGATCACGCCGCCGGCCAGCCAGACGTGGTGCAGTTCGTAGTCGACGCTGTCGACCGGGTCGGCCGAGGGGCCGTCGAAGCCGACGCCGGAGACCCCGGCCTGGACAAGCGCGGCAGCGGCAGCGGCGTCCGGATAGCACCAGCCGCTCCAGTAGGCGGCGGTGCCCCAGTTCGCCGCGTTGCCCGAGCGGAGCAGGACGATGTCGTTCGGTCGCACCTCCGGGAGGAAGCGGCCGAGCACATCAAGACCGACCGGGCCGGGCTGGTGCGTGGTCAGGTCGATCGTCAGCGCCTCGGTCACCAGGCGGTCCAGCGGGATGTCGTCGAGGGTGGCTCCGCCGGCGATCTGGTGGGCGGGCGCGTCAACGTGGGTGCCGGTGTGGTTGACGAAGGTGTACTGCGACATCGCGTAGCCGTCGGCGGCCACCTCGGCGAGATCGCGGAAGGTCGGCGGGGTGATGCCCTCCATCACCGGCATGCCGTTGGTCATGGCCTGGGTGAGGTCGACGACCCTCATCGCGCGGTCTCTAACGTGCCCGCGGTCTTCGCCGCCGGGCTGCCACCCGGGTAGAACACGCCGAGGACGACCAGAGTGCGCTGCCCGGTGTTCTCCAGGCAGTGCGGCAGGCCGCGCGGCAGGTGCACGCTGGCTCCGGCCGCGAGCGCCCGGTCGCTGCCTCCAGCGTGCGCCACGCCCTCGCCGTCGAGGACGAGCACGACCTCGTCGTAGGGGTGGCTGTGCACGGGCGCCCGGCCCGGCGGGATCTCGCCGACGAACTGCGTGGCCGCCTCGCAGCCGCGGCCCGGCCCCATGAGCACCCGGAACCTGCGGTCCCCGGTCCGCTCCACCTCGCACCCGGCGAGCTCGGACAGCCGCGGCTTCTCCGCGGTGGCCGTCCCGGCCCTGGTGGTCGCGGTGACCGGGGCAGGGGCGGGCAGCGCGACGGCGTCGAGCAGGATGTCCTCCTCGGCGCGGAGCCGGTACTCGGCGCCGGGCGGTATCCGGCACCCGGTGCCCGCGCCCACGGCCGCGTCGCGCAGCGTGCCCGCGCCCACCGCCGCGTCGCGCAGCGTGCCCACGTCCAGCCGCCCCGTTCCGGCGATCACGAACCACAGCTCGCCCCCGGGCCCGGCCAGCCCGCGCAGCGGCGACCCCGGTGCCAGGGTGATCTGCCGCCGGACCAGCCCGGCCGGGGCGGAACCCATCGTCAGGTGCCCGACGGGGACAGCGAGCCTGCCGTCTGCTCGGCCACCAGCGACGCGAGGGTCTCGTTGAAGCGGTCGATCTCGTCCAGGGTGTTGTAGTGCGCGAGGCCGATCCGCAGCGCCTCGCCCCAGTCGACCCGCTCGTACAGCCCGGGCGCGTAGTAGTTGTCGGCGCTCCACACGCCGAAGCCGCGGTCCGCCAGCGACACCGACAGCTCGGCCGACGAGACTCCGGGGAAGTTGATCAGGAACGTCGGCACCCGGCCGTCCATCGTGGGCAGCCCGTACAGCCGCGCCCCCTCGGGCAGCCCGGCCAGCAGCCGCTCGCCAAGCTGGCGTTCCCAGGCGGCGAGCCCGGCGACACCCCCGATGCTGTCGACGTAGGCCAGCGTCGCGACGAGCCCGGCGAGCAGCTCGTACTGCATGGTGCCGGTCTCGAACCGGTGCCCGACCGGCTGCATCGGCGCCGGCCGTGCCTTGTAGGGCCGCCACGACTCGAGGACGTCGCGCCGGCCGTACGCGATGCCCATATGCGGGCCGCAGAACTTGTACGCCGAGCACAGCAGCACGTCGGCGTCGATGGCCCGGACGTCGATCGTTTCGTGCGGCGCGTACTGCACCGCGTCGATCCAGGACAGCGCGCCCGCTCGGTGCGCCAGGTCCGACACGGCCTTGGCGTCGACCGTGGTGCCCACCGCGTTCGACGCCAGGGGGAAGGACACCACCCGGGTGCGCGGCCCGAGCTGGCGCTCCAGGTCGGACACGTCGAGGGTGGTGTCCGCGTTCACGTCGACGCTCCGGACGGTCAGCCCGAGGTCGTCGGCCAGATCCAGCCAGGGCGCGATATTGGCGTCGTGGTCCAGCCGGGTCACCAGGATCTCGTCGCCGCGCTGCAGGGTGCGGCCGAGTGTGCGGGTCAGCACGAAGTTGAGTGAGGTCATGCTGCCGCCGAACACGAGCTCGTCGCCGTCGCAGCCCAGAAAGCGCGCCGTGACCTCGCGTGCGTTGTCGACCAGGGCTGCGATGCGCCGGCTGGTCGCGTAGGGAAAGCCGATGTTGCCGCTGGCCTCGCGGTAGTAGCGGGCGATGGCGGTGGCGATCTCGTCGGGGGTCTGGGTGCCGCCGGGGGCGTCCAGAAACACGAAGTCGTCGTCACGCAGCGATGAGAACCTTGCCCGAACTGATGCGATGTCGAACGACGTCACCCGTTCTCCCCTCTCGATGTGTTTACTGGGTGCTGGTGGTCAGCGGCTGCCTCGTTTTCAATCCCGGGCCGGCGGTCCATGGCGAGCCGATGGTCATGCGCGGGCCGACGTTCCAGGCGTTGAACACGCACAGCAGGACCACCGCCACCGCGGCGGCGAGCAGCACCACCGGCACACCGGCCCACAGGGTCTCGTTCGTGAACGTCCGCAGCCAGCCGAGCGGCGGCTGGAACGGGCCGCCGGGCATCAGCGCGAACGTGCCCGCCATCATCTGCACGACCACCACATAATCCAGCCGCGAGGCGGGATACAGCGCGAGCAGCGCGATGATCATGGTGTCGTACCAGGGCAGCTGGTAGTACCAGATCAGCAGCCAGGGGATGGCGATCGCCAGGGCCGGCTGGATGGCGGCCAGATCGGGCACGGCGTCGGGCAGCCGCCACAGCATCAGCAGCGCGAACGCCGCGAACGCGAGCACCACGACCAGGTCGGGGCCTGGCGGCAGGGCATGCCGGTACGCCGTGTCGAAGAGCTGGTAGAAGTTGTCGGCGGTGACCTTGCCCCGGCGCCACGCCAGCGTGTTCAGCAGCGGCTTGCCCGCCCACAGGTAGAGGCGGCACGAAAGCCACGGCGAAGCCAGCGGCCGCCGCGAGCAGTGCCCGGGGCCGCCGCAGCAGCGCCCAGCCCAGGGCGGCGGCGAGCAGCAGGTAGGTGAGCATGAAGTCCACGCCCACCCCGACCAGCACGCCTGCGGCCGCGGCGGCGAGCGGCGTCGGCCCGGCCGCCGCCGACCCCGGTTCAGCGCCGGGACGACGGGGCCGCACCAGGATCAGGCCGAAGAAGCAGGCTGCCGCGGCGAACACGTCCAGGTGCCCGGCGGCGACCAGTCCCCACAGCACCAGCGGGTTGACCGACCAGAGCAGGTGCGCCCGGGCCCTCCGGGCCGGGTCGGAGCGCAGCATCCGGTCCAGGGCGAGCACGACGCCGAGGAAGACGATCGCGTTCCACAGCTTGAGCCAGAAGACGATCCGCGCCGCCGAGACCCCCCCGAGCGAGGCGGCGGCGTGCTGCTCCACAGTCGCCAGCGGGCCATACAGGGAGCCGTGACGCCGCCAGAGCTGGTAGGACAGCTGGCCGATGGGATCCCCGGTCGCGTGCAGCTGGTTCGGGGTCATCACGTACGGGTTGTGGCCGAGCACGGCGATCCGGCCGAACGTGGCGTAGTTGACCGTGTCCGTCGACCCGGCCGGGGGGAGCATCGCGAAGATCGCGACCGCGATGATCGCGGTGGCGATCAGCAGCCAGGCTGGCATGCGCGCCCCGCGGGACACGGCGAGCAGCCCGGCGACCACGCCGCAGCCGCCCAGGACCGCCGCCGCCCACAGCGCCGCGTACACCGCCGCCACCGGAAGGTGCCGGGCGATCTCCAGCGGCGGCCACCCGGGCGGCCAGGGCATGACCGGCACCGCCGGGCTGCCGTGCGAGACCGAGGCGACCATCATGATCAGGATCGAGCTGCCGATGAGGATCGCCGATACCCAGGCGAGGGGACGGGCCAGGCTGGCCCTCGATGGCGTTGCGGGCTGCTCTGGGCGCGACGAGCCGGTGCCGGTGGCAGCGGCGGTTGCGGAACTCACGTTGCCTGCTCGTCACTTTCCGGTCTGAGTGCCGTTATGGCGGAACTACGCCAGGTCCGCTGGCTCTTGCCCGATCAAGGATGACTGGCAACACAGTACCCGAATAGTGGCCGCTGGCCAGGTTTTACCGGCCCGGTTATGCCGCCTGCCGGGCCAGCCCGGGCGTTAACCGGTCCGGGGCGGCGGCACGTTCCAGCGAAGGCACATCGGGCGTGCCGGCCGCGAGCCGCTGAGCGATACCCCAGCCCCGGGACAGGCACAGCCAGACCAGCGCGACCAGGGCCAGGAACAAGATCGCGGGCATCAGCCTGAACGTGACGAGGTAGTCGAGTCTGGCCAGCCAGTGCGGGTGGAGCGTGCCAGTGGTGCCCGGCATCAGCGCAACCGTTCCCGCGGTCAGCTGCCCGGTCACCACCCAGTCGAGCCGGGAGGCCGGATAGACGGCGAGCACGCCGACGGCCATGGTGTCGTACCAGGGCAGCTGGTAGTACCAGATGAAGAGCCAGGCGAGGCTGATAGCCAGGGCCGGCATGATCGCGGGCAAGCCCGGCACCGCGTCAGGCAGCCGCCACAGCAGCAGCATCGCCAGGGCCACGAATGCGAGCCCGATGAGCAGCGAGACGCTGTGCGGCAGCGTGTGCCGGTACGCGGTGGAGATCAGCTGGTAGAAGGTGTCGGCGCCGACCTTGCCCTGGCGCTTGGCCAGCGAGCGGAAGATGGCCGTGCCGATCAGCGCGTAGGCGGGCAGCAGCGTGGCGCAGATCCCCGCGAAGGCCGCGGCCAGCCCAACGGCCGACCGGCGCAGCGCCCAGGCCAGCGCGAGGCCGAGCAGCAGGTAGGTCAGCATGAAATCGGCGGCCACCCCGATCAGCATCCCGGCGGCCAGCGCGGCGGCCGGGCGGATCGTGGGCCCGCGGGTGCGCAGCGCGGTCAGCCCGAGCAGGGCCGCCCCGGCCGCCAGCACGTCGAGGTGGCCGCCCGCGACCAGCCCCCACAGCATCAGCGGGTTCACCGACCAGAGCAGATGTGCCCGGGCCCGGCGGGCCGGGTCGGCGCGCAGCAGCCGGTCCAGGCCCAGCATCACGCCGGTGAACGCGATCGCGTTCCAGACCTTGAGCCATGAGAATGATGCGGACGGCGGAGGTGCCGCCGAGCTTGGCGGCCGCCCACTGCTCGGCGGTCGCCAGCGGGCCGTACAGCGACGGGTGCCTGCGCCAGATCAGGTGCGCCAGCTGGCCGATGGGATCGCCGGTGTGCTTCAGCTGCTCCGGCGTCATCACATACGGGTTGTGGCCGAGCAGGGCCATCCGCCCGTAGGTGGCGTAGCTCACGGTGTCGGTGGACCCCGCCGGGGGAAGCACGGTCAGCGCCGCGATGGCGACGAGCGCGGCCCCGATCAGCAGCCAGGCCGGGTACCGCGCGCCGCGGGACACGGCGACGAGCCCGGCTATCACGCCGCCGCCACCCAGGATGGCCGCTGCCCACAGCCCGAGCGTCACCAGCGCGTCCGGCAGCCGTAGCGGAAGCTCCACCGGCAGCGGGCCGGCCGGGCGGGGAATGAGCGGGACCGACGCGCTGTACCTGGCCGCCGACGTCACGATCATGATCAGAATCGAGCTGCCGATCCCGGCCGCGGCGAGCCAGCCGAGGGGTACCAGACCGGGACGCGTCCCGGCTGGTTGATGACCTCCCCCGACAGCGGACATCAGTCGGTGCGGTACCCAGCCGGACGGCGTCCGAACCTGCACCTGGCACGCCGCGGACGGCCAAGTTGGCCGGTTAGCCGGGCCGTCGCCGGAAGCTGTCGAGCAGGCTTTCGAGCATCTCGATCTGGCGCTGCGGCGTCACCCGCCCCGGGTACAGCACACGCTCGGCGCTGAGGCCGTCGATGAGCACGACCAGCTGGTGCGTGGCGAGGCCGATGTCCACGGAGCCGGCGAGCTCGCCGCGGTCGCCTGCCTCCTGCAGGTGCCGCCGCAAGCGGGCGCACAGGTGGTCGAACTCGGTGTGCTGCAGCTCCCTGAGCTCGGCGGTGCCCAGGGCCCGTCCCCAGAAGCTGATCTCGATCTGCGCCTCGAGGTCGCGCCCCTCGTCCAGGGGAAGCGCCTCGAGCATGACCACCTCGAGCGCCTCGAGCCCGCTGAGCCCGGCGGTTCCCGCATCCATCCGGGCCGCCACCCTGCGGTGGGACATGAGCAATGCGGAACCAAGAATGTCCGCTTTGTCATCGAAGTAGTGGGCCAGGATTCCGGGGGAGCAGCTCGCCTCGCGGGCGATGGCCCTGATCGTGGCCCTGGCGAGCCCGTCACGCGCGATCACCCGCCAGGTGGCGCTGAGGATCTCGTCCCGTCTGGCATCCCAGTCGACGATCTTCGGCAATGCTGCTCGCAGGCTCAGAGGTGCTGTGTTCGCGGGTCAGGGGTGCTGTTTTTTTGTCGGACGTCCGTCTACCATCCGGGGTAGTGTATCGCGACGATCATGACGGGCTTCGCGAGCGGCTCGTCGGCTATTGCAACCGCCTGCTCGACGATGGCCTGGCCATCGGCAGCGCGGGCAACATGAGCGTGCGGGCTGGCGACGAGGTGCTGATCACGCCGTCCGGCATCCCGTACCGCGAGATGAACGCCGGCGACATCTGCGTGATCGGCATGGACGGGACTCAGCACAGCGGCGCGGCCGAGCCCTCGTCGGAGACGCCGATGCACCTGGCGGTGTACGCCGCGGCGTCGGCCGGGGCCGTGGTGCACACCCATTCGCCGGAGGTCATCGCGCTGTCCGCGGTCTGCGACGAGCTGCCGGCCATCCATTACGCGATCACCGGGCTCGGCGGGCCGGTGCGCGTGGCCGGGTACACGAGGTTCGGCTCCGAGGGCCTGGCCGAGGCAGCGACCGCGGCGCTGGACGGCCGCAGCGCCGCGATCCTGCAGAACCACGGCGCGATCACCTACGGCGCCAGCCTCGGCGAGGCGTACGACCGGGCGCTGCTGCTGGAGTGGCTGGCGCAGGTGCACCGGCTGGCGTGCTCTCGCGGGGAGCCGCGGATCCTGACCGAAGCGGAGCTAGCCGAAGTGACGGCCGAAATACGGCGCCGAAGGTATGGCGAGGCACGTCAGCGTAGCGACGGGCCCTAAACCTGGAGGGGTTCGCATGTCCAGTCCAGCAGCCGAACCAGCCGGCTCAGCCCACAGCGGCGCGCCGGACACTACGGTGGCCGTTTCGGCCGACTCGGAGGAGGCGATCCTCGAGCGGGCTGGCTACAAGCCGGAACTCCGGCGGTCGCTGCGCTTCTTCTCGATGTTCGCGATCGCGTTCTCGATCATCTCGATCACGACCGGCATCTTCCTGAACTACGGGTTCGGCCTCGCGTACTGGGGGCCGGCGTCGATCTGGACCTGGCCGATCGTCGGGGTAGGCAACCTGATGATCGCGCTCGTGGTCGCGGAACTCGGCACCCGCATCCCGCTGGCCGGGTACGCCTACCAGTGGAGCGCGCGGCTGGTGAACTCGACGTACGGATGGTTCGTCGGCTTCGCCGGGCTGCTCTACATGGCGGTCGGCGGCGGCGCCATCATGCTGGGCGTCGCGGCGCCGCTGCTGCTCAGCGAGTTCAACGACAACACGCCGAGCCCGCACCTGGTGCTCACGGTGGCGATCATCCTGATGCTGCTGCCGGTGCTGATCAACATCATCAGCATGCAGGTGGCCGCGCGGGTCAACAACGTCGCGGTGTTCACCGAGATCATCGGCACCGTGGTCTTCGGGGTGCTGCTGTTCATCCTGTGGGGCGTGAAGTCGAAGCCGTCGCCCTATGGCTTCGGCATCCTCGGCAACACGACGTCGGTGTACCACAACCCGACCATCTACGCGTTCGCGCTGGCCGGCCTCATCGGCGCGTTCACGCTCGTCGGTTTCGAGCTCGCCGCCGACATGTCCGAGGACGCGGTCAACCCGCGGCGCAGCGTGCCCCGCGGGGTGATCTGGGCCGTGGCGGGCTCGGCGATCCTTGGCATGATCGCGCTGATCGGCTTCACCGTGGCGATTCCCAGCCTGAAGGCCGTCGAGGCGGCGCCGCTGCCGCTGCTGACCATCGCCGGCTACTGGCTGCCGTCCTGGCTGGTGAAGGTGTTCGTGGCGTTCGTCATCTTCTCGATGTTCGCGATCCTGGTCGTCGGCGCCGGCGCCCAGGCCCGGCTGGCCTACTCGATGTCGCGGGACAACATGCTGCCGTTCTCCGGGAGCCTGCGGAAGGTCAACGCGCGCAGCCAGACGCCGATCATCGCGCTGCTGGTGTTCGCGGTCGTCGACGTCGGCGTCATGATCTACGGGTACAACCAGCCGAGCGCGTTCGCCACGCTGGTCGGGGCGACCGCGATCATCCCGTACATCATCTACTTCCTGATCACGCTGGCCTACGCGATCAAGCGGCGCGCGCTGGACAGCATCCCGGGCGTGTTCTCGCTGGGCCGCTGGGCCTGGCCGGTCATCGGCTTCGTGCTCGTGTACAGCGCGCTGATCATTTTCGTGCTGGCCGTGCCCGCGCCGTTCCACGCCGCCGACAAGGTCGTCGGCTACGGCTTCGGCCTGGCGCTGCTCTGGTACGTGACCGTCCTGCTCTGGCGGCTGCGGCGGGGTGACGCCGGGGTCAAGCCCATCGAGACCCTGACCGACGGCGAGCCCGCCGGCAGCTAACGCCAGCCTGGGCTACAGGCAGCTGGGCTACAGGCAGACCGTGATGCCGAGCAGGTCGACGCAGGTGCCCGAGCCGCCGGATTGCTTGGCCGGGCTTGGCGACGGGCTCGGCGACGGGGCCTGGGACGGCTGCGGCGACGAGCCCGAGGTCGGGACCGAAGTCGACACCGGGGCGGGTGACCCGGACGCCTGGGGCGCCGGGGGCGACGCGCCGCCGCCGGCCGAGGTGGTGGTCGTCTTCCCCGGCTTCGGGGCCGTTCCCGGCTGCTGCCCGGGCGAGGAGCCGTTCCCCGGCTGCCCGCCGGGATCCGACCGCTGGCCGTGATCGCGGCCGGTCGCCGACTGGCTGGTCGCCGGTCCGGCACCGGTCAGCGGTGCCCGGCCCGGCCCCGCCGCCGCTGGCTGGTGCACCCCCCCGTGCTCCACCGAGACGGTCGCCAGGCTCGTCGCCGTGATCAGCAGGGCCGCTCCGGCCAGGGCCGCTACAGCCATCCGGTAGCTCCAGCGGCCCTCCGGAACCTGCCGCAGGCCAGCGGACAGGGCCAGGGCGGGGAGCAGTACCGGGCTGCGCTCCGGCCGCCATCCGGCGGCCGGAGCCGCGCGCAGCGCCTCCCGGACCGCGGCCAGCCGCTCGCGGCCGGACAACTCCTCGGACACATGCACGACGATGCGGCCGTTCTCGCGCAACGCGATCGCCTGCGCCCCGGCCGGCATCCGGCCGCGCTTGATGTGGATCATGAAGTCAGCCTCCCGCCTGGGTGATCACATCAGGCCCGTGTTCTGGCCGGTCATGCGCTGCCGGATGAAGTCCCAGATCGCGTTGGCGTCGCCCGCATCCTCGCCCAGTACCACGACCACGTTGTCGGCGCCCGCATCGAGGACGACCGCGCGGTCAAAGTAGCCCGGACGGCGTGCCGCGGCCCGGAGCGCTGACGGCATGGTGGGCGGGACGGCGGCGGGCAGGTACGCCGCCAGGTCAATGTCATCGGGCCGATCGGTTCCCATCCGCCTCCCCACTCGCAAAGGACGATGTCATTCCAAGCCGTTAGATTACTGGCTCACGCGTCCGTTGCAACCGTTTGGGCGGAAAAAACCGGAAGGTTTCCGGGACACGATTGGGACTATTGCGGAAACTATCGGAAGGTCCCGCAGTCGGGCGTTCCGGCCCCGACGCGCGCCACACGCCGGTCAGCCGGGCATCACCCGGCGGCCTGCCGCGCATCACACGCGGAGTCCGTCTGGCATCACCTAGCGGGTCGCATCGGCCAGCCACGTGCCCGTCCGGCGACCATTGCAGGAAATAATGCCGCAGCGCCCGGGGCGACGTCATGATCTCTTAACTTCTCACGGGTTCGGTAACCGCAAAGCATGACAAATTGGGTCACAAAAGCAACCGAACACGTGAAAAGTCGTTTTGATCAAGAAAATTGGTCGACGGAGTGTGGTCGATCGATAACGGTTTGTCGCCAGGCCGGGCCTGTGACGGGTTGTCGCCCGTCGCGCCGGTGGCGGGCGGCGGCCGATCGGGGCGGTGGCGGTTTGTGGCCGAATGGCGGGTAACGGCTTGCGGCCTGCCAGGCCCCCGTGGTCCGGCCGGCCGGTGCGGTTCCCCGAACGGGGCTCGGACAGCCGGTCCGGCCGCAGGCCGAAGAAGATGCCGAGCATCGCCGCGAGGTCGACGAGCGCGATGAGGCCGCCGATGTACGGGCCCGGCCCGCCGAGCCAGGCGAGGTAGCCGCAGAACGAGAGCACCACGATCAGCGCACCGAGCGCCCTGGGCCGCCCGGCCTGGGCCAGCCGTTCCGGGATCTCGTACGGCGCCCGGTCCACGTAGTTGGCGGTCGCCGCCTTTTCCTGCGCGATCTTGAGCCACAGGTCGTAAAGCTCCGGGGCCTGGTCGCGCAGCGTGATGGCCTGGTCGAGGGACAGGACCTCGGTCCGTACCGGCGGCCGCGGGAGCGATCCCGTTAGCGCGTCGGAGGGGCCGGTCTGGGGGAGGGGATCGCTGTCGGTCACGGCAGTAAGATCACACCCGCCTTGTCCTGAGTCCGCGGCTTCGGCTCGCGGCGAGCCGGACGGGCCGGCTCGCGTTGCGCCGCCGTCGGGGCCAGTTCTCGGTAAGCCGCCATGATCGTGTCCATGGCGGCGGCGAACGGGTCGGGCCGTGAGCCTGGATCAGGAGGCTCTGGCAGGCTGCGGCGAACCAGCCGCAGCACCGTTGCGCCGGTCACGTCGAAGATCGCCGAGATGCCCAAGCGAAAGGCGAGGACCCGGCGAGCAGACCCGACCGACGGCATGAATGGTCTTTTCCCCGGTTGGCCCCGGCCCGAAACCGAGCGCCGGGGTGAACCGTAGCCGCAGGTCAGGCCGGCTCTTCAGCCTCGTCGGCCGCCTCCTCGGCCGTCTTCCAGGCGGCGGTTTCCTTGTACGTGTAGGGGTTTTCGAGTACCTGCTTCTCCGGGATTTCCGGGTGCATCCCCTCGGTCCAGGCGTCCGGCCCGAGCACGCCCTGCAGGTACTCGAGCGTCTCGCCCACCGCCTCCTTGGCCTTGGCCAGGTCGGCGCCGACGAGCTGGTGCGCGTGCTTGACCACCCGGCCGTTGACCACGACCGTGTGCACGTCGCCGCGCTGGGCCTGGAAGACCACGTGGCCGTAGGGGTTGAGCACCGGGAACATGGCCGGTGAGGCGTCGTTCTTGATCAGCACCAGGTCGGCTTGCTTGCCCGGCTCCAGGCTGCCGATCACCGAGTCGAGGCCGAGCGCCCGGGCACCGCCCCGGGTGGCCCAGTCCACGACCTGCTCGGCCCGCAGGTAGTGGTTGGTCACGGTGTCCTGCCGGCCGTGCGCCGCCAGGTGCTCGCGGGCGCGGTCGGCACTGAGCGTGGCGCGCATCGCGGAGAACAGGTCGCCGCTCCACCACACGCTGGTGTCCATGGACAGCGAGACCGGGATGCCGTGCTCCCGCAGCGCCCAGGTGGGCGGGTAGCCCTGGCCCGCGCTCTGCTCGCTCTCGGTGGACACCGACACCGACCCGCCGGTGGCGGCGATCCGCTGGTAGGAGTCCGGGCCGAGCGAGGCCGCGTGCACGTAGATGGTGGACGGCGTCATGAACCCGTTCTCGTGCATCATCCGGATGCTGTCGTCCTTGGTCACACCCCAGACCCCGGCGTGCGTGGTGACCGGCACGCCGAGGTCCCTGGCCACCTCGAACGCCGCCTTCTCCGGGAACGCGGGATCCCCGGTCACGTCGAACGCGATCTGGAAGCCGAGCATGTCGCCCTTGCCGTCGAACCGGCGCCGGTAGAAGTCGCGGAACTCGGGCGTTGCCGTCCATTCCCAGGGTGCCTGGTGGATGTTGCCGTAGGCGAGCACGAACCGGCCGGGCACCTCCTCCAGCGCGTCGGTGGCCGCGTCCGCGTACTCGGTCGTCTGCAGCCCGTGCGACCAGTCGACCGTGGTGGTGACGCCGGCGTCGACCGACTCGATCGCGGACAGCAGGTTGCCCGCGTAGATGTCCTGCGCCCGGAATGATTTGCCCCAGTTCAGGTAGTTCCAGACGAAGTACTGGGTGAGCGTCCAGTCCGCGCCGTAGCCGCGCATCGCGGTCTGCCACATGTGCCGGTGCGTATCGATCATGCCGGGCATCAGGATGCCGCCGGACGCGTCGATCTCGACCGCGTCGTCGGGCGCATCCAGGCCAGTTCCCACCGCTGCGATCCGGTCGCCGGCGACCAGCACGTCGGCGCCGTGCAGGACGGTATGCGCCCCGTCCATGGTCAGGACGGTGGCGTTGCGGAACACCACAGGCCGGCCCGGGGCAAGGTCTTCGGCTGCTGCGGTCATGAGCACCTCCGGTGGGCGTTTGTCCCTGCTAAGGGCGTCTTGGCTAGAGTAGGGCCGTGGCGGCCCCGGAGAGCTCGGAAGTTCAGCCCGGCGGGCCTGAAGCTGACGGGCCGCTGTCCGGGCTGCTGGTGGCCGATTTCTCCCGCGTCCTGGCCGGGCCGTACTGCACGATGCTGCTGGCCGACCTTGGCGCCGACGTGATCAAGGTCGAGAGCCCAGGCGGCGACGACACCAGGAACTGGGTCCCGCCGGTGCGCGACGGCGTGTCCACCTACTTCCTCGCGATCAACCGGAACAAGCGCTCGGTCGCGCTCGACCTGCGCGACGACGCCGACCGGGCTGCAGCCGTCGAGCTGGCGCGCCGCGCGGACATCATGGTGGAGAACTTCAAGCCGGGCGGGCTGGCGCGGTTCGGGCTGGACTACGCGTCGGTCAGCGCGGGCAATCCCAAGATCATTTACGCGTCCATCAGCGGGTTCGGCGTCGGCGGCGGCAAGGACATCCCCGGCTATGACCTCGTGGTCCAGGCGATGTCCGGGCTGATGAGCCTCACCGGAGACCCGGACGGGCCGCCGTACCGGGCCGGGATCTCCGCGTTCGACGTGATGGCGGGCCTGCACACCGCGATCGGCATCCTGGCCGCCCTGCACCACCGCTCCGGCACCGGCCAGGGCCAGCACGTGCAGGCCAACCTGATGTCCTCCGCGCTGTCCGGGATGGTGAACCAGACCAGCGCCTACGCGGCCGGCGGCGTGATCCCGTTCCGGATGGGCAACTCCCATCCCAGCCTGTTCCCCTACGAGCCGCTGGCCACCGGCGACGGGGACATGATCATCACAGCGGGCAACGACACCCAATTCCGCAAGCTGTGCGACGTGCTCGGCGTGCCCGAGCTCGCCGACGACGCGCGGTTCGCGAAGGCGCGCGAACGCAACGCCAACCGGGATGAGCTGCGCCCGATGCTCGTCGAGCGGCTGAAGCAGCGCCCGGCGGCCGAGTGGTTCCGCGACCTGATCGCGGCCGGGGTGCCGTGCGGCCCGATCAACACGGTCGACGGCGGCATCGCCTTTGCTGAGGAGATCGGGCTCGAGCCGGTCGTCATCGCCGGCCAGGGTGAGGCCGGGATGCCGACGATCAGGAACCCGCTGCGGTTCTCGGCCACGCCGCCGCGGTACACCCTCCCGCCGCCCGGCCTCGACGAGCATGGTGCGGAGATCCGCCGCTGGCTGGCCGAGGAGACGGCGACATGACCGAGTCAGCTCCGCGCTACCCGACCTCGCTGGGCACCTCCGACGCCGACACGATTACCCTCCTCGGCCAGGATCTCGCCGCCGACCTGATGGGCAAGGTCTCGTTCGGCGAGCTCGCGCTGTGGCTGGTCACGCAGCGCCGGCCCACCTCGGGGCAGGTCGCGGTGTTCGAGGCGGTGCTGGTGGCGCTGGCCGACCACGGCTTCACGCCGACCGCGATCGCGGCCCGGCTGACGTACCTGAGCGCACCGGACTCGGTGCAGGGCGCGCTCGCGGCCGGCCTGCTCGGCGGCGGGTCCCGGTTCCTCGGCGTGACCGAGGACACCGGCCGGTTCCTGGCCGACGCGCTGGCCGAGGCCGGGGATCCACTCCCGGCGGACGACGCGGGCTGGGACGCGATCGCGCTGGCCGCGGTGCGGCGGGCCCGCGAGGCCGGGCGGCTGATCCCCGGGCTCGGCCATCCGGTGCACAAGGTCACCGACCCGCGCACGCCGGTGCTGATCCGGATCGCCGAGGAGAACGGCCTGCGCGGCCCGCACCTGCGGCTGTTCGAGGCGATCGGCCGGGTCCACCCGCAGGTGCTCGGGCGCACCC
The DNA here is from genome assembly GCA_963833885.1 of uncultured Actinomycetota bacterium. Classification (GTDB taxonomy): domain Bacteria; phylum Actinomycetota; class Actinomycetes; order Streptosporangiales; family Streptosporangiaceae; genus JASHPR01. The sequence goes on along the minus strand of CAWHZU010000019.1, from coordinate 101,285 downwards.
TGCCGCTGAACGGGGCGGGCACCTCCGGCGCCGCCCTCGCCGACCTCGGCCTGCCGGTCGGGCTGCTGCGCGGGTTCGCGCTGCTGGCCAGGACCGCCGGGCTGCTCGGCCAGCTCGCCGAGGAGCAGCGCCGCCCTATCGGCATGGACGTCTACCTCGCCGTCGACCGTAACGCTGATTACGTCCCGCCCGACCCTCCCGGCCCCCCCAACCCCCCGGAGCATTAACGGAGCCGACATGGCGACCATCGCAGCGGTCATCGCGTCCACCCATCACCCGTTCTACCTGCGGGCGTCCACGGCCACCGGCGACGACCGGCCGCCGTTCGCGGACGAGTGGGTCGCCAAGATCGAGGCCTTCCGCGAGACCCTCACCCGGGCCCGCCCGGATGTGCTGGTAATGGTCGGCAGCGACCATTTCCACCAGCTCTGGCTCGACAACATGCCGCAGTTCCTGATCGGCAAGGCGCCGTTCTACGACGCGAACTACTACAACGAGGAGCGGGAGTTCGGCCTGCCCCGGATGGGCCTGCGCGGGGACGAGGAGCTGTCGGCCTACCTGCTCCGCGGCGGGATCGACGCCGGCTTCGACCTGGCGTTCAGCAACGAGCTGCGGGTCGACCACAGCATCACCTGCCCGATCATCACCCTGCGCCCGCAGGCCGACCTGCCGATCGTGCCGGTGTACACGAACATCTTCGCCCCGCCGATGCCGCAGCCGAAGCGGTTCGTCGAGCTGGGCCAGGCGATCCGCGCCCTCGTTGAGGCATGGCCGAGCGACAAGCGGGTGGCGATCATCGGCACCGGCCACCTGTCGCTCGAGCTCGGCGGGCCCCGCCAGTTCGGCCCGCACGGACCGGATCCCGAGTTCGACCGCAAGGCCGTGGAGTGGATCGCCTCGGCGGACCTGAAATCGGCGCTGGCCGAGGTCAGCCTCGACAGCCTGTGGCTGCCGGGCAACGCCACCCACGGCTTCATGGACTTCATGCTGATGATGGGCGTGGCCGGGGAGAACGTCCGCGCCGACTACGCCGATTCGCTCGACCTGTTCCACACGATGGAGGCCTACTTCACCTGGTACCCGGAGGCCTCCTGATGAGCAAGTACCTGGTCGACAAGTTCCTCTACACGATCGACCGCGACCCGGAGCTGGTCGAGCGCTACCGCGAGGACCCGCGCGGCACGGTGGACTGGTGGGAGTCCGAGCGGGCGAACGTGATCCTGAACTGCCCGGCGGCCGAGCGCAGCACCTGGCTGGAGTTCACCGACGCCGAACGCGACGCCCTCGGCGGGCACGACTACGTCGCGCTGTTCGAGCTCGGGGCACACACGTTCCTGCTGCTGACGCTGTTCATCGCGATGTTCGAGCGCGACTACGCGGAGCCGCTGGCGTTCCAGCGCGAATTTGCGGCGCGGCTCGGTCACTGGAAGGTGCCGTACCCAGATATATCGACCTGAACGTGACGCCCCGGGGTGAGCCAGGCCGGCCACGGGGCGTCCCGTTCGGTAATCAAATTGGGAGCGGCGCCTGGAGCATGTATCTTCTGGCCGACGCCTAACGTTTCTACCCCAGGGGGCATTGGCAGGCATGCGCTGGTCCCAGCTCCACATTCCAACCCTGCGCGAGGATCCCGCCGACGCCGACGCGGCGAGCCACCGGCTGCTGCTGCGCGCCGGGTTCATCCGGCAGCTCATGGCCGGTCACTACAGCATGCTGCCGCTCGGCATCCGGGTCCGGACCAAGGTCATCAACGTGATCCGGGAGGAGATGAACCGGATCGGCGGCCAGGAGTTCCTGCTGCCGTGCATGCAGCCGGCCTGGATCTGGGAGAAGAGCGGGCGGCTGGAGACCATGGGCGAGGAGATGTTCCGGCTCACCGACCGCAAGGGCGCCGAGGTGGTCCTCGGCATGACCCACGAGGAGATCTTCGCCTACGTCGCGACCGAGCTGTCCTCCTACCGCGAGCTGCCGCAGTTCTGGTACCACTTCCAGACCAAGTTCCGGGACGAGCCGCGGCCCAAGAGCGGGCTGCTGCGGGTGCGGGAGTTCACGATGAAGGACTCCTACAGCTTCGACGTCGACGAGGCCGGGCTCGACGTCTCGTTCGAGGCGCACCGCGGCGCGTACGAGCGGATCTTCGCCAGGCTCGGCATCCCGGTCATCGCCGTCGAGGCGTCCAGCGGGAACATGGGCGGCAGCGACTCGGTCGAGTTCATGTGCCCGTCGGAGGCGGGCGAGGACTACGTCGCGTACTGCCGGGCCTGCGGCTACGCCGCCAACCTGGAGAAGGCGACGTCCACCCTGCCGCCGGTTGAGGACGCGGCCGGGCCGCCCGCGCCTGAGCGGCTGCCCACCCCGGGCGTGCGCACGATCGACGACCTGGCCACGCAGCACGGCAAGCCGGCCGACCGGCAGATCAAGACGCTCGTGTACGTCATCGACGGGCAGCCCACGCTGGTGCTGCTGCGCGGCGATCATCCGCTGGCCGAGCAGAAGCTCCTCGACGGCACCGGCGCGGTGGCCGTCCGGCCCGCCCAGGCCGAGGAGATCACCGACGCGCTCGGCGCGTCACCCGGCAGCCTCGGCGCGGTGGGCGTGACCGGCCTGCCGGTGATCGCCGACCTCGCGCTGCGCGGCAGGCGCGACATGACCACCGGAGCCAACGTCGACGACGAGCACCTGACCGGCGTGGACGTCGATCGCGACATCGCCGTCGGCCGCTGGCTGGACCTGCGTGAGGTCAAGGCGGGCGAGCCCTGCCCGGGGTGCGGCGAGCCGCTGGAGATCATCAAGTCGATCGAGGTCGGGCACATCTTCAAGCTCGGGCGCAAGTACACGACCACGTTCGGGGTGACCGTGCTCGGCCCGGACGGCAAGAGCATCGTCCCGATCATGGGCAGCTACGGCATCGGGGTCGAGCGGGCGATGGCGGTCATCGCCGAGGTGCACCACGACGACAAGGGCCTTGACTGGCCGGTGGCCGTGGCGCCCGCCGAGGTGGACGTCGTCGTGCTGACGCCGAAGGACACGGCGACCCGGGACGCGGCCGAGACGCTCTACGCCGGGCTGCAGGCCGTCGGCGTGGACACGGTGATCGACGACCGGGACGAGCGTCCGGGCGTGAAGTACCGGGACGCGGAGCTGACCGGGATACCATGCCGGGTCGGTGTGGGCAGCCGCGATCTAGCCGAGGGCATGGTCGAGTTCGCGATCCGGGCGACGGGGGAGAAGCAGCGGGTGCCGGTGGTCGAGGCCGTCAGGCACGTGCAGCAGTACCTGGCCGACCAGCGCGCCGCCGAAGCTTCAGGCGGCTCCTGACCTGTGCTGTGCGCGCTCTGCCCACCCGGGGCTGGGTATCGGTGTCAGCAAGAGTGGAAGACAGCGCGAAAGGCCCGGTCGCAACGCGCTCGTTGTGGCTCGCCAGTGCGCTCCAGTCCTGGCTCTTGCTGGGCATCGGAACCCTCCCGCGTGTCTCGCATCTTGTCGCGACGCTGGCGGCAGCGCGTATGCCCTGCCGCCATATAAGACACGTCTGGGGTACCCATTCGGCCACGTCTCAGCGGTAACGAATGCATAACTTCTTTTCGGGTCCGGTGGCGAACCGGTCGAAACATGGTCCGAACCTCTGGTTTGAGTCGCGTCAGAGGCGGGACCACGCCTGCGTCAGCACGCTGCGCAGGATCTGCTCCATCTCGTCGAAATGCTCCTGTGTGCAGGTCAGCGGCGGTGAAAGCTGGATGACCGGGTCGCCGCGGTCGTCGGCGCGGCAGATCAGCCCCGCGTCGAACAGCGCGTGCGACAGGAAGCCGCGAAGCAGCCGCTCGGACTCGTCGTCGTCGAACGTCTCGCGGGTGGCCTTGTCCTTGACCAGCTCGATCCCGTAGAAGTAGCCGGCCCCGCGCACGTCGCCGACGATGGGCAGGTCGAGCAGCTTCTCGAGCGTGGCCCGGAACGCCGCCTCGTTCGCCTTGACGTTGCCGAGCAGGTCCTCCTTCTCGAACACGTCCAGGTTGGCCAGGGCGACCGCGCAGGAGACCGGGTGCCCGCCGAACGTGATCCCGTGCAGGAAGGTGGCACTGCCCTCGGCGAACGGCTCCATCAGCCGGTCGCTGGCCAGCATCCCGCCGAGGGGGGAGTAACCGGACGTGACCCCCTTGGCGAAGGTGATCACGTCCGGCTGGTAGCCGTACCGCTCGGAACCGAAGTAGTAGCCAAGCCGGCCGAACGCGCAGATCACCTCGTCGGAGACCAGCAGCACGCCGTACCGGTCGCAGATCTCCCGCACCCGCTGGAAGTAGCCGGGCGGAGGCGGGAAGCAGCCGCCGGAGTTCTGCACCGGCTCGAGGAACACGGCGGCGACCGACTCCGGGCCCTCGCGCAGGATCGCCCGCTCGATCTCGTCGGCCGCCCAGGCGCCGAACGCGGTCACGTCGTCGGCCACGAACGCTGGCGCCCGGTAGAAGTTGGTGTTGGGCACCCGCACGCCGCCGGGGGGCAGTGGCTCGAATGGCTCCTTGATCGCGGGCAGGCCGGTGATGGCCAGCGCGCCCATCGAGGTGCCGTGGTAGGCGATGTCACGGCTGAGCACCTTGTAGCGGGCCGGCTGGCCGATGGCCTTGAAGTACTGCTTGGCCAGCTTCCACGCCGACTCCACCGCCTCGGAGCCGCTGGAGGTGAACCACACCCGGTTCAGGTCGCCGGGGGCGAGGTCGGCGAGCCGCTGCGCCAGCTCGATCGCGCGCGGGTTGGCGTAGGACCACAGCGGGAAGTAGGCGAGCTCGCTGCCCTGGCGCGCCGCGGCCTCGGCGACCTCCTTGCGCCCGTGCCCGATCTGGCTGACGAACAGCCCGGCCAGCCCGTCCAGATAGCGCTTGCCGTGGTTGTCGTAGACGTACTGCCCCTCGCCGCGGACGATGACCGGCACGTCGTTGTCGGCATACGAGCCCATCCGGGTGAAGTGCAGCCACAGGTTGCGCTTGGCCGCTGCCTGCTGCGCCGCGTCGTCGGAGGGCTGGCTGGGTGAAGAAGGAGTCGTCATCTGGTCCCCCAGGAGTACGTCTGCTTGCGCAGCTTCAGGTACACGAACGTCTCGGTCGCGGTCACGCACGGGATCATGCGCACCCGGCCGAGGATCTCGAGCAATTGGTCGTCGTCCTCGCAGACGACCTCGATCAGCAGGTCGAAAGACCCTGCGGTGATCACTACGTAGTCGATCTCGGCCATGGCAGCGAGCTGGTCCGCAATCTGCTCCAGCTCCCCGCTGCACCGGATCCCGATCATGGTCTGGCGCTGGAATCCCAGCGTCAGGGGGTCGGTGACCGCGACGATCTGCATCGCCCCGGCCTCGAGCAGCCGCTGGACCCGCTGGCGCACCGCGGCCTCGGAGAGGCCAACCGCCTGCCCGATCGACGCGTACGAACGCCTGCCGTCCTGCTGCAGCTGTTCGATGATCTCCTTGGAGATGTCGTCGAGGAGGATGCGAGCATGGCCGCTCCCATTGCTGCGGCGCGATCCGGTGGCGTCACTGCGCCTTCGGTTGCCCGGGGCCAGGGGCGTCCCCGGCATCTGCGCCATGCGATTGCTCCCTCCGCATGGCAATCCTGCCACGTTCGTGCGCACTGTCAACTGATTCCGCAGGAGCGCGTTAGTTTAGCTACTAATTCCCTTGTGACATCTTGCGGGGCCTTGCGAGGCCTTGTGTGGGCGGGAGGGCTTATCGTGCCGGGAAACGAACATCCATCGGGCCCCGCCGCGGCCGCGGCCGGGTGGGCCGCCGCCGCGCTAGCAGACTGCAGGCCGGAGTCCTACTGGCTGGACCGGGCGGACGCGCCCCCGGCCACGCCACGGCTGACCGGCGGCACGGGAGCCCGGCTGGCGGTGATCGGGGGCGGGTTCACCGGCCTGTGGACCGCGCTGATGGCGGTCGAGCGCGACCCGTCGGCCGATGTCGTGCTGCTGGAGGCGCGCCGCGTCGGATGGGCAGCGTCCGGGCGCAACGGCGGCTTCTGCTCAGCCAGCCTCACGCACGGGATCGCCAACGGGATCGCCAGGTTCGAGGCCGAGATGCCCGCGCTGGTGCGGCTGGGCCAGGCGAACCTCGACGAGATCGAGGCCACGGTCCGGTCCCGCGGCATCGACTGCGGCTTCGAGCGCACCGGCGACCTCGCCGTCGCCACCGCGCCGTGGCAGCTCGACGGCCTGGCCGCTGAGGCCGCAGCCGCGGCGGGGTATGGCGAGCGTGCCGCGCTGCTCGACGCCGACGCGGTCCGCGCCGAGGTTGACTCGCCGACGTACCTGGGCGGCGTCTGGTACCACGACAGCTGCGCGATGCTCGACCCCGCGCGGCTGGCCTGGGGGTTGCGGCAAGCTTGCGTGGAATCAGGGGTGCGCATCTACGAGAACACGCCGGTGCGGGCGATCGCCGAGGATGGCCGCGGCGGTCTCCGGCTGTCCACCCCGCGTGGCAGCGTGCACGCGGGCCGGGTCGCGCTCGGCACCGGGTGCTACCGGCCGCTGCTGCGCAGGCTGCGGCACTACCTGGTCCCGGTGTACGACTACGCGCTGATGACCGAGCCGCTGTCCGAGGCGCAGCTGGCCGGCATCGGCTGGCGGAACCGGCAGGGCGTCGCAGACGTGAGCAACCAGTTCCACTACTACCGGCTCACCGTCGACAACCGGATCCTGTGGGGCGGCTACGACGCGGTGTACTACAACGGCGGCCGGATCACCGCGGCGCAGGACCAGCGGCCCGAGACCTTCGCCACGCTGGCGGCCAACTTCTTCGACACGTTCCCGCAGCTGGCCGGCGAGGTCCGGTTCACGCACGCCTGGGGCGGCGTGGTCGACACCTGCAGCCGGTTCTGCGCGTTCTACGGAACCGCTTACGGCAAGCGGCTCGCCTACGCGGCCGGGTACACCGGCCTGGGCGTGGGTGCAACCCGGTTCGGCGCGAACGTGATCCTCGACCTGCTGGGCGGGGAGGAGACGGAGCGCACGGCGCTGGCGATGGTGCGCACCAAGCCGGTGCCGTTCCCGCCGGAGCCGGTCCGGTCGGCCGTCATCCAGCTGACCCGGGCATCGCTGGCCAGGGCCGATCGCAACGAGGGCCGCCGGGATGCCTGGCTGCGCGTGCTGGACCGGCTTGGGCTCGGTTTCGACTCCTGACGCACTGCGGGGGGCTCCGCCCCCCACATGCCCCCCAAAACCCCACCACGCTGGGGTTAGAGCAAGTCCTTGCCAGCAAGGGCTGCGCCCTTGCTGGCTAACCCTGGCAGGTGACCTGCGCGGGGTCGGTGGTGACCTGGTCCCGGCCGGCGACCTCCGACAGAGGCCGTCCGCAACAGGGCAGCAGCATGTCGTCCGGGGACGGGCTGCGGTGCGTCACTCCGGATGCCGACCCGCCGCGTTGACGGGTCTTGCGCCCGCTCAATAAGGAGTCGTGCGCACCATCTTGGACGGGGTTGAGCGTTTTTACGTCCCCTGGTGGAGAAACGCCCTGTTCATCACGATCTTTCCGTACAGGCTTACGTCTGCGCGGGATGCGGGGTCCCATGGCTGGATAATAGGGGCGAGCATTCCTCATTACCAGTACCCAATGGATTCGGGCATGTTAGCGGCCATGGCAGCCTGGCCGAGGGGGTACTACCGTAATTCGTATATGAGATACGATACATGAGGTTGCCGTGGCGCAAGACTGGGCGGCCGAGCGGGAGGAATGCTACAAACGGTCATGGACAGCATCGTTGCTCCGTCGGGCGGGGCATTCCTCAGCGGTTCGATCGGCGCGATTCCGCTGCGCACCGCGGCCGTGCTCGAAGCGATCAAGCACGCGATCCTGGCCGGGGAGCTCCGGCCGGGCCAGAGCCTGGTCGAGGCGGAGCTTGCGCAGCAACTCGGCGTCTCCAAGACGCCCGTGCGGGAAGCGCTCAAGACCCTCGCCGGTGCCGGCCTGGTCACGATGAGCCCGTACCGCGGCGCGGCCGTGCGGGTGATCGACCCCGAGACCGCGCACGCGATCTACGACCTGCGGTTGCTGCTCGAGCCCGAGGCTGTGCGCCGTGCCGCCGCACGCGGCGGCGATACCGGCGCCGCCGGGCAGGCGCTCGATCGCGCCGACGCCTCGTCCGACGAAGCCGAGCGGAGCCTGGCCAACCGCGAGTTCCACCGCGCCCTGTACCAGGAGTGCGGCAACCCACTGCTGGTCGCGGCCCTTGACGACCTGCGGGACCAGACGGCGCTGATATCGGCGGCCGCGTGGCAGCAGCAGCCGTCGTGGCAGCAGGAGGCGGGCGAGCACCGCACGATCCTTGCCGCCGCAGCAGCGGGTGAAGCCGATCGGGCCGGCGAGCTGCTCGCCGCGCACATCGCAAGCTTTGCGGAACGTCAGCTACCAGGAAAGGGCGATGCCCGTGAGTCTTGATCATGCCGCTGCCGACCGGCTGAGGAGCGCGCTCGCGACCGTGGTCGCGATACCGGTGACCCCGTTCGACGAGGTCGGCGACGTCGACTGGGACGCGCACGCCCGGGTGGTCAGGCGGCTGGTCGACGGCGGGGTCACGGTGCTGACCGCGAACGGCAACACCGGTGAGTTCTACTCGCTGGCTCAGGACGAGGCCCGGCAGGTCACCGAGTCGGCGATCAAGGCGGCCGCGGGCAATGCCGAGATCATGGTCGGGGTGGGGCTTGACGTCGCCACCGCGATCGCCGCGGCACGGCATGCGGCCACGGCCGGGGCGAGCATGGTGATGATCCACCAGCCCGTGCACCCGTACATATCCGGCGAGGGCTGGCTGGCCTATCACCAGGCGATCGCGCGGGCGATCCCGGACACCGGGGTCGTGCTGTACATCCGCGATACCCGGTTCGACGGCCCGCTGATCCGCGAGCTGGGCGAGAACTGCCCGAACGTGATCGGCGTCAAGTACGGGGTGCGTGACCCGGTCAGCTTCGCCGCTGCGGCCAGGGACGCGGGCGAGGGCAGGTTCACCTGGCTGGCCGGGCTCGCCGAGCTCACCGCGCCGGGCCTGTGGCCGGCCGGGGCCAGGGGCTTTACCTCGGGCCTGGTCAATGTGGCCCCGGCGATCCCGGCGGCGATGCTGGACGCGCTGCGCGGCGGGGACTACGCGGCGGCGATGACCATCTGGGACGCGATCAGGCCGTTCGAGGAGCTGCGCGGGGCCGAGTCGTCGGCCGACAACGTCAGCGTGGTCAAGGAGGCGCTGGCACAGATCGGCGTGTGCGGCAGGACGGTCCGCCCGCCCAGCAGGCTGCTGAGCGATTCGGCCCGCGCCCGGGTGGCGGAGATCGTCGCGTCCTGGAACGTGCCGCCGGCGGGAGAACCGGCATGACGAAGGGCCGCAAGACGCCGCAGGAGCTTCGCAGCTACCGCTGGTTCGGCAGCGAGGCGTCGCTCGGCAACCTCGGCATGCGCGCGTTCAGCCACCGGTCGCGGATGCGTCAGCTCGGCATCCTCGCCGAGGAGCACCTCGGCAAGCCGGTGATCGCGATCGTGAACACGTGGAACGAGATCAACCCCTGCCATATGCACCTGCGGGAGCGCGCGGAACAGGTCAAGCGCGGGGTGCTCGAGGCCGGCGGGTTCCCGTTCGAGTTCCCCGTCGGCACGATCTCGGAGACGTTCCAGAAGCCGACCGCCATGCTCTACCGGAACTTGCTTTCGATGGAGACCGAGGAACTGCTCCGCTCCTACCCGGTCGACGGCGCGGTGCTGATGGGCGGCTGCGACAAGACCACCCCGGCGCTGCTGATGGGCGCGGCCAGCGCGGGCGTCCCGGCGATCTACGTCCCCGCCGGGCCGATGCTGCGCGGCAACTTCCGCGGTACGCCGCTCGGCAGCGGCACCGATCTGTGGAAGTACTGGGACGACTACCGGGCCGGGCTGATAGGCGAGTGCGAGCTGACCGAGCTCGAGTGCGGGATCGCCCGCTCGCCGGGGCACTGCATGACGATGGGCACTGCCTCGACGATGACCTCGGCCACCGAGGCGCTCGGCATGACCCTGCCGGGAGCCGCGTCCATTCCGGCGGTGGATTCGGGGCACTACCGGATGGCCGCGGCCAGCGGGCGCCGGATCGTCGAGATGGCGTGGGAGGACCTCACCCCGGATCAGATCCTGACCCGCGAAGCATTTGAGGACGCGGCCGCGACGGTGCTCGCGCTCGGCGGTTCGACCAACGCGCTGATCCACCTGATCGCGATGGCCGGCCGCTGCGGGGTGTCGCTGACCCTGGACGACTTCGACGCGATCGCACGGCGCGTCCCGGTGCTCGCGAACATCAGGCCGAGCGGCGCCTACCTGATGGAGGACTTCTACTACGCGGGCGGCCTGCCCGCGCTGCTCGCCCAGCTCGCCACCGTGCCGGGTGCGCTGCACACCGACCGGCTGACCGTGACCGGCGACACCCTCGGCGCTGCGCTGAGCAACGCGACCGTGCACAACGAGGACGTCATCCGCGCCCCGGACCATGCGCTGTCCGCCGAGGGCGGGGTCGCAGTGCTGCGCGGCAACCTCGCACCCGACGGCGCGGTCATCAAGCACATCGCCGCGGAGCCCCGGCTGCTCAAGCACACCGGGCCCGCGGTGGTGTTCGACAGCTACCAGCAGATCTCCGCGCACATCGATGACCCCTCGCTGCGGATCACCCCCGACTCGGTACTGGTGCTGCGGAACACCGGGCCGCTCGGCGGCCCGGGCATGCCGGAGTACGGGATGCTGCCGATCCCCAAGTACCTGCTCGCCGACGGAGTCAGGGACATGGTCCGGATCTCCGACGCGCGGATGAGCGGGACCAGCTACGGAGCCTGCGTGCTGCACGTCTCGCCGGAGTCCTACGCTGGCGGGCCGCTGGCCCTGGTGCGCACCGGCGACCTGGTGACCCTCGACGTGGCGGCCAGGTCGCTGCGGCTCGAGGTCCCCGATGCCGAGCTGGCCAAGCGGCGCGAGCAGTGGCACCCGCCGGCGCCCAGATACCAGCGGGGCTACGGGGCGCTGTTCAGCGACCACGTCAGCCAGGCCGACCAGGGCTGCGACTTCGACTTCCTGGCCAGGCCCGGCGCGACCGCCGACCCGGATCCGGCCTGACCGCCGACCCGGTTCCTGACCACCCACCCGGATCTTTGGTCGCCGACCTGATCCGGCCGGATCACCAACCAGATCCCGGACCACCCACCCGGATCCGGTCCCTACCCCCCTGGGGGTAAATCGGGTATTGCGGGCGTTCCGCCCGCCGCTCTAGTCTGCACACCGTGACCCGCCGGATGTCGGCGGGGTTCATCCCGTGGCGCGTTCGCAGCGCGGCCGGGTGAGGGTGATGCACGCGGTATGTCCTGCACACCCGCAGCCCCGGCCCGGAGGAACGCCCATGAGATCCCGATGGTGTGGCGTCGCGCGCGGGCCTCCCGGCCGCCATCCGCTGCGCACCGGCTGAGAGTGACGGCTGCGCGCACGCAGGCCAACCCCCGCTCACACCAGGAGGAACAACCCGTGACACTCCGAGTGCCCGGATTAGCCGGGCATGCCAAGGCGCTGACTGCCACGTTCGGCGCCCTCGCCCTCATCACCGGGGTGGCGGCGGCCGTCGCCCCATCGGTCCTCGCCTCGCAGGACGTGCCGGCGGCCGAAGCCACCGCCGCGCTAACGTTGGCCACCGGCGCCGCCGCGGTCAGCCAGCCCTCGATCCCGGCGACCTGCGAGACGCTGGACGCGCAGCTCGAAACCAGCGACGAGCTGTTCAGCAGCAGCGACGAATCCTCGCCGCCGGACACCACCAGGATCCAGGACGCGCTCAACAGCTGCAGCGGCAAGGGCGAGGCCGTGGTGCTCGCCCCGAGCGGCAGCGACAACGCGTTCCTCAGCGGCCCGCTGAGCCTGCCGGCCAGCGTCACCCTCGTGGTCGACGACGGCGCGACGCTGTACGCCTCGCGTGACCCCGCCAACTACCAGGTCTCCGGCCAGGCGACCTGCGGCACGACCGCGTCCACCGGAAACGGCTGCAAGCCGTTCATCAACGTCACCGGTTCGGACGCCGGGATCATGGGGACCCAGGGCTCCGACGGCTCCCAGGGCGAGATCGACGGCCGCGGCGACCAGGACATCCTGGGCACCAGCACCACCTGGTGGGCGCTGTCGTCGCAGGCGCAGACCGACGACGACCAGCAGAACAATCCGCGGCTGATCGAGTCCGACGGCTTCAACAACCTCACGGTCTACGACATTGACCTGATCAACGCGCCGCTGTTCCACATCTACTTCCAGAGCGGCAGCGGCCTCACGGTGTGGGGGGTCAGGATCAAGACCCCGGCCACCGCGCGGAACACCGACGGCATCGACCCGGACAGCTCGACCGACGTCACGGTCAACGATTCCTACATCCAGGATGGCGACGACGGCATCGCGATCAAGACCAACGCGAGCGCGGCGTCGGGCATCACGATCTCCAACAGCCACTTCTACGGCACGCACGGAATCTCGATCGGCAGCGAGACACAGTTCGGCGTCAGCAACGTCCTGATCGAAAACGACACGATCCAGGGAACCGACAGCTCAGGAAACGAGAGCACCAGCAACAACGGGATCCGGATCAAGACCGACTCGAGCGACGGAGGCAAGGTCAGCGACATCACCTACGACGACGTCTGCGAGACGGGCGTGCAGGACCTGATCGACATCAACCCGTTCTACGCCAGCGGCAACGGCTCGACCACGCCGGACTTCACCAGCATCGTGGTGGACGGCCTCAAGTCGGTCGACTCGGTGTCCGGTGCCGAATCCGTGCTCGAGGGCTTCGACTCGTCGAACCCGCTGGGCCTGACGCTGGAAAACGTCGACCTGGACAGCACGACCACGAGCGCGGAGTACGCGGACATCGGCGAGTTTGACACCAACATCACCCCGTCCGGCACCGACGTGACGGTAACCAGCATCTCCGGCAGCGGGAGCGTCCCCTCCTGCAGCTTCCCCAGCTACCCGGGCCTGTAGCCAGGGCAGCCCAACGGGGCGGGACGGCGGTGCGGCCGTCCCGCCCCGCACCGTTTTGCGGCGCTTTCGCCGGGAGCGTTGACGCGGCCGGCCGCCCGCTGTAGCGTCTCATACGTCATATATGAGATATGAGCGTCGCATACCAGCGACAACGGCGCACCCGGCCCTACCCCCACCAGGGCCGGGTGCGCCCCCGATCCCGCGGACGACGTCAACCGGCACCGGCAAGCTCCCGCCCAGGCGGCACCGGCGAACACCCTCAGCCGATGCTGCCGCCCGGGCGGGCACCACCAGGATTCCCCTGGCCCCGTCGATCGGAGGTAGCACGAAGATGTCCCATGAGATCGACCGCCGCTCGCTGCTGCGGCTGTCTGCGATCGCAGGCGCAAGCACCCTCGCGATCCCGCTGCTGGCCGGCCCGGCGGGCGCGGCGACGGCCAGAGGGAGTGCCTTAACGGGGCGTACGGGCCGGACCTGGCTGCCGGCCGACGCGGCCGCCGACCGGATCGTCGCATCCGTGCGCCGCCCGCGGTTCCCCAGCAGGTACTTCCCGATCACCAGGTTCGGCGCGGTCGGGGACGGCGTGACCGACTGCACCGCGGCATTCAAGGCCGCGATCGCCACCTGCAACCGGTGGGGCGGTGGCCACGTGATCGTCCCGGCGGGCACGTTCTTCACTGGCGCGATTCACCTGCTCAGCAACGTCGACCTGCACCTGGAAGCAGGGTCGACGATCCTGTTCAGCCAGGACCCGAACGCCTACCTGCCGGTGGTTTTCACCCGGTGGCAGGGCATCGAGCTGATGAACTACTCGCCGTTCATCTACTCCTACGGGCAGCGCAACATCGCGGTCACCGGGCAGGGCACGCTCAACGGGCAGGCCGACGACAACCACTGGTGGAACTGGAAGGACCTGGAGACCAACGACTTCGACCTGCTGGAGACCATGGCCGACGACAACGTGCCGGTCGCGCAGCGGGTGTTCGGCGCCGGGCACTTCCTGCCGCCGCAGATGGTCCAGCCGTTCGCGTCCGACACCGTGCTGCTCGAGGGTGTCACCGTGGAGAACTCCCCGTTCTGGCACCTGAACCCGAACCTGTGCAGCAACGTCACGATCGAGGGCCTTTCGATCAGCTCGTCTGGGCCGAACACCGACGGGTGCGACCCGGAGTCGTGCGACGGCGTGGTCATCGACAACGTGACGTTCAACACCGGGGACGACTGCATCGCGATCAAGTCCGGCCGCGACGCGGACGGGCGCCGGGTCAACGTGCCATGCCAGAACCTGGTGATCCAGAACTCGAACTTCGCCGACGGGCACGGCGGCATCACGATCGGCAGCGAGATGACCGGCGGCGTGAAGAACGTCTACGCCAGGGACCTGACCATGAACAGCGCGAACCTGGAGGCCGGGCACCGGGTGAAGACCAACACGCTGCGCGGCGGCTACGTGCTGAACTCCAACGTCTACCGGATCACCGCGGGCACGATCGGCGGGCCGGTGCTGCTGATCGACGCGCAGTACGACGACCAGACCGGCGACTTCCCGCCGGACCTGACCGACATCAACCTGACCGACTGGACTGTGTCTGATTGCGAGGGCGTCTGGTCGATCCTCGGGGCCGACGCCAGCGACCCGGTGGGCACGATCACGCTCACCGACCTCACCGTGACCACCTCGACGGTGGCCAACTCGGCGGAGTACATCACCAACCTGGTGCGCAGCGACGTGACCGTGGGCGGCGTGCCGGCAACCGACTGACCTGGCCGTGTTAGACCTCCGCGCAGGCGGGTAGCTGGGCCCGCGCGGAGGTGGCCATGAATCTCAGCGACGAGAACCACTCAGCCTGGCGGTCGGTGCGGGCAGCAGCTGCCGGTTTAATCGCCGGAGCCCTGGCGCTCGGCGTGAGCGGGGCGCTCGCACCGCCCGGCGCCCGGGCGGCCGCCTCCAGCACCGCGGCCGCCTCCAGCACCGCGGCCGCCTCCAGCACCGCGGCCGCCGCCAGCATCGCGGCGACGGCGGCGCCGTACAGCTGCGCGCCCAACGGGCCCGCGGGCGACCAGACGATCTACGGCACGTTCGGCGACGCCAGCGTCATCGGCTGGACCGGGAACACGCAGGCCGTGACCGCGTGCCTCGGCGGCAGCTTCTTCGTGGACACCAGCCCGGCGGGCGCCGGGCCGGGCAGCAGCAGCACCGCGGCGGTCACCGGGACGACCTACGGCTACGGCATCTACAACGACACGGCGACCACGTGGACCAACGCGGACGGGTACCTCCCGGCGCTGGTGACCACGTTCCATTCCGGCGGTGCCCGCGTCTCGATCACGAACTTCGGCGACAAGGTCACGATCGGCGGCCACGCGTACGTGGCGATCTACAGCCGGGTGGCGGTCACGAACCCGACCGCGCAGACGCTCACCATCGATCCGCGGGCCTCGTCCGGCCTGATCCCGCTGAACTCCGCGCCGGATGCGGTACCGCCCGGGCAGACCGCCGACCACGACTACGTGGTGGCATCCGACCGCTTCGGCGGCAGCTACTCGTGGCCGTCGGCGAGCGCCCTGGCCGCGGCCGGCGGATTCGACCAGCACTTCGCGCACATGCGCGCGTACTGGAACGCGCAGCTGGCCGGCATCGCGCAGATCAACACGCTGCCGGACCAGAGCCTGACCGACGCGTACCGGACCGGCTTCATCTACACCCAGATCATCAGGGCCGGCGACGAGCTGAAGACCGGCGCCAACGGCTACGACAAAGAATTCAGCCACGACGTCATCGGCATCCTCGCCAACCTGTTCACGCAGGGCTACGTCACTGATGCGCACGGGCTGCTGGACCGCGCCCGGTATGTCATCGGCACCCAGACCCAGTACGACGACGGGGTTTGGACCTACCCGTGGGTATGGGCCATCTACCTGCTCAAGACCGGTGACCTGAGCTTCGTCAAGGCCAACTTCGACACCGAGGGCCCGGCGGGTGCGACCGAGCCGAGCATCGAGGACACAGCCCACCTGATCGCCACGGACCGCACCGGGCCGGGCGGGATCATGGAAGAGACCAACGATATCGATGCCAACGGCTACTGGACCATCGACAACTACGAGGCGCTGATGGGGCTGGCGGCCTATCGCTGGCTCGCTCAGCAGATCGGCAACAGCGCGCAGGCCAGCTGGGCCGCGTCGGAGTACACCAGCCTGCTGGCCGCGACGAACAAGACGCTGGACGCCACGATCTCGGCCAACCACCTGAACTACCTGCCGTGCTCGATGACCGAGCCGAACACCGACAACCGGTGCGTGAACGCGGAGGACGCCAACTGGGCCGCGCCGTTCCTGTTCGGGCGCTGGGCCTGGGACGGCTACCTGTTCGGCGCCCCACTGTCCGGCCCCGGGATCAGCCTGATCGACGCCACGTACGACTACGGCTTCGCCCGGCTGGTCGGCAAGCTGCCGCCGAACACCTTCGGCGGCTACCCGACGCAGTACTACAGCACCGCCTACAACGCCGGTTACGGGGAATGGGGGCTGGCCAGCACCGCCCACCGCGACCAGGGAATCCTCAGCTACGAGTTCATGATCTCGAACGGCCAGAGCGGCCCGTACTCGTGGTGGGAGAGCCAGCAGTTCCCGAACCCCGGCTCGCCGTGGACCGGGACGCACCCGGAGGCGGGCAACGGCTCCTCGCCGCACGCCTGGGGCATGGCCAACGCCAACATGGTGCTGCTCGACTCGCTGGCCGCGCAGCGGGCCGACGGCAGCCTGATCGTCGGGCGCGGCGTGCCCGACGCCTGGGTCAGCACCGGCAAGGTCATCAGCCTGGCGAACTTCCCGACCACCGGCGGCCATCACCTCGGCCTGACGGTGCGCACCAGCGGTTCCGCGGTCACGCTGACCCTGACCGGCCAGCCGCCAGCTGGTGACGTGCTGTTCCAGCTTCCCGCGTTCGTCGGTAACATCGCCTCCGCCAGCGCCGGCGTGGTCAGCGAGAGCACTGGCACTGTCACGCTCACCCCGACCGTGCACACCGTCACCGTGCGCCTCAAGCACGCGGAGTAGCGGTCGGCGGCGCCACTACTGGTGAAACGCGTCAGACGCTCCAGGCTGTATCACCAGCCCGGCCAGCCTTAGCTTCCCCAGTCGACATCCGTTCAGGTATTCGAACCAACACACCCGCTCGGCCATTCAGGCCGGCAGCTTGACCGGGTGGCGCCGGCCGGCGGCGCGAAAAGCCGTTGAGCGGCGGGGGCGGCGACCCTACCCTTGCCGCATGTCCGGTCGATGAGTCCGACGCCGCGCCCGTGGCCGATGCCCGCCGCGGCGATCCCGCTTGTTCATTGACCGGCGAGGTTCTCATGCGCGCGCTGCAGCAGATCGGCCTGCGCCATCCGCGGATCCGGCAGGTCCGCCACATCGCCAGCGGCGCAGGCCAGGACCGCCAGCTGCTCGTCGCCGAAGGCCTCTGGGCGCAGAGGGTGCTGGTCGGCCTGGACGCGGCGGTCGAGATGTTCCTGTGGTGCCCGGAGGCGGCCTACTCGGCCGAGGCGCAGTCGCTCGGCACCCAGGTCGCGGCGAGGGCGCGCTGCGCCTACCGCATCGCGCCCGCGGTCCTTGACCGGCTCTGCGAGCGAGAGCGCCCGGACGGCATGCTGTCGCTGGTGCGGCTGCCCGCCTGGGACGCCGACCGGGTCGAGCTAAAGGCCGACGCCCTGGTGCTGGTCGCCGACGCGATCGAGATCCCCGGCAACCTCGGGACGCTGCTGCGGACACTCGATGCGTGCGGCGGGGACTGCCTGATCGTCACCAACCGCCGCACCAGGCTGAACCACCCCAAGGTGTTCCGAGGCAGCCGGGGCATGAACCTGCGCGTCCCGGTCATCGAGTTCGCCGATCCCGCGGACGCGGCGCGCTGGCTGCGCGAGCGCGAATTCGGCATCTTCCTGGCGACGGTCAGCACCGGTGCGACGCCGTATCAGCAGGCCAGCTACTGGCGCCGCACCGCGGTCGTGGTCGGCAACGAGCGCACCGGCATCAGCAAGCCCTGGTTCGAGCACGCCTCAGGCGAGATCACCATCCCGATGCTCGGCCGGGCCGACTCCCTCAACGTCGCCGTCAGCGCGTCGATCCTGATGTACGACATTCGGAGCGTGCTCAGCGGGCTGGCGCGCGCACGAGCATCGGATCGGCGCCGCGTCGGCGCACCCCTCATTGATGGCCGCCAACTCGCGCTATAACGTGGAGTGCCGGTGGCGCGGCGCCACCACATCGCTGCCGAGGAGGCCGGATGTCGGCAGATCCGTCCAGCTCACCCGCGCTGCGCGCCTCCGACGCGGACCGCGATCGGGTCATCGAAGTGCTGCGCGCCGCCGTCGCCGACGGCCGGCTCGACCCGGCCGAGTTCGACGAGCGACTGGACGCGGCGCTGGCCGCCCGCACCATCGACGCGCTGGCCCCGCTCACCGCCGATCTGATCGCGGTGCCAGGAAGCCACGCGGCGCTCACACTGCCGCTCGCCGCGGCGCCGGCCGGGCCGGCCGCTGAAACGCTCACCATCAACGAGCGGCACGGCTCGGTGCGCCGCGAGGGCCGCTGGGCGCTGCCGCACCGGCTTGCGCTGCGCACCGCGTGGTGCGACGTGCTGCTGGACCTGACCAGCGCGGTGCGCACCGGACCCGAGCTGGTCATCGAGATGCAGGTGCGCGGCGGCGACGTGCATCTGGTCCTCGCGCCGGGCATGGTGGTGGACGCCAACGGGCTCTCGGTGCGGCACTCCAGGCTGGCGATCAGCAGGGATGCGGGCGACGGCACGCCGGAGACGCTGAGCGTGCACCTGGTGGGCCGGATGCGCCACGGCCGGATCGACACCCGGTGGCTGGCGCCGCGCCGCTGATCAGCCCGGCGCGGGGAGTGCTCGGCGGGGCGGCTCGAGGAGCACCTTGACGGCCCCGGTGCGCCGCGAGTTCTTCACCGTCAGCACCGCCTCGTCCCAGCGCTCGAGAGGGAACCGGTGCGTGATGACGGGGGTGAGGTCGAGGCCGCCGGCGATGAAGTCGAAGTAGTGTTCCATCGCGTGCTTGGCCACGCCGCCCACCTCCTCGATGCCGAACCCGTTCGACCCGATGACGTGCAGCTCCTTGAAGTACAGGGGGGTCCACTCGAAGCGCTTGGGCGGCTCGACGCCGGAGACGACGAGCGTGCCGCCGGTAGCGAGCAGCCGCAGCGACGTCTCCACGGTCTCGATGGAGCCGATCGTGTCGTAGACCACGGCCGGGCCGTCCTGCAGCCAGTCGCGCTTGCTCCACGGCTGCAGTGGTGTGGCGCCGACGCGGGTCGCGACCTGGGCGACGAGTTCGTCGGGCACCGTTGACAGCACGGCGTGGGCACCCAGGCGGGTCGCGAGTTCGGCCCGGCGCCCGGTTCTCGTCGCGGCCCAAACCTCGGTGCCGGGATACAGGTGGCGCAGCAGCGCGATCACCGCGAACGCGAGCGTGCCCGAGCCGTAGACCAGGGCGGGGCGGCCGTCGGGCGGCGACAGCAGGATCGAGCGCAGCGAGACGCTGACCGGGTCGGCCAGCACGGCCGCCTCGTCTGAGACACCCTCCGGAATGGCGAACAGCTGCGAGGGGTGCGCGCCGAAGCGCTCGGCGTGCGCCCCGGCGGCCGCTGCGCAATTCCCCAGGTGGATCGACACGGGCAGGTCGCCCGACCGGAAGTTGCGGCACCACGGGTAGCGGCCGGCCCGGCAGGCCTCGCACGGCGGGTCGATGCCGCGGGGACCGCAGGACAGCCACGGGTTGAGCACGACCCGCTCGCCGGTGTCCACGCGGTGCCCGACCACCTCGTGGCCGAGCACGTGCGGGAACGACACCAGCGCGGTGAGCGGGTTGTCGCGCGCGCCGTTCAGCAGGATCTGCTTCACGTCGGAGCCGCACAGGCCGGAAAACGTGGTTTCGACGCGCACCCAGTCCTCGGCCGGAAGCGGCAGTTCGTCAAGGTCCTCGAGCCGGACCGGCGCCAGCCGGGAGACAAAGGCGCGCTGATCGACGCGCCCCCCGATTGCCGAGGCCGCCTCGCGGGCAAGATTGTGCCGGAACACCAGCGCCTTCATACCGCGACCCTCCCTGCCGAAGAAGCCGCTATCCGCCGCTGGCCGGCACCGACGAGATGAGCGATGCGTATACAACGGTGGAGCTGAGGTAATGACCGGTGGTGTAGTCGAAAGCGCCGCTGCAGGTTATCAGCCGCAGCGAAGCGTAGCGGGTCGCGCCGTAAATGACTTTTGCGGGAAACCGTGATTTGAGGTACTCGCGCACACCGGTGACCCGGAAAACAGCGGTGACCCGGTCGGCGAGCCTCACGTCAACCCGGTCCCCGGGGTGCAGCGCGCCCAGCCGGTAGAACACAGCGGGACCCGAGTAGCTGTCGACGTGTCCCTCGATGACCGATGCCCCGATCTGTCCTGGTGTCACCGAGTACTTGTACCACGCCGCCTCTCCCGCCTCGGTGTACAGGGACGGGACCTGGATCGCGCCGTCCGCGTTCACGCCGAGGTGCAGCAGGTCCGAGGTGAGGCCGATCGCCGGAATATGGACCCAGACCGGCGCCGAGCGCCGTAGCGCCAGCGGGTGGGCCCGGCCAAACCCGACGGTGCCGGCCGCCGCGGCGGACGGCTGGGGCGCGTGCTGCTGGAGAAGGAACGTCACAGCGACCGCGACCACGCCGAAGAAGATGAGCAGCGCGCCGGCCAGGCCGGCAACGCGGGCACGAAGGCTTCCCCGCGGCGGCGTAGGCGGGGCGTACGCGCTGTCCCGCCAATACATGACCACGCGAAACCCGGCTATACGGCGCCCGTGCGGTTGCGCCAATCCCGGCCTCCCTCGCCGCCTTTGCCTTCCCTAGGAGGTTCTGCTCACGTAGCCTGACATTCAAGCATTGGACTGGCCATTACCTGTGACGTCTGGACTTTTGCTTTATGGCCCTCGGCGCTTTCGGCCGGACGCATGAGGAGGTTGCATGAAGGTCCGCAGCACCGTCTCCGGCACGAGATCCAGCACCAGGCTGGCTGCCGTTGGCTGCGGCATCTTGACCGCACTCGCTTCCGTGACCATCGCCGCGTGCTCGGGGAACCCGTCTTCGGGAGCGCTGCCGACGCCTTCATCCTCATCCTCAACAGGAGCGTCGGCGACAGGGTCCGGCTCGCCGAGCGGTTCGCCCAGCACCAGCCCGAGTTCTAGCCCGAGCCCAACGACGAGCCCGTCGCCCTCGCCCACGCCATCGCCGTCGACGACGCCGAGCCCGTCGCCGTCGGTCACCGCGAGCCCGAGCCCTACCCCGACCGCCGCGCCGGCCACCGGCGGCGGTGGCACGGCCGGATTCCAGCACGCTTCGCTGCTGGTCATCGGCATCGCGGCGGTGCTGGCGGGAGCCGCGAGCCTCGCCTACCGCAGAAGGATGCTCAGGAACCGCTGACGCAGCCCCGCGGCCAGCGGGCTAGATCACCGGCCCGCCGGGACCGCGCGGAGGTCGTCGATCATCTCCTTCGGCACGGTGACGTCGTCGAACCACCGGCCGCCGAACGGCCGCCGCACCGGGATGATCTGGTCGGTCGAGTAGGCGAGGATCTTGCGGTTGTAGACCCGCATCTCCTCTCGGAGTGAGGACGGCAGCTTCCCGTCCAGCGTGAGGGCGGCTTCGATCTCGCCGAGCAGTTTCCTGGTCTCCTCGATGGTCTCCAAGACGGCGCGGCAGAACTCGGGCGGAAGCACCCCGTACTCGCCCTTGATCTCCACCAGCCGGGCGATCGCCTCGTAGGAGACGTCTTGCAGCTCGCGTCGGCTCAGCCACTGTGTCTCGTAGTTGAGCCGCCGGTACCACAGCGGCTCCACCAGGGCCTGGCGGTGCTCCTCCAGCGTGCGGTGGTAGATGCGGTACCCGTGCTGCTCCGGCTGCTCGAAGAACCGGCATCCGGGGTCGAGGAACGGCACCATCGGGCAGATGAGCGGAAGCGCGTTCCACCCGCCGAACTTGCGGATCAGCCGCTCGGAGTACGCGATCGTGTCCATGACCGACCGCCGGTCCTGGTACGGCATGCCGATGAAGAACCAGATCATGACGCCCTTCACCCCGGCGTCGATCGCACGGGGAATCCAGTCCTCCATCTGCTCCATCGTGTAGGTCCCGCGGCCGGCCGCCTTGCTGATCTTCGGGTCGTGGGACTCGGGGGAGAGCATGATGTACGCCGACGTCGACTCGCCCATCTTCTTGAGCGTGTCCTGCGGCGTCAGGTTGAACTGCTCAAAGGAGACGCTCTTGTAGCCGATCTCCTTTACCGCGTCCAGATACTGGTGCATACGCGCCCGGTTCTCCGAGTAGCACTGAAGCGCGTAAATCGACGTGCGCTTCGCCGCCTCGCCCATCGTGCGGAGCTCTTCGACGATGAGGTCGTGGTTCTTCGTGATCAGGGTCTTCTGGACCCCCATGATGTTGCGGTAGGCGAACTTTGAGCCGCCACACCAGCCGCAGTCGTGTGCGCACCCGGTGTTCGGCAGCGTCATGATCAGCTTGGATGTCGTCGGCCCCGGGTTCGGCGTGTCCCGGAAGTACGACCAATCGCCCTGCGCGTCGTTGTAGTTGGAGGCCGGCTTGTGCCTGAAGCCAGTGGCCCGGATGTCGCCGCCGGTCTTATACATGAGGTTCGGGATCCCGGCGAAGTCCCTGCTGCCGCGGTGCACCCTGGTGACCAGCTCGGTGAGCGGCTCGAGGGTGTCGTAGCCCTGCACGACGACGTCGACGCTCGGGTACTCGATGAGCTGGTCGGCGTAGTACGTCGCCGAGATGCCGCCGAAGATCGTGAGCGCCTCGGGATGCACCTCCTTCAGCAAGGCGGCGAGCTCGATGGCGCCGTGACACTGCGTCATCCAGTGCAGGTCGAACCCGAAGATCGGCGCTTCCAGCCGGCCGAGCAGCCGCCGGATGTCCAGGTCCGGGTACATCAGCATCAGCGAGGCGACGTTGACGATCTTCGTGTCGAAACCGTGGTCCGCCAGCCGCGCCTTCATCGAGAACCAGCCGATCGGATACATCTCGTAGATCGAGGTGACGTTGACGCTGTCGCTGTCGCTCAGGTAGGCGAACAGCAGGTCGTCGCGCTCACGGAAGTCGTAGACGCTGGGGGCGTGCAGCAGGAAAAGGTCGGCCTCGAGTCGTGACGTTATCGGCTGATCCATTGTGCAGGAATCCTTTACCTGGTAGGTCGAACGCCCCTGCGACTGGCGACGTCCCGCATTTGAGCCATTTCTCAGGCTAGTGCTGTCATTCAGCAATGGCCAGAATATGTTTGGCGTGTCAGCCATTCCCATGGTCATATGCTGGTAAACAGGCTGCCCATTCTTAATGACTTAAGCGGAATGCCGGTAATGGTCACAGCCGGGGGCGGCGCGCGGCGGGGGGCGGCGCGGGCAGGCGGCGGTGCGCGGCGGGGGGCGGCGCGGGCAGGCGGCGGCGCCCGCCGCTCCCAGTCATATCGGGCCTGGTCAGACCGTGCAACGCCGGACAGACTGGAAGCAGGTGCGCTGGCTGGCCGGTGGCCGGAAAGGTGTCGGGATATGGGCAGGGAACGTTTGGCGCGGTACAGCCTCGCGGGCGCGGAGAACAGGGCCGCCGTGGAGGCCGGGCTGGCGGGCGGCGACTGGTTCCACAGCGACGTGCCCCGCAAGCGGATGAAGGAACTGATGCGGCGCTCCGACTACCCGGCGATGCGGGACACCGCGATCTGGATCGGCCTGATCCTGCTGTTCGCCGGCCTCGGTATCGCACTGTGGGGCACCTGGTGGGCGTGGCCGTGCTTCTTCGTCTACGGCACCCTGTACGGCTCCACGTCGGACTCCCGGTGGCACGAGACCGGGCACGGCACCGCGTTCAAGACGCGCTGGCTCGACGAGGGCCTGTATCAGCTCGCCTCTTTCATGATCATGCGCGACCCGACGGTGTGGCGGTGGAGCCACGCGCGGCACCACACCGACACGCTGATCCTCGGCCGGGACCCGGAGATCGCGGCCATGCGCCCGGCGCGGCTAGTCCGGCTGCTGGCGAACTTCGTCGGCCTGGTCGACGTGTACACCGCGTTCCGGCTGATGTTCCTGCACGCTTCCGGCCGGCTCACCGCGGACGAGGCTGACTTCGTCCCCGAGCCGGAGCGGCACAAGGTCTACCGGACCGCCCGGATCGACCTGGTCATCTACGCAGCCACGATCGCCGCGGCGATCGCGTTCCGGTCCTGGCTGCCGGTCCTGCTGATCGGCGGGCCGCGGCTGTACGGCGCGTGGCTGCTCAACGTGTACGCGTTCACGCAGCACGCGGGCATGGGCGAGAACGTGCTCGACCACCGGCTCAACACCCGGACAGTCAAGATGTGCGTGGTCAACCGGTTCCTGTACTGGAACATGAACTACCACGTCGAGCACCACATGTTCCCGCTGGTGCCCTACTACCGGCTTCCGGAGCTGCACGAGGAGATCAAGCGCGACTGCGCGCCGGTCTACCCGTCGATATGGGCTGCCTACAAGGAGATCATCCCGGCGATCCTGCGCCAGCTCGGGGACACCGAGTACTACGTGCACCGCGAGCTGCCGCCCGGCGCGGCCCCGTTCAACGTGCCCGCGCCGCTGAATGACGGCCGCGGGCTGCCGCTGACCGCCGCGACCGCGGCCTGACCGCCTGCCGCCGGAGACAGCCAATGGCTGAATGGGTGGCCGCCTGCGCGGCGGGCGACATCGACCCCGAGGACGTCGTCCCGTTTGACCATGGAGGGCGCGCGTACGCGATCTACCGCTCCCCGGACGACGGCTACTACGCCACCGACGGCCTGTGCACGCACGAGCAGACGCTGCTGTGCGACGGGCTGGTCGACGGCGGTGTCATCGAGTGCCCTAAGCACAACGGGCGCTTCGACTACACCAGCGGCAAGGCCCTCGGCGCGCCGGTGCTCACCGACCTGCGCACCTATCCGGCCAAGGTGGTCGACGGCACCGTCTACATCGACGTGGGCTAGAGTCCGGAAAATGACAAGCGATGACAAGTCGCCGCCATTCGACACCAGCGTGGCGCACGTCGCCCGGGTCTATAACTACTGGCTGGGCGGGAAAGACAATTTCGCCGCCGACCGGGCCGCGGGCGAGCAGTCGATCAAGGCGTTCCCCAACATCGTGCTGTCGGCGCGCGCCAACCGAGCGTTCCTGGCGCGGGCGGTGCGCTTCCTGGCCCAGCAAGCCGGCATCCGCCAGTTCCTTGACATCGGCACCGGCATTCCCTCGGCGAACAACACCCATGAGGTCGCCCAGGCCGCGGCGCCGCAGTCCCGGGTCGTCTACGTGGACAACGACCCTGTCGTGCTCAACCACGCCCGCGCGCTGCTGGCCAGCGACCCGGCGGGCGCCACCGATTACATCGATGCTGACCTGCGCAGTCCGCAGCAGATCCTGGAGCGCGCGGCGCAGAGCCTGGATTTCAGCCAGCCGGTCGCGGTGATGCTGATGGCGATCCTGCAGCACCTCGACAACGCGGACGACCCGTACCGGGTCGTGGCGACGCTGCTGGAAACCGTGCCGGAAGGCAGCTACCTGGCCCTGTCACACCCGGCCAAGGACATCGACGCCGCAGCGATGGCGAAGATGGCGGAGAGCCTGAACCAGATGATGGCCGAGAAGGTCACCTTCCGCGACCGTTCCGCGGTAGCCAGGTTCTTCGACGGCCTTGACCTGGTCGAGCCGGGCCTGGTGCAGGCGTCGAAGTGGCGGCCGGTTAGCGAGGCCGAGGCGGCCAGCCCGGCGGCCCTGTGGGCCGGTGTGGCGCGCAAGGCGTGACCGCTGGCCGCGCTGCAGGCGGACCCGGTCAAAGGGTGAGGTCGACGATCACCGGCGCGTGGTCGCTCGGGCCCTTGCCCTTGCGCGCCTCGCGATCCACCCAGGCATCGGACACCGAGCCCGCCAGCGCGGCGTTGGCGTAGACCAGATCGATCCGCATGCCCATGTTTTTGTGGAACGCCCCGGCGCGGTAGTCCCAGTACGTGAACGGGTGCGGGCCCTTGGCGATGGTGGGGACCACGTCGGTCAGCCCGGTTTCCCGTAGTTCCACCAAGGCTGTGCGTTCGGGAGGGGTGACGTGGGTGGAATCCACGAAGACCGCCGGGTCCCAGACATCGGCGTCGGTCGGTGCGATGTTGAAGTCGCCCATGAGCGCGAACGGCCTGCTGCCCGCCGCGTCGGCGGCGACCGCGCCCTTCAGCGCGGCCAGCCAGCGCAGCTTGTACGCGTAGTGCGGGTCGCTGGGCGTGCGGCCGTTCGGCACGTACACCGAGCGCACCCGTACCGGCCCGCAGGTGGCCGCGATCGTCCTGGCCTCCAGCGCGGTATCGTCCGGGAAGCCGGGATCGCCGGGCAGGCCGCGCGCCACGTCCTCCAGCCCCACCCGGGACAGCACGGCCACGCCGTTCCAGCGCCCTTCGCCGTGGTGCGCCACCGCGTAACCCAGCGGCGTGACCGAATCGGCAGGGAACGCGTCGGCGCCGACCTTGGTCTCCTGCAGGCACACCACGTCCGGTGCCGCTTGCTCCAGCCACTCCACCAGCCGGGGGAGCCGGGCCAGCACCGAGTTCACGTTCCAGGTCGCGATCCGCACGCCGCCATCCAACCAGGTCTGCGGCAGCGCGGCGCATTGAGCATGCAGCGCCCGGGGCAATAGCGTTCAGCCATGGCTACCGACTGGCCCGCGACGTCGTACGAGCAGTGGCGACCCACCTGCGACACCCTGCACGCGCACACCCAGGTGCTCGGCAAGCTTGCCACCCGGCTCGCCCCGCCCGAACCGGAGCTTCAGCACGCGGCGCTTCGGCTGACCGCGCGCGGCTGGGAAACCGCCCCACTGCCCGCCCCGGACGGCTCTGGGGCCGTGGTCGTGGCGCTGGACCTGCGCGTGCACGAGACGGTCGTCGAGCACAGCGACGGGCGTGCCGAGCGGGTCGCGCTTACCCCGGACCGGCCGGTCGGCGACGTGACCAGGGATGTGCTCGCCGCGGTGCGGGGCATCGCGGGCCCGGTGGACATCGACCCCACTCCGCAGGAAGTGCCGTGGAGCGTGCCGCTCGACGAGGACCGCGAGCACTCGGTCTACGACCCTGCCCAGGTGGCCGACTACTTCGCCGCGGCCACCCAGGCCGCGCTGGTCCTCGCGGACTACCGGGCCCCCTATCGCGGCCGGTCGACGCCGGTCAACGCCTGGTGGGGCTCGTTCGACCTGGCCGTCAGCCTGTTCTCCGGCCAGCCCGCCGATCCTCCGTCGCAGGACTTCATCATGCGCAACGCGATGGACGCCCAGGAGGTGGCCGTCGGCTGGTGGCCTGGTGACGCCCGGCACCCCACGGCGGCGTTCTACGCCTACGCGCACCCGGCACCGGCAGGCTTCGCCGGCGCCAGCCTCGCCCCGTCGGCCGCGCACTGGGCCGGGGCCCTGGGCGAGTACATCCTGGAGTGGGAGGACGTCCGCACGCAGCCAGACCCGCACGCCGTGGCGCTCGAATTCGCCCGCTCAGCGTTCCGGCACGCTTGCGCGGTGTGCGAATGGGATCCAGGGCTGGCGGCGAGCGCGGACGCGAACCCTCCGCCCGTTTCGTGACGCCCGCCGTGGACTACGGTGACTGGCATGCCGATCATTCTGGTCACCGGGGCGGCGGGCCTGGTCGGGACCATGTTGCGCCCCCGCCTGGCCCGGCCCGGCCGGACGCTGCGGCTGCTGGACACGGTCCCGATCACGGCAGGTCCGGGGGAGGAGGCGGTCACGGCCTCGGTCACCGACCTCGACGCGATGACGGAGGCCTGCCGGAACGTGGCGGCAGTGGTTCATCTGGGCGGCGTAGCCACTGAGGCGCCGTGGCGGCAGATCCTCGAGGTGAACATCGACGGCACGTACGCGGTGTTCGAGGCGGCCCGCCGGGCGGGGGTTGGGCGGGTCGTGTACGCCTCGTCGAACCACGCGGTCGGCTTCAGCCCGCGGGCAGACTTCCCGGTGCCCGACTACGCGTTCCCGGTACCGGACTCCTATTACGGCGTGTCCAAGGCCGCTGGGGAGTCGCTCGCGTCGCTGTACCACTCCAGGTACGGCATGGACGCGATCTGCATCAGGATCCTGACCTGCGCCGAGCGGCCGCCGACGATCCGCGCGCTGTCCACCTGGCTGTCCCCGGACGACGCCGGGCGGCTGTTCGAGGCGTGCCTGTCGGCGCCGAGCCCCGGCTTCCGGGTCGTGTTCGGCGTGTCGGCGAACACCCGCGGCGGCTGGGTGTCGCTGGACGAGGCGCGGGCGCTGGGCTACCAGCCGCGCGACGACGCTGAGGTGTACGCCGCAGAGGTCATCGCCGCCAACGGCGAGCCGGACCCGGCCGACCCGGTGCTCGCCCATCTCGGCGGCGAGTTCACGCTTCCCGGCCAGGACGCCGGGCTGCCGGCCTGAACGGGAGGCTGCGCGGTGCTGGTTGCGGCCTACCTCTACCCGTGGGACGTGGATGACGATCCGGCAGCGGCCGACCGGATCGCCGGGCTAGGGCTGGACGAGGTGGTGCTGGCCGCCGCGTACCACGCCGTGCGGGCGGTCACCCCGTTCCACCCCCGGCACCGGATCGTCACCAGGGATGCCGCGGTTTACTACCGCACCGACCCGGCCCGGTGGCGCGGAGCGGCGCTGCGGCCGGCCGAGGCGGATCCGCGCGGCTCGTTCGAGCGCGCCGCTGCCCGGCTGCGCGCGGCTGGGCTGCGGGTCAGCGCGTGGGCGGTGCTGGCGCACGGCTGCGGGGTCGGCGCCGGAAACCCGTCCTGGCACGTGCGGAATGCCTACGGGGACGGCTACCCCTGGGCGCTGTGCATCGGCTCGCCGGAGGTGCGCGACTACGTTGCGGCGCTCGCGGCCGAGGTCGCGGCGCTCGGCGACGCCGGCGCGGTCGAACTGGAGGCGTGCGGCTGGTACGGCATCGACCACGGCAGCGTGCATGACAAGACCGCCGGGGCCGCGGTCGGCCCCGCGGCCGAATGGCTGCTGTCGGTGTGCTTCTGCCCGGCGTGCGCGGACGCCTACCAGCAGGCCGGTGCCGCCCCGGAGAAGCTGCGTTCCGCGGTCCGCGCGGCGCTCGACGGGGCGCTCGGCTGGGGCGGCGGCGCGGCCTCGCGGCCTCCGGCGGACGCTGGCGAGCTGCTGCCATCCTCGGCTGCGGACGTGCTGCTGCGGGTCCGCGCCGACGTTGCCGAGCGCGCGGCCCGCCGGACGATCGCGGCGGTGCGGGCCGCGGCGCCGGGCAAGCAGGTGCTCGTGCACGCGCACCCCGATCCGCGCGCGGCAGGCTCGAACCCCGGCTACGACCCATCCGTGCTGCTCGGTCCCGGCGGCGCCGACGGCATCGTGCTGAGCTGCTCGGACCCGACCACGGCCGGGCAGCTGGTCGCGTGCACGGCCGCGGCCGCGCCGCCGGGGGCCCGGATCGCGGCGTCGCTGCAGGCGGTCAGCGGCCTGGGCGGGCGGCCGGAGACACTCAGCGAGCAGGCCGAAGCCGTTCGCGCGGCCGGCGCCACCGAGCTGCGCCTGTACCACGCCGGCCTGGCCTCGGCGAGCGACCTCGCGGCGATCAGGTCGCTGTTTTCATAGCTATTCCAACGGTATATGTTGTACCTATGAGTAAGAGCGCCATGCAGGAGGCCACGTTCCTGATCCTCACCGCGCTCGCCGCCGGCAGCCAGCACGGCTACGGGATCCTCGCGGACGTCTCGCAGATCTCCGGCGGCCGGGTGCGGCTGCGCGCCGGGACGTTGTACACGGCGCTGGACCGGCTTCGCGGCGACGGGCTGATCGAGGTCGACCGGCAAGAGATCGTGGACGGCCGGCTGCGCCGGTATTACCGGCTCACCGACGAAGGCAGCACGCGGCTGGCCGCCGAGGCGGCCCGGCTGCAGGCAAACGCCAGGGCCGCGCTGTCGCGGCTAGACCCGGCCGGAGGGGCAGCCACGTGAGCGATCGGGAGGACCTGGAGCGCGGGTACCGGCGGCTGCTGGCGTACTACCCGCGCGAGTTCCGCCGCGAGAACGAGGACGAGATCCTCGGGGTGCTGCTGGCCAGCGCCCCCGACGGTCAACGGCGGGTTGGCGTTGCCGAGGCCGCGGACCTGATCCGTGGTGCGCTCCGGGCGTGGCTGCGCCCGCTGCGGCAGTGCCCGCCGACGGTGCGGGCCGCCGTCCGGCTCATGTATGCCGGCGCGGTGCTGGAACTGGGCATCCTGGTCACGGTCATCGTCAGCGAGAGCAGCGTCAGGTCGGCCATCCTCGCCCGGTACCCCGGCCTGACCGCGGCGCAGTGGCACCTCATCGTGCTGACGCACCTGCTGCCCGATGAGATCCTCGCGCCGGTCGGTGTTGCCGGGTGGGTCTGGATGGCGTGGGCGCACGGCAGGGGGCACTACTGGGCGAGGGTCGTGCTCGCCGCGACCTTCGGCCTGTCCACGCTGGGCCTGCTGTCCGCGCTGTCCGAGAGCGCGGCGACGTTCGCCCCCGCGGACATGGTCGCTGGCACGGTGGCGTGGATCGTTCACGCCGCGGCGATGCTGCTCGTCTTCAGCAAGCCCGCCGCCCGCTTCTTCCAGCCGAATCCCAACGCGCGATTCTTCCGCGTGGCGGGGAGCCGGCCGTGAGGCGGTCCGCCGCCGCCGCGCTCGTCGCGGCGGGTCTGCTGGCGGCCGGCTGCTCCAGCGGGCCGACCGGGAGCACGGTAAGCAATCCGAAGGCGCCGAGGCCGGCCGGGTCGTGGCCGTACCCGAATGGAGACCTCGCGAACACGCGGGTCGCGACGGGCTCGGTGATCTCATCTGCGAACGTGTCCGGGCTGCGGCAGGCGTGGACGTTCAAGCTGACCGGTTCCGCGGTGCATTCCGCTCCGACGTACGGCTCGCTGGCGGCGGCGCCGGTCGTCACCAACGGCGTGGTCTACATGCAGGACCTCAACGCGAACGTTTACGCGCTGAGCCTGGCCACCGGCAAGCTGAAGTGGGAGTACCAGGTCAACTCGCCGGAAAAGAGCGGCCCGGGGCCCGACGGCGTCGCGGTCGCGGGCGGCACCGTCTACGGGGACACCTCGACCACGGTCTTCGCGCTCAACGCCAGCACGGGCAAGGCCGTATGGACCAGCAAGAACCTGCTCAGCAGCGGCGAGGGCTATTTCGAGATCCAGCCGCAGGTGGCCGGCGGGCGCGTCTACCTGGCCAGTGCCTACGGCCTGGCGCATGGCGGCGGCGTGCTGATGGCCCTCAGCGCCGCGACCGGACGGCTGCTGTGGCGGTTCAACACCCTGGTGAGCGTCGACAAGGCGGCGAACGCGGTCGGTGTCGGCTCGGGCGGCGCCTGGGAGACACCGCTGGTCGGCAGCGACGGATCGGTCACCTTCGGCATCGGCAACCCGTACCAGTCGGCGGCCACGGCGATCGCCGACCCCTCCGCGCAGCTGTACACCGACAGCGACGTGAACCTGAACGCCGCGACCGGGAAGCTGCGCTGGTACTACCAGGGCCTGGCCAACGACTTCATGGATCATGACACGCAGTCCTCGCCGATCGCAGCGACCATCAACGGCGCGCCCGCGATCATCGGCTCCGGCAAGCTCGGCGTTGTTTTCGCGATGAACGCCAGCACCGGCAAGCTCATCTGGAAGACACCGGTCGGCGAGCACAGCCGCTCGGACGGCTATCCCGCCGAGGCGCTGGACCACACCCTGAAGCTGACGGCGCCCTACACGATCCTGCCCGGCTCGCTCGGCGGCGTGCTGACCGACATGTCCATGGCCGGCGGCAGCGTGTACGTCGCAACCGTCGACCTGCCGTTCACCGTCCCCAAGATGAGCTATCCCCTCGGGACCCCGGACGGCAACGGCACCGGCGAGATAGTGGCGCTCAACCTGGCCACCGGTCACGTCGAATGGGACACCAAGGTCCCGGCCATGCCGTTCGGCGCCACTACCGTCTCCGACGACCTGGTCGTCACCACGCTCTACAACGGCGTCCTGATCGCCCTGAACCGGTCCACCGGTGCGATCGTCTACCGTCACAGCCTGCCGGCTTCGACCAACGCGCCCATCGCCATCGCCGGCAACGCGATCATCGTCCCCGCGGGCGGCTCCACAGTCTTCGGGGCCAAGGGCGGATCGCCGCAGGTGGTCACCTACACCGTCCCCTGAGCCTCGTCACGCGCGGGGGACTTGGCATGAGAGCACCGACGGCAAGGACGGCACTTCTATGCATGTCATCGACGTTATTATCCTGGTCGGCTGGGCTGTCTTCTGGGTGTTCTGGTTCGCCGCGGCCATCGGCGTGAAGGCCGGGAAAAACC
The DNA here is from genome assembly GCA_963833885.1 of uncultured Actinomycetota bacterium. Taxonomy (GTDB): domain Bacteria; phylum Actinomycetota; class Actinomycetes; order Streptosporangiales; family Streptosporangiaceae; genus JASHPR01. Next base: position 68,882 of record CAWHZU010000019.1, on the reverse strand, counting down.
GGTGGGGCCAGTTCGCGGGCATCCGGGTACTGGCCATTCTCGTCTTTCTTCTCGTGTTCCATCTGAGAGTTTTCAAGGGGAACGGGTCGACGAGTAACCCGTGGCTGCAGGGCATCGGCACCGCGATCTTCGTGCTCGGGCTGGGGCTGGCCGTCTGGGCCAGGCTCTACATCGGCCGGAACTGGGGCATGCCGATGTCCAGGAAGACCGATCCGGAACTCGTGACGACGGGTCCATACCGGACCATTCGCCACCCCATTTACTCCGGCATCATCCTGGCGGCGATCGGAACCACGATCGCGGTCAGCCTGTACTGGCTCGCGGCCGTCATATTCGTGGGTGTGTATTTCTCTTTCAGTGCCGTCATGGAAGAGCGCTACATGGCGGAACAGTTCCCCAGCACGTATCCCCAGTACAAGCAGTCAACCAAGATGCTGATCCCGCACGTCATCTGAGCCTCATCGCGCCACGCCCCTCCTAGGTAGACCGATCTACCTATTATGGGTAGACTGACCTGCCTAGTCCTGGAGAGGTGGCGCGGTGAACGAACGCGGGACGGAACCGGCTGTACCGGCGGGGCGGCGGGGGCGCGCGCGCCAGCAGCTGCTCGAGGCCGCGGCCCGGCGGTTCTACGCCAATGGCCTGGCAGCGACCGGGATCGACACGATCACGGCCGAGGCTGGCGTGGCGAAGATGAGCCTGTACAACAACTTCTCGTCCAAGGCCGACCTGATCCGCGCCTACCTGGAGGCCCGGCACGAAGAGTGGCTGGCCCTGTACCGCCAGCGGCTGGAACTGGCCGCCGGCCCGCGCGAACGCGTCCTGGCTGTCTTCGACGCCTACACCGATCATGCGGCGCTGGCCTACGAGCACGGCTTCCGCGGCTGCGGCCTGCTCAACGCGGCGGCCGAACTGCCCGCCGGTGACCCGGGACGGGCGGTGGTGCGCGCGCACAAGGAGGAGGTCGAGGGGCTGCTCGCCGGCCACCTGGATGACCTGCTGCCCGGGCGCCCCGGCCTGGCCCGCGCGATGGCCGAGCATCTGGCCTTCCTGCTCGAAGGCGCGATGGCGCGGGCCGGCCTGGAGGGCGACGACGTCCGGCTGGAGCATGCCCGCCGGATCGCATCCGGCCTGCTCGAGGCGCTGTGACGCCGGCGGCTGGCCACGCGGGCCGGGGAACGGCGTGCGTGCTCGCGGCGTCGGTCCTGTGGGGTACCACCGGCACCGCCGCCACCTTCGCCCCCGCGGTGGGGCCGCTCGCGATCGGTGCCGCCGCGATGGGCCTGGGCGGGCTGCTGCAGGCCCTTACCGCCGCGGCGCCGATGACACGCCAGCGCGCGGCACTGCGGGTCCAGTGGCGCCTGGTGCTGCTGGGCGGGGTAGCGGTGGCCGTCTTTCCGCTGGTGTTCTATACCTCCATGCGCGTGGCCGGGGTCGCCGTGGGGACCGTGGTGTCCATCGGCTCGGCGCCGCTGGCGTCTGCGCTTGCCGAACGCGTCATCGACCGGCATCGCCTGACCGCGCGCTGGATGGCCGGCGCCGCCCTTGGCCTGGCGGGCATCGTGGCGCTGTGCCTGGGCCAGATCACCGGGGCGCAGGCCGGCCACGCGGGCCACGCGGCCGGGTGGTCAACAGTGCTCGGCGTGGGCCTCGGCCTCGCCGCCGGGACGACGTATGCCATCTACTCATGGGCCGCGCACCGCCTGATCGGACGCGGGGTGACCACCCGCGCGGCCATGGGCTCGGTCTTCGGACTGGGCGGACTGCTGCTCCTGCCCGTGCTGCTGGCCACCGGGGCACCGCTGGCGGCGTCCTGGGCCAACGCAGCCGTCGGGGCTTACCTGGCGCTGGTCCCCATGTTCACCGGCTATTTGCTGTTCGGCTGGGCGCTGGCGAGCGTTTGCGCCAGCACCGCAACGACCCTGTCATTGCTCGAACCTGCGGTCGCCGCCATTCTCGCGGTGACGGTCGTCGGCGAACGCCTGCCCGTTGCCGGCTGGGCCGGCCTCATGCTCATCGCCGGGTGCCTTATCGTCCTCACCGTCGGCGGCCGCGCCGTTTTGCCTTTTCTTTACTTCGCAACGGCCGACCGTTACCGAAGATTGTTCGACGGCCGTCACATTATTACGCGTTTGTCTCGGTACGGCCGCGAAGTCGGTTCGGCCCGGTTGTAACCCTGGACGCCCTATGGCACCGGTCGTAGCGTGACCAGACGGGGCGGGGCGTCTCAACGAGGAGCGCGGCGGAACGCCATTGCCCGCCTTCGTCATGGGAGCAGACGGAAGTTAGGAGCCCTCGGCCATGTGGCCTACCCCAGATCATCAACGCAGATGTATCTCCAGGCTTCGCCGCAAGACACTTGCGGTGGGAGCGAGCGTGGTTGCGCTGGCCTTGGCCATGGCGGGCTGTGCAGGAAGCAGTTCGTCCACCACAGGCACGACCCCGGTCAGCGGGGGCACCGCGACGTGGGCCGAGCTGCCATCGGACATCCCGAACTACATCTTCCCGTTCGAGAGCAGCGAATTCATCAGCGTGAGCAACAGCAGCGACTTCAACCAGATGCTGTACCGGCCGCTGTACTGGTTCGGCACCGGCGCGGCGCCCACGATGAACACCTCGCTGAGCCTGGCCTACGCCCCGACGTTCAGCGGCAACACGGTGACGATCAAGCTCAAGCCGTACAAGTGGTCTAACGGCCAGGCGGTGACGGCGCAGAACGTGATGTTCTGGCTGAACATGCTGCAGGCGGTGGGTGATGTGGACTGGGGTGCCTATACCGGGTTCCCGAACACCGTGGTCAGCAACATCAAGGCGGTCAGCTCCACTGAGCTGACGATGACGATGGACAAGGCTTACAGCCATAACTGGTTCCTGTACAACGAGCTGAGCCAGATCACGCCGATGCCCGAAGCGTGGGACAAGACCGCGTCGGGGCCGAGTCACTGCTCGACGACGGTCAGCGACTGCGCGGCGGTCTACAGCTACCTGAACACGCAGGCCAAGGACCTGGGCTCGTATGCGACGTCGCCGTTGTGGGGTGTCGTGGACGGGCCGTGGAAGCTGAGCGCGTTCAACGCCGACGGGCATCTGACGATGGTGCCGAACAAGCTGTACTCGGGGCCGAACAAGCCGCACCTGTCGCAGTTCCAGGAGGTGCCGTTCACCACCGACGCCGCCGAGTACAGCGTCCTGCGGTCGCCGAGCACCAGCACGAAGGTCGACGTCGGCTACATCCCGACCGAGGACCTGCCGTCCAAGCCGCTCGGCGCGTCGGTGGGCCACAACCCGCTGTCCGGCTATTACCTCGCTCCGCAGGTCACCTGGGGAGTCAGTTACTACACGTTGAACGAGCAGTCCACGGTCTCCGATCACGCCGCGATCTTCAAGCAGCTCTACTTCCGGCAGGCGCTGGCGTACCTGATGAACCAGCCTGCGGACCTCGCAGGGCCGCTGAAGGGGTACGGGGTGACCCAGAACGGGCCGGTCGGCAGCTACCCGGCGACCTCGTGGCTGTCGCCGCAGGGCAAGAAGGGCGTAACGTTCCCCTACAGCCCGTCCAAGGCGAAGGCGCTGCTGACCAGTAACGGCTGGAGCGTGGCGTCGAACGGGACGACCACCTGCGCCAAGGCGGGCTCGGCCGCGGGCGACTGCGGCACTGGGGTTACCAAGGGAACCCCGCTGAGCTTCACGTTCGCATACGCGACCGGGAGCGCGTGGATCGCGCAGGAGCTGCTGCAGCTGCAGTCCAGCGCGGCGGGCGTCGGGATCAAGCTGAACCTGAAGCCCGAGCCGTTCGACAACGTGGTCTCGACCGACGCGGGCAACTGCGTGGTCGCCAAGATCCCGTGCAACTGGGATATGGCGGACTGGGGCCTCGGCTGGTCGTTCGCGCCGGACTACTACCCGACCGGGGAGACGCTGTTCCTGTGCGGTGCGATCGCCAACTCCAGCGGCTACTGCAACAAGTCCAACGACGCGATGATCGAGAAGACGCTGACCAGCACCAACCTGTCCTATATGTATTCGTGGCAGGACTACCTGGCCAAGCAGCTGCCGGTGGAATGGCAGGTAAACGCCCCCTACCTCGTGGCCGAGATCGCCAGCAACCTGAAGGGCGTCACACCCGAGTCCTCGACGCTCGGTCTCAACCCAGAGGACTGGTACTACACGAAGTAACGGGACAGGTGACGCACGCAATCACCTGACGTAACCTGCGGGTGTGCCGGGTAATCCGGCACACCCGCAGGACTGTCCGCAGCAGGTATGCCATTGCAGTTTCGCTGAGCGGAGCCGTCACCCGTGAGCCCCACGTCCGGCGCGACGCTCAACATCCTCGATCCGTACCTGTACGCCGGGGACCCGCACCCCGCGTACCAGTGGCTGCGGGACGACGCGCCGGTCTACTGGGACCCGGTCAACCGGATCTGGGGGATCTCCCGGCACGGCGACGTGCTGGCCGTCGAGCGCGACACCGCCCGGTACAGCTCGGCCAGCGGGAGCCGGCCGCTCATCGAGATGACCGCCTCGATGATCAACCGGGACGACCCGCGGCACGTGCAGCAGCGCAAGCTGGTGTCCGGCCGGTTCTCTCCGCGTGCGGTGCGCAGGCACGAGGCGCGGGTCCGGGCCATCGTGGCCGAGCTGATCGCCGCGGCGGCGGAAAAAGGGACCGTGGACGTCGTCCGGGATCTCGCCGCGCCGCTGCCCGCCATGGTCATAGCCGAGCTGCTGGGTTTCGACCGTGCGCACTGGCATAAGTGCATGGAATGGTCGGAGCGGACGATGAGTTCCGCGGGCTTCCGCAACGACGATTCCCGCCAGCCGGCCGGGTCGCCGGAGGCCATCGGCGAATTCGTCGCCGCCTTTTCCGAGCTGATCGAGGCTCGCCGCCGCGACCCGCGCGATGACCTGGTGTCCGTCTGGGCACACGGCGCGATAGCGGGCGAGCCGCTGGACCTCCCGGAGATCATCCAGGAGGGCCTGCTGCTGCTCGACGGCGGGGCGGAGACCACCCGGTCGGTCATCGGGCAGACGGTGTGGAACCTCGCGCGTTTTCCCGATCAGCTCCAGATCCTGCTGCTGGATCCGGCGGTCATCGGGTCCACCGGCGTGGAGGAGTTCATCAGGTGCGCGACGCCGATCCTGAACATGCGCCGGACGGTGACCGTGGACCACGAGCTGCACGGCCAGCGGCTGCGCGCGGGCGACGAGGTACTGCTCATGTACGGGGCAGCCAACTCCGACGACCGGGCGTTCAGCGAGCCCGACCGGTTCGACGTGACCCGGCGGCACAACCACCACGTGGCGTTCGGCTTCGGCACCCACTTCTGCCTGGGTGCCAACCTGGCCCGGCTCGAGCTGCGCATCCTGTTCGAGGAGCTGCTGCGCGCGCTGCCGGGGATCCGGCTGGTGCTTGACTCTGAGCCCGAGTTCATGCCGGGTTACTTCACCCGCACGCTGCGCGAGCTCTGGGTAGAGTTCAGCCCATTTCCAGGCTAGGCACGGTGTGGGCGATCCTGACTGGACCGCCGGGCAGCGGCGATGCGTTGCTCGATGCCGTCGAGGAGGGCGGCCAGGCCTAGCTCGAAGGCCTGGTCGCCGCCGAGCGCGCTGGTGAGCTCGGCGGCGACGGCTGCCATCGCGGGGAGTTCCGTGGCGGCGATCGAGGCGTGGCGGGCCGCGGCTTGCTGGCGCTCCCGGGGGCGGGACTCCGCGACGGCAGCAGCGGCGCTGCCCAAGGTGAGGACCGTCAGTGCCTTGAACGCGGCGACGGCTTCAGGCTTGCTGAGGCCCGCAGCACATAGCACTGCTATGGCCCAGTCGGTTACCCGCAGGGCGCGGCCGCTCTGCAGCGGGCGGTCGAAGCGGAGCCGGGCCACCCCGGGATGCCGCAGGCCTGCCGGAACCATGCCCGAGCCACGCTGGTCAGCTGCTCTTTCCACGCCTGCGCCGACGGCTCGGGAAGTCGGATCTCTCCGGCCGCCGCGTCGATCGCCGCGTCCAGCAGGTCGTCCTTGCTCGGAAAGTAGTTGTAGAGGGCCGTCGTCGCCATGCCGGCCTCCTGGGCCAGTCGGCGCACCGTAAGGGCCGCGCTGCCATGCGCGTCCATGATGGCCAGGGCCAGCCCGGCCAGTTCTTCGTGAGTGAACCGGGGACTCGGTCCCGGCTTCCTTCGTTCCGAAGCAACCACCCCTACCTTGAGCGCTTCTAATTATGTACAGTGTTCGTAGTTAAATTATGTACGGCGTTCGTAGATATCTGCCGCTGGAGGCTCGTCGTGACCATGCCAGCAGACCCCGTCATCGTCAATCACAGCGACATGCCCGTGCTCGGCAGCCCTCACGTCGCCACCATTGGCCTGCTCGCCGACGCCACCGAGACCGGCGGCGCGCTCAGCGTCGTCCGGGTCACCCTCGCCGACGGTGTAGCCGGCGCGCAGCCACACCGCCACAGGCTCGGCACCGAGCTCTTCTACCTGCTCAGCGGCCGTGCGCAGGTACTGGTGGGAGACCGGCTTGTGCAGGCAGGGGAAGGCGACCTGCTCGTTGTCCCGCCTGCCGTGCCGCACGCGTTCGCCGCTCTGCCCGGGCATCCCGCCGACCTGCTGATCGTCATCGCCCCGGGGACCGACCGGTTCGAGTACTTCCGGATGCTGGAACGCATCGCGCTCGGCACGCTGCCGGGCGACAGCCTGCTTCGCGAGCAGGAGCGCTTCGATACCTGGTTCCTTAGCAGCCCAGCCTGGGAGCAGCGATGAGCCAGCAGGGTCCGCTCCCTTCCGCGGGCACCCGTGGCAGGCAGGTCGGTGACCGTGACCGTGCCTTCATGCGGTGGATGACCAGGGCACAGCTCAGGATCATGCGCGCGACCGGTGGCCGCCTGCTCGCCCGGATGGGTGGCCATCCGGTGCTCGCCTTGACCACGACGGGCTGGCGCAGCGGACGGGAATTCAGCACCCCAGTGATCGGCATCGCCGACGGCGACGACTGGCTGATCGTCGCCAGCCATGGCGGCGCGGTCAGCAATCCGAGATGGCTCCGCAACATCGCCGACAACCCGCAGGTAAAGGTCAAAGTGGGTGCCGCAGAGCCGGTGACGATGCGTGGCCGCATTTTGCGACCCGGGGAACGGGCGGAATGGTGGCCCAGGCTGACCGGCACGTATCGGGCGTACGCCACGATGCAGAGCCGTACCGACCGCGAGCTGGCCGTGGTGCGCCTCACCCCGAACGCGTGAGGTTAGGCGGCGCGCGGCCGCCGGGCCGTTTACTGCCCGCAACGCGCTCCGCTGAAGGTGGCGATACTGGGTTCGTGGATATCGCTGATCTGGCCCGCCGCGCGGAGGCCATGCCGGGCGTCCGCCGTGCCTCCCGGGAAGGGCTGGCTGAGTGGCGGTACCACGGCAGGCTGGTGGCGCGGCAGCTAGACGACATCCACGTGGTGATACGCGCCGATTTCGACTACCGCGACTCGGTACTGCGGCAGTTCCCCGAGACCTTCGGCGTCCCGGCCCGGTATGCCAAGCACATGATGGTCGTCGCCGATCTGGCCAACGGCGACGCCGGTGCCATCGAGGATGCGGTTGAGGCAGCGTGGCTGCTTCAGCGCAGTGCTGGCTGACGCCTCCGAAGTCCTCAGCCGGGCACCCGGCACAGGGCCTCGCCGTGCGGGATGAGGAACCACCCGTCGTCGCTCGCAGCCCAGCGCAGCCAGGCATCGGCCAGCCGCTCGAGATCCTGCCGGGTGGCCAGGCCGTGCTCGACCGCCCGGTCCCCGAACGGCGACTCGGTCAGCCGCTCGGCCCACAGGCTGCCCCACCACGACCGGTCCGCCGGGGTCGCGTAGCACCACGCGCTCGCCGACGGCTCGACGTCGGCGAACCCGGCGGCCAGGGCCCAGGACAGCATGCGGCGTCCGGCGTCCGGCTCGCCACCGACCGCGCGGGCGACCTGCTGGTACAGAATCCGCCACTCGGACAGCCCCGGGTCGTCGGGAAACCAGAGCATCCCGCCGTAGTCGCTGTCCCGCGCCGCGACCAGGCCGCCCGGGCGGCACACGCGGCGCATCTCGGCAAGCGCCGCAACCGGGTCGCCCAGGTGCTGCAGCACCTGGTGGGTGTGCACGACGTCGAACGCGGCGTCGTTGAAGGCCAGGTGATACACGTCACCGGTGTCGAACCGTACGTTGGGCCGGCCCTGGCGGCTTGCCTCCTGCCGGGCGTCTTCCAGCACGTCGCCGGCCGCGTCGATGCCGACCACCTCGCCCTGGGGAACCCTGGCGGCCAGGTCGACGGTGATGGTCCCGGGGCCGCAACCCACGTCGAGCACCCGGTCAGCGTCCTGCAGCCGCGGCAGCAGATAGCCCGCGGAGTTCTCCGCGGTCCGCCAGCGGTGCGACCGCAGGACGCTGTCGTGGTGCCCATGCAGGTAGGTCTCGCCGGTTCCTGGCATGGGCCCATCATGCCGGGTCAGCCGTGGTACAGATCCAGCGCGTTGGTCCCGTCATTCACCAGCAGCAGGCCGCCAGCGGTCGTGGCGAGCCCGAACAGGTCCCCGGCGCCGTTCTTCACTACCGTCTTCGTGGCGACCTGCTTGCCCGCCGGGCTGACCTCAACCGCGTTGCCATTGTTCCCGTTGACCACGACGAGGTCACCGTTCGGCGCCAGGGTCATGCCCAGCGGGGCGTTCAGCGCACCGCCGGCGGCGATGGTGCTGGCCCGTGCCGTGACCGCGGTGGTCCGGGTCAGCGCCGCCGGGATGGCCGAGATCGCGCTGGTCTGCGTCTCGGCGACGTAGAGCGTGCCGTTCCGCCCCAGGGCGAGCCCGGTTGGTGCGAGGACGAGCGCGGCATTGTTCGCGATCCACGGGTAGTCCTTCCCGATGACGGTCGAACTGGTGAGCGCCGGGGGAGCGGTCGCGCTGAGCGCCAGGTCGAGCCGCACCACCGTGCAGTTGCCCGCGACCGGGACGCCCTTGTGGACGCTGGTGTTACCGCCGAGGGCGTTGGAGACGAATACCTTGGCCGATGTGGCGGTCGATGTCACCGCGAGGTCCCACGGGCCGGCGATGTGGGAGTTCGTGATCGTCGTGACCGGCGCGCCCTGGTTGTTGAGCACGATCAGGCACCCGGCGGGATCGAGGCCGGGCAGGGCGCCGCTCACGGTGGTCGGCAGGCTGCCGACCAGCACCCAGCCGCCGGGCAGGATGCCCAGCGCGGTGGTCAGCCCGATGCCCCCGGGACAGGCCATGCCCGCCGGGAGCTTGGAGATCTGAGCGAACAGACGGGTCGAGCCGGACGGGGAAACCTGGACGACGGTCGTGCCGGTGCCCTGGACATTGGCCTTGTCGTTGTAGTTGCTCACCAGGGTGTCACCGGCGACTAGGCGCCCGGCGGACGCGGGCACCACGGCCACCCCGTACGGGTTCACGTCGCCGTTGGCCGGGACCGTAGAGGCGATCTGCGAGACCGAATGCAGCTGGCTCAGGAACGGCGGGGCCGCGTCGTGCGCCGCGGCAACGCTCGGGTTTGAGCTGCTGGATCCGCACGCGGCGAGGACAAGCCCGAGCGACGCGACGAGCGCGGCGGCCGGGATGGCGGGTATGGCGGGTACGCGAAGTCTCACGGTGCTGCCCTTTCGTAAGATCAACGACCGTTACGGCCGGCTGGACAGGTATGTCGATCCGCGGCACGAAACGGGCTACGAGCAGCACGAACGGCTATCCCGGCAAGCCAGCGAAGCGTTGTCGCGCACGGTTACTGATTGAACACGTACGGTAGCTCGACTCGGTTCAGCCAGGTCCGGTCACGGTTTCCGTGCGGCCGCCTGGGCCAGCACGGCGACGTGCAGCGAGGTGCGCGACTGCGCGGAGTCCAGGCTGACGCCGAGCACCGCCTCGATCCGGTGCAGCCGCTCGTACAGGGTCGGCCGCGCCAGGTGCGCGCGCTTGGCCGCCTCCGCCTTGTTGCCCCCGGCCTCCAGGTAGGCGGTGAGCGCGGCGAGCATCTGGCTGCCCGCGGCGTCGTCGCGGCGCAGCAGCGGGCCGAGCTCCCGCTCGGCAAAGGCCTGCACCCGCGGGTCGTCGCGGAGCAGGTGCAGCAGGCCGCGCAGCCGCAGGTCCGGCAGCCGGTAGAAGGCGAGCCCGCCGCCATTGCGCGCGGCCACCTCCGCCACCTGCTCCGCCTCGAGGAACGAGCGCTGCACCTCGGGGACCGAGTCCACCACCGAGCCGGCCCCGATCACGTCGTCGTCGCCGAGCCGCCGCCGCAGCCGGTCGGCCAGGCGGCCGAGCACTGCGTCCGGGTCCGCGCGCGGCGGCAGCGCCAGCAGCGCACCGACGCGGGTGTCGTCGAGCGAGCCGACCAGGGCGGGCACCCGCCCGGCCCGGCACGCCGCGGCCGTCGCGTCCGCGACCTGCAGGGCCCGCGCCTGAGCCTCGAGCCCGGCCCCGCCGCCAGACCCGCCCATCGCACCAGACCGGGCCGTCGCACCAGACCGGGCCGTCGCGCCAGACCCGCCCGTCGCACCAGACCCGCCCGCTCCCGAGCTGACCAGCCGGACCACCACGGGCAGCAGCCGCCTCCCGGCCACCGGCACGCCGAGCGCCCGGGCCCGTGCCTCGGCGTCGGCGGGGTCGGCGTAGCCGTGGCCGAGGAACGCGCCGAGGATCGTCCGGTGCGCCTGCCGTTCCAGGCTCTCCCGCTGGTGGTCGAGCAGCCGCCCGAGCGCCAGGGTCGTGGCCGCGCGCTCGACCAGCGCCACGTCACGCGGCTCGGGCGCGCTGCCGCGCGCCATGATCAGCCGTCCCCAGTCCTCGCCGCGCGCGCCCACGATGGTCACCAGCCAGCCGGACGCCGGGTCGTAGCCGGTCCGGCCCGGCGGCGCGACCGCGCGGGACCGCGCCGCGAACCCGGCGAGCAGCCGGGCGGTGTCCTGCCCGGTGGCCTCGCACGCGACCACCTGGTGCGCCAGGTTCTCCAGGATCACCGGCCGCCCGGACAGCACCGCGGCCTGCCGCACCACCTCGCCCGCTGGCGCACCGGACACCGCCAGGTCGGTGAACACCTGGTGCAGCCGCTCCGAGGCGCGCAGCTCCTCGAGCTGGGCGTCGATGATCAGCGCGTGCACCGCTTCGGTGACCTCGATGAACTGCGTCTCCCGCTCGAGCACGATCAGCGGCAGCCGGTGCCGCGACGCCGCCGAAACCAGCGCAGCCGGGAGGCTGCGGGCGTACCTGGAGCCGAGCTCGACGGCCAGCGCGCTGACCCCGACCGACGCCAGGTCGGCGACGTAGCGGGTCAGCCCGGACGGGTCGTCCGGCAGTGCGATGCCGGTGGCCAGCACCAGCTCACCGCCGCGCAGCAGGTGCGCGGCCTCGGCCAGCTCGATCACGTGCACCCAGCGCACCGGTGCGTCGAGGCCGTCGGCGGCGGCCACCACCCGGGGCGCGCCGCGGCGCAGCGGATCGAGGGCGAGTACCTCGGCCACGGTCGGCAGCATGGGCGAACACCTCCCGGCACGGACACCGCACTGACATCAAGTAAGCCCTGACCCCCTCCATGCTTACATAGTGTCACTGGCGCCCGGACCCGGTCCGGCCGCAGACTGGACTATTGGAGTCGACCATGACGAGGGGAATCGCGTAATGAAGCATGTGTCGCACTGGATCGGCGGCAAGCCGTGGGCGGGCGAGGCGGCCAGCCGCGGTGACATTTACAACCCGGCAACCGGGCAGGTCAGTGGCACCGTGGACTTTGCCACGGCGGCCGAGGTCGACGCCGCGGTGCAGGCGGCGGCCGGCGCCTGGCCCGGCTGGGCGGAGACGTCGCTGACCAAGCGGGCCGACGTGCTGTTCGCGTTCCGTGAGCTGATCAAGCAGCACCGCGGCGAGCTGGCGGCGCTGATCAGCTCCGAGCACGGCAAGGTCGCCTCGGACGCGGCCGGCGAGGTGGCCCGCGGGCTCGAGGTGGTCGAGTTCGCCTGCGGCATCCCGCATTTGCTCAAGGGTGGGTTCTCGGAGAACGTCTCGACCGGCGTTGACGCTTACTCGATCCGCCAGCCGCTCGGCGTAGTGGCCGGCATAACACCGTTCAACTTCCCCGCCATGGTGCCCATGTGGATGTTCCCGATCGCGCTGGCCTGCGGCAACGCGTTCGTGCTCAAGCCTTCGGAGAAGGACCCATCCGCGTCGATCATGATGGCCGAGCTGCTCGCCGAGGCCGGGCTGCCGGACGGGGTGTTCACCGTGGTGCAGGGCGCCAAGGAAGCGGTCGACGGCCTGCTGACCCATCCCGGCGTCAAGGCGGTCAGCTTCGTGGGATCGACCCCGATCGCCCGCTACATCTACGAGACCGCGGCCACCAACGGCAAGCGGGTCCAGGCGCTCGGCGGGGCCAAGAACCACATGGTGGTGCTGCCGGACGCGGACCTCGACCTCGCCGCCGACGCCGCGGTGTCGGCGGGCTTCGGCTCGGCCGGTGAGCGGTGCATGGCGATCTCGGTGGTGGTCGCGGTCGACCCGATCGGTGACGAACTCGTCGAGAAGATCGCCAGCCGGATCCCAGCGCTGCGGGTCGGCCCCGGCGACGACGAGCAGTCCGAGATGGGCCCGCTGGTCACCGGGCCGCACCGGGACAAGGTCGCGTCCTACCTGGACTCCAGCGTGGCCGAGGGCGCGGTGCTCGCGGTGGACGGCCGCACGCACCCGGTCACCGGCGGCGGCGCCGACGGGTTCTGGCTGGGCCCCTCGGTGCTCGACCACGTCAAGCCCGCGATGGGCTGCTACCGGGACGAGATCTTCGGGCCGGTGCTCTCGGTGGTGCGGGCCCCGGGCTACGACGAGGCGATGGCGGTCATCAACGGCAACCCGTACGGCAACGGCACCGCGATCTTCACCAACGACGGCGGCGCGGCCCGGCGGTTCACCCACGAGGTCGAGGTCGGGATGGTGGGCATCAACGTGCCGATCCCGGTGCCGATGGCGTTCTACTCGTTCGGCGGGTGGAAGTCCTCGCTGTTCGGCGACACGCATGTGCACGGCACCGAGGGCGTGCACTTCTACACCAAGGGGAAGGCGGTCACGTCCCGCTGGCTGGACCCCAGCCACGGCGGCGTCAGCCTCGGCTTCCCCGTCAACCGCTAAAGAGCCTGGAACGCGTAGCACCCCAGCCGGCCGGGTCCGCCGATGGTCATCGGGCGGCGGCGCTGAACACCTGGTAGTAGGCGTCGGCCTGCCCGGCCGGGTTGGGATGGTAGGAGGCGCCGATGTCGAGCCAGTCGACCGAGTTCATCCAGCTGTCGGAGTCGCAGATCTGATGACCACCGAACGCGGACCTGACGTCCGCGAATTCGTCACCGTACCGGCTGGCGGCGGCCTGCAGCTGTGCGTCGAGCTGAGCCGCCGCATGGTCGAGGTCGTTCCGGTCGGTGGCGGACAGGCCGATGCAGGACGCGGACCTGGACAGGTCGTAGGGCTCCGGATAGCCCATCACCACGACCCTGGCATTTGGGGCGTCGGCCGAGACCGCGGCCAGCAACTCGTTGAGCTGGCCGGGCAGCACAGACCGGATCTCGGCCTCGGCGGCGGTGACCACGTGCACGCAAAAGGGGGTAGGCAGGATCACGCAGGTCGACATCACCGGGCCGAAGCCGACGTCGTTGCCGCCGATCGTGATCGAGACCAGCGTCGTGGCCTTGTTCAGCGCAACGAGCTGGCTGCGGAGCACCGAGCCGATCGTCGCTCCCGAACAGGCCTCGGATACGTAGGAGGCCGGGTGGCTGGCGGCCGCCCACAACGCGGAGTAGGCGCCAGGGCTGCGCTCGCAGGATCCACCGGAGCGGTAATAGTCGCCGGACCCCACTCCGGAGGAATACGAGTCGCCCAGCGCCACATAGCGGACGGCGGGCAGCGCGGACCGCGGGATCACGGCCGCATCGGCGGCCGCCGTGAGCGCGGGCAGGGCGGCCGCTGCCGTGCAAATGACGAGGGCCGAGGCGATGAGGGTTATGCGGTGGCTGCTGGCCAGAAGCGGCACGCGTGCTCCTTTGCGCTACCGGAGACGGACTTTGTGTGTTCAGTAACATCGGCCGGCCGGGCGGTCAAGACGCGACCCGGCCACACTGGCGGGAGGCAGTTATGACAGAAGCAGGTTACGGCCCCGAGCGCGGTGCTGAGGTCCTGGCGATGGACCGCGCGCACGTCTTCCACTCGTGGTCGGCGCAGCGGGCGCTGGCGCCGCTGGCGATCGCGCGGGCCGAGGGCTCGTGCTTCTGGGACTACGACGGCAAGCGCTACCTGGACTTCTCCAGCCAGCTCGTGAACGTCAACATCGGACACCAGCATCCGCGGGTGACCGCCGCGATCGCGGAGCAGGCGGCGAAGCTGACCACGATCGCGCCGCAGCACGCGAACGAGGCCAGGGGAGAGGCGGCGACCAGGATCGCCGCGCTCGCGCCGGACGGCATGGAGAAGGTGTTCTTCACCAACGGCGGTGCCGATGCGAACGAGAACGCGATCCGGATGGCCAGGCTGCACACCGGCCGCAACAAGGTGCTGAGCTTCTACCGCTCCTACCACGGCAACACCGGCGCGGCGATCACGTCCACCGGAGATCCGCGGCGCTGGCCGAACGAGTTCGCCACCGGGCACGTGCACTTCTTCGGGCCGTACCTGTACCGCTCCGCGTTCTGGGCCACCACCGAGCAGGAGGAGTGCCAGCGCGCCCTGGAACACCTCGAGCAGGTGATCACGTTCGAGGGCGCGGCGACGATCGCGGCGATCCTGATCGAGACGATCGTGGGCACGGCCGGGGTGCTGATCCCGCCGCCCGGTTACCTGGCCGGAGTGCGGGCGCTATGCGACAAGTACGGCATCGTGTACATCGCGGACGAGGTCATGTGCGGCTTTGGCCGGGCCGGACCTGGTTCGCGTTCGAGCCCCACGGTGTGGTCCCGGACCTGATCACGTTCGCGAAGGGTTCCAACTCCGGCTACGTGCCGGTCGGCGGCGTGATCATCTCCGACGAGATCGCCGCGACCTTCGACGACCGGGTGTTCCCCGGCGGCCTCACGTACTCGGGCCACCCGCTGGCCTGCGCGTCGATCGTAGCCTCGATCGACGCGATGAAGGACGAGGGCATTGTCGAGAACGCCGCCAGGGTCGGCGCCGAGGTGCTCGGCCCGGGTCTGCGCGAGCTGGCCACGCGGCACCCGGTGATCGGCGAGGTCCGCGGGCTCGGCGTGTTCTGGGCCCTCGACCTGGTGTCCAACCGGGACACCCGGGCCATGCTGGCACCGTACGGCGGCGCGTCCGAGGCGACGGGCGAGCTGATGGCCGCCTGCAAGTCCGGCGGGCTGGTGCCGTTCATCAACTACAACCGACTGCACGTGGTGCCGCCGTGCACGGTGTCGGACGCCGAGGCCAAGGAAGGCCTGGGCATCCTGGACGAGGCGCTCGCCGTGGCAGACCGCTACTACGAGGGATAGGTGCGCCGCCGCGGGGAATAGCACAAGTGTGATTACTGCCGACGACCCGGGGTGGGGGAGCGCAGGGCGCCGGCACGTGGCAGTGCCCGGTTCCCTGGTTGAGCTGCGCGGCATGCTCGAGGGCGTCGTGTGCATGCCAGCCCGGCTGTTCTGGCAGGGTCCCAACCTGCGCAGCGTTCGGTGGGATCTGTCGGACCGGCGTCGGCGGCGGGACTTCTACGAGATCGTGCTCGTGAAGGGGACGCTGGACGACATCTGCGGGTTCGTCAACGGGCCCGAACTGGTGCGGCTGTGGGACGAGATGCTGCTGCCCCCGTGGGTTTGCGAAGCCTGGCGTCCCCTGCTCGAGCCAGGCGACATCGCGGCCTGAGCCGCGCACGCACACCGGTCTGCGAGGCGGAGGCTGGTGTGCCCGGCTGGGCCGGGTCTACGATCTTAACCACTATGCCGCTCTTCATGTACCAGGCCTCCTACACCGCCAAGTCGATGGCGGAGCAGCTCAAGGAGCCGCAGGACCCGGTGGAAACGATCCGGCCTGCCCTGGAGGACCTGGGAGCCACGATCGTGGTGGCGGGCTTTCCGTTTGGCGACTATGACGTGATGGTCGTGTATGAAGCACCTGACGATATGACCGCTGCCAGCGTCGCGATGGCAGTTGCCGCAGCGGGCGAGGTCAGGTCGGGCAAGACCACGCGGCTGCTGAGCGGGCAGGAATGGCTCGAGTCTTTGCGCAAACGCAGGATCGTCACCAGCCGGCAAGCGCGCCAGCCGCACGACAGCCGGCCCTGATAGCCGGAACCCTGCAAGCCTCCAGCAGCTCCTGGCCCTGACCTGGGCTCATGCGCCGGACGCCGCGTCAATCGCGTCGAGATCGCGGACGGCGTAGCGGTGGTGCTCCCACTCCTCCTGCAGGATCACGTGCAGACAAGACAAGACGGTCTCGGGGTATTCGGATGCCCACGGGTTCTTGCGTGTCGTGGCCAGGTCGTCTGACGTGACGGTGGCGAGGAAGTCGCGCACCATGGCGACGTGGCCCGCCCGGACCTCGAGCACGTCGGCGTATGACGGTGTAACCGTCGCGAAGACCGACATGTCGTTGCCGTCGGTCTCGTACTCGGCGTTGGGCTGGCCGATGGGGTGAAACGGCTGCTCGAAGCCCAGGATCGCCCGGCCCAGCCATGTGTCGGTGGCCATGACCAGGTGCCGCAGCGTCTGCGCGAACGACCACTCGCCGTCTACCGAAACATCGACCGTGCCAGCCGGCATCGCCGCGACGCGCTCGAGGGTGGCCGCCCACGTCCGCTCGAGCGCGGCCCAGGCCTCGCGCAGGCCATCCGGGTCCGTGGCGCGCCGGCTGGCGCGGCCGGGAAAGCGGCGGTTGAGCTCCGCCTCGACCAGCGGGATCACGTCCACGCTGTTGACGCGCAAGGAGGCCTCACCCCTGAACAGAAATGGTGCGTCGATGTCCGCCCCCTGCACGTCGACCGCGCGCATCACGACGCCGGAGAGGTCGGCCCTGCAGAACCGGGCACCATGCAGGTTCGCGTCGACGAACTCCGCTCCCTGCAGGTCGTCAAGACTGGTGAAGGTTGCCATGACTTCTCCTTCCCGGGCTCACGCTGCGAGCGGGGAGTCCTGAGTCGGTTTTAAGTTGCCTGGGCGAGGATGAGGCTGTGCCCGCTGTCGCCTTCGGGGACGAACCGGTCCCAGATGGGTGTGAGCTGAGCTTCGGGTAGCCAGCGCAGGTAGGTGGCGGTGTCCGCGTGATCCCAGAACATGTCGGCGCCGAGATACTGCTCAGTTCCGGTCCATCTGCCGGCCCCGACGATGGCCAGGAAGTAGCCGTCCGGGCGGATCCATTCGCGCACGCGTGGGAACAGTGCCCGCTGGTCGGCGAGCGGCAGGTGGATCAGGGCGTAGAAGGAAACCACGGCGTCGACGCTGGCTGGCTGCAAACCGAACGCCGTCATGTCAGCCTGCACGAACCGGGCCGCGGGGGCGAGCTGGTGAGCCCGGCGCAGCTGGACGGCTGAGAAGTCCACGCCGAGCACCTGCAGCCCGTGGCTGGCCAGCTCACGGGTTGCCGGTATCCCCGCTCCGCAGCCCAGATCCACGACCCGGGCGCCGGCTTTCAGCCTGCCAGCCAGTTCCGCCGTCCAGCCCGCATAGCGGCTGACGTCCTCGGCGGAGGAAGCCGCCGCGGCGCCGTCGTCGCTGCGGTATGCCAGCGAGATGGCGTCGTAGCCGCGGCGGACAAGGTCCCGCTGCCGTGCCCGCTCGACCATGTCATCGGAATTCGCCACCTGGCCCATCCTGCCAATCAATCTGCCAATCCCAGCACCAGAGCCTCGTTAAGGCCCTGCCTCACCTTGGATGGAGCCCTTCCGTCCGCGTGCCGCGAGGTGCCGTCGGCAGGGCACTCCAGCGGTGGTGAAGAACTCCGGCCTGCCCACCGGATCGGGGTTGCGATGCTGCCCATCTGCCAGGTCCTGGTCCACGATCGGCCGGAAGCCCGGATCGTCGAGCCAGTCCCGGTAAAGCCCGTCCAGCAGCGAGGCGAAGCGGCATACCGCCATCGCCATCAGCCGTCCGCCGGCGGTCAGCACCCGGCGTGCCTGTTCGATGTGCAGCGGCATCGGATCCACCACGTGTACCCGGTACCCGCGCTGGGCCAGCGGCACTGCGTACGGTCCCGGGCCGCCTCCGACATCGAGTACCCGTGCGGGCGGCGCGGGCAGCAGCCGCTCCAGGAGCTCCATCGACCTGACGAACTCCAGCGATGGCCTGCCGCCGGGAAAGAGGCGGGTCCGCTCATAGCCGGTGCCATAGTGGCTCTCGATCGCCGGATCGATCACCATCACAGGCTGCCCCGGGCAACTCGCCAGGGCAACCGAAATTCGGCC
Source organism: uncultured Actinomycetota bacterium (assembly GCA_963833885.1). Classification (GTDB taxonomy): domain Bacteria; phylum Actinomycetota; class Actinomycetes; order Streptosporangiales; family Streptosporangiaceae; genus JASHPR01. The sequence continues at coordinate 50,499 of CAWHZU010000019.1, read as the reverse complement.
CGATCAGCCGTCCGGCCAGACCGCCAGAGCGCGGTATGCGCAGCCATCCTGCAAGAAGCCGGGTCGCTCAAACGTAAAGTGCACGCGCTGGCCGGCCTCGAGCTCGCGGTACCCAGCCATCTGGATATTGGCGAAATGGACGAAGCAGCCGCCTGGAACCTCAGGTGCCTCGATCACGCCCCAGCCTTCATCGGGGTCGAACGACTTGACCACGCCCGATGCCCGTTCCGTCCGCTCGGAAGACCTCTTCGGCACGGGCCGATTATGCCCGCGCCCCGCCCCCGATGCCAGCGCGGTGCCGCGTAACGGCCCTGTACCAGCCAGGGCGGTACGGTGCTGGGTGTGGCAACTCTCGACGACGTGACCCGGCTGGCCTGCGAGCTGCCCGAGGTCACCGAAGGTGAGCGGCACGGTAACCGCACCTGGTTCGTGGCGGGCAAGGCGTTCGCGTGGGACCGGCCGTTCAGCAAGGCGGACATCAGGCGGTTCGGCGACCAGACGCCTCCCGAAGGGCCGATCCTGGCGGTGCGCGTCGAGGATCTCGGCGAGAAGGAAGCCGTGCTTGCCGCGCATCCGGACGCCTTCTTCACGATCCCGCACTTCGACGGATACTCGGCCATACTTATCCAGCTGCGGCTGGTCACCGAGAAGGCACTGCGCGAGGCGATCGCCGACGGCTGGCTGGCCTCCGCCCCGCCCAAGCTCGCGGGACAGTACCTCAACCGCTAGCGATCCTAATGGGCGCTAGCTTCCGGTACTTCAGCCGGTGATCCGGATCTGCATGTTATGCCTGTGATCTGCCTGTCCCCGCTCGACGCATCGGGTGGCGCGGACTTCGCGGGCTCGTCGAGGCGCAGGATCGTTTCCTCGATCTCCTTGTTTCGCGCGTTGGCGAACGAGATCGCCGTGCCTATGATCGCGAATCCTGCCCTCTGCAATACCTTGAGCGATCTCACATTGTCACTCGCGGCGCGGGCGAACAGGGGCCGCACGCGAGCCGATTCCAGGAGCAGGGCGAGCGCTTGGCCGGCGATGCCTTGCCCCCAGAAGGACCTGTCGATCCAGTATGTGACCTCGGTATCGCCATCAACGACGAAGCTGGCGATGCTGCCGACGAGCCGTCCATCGACGGTGACCGCACGGGTGGTCGCCTCTGGCAACGTCCGGACCTTCGCCATGTGGACATCGAACGCGGTGCGGTCATCGGGATTTTCGGCCGTGAAGGCGGCCATCCGGACCGACTCGGGATCCCGCATCTGTTCGAACAAGGCATCGAGGTCGGAGTCGTCGATCGGCCGCAGCGCCACCTCAGCCACAAGTACCCTCCAACCCTGGTCCAGCGACGATGAGCGGGGCGAACATACCAGCATCATCGGACAATCGGTGAGGACTCGACATCTTCTGCAGCGATGAAGCTCACTCATACCCGGTCGCTGCGGCCAAGACCGTAGCGAATAGGCGCCAGTCTGGCTGGGCCGGTGGCAGTTGTCCCCGACCTGCGTAGTAGCCGTCGAGGTCGGCCAGGAAGCCGTGCAGGGCGTCGAGGAAGCGCTCGAGGTTCGGGTTCTCCCATTCGTGGGCGCCGGTGTCGGCGAGGTCATCTTGCAACTGTTCGATTACCCGCAGCGCGCCGTCGCGCGAGTCAACCATTAGTAGGTCTCTGACACGGGCGGGCCTGCCCGCCTCCGTGGGAGCGCGCCGAGGTACCTAGGTGAAGGTTCGGCCTGACCACCCTGGTGGGAGACGATGCGCGAACATGACAACAGCGTCCCTGAGCACGCCTTGGGTGGTGGGGGCCTACGGGACGATGAAGGTGAAAGCGATCTTGGTGGTATGCCGCGCTGTAACAGTGACCCGCCGGGCTTGGGAACATGGTCCTTGCGCTGCGGGCGAGCGCGAGCATACGGCGTAGGTTCCGGGCGGCAGCTGGACCGAGAAGGCACCCGAGTTGCCCACGCGGACCGTGACCCGGTGTTGGCGCGTGTTGGTGAACCGTACTGTGCCCGGCACCGGCCGCTTACCCGGTTGCTGTCCACCCGGGCTGATCGGGCCTCCCTCGATTTGGAGCTTCCCGGTGACTGTGCCGCTGGCAGGGGCATGCCTGACGGCGGGGGCATGCGCGACGGCGGGGGCACGCGCGACGGCGGGGGCACGCGCGACGGCGGGCGCGCAGGCGGACAGCAGCACGATGGCAGCAACGCCGGTTACTGCCTGCAGTCGGCTCATGAGCTTTTCCTCGCGGCTTGATTTCCGCTTGGACGCGCCAGCTCCGGCCCTCGTTCCTCAGGGCGCCGAGGGCCAAATCGCTAGCCTTTGGCGGCCGCGGGTTGCGGCGCGTTTGGATCCTCCGGCAGTGGCGGAAGCTTAAGAATGGCGATTACAAGCCCCAAGAGCGGAACAACGATGCTCGCGTACCACTGGTGGTACCACGTCGTAGTCGCGAACCAGCCGCCCACGGCAAACACATACACCGCCATACCGAGCACGCTCATACCGATCTGCGACCAGCGCACGATTTTGAGGACCTGCAGGTCATACGGGATCGTCAATACCAAAACCCCGACGAGCAGGCTACCGAGCCAGATGGCGTGGTCATGCTTGTTGGTCACGTTGCTGTCGATGACACCAGCCATGAACAGGTAGGCGGCGAGCACCTCAGGGGGGATGTACTTGACCACCTTCGTCAGGTAGTCGTCCTCGGAGGGCACGGCGACGCCGCCCGGCGCAGTTGTAGTAGCAGATGCCGCCGCGACCACCCCGCCCGCAGGAGCTGCCTCCGCCTGCACTGTATGAGCGGGCGCTAAGGCTGGGACAAACCCGCTCGGCGGATTCGCGGTCAGGGTTTTGGGGTTCCTCCTGCCGGGATCCATATACCTGTCGACATCGGCCTGAATAATGATGTTTCTATTGAAGCCCATGCTCCCCCCAGGCAAGGCCGATGGCAGAGGGTCAGCGAGCCCACCTTGGGATTTGCTGATCCAGGCAACCGGCGTGGCGGCCGTCATTCAGGCAGAGCAGCCGACTTAGCTCCTGATACGTGCCGTAGACCGGGTCACGCTACCAGCCATCTAACCGATTCAAGGCCAAAAAGAACGAAATGGGTTGCTTGCCCGGACCCGGTACGGCACTGTTGGGCCGACGCAATGGGGTGAAGGGCGGGAGCGCTATGCGCCGTGGCTGGTATGTGGTCGTTTTGGTCAGTGTCGGGGTGCTGGCCGCGGGCTGCGGCACGAAGGCGGAGCCCGACAACCTCACGGCCGCGGTGACCCGTACCGCCGGCCAGACCGCCAAGATCTCGATGACCATGACGACGCAGATGCAGAGCATGTCGGTGTCGTACACCGCGACGGGGGAGTACGACTTCGTGCACTCCCGCGGCATGATCAGCATGCAGAATCCCACGGCGATGACGGAGATCTTCATACCGCCGACGGCATACATCAAGCTTCCCAGTGGCAACGGGACGATGCCTGATGGGAAATCCTGGATCGCGCTGGGTACCGGGACGTCTGACGGGCTCGACAGTTCCCTGTTCGGCCCGTTCGGCGGCACCGATCCCGCGGACCTGCTGGCGTCGCTGACGGCGGTTTCCGCCAGCGTGACGAGCCTGGGCCCCACCACTATCCGGGGCGTGAAGGTAACCGGATTCCGCGTGGACATCGACCCGGCGAAGGCTGCAGCCCGCGTCCCGAGCCGGGAGCGTGCGGGCTTCCGGGAATTCACCAGCAGTCTTGGCCGCGGGCCGATCCCCGTCGATGTCTGGGTGGACAGCCAGAACCTGGTGCGGCGGGTGAAGCTATCCCTGCACCTGCCGGACGGCGAGGGCGCGTCGGCCAAAACGCAGATGGTTGAGGTCACCGACTTCTACGATTTCGGCGTGCCGGTCCGGGTTTCGCCGCCGCCCGCGTCGCAGACCGCCAGCATGTCCCAGGTCATCAGCAGCGGGCTGGCAAAATCTAGCGGTTCGGCCAGCGGCTCTTCGGGTCCTCCGCAGGTGTCCGGAACGCTCTCGGCCGCCCAGGCGGCTGCCGCCGAGCGGGCCGTCACCGCGTTCTGGTCGGCCCTGGGGCGCAACAACGCTGCGGCGGTCGCGCGGACGGTGCCACCCGCCCAGCGTTCATGCGTCCGGTCGTTCCTTGGCAAAGGGCCCAAGATCACCGTCGCCTCGCTCCGGATCGTCTCGGCACAGCCAGCGGGGAAACGCGCGGCCAGCGTTCGGTTCACCGTGAAGGCGCAGGCCAGCCTCGGCGGGCAGAACATCCCGGTGTTCCCCCAGGGCCCCAGCAGCGTTCAGTGGCTGGTAACCACCAGAACGGCCGGCCACTGGTACGTGAACCTCGACCGCAGCACCGCTTTGGTGTTCAGCGGGGCCTGCTCCGACTGACCGGATGCGCTCGATCCGCCTGGAGACCGTGATCGCGGCTCCGATCGGCGACTGCTTCGGCCTGTCGCTGTCGGTCGACGCACATGCCGCCTCGATGCAGGGATCGAAAGAGCGGGCGATCGGCGGAGTGACCAGCGGGGTCATGCGGCTGGGAGACTCGGTCACCTGGCGCGCCCGTCATTTCGGCATCGTGTTCCGGATGACGTCGGCGATCACCGAGTGCCAGCCTCCGAGCCGGTTCGTCGACGAGCAGCAGCACGGCCCGTTCCGGCGCTGGCAGCACGAGCATACGTTCACTCCTCTGGCGAACGGCCAGACCCGGATGATCGACATCGTGCACTTCCAGTCACCGTTCGGCCCGCTGGGGTGCCTGGCCGGCAGCCTGGTGCTCGGTCACTACATGCCGCACCTGCTTCGGCAGCGCAACGCCTGGCTCAAGACCACTCTGGAAGAACGAGCGCAGCCGGCCGGCTGAGGATCCTGCCGCGCCGGCCGCCGACCCGGTACATGAGCCGGCATCGGCCTAATCTTGCCTGGTGAATACCTGCGGGGCTGAGTGTGTCCTGCTGACAGGCGTATATGGGTCGGGAAAGAGCGCCGTCGCAGCGGAGATTGCCTATCTGCTCGAGCAGCGGGCCGAACCGTACGCGCTGCTCGACCTGGACTACCTGAGCTGGGGGGGCACCGGTGCCGACGACAGCGCGGCCGAATTCGGGCTGATGCTGCAGAACCTGTCGGCGGTGGCGGCGAACTACCGGCGGGCCGGGATTCGGCTGTTCGTCCTCGCCTACTTTGTCCGCAGCCCCGACGAGGTGCGCAGCGTACGGGAGGCTGTGGGGCTGCCGCTGCGTGTGGTGCGCCTGGAGGTCCCGCTGCCGGACATCGAGCGGCGGCTGGCCAGCGATGTCACCAGCGGCCGCCGCGACGATCTGCGTGAGGCGGCGGCGGCAATCGCGGCGGCGGAGGGTGCCGGTGTCGAGGATGTGGTCATCGGCAACGACCGTCCCATCGGGGCCGTGGCTCAGGACGTGCTGAGCTTCCTCGGGTGGCTCTAGGCTGGGACGGCGCCGCAGCGATGGCCGGTCCGGAATGAGCGGGTCTAGACCCGGACGCCGGCGAGGGTCAGCTCGAGATGGCGGCGCCAGCCGGAGTTCCCGGCGGGCTTGAAGTGCATGGTCGACATGACCCCGCGGGCGAGCAGAATGAAGTCCGGGTAGGTCAGGTCGCCGCGTACCGCCCCGGCGGCGACGGCGCGCTCGATGATGCGCGATGCGACGTCGCCGAACTCGTCTTTCTCCTGCTTGATGCCTGCCCATTCGACGTCCCCGGCGCCCATGAGCGCGAGCTGGAAGCTGGCGTCCCCCTCCGCGGCCTCGAGGTAGCTGCGCAGCAGTGTCTCGAACGACTCGCCGGGGTCGCTGATCTGCTCGGCGGCGCGCGCGAGGTCTGCCATTCCGTGGAAGCGCTCGCGGACCATCGCGGTGAGCAGCGCCTGCTTGCTGGGGAAGTGCCGGTAAAGCGTCCCCATGCCGAGACCGCAGCGTGCGGCGATCTCTTCCATCTGCGCCTCGTGTCCCCGGCTGGCGAACAGCTCGGCCGCGGACGCCATGATCTTCTCGCGGTTGCGGCGGGCGTCGGCGCGTAGCGGCCGGCCGGTCTCGGTCATTGTCGGCATCGCTCTCGGAAGGATCTTGACAACCGGAATATGTATTCCGTATCGTTATGGCTTAGCGGAAGCGTAATTCCGCTTCCGATTATATCCTGGGCGCCCCGAGACGCCCAAGGCCCATCCGCTCAAGCAGTCACCGGAGGCATGCGTGCAGACGATCGCGATTTTCGGCGCCGGCCCTGGCCTGGGCCGGGCGGTGGCCCGCCGGTTCGGGCGGGAAGGATTCCGCGTGGCGCTAGTGGCGCGGGATCGGGACCGGCTGGATTCCATGGCGGGCGACCTCGCCGGTGAGGGAGTGGAGGCGGCCGGGTTCCCGGCCGATCTCACCGACCGGGAGGCGGCGCTGCGCGCGGTGGATGCGATCGGTGCCCGCTTCGGCCCGGTCGACGTGCTGGAGTACAGCCCGACGCCGGGCGAGCACCTGCGCGGAGTTGCGTCCGAACTGGACGTGGCCGCGGTGGCCCGGCTCCTCGAGTTGTGCGTCCTGACCCCGGTTGCGGTGGTGGGGCGGGTGCTGCCGGGCATGCTGGAGCGGGGCGATGGCGGGCTGCTGTTCGCGATGGGGGCCGCCGCCAAGTACCCGATGCCGCGCTTCGCCGGCGGAATGGTCCTGTCGAGCCTGCGCAATTACGTCCATAGCCTGAACGCGGAACTCGGGCCGAAGAACGTCTACGCAGGAACCCTGGTGATCGGCGCGCTGATCGAGGGCAGCGCGGCTGCCCGCAACCCGTCCGCGTGGGGCAACGGCCGGGTCGCGGTCGTCTCCGCCGACGATCTCGCCGAGCGCTGCTGGGACATGTACCTGAAGCGGGACAGGGCCGAGGAGCAGGTGACGCCGGGCCTCGCCGCGGCCCTGGATTCGTGAATCGGGGGAGGCTGGGCTGGGGGGAGGCCGTGGCGGCGCGCTAGTGGGCTGAGCGCAGGTTGCCCCGGCGGAGTTGCGCATTTTGAACCCTTGCCGACCATGTTACGCACGAGTAACGTACTCGCGAGTAACAGACGCCCGCCGGCATCGCAACGGTGGACCCCGCGGGAAGGAGCCCTCATCATGCGCAGACGCTTAACGCTGCTGGCCGCCTCGGCCGCGGCGGCGGTGGCCGGGATTGCCGCCGCCACACCCGCGCTCGCCAGCCCGGCAGCCCCGATTGCACCGTCCGACTCGACCGTCAGCGTTTCGTACCCGGTCACCGGGAGCACCTTCATCAAGGCGATCGGCTCCACGATTGACCTCGGGCCCGGCACGCTGAGCACCACGGCGGACCTGACCACGTCCACGCTGACCGGGACGCTCACGTTGCCCCCGGCAACCGGGTCGTTCAAGGAACTGGGACTGATCCCGGTCACCGCGACGACCGAGATGATCCAGGACGGCACGGCCACCGGCACGGTCAACTTCACGACCAACGCCGTGACCACGACCGCCACGGACACGATCAAGCTGACCAGCCTGAAGGTGGCTGGCGTGCCGATCCTGGTGGGGCCGTCCTGCGAGACCTCGCCGACGACCATCAGCGTGTCATCCCAGGCCGGCTTCAACGTGCTGAACGGCGGCACGCTGTCCGGCACCTACACGATCCCGCAGTTCGCGCACTGCGGGCTCGCGACCCTGCTGATCAACCTGACCCTGCCCGGGCCCGGCAACACGATCTCGCTGACGCTCGGCAAGGGCACCCTCGGCAGCTGACCGCGTCAAGCCGCCGTCCGGGCAACCGACACCCCCTTCCGGACGGCTAACGGCCCAGCCGCCCGTTCCCGGTCAGCCGCGGAACGGGTGGCTGGGCTGCCCGGTCACCCCGGGCTCGCAGACGAACAGCGCCCCGGCCGACTCGCCCGGCCCCGCCGCGGTCGTGATGTAGAGCCGGTCCAGGTCGGGCCCGCCGAACACACAGCTGGACACCCGCGCCGCCGCCGGGAGGTCCACGGTCTCGATCACCTTGCCGGCCGGGTCGTGGTGCAGCACCGCGTACCCGCCCCAGACCGCGACCCAGACCCCGCCGTCCGCGTCGACCGTGAGGCCGTCGGGCACGACGCCACCGCCGCCCACAGCGGCGAACGGGCGGCGCCCGGCGATCTCGCCGGTAGCCGGGTCGTAGTCGAACACATCCACCCGGTTGACTTGCGAGTCGATGTAGTACATGAGCCGCTCGTCCGGGCTCCAGCCGATGCCGTTGGAGGTGCCCACCCCGGTGACGAGCCTCGTGACGCTGAGGTCCGGGTCCAGCCGGTACAGGGCGCCCGCCCCGGGACTCTCGTCGTCCGCCATCGTGCCCGCGTAGAACCGGCCGGCCCGGTCGCAGGCGCCGTCGTTCATCCGGTTCTCTGGCCGGTCCCGCTCCACCTCGGCGAGCGTGGTCAGCGTGCCCGATACCGGGTCCAGGGCCATGAACCCGTCCCGGACCGCGACAGCTAGCCCGCCGCTGGCGCGCGGGACTACGGTTCCGACCGGCTGCCCGGTGTCCCAGCTGCTGAGCGATCCGTCGGCGGCAATCTGGTGCACCCGGCTTTCCGGGATGTCCACCCAGTACAGCGACTGGTCACGGGCATCCCAGACCGGGCCCTCGCCGAGTGTGCACACGGGTGCCTGCACCCGCGTCGGCTGCGTCGTCATGCCTGTTTTGTCCTCCCAGTCACAGCGTGGCGAACGCGTCTTCGAGGATCGAGAGCCCCTCGTTGAGCAGCTGCTCGGAGATGACCAGCGGCGGCAGGAAGCGCAGCACGTTCCCGAAGGTCCCGCACGTCAGAACGATCATCCCGGCCTGGTGGCACGTCTTGGCGACCTTGGCCGTGGCCGCGGCATCCGGCTCCAGGGTGCCGGGCTTGACCAGCTCGATCGCGATCATCGCGCCACGCCCGCGCACGTCGCCGATCTCCGGGTGCGCCTCGGCGAGCTTGCGCAGCCGGGGGAGCATGATGTCGCCGATCCGGCGCGCCATGGCCGGCAGGTCTTCCTTGCCCATGGTCTCGATCGCGCCGAGCGCAGCGGCGCAGGCGACCGGGTTGCCGCCGAACGTGCCGCCGAGGCCGCCGGAGTGCACCGCGTCCATCATCTCGGCGCGGCCGGTCACCCCGGCCAGCGGCAGCCCGCCCGCGATGCCCTTGGCGGTGGTGATCAGGTCGGGCACCACACCCTCGTGGTCGACGGCGAACCAGTCGCCGGTACGGCAGAACCCGGACTGGATCTCATCGGCCACAAACACGATCCCGTTCTCCCGGCAGAACGCGGCGAGCCCGGGGATGAACCCGTCCGGCGGCACCACGAAGCCGCCCTCGCCCTGGATCGGCTCGATCACCACCGCGGCCACGTTCTTCTCGCCGACCTGGGTGTGGATCAGGCTGGTGATCGTGTCCAGGGCGTCCGCCTTGCAGGCGGCGGGGCCGCCCGGCCAGCGGAACGGGTAGGCCATGGGCACCCGGTACACGTCCGACGCGAACGGCCCGAAGCCGTCCTTGTACGGCATGTTCTTCGCGGTCATCGCCATGGTCAGGTTGGTCCGCCCGTGGTAGGCGTGGTCAAACACCACCACCGAGCTCCGGCCGGTCGCGTGCCGCGCGATCTTGACGGCGTTCTCGACGGCCTCGGCGCCGGAGTTGAACAGCGCGGACCGCTTCTCGTAGTCGCCGGGGGTCAGCCGGTTGAGCTCCTCGCAGACCTCCACGTAGCCCCGGTACGGGGTGACCATGAAGCAGGTGTGCGTGAACTCTGCGACTTGCTCGGTGACCCGGTCCACCACCAGCTCGGCGCTGTTGCCGACCGTCGTCACGGCTATGCCGGAGCCGAAGTCGATAAACGAGTTGCCGTCCGCGTCGAGCACGATGCCGCCGCCGGCGGCGGTCACGAAGATCGGCAGGACGTGGCTCAGCCCGCGGGCTACGGCGCGTTGCCGGCGGTCCAGCAGCTCCCGTGACACGGGCCCGGGGATCTCGGTGACAATGCGGCGCTCCTGAGCTAGCCCGGGACCGCCTCGCGGGGCGCTAGTAAAGGTCATAAGGCTGACCATAGGGCACGAGGGGCGGCAACGGCATCAGCGGGAAGCCCCCAGCTCGTTCTTGTAGACCCGGCCCTCTTTCATGATCAGTTTCAGGTTGCGTTCCGGGGCGGTGAGCACCCGGATGTCGTCCAGTGGGTTCCCGTCGACCACCAGCAGGTCGGCGTAGGCGCCAGGCGCCACGACACCCACCTGCCCCACCATGCACAGCAGTTCCGCAGCCGTGGTCGTCGCCGCGCGGATCAGGTCGGCCGGCGGCTGGACCTCCGACCGGATGGTGAATTCCTGCAGCTGCTGACCGTGCATGTCGGCGAACAGGTCCGTGCCGTACACGATCGGAATGCCGGCCTTGTGCGCCATCTCCAGCGCGCCCATTGCCCCCGCGGTCACCGTGGCGAGCTTCTCCGCGATGTCCGCGGGCAGCTCACCGGCCCGGGACTTGGCCGCCAGTGCGTGGTAGACCACGATCGTCGGCACGTAGAACGCGCCATGCTTCTTGAACAGCGGGATGCTGCTCTCGTCCATCAGGTTGCCGTGCTCGATCGAGCGCACGCCGCACTCCAGGCCGCGGTTGATCGCCCGCGAGGTGTACGCGTGCCCGGCCACGTAGATGTTCGCGGCCGTGGCCTCCTCCACGATCGCGTTCAGCTCCTCGATCGAGAACTGGGTGGAGTCGATCCGGTCGCTCGGGGCGTCGACGGCGCCGCTCAGGTAGACCTTGATGTGGTGCGCCCCGCGGCGCACTTCCTCCCGGACCGCCTTGCGGACCTCGGGCACGCCGTCGCAGATCACCCCGATTGTTGGGGCGTAGTAGTTGTCTTCGTAGACCCGGCGGCTCGGCGCGCGGTAGTCCCCGGCGCCTCCGGTCTGCGAAAGCTGCTTGCCGCCGAACCGCATCCGCGGCCCGGTGAAATATCCCTCGTCTACCGCCCGCGCCAGCCCGTGGTCGCCGCGTCCCACGTCGCGGATCGTGGTGAACCCCCGCGACAGCATGCCCTCCAGCGCCCGTCCCGCCCGCGCTGCCACGTACGTGGGCGGCCACTCGGACGCCGCGAAATTTATCGCGACGGAGGCCGGGTGGGTGTGCGCGTCGATCAGGCCCGGCATGACCGTGCGCCCGGCCGCGTCGAGGATGAGCGCGTCGTCCGGGCCGGCCAGCCCGGGGCCGACGTCGGCGATCCGGCCATTCTCGACGGCCACCGACTGCCCTTCTGCCAGCTCACCCCGCCCGGGATCGAGCACCGACGCGTTCCTCAGGATCGTTACCGCCATGACGACCGCCTTCCCGGCTCGGCTCGCATCCTGCCGACGTTCTGCCCGAAACTGCAGATGACAGGGCAAGGAGCAGCATTTGATGGCACTTGATAGATACTGGCGGAGGCTACCTTACGATCATCCTCCGGTTTTCGACCCCGGCCCTGACCCTGACCCTGAGCGGAGTGTGCGGACGACGTGGAACAACCAACGCGCGACGAGGTCCTGGCGAGCTATGCGGCCAGCCGACGGTTCGCCCTCGGTCGGCCCCGTGACCTGACGCTGCTGCCTGACCCAGGCCCAGGCCGTCTGATTTTCCTGCGGGCGCTGGCCGCCGATGACCCCAATACCGCACTGTGGTCGTGCGACCTGGGCACCGGCGAGGAACGCCTGCTGGCCGATCCTCGCGTCCTGCTCGACGGCGAGGCCGAGGTGATTCCCGCCGCGGAGCTGCGGCGCAGGGAACGGTCCCGCGAGTCGGCCCGCGGCATCGTGGCCTACTCGACCGACTCCGCCGGCCGGCTGGCGGCGTTCGCGCTCTCCGGCCGGCTCTTCGTATGCGACCTGGAGAGCGGTGACACCCGCGCTGTGCCGGCCGGCGGCGAGTGCGTGGACCCGCACATCGACCCGACCGGGGCCAACGTCGCCTACGTGCACGATGGCTCGCTGCGGGTGGTCACGCTGGACGGCGAGATCATCGTCGAGCTGTCCGACGACGACCCCGAGGTGAGCTACGGCGCCGCCGATTTCGCCGCGGCCGAGGAGCAGGACCGCCACCACGGCTTCTGGTGGGGTCCCGACGGCAGCCATCTGCTGGTCGCACGGGTCGATACCAGCGAGGTGACCTCGTGCTGGCTCGCCGATCCCACGTACAACGAGGAGACGCCGGTCCTCCTGCGTTACCCGCGGGCCGGGTTCGGGAACGCGATCATCCGCCTGGTCGTGGCCGGGCTCGACGGTTCCGCCGTCGCGGTCACCGGCGCCCCGGACGAGCGGATGCCGTACCTGATGTCGGCCCGGTGGGAGCGTGGCGGCCCGCCGACCCTGGTGCTGCTCGCGCGTGACCAGCACCTGGCCGAGATCCGCACCGTCGACCCCGGTACCGGCGCGACCTCGCTGGTGCACGCCGACACCGACCCGGCCTGGCTGCAGCTCATGCCCGGGACGCCGGCCTGGCTGCCCGACGGCCGGCTGCTGCGGTCCGCCATCTCCGAGGACACCTACCGGCTGTTCGTTGACGACCAGCCGTGCACGCCCTCTGGCCTGCAGGTCGTCGGCGTGGTCGCAGCCGGGGCGCGGACGGTTTTCCTGGCCACGACCGAGCCCACCGAGCAGCATCTGTACGCGCTCGACCACGCGACCGGTGAGATCCAGCAGCTCAGCCGGAACGCGGGGGTCCACACCGGTGTGGTGCGGACAGACCTGGTCGCGGTCTCGTCCGAAACCCTGGACAGCACCGGCGTCACCGTGCGCGTCTATCAGGAAGGTCGGCTGCTCGCCACGGTCGGGTCGCTGCCCCGAGAGCCTGCGTTCACGCCGCAGGTGACGCTGCTGAAGTCCGGCGAGCGGGAGCTGCGGACCGCGGTGATCTTCCCCCGGGACGGCTACCGGCCGGCGGGGCCGCTGCCGGTCCTGATGGCGCCGTACGGCGGGCCGAGTCAGCAGGTGCTCAAGGCGCGTCGGCTGTTCAACGAGCCGCAGTGGCTGGCCGATCACGGGTTCGCCGTCGTTGTGGCCGATGGCCGGGGTTCGCCGGCCCGTGGCCCGGCGTGGGAGCGCGCGTTCTATCTGGACGTGGCCACACCGGCGCTCGACGACCAGGTGGCGGCGCTGGAGAGCGTAATGGCCCGTTATCCGGGGGAACTGGATGCTGGCCGGGTCGGCATGCGCGGATGGTCGTTCGGCGGGTACCTCTCTGCCCTCGCGGTGCTGCGCCGGCCCGATGTGTTCAGCGCCGCCGTCGCCGGGGCGCCGGTCTCCGACTGGCGTTATTACGACACCGCGGCGACCGAGCGCTGGCTCGGTCACCCCGACGAACATCCCGAGGCGTACGAACGGACGTCGCTGCTTCCGCTGGCGGACAAGCTGCGCCGGCCGCTGCTGCTGATCCACGGCCTGGCCGACGACAACGTTCACCCGCGGCACACGCTGCTGCTGTCCGGGGAGCTGCTGGCGGCCTCGCGCGAGCACAGCACGCTCCTGCTGCCCGGGGTGACGCACATGGTCTGGCAGCCGCCGGTCATCGCCGGGATGCTGCGGGCGCAGGTCGACTTCTTCCGGCGCTGGCTCGCCGCCTGATCGCGGTGGTCAGGCCAGGGCGGACCGCGGCTCGCGCAGTGGGGCCGCGAACACGAACGACAGCACCGGGAGCGCGACCAGTGCCGCGAGCGCCACGGCGAGCCCGTAAGAGTCGGCCAGGAACCCGAACAGCGGGGCGGCCAGCCCCCCGAACGAGATGGCCAGTCCCAGCGTGACGCCGCTGGCCGTGCCGATCCGATTCGGCAGGTAGTCCTGGCCGAGCGTGACCTGCACCGCGAACGGCAGGTAGAGGGCCAGCCCGGACAGGATCGCGGCGGCGAAGGCGACCTCGACGTCGGGCGCCGCCGCCAGCAGGATGAGCGCCGGGATCGCGCAGGCGTAGCCGAGCCGGACCGTGGCCAGCCGCCGCCACCGGTCCGCCAGCCAGCCGCCGGTCAGCGAGCCGACAGCGCCCGCGGCCACGAAGGTGGTCAGCGCCGCCGAGCCCACCGCGGTCGGCTCGTGGAACCGGCGAATGACGAACAGCGCGAGCAGCGACGCGACACCGAAGTAGGCGATGGAACGGGCGGTCACGACCGCGGTCAGCCGGGCGAAGCTGCGCCAGTCGTCCCGGCGCGGCTGGCCGTCGAGATCTCCTACCGCGGCCCGCCGCGACTGCCTCGCCCGGTCGGCCTCCTGCGCCTGGCGCCAGGGGCGGCGGACGGCGAGCAGCGCCGCCATGCCTACGGCCGGGATGACCAGCAGCGGCGTGCCCCGCAGCCCGGTCACCAGCAGCACCGGCGTCACCAATACCGGCCCGAGCGCGATCCCGAGGTTGCCGCCGACCGAGAACCAGCTCATCGCCTGGGTGGAGTTCCCGGCCACACCGCGGGCCGTCCGGGTGGCCTCGGGGTGGTACGCCGCGACGCCGACGCCGGACAGCGCGATGGCCAGCCAGGTGATCACGTAGCTGTCGCCCAGGCCGGACAGGCCCACCCCGATCCCGGCCACGAGCAGGCCGGCCGCGATCAGCCAGCCCATCCGGCGCTTGTCGGTGATCACTCCGAAGGCCGGCTGAACCGCACTGGACAGGAACGTGGCCGCGAGCGTGATGCCGGTGAGCCCCACGTAGGTGTAGTGCCGCTCGATGGCCAGGAACGGAAGCAGCGCGGGCACGGCCCCCTGATACAGGTCATCGACCGCGTGGGTGGCGGCCAGCAGAGCCAGGATCGAGCCGCTTCCGGCGACCAGGGGGGACCGGGCGGGGCGGGAGGGCCGGGCGGCGCGGGAGGGCTGGGCAGGGTGGGAGGGTCGAGCAGGGCGAACAGATGTCTGATGACTTGGCCTGCGCAGCGGGAACGGGCGGGTCATGACGGCCTCACCGGTCGATCAGCGATCGCAAGTTGGCGGCGGTGGGATCGAGGTGGTCGTGGGTGGCCTGGGCGGCAGCGGCAGCGTCCCCCGCCTCGATGGCCGCGGCGAGCCGGGCGTGCGCGGCGTCCGCGTCGGGGCCCTGGACGGCCTGGTCGGACCGGATCGCGATGAGCGCCTCGCGGAGCACGGCCGCGAACGAGTCGAACATCTCGGCGAGCAGCGGGTTGTGCGCGGCGGCCACGACGGCGCGGTGAAAGGCCAGGTCGGCCTCGACGAATCTGGCGTCCTCGCCACGGGCGCTGTCCCGCTCGGCCAGGCAGGCACGCAGCGCTTCGATGTCTGCCTCGGTGCGCCGGCTCGCGGCCAGCCGGGCGGCCTGCACCTCGAGCGCCTCGCGCACCTCGTAGGCCTCGAGCACGGCGGCCCGGCGCAGCCGGGGCTCCCAGTCGGCACCCGGCGTGAGCGAGCGGACGTAGGTGCCCGATCCCTGCCGGGTCTCCAGCAGGCCCGCGTGAACCAGGGCACGCACGGCCTCCCGTACCGTCGAGCGTCCCACCTCGAGCCGCTGGGCCAGCTCGGTCTCGGCCGGAAGGCGGCCGCCTACCGGCCACTGACCGGACAGCACCTGCTCACGGAGCTGGCTCACCGCCAGTTCCACGAGCGGGCTGCGCCGCAGCGACGTCAGCGGCATGGCACGCCTCCATCATCGAGAGAGCAAGTCCTCAGACGTGTGAAGACTATACCAAGGAGGCGCGGGGATAGCGCGAGCAAACCCGCCTGAGCGTCTGGCTGGGCGTCTGGCTGAACGTCAGCCTGAACTGCCGCCTGAACGTCTGCCTGGCGAGTGGCCGCGATGCGCACTCCCGTTCGTAAGGCGGCGGGCCTATCCTCTCAATCGGCGCAGCATGCGTCGGCGAGACCGGCGCGGAAGGAGCCTCAATGCGTACCCAGGTCGCGATCGTCGGCGCGGGGCCGGCCGGGCTGTTGCTGGCCCACCTGCTGCACCTGCGCGGCATCGAGTCCGTGGTGATCGAGGCCCGCAGCCGCGACTACGTCGAGCACCGGGTCCGGGCGGGTGTGCTGGAACAAGGCACCGTCGACACGCTTACCGACTCCGGCGTGGGCGAGCGGATGCTGCGCGAGGGCCTGGTCCATCACGGCATCGAGCTGCGGTTCGGCGGGCAGGGCCACCGGATCGCGTTCGAGAAGCTGGTGCCCGGCCGCGCGATCACCGTCTACGGCCAGCAGGAGGTGGTCAAGGACCTGATCGCGGCGCGGCTGGCGGCGGGCGGGGAGATCCTGTTCGAGGTCGCCGACGTGGTGCCCGAGGGGTTCGACGGCCCCGGCCCTCAGGTGTTCTTCACCCATGAGGGCGAGCGCAAGGTCATCCAGGCGGATTTCATCGCGGGCTGTGACGGGTTTCACGGGGTGTGCCGGGATGCGATCCCGGCTGGCGTCCTGGCGTTCTTCGACAAGGAGTACCCGTTCGGCTGGCTCGGGGTCCTCGCCGCCGTGGCGCCGTCCTCGGAGGAGCTGATCTACTCCAGCAACACCCGGGGCTTCGCCTTGCACAGCATGCGGAGCCCGACCCTGAGCCGCTTTTACCTGCAGGTGGCGCCGGACGAGGACATCGCGAACTGGCCCGACGACCGGATCTGGACCGAACTGGCGGCGCGGCTGGAGACCGTGCCCGGCTGGAGCCTGTCCACCGGCCCGGTGGTCGAAAAGGGCATCACGGCCATGCGCAGTTTCGTGGCCGAGCCGATGCAGTATGGCCGGCTGTACCTGGCGGGGGACGCCGCCCACATCGTGCCGCCTACCGGCGCCAAGGGCCTGAACCTGGCGGCCTTCGACGTCACCGTGCTCACCGAGGCACTCGCCGCGTGGTACGCCAGCGGGGAGGAGACGCTGCTGGACGAGTACTCGCAGACCTGCCTGCGCCGGGTATGGCGAGCGCAGCACTTCTCCTGGTGGATGACGACGCTGCTGCACTCGTTCGATTCCTACGACGCCTACGACCGGCGGCTGCAGGAGTCCTACCGGGACTACGTTTGCACCTCGGACGCCGCGGCGACCTCACTGGCCGAAAACTACGTGGGCCTGGGCCGCTATCGGCCCGCGGGCACGGCCTGAGGACTTCTTCCTGTCACATCCCCGGGTGCTGCCTTGTCTTCAAGGGAAAACACACCGAGGGAGGAAGGGCATGCGAGTCTTCGTCACGGGTGCGACCGGGGCGCTGGGACAGCACCTTGTTCCTGCCCTGATCGCGGCGGGTCACGAGGTCACCGCCACCACGAGGACGCCCGGCAAGGCCGGGCAGCTGCGCGAGGCGGGCGCGGAACCGGTGGTGGTCGACGGACTCGATCGCGAGGCGGTGATCGAGGCGGTGCAGGCCGCGTCGCCGGAGGTGATCGTGCATGAGATGACCGCGCTGGCGGACATGCGGAGCCTGCGCAACGTCGACAAGGTGTTCGCCGCCACGAACGAGCTGCGGACCCGGGGCACCGACAACCTGCTGGCGGCCGCGGCGCGGGCGGGCACCCGCCGGGTCATCGCGCAAAGCAATACCAACATGACCGCTCGTTCCGGCGCCCCGGTGCAGACCGAATCCGATCCGCTGGATTCGCGGTCGGCCCCGTCGGCGGCGGGGACGGTGGCGGCGGTGAAGCACGTGGAGGAGGCGGTGCCCGGCGCGGTGGCCGAGGGGATCGTGCTGCGCTACGGCAACTTCTACGGGCCGGGGGCATCCGATTTTCTGGTGGAGATGGTCCGCAAGCGGCAGTTCCCGGTGATCGGCGGCGGGGCCGGGATCTGGTCGTTCATTGAGATCGCCGACGCGGCGGCCGCGACGGTCGCGGCGGTCGGCCGCGGCGCGCCCGGCGTCTACAACATCGTGGACAGCGACCCGGCGCCGGTCGCGGAGTGGCTGCCGTACCTGGCCAAGGTCGCAGGCGCGAAGCCGCCGCTGCGCCTGCCCGTCTGGCTGGGCCGGCTGCTCGCCGGGGATTTCGTCGTGTCCCAGATGACGGAGGCACGCGGGTCATCGAACGAGAAGGCAAAGAAGGAGCTCGGCTTCGAGCCGCGCTACGCGAGCTGGCGGGAGGGATTCCGTGCCTGGGTCAGCGGATGAGTCGGCGGCCGAGTACCGGCCGCTGCTGTTCTCCATCGCCTACGGGATGACCGGGTCGGTGGGCGACGCCGAGGACCTCGTGCAGGACGCGTTCCTCGGCATGACCCGGGCGCGCCAGGCGGGAACCACGATCGCCGACCCAAAGGCGTACCTGACCACGGCGGTGACGCGGCTGGGCATCAACTACCTGAAGTCGGCGCGGGTGCGGAGGGAGACGTACGTGGGGGACTGGCTGCCCGAGCCGATCGTCGTGCCCGCCGACGGCCCCGGGCCCGCCGAGCACGCCGAGCTGGCCGACTCGCTGTCCATGGCGTTCCTCGTGATGCTGGAGGAACTCTCGCCGGTGGAGCGCGCGGTGTTCATGCTCCGCGAGGTCTTCGGGTACCGCTACCCGGCTGTGGCCAGGATCACCGGCAAGACCGAGGTGAACTGCCGCCAGATCTTCGCTCGCGCCAGGCAGCGCATCTCCGCCGGGGCGCAGGCGCACGCCGAGCCACCGGTGGGTCGAGGGGAGCGGCGTGCCGAGGGCGAGGAACTCGCCCGCAGGTTCTTCGAGGCCGCCGGGGGCGGCGACATGGAAGCGCTGCTCGGCATGCTCGCGCCCGACGTGGTGTTCCACGGGGACGGCGGCGGCAAGGCGCAGGCGATCGCGAGGCCGCTGGCCGGACGGGAGCGCGTCATGCGGCTGATCGCCGGCATATTCCGCCGCGGCCGGTTCGAAGGCACCTCGCTGCGGCTGGCCTGGGTCAACGGCCAGCCGGGTGCCGTGCTGTACGACGCCGAGGGGCGCGTGGTCACCGTGGTCGAGCTCGAGATCGCCGACGGGGTCGTCCAGGCGCTGCACGCCGTCGTCAACCCCGACAAGCTCGGTCACCTTGGGCCGGTGTCCGATCTGGCGCGGCGCCCGAGGAAGGAATAACCCTTCGCGCTCGACCGGAGGTGGGTGGCGGACAAGCGCCTGCATCCGATCGAGGCATAGCTGATCGCTCCGCTAGCTGCGGTCGTCCCAGCGCAGCACGATGCGCCCCCGGATGCCGGGTATCGGCAGCGTCTGCACCTCCGCAGCGACCGCTTCGCGTTCTGCGGGCGATAGCCGCCGCCACGGCTGCACCGTCATCGCCGTGTCCGCGCGCCGCCAGGTCCCGGCCACCTCTCCGTCGATGAGAACGCCACCGGGCCAGACCCGCGGGGTCCACAGCGCGGCGCGCCGGTCCGCGTCCGGGATGAGGAGCTCGCGATCGGTTCCCTGCAGCAGCAGATAGGCGTCGCCGCTCGGCAGCAGCCGCGCCGGGGCCGCCGGGGCCGGAGCCTTGCGGAAGACCGCCTCGTCGCGGGTGAGGATTGACGCCTCGCCGATCGGGGTCCGTACCGTCGTCAGCGATCCGCGGAGTGCCTGGAACGCCGCCACGGCGTGCCGCATGCCGAGCCCCGCCCAGCGGCCAAAGGACTCGGGCGCGGCCGGGCCGTAGATGTGCAGGTACCGGCGCGCGAGCTCGAGGCGAGCGTCGCCGGGCTCGACCTCGGGTGACGGAACGGTCCACACCGTGGACGACCGGGCGGCGTCCCACCGGATCAGGACCGTGCCGGTCGCGGCCGCGTACCTGAGGCTGTTCGGGTGCACGCCGAGCCCGCGCCCCGCCTCCGCGTAGGTCATCCGCGTGCCGCCGAGGAACGCGGCCAGGCGGGCGGCGAGATCCTGGGCCCTTTTCCGGCCCCTGGCGTCGTCGGGCAGCGTCCCGAGCGTGAAGACGGCCAGGTCCCGTTCCGGGACGACGAACACGCTGAACCGCGGGCCCCAGATCTGTACCAGCGAAGGGTCCTCCCACGTGGCGGGCTCGGTGCCCTCGACACGCGCGTGGATCGATGCCGCGGCGGCACGGGGCATGCTGTCCTGCAGTCCTGCCCAGGCCGCACGCCGGAGCGAGGATCGCCCGGCCGGGAGCCGCTCGTCCAGCGCACCGGTGTGCCGCCGGAACGCCAGGATCTGCCGCCGCGTGAGGTCGAGCCGAGCGGTTGTCACGCCGACGACCGTACTGCGCCACAGACCCCTCTGCGGGGATGGGTGTCGCGGTAGCGGCACCAGATCCGAACAGTGGCCAGGCTCGCGGCGGCGGTATTTTGAACCGGCCGGGGACAGTGCCCGTTCCCCCCAGGGAGACGGAGGGTGTCGCGCGAGGAGCTGTGTTGTCTGCTTCACAGGTAGATATCGGAACCGCCAGTGACCGCTTGCAGCTCGCCGCTGCATGCGAGCAGGAGGGGACCCGGGCCGCGTGGTGGCGGCGCCTGTGCCTGTCCTCCTTTGCCGTGGCCGGGGTGACGGCTCTCATCCTCTGGGTGGCCATCTCCGATCTGCTCAAGCAGGGCCGGCTGGAGACGGTGCTCTCCGCGGGCCGGGCCGAGCTCGCCGCCCCGCTGCTGATCGTGCTGGTCGTGGTGACCGGGATCTGCGAGCGGATCTGGCTGGCCGAACGCCGGCCGGTCCTGGCCCGCGGCCACGTTCAGGACGCCGGCTTCCTGGCCTTGCACGCGCTCGTGGTGATCCCGCTGATGACCTTGCTCAGCGTCGGGGCCGCCGTGCTGATCAGCAGCCACGCCAGCTGGATCGAGCTGCGGCCGGTGCAGAGCTGGCCAGGCTGGCTGCTCATACCCGTCACGGTGGTGGCGATGGACTTTGCCAACTGGCTGGCTCACTACGCCGACCACCGGCTCGATCTGCTGTGGCGCTTTCACGCCCTGCACCACAGCCAGGAGGAGCTGAGCGTGCTCACGTCCTTCCGTGCGCACCCGCTCATGCACACGACGGGGTTCCTGCTGGCCGCCGTTCCGGTCGCGATCCTGATGCCGACCCGCGCGATCGCCCCGGTGGTGATCACGATCTACGTATGCATCGGCACCCTGCAGCACGCCAACCTGCGCTGGACCTTCGGCCCGGTCGGGCGGGTGGTGGTGAGCCCCGCCTACCACCGGCTGCACCACGCGCCCGACACCCAGGATGCCAACCTTGGCGTCGTGCTCACGATCTGGGACGCGCTCGCCGGGCGCGCGAAGTTCCCAGCCCCAAGCGACGCCGTAGGACGCACCGGCCTCGACGGGCGGCCGGTACCGGTCGAGCAGGACGGCGCGACGGCCCCGGCCCTGCTGCTGATGGCCGGCCAGCTCATCGAGCCATTCCAGGCCCAGCACTGACCCTCCGTCACCCCCACTGGCCGGGCTGGTACTCCCCGGCGGGCTGCCGGACGATCACGTTCAGCCGGTTGTAGCTGTTGATCAGGGCGATCAGGCATACCAGCGCCGCGAGCTGGTCATCGTCGTGGTGCTTCGCCGCGTTCGCCCAGGCGTCGTCGGTGACGCCGCCGGCCGCGTCGGCGATGCGGGTGCCCTGCTCGGTGAGCTCGAGGGCGGCCCGCTCGGCGTCGGTGAAGACCGTCGCATCCCGCCAGGCGGCGATCAGGTTGAGCCGGACCCGGCTCTCGCCGGCCTGCTCGGCGTCCTTGGTATGCATGTCGGTACAGCCCGAGCAGCCGTTGACCTGGCTGGCCCGGATCTTCACCAGCTCCTGCGTGGCAGCCGGCAGGGCCGACTTGGTCACCGCCGCGCCCGCCGAGTTCAGGTACTTGCCGAAGCGCGCCGCGACGTCGTTGCCGTGCAGGTTGAAGCGGGCGTCCATGGTGGTCTCCCTCGAGGTTATGTGGGTTACACCTCCCTGACCCGCTGGCTGGCCAAGACGTGACAGCCGCTGGTTCACTGGGTCCCGTGATCGAGTTCGTTGATACCGAGCGAGGGCGGTTCGCGGTGCAGAGCCACGGCCGCGCCGAGGCACCGCCGGTCGTCCTGATCGCCGGCCTGGGGGACGACCACGCGTCCTGGGAACCCGTTCTGCCCTACCTGAGCTCGGAGCGGCGTTGCGTCACGTTCGACAACCGCGGCATCGGCCTCAGCCCAATCACGCCGGGCCCGTATCGCATCGCCGACCTGGCCGAGGACGCGCACGCGCTGCACCAGGCGCTGGGGCTGGCGCCGTGCGTCGCGATCGGCTCCTCCATGGGCGGCGCCATCTGCCAGGAATGGGCGATCAGGCATCCCGAAGACATCTCCGGAATCGTGCTATCCAACTCATGGGGGCGCAGCGACACGTTCCTGCACGTCCTGTTCGAGCACTGGGCTTCGCTGGCCCGGGAAGGCAGCGCCGCAGAGCTGATGGACAGCCTGCTGCTGTTCTGCATGTCTCCTGGCTTCCTCGCCGCACATCCGGAGACCGTCACCGAGTTCCGGGCCACGCCCGCCCCCGACCTCAACGGCTTCGCCGCCGCGTCGGCCGCGTGCCACGGCCACGACGCGCTCTCCGGACTCCCTGGCGTCCGGCAGCCAGCGCTCGTGCTGGCGGGCCGTCACGACATCCTGACCCGGCCCGAGCTGTCCGCCGAGGTCGCGGACGTGATGCCCGCCGCCGAACTGGAGTTCCTCGAGGCGGGCCACATGACGTTCTGGGAGGTGCCCGAGGACTGGGGCCGCGCGGTCACGCGCTGGCTGCAGCCCTAGGTCCCGGCGCCGGCCGGGCCGAGCCACCGGGCCAGGGGCGGCTCCGCCGGCGCATCGCCTTCGCCGCGTGACCACGCGACGTAACCGTCTGGCCGGATCAGCACCTCGCGGACGCCGGCCCAGTCTTCCCGGTCCTCGGCAAGTGCCGCCGTGATCACCTTGAGCCGGTTCCCGTAGCATCCGGCCCCGGCCACGCCACGCCCGGCCGTTTCGCTGTCCTTGCCCTCGCCGTCCAGGGCGAGCAGCACGAACTTTGCGTCCGGCAGGAGCCCGAACACGCTCGCCGATGGGGCGTCGCGCAGCGCGAGGTCGGGCATGCGGCGGCCGCCTTCCGGGTAGCACACGGCCAGCCCAGACAGCCGGACGGCGAGTTCGGCGCTGAGCGACCGATGCGTCGCGAGAAACCGGTCGAACCGGTCCCGCAGCGCGATGCCTTCTCTGCTCGGGTTCGCGAACAGAGCGCACTGCGCGAGGGAGTCCTCGACAACCTCCAGGCCGACCGGATGCCGCTCGGCCTGGTAGCTGTCCAGCAGCCAGCCCGGCGCCCAGCCTCTGATCACGGCCGCCAGCTTCCACGCCAGGTTCGCTGCGTCCTGCAGCCCGAGGTTCAGGCCCTGCCCGCCCGCTGGGTAGTGGATGTGCGCCGCGTCACCGGCCAGGAACACGCGGCCGTTTCGATAGCTCACCGCCTGCCTGGTCGCGTTGTTCACCCGGCTCAGCCACGCGTCCGCGGTGTCCCGCATGCCGTAGTCGGTGCCGGCGAGCTGGCGGGTGTTCGTGCGCAGCTCCTCGAACGTCACCGGCGCGTCCGTCAGGTTGTCCAGGGCCGCGTGGTCGATCGCCGCCAGCCGGTACCGGCCGCCGCCCAGGGCGACCATATACATCGACCCGCCGGGCAGGTTGAGGGTGAGCGCGCGCTCTGGCGGCGGGTCGGTGAGCTCGACGTCCCCCAGGACCGTCGACCAGGTGCCCGGCGTGCCGGCGAACTCGATCCCTGTTGCCTCGCGGACCGTGCTGGCGCCGCCGTCGCAGCCGACCACGTACGCCGCGCGGAGCGCCCTCGCCCCGGACGGAGTGAGCACGTCAATCTCGACGCCATCGGCGTCCTGACGCAGGCCGGTCACGCTGTGTGACATGAGGTACGGCACCCCGAGCGTCGCCAGGTGATCTTCGAGCAGCTGCTCGGTGCGCAGCTGCGGCAGGAACAAGGTGAACGGGAAGCGGGTGTCCAGACTGGTGAAGTCCAGTCGGGTGGTGAGGATGGCGAAGTGCGATGACGGCAGCTGGGTGCCCTCGTCCAGCCAGCGGTCCGCGATCCCGCGCATCGCGAACAGCTCGAGCGTGCGCGGGTAGAGCGTCAGCGCCTTCGAGTGCGGCGGGCGCTCCGCACGCCGCTCGAACACGACCGGCCGGGCGCCGGCCCGGTGCAGCTCGGCGGCCAGCCACATGCCGACGGGGCCGCCGCCCACCACGGCAACGTCGATCATGCCCCGGTTCCGCCCTGCGTCGCGTTCAGAGCAGCCCCCAGGCAAGAGTAATCGAGCGCGATCGCGGGATCGCCGTGGCCGGTGGGCAGGCCGGCCGACAGGCGCAGCGACTCCACCGCCGCGTCGAAGGCGGCCCGGCCTATCCGCAGGTCTTCGGGGATGACGCCGTCGGCCGCAAGCGCCCGGCAGGCGCGCAGCGCGTGCCGGTTCTCGGCGGAGGTCTCCGCTGCGGCGATGGCCGCGGCCTCCGCGACGTTGCCGCGGAACCACAGGGTCGCTTGGGCGAGGGCGCGCAGGAAACGGGTGAGCAACGCGGGATCGATGTCGCGGCGCACGCAGACCGCGTTGAAGGCGAAGTCCTCGGTGACCGGACCGAGGTTGGTGAACCCGGCCTCTTCGGCGATGTAGTCATACGGGATCATCTGCAGGGCCGCGTCGATGGTCCCGGCCTGCAACGCCTTCCAGCGCTCGATGTGGGAGCCCTCGAGCGCCCATTCGTAATCGGCCGGATACGCGAGGCCGTGCGCGGCCAGCATCCGCTCGGCCACGTGCCTGGTGCCCTCCTTGAGGGATGACGTCCCGATCAGGCCGCCGCGCAGGTCCGCGACCGTCCGGTGCCGGCTCAGCGCGATCAGCGACAGCGGCGGCCGGTTGATGAGGCCGGCGGCGACCCGCAGCGGGCCACCCGCGGCCGCGTCAGCGATCGTGCCTTCCGGGGCGGTGAGCGCGAGGCCGACATCGCCATCTCGCACCGCCCGCGTCGTGCCCTCGGTCGTGCCGATGACGCGTGACGTGACGCTCAGCCCTTCGGAGTCTAAGAAGCCGCGCTGCTGCGCCACCCACAGCGGGAGGTTGACATACGCAGGCGCGACCACGCCGACCGTTATCTCTTGATCCGCCACCAATGGCACCTCCTTCAGCCGGATTATCCCGGCTCAAGCGCCGTCGGGCCACCCGGTCACGCTGGTGTCGCCCAGCCGCTCCCACCCGTCCTCCGCAGCAGGCCGGGCCGGCCGCCGTAAAGTGATCACGTGGATGCCGCGCAACGCCAGCTTTGCGACCAGATCGACCACGCGACGCAGCGCCTGCTGGGGACGGCCCGGGGCATACCCGATTCGGAGCTGCGCCAGCCGTCGCTGCTGCCCGGCTGGACCCGGGGGCACCTGCTGACCCACCTCGCCCGCAACGCCGACGCCATGCGCAACCTGCTGGCCGGCGCGAGGTCCGGGGAGGAACGCCTCATGTACGCGAGCTTGGAGGGGCGGGAAGAGGAGATCGAGCAGGGCGCACGCCGCAGTTCTAAGGAGCTGGCCGAGGACCTGGCGAGCTCGTCCATGGCCCTCCGCACGGTCATGCTGGGGCTGCCCGACGACGCCTGGCAGTTCCCTTTGCGAGTCCCGGACTCCGGGCCGTTCCCGGCCGAGCAGCTGCTGCCCCGGCGGCTGGTCGAGGTCGAGCTGCACCATGTTGACCTGGACTACGGCTACGGCCCGGCGGACTGGCCGGCCGCCTTCGCCACCATGGACCTCCCCGAGCCGCTGGCCTCGCTTCGCCAGGACCGGCTGCAGCGCGCCTAGCCCGTCTGCCCTAGCCCGCCTGTCCCAGGGCGTCGGTGATCGGGAAGCTGGCATTGAGCCTGCCGAGGAACGACTGGAACCCGGGAGGCAGGTCGCCAAGCTCGACCGCGAACGACAGCGGCGTCACCGAAATATGCCCGGCACGCAGCGCGCCGATGTCGGTGCCGAGCGAGCCGTCTGCCTCCGGGATGACCTCATCAGGCTCGCCGTACAGGTACAGCCGATACACCTCCTGATCGTCTGCCCAGTCCGGCACCGAGGCGCGCGGCCAGTCACGCCGTCCGGCCCGGGTCAGCACGGTGGTCGTCCCAGCGCGGTGCGCCGGGTAGTTGACGCTGAGCACCATCGGCTCGGCAGGACGGGCCGCGACCACCGAGCGGGCCAGATCGGCGCCGTGCCTGGCCGAGAACCCGAAGTCGTACGCGAGCCCGCTCGCGGCGAGATCCTCCTGGTAGTTGACCGAGAAGCTGCCCGATGGCGTCTGCTGGGACAGGCACACGGACGGCGTGCCGAGGATCGCGGCCTCCAGGCCGGCCCCACCGTCCCGGAGTAGTTCACGTCATCGGCCAGGTTGGCGCCGTGGTTGATGCCGCTGACCACGAGGTCGGCCCCGGCCGCCAGGCCGCCGAGCAGCCCGACCCGCACGCAGTCCGCCGGGGTCCCGTCGCACCGGTAGACGGGGTGCTGGCCGCCGGACACCCGGGTGACGCCCACCGGCCGGCTGAACGTGCAGCTGCGTGCGAAACCGCTGCAGTTCGACTCGGGTGCGATGGTGATCACGCTGGTGCTGACGGCGGCCAGCGCGGACCGGATGGCCAGGATGCCGTCCGCGTCCACGCCGTCATCGTTGGTCAGCAGAACCCGCACGGTGTCCTCCCGGAGGGGTGGGTGTCGAGGCGCCCGCTTCGCGGCGCGGATATGGTTGCGATATGGGCGCCCAACAGGCCGACGCCGAGGTCGGAGCGGGGACCGACCACGGCAGGACGGTACGCGATTCGGTCGAGCGCCGGATCCGCGACCTGATCTCCGCCGGGGACCTGGGCCCGGACGGGCGGCTGCCGACCGAACGGGAGCTCGCGGCCCAGCTGGGGGTCAGCCGGACGACCGTGCGGCAGGTGCTCGACCGGCTGGAGCACGCGGGATCGGTGCACCGGCGCCGGGGGCGCAGCGGCGGCACCTTCGCCAGCCGCCGGCGCGTCGACATCGACTTCGGCTACCTGGCGGGCATACCCGCCTACCTGCGGGCACAGGGCTTCCGGCCCGGCGCTCACGTGGTATCCGCGCGGATAATCCCGGCCGACCAGGGGACGGCGGACGCAATCGGCATCGCCCGCGACACGCTGGTCTACGAGGTCGTCAGGGTCAGGCTGGCCGACGAGGAACGGATCTCCCTCGAGCACGTGCGGATCCCGGTATCCCTGGCGCCGGATCTGCTGTCCCAGCCGCTGGAGGACAGCATCTACGACCTGCTGCGTGAGCGGTACGGCGTGGTGTGCTCCAAGGCCGTCGAGCGGATGGTCGCGGTGCTGGCCGACGACGATCAGTCCAGCCTGCTCGGCATCAAGGTCGGGGACCCGCTGATGGCGATCGAGCGCGTCTCCTATGACGCCGACGGCAAGCCGATCGAGTACTCGACCGACCTGTTCCGGGGGGACCGGACCCGGGTGATCGCTTACGCCTACGTCGCGGGCCGCGACGGCGCCGGCCGCGCAGAGGTCGGCGGCTAGCGCCGGCACCACCCGGTCAGGCCCGGATCCGCATCCCTGCCGGATCGAACGGGGGCCGCAGGGTCAGATCGGCGTCGTAGCGCTGCCCGCCGACCGCGACCTGGTAGGCCCCCTGGCCGAGCCACTCGCGGTCGGCCGTGCCGCCGTCGCGCCGCTCCACGTAGCCGAGCAGCACCGTCCGCCCCAGGCTGTGCCCGAACGCGGCCGAGCTGACGAAGCCCACCGGCTCGCCGCCGCGCAGCAGCAGCTCGCCGCCCCACGCATAGGCCTGCGGGTCGGACACCACGAGGCTGGCCAGGCGGCGGGTGACGCCGCGTTTCCGCTGCTGTTCCACGGCCGCACGGCCGCGGAACGGGATGGGCTGTGCCGAGCTTGCACGCGAACGTCAGCCCGGCCTCGACCGGCGTCGTGTCCGGGCTGAGTTCCCGCCCGAACGCGCGGTACCCCTTCTCCAGCCGGAGTGACTCGATCGCGTAGTACCCGGCGAGCCTGGGCGCCTGCGGCCGCGCCCGGGTCGGTGAGCCGCTCGAACGCGGCCGCCGCCATCTCGCTGGGCACGTAGAGCTCCCAGCCCAGCTCGCCCACGTAGGTCAGCCTCGTCGCGCGGACGGTCAGGCCTGCCAGGTCGACCTCGCGGCTGTGCCCGAACGGGAACGCCCCGGCGGAGAAGTCGTCGGCCGACAGCCCGCTCAGCAGCTCGCGGGACCGGGGGCCCATCACGCTCAGCACCGCGTAGGCGGACGTGACGTCGAAGAACTCGGCGCGCAGGCGCGGGGGAGCGCCGCGGCGCAGCACGTCGAGGTCGTGCACCGCCTGGGCGCTGCTGGTGATCAGCAGGTACTCGTTCCACCGGATGCGGGTCACGGTGACGTCGGCCTCGTAGCCGCCGCGGTCGTTGAGCAGCGCCGTGTAGACCGTGCGGCCGTCCGGGACGGCGACGTCGTTGGAGCACAGGTACTGCAGGACCGCCTCGGCGTCCGGCCCGCGGACGGCGATCTTGGAGAACGAGGTCTGGTCGAACAGCGCGACGTCGGCGCGGGCCGCCAGGTGCTCGGCTTCACTGTAGGGGAACCAGTTCTGCCGGCCCCAGCCGTACTCCACCACCGGCTTGGTGCCCGCGGGGGCGAACCAGTTCGCCCGCTCCCAGCCAAACTTCGTGCCGAAGCACGCGCCCGAAGCATCCAGCAGGTGGTGCACGGGGGACCGGCGGACTCCGCGGGCGCTCTCCGGCTCCCGGTTCGGCCAGGCCATCGCGAAGTGCAGCCCCACGATCTCCTGCACCCGCTGCCGCAGCCAGCGCTTGTTGCCCTGCGATGGCGTGAACCGGCGGATGTCGACCGGGCTCAGGTCCAGGTCGGGCTCCCCGGCGACGATCCACCGGGCCAGGGCGCTGCCCGCCCCGCCGGCGAAGGCGATCCCGGATGAGTTGAAGCCCGCCGCGACGTAGTAGTTCTCCAGCTCCGCCGGCGCGCCCATGATGAAGTTGTGGTCCGGGGTGAAGCTCTCCGGGCCGTTGTAGAACTTCTTCACGCCGACGTCCGCCATCGCCCGCACGCGGTGGATCGCGTTGCGCATCAGGATGTCGAACTGGTTCCAGTCCTCGGGCAGCAGCTGGAACTCGAACGGCTCGGGGATCTCATCCGAGGCGAGCCACGGCTTGGCGTCCGGCTCGAACCCGCCCATCAGCAGGCCGCGGACTTCCTCCTTGAAGTAGGTGTAGCCGTCCGGATCCCGGAGCGTCGGGGTGGACCGGTCGAGCCCGTCGATGGCCTCGGTCACGATGTAGTAGTGCTCGGCCGAGTACAGCGGCACGGTGACGCCCACCTGCTCGGCCAGCGCCTTGGCCCACTGCCCGCCGCAGTTCACCACGATCTCGCACTCGATGTCGCCGCCGGCGGTCCTTACGCACGTCACCCGGTCCCGGTCCACACCAAACCCGGTGACCTTGGCCCGTTCCAGGATCCGAACGCCCTTGTCGCGCGCGCCCCGGGCCAGGGCCTGGGTGATGTCGGACGGGTTGGCCTTGGCGTCGTTGGGCAGCCAGACCGCGCCCACCAGGTCGGAGGTCTCCATCAGCGGCCACCGGTCGGCGGCCTCGGCGACGGAGATGACGTGCGTCTCCACCCCCTGGGCCTGCGCCATGTCGGCCGTGCGGAGCAGCTGCACCATGCGGTCACGGGACGCCGCGACCCACAGCGCGCCGCTCTGGTTCCAGCCGGTGCCGAGGCCGACCAGCGACTCCAGGCTCGCGTAGAGCTCGCTGCTCTCCAGCATCAGCCGGGTCAGCGACGGGTGCGTGCGCAGCTGCCCGACCACGCCGGCCGCGTGCCAGGTCGTGCCGCACGACAGCTGCCCCTGCTCGAGCAGGACGACGTCCGTCCAGCCCAGCTTGGCCAGGTGATAGGCCACGCTGCAGCCGACGGCTCCGCCGCCGACGATGACGACCTGGGCCCGCTGCGGGACGTCGTTGCTGGACATCGCTGGCCTTCCGCTCTCGCCACATGCGCCACCAGCCGCCGCGCCATCGGCGATTTGGGCGCACCATATCGCGGCAAGCCTAGCCGGGGCGTCCGGCATCCGCCAGATGCCAGCTGGCCTGGTGTAAACCCTGTATTTCAAGCCTTGTCAGGCCGCGGGAATCTACGTTAGAGTGCGCCGGAAAGCCACCTGGTCTGCTAAATGGACCATCCAATACGCCGAAGGGGCGGTCCAACAGATGGCAAGTGTCGAGACCACAGAGACGTCCGTCCCCGCCGCCGGAAAACTCAACCGGGCGCTCACCGCACTGACCAACGGGGCGCTGACGTTCGCCGGCGTGGGCGTGTTCGCGGGGCTGTTCTCCCTGTACGGGTTCTCGATCTCCGGGGTGGGCGGGTCCGAGTTCTGGGGCTGGCCGCTGGTGGCGGTCAGCGTCGGCGCCATGGTGCTCGTGATCGCCGAGCTAGCCTCCAAGTACCCGTTCGCCGGCAGCATGTACCAGTGGCCGACGATCCTGGCCGGCAAGCGCGTGGGCTGGTGGATGGGCTGGGCCTACGCGTGCGCCATGTTCCCGTTGATGACGGCCTATTACGCCAGCCTGCCGGTGCTCATCCACCCGCTGTTCAACCTGGCACCGAGCTTCACCACCGACGCGATCATCATCGTGATCGCCGCGGTGATCGCCGTGCTCTGGAACATCTTGCGGATCGGTGTCCTGGGCCGCATCGCGCAGTGGGCCATGGTGCTGGAGCTGTCCGTGGTCACGGTCGTCTGCCTGCTGACGTTCATCCTGGGGGCGAAGCACTTCGGCAACCTGACCCAGACCGCGACCGTGACCACGACGTCGTCCGGGGCCGCCGCGGTGCAGGTGCTGCACGGGCTGGGACCCGTCCTCCCGCTCTTCTTCGGTGCCGGGGTGTTCAACGCCCTGTGGGTGCTGTACACGTTCGAGAACGGAGGCACGCTCGGCGAGGAGACGCTGGACGCCGGGCGCAACGCCCCGCGCGGGGTCATCGGCGCGTACCTGTTCGCGATCACCTGCGGCTTCCTGTTCCTGCTGACGCTCACGCCGTCCATCCCGGACATGAAGGCGGCGATGCTCGGCGGCGTGCCGGCCGAGAACGCCATCACCGCCCACCTGCCCATCGGCGTGTTCAAGCTGTTCCTGGTCGTCGTGTCGATCGGCCTGATCGTGGCCACAAACACGATGTTCACCGGCGCGGTGCGGCACATCTTCGGCATGGCCAGGGACGGGCAGCTGCCGTTCTCCCCAACGTTCTCGCGCACCCTCAAGGACGGGGCGCCGTGGACCGCGGTGCTGCTGATCGGCGTCCTGTCGCTGGTCCCGGTGTTCGTGTTCACGACGAAGACGTCATCGATCGTCGGCGGCGCGACCGCGGATATGTACGTCGCCTACTTCCTGGTCATGACCGTGACGCTGATCTACCGGCTCCGGGGCTGGCCGAAGGTGAAGGGCTGGTTCTCGCTCGGGCGGTGGGGCATCCTGGTCAACATCGTGGCCGTGATCGGCACCGGCCTGACCGCGTCGGACCTGCTCTTCCCGCGGGCCGCCACCAACCCGACCTACAACCAGATCGCGGGCACCAGCGGAGGCTTCTTCCTCAAGGACATCCCGATGGCCTGGCTGATCGTGGCCGTCCCGCTGCTGATCGGCATCCTGTTCTACGCGGTCAGGCACCGGCGGATTCACGACCACCCGCTGGCCATCGACCAGTACGACCCCGAACCCTGACCATGGCCAGCAGCAACGGCGGGCTGACCAGCACCGCCGACCAGCGGTTCGCCCGCCAGATGGAGGTGCTCGCGGCCGAGGCGGAGGTCCTGGTCGGCCGGAGGCTGGAGTGGAACCAGCTGTTCGGCGGCCTGGCTCACGTCACCTACGCGGTCACCGCTGCAGACGGCGACCGCTACGTGGTCAAGTTCCTCACCCAGGAGATGGACGACTTCGGGCTGATGATCCCGATCGGCGACCTGATCGCGAACACGGTCGCCGCGGGGGAGTCCGGCGTGGGTGCCCGGGTGCTGCAGGCGCTGCCCGAGGTCCCGGCGATCGTGCTGGAGTACATCGACGGCCGCACCCTCGACACGCCCGACCTGTCCCGGCCGGAGTACATCCCGAGGATCGGGCGGGCGATCCGCGACCTGCACACCCAGGCCCCGCCGATGAGCAACTCGATCGTGATCTGGAAGTTCCTCGACGACTACCTGGCGCTGCTGGACTCCCGCGCGCTGGCCAGCCCGCCAGGCCTGCTCGGCTGGCTGCCGACGATGCGCCGGATCCAGGCGGCCCTGGCCGTGAACCAGCTGCCGGCCGTGCCGAGCAACAATGACCTGCTGGCCAAGAACATCATGGACGACGGGCGGATCCGGCTCATCGACTACGACTTCAGCGGCATGAACGACCCGATGTTCGACGTCGGTGACCTGGCCATGGAGGGGGACTACGACCCCGCCCAGATTCGGGTCGCGTGCGACGCCTACTTCGGCGCTCATGACCCGGTCCAGTACGCCCGGGCCCGGCTGTTCGGCATCGCCGCCCAGTACACCTGGTCGCTGCTGTTCGTCGGCATGGACAAGCTGCTGAGCGATTCGCCGGCCGAGGCGTTCGACTACTGGCAGGAAGCCGTCTCACGGTGGGACTGGACCAGGGCCAAGCTCGAGGACCCGTCGCTGGACTCGCTGATCGCCGCGGCCACCGCCGTCGGCGGGCTCGGCTAGCCCGCGGCCGATAAGGAGGAGCCGTGGACAAAGTCGCGCTGGTCACCGGCGGCAGCAAGGGCATCGGCTACGCGTGCGCCGAGCGCCTGCTCACCGACGGCTACGCGGTGGCCATCTGCGCCAGGAACGCGGGCGAGGTCGAGGCGGCCGCGGGTCGGCTTGGCGATCACGGGAAGGTGCTTGGGCTGCGGGCCGACGTCGGCTCGGCCGACGACTGCGCCGGCCTGGTGCCAGCGGTCACGGCGCACTTCGGCCGGATCGACGCCCTGGTGAACAACGCCGGGGTATACAGCCCGGTCCCGTTCCTTGACTTCACCGCGGACACCTGGGACGCGACGATGGCCATCAACGTCCGTGGGCCGGTGCTGCTCGGTGTCGCCTGCGCGCGTGCCATCCGCGAGCAGGGCGGCGGCGGCCGGATCGTGAACATCGCCTCCACCAACGGCCAGATGTCGGAGGCCGAGTTCGCCCATTACAACGCGTCGAAGGCAGCGATCATCTCGCTGACCAAGTCGATGGCCGTGGAACTTGCCCCGCTCGGCATCCTGGTCAACGCGGTGGCACCGGGCTGGGTGCTGACGCCGCTGAGCGAGCCGTTCGTCGCCACGCTCGGCGAGGAGGCGCTCGGCCGGATCAGCCCGCTGCGGCGGGTGGGCACCGCCGCGGAGGTCGCCGGCGCGGTGTCGTTCCTTTGCGGGCCCGACGCCGGCTACATCACCGGCTCCACGGTCAACGTCGACGGCGGCCTGATCGCGATGCACCCCGCGGTTTAGCCCGCTATCGCGTAACAGCCGGCATTGGGTAGTACGTCTCGTACACGGCTTGCGCCTCGCGCCGCGCATCCTCGAAGGACCAGTTCCGCGGCACGAACCGGTCTGGGCTCAGGGACCGCACGTACGGCGACGGATCGCCGGTGAGGCTCTCGACCAGGTGCATCGCCAGGCCGGCCGAGCCCGACACGCCGTGGGCGTTGCAGCCGGCGGCCAGCGCCAGACCACGGACCGAGCTCACCGGGCCCACGATGAAGCGCCCGTCGGGGCTGAACGCGGGCCAGCCCTGGAACGTCGCCGCGACGCCCGCGCTGGCCAGCGCCGGGGCGAACTCGCTCAGGCTGCCGGCGAAGCCGCCGAGCACGTCCCAGTCCGGCCGGGCGGTCAGCCGCGACGCGACGCCGACCTCGCGGGGATCGATGCTGGTGCCATGGTTCTCAAAGCCGCCGCAGAGCACCCGGCCGCTCTCGCCGCGGGCGTAGACCTGCACCTCCGGGATGCGCAGGCAGGGCAGGTCACCGTGCCAGCCGGGCACCGGCTCGGTGACGAAGTACTCGTGCAGCACCGGGACGATCGGCAGCTCGAGCCCGGCCAGCCGGGCCAGCGCCGACGACCACGGGCCCGCGGCGATGATCACCTGGTCGGTGCGGTAGCTGCCGTCCTCGGTGGCGACCGAGCGGACGGCGCCGTCCGCCACCTCGATCCCGGTGACCGCGCTCTGGGTCGCGACCGTGACCCCGAGGTCCCTGGCCGCCTGCACGTAGGCGCTGACCAGGCTGTTCGGTTGCAGGTAGCCGTCCGTCGGGGACCACAGGGCCGCCTTGACCGAGTCGGTCCGCTCCAGCACCGGGTAGATCTCGCGCAGCCGCGCCGGGCTCAGGAACTCGACCGGCAGGCCGGTCACCGCGGCCGTGTCCGCGATCTGCTGCAGTTCCCGCACCGACGTCTCGGACAGGGCGAGACGGACCGCGCCGCACTCCTTGTAGTCCATGGTGTAGCCGGTGTCCCGCTCGAACGTGCGGTAGACGTCGGTGGCGGCCATCGTCAGCCGTGCGCGCTCGGCAGTGGGCCGCGCCTGGCCGACGAAGCCGGCGGCCTGGCTGCTGGTGGCCTCGCACAGCCCGCGCCGTTCCAGCAGCTGGACGTCGCGCCGGCCGTCGCGGGCCAGGAAGTACGCCACGGCGGCGCCGATCGCGCCGCCGCCGACGATGGTGATCTCCGCATCTCGCGGGCTGGACATGACCGGCCACCTCCAGACCCGCCGGCACCCGGGCCGGGCTATTGGTACGCCCAAAGGATAGAAGACGGCAAGCCCGGCCGCCAGGGCCGTGCCGTGCCGCCAGGGCCGTGCCAGGGCCGGGTCGCGCCCCGGCCGGCGGCTCAGCCGAAGCGGCTCAGGTACGGCTCGGCGAGCGCGCAGGTCTCTCCGGAGTATCCGTCCGTCCTCATCTGCTCGGCAAGCTCGGTGTCCGGCCGCAGCCCGGCGTACGCGCTGAGCATCACCCGCCGCAGCATGAGGAAGGTGTCGATCTCCTCCTCGTCCGCCCTGGACAGCGGCTGCACCTCCCGGTACCCGGCTACCCAGGCCTCGATCAGCTCCTGGACGTCCGGGCGGCCCTCGTTGAAGGTGAGGGCGCAGGCGAGGTCGTAGAGATACCAGCTGAAGCCGCAGTCCTCGAAGTCGATGACCGTGATGCGCTCGCCGTCCACCAGGAGGTTCGCCAGCCGCAGGTCGGCGTGCACCAGGCCGAAGCGCGCCGGCCCGTCGCCGAAGTCCGACAGGCGCTTGATGACGACGTCGGCCAGCCGGCGGGTCTGCCGGCGTTCCTCGGCGTCGGTGACGCTTGCCTGCCAGGACCCCCAGTGCGGCCGGTCGCCCAGCGTGGTGGCCAGATCCCAGCGCGGGCGGACAAACCAGGCCGGGACCGGCCAGCCACGCGCGTGCCGGTGCAGCCGGGCGGTGATCGCGCCAAGCCGCGGGAACCACGCGGCGAGCTGGTCACCTTCCGGCTCGCTCCCGGGCGCGCAGCTGAACAGCACGCAGTGGCACGGGTCGAGCGGCTCGCGGGTAATTTCGAGCACCGCGGCTCCGCTGAGCGTCGGGATGACGTCGGGCAGCAGTGCGGGTGAGTCCTGCTGCAGGGCGCTCATCCAGGCCAGCTCGGAGTGGATCTCGAGCGGCGAGCGTCCGCCCGGGCGGTAGATGCGGAGCACGACCGGCGGCGCGGCATCCGGCTCGATGCGGAAGGTCCAGTTCTCGGTCAGCGGGTACTGATGCAGGCCGAAGCCGGGGGAGATGCCGTAACGGCCGGCCGCCAGGCGTGCCACTTCGGCCATGTCGTCCACGCCGCGAGCGTCGACGCTGTCGGCGACGCCCGGCCCAGCCTGGTTCACGACACCCCTGCTCGGCGAAGCCCTGCCATCGGCCACCTCACGTTGTCCGTCGCGTCCGGGCGCGCTCATCCACGTCCTCGTGGCCATACAGGCTAAATGGGTGAACCTTTGAAACGCAATGGTGACGCCGTCGCGGCTTGCGTGGGACGCTCCCCACAGCTTGGCGTGGACCGATTCATGGCAGTGGTTGGCAGGCTGGCCACGGCCGGGGCGGTGCTGTGGTTGGCGATGATCAGCCAGATACCGATACCGATCAAAACCCCTGCCACAGCCAGGGGCATCCAGAGCCGCAAGGCCAGAACTGCGTTGCGACCTGCGGCGCGGACCTGACGCGCCCATCCGGGATACCGTCTCGGGACGGGTCAAAGCCGGAGGCGAGCATGCGGGTCGTGGTGGTTGGGGCGGGCTTCGCCGGGCTCATGGCGGCGTGGCGGCTCACCCAGGGCGGCTGTGAGGTCGTGGTGCTCGAGGCACGCGACCGGGTGGGCGGCCGGGTGTGGTCGCAGGAACTCATTCCCGGTGATCGGCGGACCGTCATCGAGAGAGGCGCCGAGTTCGTGCTGGATGGCTACGACGTGCTGCGCG
Organism: uncultured Actinomycetota bacterium; assembly: GCA_963833885.1. GTDB lineage: Bacteria > Actinomycetota > Actinomycetes > Streptosporangiales > Streptosporangiaceae > JASHPR01. The sequence goes on along the minus strand of CAWHZU010000019.1, from coordinate 14,168 downwards.
AGGTGCTGGCCGAGCTTGGCCTGGAACTCGCGGGCACGGCGATGTCCTACTACCAGCGGGAGCCGCGTGGTGGCGGGCTGGTCGCCGCGTCGGAGGTAGACGAGTGTGCTGCCTGGGTCGCGGCGGCGGCCGCCGCCCCGAGGCACCTCGCTCGCCGAGGTGGCGGCCGGGTGGGCAGGCCAGCCCGCCGCCTTGGCTGCCTACACGTCACGGATGGAGACAACGTCGGGGATGAGTGCCGACCGGCTCGCCGCCGCCGTTGCCCAGGACGCGACCGCGGGGTTCGGCTGGCGGCCGAGCTGGCGGGTGGCTGGCGGCAACCAGCAGCTGGCCGCGGGCCTGTCCCGGCGGCTGGGCCCAGCGGTGCGGCTGGACAGCCCGGTCCGCGCTGTGGAACAGGACCACTACGGGGTCCATCTGAGCACGCCGGGTGGAACCGTGAGCGGGGACGCCGCTGTCATTGCGGTCCCGATGGCGGTGCTGCGCCAGCTGCCCGTTACGCCGGACGTCCCCGGCCGTCAGCGGGCGGCATGGGAGCGCAGCGGGCTGGCCCACAATGCCAAGCTGCACATGCCGCTGAACCGGTTGCCCGCGGCGTCTGCGGTGCAGAGTGTGCCCGGCCGGTTCTGGACCTGGACGGCCACCGACATGACGGCTCAGGTCCAGCCGGTACTGCACGCCTTCGCCGGTACCGAACAGGGCCTGTCGGCCCTGGCGGTCGCCGACGGACCGGCCAACTGGGCGGCGCGGGTCGTGGCGCTGCGCCCGGAACTGGGCACCGATCCGGCCAGGGCGGTCCTGACCACCTGGAACGACGATCCTTGGGCGGGCGAGTCCTACACGGCGGACACGCTCACCGCATCGCCCGGCGACTCGGACCTCCTGGCCGCCCCGGCCGGCCGCATCCACTTCGCCGGCGAGCACACCGCCGGCCACTGGGCCGGCCTGATGGAAGGCGCCCTGCGATCCGGCCAACGCGCTGCCAGCGAGGTACTCGCCAGCCTGCACACTGCCTGACGGCGCTGACGCGGCCGCGCGTGAGAGTTGAATGGCGTGAGCCGCGTTGCCATGATGACCTGAACCGTCACGGAGGTGCGCCATGCCCGCTGCCGGGACTTCGCCTCATCCTGAGGTCTCGGCCGCCGCCGGGCAGGATGGCTGGGAGAGCCCGCCCACTGCGGAACTGCATGTTCACGTGGAAGGCACGCTGGAACCAGCCGCCGTCATCGCCATGGCGGCGCGCAACGGGGTGTCGATCCCCGTGACCGATCCGGTGGAGTTGCTCGCCCGGTACTCCTTCTCCGATCTGCAGTCCTTCCTCGACCTGCACTACGCCAACCTGTCGGTGCTGCGGACCGGCCAGGACTTCTTCGACCTCGCGACCAGCTATCTCGACCAGGCCCGCCGGTGCAACGTGCGGCGGGCTGAGATCTTCTTCGACCCGCAGACCCACGTCTCGAACGGGGTGCCGCTGGAGGCCGTGATGGAGGGACTGACCGCGGCCATCCGGGACAGCGAGCGTACCCACGGAGTTTCCAGCGACCTCATCATGTGCTTCCTGCGCGACCGGGGCGCCAAGGCCGCAGCCCAGATACTGACCGCGATCTTGCCGTTCCGCGGGGACATCATCGGTGTGGGTCTGGACTCAACAGAGATCGGCTACCCGCCGGAGATTTTCGCCGACGTCTACGCCCGGGCGGCAGCCGAGGATCTCCACCTGGTGGCGCATGCCGGCGAGGAGGGCGGGCCCGAGACCGTCGCAGCCGCGCTCGACGTCCTGCACGTGGAACGCGTAGACCATGGCATCCGGGCCATGGAGGATCCCGCGCTGGTACAGCGGCTTCGTGACGAACGCGTACCGCTGACCGTGTGCCCGCTTTCAAACGTGTGCTTGCGGGCGGTCGACACGCTGGCCGACCACCCTCTTCCGGTGATGCTGAAGGAAGGGCTCCTGGTCACTGTTAACAGCGACGACCCGCCCTACTTTGGCGGATATGTGGACGCCAACTACGCGGCGATCCGCGAGCAATGCGACGTGACGCCGGGCCAGCTCGAAACCCTCGCCCTCAACTCGTTCGACGCGGCATTCATCGACGACTCACGTCGGCAGGCTTGGAAACAAGAGGTGCGCGAAGCCTTCGCCGGGTGAGCGTGTCGCCGACAAGGTCTCCTCGGGTTGTGCTATTTATATCCTTGAGGCATCGTCGTCGACGATTTCTTGCAGATGCAGGACTGTTAGTCAGCCCCCATTTCCTGGAATGCTTATCGGCACGGGGGCGCGATGGCAGACATTCCGAGGGGCACGGAGTCCGGCGAGGGTTCTGTCGAGTCCGGGGGCTACCAGCAGGAGCTCAAGCGAACGCTTGGTTCCTTTCAGATGTTCGCAATCTCATTCGCGTTCATCTCAGTGGCTGTCGGCATCTTTGGGACATACGACATCGTGCTGCAGCGCGGGGGACCGGTCGGGATCTGGCTCTGGGTCCTCGTGGCGGTCGGGCAGCTCCTTGTGGCGCTGGTGTACGCGCAGTTCGGCCCGCATCCCGCTCAGCGGCTCGTCCTACCAATGGGCCTCGCGGCTGGCCAGCCCGAAGATCGGTTTAGGGTTCGGCTGGCTGACTACCTGTTATCTGGCGATCGGCGTCGTGGCGGTCGACAATGCGCTTGCGGAGACGGCATTCATGCCGCTCTTCGGCATCCAGCCGAATGAGCATATCGCGCGCCTGATCACGGTCGTGGTGTTGCTCATTCAGGTCGTGCTCGTCGTGGTCTCGGCTCGACTCGCCAGCATGATCAACTCGAGCGCGGTGGGAATCGAACTGGCGCTCGTCGCCGTGCTGTCAATCGTGCTGATCGTCGCTGTGGCTGTCACGGGCCGCGGTTCACTGGGGAACCTGGTGTCTCGGGGTGTCACGCAGAAAGCTTCCGACTATTTCACCGTCGGTGGCGGGCTGACGGACGCGATGATCATGGGCCTCGCCACCCTCGTCGGCTTCGACTCCGCGGCCGGGGCGGTGCTGTGGTTGGCGATGATCAGCCAGATACCGATACCGATCAAAACCCCTGCCACCGCCAGGGGCATCCAGAGCCGCAAGGCCAGAACTGCGTTGCGGCCTGCCGCGCGGACCTGACGCGCCCCATTCGGGATACCGTCTCGGGACTGGTCAAGGCCGGAGGCGAGCGTGCGGGTCGTGGTGGTCGGGGCGGGCTTCGCCGGGCTGATGGCGGCGTGGCGGCTTACTCAGGGCGGCTGTGAGGTCGTGGTGCTCGAGGCACGCGACCGGGTGGGCGGCCGCGTGTGGTCGCAGGAGCTCATTCCCGGTGATCAGCGGACCGTCATCGAGAGAGGTGCCGAGTTCGTGCTGGATGGCTACGACGTGCTGCGCGAGGTGCTGGCCGAGCTTGGCCTGGAACTCGCGGGCACGACGATGTCCTACTACCAGCGGAAGCCGCGTGGTGGCGGGCTGGTCGCCGCGTCGGAGGTAGACGAGTGTGCTGCCTGGGTTGCGGTGGCGGCGGCCGCCGCTGCCCGGGGCACCTCGCTCGCCGAGGTGGCCGCCGGCTGGGCAGGCCAGCCCGCCGCCTTGGCTGCCTACATGTCACGCATGGAGACAACGTCGGGGATGAGTGCCGACCAGCTCACCGCCGCCGTTGCCCAGGACGCGACCGCGGGGTTCGGCTGGCGGCCAAGCTGGCGGGTGGCTGGCGGCAACCAGCAGCTGGCCGCGGGCCTGTCCCGGCGGCTGGGCCCAGCGGTGCGGCTGGACAGCCCCGTCCGCGCTGTGGAACAGGACCAATACGGAGTCCAGCTGAGGACTCCCGGCGGAACCGTGAGCGGGGACGCCGCTGTCATTGCGGTCCCGATGGCGGTGCTGCGCCAGCTGCCGGTAACGCCGGACGTCCCCGGCCGTCAGCGGGCGGCATGGGAGCGCAGCGGGCTGGCCCACAATGCCAAGCTGCACATGCCGCTGAACCGGTTGCCCGCGGCGTCCGCGGTGCAGAGTGTGCCCGGCCGGTTCTGGACCTGGACGGCCACCGACATGACGGCTCAGGTCCAGCCGGTACTGCACGCCTTCGCCGGTACCGAACAGGGCCTGTCGGCCCTGGCCGTAGCCGACGGACCGGCCACCTGGGCGGCGCGGATCGTGGCGCTGCGTCCGGAACTGGACACCGATCCGGCCAGGGCGGTCCTGACCACCTGGAACGACGACCCTTGGGCGGGTGAGTCCTACACGGCGGACACGCTCACCGCAGCGCCCGGCGACCCGGACCTCCTGGCTGCCCCGGCCGGCCGCATCCACTTCGCGGGCGAGCAAACCGCCGGTCACTGGGCCGGCCTGATGGAAGGCGCCCTGCGATCCGGGCAACGCGCTGCCAGCGAGGTACTCGCCAGCCTGCGCACTGCCTGACGACGCTGACACGGCCGCGCGTGAGAGTTGAATGGCGTGAGCCGCGTTGCCATGATGACCTGAACCGTCACGGAGGTGTGCCATGCCCGCTGCCGGGACTTCGCCTCATCCTGGGGTCTCGGCCGTCGCCGGGCAGGATGGCTGGGAGAGCCCGCCCACTGCGGAACTGCATGTTCACGTGGAAGGCACGCTGGAACCAGCCGCCGTCATCGCCATGGCGGCGCGCAACGGGGTGTCGATCCCGGTGACCGATCCGGTGGAGTTGCTCGCCCGGTACTCCTTCTCCGATCTGCAGTCCTTCCTCGACCTGCACTATGCCAACCTGTCGGTGCTGCGGACCGGTCAGGACTTCTTCGACCTCGCGACCAGCTACCTCGACCAGGCCCGCCGGTGCAACGTGCGGCGGGCTGAGATCTTCTTCGACCCGCAGACCCACGTCTCGAACGGGGTGCCGCTGGCGGCCGTGATGGAGGGCCTGACCGCGGCCATCCGGGACAGCGAGCGTACCCACGGAGTTTCCAGCGACCTCATCATGTGCTTCCTGCGCGACCGGGGCGCCGAGGCCGCAGCCCAGATGCTGACCGCGATCTTGCCGTTCCGCGGGGACATCATCGGTGTGGGCCTGGACTCAACAGAGATCGGCTACCCGCCGGAGCTATTCGCGGACGTCTACGCCCGGGCGGCAGCCGAGGACCTGCACCTGGTGGCGCATGCCGGCGAGGAGGGCGGGCCCGAGACCGTCGCAGCCGCGCTCGACGTCCTGCACGTGGAACGCGTAGACCATGGCATCCGGGCCATGGAGGATCCCGCGCTGGTGCAGCGGCTTCGTGACGAACGCGTGCCGCTGACCGTGTGCCCGCTTTCAAACGTGTGCTTGCGGGCGGTCGACACGCTGGCTGATCACCCTCTTCCGGTGATGCTGGAGGAAAGGCTCCTGGTCACTGTTAACAGCGACGACCCGCCCTACTTTGGCGGATATGTAGACGCCAACTACGTGGCGATCCGCGAGCAATGCGACGTGACGCCGGGCCAGCTCGAAACCCTCGCCCTCAACTCGTTCGACGCGGCATTCATCGACGACTCACGTCGGCAGGCTTGGAAACAAGAGGTGCGCGAAGCCTTCGCCGGGTGAGCGTGTCGCCGACAAGGTCTCCTCGGGTTGTGCTATTTATATCCTTGAGGCATCGTCGTCGACGATTTCTTGCAGATGCAGGATCGTTAGTTAACCCCCGTTTCCTGAAATGCTTATCGGCATGGGGGCGGGATGGCGGATATTCCGAGGGACATGGAGTCCCGCGACGGTTCTGCCGAAACCGGGGGCTACCAGCAGGAGCTCAAGCGAACGCTCGGCTCCTTTCAGATGTTCGCAATCTCATTCGCGTTCATCTCAGTGGCTGTCGGCATCTTTGGGACATACGACATCGTGCTGCAGCGCGGGGGACCGGTCGGGATCTGGCTCTGGGTTCTCGTGGCGGTCGGGCAGCTCCTTGTGGCGCTGGTGTACGCGCAGTTCGCGGCCCGCATCCCGCTCAGCGGCTCGTCCTACCAATGGGCCTCGCGGCTGGCCAGCCCGAAGATCGGTTTAGGGTTCGGCTGGCTGACTACCTGTTATCTGGCGATCGGCGTCGTGGCGGTCGACAATGCGCTTGCGGAGACGGCATTCATGCCGCTCTTCGGCATCCAGCCGGATGAGCATATCGCGCGCCTGATCACGGTCGTGGTGTTGCTCATTCAGGTCGTGCTCGTCGTGGTCTCGGCTCGACTCGCCAGCATGATCAACTCGAGCGCGGTGGGAATCGAACTGGCGCTCGTCGCCGTACTGTCAATCGTGCTGATTGTCGCTGTGGCTGTCACGGGCCGCGGTTCACTGGGGAACCTGGTGTCTCGGGGTGTCACGCAGAAAGCTTCCGACTATTTCACCGTCGGTGGCGGGCTGACGAACGCGATGATCATGGGCCTCGCCACACCATCGCGATCGACTCTATCCCGAAGGTCACCGACAGCGATTCGCCAATCGCGGCGATAATTCGCGATCAGCTCGGTTCAGTGACGGAAAGGGTATTCCTGACCGGGATTACGCTGGCGTTCTTTGGCGCCGGGACAGCGGTCATGACGGCATGCTCACGGCTCGTTTTCGCGATGTCGCGCGACTCGCGCTTCCCTGCCCACCGAGTGATGCGACGGGTCAATCAGCGTACGCATACGCCGATACCGGCGACGCTCATGACCTTTGTCGTGGGGGTCGTCCTGATGGTCGCGCTGCCGGGAAGTGCGCTGCTGAAGCTGATCGTTGCGTCGACGATCCTCCCGGCGATCATCTACACCGCGACAATCGTCCTCTACCTGGTGGTACGCAAACAACTCGGTCGCAAGGAGGGCGCGTTCAACCTGGGACGGCTCGAACTGCCGGTCGCTGTCAGCGCGCTGGCGTGGGTGGTGTGCGCCCTGTTTGTGCTCACAGTGCCCAGGGATGCGCTCGTCCCCGACCTGATTGTGGTCGGCTTGATCGTTGCGGGTGGGTTGTTCTTCCTCAGCCTGCTCATATTCCACCCCGAGACGCTCGAGACCGAGCCCGTCAGCCAAGCCCTCGATCCACCGCGTGAATAGGCTCGCGTCTGGACCTGGCCCTGATAACAGCCACAGAGGAGCGGGAGGTCCAGCTGGCCCGCAAGCATCGCATGTACGTCCGGCCTTGACCCACCGCCCTCTGAAAATGATGGTTGCCCGCGATACTGTTCACATTGGAGAGTGATCGTTTCCCGCCGGGGAGGCTATCGTGGCCCAGCGACCGCCGTTGCCGCCGTTCACTGAGGAAACGGCCCGCCAGAAAGTGCAGGCTGCCGAGGATGCCTGGAATAGCCGGGACCCGGAACGGGTCGCCGGCGCCTACACGGAGGACTCGGTCTGGCGAAACCGGGATGAGTTCATCACTGGCCGGGCTGAGATCATCGGGTTCCTGCGCCGTAAGTGGAACCGCGAACTGGACTATGGGCTGCGAAAGGACCTGTGGTCATTCGGCGGCCGCCGGATCGCTGTCCGCTTCCAGTACGAGTGCCGCGACGCCGCGGGTCAGTGGTACCGCAGCTATGGCAACGAACTTTGGGAGTTCGACGACGACGGGTACATGCGGCGGCGGGAGGCCAGCATCAACGACGTGCCCATCGATGAGTCCGAGCGCCGGATCTTCGGCGCTCGTCCGCGGGCCGAGCAGGGACAGAGCTTCCCATTGCACTGAGCGGACCGCTGGCCGCCGCGAGGAGCACCGTGGAAGGGGGCGGAGTTAAAGGAGCGCGAACGGTGGCTGGGCTGCCTCCTGCTCGCTGAGCTGCAGCGGAAACTCCACCCGGCCGGTGCGCGCGGCCCGGTACGCCGCGTAGATCAGCTCGAGGACCGCCCGGCCGTCTGCACCGGTCTCCTGAGGCGTCACCGTGTCGAGGACGCAGCTGACGAAGTGATCCATCTCCTGCGGAATGCCGGAATGCCACAGCTCGTCGAAGATAGTGAACGTCCAGCCGCGGGTATCGGGCGCTTTCTCACCGGCATACCCGTAGCCGACATCGCTGTAGGTAGACAGGGATGAGCCGCGCATCAGGTCGGCATAGGTGATTCCCCGGCTCCCCGCGATCTCGGCCCGGTCGTCCATGCCGCCCGGCTTAGCCCAGCTCGCCTCGACCAGGCCCATCCGGTTGCCCTCAAAGCGGATCGTCACGATCGCGTGGTCCTCCAGCTGCGTCCGGCTGCCGTGCACGAACGTGCCCACCTCGGCCGAAACCGTCCGGGCAGCGGGCTTGCCCAGCACCCACCGCGCGAACTCGATGCCATGGCAGCCCATGTCCATCAGGACGCCGCCACCGGACCGCTCCGGGTCCCAGAACCAGTCCGAGTGGGGGCCGTAGTGCTGCTCGGTCTGCCGGACCAGGTACACCTCCCCGAGCGCGCCCTCGTCAGCGAGTTCCTTCGCCCGGACGTACTTCGGCGCGAAGCAGATTTCCTCCGCGTACATCAGCAGCACCCCGGCCGCGGCGCACGCGCTGATCATCTCGTCGGCCTCGCGCAGCGTCCGGGCGAGCGGCTTCTCGCAGATGACATGCTTGCCCGCCTGGGCCGCAGCGACCGTGATGTCCCGGTGCAGCACATTCGGGGCCGCGACACACACGACGTCGACGTCGGGTCGGTCAGCTAGCTCCCGGAAATCGGTGAGCCACGCCGCAATCCCCCAGCGCGCGGCGAACTCCGCTGCCCGCTCCGCCGAGCGCGAGGCCACAGCGCGCACCGTGGCCCGCGGCAGCCGGGAGAAAGCCTCCGCATGGGCAGCGGCGATGAAACCGCTGCCCACGATCCCGATTCCGACCTGATCCGACGCCATGATCTGCCTCCGCCTGCCAGCAACCCGCCCCACCGCACCGAGCGGCCGATCCTGTGGGCACTCCTGTGGGCCGGCACGTGTGGTCTCTTCCGCGGTCTCTGGCGACCGTATAGCTAGCCGGATGACGCAGGAGGGCAGACACGATGGCTGTTACCCAGATCTGGAGAGCCTCCCGGGTAAGCCCGGACGATGGCCGGGCGTCGACACCAGGTGGCGGACGTAGGCGTGGCCATCGGGCACGGTCTCGGCTGTGGGCCTTGCTGAACGCTCAGGCTCTGCTGAACGGGAGAGCCGGAGGCCCGGGCGGCGTCGACTTTATCGAGGACGACCGTCGGCGCATGGCCGCGCGGCGGGTGAACTGACCGAAGGATGCGCCATGGCCGAGCTTCGCGCTTGTCAGAGGCCCTGGCCGTCGAGGGTATCCCGCACGCTCCGCGCTTCGGGTGCCCCGATCTTCTGATAGATCTCCAGCGCTTCCCGCAGGTGCGCGGCAGCTTCAGCGGGATCGCCGCGAAGAAGGCTGCGGCCTATGCCTTCCAGCGCCCGTGCTTGTTCGCCCGGTGTGCCAAGCTCGCGGGCGATGGCGAGCGCCTTAGCGTGGTGGCTCCGGGACTCTTCGGCCGCGGAAGTTCGCAGCGATAGCTCGCCGAGGCTGTTCAGCGCCTTGGCCAGGCCGTGCCGGTCGCCCAGGTCGCGGAACAACTCCATCGCCTCGGCCAAGCAGGCAGTGGCGGCCGGGTAGTCGCCGGTTAGCTGATGTATCCGGCCGAGCTCGTCAAGGGCCCACCCCTGGCCGAGTCGGTCGCCGAGGTGATGAAACAGGTCCAGGGCCTGGCGCTCGCAAGTAATGGCGCCTGGGTAGTCTCCCGTCAACCGCCGCACAGCGCCGAGTTCACACAGCGCATCGGCCTCGTCGAAGGCAGAACCAACGCTCCGTGCCAGGGGTAGCGCCTGTTCGTAGCTGGCGGTGGCGGCCGGGTAGTCGCCGGTCATCTGCTGCACCATGCCCAGATCAATGAGGGAAACGGCCTCTGCGAGCTGATCGCCCGCGTCACGGGCCAGCCCCAGCGCCTGCCGGTGGCTCGCGGCCGCAGCCGGGTAATCCGCCACGTCCACCTGCACCAGGCCCAGGTGGTTGAGGGCATAGGCCTGACCGGGCAGGTCGCCAAGGTTCCGGAACAGCCCAATCGCCTCGGCCAGGGTGGCGGTGGCGGCCGGGTAGTCACTGGTCAGCTGCTGCAGGAGACCCAGCTCGTCAAGTACACCGGCCTGGCCGGGGAGGTCTCCGGCCTCGCGTGCCGCCATGAGAGCCGTCTGGTATTGCTCCGCAGCCTGGTCCCAGTGGCCGCGGGACCGCAGGAAGCCGCCCATCGCGGCAGCGATGGCGATGGCATGCAGAGGCATCTTCTTGGCTGCGGCGTAGTTGACGGCCGCGTGCAGGTTGGGGCGCTCGGCTTCGAGCCAGGCGGCCGCCTCGCTGGATGTAGCCAGCTGCGGGGCGCTGGCCGGCGGGCTGGTCGGCGGCAGGCGTCCGCCTGCGGTAGTCCAAGTGGCGATGTGCCGGCTGGCGGCGGCGGCGACGTGGGCGTAGTAGTTCAACAGCCGGTCGGCCGCGGAGTGAACCTCCGTGTCGTCATCGTCGGCGGCGGCGAGCGCGCGGGCATATTCGCGCAACAGGTCGTGCAGCACGTAGCGGCCGGGTGCCGGCTCGGCAATCAGATGATGGTCGTAGAGCTCATCAAGCTGACTGCGGGCGTTCTCCAGGCTGGTGTCGTCGAGGGCCGCCACGGCGTAGGCGTCGATGTCCGCGCCAGAGGTCAGGCCGAGTCGGCAGAACAGCCGCTGCTGAGCCTCGCTGAGGTCGCTGTAGGACAAATCGAACGCGGCCGCGACCGAGAGGTTCTCCGCGCGCATGACGGTCAGCCGGTCGCGAGCCGCCGCGAGGTCGGCGGCGAGTTCCGCACCGTTCCGGGCAGGATGATGCCGTAGCTGTCGGGCGAGCATCCCGATCGCGAGCGGTAGGTATCCGCACAACCGGGCAATTTCCCCGGCCGGGCCCGTTTCGGAGCCGAGGTCCGAACGGTCGGCAAGCCGGGCCAGCAGCGCCACCGCCTCAGCGGGGGACAGGGTGCCGAGGCTGAGCACTGCGGAGTCCTCTAGCGCTGTCAGCCGCCGGCGGCTCGTGACCAGGACCAAGCTGCCAGAGGTGCCCGGCAGCAGCGGTCGAACCTGCTCGTGCCCGGCCGCGTCATCCAGCAGCAAGAGGATCTTCTTGCCTGCAATGTGGTCACGCCACCGGCCGGCGCGGGCCTCCATCCCGGGCGGGATCTGCGGCACGGCGACGCCGGCCGTCAGGAGCAAGCTGGCCAGCGCGTCAGCCGGGCTGACCGGCCGCTGGCCGGGGGTGTGGGCATGCAGCGAAAGGAAGAACTGCCCATCGGGAAAGCTCCCGGTCAATCGGTGCGCGGCGTGCACTGCCAAGGTTGTCTTGCCGACGCCGGCCATCCCGTCAATCAGACAGATCCCCGGCGGCTTGCCGTCCGCGGTCACGTTGGCCAGCGTTCCCAGCAGCTGCGCCAGCTCGGGTTCGCGGCCGGTGAAGCTGCCGATATCACGCGGCAGGCTCCGCGTAACTACGGCCGCAGAGCCATCGGTCGCACTGTCAAGCCTGGCTGCAAGCACCTCCGCGGCTGGCGCCCGCCCACGCGCCGCCGCGACGAACAGCACCCGTACTTGCCCGTTCAGGCTGAGTGCATCAGCCAGCATTACGGCGGTGTCCTTGCGGGCCGTGCGGTTGATCCCTCGCTCGAGATCACTGACCGACCGAGGGCTCAGGCCCGCAGCCTCGGCCAGTTCCTCCTGCGTCAGCCGGACGTCGCTCCGAAACTGCCGCAGCAACCCGGCGAAACTCAGCGGAGGCTCCGTCACGGCTTCCATCGTCCCCTCACAAGACCACCGTGGTCATGCAACGCATCTCCCGAGCTTAAGAGCTCATCTGGGCAGCCCGCCAACCTGGCAGCCGCTTGGCGAACCAATGAACCAGCACCGAACTGGACGATCTGCGAGCAGCCGCTTGGGTTCAGGTGAGCGCCAGGACCGCATAGGCGGCCAGCCAGTGTTCGACCATGTAGTCGTCGCCGATCACATGCGGCAGCGCCGCGTCCAGGTGGGTGCGGGCCGCAGCCAGCGTCGGCCCGATCCTCGCGTCGTCGGCAGGCAGGCTCTCTGCAATCCGTCGCCAGCAGTAGGCCCGGCTCGCGTTGAGGCCATGCAGGTGGGCGATCTGCCCGTCGCTGGCGTCGGAGACGACGGCGGGAGTGAACAATGTGACTGGTTCACCGTCGGCGATGCCTGGCAGGAACTCTGCCAGCCAGTCGGCGAACTCCGGCTGCGCGAGCAGCCTGCTCATCAGTTCTGCTTCCGTCAGCGCGGGAGACAGAAAGTCGTGGCCTGACGGTTCGTAGCTGCCGGGATAGTCAGTGTCGCCTGCGAACCAGCCGAGTGCCTTGGTCTCGATCGCTGCGGCCAGGTCCGGTCGGCCTGCTTGCGCCTCCCGGGCCGCGAATGGCAAAGCGACGGAAAGGCAGAATGCGCTGTTGGAGTGCACGCCGTGCCGGACTGGATAGGTGGCCTTGGGCAGCCAGTCCAGAAAACCCTTGGTCAGCACGTCGGCGAGCGGTGTGATCGCGGTCAGCCAGCGGCCCGCCTGGGCATCGCCCAGGCTGGCGATCTCATGTACCAGCGCGAGCGCCCAGGCCCAGCCGTACGGCCGCTCGTGCCGCCCGTCGGTACTGTCCGCGAAGCTGGCCTCCACCGCCAGCTTGTCCGCGGTGAACTGTGCGTCCAGCAGTTCCCTGATCTGGGCGGCCGGCACCACGCTGCTTGCCAGCCGCAGCAACCGGACCAGCAGCCAGTGCATCTCGACGCACGAATGCCAGTCCAGGCTGCCGTAGAAGACTGGCGTCCGATCGGCGGGCCGGGCAGGGACGTCCCCCGCCTTCGACATCATGTGGATCAGCAGTGAAGGAAACTCTCTGCCGATGTTGGCCACCGCCACCTGCGCGTAGGCGGCCGCCTGCTCCTGCAGAATGCCCAGACACTCCGTCGCCGCCACACCGGCCGGACCCATCTGACTGTCACCCACCGCAGCAGCCTACTAGTCCAGTCCTGGGCCTCCAGCGCGCGCCAGTCTCGGGCGGTTGGTAGATTCCGGGAACTCAGTGCGCTTTCCGGGAGGCCTCGTGCAGTGGCTGAACGAACCGGCCCAGTGGTCTGAGCAGCGAGGCTCCCTGGTTGTCACCGCCGACGCTGCCACCGATTTCTGGCGCATCACCGGCTACGGATACGTCCGTGATAACGGCCACCTGTACGCAGAGCAGCTCGCCGGCGACTTCGAGCTGTCGATGCGGGTCCGCGGTTCGTACAGCGCGCAGTACGACCAGGCCGGGGCGATGGTCCGGCTAGATGAACGCCGCTGGCTCAAGACCGGCGTCGAGTATTTCGACGGCAGGCCGCGCTTCAGCACGGTGATCACGCTCGAGCACTCCTCCTGGGTAATGGCCGACCTGCCCGCTGACATGAGCGAGCTGGTCTTGCTGCTCACTCGCCGCGGCGACGCCGTCGAGGTCCGCTACTGCGTCGACGACGGCGAGTTGGAGCTCGCAGCGCTGGCGTATCTGCCGCCCGGCGACCAGGTGCTGGCCGGCGCCATGTGCGCGGCACCTGAGGGCAGCGGCTTCCGGGTCACATTCGATGACCTTAAAATCGCCCACGCCGCCTAACCCTCATGATCGGCTCTGCGCGAAGGACTGGCTGCCGCCAATGAGCCACTCGCGGCATGACCGAACGCTTCGACACCGCGGCGATCGCCGAGAAACCGCAGGAGCCGCGGCGCCGCGCGGTCGCCGGGCTGCACCGGCGACAGGCAGGGGCGCTCTGTGACAGGCTGGCCACAGCAGCCCCGGACGGGCCGCACGCGGTCAAAGGAGAGCGCCATGTCGGTGTACAGGGTGACCGAGATCATCGGGACGAGCAGCACCTCATGGGAAGAGGCAGCAGCGGAGGCGATCAGGACCGCCGCGGGGACGCTCCGCGATCTGCGAGTGGCCGAGGTCCTCAAGCAGGACATTCACCTAGACGAGAACGGCGCGATCACCTATCGCACCAAGCTCCAGCTCTCTTTCAAGTACGAACACGATCACTGATCCCAGGTCAGCCGCTCCGCCGGCTGGCCGGTTGAGTTCGCCAGCTTTCTAATGCCAATCCCTGGGCCATGCCTGGATGGCCCTTGCTCAGGCGTCGTAATGATCGCGAAGCATGTGCCCGATCTGCGGCAGAAGCACCGCGTTGTCCGGACGCCGCGCAACGCATACTCATGCAGTCGACTGACATATGCG